>NZ_NFKJ01000001.1 GCF_002160325.1 Lachnoclostridium sp. An181
GGAAGAAGCCTCTTCTGAAAGGATGTTTAGAATTATCCTTCTGTCTAATCAAAAAAGAATAAGTCTGTAAGCTGTTTTATGCTTACAAACTTATTATACGAGGAGGAATTCAGATGAAACTGCTCTATAAAGAATTGGTGCTTGCCGCCCATCCAACATCTATTGTCTTCGCTTTTCTTGGCTGTCTGGTGATGGTTCCTGCATATCCTTACACCGTCATTTTCATGTTTGGATGTTTGGCTCCTTATATTACGTTTCTCTATGCCAGGGAAACCAATGATGCCTGGTATAGCGCCATTCTTCCGATAACCAAACGGGAAAGTGTTAAGGGAAAATGCCGACTGATCGTTTCTATACAGCTGTTCCAGCTGATGCTGTCTATTCCATGCGTTATTTTGAGGAGAATTCTCGAGATGGAAAACAATCCGGTTGGAATTGATGCAACAGTTGCCTGGTATGGGTTTGGGCTGATCATCTACGCTGTTTTTGATCTGGTATTCTTTCCTGCCTATTATAAGAATGGGTACAAAGCCGGCAAAGCCTTTGTGATTGCCGCCATCCCTATGCTGCTGTTAATGATCGCTGTGGAGGGAGCAGTCCATCTTCCTGCCCTTGCCTGGCTGGACAGTTACGCTCCTCCTGATCTACTGCTACAAGTGCCCATCTTGTTGATCGGAATTTTATGTTATACCGTCCTGCTCTGCCTAGCATATAGGGTTTCCGTAAAACGCTTTGAAAAGGTGGACTTATAGTAAGAAAATAAAAAGGACACAAAGCAAAATACGCCTTGTGTCCTCACTATAATATCAAAAAAATTATTCCGACTTTTGCTAAATTTCAACAGTTTCACCGCAAGACATATAGTGTATATTATTCATATGTTGAGATAAATAGTAAAATGCTTTCTCCCCTGTACAATGGCAAGTATAAAACTCAGTATCTTTATATTTCTGTAATTCCGTTGCAATGCCATTTAACAATTCCTTTGATACTGATTTCCTTGTAAACGGATTGAATAAGTGAAAACCGCAAATACAAAAATATGGTCGATACTTCTCTGCTTCTTCCATTATATTAACAACACCAGCATGTCCACACCCCATTATAAGTACCGCTTGATTTTCTGAAATAATTAAATTTTGCTCGTGTCTGAAAGTATCTTTTCCCTTTTCATCATAAAGAGCATTATTAGCGGGAGAATAAAATTTATTTGTTTTACTCACTGTAAATAGCGATAATTCATCATCAATTTTATAATCACCGTCCAACAGTATAATCTGTCTGTTTGATTTAAGTTTACTGTTAATTCCAACTGGTATTTTAAGAAATAAAGTTTTGCTATAATGTGGTTCAAAGGCTTCTTTTTGTACATAAATCTTCGCCAAAGAATTAACATCTAAAAACTTTTTCAATGCTCCTCCGTGATCGAAATGTCCATGAGAAATAATAACAGTGTCTACCTTTGAAATATCTATATTTCTTTTAACAGCATTTTCAAACAATGTATTGTCTGAACCTAAATCAAATAAATTTTATGTGTCCTTGTTTCTATATAAAGGGAAAGTCCATGTTTTGCCTTAAGCTCTGACTTTGTAGTGATTTCTACCAATGATATAATTCTCATAAATTCTCCTCTATAACTTTCTATTTATCTAAATCCTGTTATTATATATTCTATCAGTGTTTCCACGTCATCAAAATCATCATAGTCTCCATTTATGCCTTCACGATGATAAATTATTCCTTTATTCTCGTTCCTTTCAAGACAATCTAAGAGATAATCTTCACCATACCTTCTAACAAACTCCGTAAAAGCATACGGTTTAACTTTACCTAATAATCCTTTTCTGCATTTTTCATTGCACTCATAACAATGTTCGATCTTTTTGGAAATTGAACATTTCCTATTTTCGCACCAGTCTTTATCTGGGCATTCACCTGAATTACACCCATTGCAAGTCAAATTTTCAGAACATAAGCAACAAGCAAGTCCACATCTAGCAATTCCTAATTCTCGTTTCATAACACCATCTCCCAATATGTATATTTCAATTCATCAACTTAGAAGTTGTAAGTTTGTATTTTACAAAAATAGTATAAATACAACGCCAGATAAATTAGCCAGAAAATGTGTAAATGCACTGATATAAGCATTAATTCTCCAGCTTGGATTCCCCCTGCTGAAAATCCCATAACTGCAATTGCATCCGGATTAATTCTATACACATCTGCATTTTTACGGATAAATCGAACAGCTCTTGCCAAATCCTCACATGCGGTCTGTGCACCCGGACGGTAAATCAGAACAAAGGCATTATATCCTTTTTTTGACAACTCCAAAGCATGGGGAAAACTGTCCTGCATGGCTCCTACATATGCAAAGCCTCCGCCGACATTACATACAGCAAACTTTTTCATATATCCTGACCTTTCTATGAACGATTCTCTATTCTTGATCCGCCGAATACTTCAGACATTTCCATCTGATCCAGTGCCTGATCCAGTTCTTTTATTTCCTGATCTGAAAGTATTACTTCTGATGCTTTTAGATTTTCCAGCATCCTTTTTGGGTTTCTTGTACCTGGAATTGGCACCAGATAAGGTTTTTTCCCAATCATCCACGCCAGAGAAATCTGTGCCGGAGTCACATTCTTTGCCCGTGACATCTCCTGCAGTAATGATAGCAGTGTTTCATTTTTCTTTAGTGACTCTGCTTGAAATTGAGGCATCATACTTCTGTAATCGTAAGTTGGATCAAACGAGCTACTTAGATCGTACCTGGCTGATAAAAGGCCATTTGCCAAAGGTGAAAATGCAACAAAGCCGATCCCCAGTTCTTCCAGCACCGGAAAGAGTTCTTCATGCCATCTTGCCATCATGGAGTATCGGTTCTGAATGGCTGTCACCGGACAGACTTTGTGCGCTCTTCGTATGATATCTTCTGTTGCCTCCGACAAACCCCAATGGGTAATCTTTCCTTGCTGTATCAATTTGGACATCACGCCTGCCACTTCCTCGATGGGTATGTTGGGATCGACACGATGTTGATAATACAAATCGATATGATCTGTGCCGAGTCTTTTCAGAGAACCTTCCACAGATGAAAAAATGACCTCCGGACGCGAATCCGGAATGATCGGATGATTTACTTCTGTGGAAGACGTATCAAAAGAAATTCCAAACTTTGTGGCAATCATAACTTGATTTCTGTACGGTTTTAGTGCCGCTCCAACCAGTTCTTCATTTGCATGAGGATTTTCTGCCGTGCCGTAAGACTCTGCCGTATCAAAGAATGTGTACCCTATATCTGCTGCCTGCTGTATCAGGCGAATGCCCTCTTTCTTCTCTAATGGTTTCCCATAGGCATGGCTGATTCCCATACAGCCGAAACCTACCACTGATACCCTAAGGTCTTTTCCTAAAGTTCTGTATCGCATAGTCTCCTCCTCTTTTCTTTCTGCCACTATTATAAACAAAGCGAGACTTCAACAGAAGTCTCGTTTTGTTATGCAGTATATACCAAAAGGTTTTTGCTAAAATATATTTCTCATACTCTTTATTCTGTCCTGAGGGCTGTTACCGGATCACTTTTCGATGCCTTTCTGGAAGGAATCAGTCCGCCTAGTAATGTCAAAAAGATGCTCAAAAGGATCAGGACAACCGCCGGACCTGCCGGAAGAATAGCATTGATATCTGATGTTCCGGCCAGATAATGGATCAAAGCATTTCCTGGAATCAGGAGAAGGCATGTAATGCCAATACCAAACAGTCCTGCACAAAGTCCGATAATAAAAGTTTCTGCATTGAAGACCTGAGAAACATTTCCTCTGGAGGCACCGATCGCACGTAAAATTCCGATTTCTTTTTGCCGCTCCAGAACGCTGATGTAGGTGATGACTCCGATCATAATGGAAGAAACGATCAATGAAATGGCGACAAAAGCGATCAATACATAGCTGATCACATCAATGATATCTGTCACAGAGGACATCAAGGTTCCCACTACATCAGTAAAAGTAATCACCTGCTCTTGTTTTCCCTGCTTCTCCATTTGGCTGTTATAATCATTTAAAATTTGGATGACCTGTTCTTTGCTTTCAAAATCTTTTGGATAAATGCTGATGCTGGTCGGGACACGAAAATCAACATAGCCAAGGGATTTTAAATTATTTTCATATGTGGCATTCTTAGCGGAATCCATGGAAAGCATCAGTTCCAACAATTCTTCTTCATCCATATTGATCTGCAGTGCATCAGCAAATGCCTGCCCGTTTATCTTTACAGCGTTTTGGAGACTGCTGCCAGCCAAAGCCATCGTCTGACTCATTGACCTCTTGATTCCATCCGTCATCTGCCCCATCATCTGCTGTATCATTTGGGAAATCTGCTCCTGCATGGAGATGGCGGCACCTTGTACGTATTCCTCCATAGGAGCTGCCAGCTGTTCTTCCAGCTTTTTCGTATCCACAATCCCTTCTATTTCCTTGAAAAGGCGTTTTTCTCCTTCCGGTGTTGCCAAATACTCCATAAAGTATTTTCCCATATTTCGCGGGTCCGGCAGTCCGTTTGCCTCTGCATAGGTAAGATATGCTTTTGTCATATCTTCTGCCAGCTCCTGAAGCTGTTTTGGCGTAATGGAAATATTTGAAAGCTCCTCAAACATGTTGTCCACCCATTTTTGCAGGATTTTTTTTGCCTGGGAAGTCTGAAGATATTCCAGGAAATATTCATCGAATTTTTCTGCATCTACATATCCATGTTCCAATGCATATTCCTGATATCCTTTCATGATATCCATGATCAACTCTTTGAGCTGGTCTGTAGAGATCACGACCTCTCCGCCTGATTGGATCATATCCCGGATATGTTCTAAAAGTACCTTTCTTGCTGCCTCTGTGCCAAGAAAATCGGAAAAATCATTGACCAGTCCGGAATAATCTGCCTCTGGATGGGACGTGGCATACTCTTGGTATCCTTCCATCAGACTTTGTATCATTTTGGAAAGTTGATCCGAAGAGACCGTCAGATCCAGATTTTGAAACAGATCCTCCATGCGAATGGACGGCATATCTGGAAGTTTCATATCCATATTTTCAAAATCCATCATATCTGCCAGATTCAGACTGCTTTGGGACGTATCCAAAGCATTTGAAAGTGCCAGGGAAAAAGCGTCGGTATCAAATCCAAACGCCTCCTTCATTTTGGACTCATCTACCTGAAAGAGAGAATTCATATCAAAGGTATCTCCACGTCCTTCCTGGCCAAATGCCTCATTGGTAAATACATTGATGTCCGGGTTTGCCAGCTGTTCTTTGACGATCTGACTGTCCTGTGCTTTTTTCGCCACATGTTTTGTCAGGGATGCCGGATATCCGATACCTGGTGTCAAAGCAGAGGCATTTGCTCCTTTTTCAGGCTGCACGATACCTACAATCTTTAGATCTTCACCTTGCTCTACAAGGTTTTGCATATATCCCTTATCCCCTGTCTTGTCTTTCCAGACTTTATACTGATCATCATATTCATAATAATCAGAACTGTTGACAAGTTTAAAAGTGATGCCCAAGATATCCTCAAAGGAATAGTCCTCTATATTTTGTGGTGTATCAATCTGTTCTTCATTGATAAACTGCCGGATCATCTCATCCAATTCCATTGGATCTCTCAGGCCCAATGTATATAATATAAAGTCACTGATATTGCCATTGGAGGTAAGGACAAGTACACATTCATTGTATTTGTTCGGCCAGCGCCCTGCTTTCACATCATACTGATCCTTGTACAATTTATCTTCTGCTGGCATTTCATAAAATACATCCGTACTCATCATAGAGGACATCAGGCTGTTGGAGCCGGAGGATGATCCAAATCCAAGAGAATCAAAAGATTTGTCCGGATGAACCTGTCGGACATTTTCTTCTTCTACCCGGTATATCTGGGGAACGGCATTGTAGGAATATTCCACGGCATTCGTATACTTTTCAATTCCGCCCTTCCCACTGTCCAGATATTTTTTTAAGGATTCCAGGTCATTGGAATCCATAGTAGAAAACATATCTGCGACCATCTGGACGACATGGACATCTCCCCTCGTATCCTGTTTTCCTGTTCCCTCGTCACTGACCATCATAGATGTCATATCAAATCCCGTGCTCTGGATCTGCAGAGGATATTCGGACAGAGTATCCTCCTCCACGCTTTTGATATATTGATTGACCCCTGTAGATAAAGAAAGAATGAGAGCAATGCCGATGATTCCTATGGAGCCCGCAAATGAAGTCAGCAGTGTTCTGGCTTTTTTTGTCTTCAGATTATTGAAACTCAGCGACAACGCAGTTAGAAACGACATGGATGCCTTGCCCATATTTTGATGTTTTGGTTTTTTTAGCAGTTTTTCATTCACTTCAAAAACATTGGAATCTGACTGGATGACGCCATCGCGCAGATTGACGATACGGGTTGCATACTGCTCTGCCAGCTCCGGATTGTGTGTTACCATAACGACAAGGCGTTCTTTTGCAACCTCTTTTAAAAGTTCCATGACCTGAACACTTGTATTGCTGTCCAATGCTCCTGTAGGTTCATCTGCCAGCAGAATGTCCGGATCATTCACCAAAGCTCTGGCAATTGCCACTCTTTGCATCTGTCCGCCTGACAACTGATTGGGCCTCTTATGTATCTGATTCCCAAGGCCAACTTTTTCCAACATCTCCAGGGCCTTTTGTCTTCTCTGTATTTTTCCGATCCCGGAAATTGTAAGCGCCAGTTCGACATTTGCCAAAATCGTCTGATGAGGAATCAGATTGTAACTTTGAAATACAAAACCGATCGTGTGATTACGATAAGAATCCCAATCCCGCTCTCTGTATTTTTTTGTGGAAATACCATTGATGATCAAATCACCGCTGTCATAGCGGTCCAGACCACCAATGATATTTAAAAGCGTTGTTTTTCCTGAACCACTGGGGCCTAAAATTGCAACAAACTCATTGTCTCTAAGATTCAGACTTACATGATTGAGAGCTTTTTGCACTAAATTCCCGGTCCGATACTCTTTACAGATGTTTTTGATCTGTAACATAAACCTATAACCCCCTTCCATATATGAAGCCAACTATAATTAATTGAGAGTCAATTGTCAAGTGCCGATACAGTATGATAGTAAAATATATTTATTCGTAAACCGATGCAGTCAAGAATATAAGCCTCATTTCCTGTTTTATCTTTTGCATCTGTCCACGAATCCGTTTTTGCTTTTCATGGACTTTTTCCCGATTTACCTCAAGGTTCAGTTCATTGCTGTAATAATTTCCCTGATACTTCTCGTAGAAACCGTCAAATCCGGCCAGATAAACCTCATCGGTACCACACTGTTTTAAAAGGTTCAGGAGCATAAGACCTGCATTGTCAGATACCCATGGGTCCTCATTTGTGTAGGAATCATAGTCCACGATCCACGCATCGGCAAACTTTTCGGATCGGATATTGGACGTGAGAATGACCTGTACTTCCCTGTGTGTACAAAGCTCTCTCTCCAAAAGATCCATTCGTTTTTGATTGCTCACAAAACAGGCATCCGGGAATAAGATGGTTTCTATAAAGTGTATAGAAATGATATATGGATGCTCGGTTTCTATGAAAGTCTTAATCTTTTTCTGCTCTAAAGCAAGTGAATTTCCAGGGGCAAGAAGCAGCACTTTTTTCCCCTTGATCGTACTGGAAATTTTTTTCACTGTGGTGCTGTCGTCAATTTTTTGATTTTGGAAGTCCAGATATAACCGCTCAATGAGAGCCTGGTCGTACAGGACTTTTGCCTCTTTTGGAATGGCCTGGATGATCTTCTCGATTCCTTTCATGGTCAGGGTCTGTTTGTTGATCAAATACGATGCATAATTTGGATGACAGACATTGCTTGCTGCGATATGATACGGTAATGTGTAACCCCACTCGTATTCTTTGCGGATGGCTGCAATGTATTCGTCATAAATATCCATGATCATGGAGACATCATACCTGGATGCAACCTTTCGATTGATGTATTGGGCGATCAACTCTGTTGGAAGATTTCCCGCGCCCCTTCCCATTCCATATACAGAGGAATCCAAAATCAAAGTCCGCTTGCTCTGGATTTTTCCCAATACCTGGGCATTTGAGAACGCAAGCTGAAGATTGTTGTGGCCGTGAAAACCAAGATGAATGTCCGGGTGCATGTTTTCATCAATGAGGTAGAAACGGTGGGAAACTTCATTTCGGTACATGCTTCCAAGAGTGTCAACGATATAGAAAGCATAGGGCCTTAGCTCGTTCATTTTTTCCACCAATGCCAGAAGTTCCATATCTGTGTAAAAGACGGTTCCCACAGGCTGCATAAACACTTCATACCCTTTTTCCATGATGATGCTGGCCCATTGGATCGCTTTTTCTATCTCATTTTTGTGGAAAGTAAGCCGGATGCCAGAAATTCCGTCTTTGCTGCACGCAGAAAGGGTTTCCGGCAAAAGTTCTTTTTCCCCGATGGCGATCATGGCCACGTACATGGAATTTCGTTTTCGTTTTGGCAGCAGGTTTTTGATCTCCTCTGCAGAGGAAAAAAGGGAAGACTCAGGATCGTTTACCATCTGTGTCAAAAAACCGCATTCAATGATCTCGATGCCTGCTCTGTCAAGCTTGTCCAGAATGGACAGAATGGTTTTTCGACCAAATTTCCAGTTATTGATATATCCGCCGTCACGCAAAGTACAGTCCAGTATTTTTGTGCTCAAAATTTCCACTCTCCTTTTTGCAGCCGTTCTTTTATTACAGCTCTTACATAGTCCAGATCTTTCGGCGTATCCACGGACAGGGAAGACGCCCGTACCGGAATCATTTTTAGCTTTTTCCCATGTTCCACAAAGCGCAGTTCATTGATGTCCTCGATCTTTTCAATTTCTCCTTTTGGCGTAGTTGCAAAGAATTCCAATGCCTGTCTGGAATAAGCCAGTACCCCAAGATGCTTGTAATACTCAAAGCGGATGCTGCTCTTTGGGTGCGGAATGGGGCTGCGCGAAAAAAAGAGGGCATATCCGTCAGTATCCGTGACAACCTTGATATTCGTCTCATCCACAACCTCCGAAGGTTTTTGGATGACACTCATAAGATTTGCGGCAAAAAACGTTTCCTCATCTTTTGGAACGATTTGTTCAATGATCTCCGGTTCGATCAATGGTTCGTCTCCATTGACGCACACATAAATATCTGCCAAAATTTTTCTGGAAACTTCATAGAGCCTCTCTGTACTTGTACGATGATTTTTGGAAGTCATCATACAATTGATATCGTATAATCTGCAGGTTTCCATGATTTCTTCATTGTCCGTGGCAACGAGAACTTCATCGATTGCCATGCATTTTTTTACCTGCTGGTACACCCACCAGACCATAGGTCGTCCGCAGATATCAGCCAGTGGTTTGCCTTTGAAACGGGTGGAATGGTATCTTGCAGGAATGATTGCCGCTGTGCGCATGTTTTTCCTCCTTTATGACTTCTTTAAAAATTCTCCCAATATCCGAAGTGGTTTTGTCAGTTTCCAACAGGTGGAATTTTCGTAAGTTTCCACTACTTTTTGAATCTGTTCCTCCACATTTGTCGGGAAAGTTCTCCCTTCCTGTATTGTGGAAATAGCCTGTCCTTTGCCGGCTGCTGCTTTTTCTTTTTTGTAAAGATTCCAGTTGTCCAGAATCCGTTTAGACCACATTTTTAAAACATGTTCACTGACCAGCTCAAATCCTTCGGGGATGTCTTTTTGCCAAATTTTGCAGCAGTTTTCTTCGTCCTTCATATCGTAAGATAGAATACTTGGAAGATAGACGCGCACATGGTTTTTGAGAAGCTGATTTTTCCCGTTTGGATTCAGGTTAAAATACAGGATCAAAAAGTCTCTGATCCGTTCTTTTAAGGGAAGAAACGCCTGATTATAGATGTGTTCTTCCCGATAGGTGTCTAAAAGAGCCTGGATCACATAATCTCCTTTCTGCGCTCCAAAACATCCGGCTGTAAGGTTCTCTTCATCTTCAAATCCGAAAAAAACTTTGTTGAAACGGAGCATTTTCAGCCGCAGGTTTGCTTTCATGTACGGAAAAAGGACGATTCCTCCCTGTTCGTAGAGGGTTAAAAGTGCATAGTATTCCTCCACGTATTCTGTCTTTCCCTCCTCCAGTGCTGTCTGCACGCTTGTAGGAAGACTTGTCTTTTTAAATGCATGTGCATCTGCCAGGACAATATTTGCCGCTGGAAAATGTTCCTTGAGCATTTCTTCATAGGATGCCGGAATATCGCCGTGAAAATTGGCCAGGATAAAGGTTTCCGGAATCACATCTTCATCGATACAATCTAAAATTTTTTGCATTTTTTTGTCTTTTTCCAGATATGGATTCAAGAGAAAATCTTTCTTATACTTCTGGATCAGCGAAACAAAATCTGCGCCAAATAAGGTCCTTGACTGATACATGTTCCAATACAGCTGTTTCGCAGTACAGTACACGACTTCGTCTTTATAGGAGGGGTTGCTGTTATCCAAAAAAGAGCGAAATGCCCGGATAATGTCCACCATCTCTCCTGTCACTGTGGTGGATATGGTGTTCGGCCTTCGATAATACTGGTAGAATGGCTTTTTCACATACCCGATGTGCGGATATTTGGTGACAAGACATGGGATCAGCGCAATATCTTCAAACAACATTTTTTCATATCGATTCTCCTGCCAGATTTTGCGTTTGTACAGTTTGTTCACACTGTAAGTGATATTGTTTCCGTGGGCAATATAATCCGGCACATCGATTCTGCTTTCCGGATAGGTTTCCACAACAGTCTTTCGTTGTTCAGCTACATAAATAATCTCCACATCACAGAAAACCATGTCAAAGTCTTCTTCTTTTGCCTTTTCATACATTGCTTTATACATGTCCGCATGGACTTCATCATCCGAATCCAGAAAAGCAATGTACTCTCCTTTTGCAAGCTCAATACCTGAATTCCTGGCCATTCCAAGTCCATCATTTTTTTTGTGGATGACGCGAATCTTATCCGGAGCATTTTGGGCATAGGTGTCACAGATTTTCCCAGATGCATCGCTGCTTCCGTCGTCAACAAGAATGATCTCCAGATCTTTTAATGTCTGGGCAAGCACACTGTCCACCGCTTTTTCCAGATAATTTTCCACATTATATACCGGGATGATGACAGATACTTTTATATGCTCATTCATTTCTGCCCTCCTAAATATTTTAAAATGTGTTTCAGCTCATAAATGGTCTTTGGAACATAATAATTATTTCCTGCAAACTGAATACGAAACTGTTCCAGATACCGTTTCAGCACATCGTCCTCCTTCCACAGCACTTTCCCGTCATACAGACGGTAGAGCATCACAGTAGGGATGTCCAGGTCAAGGACAAGTTTTGCGCTCAGTGCAGCGTTGGAGCAGATTGTCAGGATGGTTTTGTCTGTGTTCTGTTCATTCAAAAGGTAAAGCTCCCAAGGTGCGCCAATTTCATATTTTGGTGTAAGCCCAAGATTGAACGGGAGATTGATCTCATTTCTTGGATGGGGTTTTACGGCAAACGCATTCGCAGCCACCGCATTTTTACACTGTTCCATGAGAAACAGCTCATTTCCGGAAATTCCTTCCGCCCGAAAGGATTGTTCCAGAAAAACAAATGCAGGGTCATGTTCGGGCTTTTGATATTGGAAGATGTTATTTAACATTTCGATGAAATCTATATCTTTTGGGTTAATTTTGGGAAGGCGCATGTTCGGAATCTTGTCTCCTCTTCTGGCAAGACGCGGTTCATAGAGGAGAGCCTTTTCGACTTTATCTCGAATCTCTCTCCCCTGTGCATGTTTATTAATCTGAGAGCGCTCTTCTTTCAAGTAGTCGATTACATAAGAAGAAAATCCATCCTCATACCAAAGAAATCTGCAAGGATGATCATAATAAACGTGGGCCAGAAGTCTTGCAAAAAAATCAAAATTGGAAAAATAGATTTCCCGGTAATCAGCCAATTCTTCACTCAACTGCCACCGAAGAACTGTGCGGCCGCGCTTAAAAACTTCTGTCATTTCCTTCTCAGATTTTTTTATCGTTTCGTTCAGGTCTTTGACGGATCCGGACAAAACACGTAAAAAAAGCTTGGTGGATATCAACTGCTCCCTCAAAGATACAAGGCCTGGCGTAACGTCTGTGATGAGAAGTTCCACAGGATAAGGGTTTAGGATCGTCCACTTCATGTGAATGGCCGTCAAAAGCTGATATACAGAATTTACAATGATTAAGACAGTTTCATTGGACATAAGACTACCTCGCAATCTTTTTAACGATAAAATCCTCCGTCAGATTTTCACATCCCGCAGAGTCAAAAGAATAGACCACAGCAGGTTTTTTATGAAACACGTAAGGTAATAACTCTGACGGAAATGGTTTCTTTAGTACAATTGCATTTGGAAAAATCATCCGGTAATCAAAGTGATCATCCGGATGCGGTTTGATGAGAAGTTTTGTTTTTGATGGGATATTTTTTTTCATATGCAGGTAAAGCGCTTTCTGGCGATTCCCATCCATGATACCAAGACCCGAAAAATTCTGAGTCAGTACAATGGCATCTGCATGTGCATAGATTTTTCTCCTGAGAAAAAACCGGATGATGCGGTTTCGCTCCTTTTCGTTTAAGTTTTGAAGTTCCATGGATACGTCAAAATTTTCATATTTTTCGTCTGATACAACCATATTCTGGGCCTTTTTCATACACACAATTTTTTTAATGAGAGGATTTGAGCCGTCAAACAAGCCGTATTTTTTAGCGATTTCTGCGTGTACAGGGAAACGATTTTTCAGGTTTTCATAGAGCATTTCTGCTTTTCCAAGCATTCCCGCTGCGTCCTCAAAAAACGTAAATGAAATATTTTCCTTAAGCACATACAATGTAAAATAAAAATGTGCTCCTGCAATATAGATGTCCGTGAACTCATCCAAACAGAAAGGGACCTTTTTTTCAAAGTAAAAAGAAACTCGTTCCAATATCGTTCGTTCATCCAGATGAGGAATATGAAGGTAAGGAAAAAGGATTACTTTTGTAAAAAAATGTCCGGACACTAATTTTTTATACTGTGGATATTTGCCCACAATAAAATCCGGCAGAATGAGAATTGCGGATTCACAAGGATGATATTTTCTTCGGTGCAGCAGGACTTCTAAAAGCTGGTAAGAGCTGATTGCGTGATACAGTACCATTTTTACTCCTTTTATCCCACATGGATATCATCCAAAAGCATGTGAAAGCTTTTGCGATATGCCCTGTTTTTTTTGTTCAAGACTGCCAGCATGGGCGCGTATGCATCTCTTCCACTGACCACGACCGGCATGCCGATCTTTGCCTGCGCCGCCTCAAATAAATTTGCAAAATCGAGAATTCCACGGTGGATTTCACGAATCTTTTCAGCATGTTTTGGTGTTTCCTTCCACTTGCACGAAAAGCCTTCCTCTTTATTTGGATAAAATCCGATAAAGCTCCCTGCCGGTTCCCCCAGGAGCAGTTCCCAGTACAGATTATGCCCTTTTACGGGGCGATGAAATTTCCACAAATCCCGGTTTTCCTGCTGGGAGTAGAGATAACTGACAAGTTTGCCAAAAAAGAGAAAGGATTCTCCACTCTCCCTGTCAAGAGTATTGGTACCTGCAAGGATTCCGGTGATCTTACAATCCATTTTCCAGACGTCGTTCACCATATGATCCAGCATCAGGGCTCCGCTCCCTGCCCAGCCAACATCGATGGCTGCAGCTTGTGTCACGTCTTTTAGAATAGGTGAGAAATAGGCCTTTGCGGCTGCGGCCTGGGGCGTGTAGTGTGCCATGGTCTTGTCCCAGGAATTTAAAAGATAGTCTTTGATTTTTTCCGCATTTTTATACGTCAGTTCCTCGGTCTTTTGCAAAAAAAGAGCATTTAAAATTTCTTCCTGCATATCCTCCAATTCCATGGACATTAAAATATCCTGTATGGAAAATCCCTGGTCGATTTTGTGAAAAAGGAAACGTTCAAAATATTCATGTCGGTAGTAGTCAGCCGAAAGTTTCAGGGCAGCCAGTCTTGACCAGAACACATAGGCAATGGAATCCGTTTCATCCGGATAAAGTGTTTCGTACACTTTTTTTAAAACCTTGCCGTCTCGTGAGAGGAACAAAAGCTTTTCAATTTTGTGTTTTTCTCTGCACGCATGGATAAACTGGCAGTATCCCACCACAAACAGTCCGCCGTAGACAAATCCGTATTCGTATTCTTTGGAATAGGCAAGAGAGCCGTTGTAAAGATGAGTATTGACGATCCCCCGATAAATACTGCCTGTCAGTACGGATAGATCAAATACACGGTATTTTTTTCCCATACGATTGATATTGGGATAAAAAGCAGCATCTATTCCGGCCTTGAGCGCCTGTTCCTCGTCCGAATGGACATGGTCTCCAATATGCACATAGGAAAGGGACGAGCCTAATTGCTCTTTTACAATTTGGTAAAGTTCCCCGTTTACCTTTGCCTTTTCATAGTCACAGGATACAAAATATGCAGAAAAGTCTTTATATCCGCATTCGCTTAAGAGCCGGTGGATACGCTCCTCTCCAAGATACATATCAGACACTGCCACGATGGTCTTTCCCTGTTTTTGCAGCTCTTTAACCACTTCAAAGAGATACGGGTTTGCCAGGCAGCAACAGGACTCATACTCCCATTCCACCTTGACACCGACTTCTTGTGGAATATGTGTTTCCTTTTCAACCTCTGCCCATATTTCTTCCAGGGTCACTTCATATGTTTCCTTTTCCCGCCACTTCTTTTTTCTTGCACTCTCCTCACATTGGACCCGGATTTTTTTCAGTCCGGGATAGGAAAAATGGAATTCTAACAGATAAAACAGGTCAGATGGCTCAAAAAAAGGGCGAAAGATCAGAGTATCAAATACATCAAATGATATCACATCGTAGCAAGCCAGTTTTTTTGCAAACAAAAGGGATGACTCTTGGACTGCCCTGGAAGATTCACTTCCTTTTGCCAAGAGTCTGGGCGTGCGCCATTCGTTTTTGTATCGATGTAACTTTCGCTTGATCCGTCCTGCCACCCGCCTGGTCATCTTCTCTTTCATTGCACTCCTCCTTTTGCTACTTTCCCATTTTTTCATAGGTATCGCAGACAACATCAGGGTTGCCGCATGCCTTTAGTTTCCCTTTCTCAATCCAGATTGCTTTTGTACAGTTGTTGCGGATGACGGAGGTAGAATGAGATACAATAAGGACTGTGGATCCTCCGTGGATCATCTTTTTGATACGCTCTTCGCTTTTCTTTCTAAAAAACATGTCCCCCACACTCAGCACTTCATCTAAAATGAGTATTTCCGGACTGTCCCCTGCAGTGGCGATTGCAAATCCGAGTCTGGAAACCATGCCGGATGAAAAGTTTTTCACTTTTGTATCCATAAATCCGTCAAGCTCGGCAAACTTTACAATTTCTTTATATTTTTGATCAAGAAATGATTTTGTATACCCGATCATTGCACCGTTTAAGTACACATTTTCCTTTCCTGTAAGCTCCGGATCAAAACCAGTTCCAAGTGTCAGAAGATGTACTTTTTTTCTGTCCACATATACCCGCCCACTGCTTGGGATGAGTGCTCCGGAGATGATCTTTAGAAGCGTACTTTTTCCGGAACCATTTGTACCGATGATCCCTGCCACTTCTCCTTTTTTGACTGTAAAACTGATGTTGTCCAAAGCTTTAAATGTTTCAGGGCGGTAAGTGCCTTTTAATTTTTTGATCAGCAGTTCCTTCATGCTGTCCGGAACATCTTTTGCCCGTTCAAATTCCATACTCACGTTTTGTACGATGACTTCTGTCTCCATCTGTGCCTCCTACAGTTTCTGCATGATAGTATTTCTGTTTTTCTTGAAAATATACCTTCCAAGCAGATAGCTGCCCACGCACCAAAAAACAATCCCTGCCCACTCAAAAAAAGTTGGCAGCAGTCCTGACAGAACGGCTTTTCTTAAGCAGTGGATCAAAATGTAGATCGGATTGTTGTCAATGACAATTCTGATAGGTCCAGTAAGCTGTTCGGCCGGATAAAAGATAGCCGAGCAGTACATCCAAAGGGTCAAAAAAACCGAATACAGGTGTTTGATGTCTCCGAAAAAGACATAGGCACTTGCCAAAAGATAGGAAATACCAAGGGTAAATAAAAACAAAAAGAAAACAAAAACAGGAAAGAAAATAAAGGTTGGCCTAAGAGTAATACGAAACACCGCCAGCATGATTGCATATGCAAGAAACGAATAACCAAGATTTAACAAGGCTGTGTACACTCTTGCAAGGATAAAGAGCTCCATCGGAAATTTGACTTTCAAAAGCAGAGCTTTATTGTCCGCAAGTGTTGTCATAGCTGTCGTGGTGGCTCCGGTAAATGCCTGCCACAAAAGATATCCCGTCAAATAATAGATCGGATAATTTTCAATGGAACGCCGAAACAGCTGCGAAAAGATAAGGGACAGTACCACCATAGAGAGCAAGGGATTGAGTACACTCCACACAATTCCAAGATACGACCTTGCATATTTGCGTTTGATTTCTCTGGATGTCAGCTGCTGGATCACGAATGCATACTGTTTTGTTTTTGGTGACAACTGCATGAACTCTCCTTCCTTCTTTTTCTTTTTTCCTTCTGGATCTTAAAAAAATACCGGGCAGTCTGAAACAGGGTATATCCGTAAAGATGCCATGCGGGATGTTTCCCGTATAAAACTGCGCTGCCCGGATACCAGGCGCTTTCAGGTATCCAGGACTTTTCTTTCTTTACTTTCCGATACAACATAGGAAAAAAATGATAATGGTTTAACTGTGAATCTGTCATTGGCCGGGCCAGTACCTGCTCCCCTTCCCCGTTAACATCGTCAGAAAAAGAAATGTTTCCGTAGTATTTTGCCTGCTGCCTGGAAGGTGCGCTCATGATTTTTCCAAGAATCCGTTCTGTCCGCCGTTTTTCTTTTTGAAAGTTTGTCAAATGCAGGGATGCGCAGGAAGACGCATAGCGGACACATGCATGGCTGATGTCTTTACACACATTTTGTTTTTTGCGTCTGTCTTTTGCAAATAATGGCTGATAGATCCCTCCTATGTTTTGGTATCCAATGGTTGTTCCGTGTGGAGCTGTATAGACCGCCTCAAAAAAGCAGTTGGAAAAAAACACTTTCCGGAACAGGTGTGTTTCCGGGGAGAAATAATAACTGTGGTAAGCCGCTCGTTTTGTATTTGAGGGCAGTTCATAGAGTCCAAAATAGTATCCTTTCAAAAGTTCCTTTCGCCCCATATATTCCAACAGCCTATTCAAGGTATCTTGTGTAGTGCCGCTCCATCCACTGTCAACAATAGCAAATGAAACTGTTTCCAAAAGCCCTTCCTGCATAAGATATCCGGAAATGGATTGTAGGGCCTTTTTGGAATGGCGTCGGACAAACTCCAGAAACAACGAGCACGTTTCCAACTGGGACCGGACTTTTATCAGCTTTTCTTTGGAGAGTTTCTCATCGCACCAATTCGATGCGTCCAGTTTATCGAGCACTTCTTTTTTTTCCTGCTCTTTAAGTCCGCTCCGGTCCAGAATTTTAGACAGTGTTACATCCGTTCCACCCCTGCAAAGGTAATCCATACCAGAGATTTCATTTAAGCAAAAAGCAGGAAGATTTAAGGAATATCTGGAACAGCACAAATATCTGCACTCTATTGCGATTTTAAATCTTCTGCATAAAATTTGTCCCATTTTCCATAATAGATAGCCGTCTCTGGAGAGAAAATAAAGTCGTTCTATACCATGTTTCTGCGCTTTAAAAAGAACCCACTTCACATAATTTCCAAGCACGAACGCTAATTTTTGGTGTTCTCTTTCCCGGTTCATGGCATCTTTTTCCTTTTCTTTCGGATATAATGGTGCAAGGGTGCTGGTATGGCTCCCACCAGGAGTGGTTTTACCACATAAGGCAATGTTTTTACATGGAAAATCCCAAGCAGGCGGAATCCATGTATGCGCAGAAACATCTCCCGGATTCTGCGCATATACGTTCTTTTTTGATGAGAATGATAGTCTTCCCAGTACTTCAAAAGACTTTCCTGAATGTTGTATCCATGATTTCCGTTTTTGTGAAGTCTCATAAACAGCTCATAGTCCTCCAGCCCCTTCCATTTCGAGGCAGAGCAATATCCGTGGTTTTCCTTGAGCACTGTCCTTCGAAACATGACTGTTGGGTGAAGGTAGGGAGAATTAAAAAGGAAATCTGTCCGTTTGGGTATTCTCGGCATTTTTTGATAGCCCCACACCCCATCCTTGTCCATCAATTCCGCATTGGATCCCACCCACTGATATTTCGGGTGCGTTTCCAAAAACTGGTATTGAGTTTCAAAACGTTTTGGCTCACAGATATCGTCCGCATCCATCCTTGCGACATATTTTCCTTTTGCCTGACGAATGCACACATTCAGCGCGTATGCAAGTCCGTGGTTCTTTTTCTGCCTGATATAGATAAACCGTTCATCTTTTTCACACAATTTCCGGATAAAAGCAGCATCTTTATTTTTAGAACCATCGTCGTAGAGAATCAGCTCCCAGTCTTTGAAAGTTTGTTTGACAATGGAATATAGGGCTTTTTTCAATTTTTCTTTTTCCGGATCATACACACCCATGACAACGCTTACCATGACTTTATTTTTTCCCATTTCTTCTCTCCATTCTTCTCTCCATCTCTGTATAGATTCTCTGCATCACTGCACCTGCATATACATTTTCAAATGGTTTTACGGACAGTACACATTCCTGCCTCATTTCTCTTTTTGTTTTCTCATCCAGATTTCGGATATTTTCAATAGTTTTTGCCACTTCTTTTACATTATTGTATTGGAAAAGAAATCCATTTTTTCCGTGTTCCATATATTCTCTTGTTCCACGGTTGTCTGAGGCAAGAAGGGGAACTCCCATGGCCAAAGCCTCAAGTCCTGCCATTCCAAGCCCCTCTCTTTTTGAAGGGAAGATCACAGCATCCGCGCATCCGATATAATCCCACGGATTGCTGCAATAGCCATAAAATATGACCTCTTTTTCCATACCTTTTTTCTCTACAAAATCCTGAAGTTTTTCTCTGAAAAACCCATCTCCAACTATTCCATAACGAATGGACTGTGCTCCTTTTCTTTTCTTTAGAATAGAAAGCGCCTCCACTACGATTTTTTGATTTTTATTTGCATTGATTTCTCCTACGGATAGGAGGAAAAAATCCTCATCCAAAATTCCAAGATTCTTTCTTTTTTCCCTCTTCTCTTCATCTGACACAGGGTGAAACACGTCAAGATCCAGACCTTCCCCTGGAATTTTATAAAGCGAGCCTCCTTTTTTTAGGCGAAACCTTTTGGCATTTCGATAATCTTCTTCATTTATGACAATCAAAATGTCTGTGTTGTGGGCCAAAAATCTCTCAACCGGATAGTAAAACAGATGATTGAACAGGGGGGCTCCCTTATAAAAATGAAATCCATGAGCTGTATAGAGAATAATGGGGCGCTCTTTTTTGGGCAGCCAACCTGCCAATCTGCCCAAAAGCCCGCCAACAGGTGTATGACAGTGAATAGCGTCAATCCGGTATTTTCGGATCAGATGGAGCAGCTGCCTAAAAGCTTTTGTATTGTACTGAAACATATACGGAGAACGTGCGATTTCAATGTGATGTGCCTGTACTCCCATTTTTTTGATCCGTTCTATATCGTGGAGATACGAAGGTTCGTTCATGTTTGCCGCATAATGTACAGTGAACCCTTTTTGTCTGAGGATCCTGACATTCTGCTGTTCAAATTTTCCAAGGAATTCATTGGTGGTAGCTAAAATCAATATATTTTTTTCTGTCATAATAAAAATCTCCTACTGACAGTTTTTCCGTCAGCAGGAGATTTTATGTATGTTCTCATTTTTCCTTTATAAAAATGTAGGTGGTATCGTTTGATAATTCTTCCTTGTAAGAGACGCCCAATGCCTGAAATTCTTTTAGAAGTTCCACATCCTGTATCTGGTTTTCTGCCAGAAACCGGACCATTTCACCTCTTGCCATTTTGGCAAAGGTCCCTTTTTGTTTCACCTTTCCATCTATCCATTCACCGAATCCAACGGTGATAAAGGTATCTTTGTCAGTCACATACTTTTCTATACACTTTGAGTATTCTTTTGAGGCAAGATTGAGGATCACATGATCTTCTTTCGTCAACTCTTCATAGAGCCGGTTGCCCCAGAAACCGTATAAATCTGGATGACCATTTACCGCAAGCTTTGCCTGCATTTCCAGGCGGTAAGCAGTCACTCCGTCAAAAGGGGACAATATACCATAAAATCCGGACAAAATGCGCAGGTGATCCCGAATATATGAAAGCGCCTCTTCTGTAAACACTTCCGGGGCGATATACTGATACTGCAGCCCTTCATAGGCGAGGATCGCAGGTGTGAGAGCTCTCTCCAGATCCATTTGCGCAAACCGATCATAGTTTAGAACAGCCAGTTTTTCATTGCACTTCCACAATTCTTTTGCTTTCTGATAAGAGAGTTTCCGGATTTCTCTCATTAACTGCCTTGTATCCTCCAGAAAGGCCGGAAGTTTTTCTACCGGAAATACATCGGTGTTAGTGATCATTTTTTTTGCAGGTGAAATTATGATTTTCATATTTTTTTATCTCAACAGTTCTTTTGCTTATGACATTTCTGCGATTTTGTACAGTAGTTTTTCCGTATCTTCCCATCCGATACAAGGGTCTGTAATGGATTTTCCGTAAATTCGCTCCTCATTGATCTTCTGGTTTCCTTCCACAAGATAACTTTCCACCATAACACCTTTGACCAGTTTTTTGATATCCGGATTGCAGTTTCTGCTGTGGAGTACTTCGCTGACAATGCGCAGCTGTTCTTTGTACTTTTTATTGGAATTGGAATGGTTGGCGTCCACGATCGCAGCCGGATTTTTTAAATTCCACTCTCCATACATTTCCAAAAGACGCATCAAATCTTCGTAGTGGTAGTTTGGAATAGCAGTTCCGTATTTGTCCACACCGCCTCTTAAAATTGCATGTGCGTATGGATTTCCGTCTGTGGTGACGTCGAATCCTCTGTAGATAAAGTTGTGGCCATTCTGTGCAGCCACGATGGAATTGAGCATGACTGTGAAATCGCCGCTGGTCGGGTTTTTCATTCCTACCGGAATGTCCATGCCGCTTGCAGTCAGTCTGTGCTGCTGATCTTCCACAGAGCGCGCACCGATCGCCTCATAGGTCAAAAGATCGTCCAGATAACTTCTGTTTTCCGGGTACAGCATTTCATCTGCACATGTAAATCCGCATTCTTTAATGACACGCAGATGCATTTTGCGGATTGCAATGATCCCTGCGTACAAATCCGGCGCCTCATCCGGGATTGGCTGATGAAGCATCCCTTTGTATCCTTCCCCGGTCGTCCTCGGTTTGTTTGTGTACACACGCGGGATGATCATCAATTTATCCTTCACTTTTTCATCGACCTTTGCAAGTCTTTCCATATATTCGCACACGGCATCTTCGTTGTCCGCAGAACAAGGTCCGATTAATACGATAAATCTGTCAGATTTACCGGACAGAATCTCTTTTACCTGCTCGTCTCTTTCTTTTTTTAATGCTTTGAATTCGTCCGGCAGAGGGTATTCCTCTTTCAATGTCTCCGGGCTGAAAAGTTGATGATTGATCTTCATTGACATTTTTAATCTCCTACTCCAAAATCTGTATTCTCATAAAGCACATCCACGTTCGGATCGTCTTTCAGGTAACTGTATTCCTGAAGAAACCAACGGATGAGCTCCTCGTCTCTTTTTACATCGGTTGTATTGTCGGTAAATACACTTACGGTTCCATGTTGAAAATGCTCCTTTAAAAGGGCGATATCCCGTTTGATCATCTCTTTTGTCTGGCCTTTGATCCCCACCATCAGACAGGCAGAGTCAAAATATTTTGCAGCCTCTGCGGCATCACGAAACGGTGCGTGTTTATATAGATATTCCTCGCGAAATGCATTGTCAAAGGTCTCCACCCCTGTTTTAAATGTGATGGGAATCCGGAAAAATGCCCTCATTTCGTTCAGCCTGTTGCGGTAGATCCAGTGCGCCTCAAAAAACAATCTTTTTATGTTTTTTTCCTGCACCACGCGTCTGATGTCCTCCAATGTCTCTTTTGGAAGCTCAAAACAGCTACCGGAATTGATGACCTCCAAAACTCCAAACTCCCCTGTGACATGGGAGAGTACTTCCCTGTTAAGCTGTATCATTTCTTTTTCATTCCTGGAATTGTCATCCGTGTAATCGCAGAACCGGCATTTTCCCCACGCGCAGGGAAATCCTTTTAAAAGTACGATCTCCCGTTTTGTTTTTTCTGTTATTTTGCTATAACGCTCCATGCCGGCCTCCTCCTTTTTCTTCTGTCATAATCTGTGGAAAATTTTTTTGCACTACTTTTGCCACCATCATGGCAGCCCAAAACACAATAAGTTTGTCAAAAAAGTCCGTTATGAACTGCACTAAAAAGACACTCACGGTCAAATGGACCCCAAGGTGGTGGAATACTTGCACCAGCACAGTAGATCCAGAGGAAGTCACGCCTCCAAAAACAGCGGCAGAGATTACAGCTGCCACAAAAGTCCCCGGAACAGAGATGATCGGCACACTCGCAAGGACAGGCAATTTCTTTCCTTTTCTTCTCTCCCGGAATACCCACCCGGACAAAAATCCGATGACACACTGTACAGGAAGAAAGAATAAAGAGTAGATATCCGTCGTTATACCGGTTAAAATGCCGCTCACCACCCCTGCACAGATCGCATACCACGGTCCTAAAAGTGCTCCTGCAACCATCGTACCCAAGGTGTCCAGATAGACCGGAAGTTTTAAAAACAACGCCAGATTAGAGCCCACCATGTTGAGTACAGCAGACATGGCCACAAGGACGATGGCAAATGTCCTCTTTCTCATCAGGAGTCCTCCTTTCCGGCAAGGATCTGCTCCAGTACCATGTCACATTCGTTTTCATTTGCGTGGAAAACAGCGCACAAAAATAGGTGCATAAACGCTTTTACATTTGTTTTCACGAGAATATGGCTGTTTTGTGGCTTTTTCCAGATATCCCATTCATCTACAAGCGTCTGCCCATAACTGATTCCTTCTGTCTCCACTGCAGTGTAGGCATCGAACCCCTGACAAACGGTTTTGTCCACAAAGTATGCGACAGCCAGAGGATCATTGATCACGCATCCGATCACCTGTTCCTGTTTCCAGTGAAAATCAAAATAAAATCTCGTGATCTTTTCTACAAGTTCACCTAAAACAGGGTGTGTGATTTTCATATACTCCAATATATTTGGCGTGAGCACGATCTTTCTTGTCACATCCAGGCCGATCATATGTATTTTTTTCTCTTTAAACTGCGTATCCGCTGAAAATGCTTCGTACAGGATCTTTGCTGCGTCCGGGTCGCACCAGTAGTTGTACTCTGCCACAGGGGAACAGTTTCCCGGCGTTCGGAAAGTTCCTCCCATGGACACAAGTTCCTCCACTTTTGCAAAGATATGCGGCGCTCTTTGGTAAGCCCTCGCAAGATTAGTCAAAGGTCCAAGAGCAATGATGGAGACATTTTCTTCTCTTTCCAGCGTATCCAGAAGATACGTCACCGCATCCGCACTCTCTTCTTTTCCCATGGGCTTTGGAAGGTCGGATTCTCCAAGACCATCTTCCCCGTGAGTATCCATAGCATCCACATATGGCCTCATCAGAGGTGTTCTCTCTCCTGCATACACAGGAATCTCCTCCCTGCCCATCCATTCCAGCACACGTCTGGCATTTACGATTCCCTTTTCCACAGGCACATTTCCGCACACAACCGTGATTCCGATCACCTCTATCTGCGGCAGTGACAATGCCAACATCAGCGCCAGGGCGTCATCGATTCCAGGGTCGCAGTCAATGATTACTTTCCTTGCATTCATTCTCCAATCTCCTTTCTTTTTTTGAGATACTTGGTTTTTTATACTGGGAAGTTTGCGAACCAGTCCGGGTCATTGACCCGATTTTATAAATGCACGATATTTAGTATAGCAAATTTTTCAAGAAATACAAAGGGGTTGTTTTATTCTTCTGTATCCTGTACAGCCTGTTTCATCATCCTGACATAATCTTCCACCGGTGCAAGAGCGTTTTCCTTGTATTCGCCAATCAGTTTCACAATAGCACTTCCCACAATCGCGCCATCGGAAAGAGCAGCCATTTCTTTTGCCTGTTCTGTGGAGGCGATTCCAAATCCCACGGCGCATGGAATATCGGTTGTTTCCCGGATGTGTGCCACCATATCCGCTATATCGGTTTTGATTTCTTTGCGTATTCCTGTCACTCCAAGGGAGGAGACACAGTAGAGATATCCTTCGGCCTTACTTGCGATCATGGCAATCCGTTCCTTGGAGGTCGGCGCAATGAGTGAGATGATTTTTATATCATATTTTTTACACACATCCTGCAGCTCCTCCCTTTCTTCGTACGGCATATCCGGAACGATCAGTCCGTCGATTTTACACTCGGCGCATTTTTGCATAAATCTTTCTTTCCCATACGTATAGATTGGATTTAAGTAGGTCAAAAAAACAAGCGGTACTGTCACACGCTCTCTTGCGCGGGAGAGCATGTCAAAAATCTTGTCTGTAGTACATCCTTGTTTCAGCGCCCGTTCATTGGCTTCCTGAATCACTACACCCTCTGCTACAGGGTCGGAAAAAGGGATTCCGATCTCTATCAGGTCTGCCCCCGCTTTCTGCATGGTGTACAAAAGTTGTTCCGTCATTTCAAGGGACGGGTCCCCTGCTGTGATGAACGGGATAAATGCTTTTTTGTTTTGAAATGCCTCTGCAATTTTATTCATAAATATTCACTCCTCTGTATCTTGCTATTGCTGCCACATCTTTGTCACCGCGCCCGGAAAGATTGACCACGATAATCTGGTCTTTTTCCATAGAGGGCGCCAGTTTTTTTGCATAGGCCACTGCATGTGCACTCTCGATGGCAGGGATGATACCTTCCGTGCGTGACAGATACTCAAACGCTTCCACTGCCTCGCTGTCTGTGACCGGAACATATTGGGCCCTCTTCTCATCTGCCAAAGCCGCATGCTCCGGCCCGATGCCCGGATAATCAAGCCCCGCTGAAATAGAGTAAACCGGCGCGATCTGTCCGTATTCATCCTGACAGAAAATGGATTTCATTCCGTGGAAAATCCCTGTACTGCCCTTTGTCATGGTGGCAGCGTGTTTATCCGTGTCCACTCCAAGTCCTGCCGCCTCACATCCAATCAGGCGTACTTCTTTGTCCGGGATAAACTCAAAGAATGCACCCATGGCATTGCTGCCGCCTCCTACACAGGCAATGACTGCATCCGGCAGTCTTCCTTCCCTCTCCAAAAGCTGTTCTTTTATTTCCTTTCCAATGACTTTCTGGAAATCGCGCACGATCATTGGAAACGGATGCGGTCCCATAACAGAGCCAAGGACATAGAGGGTATCTTCCATCCGGCTTGCCCACTCCCGCATCGTCTCGTTGACTGCATCTTTCAATGTCTGCGTACCGCTTGTCACTGCGTGCACCTTTGCTCCGAGAAGCTCCATACGGTACACATTGAGCGCCTGCCTGTCCGTGTCTTCCTTTCCCATGAAAATCTCACATTCCATACCCATCAACGCTGCCGCTGTTGCGGTTGCCACTCCGTGCTGTCCTGCACCGGTCTCAGCAATCACCCTTGTCTTTCCCATTTTTTTGGCGAGGAGTACCTGCCCCAGCACATTGTTGATCTTATGTGCCCCGGTGTGGTTTAAATCTTCACGTTTTAGATAGATTTTTGCTCCGCCAAGATCTTCGGTCATTTTTTTTGCAAAATAGAGCATGGATGGTCTGCCTGCATAGTTTTTCAAAAGATCCTCCAGCTCCGCCGCAAAAGATGGGTCTTTACTGTATGTCTCATATGCATCCTCCAGTTCGTGAATGGCATTCATCAATGTCTCCGGGATATATTGTCCTCCGTATATACCATATCTTCCTTTACTCATGTTCTTCTTCCTTTCTGTTTCGCACTAATTCTATGATTCGTTTTACCTTATCTGCATCTTTTTTCCCAGCTGTCTCCACAGAACTGCTGACATCCAGTGCAAACGGCTGATACGTTTGTATCGCTTCTTCTAAGTTCCTTTCGCTGATGCCTCCTGCCAGAAAAAACGGCTTGGTCATCTTTGGAATCATCGACCAGTCAAAGGTATGACCGCTCCCTCCATATTGCTCTTTTTGATATGCATCCAGCAAAAGATAATCACAGGGCAGATGATCGCCTTTTCTGATATCCTTTGTGTTTCGAACACGGATGGCTTTGATGACAGGTTTGTCTGTAAGTTCTCTAAGATGACGGATATATGTTTCATCTTCATCACCATGAAGTTGGATCCAGTCAAGGATATTTTTGTCCGCAATTGCGCAGACTTCCTCAAAAGGGGCATTGACAAACACCCCAACTGCTGTAATCTCTGGTTCCAGGAAACTTTTCAATATTTTTGCCTGAGAAATATCAATCTGCCGTTTTCCGGGTGCAAACACAAACCCAGCATAATCCGGCTTTTCACGGTTGACGATCCGGATATCTTCCTGTGTACGAAGGCCACATATTTTTATCTTCGTTTTCATATACCCTCCCCTCTAAGAGCCTTGAGAATGGTTTCTTTTTTCTCACTTTTCATGAGTGTTTCCCCAATGAGAACAGCGTCCACCTCTTCCTTTTCCAGTTTTTTTACATCTTCTCTTGTCCGGATTCCGCTCTCAGCTACAAAGAGCACTTCTTTGGACACCAATTTGCGCATGTTTATACTGTTTTTCAAATCCACTGTGAAATCTTTCAAATTGCGGTTGTTTACACCAATGATCCTTGCCCTTGCCTGTAAAGCCATAGATATCTCATCCGCGTCATGTGCCTCGACAAGTGCGGAAAGTTCCAGGCTTTTGGCAATGTTGAGAAACTCTGTAAGCTCTTCCTTTGTAAGCAGTGCACAGATCAGAAGGATGGCATCCGCGCCAAGCATCTTTGCCTCATAAATCTGATAGGCATCAACAGTGAAGTCTTTTCTAAGGACCGGGATGGACACAGCTTTTGCAATCTCCTTCAGATAAGTGTCGGCCCCCAGAAAATACTCCGGTTCTGTCAGACAGGAAATGGCATCTGCTCCTGCCTCTTCATACTCTTTTGCAATGTCAAGATAAGGAAACTTTCTGGCAATGATCCCTTTGGATGGGGATGCCTTCTTGACCTCACAGATAAAGGACATACCCTTTTTTCTTAGCGCTTTTTCAAAGGGAAAATCCCCCTTTTTTTCCTGATTGAGCGCCAGTTGTTTGATCTCCTCCAAAGAAAGGATCTGTTTTTTCTTTTCCACCCGCATTCTCGTACTTTTTGCAATTGTCTCAAGAATCATCTTTTTACTCCTTATATTCTTTTGTCGCTGCGACAAACTCTTCCAGTTTTTCCAGCGCTTTCCCGCTGTCTATCAGTTCACCCGCCAGTTTGATCCCGTCTTCAAGGGTGATGCCGTCAATCCCAAGATAAAGGCTCATCCCTGCATTCAACAAAACCACGTCTCTTTTGGGGCCTCTTTCCTTTCCCGAAAGAATGTCCTTTGTGATCTTTGCATTTTCTTTCGGAGTTCCGCCGACCAGCTCTTCCAGTCTGCTTCTCCTTAATCCAAATTGTTCCGGGGAAATCGTGTAGCTGGTCGTTTTTCCGAAACGGATCTCACATACTTTTGTCTCACCGGTCAGAGTAATTTCATCCAGACCGTCTGCTCCGCACACAGCCACTCCCCGGACAACGCCGAGATTTCCAAGCACTTTTGCCAAGGGCTCCACCAGTTTTTTGTCGTACACACCAAGCAGCTGCATACTAGCTGCCGCTGGATTGGAGAGCGGGCCTAAAATGTTGAACACGGTTCTTACACCCATCTCTTTTCTCACAGGGGCTGCATACTTCATGGAGGAATGATACACAGGAGCAAACAAGAAACACATTCCCGTACGGTTTAAAATGGTTTCGTTTTGTTTTGCGTCCAGAGAAACATTGGCTCCCAGGCACTCAAGTACGTCTGCGGCACCGCTTCTGCTGGAAACACTTCTGTTCCCGTGTTTGGCAACCGGAACACCTCCGGATGCAACCACAAATGCAGAAGTGGTGGAGATATTAAATGTGCCGGCCTCATCTCCTCCGGTTCCCACAATGTCCATGACTTCCCGTTTTGGTTTGATCTTGATTCCCTTTTCCCGCATCACTTCCGCAAATGCGGTAATTTCCTCAATGGTTTCTCCACGCATCCGAAGAGCAGCAAGGAAAGCTCCCATCTGCGCGTTCGTGGCTCTTCCATCCATCATTTCTTCCATCACTTTTTTAGCTGTCTCATAGCTTAAATCCTCTCCCTCCATAAGAGAATGGATTGCATCTTTCATCTGCAGTTTTTCTTCCCTATTGCATGTTACGGACAGGAAATTTTCCAGTATGTCCATGCCATATTCTGTCAAAATGGATTCCGGATGAAATTGAAGTCCGTATACCGGATAAAATTTGTGTGCAACTGCCATGATTTCGCCATCCTCTGACTTTGCTGTCACCTCCAGGTCTTTTGGAAGCGTCTCCTCTTTGAGAGCCAGGGAGTGATATCTTGCCGCATAAAATTCTTCTTTCAGTCCTCGAAAAAGTGTGCAGGTTTTATTGATTCTTATTTTACTCTTCTTTCCATGTACCAACGCTTTCGCCGGAGCAATGGTTCCGCCGTACACCTCGCAGACTGCCTGGTGTCCAAGGCAAATGCCAAGAATCGGAATCTTTCCCTGAAAATGCCGGATGATTTCCTCGCAGATTCCTGCATCCTTTGGGTAGCCGGGACCCGGGGAGAGAACAATGTGAGATGGATTCATCTTTTCAATTTCCTCTACGCTTATGCCATCGTTCCTTACAACCGAAATATCCGGCTGCAGTGTTCCAAAATATTGAACTAAATTATAAGTAAAGCTGTCATAATTATCTATCAATAAAATCATAATTCTTCTGCCTCCCCTGCTTCCACGACCGCCTGGATGACTGCTGCCGCTTTGTTTGCTGACTCTTCGTATTCCATTTCCGGCACACTGTCTGCGACAATGCCGCCTCCTGCCTGCACATAGACGGTATCCCCTTTTTTCACTGCCATTCGAATGGCAATACAGGTGTCCATATTGCCTGTAAAATCCAGGTACCCGATCGCTCCTCCATAGATTCCGCGCTCTTCCTTTTCCAGCTTTTCAATGATCTGACAGGCGCGTATTTTGGGTGCTCCCGAGAGCGTCCCTGCTGGCAGTACGGATGCGATAGCATCCAGAGCATCCTTTCCGTCATCGATCTCTCCTTCCACCTGAGAGCAGATATGCATGATTTTGGAATACTGATGTATTTCTTTGTATTTTGTCACCTCCACAGAACCAAACTTGCTGATCTTGCCCAAATCATTCCTGCCAAGATCCACAAGCATATCGTGTTCTGCCAATTCTTTTTCGTCCGACAAAAGTTCTGTCTTTCGTGCATCATCTTCCTCTTTTGTAGCCCCCCTTGGCCTGGAGCCCGCCACTGGAAACGTAGCCAGGCATTCGTGGTTCAGCCGCACAAGAGTCTCAGGAGAAGTGCTCATCAACTCCTCGTCCTCTGTGTGGAAATATACCATATAAGGGGAAGGGTTTGTTGTTCGTAAAATCCGGTATGCGGGAAGAATACTATTCTTTGTCTTTGCATGAAACTGCCTGGAAATAACTGCCTGAAAAATATCACCGTTTCGGATATATTCCTTTGTCTTTTCCACCATCCGGCAATACTCTTCTTTTGAGGTACTGCACTGAAAACAAATTTTTTCTTTTTCCACTACGGACTTTCCATCCCCTTCTTTTTTCAGCATTGCGGCGAGTCTTTCAATCTCTTTTGCCGCTTTTCCATAATTTTCTATGACATTGTCGGTGTTTATATTTGCAATGAGAAACAGTTTTTGTCTTAAGTGGTCATAGGCAATCACTTTGTCAAATAACATCACATCATAGTCCGCAAATCCACCCTTTTTTATCTTGAGAACAGGCTCTTCGTAACCGATCATGGAGTAGGCAAAATATCCGACCATTCCACCGGTAAACGGAGGCAGTTCCGGCATCACCGGAGCCTTGTATTCTTTTAAAATATTTCTCAGGACTTCCAGAGGAGTCTCGGTTCGTTTTATCTCTTTTTTTCCATTTCTTTCTATCGTTACTTCACAGTCCCGGCATGTGATCCGCATCAGAGGATCACACCCCAGAAAAGAGTACCGTCCCCATGTTTTTCCTCCCTCCACGCTCTCCAAAAGATAATACCTGCTGCTGTTTTCTGCCAGTTTTTTCAGGATTGCGATAGGAGTTAAAACATCTCCCAAAAACTCTTGATAAACAGGAATGACAGAATACGTTTTTGCTAGTTTCCTTGTTGTTTCACAATCTGGTTTTATCATGTTTTCCTTCCTTTCCTGAAAGAGTTTGGTATCTGGATTCTGACCGGAGGATTTTTTCATCGGTAGATGCATCCAAAGGACTTCCTTTTGCAATAAAAAAATCCCCGCCCCACTGGAATCACTTCCAATGGGACAGGGACTGGTAATTTCATTGTCTCCTGCGGTGCCACCCATATTGTCTGTCTGTTATCTAATACAGACTTTTGACCACTCTTTCATGTACTATCATACATCTCTTGATGGTAACGGCCAAGATACCCGTCAGCGTCTACTCTCCATTTGATTGATTTCAAGCTGCCCTCACAAGTCCATTCAATAGAAACTCTTGCTGCCGTAATCTCAGCACCTACGGCTCTCTGGAAACAAATATTTCTATCTACTTCTCTTGTTCATCGGTTTTTGTTTTAACTTTGTAAATAAGTATAGCGTAAATATACTAAATGTCAAGACATTTTTAGAATTTTAGATTTTTTCAATTTTCCATCTTTTATTTTCAGGAAAATACTGCAGCAAAAATAAATACTCCTTATTTTCATCATAAGCACTGCATTCATATTCCCAAGTCTGGATGCCTGCATAAAATTGTTCTGTCAAAGAATGTACTTTTATATTTTGCAGTTTTATGATTTCATCTCCTTCCTGCAGTTTGACAAGCAAAGGGATTGCTCTTCCCTTTGAAGTAAACCAGCAAAGTACCGCTGCGTCGCTAAAACATCTTCTTTTTACAGGGGATTCCCTTTTTAAAATCGGGGTTCCGTATTCAAATGCCATCATGCTGCCTCCTTACCATAAAACCTTCTCTTCTTCATCCACTGTTCTTTTTTCCCGACTTATGCCTCCGGACATATGGTCTATGTGGCTGTCTAAAAAAACTGCTCGTTTTATACTGTCTATCCCATATCTCTTTCGTATTTCATCTATCGCTTGATCCAGTTTTTGAAATTTTTCAAAATCTCTTTTCTCAAACAAAACTCTCTGTCTGCCCGTATCTTTTCCCATGATTTTTCCCGCGTACACTCCAAGATGGCGGATAGGATGACCATCCCATAATTCCTCAAACAATCGGCATGCCTGTTCATAAATTTCTCCTGTCACATCTGTCGCATTCTTCAGACTTCTTTGATGTCCAAAGTTACGGAAAAAAATATCCTTGATCCGGATTCCAACCTGACCGGTCAAAACTTGTGCATATCTTATGCGGGCAGAAACCGTTTCCGAGAGTGCGAGCAGAACCTGTTTTGCCAAATCTGCATCTTTCACATCAAAAGGAATGGTTATGGAATTTCCATATCCTTTTTGGATATTTGGAGTTTCCAACACCTTTGAGACATCTCTTCCGTTAGCAAAATGCCAAATGATTTCTCCGTGCTTTTTCAGATAAGTCCTCAGTATTTCCAAATCTGTACACGCCAGTTCTCCAATCGTGAATATGCCAAGATTTTTCAACTTTCGTTCTGTTGCATCTCCTACGAAAAACAACTCTTTTATGGGCAGATACCAAAGTTTTTCCTTGATTTCTTCGGGATATAATGTATGAACAAGATCAGGTTTTCGAAAATCCGATGCCATTTTTGCCAGGGCTTTATTGGAAGAGATGCCGATATTTACCGAAAAGCCAAGTTTTTCCCGAATTGTTTCTTTAATTTCCCATGCTGCATCTTTTGGATCTGCCCAAAGTTTCTCGCTCCCTGTCATGTCCAAAAATGCCTCATCAATACTGTACTGCTCTACCCGGTCTGAATATGTCTCCAAAATCCCAAGCATGGCTTTGGAACATTTTTCATACAACTCATAATGAGGTCTTAAGAGGAGAAGATTCGGACACTTTCGTTTTGCCTCCAAAATGCTCTCTCCTGTATGAATGCCAAATGCCTTTGCCTTTTCTGATTTTGCCAGAATAATTCCGTGCCGCAGCTCTACATCCCCTGCGACTGCACAAAGTTCTTTTCTAAAATCAGTTTTTCCGCCCAAATGTTTTAGATGATGGACTGCCTCCCAGCTAAGATAAGCGGAATTCACATCAATGTGAAAGAATCGCTTTTTTGGATTGACCATATTTTTCACCTCGTTTTCTCTATTATTATACAGAACATATGTTTGTTTTATCAATGGGTAATTGTTTCCAGGAAATGTGAAATAAAAACATAGTTTTCATATAACTTCTAAAATTGAAAAAAGACCTCTGCAAATAAACAGAAGTCTTTTCTTGTCATTTCGTATACTGTTTTGATTGAATCATTGGTTCTCTGTTTTAAAATATGTCTCAAAAATTTCTCTCCCGCACTCCACTGCGTTTCCTGCAACGTAGCCATTGGTAATTCTGACTGCTACCGCTATTTGGGGATTCTCTGCCGGAGCATACCCTACGAATAAGCCATGGTCTGGCCTTGTTTTACTTTCCTGCGCTGTTCCCGATTTTCCCGCAACCGATATTGGGAATCCTTCAAATACACCTGTATTCTTCGCATACTTTTCCATCCCTGCCAGTACGCTATTCCATGTGGAAACGGATAAATTGATTGTACTTTCCTTTTTTGGTTTTGTCTCTGTTCCATCCATCTTGTCAATCAGCGATAGACGGAAACTGGTTCCCTGATTTGCAAGAGTTGTGACATATCTTCCTAATTGAACTGTAGAAAAATTGTTTGTCCCCTGGCCGATAGCTGAAGGAATCGCATACTGATCGGTTATCTTAGGATTACTTTCCGGCAATTCAATTCCGCTTTTTTTATCCAGATCAAATAACTTTGCATAGTCCTGTATATATTCTAATGCCTGTTTGTCTGAAAATTCATTGTTTCCCGTCATTCCCAAACGATAAGATATTTCACATAGATAGTCATTGCAGGAATGCGCCAAAGCACTGGCCACACCGGTCACACTGCCGTGTCCCGCGTGATTCCAACATTTCAATGGCGGTACCACTTTATCAAATACGCCATCGCACATGACTGTTGTTGAATTTTCTATCACTCCTTCTTCTAATCCTGCAATGATGGTGATCGGTTTAAATGTGGAACCTGGCGCAGACAACTGTTGTGTTGCACGATTATAGAGAGGGATGGAAGCATTATTGTAAATTTTATAGTAATAGTTATTATCCATCTGATTTGCCAGACGGTTATTGTCATATCCGGGATAAGAAACACAGGCCAATACTTTCCCTGTTTTGGTATCTGTAACCACAGCTGAACCTGAACAAGGGTCCAACGCCAGGTCTGCCGGAGTAATTTCCAATTTCTGTATCTTTTGGACCATCAAGCCATACGTAGACAGCGCTTCACGCTGCCACTTTTCAAAATCTCCATCCTGCCTGTCCAGGACGCCTTGTTCATATAAGACCATGAATATCTGTTCCGGAGATATTTCGTTGTTCAAGACCATATATCGATATATCAATTCTTCAAATTCCATGTTACTTTGGAGTTCTTCCGCTATATACGATACCAGCAGTTGATACATTTCGTCCTGCTGCAGATATTGTTCTTCCGAATCAAAAATTCCGGAATTTATACACCCTTCTCCAATCATTCCATGCAGATATTCGCTTATGGACAACTCTCCTTTTTCCCAATTTTTAAGTAGTTCTAAGTCTTTTTCCATTTTTTCTTCATCTATCATATCCAGACTATCGATAATCAGTCTTTGATATTCCTGCATTTCTTTTCCAAGATCCTTATATTTTACCGGCGTTTGGGTCAATTGCTTTTCAATTTTTTCAATCACCTGATTCTTTTTATTCAAACAGCTCTGATAAATTTCTTTTTCCAATTCTGATGCATCCTTTTCCTGAAACTGTTCTAAATCGATCACTCCGTTATTTAAAAGAGCAATATATGCATCATAAACCGGAATCTTTATTTCTGTTGTGTCATTTATTGTTTCCTTGTCAAAGGTTTTTGCATTTACTAAATTTTGCAGCAAGATATCCGCAAGTTTTCGCTCTAATGCGTCATACGTTTTTTGCTGTAGATCTGCATCTATACTTAGATATACATCCTTGCCAGCCTGCGGCTCTTCTATGACTCCCAAATCCTCCATCACTCTTCCCATACTGTCTACATAAACTTCTTTTTTTCCGTTTCTGCCCTGAAGAACGCTGTCCAAATATTGTTCCAGCCCGGATTTTCCCACAATAGAATTTATCGTATATCCCGTTTCTTTCTTTTTGGTCAGTTCTTCTGATGATATCACACCGGTGTATCCTAAAATGGAGGAACAGGCCTCTCCGCCTTCGTAGACCCTGATACTGTCCTCACTGATATCCACACCCAAAAGTTCGGATTGATTTTCCATGATCCCCGCAACTGTCTCTTGTGATATATCTCTTGCCACTGTTACAGGAAGGTACTTTTGATATGCCTGTAAGGACAATGCATAACGCACATGCAAAAGATCCAAAAGCTCTTGTCCGTCCGATTGTTCCGGCAGGCCATATTCTGCTTTTTCTTTTGCTGTATACTGTTTATTCCCCTCTGAATAAACACAAAACTTATCCGAAAGAAACGAAATGACCTCTTCGGCTGTGGCATTTTTCTCTTTTTCTTTCATATCTTCTATACGACTCTTCCCATAGACGTCTGCCTTAAATCTGTCAAGTGCAAATCCGCTCACAGTAAATATATAAGTTCCATTTTTATCCACCATTATTTTTAAACTGTTTTCCACGGATCCACCCTGATTCCTTATGATGCGATTCATTTTGTAAATTTTACTGTTCAAGCTTAATTGTCTCTCTCTTTCGGAACCATAGGTTTGTGAATCTTCAAACGTAACCGAATATGCCAACTTGTTTCTGGCAAGCGGTTTTCCATTACGGTCATAAATATTTCCCCTTGTTCCCAGAAGTGTAATTTCTCTTTTTGTTTTCAATTTAAAATTTTCGGCATATTCTTTTCCTTTGACAATCTGCAGGTGAAACAATCGTGCGATAAGAAACAAAAATAAGATGATAAACAGGATTAACAATACAAAACTTCTTGGTATCTTTATATTTTTCATGAATTTAAACTCCTAAATTGATTTTCCGCAATAATACTACATATGTAATACCAACACGAATATTACACCTGTAGGATTTGTATGTCAAGAAAAATTTATATATCTTCTACACAGACATTTATGAAAGATTTTTGTTGACTTTATAGAATTCCTCTGCATTTCAATAAAATTAGTTTAAAATTTGGCCAGAAACGGCCGCGAATCAATATTTAGATACCGGGAGATATCCAGAAAAGCATATCTCCCGGCTAAGAAATATTTTATTTGATCTGTCTTTGAAACTCCTCAATGGAGCTTACCCGTGCTGCCAGTTTGAGCTATCTGTCTAAAGCGGCTGTATCACTAGTGTTTTTAAGCAGAACATATCAGCTCCACTCCAAATATTTGATCAAGGTGTCTCCACTCTTTCACAGTACACAACATACCGCTGCTTATTTGACCGGTAGGGATGACAGGTCAGCAATGTAACCATATCCCGCCCAGGCTGGATCAAAAGTTTATCTACCTCAGACGGCATGATCACCTCTGTATCTACAACCTGATACGTCAAAACTTCCCGAAAGTTTTCAATCACCACCTGGTCCCCGGGTTCCAGTCTTTGAATATTCCGAAACATGGCTGTCCTGCTGAATCCTCTGTGCGCGGCAATGACACTGTTCGTATTCTCCCCGCCAACCGGATAGGATGTCTCTGTCAAATGAACTGCTCCCAGCGACATATTTTCTTCATTGGCCCCAAGATAAATCGGGAGTTCCACACCAAGACGTTCCACTTTGATAAACCCAATAATGCCGTCTTTGATTCCATAACTGCTCAAGTCAATGGTCGGCTGTTCATAAAAGAAAGGATCACGGATGCCGGACTGCCTGGATTCGTAGAGCTCTCTGTTCCGTCTGATAAGTTCCTGATACAACTCCTCCACTTTAATGTCAGAGCCTTGTTTTGACTGAACAAATTCTTCTTTTTTCTTCTGCGTCTCCTGCCTGTAAATCAAGTCTGTCACTTTTGGATAAAGAAAAACTCCAAGGCCGCCAAGAAACAGGATTCCTGCAATGATATAGATGACAATTCCACTCTTTTTCATCGTTTCTTCTTCCTTTTCTTTCCGTATTTGCGGTAACGAAGTATTTTCATCGTGATCATGACAGCGGCAATGATACCAAGGGCCGCAGCTCCTCCGGCAATATAGTAACGCCAAGGCATGAGTCTTGTGGTCAATGGGACTTTTTCCTCTTGTTCTTTTATCTCAGGTACATAGTCTGTGCGCTCCCCGGTCACCAAAAGCCGATGGGTATTTACGCCATAAGGGGTACATGTCACCAAAGTGACAAGGTCTTCCCCTTTCGGATTGACATTTAGTTTCTGCAGCTCCTCTGGTTTTACAGTTTTAATTTCATTAACCTGATAAGCCAAAGTCTGATCCAGAACGTGAATAAAGAAATAATCTCCTACTTCCATTTCATCCAGTCTTGTAAACAACTCTGCACTAGGCAGCCCCCGATGCCCGGTCAGAACACTTCGTCTGTTTTCACCGCCGATTGGGAGAGCTGTCATCTCCAGGTGTCCAGCGCCTCTTTGCAGCACTTCCTCACTTGTGCCGTGGTAAACCGGGAGATTTAAATTAATCTTTGGGATTTCCAGATAGCACATCACTCCGCTGCTGTCCACATTTAAAACTTCATTGTAATTGTCCGGAACTGCATATCCGCTTCCGACAATAAATGGGTCATGCACCGGGTCTCCGGCAAGATTTTCATTGTAAATTTTTGCTTCTTCCCACTCTTTTTCAAGATCTTCTGAAGAGATTTTTTCTACCTTTGCCTTATATGAATCAATCACTTTTTCATGATTTTTTTCTGCTAAAAAATTACTGATGAATGGATACAAAAATACGCCTGCTCCGAGAAGAAAAAACAACACAGCAGCCACCCAGATTAACTTTTCCTTTCCCTTTTTCCCCGTTTTTTTCGTCTTCATCCATCATCCTTTCCAGAAATGACAAAACCCGGAGCGGAACTTATCGCCCCGCTCCGGTGTTCATTTCTTATTTGTTTTTCATACATATCCAGTTTATGCGTGTCTTCTTCTCCTGTAACTTACAACAAGTGCAATGCCGCCTGCCATGAGGATGATACCCACTGTGGAGAAGATGATTGTTCCCATACCTCCTGTGAGTGGAAGAACTGGAGGTTTTGTGTTTATTACTGTTTTGTAGTAGATATTAGTTATATTACTTCCTTCTTCTATATCTCCCGCATCATCAATGGTGCCAGCGCCCTCTATAGGATTTTTTCCATAATCATAGTCAGGATCATCTGCTTCCTTATCTACAATATTCACTTCTATTGGATCAGTCAATAATTCATATCCGTCAGGTGCTTTTGTTTCGACCAGATAATATTTTCCTGTTGCTAATCCCTGAAGAAGTAATTTACCGACATTACCTTCCTGTGAACCAACCACTAATGTTGTTGTAGCTGATGCCTCCTCGCCTTCTTGAGGCCTGCGGTAATTTCCGTCACCCTCTTCTTTAATAAACCCTAGAGCTGTAGAAGGATCATTCCCTTTTGTCCTTAATTCAAATTCTGCCCCTGGAAGAGGAGTTTTGCCATCTTCTTCAACTTTTGCCAAATCAATTCCATAAGTATACAATTTTTCTTCATCTGTGGTTGGAGTATATGAATCGCGGTCATATGGGTCATTATTCTGTCCTATATAAGCTTCATTAAGCAAGGAATCATCACTTATAATTGCGTTTTCATTGATAGTTCCTTCATATGTAACCTGAATATTCTGCAGAGGAGATTCCTCATAGTAGCCAAACTCCTCCATAAGGTTATCATAATCGAAATCAATCATAAAAGTAAAATCTCTTTGCCCATTAATAGGATTTCCCTCTTCATCTTTTGGTGGCTGATACCCTTCTTCCTGATCACCTTTATATCCATAGTCAATACCATTATAATAAAGATTATAATCATCATCACGCTCAGTTTCTGAAGTGCCAATTAATCGTGTTGAGCCGCTTTCATAAACTGCAATTATTTGCATATTATTAGCAGAATTATTTTTAACAGTTATTCCTTCTGAAACTTTATCACCAATACGGAACATCTCTGCTATTGCATCATCTGGATAATATGGAACCGGAACATTCAATGTATAGGTTACTGTTTGTCCAATCTCTACAGTATAATCGTCTACATCTTTTTCAATAATACCAGGATTTGATTTTGCAACAACTTCTACTACATCTTCAAATTTCCATACCTTACCGGTTTCATCAAATTTTGGAGTAAGATCTGCTATAGCTGGAGCATATTCATATCCAGCATGCTCCTGATTTGGAGTAATGACTATAAACCATTGTCCCATAGCCATATCTGTAAACTTTGCTGTAGGATTATTCTGTTCTGTAGAAAATGTAGTTGTTTTGGAAGTTAAATCCCCCATCTCTCCAATGGCATCACGCAAAGTAACATAAAAGGTTGTTTTATCAGAACCATTTATCTCTGAAAAGGCCTTTGTAACTTCATTTGCGTCACCAACATAGCCGGAAAAAGGATAGGTTTCTCCATCTGCTGTATATGTTTTCAGCCAAGCAGCAATTGAATCAACCCATGTATACATAGGACTTAATGGCTGAAAATATGTCCCACCATTATCGCTTTCTCCATTTTCAGCATTTACTGTGATAATTTGATATGCTGTTACAGTAGCACCCTTTTCCGTTTCCTTACCTGTCACATTAATCGTACCTGTTGAGGTTGGCTTAATATCCCCATCAACAATAGTCGCTGCCATTGCCGGAAGACCTACAGAAATTGTAAGAGCTAATACAAGACATACCGCAACTACTTTTGACCATAGTTTCATACCTCGTTTTTTCATCATAATAATTTCCCCTTTCTGAAATCTCTCTTTCTTGGTTATTACATTGTTACAGTTTACCACGCTTTTTCTGTAATATCAGATGGACTCCAAACAGTGATGCACTAATCATCATTCCCAGACCTATAACGATAAAGCCCGTAATTCCACGTCCGCCCGTGATTGGCGGATTCAATGGCTTATAATTCATTAGAACAAATTCATTTTCAGCAGAATTGATGATTGCTGGTGGCCTTTCTCCGTTATTCCCAAGGACTTCCTTAAAGACAAATGGGGCCGCACCTCCAGGAGTAACTTCAATATTCCATTGTGCAATGGGTTTTGTATAACCTTCAGGTGCTTTCACTTCTATCAATCGGTAAGTACCTTTTTTAAAGAATAGTGTAGTTCCTGTATTGGGGTCAATAAAACTGATTCCACCATATGGACCAGAAGTTGTCTCGCTTATAAACTTCCAACATGGAGATTCTATATTCTCATCTTTGTAGTTGTCATCAATAATTTTCATATGTGTTTCATCAGTATGGGCTGGATTTTTGCAAATCAATTCATAAATATCAAATATTGCACCCTTCAATGGCTGAGTTGTATCATCATTTCCATCAGGAGAGGAAGTTCCTTTTGAAAGATTAAGTAGTTCCGCAGGTTCTCCCCAGATATTTCCAGCCGTAACAGAAGAAACCGAATTTCGCATAATAATCACAGGTCCACTGTTTTTTGTGTCTTCATGAGTTTCTTCTGTCCCATTTTGAGCAACCGTCATCTGGGTTGAATATTCAGAGGCATTTATTTCCTCTATAGACACTGTTCTACCTATCGGAAGATAAAATAAGATACTTTCCTTATCTTTCAATTGAAATGAAATTGTTCCATCTTGGTTTATTGGAAATTCAACCTCTTGTCCATCTTTCTCACCTATTATTTTGCCTGTACTTGATGATTCATCTAACGTCATCACAAAATCAAATGCTCGGTTTTCATCTCCCTCAGGCACATCCTCACTTAATACAACTTTAGCGCCTCTCAAACGCCCCTGAGTTATACCAATTCTACCGTTATTTCCCAATAACACTTCAATAGAAACCAGATCTCTCACACTTTTAGAAATAGAGGTTGCCATATTAGTACTTGTTCCTGACGTACCAGTTTCCAAGTTTACACGCGGCATGCGTGAATAATCTGCTGTCTGAGTCGGATTTCCGTCCTCCTTATTTTTGATATAATCTCCTTCATTATATTTCGAAGTTTCTTTAGGAATACACCAACCCCCATTCTCTTGTCTTATCGCTTTTCCTAACGCAGCACTTGTAATTTCAATGTATTTATCAGCCTTTCCTCCTGCCAGATTATAAACTGTCTTCTTATAATAAAAGGTTCCCTCTGGATGTGACTCTCCATCGTAAAGTTGAAACCCATCTCCTGACTCCTGACTTTTTACATAAATTGGCGTATCAGAAGTATAATAATAAAATTCATTTTCTTTAGATGGTGAAAACGTTACTTTTGTCTCTGCATTTTTTGTGTTGTTTGTTGTATTCCACGCATTAGAATAGAAATAATATGTCCTTGATGTTTCATCTTCTTTTTTGTAGGAATAATCATCGCTGACAGCGGATAAATCATACTCATTGATTCCTCCTTCTAACCCCACTTCATAAAAAAGACGCATTGGATAAGCTAAATTCTTTGTCGTAGTGTCAGTTTCCTGTTGATCAGAATCTGTTTGAGTTATTACATCATAGCGTACAATAGGAACCAAAGAGGCTGGTATGGATAATTGAACTGTTTGCCTTCCGTTAGAAAGACGTTCCATGACCCTCACGCCAAGATACATTAGATTCGCTCCTGTCACTGTTCCGGAAGATTCTCCATAATAAAAATAAGATTTATTTGCATACACAGCTCCCTCCGGCACTGTGGTGTCTCCTGTTCCTGATTCAGAATACCAGCCCAAATAATTTCCGTTTTCATCAGAATACCAGCCAATGTAATTACTAAATTCTGTTTCTGACTTATAGGATATCTGGCCATGTTCTAGCGCATTATCCAAGAGTTCTCTGGCCTCGTCCATATCAATATTCAAACGCTCTACTAAGGAATCGAGAAATTCCTCAATATTTCCATTGTTGGCTTCAGATGCAAATTCACTTCCATCATACAATGTTCCATTATACATGACCCCATTCATGTATTCCACGCGCATGTATTGCCCAATCTCGTCCTTAAAAACCAGATATCCCGAATAATTGGCATTGTCTCTGTCAGCATCCGTAGGATAATATCCGGACTGTAATCGAATTTCTTCTATAATATCTTCGAAAGCCTGATTTAATTCTTCTGCATTATTTGCATTGAAAAATCTATCAACATAATATCGATCCGTTATTAAATCGTCTGCTTTGATGATTTCTATTTCCGTTCGATTTTGATCCTTTGGAGTATAAATAACGCCGGTTTCCCTCACATTGGATTCAAAAAATTGATTCCACCATGCATCTAATTCGTTGTCTGTTCTTTCAGAGGGATTTAACACCATATTTGCATAGTCATTATCTTCCACTGCCAATCCCACGCTGAAAAATAATGGTGTCTTTTGATATAGATGATTGACCTTTTCTTTTATCCAAGAGGCAGTTAGCTGAGTCAGAAACGTAGTTCTGATATCAGTAATATCACCTACTCCTACATTAGACTCTCCTTCTTGCGTATATTTTGTATTGGCTGCTGTTGGAGCCCCATCGCTCATCAAAGCGATAACAGGAATCCTTTCATCCGTTCCATCTGCTGCATCTGTAAACTGATTTAGCGCTTTCATCAATCCATTTTGGATGTAAGTATAGCCTGTAACTCTTCTACCTTCAGGAGGCATTTCTTCACCAGATGAGTTTATCACTCCATCTGCCACTTCAATACCTCTACCATTATCAAGTAATAAAAGATATTGACCATTCATACTCTTGTAACTATCTAGTGGTAAAGGACATGTAGCCGTTGTTTCTGGTGAATTATCATTTGTTCCTGTAGCCCCGCAATATAAAATAACACTAACTCTATTGGCTGTATTTAACTTCAGTATTCTATCGATTGTTTCATTTGCTGCCTCTATCAATATAGCAATTTTTTGTTTCCCATCAGGACTTACATTATACATACTTGCAGAAATATCTAAAACAAATACTACATCAACCGGAGCTGCGGATTCCCCTGTCACAGTCTTATTGGAACTGAGCGCCGACAGAGCAACCATGAAATTATCCGAGTCTTCCCCGTCTTTTCTATTTACCATTGCTGAGGTCTCTCCATCCACTGTCTGAAGAGTAATGTCCCCATCTACCACTGTCTTATCCGTCCAGATCCGTCCAGCATTCGATGTATCTTCTTCTGTTCCAAAACTTTCTTGCCAGTCATCCATTGTACGAGAATCCGCCACTCGTTCAATACTTTCTTCCGCAATCGTCTCTTTCCTCGCCGCCTTCTCTTTTTCTTCTGCTGCCGAGAACAGATTCGCCTGAAAAATCACTCCCAGCACCAGAACCATGCAAAGAGCAGCTGCAATTACCCTGGACCATTTACTGTTTTTCATATTTTTAAACTTTTCCATGTTATCCTCCTTTCTTCAAAATTCTGCTCCTTCACTTCTTTCCTTTTGTTTCCTTGCATAATTATGCATATTTTTGTCATCGCCAATTTACCATAAAAGCGTGAGATCAACACAGTAATCTGCTAGTTTTGGTTTTTCAACTGGCAGAGCTTTTAAAATAAAAAATACCTCCCCCAATAAATTTTGCCAATTTACAACGAAAAGGTTTTGCTTTGCCGTTTGTAGTTGTAACCAACACCTAGCTGGTATTATTTTATCATCATGTTTTACAACTTACAACACTTTTTGGGAAAAATTTCCTTGTAATTTCTTGTTTTTTCCAAACAAAAAAGCAATACGTCATACAACATATTGCCTTTTTCAACTATAATTTTACTATATATCAAGTCTCAACTGTACTTCATCTTCTGCTTCTGCCTTCATGTCCTCCAATTGTTCCGCATCAAGGCTTGGCAGTTCCTCAATGGATTGTACGCCAAATCGCCTTAAAAATTCCTCTGTTGTGCCAAAAAGATGGGGTTTCCCGGGTGCATCCAGCCTTCCAATCTCGCAGATGAGATTGTACTCCATCAGTTTATTGATGGCATGTTCGGACTTCACACCTCTGATCTTTTCGATCTCCAGCTTGGTGACCGGCTGCTTGTAGGCCACGATGGAGAGCGTCTCCAGCTGAATATCTGTGAGTGTATATTTTTTCGGCTGTTTTGCAATTCTAATCAAATATTCGTACATCTCCTTTTTGGTACAGAGCTGATAGGAGCCATCCAGCTCAATGATCTGGATGCCCCGATCTTCTGTTTTGTACCGATCCATCATCTGGTGGATCACTTTTCTTGTCGTGTCTTCGTCCTGGTCCGCTGCCGCGGCAATTTTTTTTAATTCTACGGAATCTCCCACGGCAAAAAGAATTGCCTCGATAACTCCTTCCAGTTGTTTAATACTCATATTTTTCTCATCCTATCATTGATGTAATGATAATATCGTCAAATATCCGCTCCTGGTGGATCCTGATGGTTCCGATCTTCATAAGCTCCAGGATTGCAAGGAATGTCACAACGATTTTCATTTTGCCTGCCTGTTTTTCCAAAAGGGTCCGGAAACTGAATTTTCTATGATTTCTTGCATAATTTTCCACATAGTCCAGCCGTTCGCTCAAGGAAACTTCCTCTTTCTCTATCTTGCCAAACTTGCTCCTGACAGGGTCAATTTTATCTTCCTGCCGTTTGATGACATCCTGAAAGATAGCATTTAACCGGGAAAGTGAAAGCCCTTCCAACAGTTTGTCCATATCTACAGGTTCTTCGTAGGCAAGCACCTCCTCTGGGATGCTTGGCTGCCTGTAGAGCTGCTGTTCACCGTCCATCTGTCTGTCTTTCAGTTCGTAGGACATGTATTTGTACATTTTGTACTGTAAAAGCTGTTCCACCAATTTCTGTCTTGGATCTTCTTCTTCCCCTTCTTCATTGACTTCTTTTGGAAGAAGCATGCGGCATTTGATGTCCAAAAGGGTTGCTGCCATCAAAAGAAATTCGCTCATCACATTCAAATCTTCTCTTTGCATAGCACGGATATATTCCATATATTGGTTTGTAATTTCCACGATCGGAATATCGTAGATATCAATTTTATTTTTGTCGATCAGGTGCAGCAAAAGGTCCAGCGGTCCTTCAAACACCTCCAGCTTTACCGGAATTCCCATGTTTTTTCCTTTCTTGATCTCGGTCTTGTTTTCAACAGGCTCTTCCTAATTATATAGAAATCATTTCATTTTCTCAAGTACCATCATTTCGTTTTCCCTCCAAGATGGAGGACCACCACTTCCGCGTGGTTGAAAAGACGAATGTTTATGGTGTGAGTGCCAAGTCCTTTGCTCACTACAATACTGGTATCTCCCTCTTTTGTAAGTTCCCCGGAATATTTGGGTATCAGACGAATCTGCGGAGTGATGATTCCTCCAATGCCAGGAATGCGTACCACACCACCGTGCAGATGCCCGGATACAGTAAGGCAAGCTCCCCAGGCTTTGTAATACTGAAAATACATGGGATTGTGGGCAATAAGGATCTGATATACTTTGCTGTCTGCCTGGCCCAGTTTTTCTTCCAGATATTCCTTTCCAAGTGAAGGCTGATGAAACCGCTTGTAGCAGGAAAGGGGAATCTCCAGTCCGGATATGTCCGCACAAAAATTTCCGTCACTGTACCGGATGGTTTCATTTTCCAGCATCCGCACCCCTGCTTTTTGCAGTCTCTCCTTGAAAATATGGTACACATCCCCATACTCTTCCATGTTTTCTTTCATACGCTGCTCATGGTTTCCGTTGGCGTAGAATACCGGGCAGATGGACGGAAGCTTTTCCATGAAAGCTGTCCCAACTTCAAAAGGCTGCCCTTCCTGTCCGATCAATATATCACCGGAAACAAGGATAAAATCCGGCTTTTCCTTTTTGATCGCTGCCAGCAAAAGATCATTGTCTTTTCCGTAACACTTATTGTGCAGATCGCTTAAAAAGACAATTGTTTCTTTTTTGTTCAACTGGTCCAGCTTTGGATGCTGTACGTCATAATGTGTGACCTTAAATGTAGACGTTTCTTTTCTGATTTCCAGCAGAATAAGGACAAGAAAAATCAGCAGGGCCACAATTGCACCAGCCATCACCGGTCCTCTCCTCTTACAATAGCAATACCGCTACTTGTCCCGATTCGGTTGGCACCGGCCTCTATCATCTCCAGTGCCTTTTCCCGGGTCTTCACACCGCCGGAGGCTTTGACTCCCATTGTTTTGCCTACAGTTTCCCGCATGAGAAGGATATCCTCCTTCACTGCTCCTGCAGGGCCAAATCCTGTGGATGTCTTTACAAAATCAGCTCCTGCTTTTTTGGCAATCCTGCAGACTTGCCTCTTCTCTTCGTCTGTCAGATATCCGGTTTCCAGTATCACCTTGACAAGGGCCTGTCCTTTTGTTTCCTCCACGACAGAGCGGATATCCTCCTCCACATAATCCCAGTCATGACTTTTTACCTTTCCAATGTGCACTACCATATCCACTTCTTTCGCGCCATCCTGCAAAGCGCCTCTTGTCTCCATGCGTTTTCCAAACGTAGACATCGCGCCAAGGGGGAATCCAATGACTGTACAGACAGCCACATTACTTCCCGAAAGAACTTCTGCACACATAGATACAAAACTGGAATTCACGCACACAGAGGCAAATCCATAAGTTTTTGCCTCCTCGCAAAGCCGCTCTATCTGACTGGCAGTGACATCCGGTTTCAACAGGGTATGGTCTATCATCTGTTCTATCTTCATTGCACTCGCTCCTTTTGTATGGTTTCGTAAAGTTCTTTGATATTCTCAAAAGTATAAGAAGGCGGATACTTTGTATTCTTCAAATCTTCTCTTTTCGCCTCCCCGGTAAAGACGACCGCTGTGTCCACACCTGCATGGATCCCGCAGGCAATGTCGGTGTACAGGCGGTCGCCAACTACCAAAGCCTCCTCCTTCGTTCCGTTTACCATTTGAAGACAAAGGGTTACCATATCCGGATTTGGTTTTCCGATATAAAAAGGTTCCCGGTTTGTTGTCACATTCAACATCTGGCAGATACCTGCGCAATCCGGCATAAATCCAAAATTTGTAGGACAACGCAGGTCTGCATTGGTTCCAATGTAATCCACTTTTTTATCGAAAAGCAGATGACAGGCATCTTTTACTTTTTTGTACGTCAGTTCCTGGTCAAAACCGATCAGGACGGCAGCTGCCTCCTTATCATAAGTCTCCGTCACATCCAGACCGTAATCTTTTAATTCCTCCACAAATGATGTTGTCCCCACGACAAATATCTTTTTCCCGGAGTAATGTCGTTTCATATAAAGACAGCTCGCGTACCCTGCTGTCACAAACTGCTCCTTAGTTGCAGCAATGCCCATGTGCTTAAATTTTTGCACGTAATCGTTTCTGCTCTTTGACGCGTTGTTCGTGATGTAGAAAGCATGGCCTCCTATCTCCTCTATGTAATGCAAAAGTTCCATGGTACCTTCAAGCACAGTCGTGTCAATGGAAAGTGTTCCGTCAATGTCAAACAAAAAGATGCGCTTTTCTTTTAACATGTGGTATCTCCTCGCCTTTATTTTCTCTTTTTCAGTCCATTATATAATTTTTTGTTCTGCTTTACAACAAAAACTCTTCTGCCGCCTTTTTCAGCATATCCGGGAACGAGGCTTCCTCTACAGTTTCCGCTGCCTGTATCTGTACCTCTCCGATTGTTTTACCATCCAGCGAGTAGATGATCTTTCCAAGCTCTTCTCCCTTTGTCACAGGAGCTTTTACCTCTTTTTTGAGATCAATCTTTTTTTCAATCTTTGACAGATCTGCTCCGCTTGTATCCACATACTGGAATCCACCTTCACTCACGCCTGTGACTTCATCTTTAATACCTCCTGTCACAGGAACTTTTACGGACTGAGGCAGATTTTCATTGTCCTCAAACTTATTACATTTGGAAAATCCATAGTTCATCAGTGCAATGGCGTCTTTGACGCGTTCCTTTGCATTTTCCGCTGCCATGACAACACCTACCAGTTCCAGATCGTCTTTTTTTGCAGTTGCAGACAGACAAAACTTAGCCTTGCTCGTGGATCCGGTTTTCAAACCTGTCGCGTATTGGTACTGGCGTATAAATTTATTTGTATTTGTCAGGCCAAACTCGGAAGTCCCTTTTTTGGTCGTGTGGGTGATAGTATCCATCCAAATGGTGCAGTACTCGTGCACCTGTGGATATTTGGTGATCAGCTCTCTGGACATCAGTGCAATGTCAAGGGCGGTTGTCTCGTGTCCGTCCGCATCCAATCCATTACAGTTGACGAAATTCGTATTTTTCATGCCAAGTCCTTTTGCCCGCTCATTCATCTGTTTTACAAAAGCTTCCTCTGAGCCGGAAATATGTTCTGCCATGGCCACACAGGCATCATTGGCACTGGCCACTGCAATGCATTTGAGCATGGTGTCCACACTTTGTGTCTCGCCGGGCTCTAAGAATACCTGGGAACCGCCCATACCGGCCGCATAATCAGATACAGTAACCTTATCCTCCAGTTTGATCTTGCCCTCCTCCAGTGCATCAAAAATGAGCAACATTGTCATGACTTTCGTCACACTGGCCGGCGGCATCTTTGTGTTGGCATCCTTTTCGTAGAGAACCTGCCCCGTGGATGCCTCCATCAAAACACCGGAGGGAGCAGATATTTCCACTCCCTCCGTCGTATTTTGCCCTGCATTTTCTTTTGTAGCCTGATCATCCATTTCTTCTTGCAAAATATATGCGGATTCTGCCGTCAATGGAATGCTTTGCGAAATCAGAAGAAACGCCAGAAAAACTGCCAGAATTTTCTTCATGTACGGCTCCTTTGATTTTTCTGTTATTATATGGGTATGCACAACTTGGGCAAACAATCACAGGAATATATTCTTTCTTCTATTCGTAAATCCTCTCCAGCATCACCTTTACCTTCCCGCCGCAGATAGAGCCCTCCTTCTCAGCCTCTTTGGCGCTTAAATCTACTTCCATGATACGAAAAGTTTTGTTTTCCTTCATCATACTTCCAATGGCATCCAGCACCTGTGCTTCTAAAATTCCGCCGCCAATGGTTCCGTACACTTTCCAGCCATCCAGTACAACAATTTTTGTTCCAACCTCTCTGGGCGCGGATCCTTTCCTCTCAATGATGGTCGCCATCACCCCATTTAGAGGGCTTGCATGTCCTGCCACAGGCTCCAGTACTTCGGCGGCAAACTCCACAAGTCCCTGGTGCTGGTTTTTTTCCCGGATCACCTGAGCCATAATGGACACAGCGATCTCTTCCGGGGTCTGTGCGCCAATATCAAGACCAACAGGGGTGTGTACATCTTCAAGAGGAAGGGGTTGGGCTCCATGAACCATATCTTTCTTTATTTCCTCTAAAAGCCTTTTCACCCGGCCCTTACTGCCCATCATGCCCACATAAGCATAGCTTTTCTTTAAGATCTCTTCGATACACATCCTGTCGTAGGCGTGGCCCCTTGTCACAACCACATAATAGGAACCTTGCATTTCCGGAAGATTTCGCAAGGATTCCCCCATATCTGCGCAGAGGATTTCATCTGCTTTTGCCTCCTTTGCAAGCGCGGCAAATTCCTCCCTGTCCTCCAGTACAATGACATAAAATCCAAGAAATTTTGCCAGTTTCATAAGGGCGATCCCTACATGGCCTGCACCGCAGACGATCAATCTTTTTCTGCTGCCTATCCATTCATGGTAAAATAACTGCCCCTGAACTTCTCTGACACCGTTTCCTTTTAAAACTTTCAGCTCTTCAAAATATGGAAACAGCCATTCTTTCTGCATGTTGGTCCATAAAATCTCGTCCCCGGATGCAAGCAGTTTTGCTCCCTTTTTTTCGCCGTCAAGTACAGTTGCCTGAAACACTTTCCGCTCCTTGATCTCTTCTGCAATGGTTTGATAGAATGTTTGGTTTATCATGGTCTTTCTTCCTTTTCACATAGATAGATTTCTCGTTTGTCCTTAAAGTGCGCCAAAAGAGTAGTCACCTCTTCTTTGGGACATTGGTTCAGCACAAACAGTTTTTTCCCTTTCATTCCTTTCCTTGCTCCGCCGTCCTTTTCCCAGATAGCTGAGACATCTTTCAGATTCAGTCTGTGTTCTTTATCCTTTCCAAGAAAATCCGCCAGCTCTTCCGGTTGATAGGCACAGCATTCTATTGGTTTTCCGATGGCCGGATACCCAAGCACAGCAATCGTGACATCCGTCCACTCAGGCACCAAAGGTTCATGAGATGAGGGTATCTTGACCGGCATTCTCCTGGACCCGTCTGCCTCGATAAGAAGAACATCCGCCATTGTCAAAAACTCCTGACACACCCATTGTTCAGCCCCTTTGATCTTTTCCATACCGTGGTGGATGCATGGGACACCTACTGTGAGAAAGGAGCTTTCCTTTACATGTTTCTTCAGCTGCTGCAGAGATGCGTGGTGTTCCTTCCATGGAAAAAACGCAGTTTGCGGCTTTTCCATGTGCGTAGTCGTAGTGACAATAACCCGTTTCCCTTCTTCTGCAAATTCTTGTGCCAGACGGTAGAGAATGGTTGTCTTTCCTCCAGCTCCCACAAAGGAGATACATGCGCGCTCTCTGCCGGAAAGAGAAAATGCCTCCAAAAGGTCTGAAAACCTCTCCCCGGTGCCTGCCTTTATGATATGCATTGCTCTCTCTCCCATGTCTGTATCACTTGCAGAACACTTTCCGCCAATATAGTGGCTTTGTCTGAAATCCGGAACAGCCGTTCCTTTTCCTCTATCCGTGGTTCAATATCCATAATTTTCAGTCCTTTTCTCACAGGATACCCTTCTTTTATGGCACCTCGCAGAAGACCGTCCATGGTAGCGGTAACTTCTGTCTCTCCAAGAAAGGCGAGTGTGTCACCTTTTTTCACTTTGTCACCGATGTGTCTCACATACCGGATATTGCCTTCTGCCGGAGCGTGGATGACCCGTTCCTTAGAATAACCCATGATATCTCCCGGAATCCCGGTGTTTGGAAGTGCACTGCCCTTATAAAAAATCTTTCCAAGAGTCTCGCCGCGCATAGTCTCAATGACTGCATCCACATCCTGTCCTGCCGTAAACCCGGGTCCAAGACCAATGGTCAGCGGGGCCATTCCTTTTCTTGTCCCAAGGTTTCGCTTGGCAAGAATTGCGTCTACGATAACCTCAGGTTCCCATTTTGGAATCTGTTCTCCCCAAGGGTCAATGACAACCGGAACCTTCTTTTCGATCCATCCTTTCCTGATATCCTCTTCTGTGCTGCAAAGAACAGATGTCACGCCTTCTACGCATTGAACACCTTCATACACAGCCTCACAAAAAGATACTTGTCTTCGGATGCATGCCGGATCTTTTGTCTCCAACACAAGAACCCGGTACCCTTTCCTGAAAAGAAGATGAATGGTGCCGCTTGCCAGATCTCCGCCGCCGCGCACGACTACAAGAGGGCTTTCGTCCATATCACGCAGTTCTTTTTCATCCGTTTCATAGAGGAACACATCTTCCATATGTCTTTTCACCACTGCTTTTCCTCCTTGATCTTTAGTAAGATTCAAAAGTTCTTCCCGGTAATCATCGCGAAATACCACGGGATTTCCGGGAACCCCACCATGGCAAATGCATCCAATGCCCTTGCCGGATACAAAAAAATGTTCCAAAAATTTTTCCAGTGTCTCTGCCTTTAAAAACGGCTGATCGCACACAGAGAAGAGAAAAAAGTTTTCTTTCTTTTTCGCCTTCACACTCTCTAAAGCCAGGCGAACTGAATGGGAAATACCAAGCATTGGCTCCTTATTTTCGATAAATGTCCACTCATCCCCAAAGGCTGCTCTCAGTTTCGGATACTGGCTTACCAAAATCGTCTCTGCACCATATTTCCTTTTTATTTTCTCCATTCTCTCCAGAGTATACGCATACATTTTTTTCCCGCCATAAGGGAAAAAAAGTTTATTAGAACCAAACCGGCTGCTGTTTCCAGCAGCCAGCAGTATGATATATAATTTCATTTACTGTTTTTTCATCCCATAATAAATTTTTTCCGGTGTGATCGGCAGCTCCCGAATTTTTGCTCCCACTGCATGGCTGATCGCGCTTGCAATGGCCGGTGATGGCGTGTTGATGACAATCTCGCCAATGGATTTTGCGCCAAACGGCCCTGTCGGCTCGTAGCTGCTCTCAAATTCCACCCTGATCTTTCCAACATCCAGCCTTGTAGGAATTTTATACTGCATAAAGGAATTGCTGTAGTTCTTTCCGCTTGAACTGTATACGACATCCTCGTAGAGAGCCATTCCAATGCCCTGGGCAATCCCGCCCTCCACCTGCACTCTTGCCAGATTCGGGTTGATCGGTGTGCCGCAGTCCACAACTGCCACATAGTCGATAAGGGTGGCCTTCCCGGTCTCCGTGTCGACTTCCACTTCCGCCATGCCAACCATGAACGGAGGCGGGGAAACCGGCGAACTGTGTGCCTCAGAGGCACTTAATGAATCCTCATTATTGCACATTACGCGATTTCCGATATCCCTCAGCGTAATCTCTCTTTGATCTTTTAAACTGTACACTTTTTTGCCGTCAAACTCCAGCTCTTCTTCCGTGCAGTCCAGATACTTTGCGGCCTTAAAGATGATTTTTTTCTTCAGAGATTCACAAGTCTTGATAACCGCCATTCCGGTCACGTAGGTTGTGCTGGACGCATAGGAGCCTGTATCATACGGGGAAATATCCGTGTCAACACCAGATACAACAATATCATCCACAGAACAGTTCATACACTCTGCCGCCATCTGTGCCAGTATCGTGTCGCATCCGGTTCCCATATCTGAAGCGCCGATCATAAGGCTGTAGAATCCATCATCGTTGACTTTCATGGCAACAGATCCGGTATCCACTGCGGAAATCCCGGAACCCTGCATCGCCATGGCAACACCAACACCGCGGACTTTTCCGTTTCCCATATCCTTACACGGATACTTTTCATCCCAGTGCATCATCTCTTTTGCCTTTGCCATACAGCGGTCCAGCGCACAACTGTTTGCCGTCTCGCCATAATATGCAGGCATGACTTCTCCTTCTTTCACCATGTTTTTCTCGCGCAGCACAACCGGGTCCACACCTATCTTTTCCGCCAGCTCATTGACTGCTGATTCCACTGCAAAGATTCCCTGTGTGGCTCCATATCCGCGGTAGGCGCCTGCAGACATCACATTTGTGTAGACCACATCATATGAGAAACGGAACGCATCCAGACCGCCGTAGAGCGGAATGGATTTATGTCCGGACAATCCCACGGTTGTTGGTCCGTGCTCGCCGAACGCACCAGTGTTGGAGAGTGTATACACATCAATTCCTCTGATCTTTCCGCTTTTATCAGCTCCTACACGCACCTTGATCTCCATCTCATGTCTTGGCGAGGAGGCGATTTGTGATTCTTCCCTTGTAAAAATAATTTTGGCAGGTTTACCTGTCTTCCATGTCACAAGTGCAGGGTAAACTTCAGAGACAGACGTCTGTTTTGCCCCAAATCCTCCGCCGATACGGGGTTTTACCACGCGCACCTTGGATTTTGGAATGCAAAGTGCGTTTGCGAGAATTCTTCTTACATGGAACGTAACCTGGGTGGATGATACCACATTAAGTCTTCCGTACACATCCATATACGTATAGGTGCGGAAAGTCTCCATCATGGCCTGCTGACACGCTTTTGTGTGGTATGTCTGCTCCACCACATAGTCACAATTTTTCAGCACTTCATCGATATCGCCCTTTTCATCCTTTCCGCAGGCGCAAAGATTTCTTTTATTGTCAGCCCCAACCGGGCATAAGCTTTTCCAATTTTCTTCCGGATGGACAAGAATATCATTGTCCTTGGCCTTTCGAAAGTCTAGGACCGGCTCCAAAATTTCGTATTCCACTTTGATCATTTTCATGGCCTGCGTCACACACGCTTTGTCTTTTCCTGCCACAATGGCAACAGCGTCTCCGACAAACCGCACACGCTTGTCCAAGATCAACCGGTCATAAGGACTTGGCTCCGGATACGTCTGTCCTGCCATCGTAAAACGCTCGTCCGGACAGTCTTCATAGGTCAGAATGCATTCAATTCCCGGTACTTTCAATGCCCTTGTCTTGTCAATGGATTTGATGAGTGCATGTGCATGGGGACTTCTAAGAATTTTCACTTCCAGACAGTCCTTTGGCGCCAGATCATCCGTATACACCGGCTTTCCGGTCACCAAAGCTTTTGCATCCACTTTTGGTATTGCCTGATTTACCACCTGCATTTATCTGTCCTCCCTCTTTGTTTTGATGTATTTTTCCACGGCCCTCATCTGTCCCATATACCCGGAGCACCGGCAGAGGTTGCCGGATAAATATTCTTTGATTTCTTCCATATCCGGCTCGTCAAGTTCCCTGGCCATAGCCAGCACGTTCATGATGAACCCCGGAGAACAGAATCCGCACTGCTCTGCGCCTTCCGCTGCAAGAAATTCACCGAACTCTTCCGCTTCTTTTTGCAGACCTTCCAGCGTGAAAACTTCCCGCCCCTCTACCCTTGCGGCGAGAATGGAACAGGAAAGACTTGGTTTTCCGTCCAGCATCACTGTACAAAGACCACAGTTCGTTGTCTCACAGCCACATTTTACACTGTAGCATCCTTCCTCTCTTAAAAGGTCGTACAGCAGGGTGTCCGCTTTTATTTCGGCCGCAACCGGCTTTCCATTCAAATTAAACTTTACTTCCATCTTCCTATCCTTCCATTATCTTCTCAATTCCTCGACGAATCAGCACGCCGGCAATCTGTCTTCGATACGCTTCCCCTGCACGCATATTGCTGCCAAATGGGACAGCCTTGGCTGATTTCCTGGCAAAGTCCCCTGCCTCTTCTTTTTTCGGACAGACATCCTCCAAAAGAATTGCTTTCATTGGCCTTGCGCCAACAGAACAGAAGATCTTTTCTCCCTTTATGGCAACTGCACATGCCACAAGCGGGAAATCTGTGGCTGCGGCACGTTCCGACATATACACGACCTTCCTTTGATCCTTTTTGACATGGATACTTACAAGAATATCATTGTCCCGTTTCATCTGTATAAATTCTTTAAGAGGTATGATTCCTCCCCTGAATAATTCCACATAAGCATCCATAGCCAGAAAACAAGTGAGTACATCTGAGAAACCAAACCTTCCAAAAATACTGCCGCCCACAGTCGCGCCGTTGCGGAACTGTACTCCCACGATGTGGCGCACACTCTCCTTTACCGCACCGTCGAAATAGCGTGCCAGCCCTTCGTGCAGCTCCAACTCTCTTAATGTACACATGGCTCCAATGCGAAATTCTTCTTCATCCTCCTCAATATAGTCCAGGCCAAGACCAGACAGGTCAATGGCTGTCTGTACTCTCCCTGCTCCAAGTCTTAGCCACATCATCCCGCCAAGCACACGGTTGGTCCGCTTTTGATTCAATTCATAGGCCTCCTGGAGGCTTGATACTTTTACATAATTGTTGATCGTAATCAAAAGAATTCTCCTTCCCGTCCTATTTGGACGTTATCTTCATACTTTATTCATCTTAACATAAGTAGCCCGACTCCTCAATGTCAAAACTTTCACTTTCTCTGTTTTTCGACAGAAACTACAATTTTTCATTGAAAAACAAATTCCAATAGAGTATGATGTATAACAAAACAATCTAAACCACGAGGAAGGAATAACGAAACTATGCAGCTTTTAAAAGAAAGGATTTTAAAAGATGGTGTTGTGAAACCTGGCAATGTACTGAAAGTTGACAGCTTTTTGAACCATCAGATGGACATTGATTTGATTAATGAAATCGGCAAGGAGTTCCGCCGCCGTTTTCCAAGTGATAAAATCACGAAAATTCTTACCATCGAGGCATCCGGTATCGGTATCGCCTGTATTGCCGCACAGTATTTCCATGTACCGGTAGTATTCGCCAAAAAGGCACAGAGTATCAATATCGACGGAGAAGTTTACCACTCCAAAGTGGAATCGTTCACCCACAAACGAGTTTACGATGTGATCCTTTCCAAGAAATTTTTGAATTCCGATGACCATGTACTTATTATTGATGATTTTCTTGCGAACGGATGCGCAATGCTTGGACTTTTAGAGCTTGTCCGAGAGGCAGGAGCAGGCATTGAGGGGGCAGGTGTTGTGATTGAGAAAGGATTTCAGGAAGGTGGAAAGAAAATCCGCGGACAAGGGGTCCGTCTGGAATCCCTCGCCATCATTGATTCCATGACAGACGACAGCCTGGCTTTTCAGGAATAAAGACAAAAGAGGACATCGCCATTCTGATATGGCAGATGTCCTTTTTTACTTTATGTAAATCTACTCTTCTGCTGTGCAAAGCTCTTGTTTCAGTTCTTCAAATTCTGATTTTTCTTCTCTCTTTTCCCTGTGCAAGGTTCTGACAAAATCAATAAGGTACACAATAACAATCAAGGTTCCGATACTTCTTCCGAATTTTTGAGGTATCATATTGACAATTCCGGCCACGGCCTTGTGAAGAAAAGCAAACAAGAATAAACTGTAAAACCCCCATGCAATGGAGCTTTCCAGGCATAAAATCCCTTTGTAATTAAACGGCTTTTCCCGGTAATCCCACCAGATTTCACCGAAAAGTTTTTTCATGATGACTGCGGTCACAAACTCAATCGCTGTAGCCAAAAATGAGCCGAGAATAAAAAGCTTGACCGGATGTTGGCTTACGGGTTCCAGGACAAAAAATACGGTGAGCGCACCCACCCCGTATATCGGACAGATCGGGCTCTTTGCAAAGCCGCGGTTCGTCCATTTTTTGTTACAGTACGACATGTACAATGACTCCACGCACCATCCCAATATACTGTACGCCAAAAACCAGAGTACTACGTGGTACGCGTCAACTCCAAATATATTCTGATTCCACAACATAAATTAACCTCTCAAACAAAGCGGGCAAGCCCGCAACACAAATGTTCCTGATAGTAAAAATGGAGTGTTTTGTCAACACTCCACTTTTTCCTGCACATATTAATTATATTTACGTTTTCTTGCTGCTTCGGATTTCTTTTTACGTCTTACGCTTGGTTTTTCGTAATGTTCTCTTTTACGAATCTCCTGCTGGATTCCAGCTTTAGCGCAACTTCTTTTGAATCTTCTTAAAGCGCTATCCAACGTCTCATTATCTTTTACGATTACATTTGACATAGTCTCACACCTAACCTCCCTCCAGTCCTATATTGTGCATCATACGACTGTTCGGGTATTTTTATTGCACTATCTGATATTATACCAGATTTTTTTATTTCGTCAATAGTTTTTCCAAATTTTCCTCTGCTTTTGCCAGAGCTTCGTCGATTCCGGCAGGGTTTTTCCCTCCTGCCTGTGCCATGTTCGGGCGTCCTCCTCCGCCGCCTCCTACAAAGGATGCGATTGCTTTGATCAGATTTCCTGCATGTGCACCTGCTTTTACCGCTCCATCCGTTGCTGTGGCCATCAGGTTGACTTTGCCATCATTTTCGGATGCAATGACTATAACACCTTCTCCCAGCTTTTCTTTGAGCTGATCCCCAAGATCACGAAGTCCGTTCATATCCACGCCTGCAACTTTGACTGCCAAAAACTTCATGCCTTTAACTTCTTTCACCTGGTCCATGACATCTCCCATAGCATCTTTTGCAAGTTTGCTCTTTAAGCTTTCCACTTCGCTGTGCAACGCTTTGTTGTCTGCCATAAGATGCGCGATTTTTTCTGCCAGGTTGTCTGGGGTCGCTTTCAAAAGTTTTGCGGCTTCTAAAAATTTTTCTTCTAATGTATCAAAATAATTCATCAATCCTTGGGATGTGAGCGCCTCAATTCTGCGCACTCCGGCTGCCACACCTGTCTCGGAGATGATTTTGAATGTACCGATCTCACTTGTGTTTGCCACATGGGTTCCTCCGCAGAACTCAATGGAATAATCACCCATATTGACAACGCGCACGATATCCCCATATTTTTCTCCAAACAATGCCTGCGCTCCGGTCTTTTTTGCCTCTTCGATCGGCATGTCCTTTATCACGACTGGATAAGAAGCTGCAATCGCATCGTTCACCAATCTCTCCGTCTCTTTAATCTCTTGTGGCGTCATGGCAGAGAAATGGGTAAAGTCAAAGCGGAGTCTGTCCGCATTGTTCAGGGAACCTGCCTGCTCGACATGAGTTCCAAGCACAGTGCGCAATGCTTTCTGAAGGAGATGGGTCGCACTATGGTTTCTTGCGCCAAGCGCTCTTCTCTCTTTATCAACTTCCAAAGTTACTTCATCGCTGCTTTTTATCATACCGGATACCACTTTCCCGATGTGTCCGATTTTTCCACCGCGCAGTTTAATGGTGTCTTCCACCTGGAATACACCGTCTTTTCCACGTATCATCCCATGGTCTGCCTCCTGTCCTCCGCTTGTGGCGTAGAACGGTGTCTCTTCCACAAAAACAGTGCCTGTCTGCCCGTCAGAGAGCGCATCCACAAGCTCGCTCTCCGTTGCAAGAACAGTCACCTTGGACTTCCAGGAGAGATTGTCATATCCCACAAACCTGGAGGTGACGGAAGGATCAATGGATTCATACACCGTTACATCCGCCCCCATGTAATTGGTAACTTCACGGGCATCTCTTGCCTTCTTCCTCTGAACCTCCATGGCCTGGCGGAATCCTTCCTCGTCAATGCGAAGTCCCTTTTCTTCCATAATTTCCTTTGTAAGATCAAGTGGGAAACCGTATGTGTCGTAAAGTTTGAATGCGTTTTCACCGGACAGAGTCTTCTCGCCTTTTTTCAGCATTTCTTTTTCCATCTCTTTTAAGATGCCAAGCCCCTGGTCAATGGTTTTGTTGAACTGTTCTTCCTCTTTTGCGATTACGTTGAGAATGAAATCTTTCTTTTCCTCCAATTCCGGATACCCGTCTTTGGAACCTGCGATGACAGTCTCACTTAATTTTGGCAGGAACTCTCCTTCAATGCCCAGCAGCCTTCCATGACGGCATGCACGCCTTAAAAGTCTTCGAAGAACATATCCTCTTCCTTCATTGGATGGCATGATTCCATCGGAAATCATAAATGTTACGGAGCGGATATGATCTGTGATGACACGGATGGACACGTCTGTATCGTATTCTTTTCCGTACTCTTTTCCGGCGATTTCACATACATGGTCTCTCAGCGCTTTGATCGTGTCCACATCAAAAATGGAGTCCACATCCTGAACAACGGATGCAAGTCTTTCCAAGCCCATTCCAGTATCAATGTTTTTCTGCTCCAGCTCACTGTAATGTCCTTCCCCGTCATTGTCAAACTGGGTAAATACATTATTCCAGATCTCCATGTAACGGTCACAGTCACATCCAACGGTACATCCAGGTTTTCCGCATCCATATTTTTCTCCGCGGTCATAGTAGATTTCTGAACATGGTCCGCAAGGTCCTGCGCCGTGCTCCCAGAAATTGTCCTCTTTTCCAAAACGGAAAATTCGTTCTTTTGGAATGCCCATCTCTTTGTTCCAGATTTCAAAAGCCTCGTCATCGTCCACATATACGGATGGATACAATCTGTCTGCATCCAGCCCTACAACTTCTGTCAAAAATTCCCAGGACCAGTGAATCGCCTCTTTTTTAAAATAATCCCCAAAAGAAAAATTCCCGAGCATTTCAAAAAAAGTACCGTGTCTTGCAGTCTTTCCTACGTTTTCGATATCCCCTGTACGGATACATTTCTGACAGGTTGTCACACGTTTTTTCGGCGGAATCTCCTGCCCTGTAAAATATGGTTTCAAAGGTGCCATACCTGAGTTGATCAACAGAAGACTTTTGTCGTTGTGCGGCACCAGAGAAAAGCTTTTCATAGCCAAATGGTCTTTACTCTCAAAGAACTCCAGAAACATTTTCCGAAGTTCATTTACTCCATATGCTTTCATATTGTTCCTCCTCTATTGTTCCATTCTCCTAATCTTCAGTCTTTAAAAAACCCAATATGCATAATTATAAAGAGGAACCTTTCTTTTGTCAATGAATGTCCCCTCTTTTCCTCACAGCACAAAAATGCCGCGGACGCTGTAAGTCCACGGCATCTGCCTTATTTTTCCTCTTTTGGGGTTCCGGTATCCTTTGCATCCTTTTTCATACGGAGGTATCTCCCAAAGCGGATGCCTCCATATGCCACTACTGCAATAAACACCATTTTAATCAAAGTCTCTATCAAGCCTGCCAAAAATCCCATACCGCACCTCCGAAACAGTTTGTTGTTATCTATCTTACCATACAAGTATGGGCCTTTCCATTTATTTCAATACAATCTCTTCCAATTCTTTAGGCGGTATCTGTTTAGAAGATTTTGTGACGTATGTATTGAGTTCTTTTTTCGCCTTCGGAATCTCAATATTTGTTCCGGCTCCGGCAATACATCCGCCAGGGCATCCCATTCCTTCGATCAGACATCCATTCATACGGCCTGCCTTTGCAAGGAGCAGTGTTTTTTTGCACTCTGCAAGTCCTTCCGCATGCTCAATCTGCACATCCACGTCAGGATAGTATTCATTGATACATTTCTCAATAGCCGCGGCCACACCGCCGGACGCTGCGTACCCTCTTCCTGCTCCTGTTGCATTGTGGAAGGAAGACTCAGTATCATATTTTGTCAGATCAATATTTTTTGCGTCAAAAATTCCCTGCAGCTCTTCAAAGGTGATGACAAAATCCACATCACTGCGCACAGTTCTCCTGGATGCCTCCAGCTTTTTAGCCGGACAAGGTCCAATAAAGACAACCTTTGCATTTGGATGTTCTTTTTTGATGGTTCTTGCAGTGGCGACCATCGGAGTCAGTTCCTGAGATACCTGATCCACCAAATCCGGAAAATACTTTTTTGTCAGCATTGCCCAGGACGGACAACAGGAGGTTAGAAGGAACGGCAATTCCCCTGTCACCACCTTATTTACATAATGGTGCGCCTCAGCCACTGCTCCGATATCAGCGCCAAGGGCTACCTCGTAGATTTCCTTAAACCCTAGTTCCATCAATGCTGCCTTCAGATTTCTCGGCGTAATGTTTGGACCAAACTGGCCTACAAATGCAGGCGCCACTTCCGCGATGATCTCTCCGCCTTCTTTCAGTGCACGCACAAGCTGGAAAATTTGGGACTTGTCGGAAATTGCGCCAAATGGACAGCTTACCATACACATACCGCAGGAGACACATTTATCATTGTCAATCTTTGCACGCCCAAATTTATCGGATGTGATGGCATTGACTCCGCAGGCTCTCTGGCATGGACGTACCTTCTTTGCAATGGCATCGTAAGGACAGTGAGCTTTACACTTCCCACATTTGATACATTTTGTCTGGTCAATAAACGAGTGCCCGTCCACCATGGAAATGGCGCCAACAGGACAGACTTCACGACAAGGATGTGCCTCGCAACCTTTGCACTGATTGCTCACTTCATATTTATTCTCCTCGCAGGCTGCGCACGCAGACGGAATCACCTGCATAAGGGGCGGTTCATAATATTTTTCTGAAATATTGCTCTCTTCAATTCCTGCGGTCAGATGGACCGGTTCGTCCTCCGGACGAAGCGCCATACCCATGGCAAGCCTTACCCTTTCACTTACAACAGCGCGTTTCCGGTAAACACTCTGTCTGTAATTCTCCATATCCTCGTTCACCAGACGGTACGGAATAGCTTCAATATCGCTGTTAAGACTTTCAGATGTGGAAGTATACGCAACCTTTGCCACTTCTTCGAATACCTTTCTCCGCATCTGTCTGACCGGTGTATTTAAACCTCTCATAATCGATTCCTCCTTGAACTGTTTCACTCTCTACTTATTAACTATATCACCCGTCAAACAATTGTCAATTAAGGCTCCAAGGAATTTTGTATAAAATCGAGTACAAGACTACTACTTGCCTAAAACACTCTGTGCATAATAAACAGACTGCATGGCATCCTTCCCGTAGAAATCCGCGCCGATCATATCCGCATACTCTTGATTCAAAACCGCACCGCCCACCATGACTTTACAGTCAGGTGCCTCTTTTCGAAGAAGTTTGATCGTCTCCTCCATGCTTGTCACTGTAGTCGTCATAAGGGCGCTTAATCCAACGAGTGTTATTCCCTCCTGTTTTACGGTCTGCAAAATTTTCTTTGGGTCAACATCCTTTCCAAGGTCAATGACCTGGAACCCGTAATTCTCCAGCAGCACTTTCACAATATTCTTTCCGATATCATGTATGTCACCTTTTACTGTTGCGAGCACAATTTTTTCTTTCTTCTCCTGCACTGCCCCTTCCGTTTCCATCTTTTGTTTCAGAACCGAAAATGCCTGTTTCGCTGCTTCTGCACTCATCAAAAGCTGTGGGAGAAATACTGTGCCGTTTTCAAATCCTTTTCCCACAGTGTCAAGGGCAGGAATCATATACTGGTTGATGATTTCCAGGGACTCCATGTCTTTTAGGAGCATTTCGCTGATATGTCCTGCCTCTTCTTTCAGACCTCTTTCAATTGCTGTCTTTAAATCCATATGCGCACCGGATGGCTTTACAGCAGATTCCGGGACCGCCTGTGCGTACATCTCAATATACTTTTCACAGTTCTCATCATAGTTCATCAGAGCTAAAAATGAATGGTACGAACGCATCATAGCCTCCGAAGACGGATTGATGATCCCTGCACTCAACCCTTTTTGCATTGCCATTGTGTAGAAATTGGCATTGATAACAGGGCGGCTTGGAAGGCCAAAAGAAATGTTGGATACGCCAAGCACCGTTCGGACACCGTATGCCTTTCTCACCATCTCCAAAGCCTCCAGCGTTGTCTTTGCACCATCAGGCTCAGAGCTTATGGTCATGGTCAGTACATCCACCACGATATCTTTCTTGTCAATCCCGTATTTTTTTGCCTCCTCAATGATTTTTCCGGCAATCTCCACACGTCCCTTGGCATCCGATGGAATCCCGTTTTCATCCAGAGTCAATGCCACTACACAGCCGCCGTATTTTTTCACAAGAGGAAATACCACGTCCATGGATTCCTGTTTTCCGTTGACTGAATTTATCATTGGTTTTCCATTGTAAATGCGCATGGCCTGTTCCATGGCCTTGGCATCAACGGTATCGATCTGTAGCGGAAGACTTGTCACACTTTGAAGCTCTACAATCACTTCTCTCATCACTGCCGCCTCATCAATATCCGGCAGCCCCACATTCACGTCCAGGATATGCGCGCCTTTATCCTGCTGCGTAATTCCTTCGCGCAGAATATAGTCTATATCGTGCTCTTTCAAAGCTTGTTTGAATTTTTTCTTTCCGGTCGGATTGATGCGCTCTCCGATGATCAGAGGTTTGTCGCCGAGAATCACAGCCTGTCCGTAGGAGGAGACGATAGTTTCCTCCTTCCACGCTACTTCCTTTGTCCTCATTCCTCTGCACTTTTCTGTCATAACTTTGATATGTTTCGGTGTTGTTCCGCAGCATCCACCGATGGCACAGGCTCCCATCCTGACGATCTCCTGCATGCAGGATGCGAATTCTTCTGCACCCACATCGTAATATGTCTGTCCGTCCTTTTGTTTTGGAAGTCCTGCATTCGGTTTTACAATGATTGGAAGAGAGGTGTATTTTACCATCTCCTCAAGAATCGGCATCATCTGCTTTGGCCCAAGACCGCAGTTTAATCCGATCGCATCCACACGTAGTCCCTCCAGAAGGGCGACCACAGCCGGAACGGTTCCCCCTGTCAAAAGTTTGCCCCGCTCATCAAAGATCATGGTCACAGTGACCGGAAGATTTGTGTTTTCCTTTACCGCCAGCACTGCCGCCTTGACCTCATAGGTATCGCTCATGGTCTCAATGTGTACAAAATCCACACCTGCTTTCTCAGCGCACACAGCAGCCTCTTTAAAGGCATTGTAGGCATCCTCAAATTCCAGGTCTCCCATTGGTTTTAACAGTTTTCCCGTAGGTCCCATGTCCAGGGCAATGTATGTCTCCTGCTCTTCCTTTGCACCAAGCCTTGCGCCTTCTTTTGCATTCTCAACAGCAGCCAGGATGATCTCCTCCAGCGAATAACTGTCATCATGGAATTTTAAAGCGTTTGCTCCGAACGTATTCGCCAGCACTACATTGCTGCCTGCCTCAAAATACTGTCTGTGAATGTCTATGACATCCTCTTTGTGCTCCAAATTCCATATTTCCGGCAGCTCTCCTGGTTTCAGCCCTTTTTCCTGCAGCAATGTCCCCATTCCGCCGTCAAAAAACAGCAGTTGTTTTCCAAGATGTTCTTTTATCATATCAAGTCTCCCTTCTGTAAGCGCAGTCTTTCTTTTGACAGCTTTCACAGCCCTGTCTGTGGCACGGCGTGTTTTCGCTGCTGATTCCCATCACCGCAGTCACGGATTTGACCGGTGTGAGCATGTAGCTGTCCGTCATCGTAAGCCCGATCGTTTTTGGAAGTTCCAGCATTCGGATCATGTCTTCCTGATGGCGGATGTCAAAATCCCCATATCCCGGACTGAATCTAGGCCGCACATACTTGTTCTCCTTATTCATCATGGCCACGATCTCATCCTGGCAGGAATCGCAGTATTCCTCCAGATCCGCGGCTGCACATGCCTGCAATATAACAGCTTTGCTCATATCTGTCAATGTATATTTATGCATCAGCCTGTCAACCCCCGTGCCAAGCGTTGCCCCAAAGACTACTGCACTCTCGCAGCCTATTAAGTTTTTTTCGAGATTCCTGCTTTTAATCTCCATGGTCCCGATACGGATGACGTGGTCCTTTATTTCCAAATCAAACGTGCGGTATATGGACTTTTTTGCTATGACTCGAGAGAGTTCTTCAAAGCATTCCCTGACTTGGACAAGCACACGGTCTTCAACCTTATGTTTACCGTATCCAAGATAGCGGATTGCTTCTTTTGTCTTTCTGTCCATCTTCTCACTCCTTTTTGTTTCTGTCATAAACAAAGGGCAGACGTCTGTCCGGAGTCTTCACTCCACGGAAACGTCTGCCCGCCATTTTTTTTATTATTTTTCAATGATCTCCGATAGATTTGCCATGATCTGTCCTGCTACTTCCGGTTTATTCATGGAATAAATATGTACATTGTGAATTCCATTTGCGATCAAATCGATGATCTGTTCGGTAGCATAGGCTATTCCTGCCTGTTTCATGGCTTCCGGCTTGTCTCCGAAACGATCAACAATAGCACGGAATCTCGCAGGAAGAGCTGTTCCCGACATCTCGCAGATTCTCTTCATCTGTTTGCCGTTTGTCACCGGCATGATGCCCGGGATAACCGGAACCATAATGCCTTTTTCACGGATACGATAGAGAAAGTTGTAGTGAATGGAGTTGTCAAAAAACATCTGTGTAGTCAAGAAGTCCACCCCACAATCCACTTTTTCCTTAAGGTAACGAATGTCATCTTCTTTATGCTCATTCTCCACGTGTCCTTCCGGATAGCAGGCAGCACCGATACAGAAATCTCCCTGCTTTTTGATATCGCAGATCAGATCTTTTGCATAGCGGTAGCCTCCCGGTATCGGGAATGGCCTGTCGGATGGGATATCCCCGCGAAGTGCCAGAACATTTTCAATCTCATTCTTTTTCAGCTCCTCCACCACTGTCTGCACTTCCTCTTTTGTGGAGGAGGCACAGGTAAGGTGCGCCAAACTTTCCACCTTCAAGTCGTGTTTGATATGGGCTGCTATATTCACAGTATTTTTGCTCGTTCCGCCGCCGGCACCATAGGTCACACTTATGTAGGAAGGATGCAGGGCGCCGATTTTATCCACGGCATCCACTACTTCCTTATACTTAGCATCTGTTTTCGGAGGGAATACCTCCACAGAAATGTGCACTTTTCCGTCTGTCAGTTTTTCTATAATCTTCAATCTTGTAGTCTCCTTAGCTGTCTTTTGTATGTTAAACGATTTTACAGGCTGTCATAGAGGTTTTCGTACTGTTTCGCAGAATTATTCCACGAGAAGTCTTTCTCCATCGCACGTTCAACCATCTTATTCCAGTCACGTTTTTTGTCATAGTAAATGCGTTCTGCATAACGCACTGTCGCCATCATCTCATGTGCGTTATAGTTGCTGAAACTAAATCCTGTACCTGTCTTTTCAAACTCATTATACGGTTCAACCGTATCTTTCAGGCCGCCTGTCTCCCTTACGATCGGCAAAGTTCCGTATCGAAGGCTCATTAACTGGCTTAAACCACATGGCTCAAACAGCGAAGGCATCAGAAATGCATCACTTGCCGCATAAATCTTATGGGACATTGGTTCAGAATAGTAAATATTCGCGGATACTTTTCCATTATACTTCCATGCAAAATGGCGGAACATATTTTCGTATTTTTCGTCCCCTGTTCCAAGTACAACGAACTCCACCGCATCCTGACACATCTCATCCATTACGTAGGCGATCAGGTCAAACCCCTTCTGGTCTGTCAGTCTTGATACGATTCCGATCATCATCACCTTCGGATCCACGTTTAGCCCAAGTTCTTTTTGCAGTTCCACTTTGTTTTTCACTTTATCTTTTCGGAAACTGTCCACTGTATAATGATATGGGATGAATATATCTGTCTCTGGATTATACTCATTATAATCAATTCCGTTTACAATGCCGGAAAGTGAATTGGAGCGGGCCCTCATCAAGCCGTCCAGGCGTTCTCCGTAAAACGCAGTCTGGATTTCTCCTGCATAGGAATTGCTCACTGTCGTCACCTTATCTGCGTATACAATACCACCTTTTAAGTAGTTTGCATCCTTGTATGCTTCCAGTTTGTCCGGCACAAAATAGTAATCAGGAAGACCTGTAATGTCTTTTACTTTCTTTTTATCCCATACACCTTGGAATTTCAAGTTATGGATGGTCATGACGGTTTTAATCCCCCTGTAGTATTCGCCGCCATAACGGAAGTTGTCAAGGTAGATAGGCACAAGTCCGGTCTGCCAGTCGTGGCAGTGAATAATGTCTGGTCGGAAATCTATCAACGGGAGCGCACTCAGTGCTGCCTTGGAAAAGAATGCAAATTTTTCGATGTCCTCATAAATATTTCCATACGGTTTCATCCCCGCAAAATAGTATTCATTGTCAATAAAATAAAAGGTAACTCCTTCATGTACGAGTTCAAGTACTCCTACGTACTGGCTGCGCCAGTTTAAATCCATATAGAAGTGGGTTTTATACTGCAGTTTTTCTTTCCACTCCTGTTTCATACACATATATTTCGGTATCATCACGCGGACATCGTATTTCTCTTTATCAAAATATTTTGGAAGGGAGCCTACTACATCCGCTAATCCACCAGTCTTGATAAATGGCACTGATTCCGACGCAACAAACAATATTCTTTTCATCTTCATATCCCTCCGACACTATAAATAATTATAGTCCCATTATACACGAAATTGTGTGAAATGAAAAGAATGAATTCGTGCGCAGCGCCTATCTTTGCTTATATTCCAGCTGGATCGTGTCCGCAATCAGGGCAATGAATTCAGAGTTTGTAGGCTTTCCCTTTCTGTTGTTGACCGTGTATCCGAAAAGGCTGTCCAGTGTGTCCAGCTTTCCGCGGCTCCACGCCACTTCAATGGCATGCCGGATCGCCCTTTCCACACGGCTTGAAGTGGTCTGATGTTTCTTTGCCACTGTAGGGTACAGCACTTTTGTGATGGCATTTAAGACGTCCATATCCTCAACCGCCATCATAATGGCATCCCGCAGATAGTGATAACCTTTGATATGAGCTGGAATTCCAATTTCATGTATCATGTTCGTCACCTTTGTCTCCAGATTTTCCTGTACATCTGCCATCTGATCCGGCTGGCGTATGGAACCGGTTTCATGTCTTACTGTATTTCGTCCGGTATTTTTGATTCTATTCAGGACCATTTCTGCCTTGAAGGGTTTTAAAATATAATAACTGGCGCCTTTTTTGAAAGCATCCTCCGTAATTTTTTCCTGTCCGACTGCTGTGATCACGATAAATTCTGGATACTTTTTGATACTTTTATCCGCGTTCACCATCTCCATCACTGTAAGTCCGTCCATCTTTGGCATGATCAAGTCCAGAAGAACAACGTCCGGCTCCTCCTTTTTGATAACTTCGTAGGCATCTTCCCCATTTTTCGCTTTGCCCACCAAGCTTAGATCCTTGTCTGTACTAATAATTTCTCCTAATAGTTCCAAAATTCTCTCATTGTCATCAGCAATAGCCACATTCAGCTGTCCCATGCTAAATACCCTCCTTTTTCTATTCCTTTCTTTCAAAAACTATCACGAAGAGTATTATAAAATCCTCTGTTAGGAGAATCAAGAAAATATTGTCATAATATTTCGACAATTTATTCGAGTTTAGACATTGTTCAACATGTTTTCTATAAAAATTCCATAGCCTTTGGAAGCGTCCTGCACAAAGACATGAGTCACTGCTCCGACAAGTTTTCCGTTCTGGATAATCGGGCTTCCGCTCATTCCCTGAATGATTCCTCCGGTCAGTTCAAGAAGCCTTTCATCTGTAACTTCCAATACAATTCCCTTATTGAGTTCTTTGGGATTACAGTCGATTTTTGTAATACGAATTTTGTAATCCTTCACCTCTCCTTCCACTGCACATCGAATCGTTGCATCGCCTTCCTGTATTTCCTCTTTTGGCGCAGCCGGGATGGGCGTAAGTTCTTGAAAGAGTTTGTCAATGTTGTCCACAGTACCATAAATCCCGGCATCTGTATTTTTGTCGATTCTGCCCAGTATATGGTAGTTGTTATACACAATGACTCCCTCAATTCCTCCGGGACTTCCCTTCTTTCCTTTCTGGATATTTTGAATACTTGTCTCATACAGCTTTCCATCCGAAATTTCGAGGAGGGTGTTCGTAGCTGTATCGTGGATTCCATGTCCCAAAGCTCCAAAATGACTGTCTCCGGTCAAAAATGTCACGGTCCCAAGACCTTGGGCGCTGTCCCTGACCCAGATGCCGAGCTGGTATTTTCCGGGAGAACTCTCAACTGCTTCTGTTTTTACATTCAGCGCCTCACCGTCACGCCTGATCTTTAAAATCACTTCTTTTCCATCCATTTGTTCAACTTCTTTTATCAACTCCTTTTTTGTCTTGATTTCACTGCCATTCATTCCTGTGATATAATCCCCGGCCTTTAAAAGATGTTTGGAGGGTTCGTGGTTCTGGCCGTCCATGCCCTTGATCTTCTCTGTTCCAAGGACGATCACTCCATCGGTCTCCATATAGATTCCTATGGGCATTCCACCGGGGATGAGCATACTTTTGGAAATTGCCTTGGCACTGACTTCCTGCTTAAGGGTTTCCTGCTGCCGGACTGTAATCCACTCCATTCCCGCAAAAAATACTGCAAGTGCAAGAGTGAAGGACAAAAATATCCGGTAATACACACGTCTTTTTTTCATCTGCTCCACATCCTTTTCATTAACAAAAATGAAAGAAAAAACAGATACCCTTGAAGGTATCTGTCTTAGTATGTGAAACTTTCTACTTTTCAGTCTGGTATTATTTTGAACGGTTGGCAAGTTCCTTCATTTCTCTGGCATTTTCCAGCACTGCGTCTGTGATCAGCGCACCGCCAAGGATTCTTGCCAGTTCTTGTGTGATCTCTTCGTCCTCCAAACGCCGGATCTGTGTTTTTGTCGTATTTCCAAAAGCATTTTTTTCAATCACAAAATGTTCATCAGCCATGGCTGCGATCTGGGCCAGATGTGTGATACAGATGACCTGACGATCTTTGGCGATCATTCCCATTTTTTCCGATACTTTTTGCGCTGTGCGCCCGCTGATGCCGGTATCGATTTCATCAAATAGCAGTGTATCTACCTCGTCCTTATCAGCCAATACACTTTTGATGACGAGCATGATTCTGGAAAGTTCACCGCCTGAGGCAATATCCTTGAGCGGCCGCACAGGTTCTCCCGGATTCATGGATACCAGAAATTCTGCTTCGTCCATTCCATCTTTAGAATACTGTAATTTCTCTTTGAGACGGATGTCAAATTTTACATCCAGGAAATTCAGCTCCTTCAGTCCGGCTTTGATCTGTTTTGACAAGGAAACAGCCGCATCCTGTCTTTTGGCACGTAGTTTCAGGCTTACCGCTTTTAAAGAACTTTCCATATCGGCTATCTGTGTCTTCAGTTTCTCCATGTAGGTTTCATAATCGCACAGTTGTTCCATCCTCTTTTCCTTTTCCTGCATATAAGAGAGAATCTCATCTATGGAATTGCCGTATTTCATTTTCAGTCTGTTGATTTCATTTAAACGCTCCTCTGTCTCGCAAAAATCCTGCTCGGAAAATTCAAATGATTTTTGATACTGAGCCAAATCTCTGTTGAAATCATTGAGGAGAGCGTCTACATTGACAAGCTCCTCGTAAAGGCTCTGGGCCATGGGTTCATAGGATGAGATTTCCTGCATACAGCGGATTGCCCTGCTGATCAGTGCACTGGCGCTTAGCTCCATCTGTCCGGTATACTGGTAGACCTCATCCAGAGTTTCGCAGATTTTCTTTCCACCAAGCATCCGCCTGTAAGCCTCCTCCAGCGTACCATCCTCGCCCTGCTTTAAATTTGCTTCACGGATTTGCTGGATTTCAAACGCCAGAAAATCCTGCTCTTTTCTCCTCTCCTGCTCATCCATAGAAAGGTCCGCTAATTTTCTAAGTGCAGACTGATATTCCAAAAATTGCTTTTCTACTTCCAGCTTTAATATTTCCGTTTTTTCTTTTGCAAATTCATCCAATATTTTCAAATGATTTTTTTCATACAGAAGAGACTGATGTTCATGCTGCCCATGAATGTCTATCAGGATTTCTGCCGCTTTTTTTACGGTCTGCAGCGATACAGTCTCCCCATTGATCCTGCTGACGCTGCGCCCATCCATCAGTTTTCTGGAAAGGATGACCTCCCCTTCCTCAGGGAAAATGTCCAGACCTTTCAACCTCTCTTTCTGCCGTATGTCGTTCACAGAAAAGGTGAGCTCAACAAGGCCGAACCTGGCGCCTTCACGGATCATGTCTTTAGAAAATCTTCCTCCCAAAGCCAGGTTGACGGATCCTAAAATAATGGATTTTCCAGCTCCTGTCTCTCCGGTCAGAATATTGAGACCTTCCCCAAACTCTATCTCGACCTCTTCAATCAACGCAAGATTTTTTACATGTAAATTTCGCAACATTTTTCTCGACCTCTTGGCACATCAAACTTGTTTTGTCTATGCTACAATTTTTCTGACCTTTCCCATCACCTTCAATGTGTCGTCCACACTTCGGATGGCACACATGATCGTATCATCCCCTGCAATACACCCGACTACTTCATGCCATTTCATGGCATCAATGGCAGCTGCAACTGCCATCGCCATCCCGGAGACGGTTTTTATGACAAGAATATTCTGTGCCATGTCCATGGAAAGATATCCGTCCTTGAGAACGCGAATATATTTTTCGTTCATAGACTGGTCTGTAGTGTGTAAAAGCGCATAGCGCTGGCGCCCGTTTTCCGCAGGTATCTTTGTCAGTTTCATATCCCGTATATCTCTGGACACGGTTGCCTGGGTCACACAGAATCCTTCTTTATTGAGGCGCTCAGCCAGTTCTTCCTGTGTCTCTATTTCATACTTTCCAATCAATTCCACGATTTTTGAATGACGATTCAGTTTCATACTCAGTTTCCTTTCATTTTTTTGCCCAATATTTCCAAGAATCCCGCTTTACTAAGTTTTATCAGAGTCGTCGTCTCCCTTGCTCTTCTTATGTCAAACGACTCTCCGGTATAAAGTTTTTGAATACACTCCCCGTCAAATGCAATCTCCGCTGCTTCTGTATGGATGCCATGGCTTTTCCCAAGCTCTATCTCGATCGTATCCTTAGGGTCCAAAATAATGCTGCGCGAATTCAGAGAATGAGGACAGATCGGTGTGATCACGATCAGCTCTGCAGTTGGCTCCACTACCGGTCCACCTGCTGACAGATTGTAAGCTGTGGAGCCCGTAGGCGTAGAGACAATGATTCCGTCCGCCTGATAGGAATTCAAGTAAGTACCATTTACATAAATATGAAAATTTACTATGCGGATAGGGCCGCTTCTGCTCACCACGATATCATTGAGCGCATTTTCCTTCTGTCCTCCTTTGAAAAGTCCTTCCAACATCATGCGAGGCTCCAGACAATAGTTTCCGTCGATGATCTGATCAATCGCATCCTCAATATCTCCAAGCTCCACCTCTGTCAGATACCCCAACGTCCCCATATTGACTCCGAGGAGAGGAATTTTTCTTCCGAATAAGTCCCTTGCCGCGCGGATAAGTGTTCCGTCTCCGCCGATCACGATCGCCATGTCCACTTTTTTGGGTATCGTGTCCGGAACAATTCTGCCCTCTTTATCATTAATACAGAGTACAGACTTTTTCCCCCTGCTCTGAAGATAATTTTGTATTCTGGATGTCACCTTCATATAGGGGTCTTTGCTTACGTTTGTTATGATATAAAATTTTTCCATCATCTTTTCTGCCCATCCTATCCTGCCAAAGCTCCAAATGCCTCCTCAACTGTCTTTTTCGCCACATCAAGAATAGTTTCCCTGTCTGTTTCCGGCGCCTTCTCCTCTTTCTTTAAATAGACAAGGTATTCGATGTTTCCTTCCGGCCCCTTGATTGGCGAAAACGTAAGGCCCAAAATAGAGAATCCAATAGAATGCGCGTACTCCAGTATTTTGTCTATCACTTCCACATGAGTACTCTTTTCACGCACCACACCTTTTTTTCCTACCTTTTCCCTTCCGGCTTCAAACTGGGGTTTGATAAGCGCCACGATCCTTCCGTCCTCTTTGAGGTAATCTTTGATCGGTGAAAGCACCTTTGTAAGTGAGATAAATGATACATCGATAGAAGAAAAGTCTATCGCTTCTCCAAGGTCTTCCGGCACCACATAGCGTATATTTGTCTTCTCCATACAGACAACTCTTTCATCCTGCCTTAATTTCCAGTCAAGCTGTCCCCTCCCCACATCAATAGCATATACTTTTTTTGCTCCGTTTTGAAGCATGCAGTCTGTAAACCCCCCTGTGGAGGAGCCTACATCTGTACAGACCTTATCTTTTAAATCCAGATGAAACTCAAAAACCGCTTTCTCTAGTTTCAGCCCTCCCCGGCTGACATATGGCAGTGTGTTTCCCTTTATCTCAATCTCCACTTCCTCGGGGAAAGTACTTCCCGCCTTATCCTCCCGCTGTCCTTCCACAAATACATTTCCGGACATAATGATAGCCTTTGCTTTCTCTCTTGATTCTGCCATATTCCTCTTTACAAGCAGTACATCCAATCGTTCTTTCATTCGTCTCCCTCTATTCCAATATAAGCCATAATGATTTTTCTTGTAACGGATTCTTCGTCCAGCCCGCTCTCCTTGCGAAGCACTTGCACATTCCCGTGCTCGATGTACGCATCCGGTACTGCGATCGAAAGAAGGCTTGTATTTGCCTCAGTTGCATTCAGCCACGCAGCGACATGTTCGCCAAATCCACCGTTCTTTACATTTTCTTCTACAGTGACAAGTAACCTATGGTCTTTTGCAGCCTTCTGTAACATCTCCTCGTCCAAAGGTTTTACAAATCTTGCATTCACCAATGAACAGTTGTATCCAATTTCTTTTAGTTTCTCCCTGACATTTGCACAGGTCTCAAACATATGCCCGACCGAAATGAGCACGATATCCTCTTCCTCATAAATCCATTCGCTTTTCCCGTATATGACCGGAGAGGAAAATTCCTTGTATCCGTCATAGGCCTCTCCTCTTGGATAACGAATCGCACATGGACTGTCCAATTTCAGGGCAAACCGCACCATGTCTGCCAGTTCAGTCCCATTTTTCGGGGACATGACCGTCATGTTCGGTATCATGGACAAAAAGGAAAGATCAAAGATTCCCTGGTGTGTCTCTCCGTCGCTCCCCACAAGACCTGCCCTGTCCACAGCAAAAAGTACTGGAAGATTCTGAAGACAGACATCATGGATCAGCTGGTCGAATCCTCTCTGCAAGAATGATGAGTAAACCGCAAAAACCGGTTTCATTCCCCCGGCCGCAAGTCCTGCACAGAAAGTAACCGCATGCCCCTCTGCAATACCAACATCAAAAAAGCGTTTAGGATATCTTCTCCGAAACGAGGCAAGACCGGTACCGTCTGCCATGGCTGCTGTGACTGCCGCGATGCGCTTATCTTTTGCCGCCTCGTCGTAGAGCACTTTTCCAAAAATGTCTGTGTAAGACGGTTTATCTTTCTTTTCCAGAACTTTTCCGGTCCGAATGTCAAATGGCCCTGTTCCATGGTACCTGGAAGGTGCTTTTTCCGCAGGGCGGTATCCTTTTCCTTTCTTTGTCAACACATGCACAAGAACGGCTTGGTTCATCTTCTTTGCCTCCTGAAAGGCTCTGCACAAAGCCTTGACATCATGTCCATCCACAGGCCCAAGATAGGTAATTCCCATGTCCTCAAAAAACATCCCTGGCACAAACAGCTGTTTGATACTGTTTTTTGTCTTTTTGATCTGGTGCACCATACGCCGTCCGGCTACCGGAACTTTATTCAGAGCATGTTCGACCTCCCGCTTTAACCCTGTGTAAGCGTTAGCTGTGCGAAGTCCGTCCAGATACTTTGACATTCCGCCCACATTTTCAGAGATGGACATCCGGTTGTCGTTCAGGACGATGATAAAATTACTGTCAAGCTGAGAGGCGTTGTTTAGCGCCTCATAGGCCATCCCCCCGGTGAGTGCGCCGTCTCCGATAATGGATATCACATAATTTTCCTCATCTAAAAGTTCTCTGGCCTTCACATACCCGATCCCTGCGGAGATGGATGTGGAACTGTGTCCCGTATCAAAAGCATCGCAGTCGCTCTCCTTTCTTTTAGGGAATCCGCTCATTCCCCCATAAGTCCGCAGTTTCTCAAATCCATCTTTCCTTCCGGTCAAAATTTTATGTGTGTAGGACTGATGTCCCACATCCCAGATCATCCTATCCTGCGGAAGACAAAACATCAGATGAAGCGCCATGGTAAGTTCTACGACACCCAGATTGGACGCCAGATGTCCCCCTGTCCTGCTGATATTTTCTATGAGAAAATGCCGGATTTCCTTCGCAAGAATCGGAAGCTGTTTTCTGTCCAGTTTTTTTATATCATTTTCTTTTTGAATTTTTTCCAGAACCATCACAGCACCCCTCTTTATTTTTCCCGGTGTACAAGTTCCAGAAGAAGCCAGGTAAGATAGCTACACTCCCGACCTGTTTCATCCAGAATCTGCATTGCCTGTGCGGTGAGCTCCTCCACTTCTTGCTCTGCCTTATTAAGCCCGTATAATGCCACGTACGTACATTTTTCATTTTTTTCATCACTGTGCACCGGTTTCCCAAGAATTTCGTCTGTACTGGTCACATCGAGGATGTCATCCTGAATCTGGAAAGCCAGTCCTACTTTGGATGCAACTTCTTCTACTTTTTTCACCTCTTCATCCGATGCATCTGCCAGAACCGCGCCGATCATCATAGAGGCTTCTATGAGCGCTCCGGTCTTCAGCTCATAGATAAATGAGAGTGTATCCTGTCCGATCCGTTTTCCTTCAGAGCAGACATCCACAACCTGTCCGCCGATCATTCCGAAAATTCCAGCTTTCCCGGCCAAGATCTTAAGTGCCTTTCCAATCTGCACACTTTTGCCCGGAGCCATATCAAAGGCTTTCATTGCAGTCTCAAACGCATAATTTAAAAGCGCATCCCCCGCAAGGATCCCAAGCGCCTCCCCATACACGATATGGGTAGTTTTTCTCCCTCTCCTGTAATCGTCATCATCCATGGCCGGCAGATCATCATGCACAAGAGAGTAGGTGTGGATCATCTCAATTGCCGCCATAAAAGGGCGTATCACATATGTTTCACCGCCAAACATCCGGAAGGTCTCCCACATCAACATGGGGCGAATCCGTTTTCCGCCTGCCATCAGACTGTACTCCATTGCCTCCATGATAACCTTCTGATGACCTTTTTGCGCTGGAAGGTACTCTCTTAAAACCTCTTCTATCTTCTCTATTTTTTCTTTTCTCTCTATTTCAAAATTCATGTTTCTCACCATTTTCATCCAGAATCAGAATCTTTTTTTCTACTGCATCTATTTTTTCATTGCACACTTTGAGCATCTCCATCCCCTTGTTGTACAGTATAAACGTTTCTTCCAAAGAGGTGTCCTGCTCTTCCATCTGTTTTAAAAGGCCGTCCATCCCTTCAAACAGTTCTTCCACGGACTGTTCTTTTAAGTTTAAGTCCTTTTCTTCCATCCGTCCTCTCCTTTCTGTGTCTCCTCCACCTTTGCACGGAGCCTGCCGTCTGACACATAGATTGAAAGCTTGTCTCCAGGCTGAACGTTTGTCACACTTGTGATTTTTCTTCCATCCTCCCCGGACACATAGGCGTATCCCTGGCTTAATTTGTGCAGAGGGGAAACTCCCTTCATCCTCTCTGCGCAGATGGCAAGTTTTTGCCTTACAGCGACAATCCTGCTGTCCATCAGACGCCGAAACATTTCTTCTGCATCCGCAGCCTGCTGTCTTTGCTCACGGATTTTCTGCTGCGGATGGAGCACCTTTAATTTCCACTTTAATGTCTCGATGCGGGAATGCGCTTCATCCAGTTTTCTGCGCATGTAAAGCCTTGCCTTTGTCTCAAACTCCTTCATACGCAACTTTGCATCCTCATAAGAGAAAACCGCCAGCTCTGCGGCTGCCGATGGTGTCGGTGCGCGCAGATCCGCCACGTAATCTGCAATTGTTGTGTCGGTCTCATGTCCTACCGCGGAGATGACCGGAACCTGGCATTCAAAGATTGCTCTCGCAACCATCTCCTCATTGAATGCCCACAGATCTTCCAGGGAACCTCCGCCTCGTCCCACGATCATCACATCCACTTTTTCTGATTCCAGCATCCGGATCCCCTTCGCAATGCTGGCCGCTGCCTGCTCCCCCTGCACAAGCGCTGGATAGAGAATGATCTGGACATATGGATTTCTGCGCCCTGCAATATGGATAATATCCCGGATAGCTGCTCCTGTAGGCGCTGTCACCACCCCAATACGCTTTGCATACCTCGGAATGGGCTGTTTATACTCAGGGGAAAACATTCCCATCTCTTCCAGCTCTTTTTTGAGAAACAAAAAGCGTTCGTAGAGTTCACCGGCTCCATCCTGACGGATTTCCCGGGCATACATCTGATATCTGCCATCCCGCTCGTAGACACTGACTGCCCCAAATACAACGACCTGCATCCCGTCTGTCAATCGAAATGCAAGTCCGTTTCTGTTTCCGGCAAACATCACACAGGCAATGCTCCCCGACTCATCTTTCAGGGAGAAGTATATGTGTCCGGATGTATGATATTTACAGTTGGACACCTCCCCTTTCAGATAGATCTTTGAGAGCATAAAATCCTGTGTAAACATATTTTTAATGTAAGCATTCACCTGCTTTACTGTATATACATTCTGCATCTTTTTGTCCTACTCTACAAACTTGGCAAGTACTCCATTGACAAATGCCCCTGCTTCCTCTGCGCTGAATTTCTTCGCAAGTTCCACAGCCTCATTGATCGCAACGCTTGTCGGCACTTCCTCGTCCCATTTAATTTCGTAGACTGCAAGCCTAAGGATCGTCAGATCCACTTTGTTCATACGGCTCGTCTTCCATCTTGTGGCATGAGAATTGATCTGCTCATCGAGTTCGTCCAGTTTCTCGGCAGCTGCCCTGTACTTCTTTTCTATATATTCCCTGTCAGAATCGGAAATTCCTTCCATTTTCCCGAAATACAATTCCAATTGCTCCTGCATATCCTGCGGATTGTTAAATTCTCTGCAAAACAGCAGTTTAAATATATGTTCTCTTAATTCTGTTCTTCCCATTCCTGATTCCTTTCGATTTTTCTCTTTCTGTTTTTCTGTTTTGGGATAAACGTACCCTATTTTTCTACACAGTGCGTGCATCCTCCCGGAGTTTTTTGTAATTATAGAAAAGAGAGACCCTTTTCTATATCACAAAAAAATAAGAGGTACGCATAGATACCTCTTATTATACTACATCTTGTTTCATCCTGGCAAGCCGGAAACAACATTTATTCTTCCGGCGGCATATCCACACCGGATATCTTCAAGTTGACGTCTGCCACAGTAAGTCCGGTCATATTCTCAATGGCTGTTTTCACTTTATCCTGGACTTTTGCGGACACATCCATAATACTGTATCCGTACTTCAGATTCAATGCCAATGTCACGGTAACAACTCCATCCAGAACATCGACTTTCACTCCTTTTGACAAAGTCTTCATGCCAAATCTGCTGATAAGCTCTCTTGTAGCATTACCTGCCATCGAAGCCACTCCCTCAACCTCCATGGCAGCAAGACCTGCAATGATGGCCACCACCTCATCAGCAATCTTGACCTCTCCCAGTTTTTCATCGCTTTGTATCGTATAAGTGTTTCGCTCCTCTTTTCCCATTTTCAAAACCTCCTGTCTGGTCTGCATCTCTTTTTATTATAGCAAAATACATTGCAAAAGCAAAGGGAAATGTTTGTATCTAGGAGCGGCCAAACTCGGAAAGGATCAACCCTTCGTTTCTCTCTTCCGTCATGCGGATACTCCAGCTGTTTACAAACAAAAGCAGCGGGCGCCCTTTCAAATCTTTGATTTTCTTCATATCGGACGTACCAGTCAGCCTGTCAAGATCAAGGTCCGTATTTTCAATCCAGCGGATATATTCATATGGCAAAGATTCCAGTATAATGTCCACATTGTATTCATTTTTCAGACGGTACTTCAAAACGTCAAACTGAAGGACACCTACCACACCAACTATGATTTCCTCCATTCCGGTATTGTATTCCTGAAAAATCTGAATGGCTCCTTCCTGGGCTATCTGGTTGATCCCCTTGACGAACTGTTTTCTTTTCATGGTATCTACCTGACGCACTCTTGCAAAATGCTCCGGCGCAAATGTCGGAATGCCTTCATAGGAAAATTTTTCCGGAGAATTCGTCAGCGTGTCTCCGATGGAGAAAATACCAGGATCAAAGATACCAATAATATCCCCTCCATACGCCTTGTCGATCATTTTCCTCTCGCTGGCCATCATCTGCTGCGGCTGGGAAAGGCGTACTTTTTTTCCCCCCTGTACATGATACACTTCCATCCCTGCATCAAACTCTCCGGAACAGATCCGCATGAAGGCAATCCTGTCTCTGTGGGCTTTGTTCATATTAGCCTGAATCTTGAATACAAAGGCAGAAAATTCTTTCTCCTCCATAGGGTCTATAAGACCTGCATTTGATTTTCTTGGAAGAGGAGATGTTGTCATGGAAAGAAAATGTTCCAGGAATGTCTGTACACCAAAGTTTGTCAGCGCGGAGCCAAAAAACACCGGCGAAAGTTTGCCCTGGCTGACCAACTCCTGGTCAAATTCTGCACTTGCACCGTCCAGCAGCTCAATCTCCTCCAAAAGATGCTCTTTTTGTCCTGGGTCTAAAAGCTCATCCACAGCTTTGTCATGCACAGAAACTTTTTTCACTTCTCCGATAGAGGTTCCCTTCCTTGTGTCGGAAAACAGCTCAATTTCTTCGTTTGCCCGATCAAACACTCCTTTGAACGCTTTTCCCGAACCAATGGGCCAGTTTACCGGACAGGTCGCGATTCCGAGCTCTTTTTCAATGTCATCCAGCAACTCAAAAGTGTCTCTTGCCTCCCTGTCCATTTTATTGATAAAAGTAAAGATCGGAATATGGCGCATCACACATACTTTAAAAAGTTTTCGTGTCTGCGCCTCCACACCTTTGCTCGCATCGATGACCATCACCGCGGAATCCGCTGCCATCAACGTTCGGTATGTATCTTCCGAGAAATCCTGATGCCCAGGCGTATCTAAAATATTGATACAATATCCTTCATAGTGAAACTGAAGAACCGAGGAGGTGACAGAAATTCCTCTCTCCTTTTCTATTTCCATCCAGTCCGACACCGCATGTTTTGCAGTAGCCTTTCCTTTGACAGATCCGGCCTGGTTGATTGCCCCTCCATACAATAGAAATTTCTCCGTCAACGTAGTCTTTCCCGCATCCGGGTGAGAAATGATGGCAAAGGTCCTTCTTTTTTTTATCTCATTTGTAATCTCTGACATAACAATTCTCCTATCTTTATCAGGCTTTCGCCTGTTCCTTTTCTTAACGCATCTTACATAGTCTACCACAACTCCTCATTTGACTCAATCAAATTTCTTCTATTTTTTCTCCTGTGTTTCCTCCCCTGTTTTTTCCTGCGTATTGTCTCCTGTGTTCTGCTGAGTTTCTCCTTCGCCCCCCTGCTCTGTTCCTGTCTTATCGCTTCTTATCGGAGTGATAACGATATTTTCCGGAGCAATTCCCGCTTTCCGGCTGATGATATCCTCAATCTGGGCCCGGTTTGCTTCGTTTAGTTCTTCACTGTTGACCACAACATCCGCAGAATCCTCTGTCAGGCTCACCACTGCTTCAGAAAAACCTTTTGACTTCAAAAGTGTCTCAACCGTGGTCTCCTTCTCCGCCAAATCTGTCATGGTGATCATCTGATTAATGGCGTCTTGCTTTTGCTCTTCCGTCACATTGGTGTCATTGATGATTCCCATCAGTGTCTCCTTGTTTTTGGAACGTGTCTGTTCTCTTGCCACCTTTGCTTCCGCCACAATACTGTCTGCCTGTGCATTTGTGAGAACCGCCTCGCCAGGTGTTCCCTCAACCTCTGCATCCTGGCTTTCAATATCCCCGGAATCCGCTGCCGTATCCTCCTCAGAAATATCGAGCAGCTCCTGGTTTGCCAGCTCTGAGCTTGCCTCTTTTGTGTCTTGTTTTTCCGGGAAAATCTTGCCGGAATAATTCAGATACCCTGCAACTGCAATCATCAGTGCCAGTGTTGTGACAATCACCTGATTTTTCTTAAATAATCGTTTCATCTGTTCTCCTCCTGCTTTGTTTGATTCATTTTCATTATCCTAATTTTATGCGTGTCTACATCAAATAATGCCTGCACAGCTTCGGTAATGCGTTCCACCACCACAGGATCATCCCCATGCTCACACACAATTAGAACCCCCTGAACAGAGCCGTCATCCTCCCCATAGAAAGAAGTTTCCTCTGACTTGGAAAGCATGACTTCCAGCTCTCCCACACCCTCTATTTTCTGAAGTGTCTGTTTGAGTCTGCCTTCCACATTTTCCGATGCCGCGGCATCTTCCATCACCCCTCCTCCCTTTCCGCCCTGCGGAATCGCGATAACAAGGAGCAAAATACCGCAAAGCAGCAACAAAATCAGATTATTTTTCTTCTGCAGGAACATCTTCCATTTCGGCATCCTTTTTCTCCTCCTCTTCCTCCATCAGGCGTTCCTCCATAAATTCAGAGGCTTTTTTGATTTCCTCCTGCACCTGATTTTTCTCTTCCTCACGAAAATAACGCTCCACATCCCCCTCCATATCCAATATTTTTAAAACCGGCATGGCCAGCAAAATCACTAAAATCAGTCCGGAAAAAAAGCGAATATATTTTTTGTATTCCTCTCTTGGCAGCACCCAGAAAAAAGCAGTGGCCAGGATTAAATAAAACGCAATATTTTTTATCCACTCATACAAATACGCAAACATAACCCCTCCATTTCCAACCTTAAGAAGTCGTGGCCGCAATGATTGCAATAGACAGAAGAAATAAAATCCCTGTTGTAAATACAATGCGCATCATCATCTGACAGCCCTTTGCCATCCCGCTGATACATCCTACGATCCGCCCGTCTGACACCGGCTGTACAAGCGCCGCGATCAGACGGTAGGCAAAAGCATAACAGGCAATCTCCAAAAGCGGGAACAAAAAGATTCCCATACACACCACTGCTCCTCCCACTCCGATCCCATTTTTTATAAGAACTGCCGTGCCAACGAGCACGCTCCCCGCCCCACCGAGCACATCCCCCACACCTGGTATAATCTGGATGGTCTTTGTCAGTGCATTACGTTTTACCGAATCCACTGCAGGGTGTAAAAGCCCCTGAATAATGTTCAGGCCGATAACCCCTGCCAGCAAAGACTTTAAAATCCAAGATATGAGCATTTCAATAAGCTCTCCAAATTTAGAAAGATATTCTTCAGGAGATAAAAAATTTAAAATCTGAACCATTACCCACACATGGATAAGCGGAAGAAGAAAATTTAAAATCAAAAGTTCGATCAAAAAGATCAAGATCAGAATTAGACTGTAGAAGGAAAGCGCACTTCCAACCCCCTTTGCCATCCCGACTGCTATCATGTATACCGGGCCAAGCACTTTCATAAAATCGAGGAGAATCGAAATCCTTTCCCCTGCCATGTCTGTCAGTGTCCCAAAAGCATTCAGACATATCATGATCATCAGTAGATACAAGACATAAAAACTGATGTCCGAAACCTGCCTGTTTTTGAATATGCTGGAAAAATTGCTGAACACCGCTGCAATGAAAGCAATGAGAAAAATATGTATCATCCCCGCCTTCTGGCTTTGAAACTGATAAAAAAACTGTTCTTTTAAAAATCCTCCTGCGGTTTCCAGCCCCTTGCCGATATCTCCTGAAAAGATTTCCTTTATCAGCACTTCAAAACTTACCTTTCTTCCCGGGAAAATCTCCTCCATCATCCGGTTGATTTCATCGGTATCCATCTGCCCCATCAATTCCTGCGCACTCTCTTCTATCTTTTCCTCCTCACCTGCATATGCCTGAAACATAATTGCGCTCCAGAATAAAATTAAAAGGAGTAACCATGCCAGTTTCTTTTTCATATCCATCCATCCTTTTCTTTATTTCAGCGCAAAAACTGTTCAATCGTTTCCAAAAGAGCAAGAAGAATCGGCATACTAAGAGCCAGAATGGCAAGCTTACTGAACACACCTATCTGACCTGCAATGGTCTGATAACCCGCATCTTTACAAATATCGGATGCAAATTCGGCTATATATGTAATTCCAAGCATTTTGAGCATTAGACCAATATAGGCATTGTCGATGGAAATGTAAGTTGAAATCCTTCTCACTGTGTCCACGATCAGTTCCAGTTTTCCGGATATTCCAAAAAAAATGAAAATGCTGACAACGATCCCCAAAATAACGCCGTATTCTGTTTTTGACTGTTTCAGCTGCAGTGCCAGCAGGGTGCCGAAAATGCCGATCATTCCTATTTTGATTACGTCCATACCCCGCATTCTCCTCCGTTCAAATTGAAAACAGTTTTCTGACATTCTCGAACAGTTCATAAATATATGGAATAATCCAAAGGAGCACAAGAATCAGCCCCGCAAGGCTTGTCAGAAATGCCTGCTCTTCTCTCCCGCTGTGTTTTAAGACTTGGCTGATAACAGATACTAAAATTCCGACTGCGGCAATCTTAAAAATTAAATTGATACTCATTTGTCCCCTCCCCTACAACAGCAATACCACCGCAAAGATTCCTCCCATCAGCCCAAGACTTCTGAATATACGGTTTTTCTGCCCCATTTCTTTTTTTCCGTCTTCCACCTTCCATTCCAGCCTCTCTATGTACAGCTCAAGCACCTTTACAAGCTCTTCTCTGTCCATCCCTGCCATCTCCATCCCAAGCCCTTCCAAAGTCTCCAAATCTTTTTTCTGCCATCCATGTGTTCCCAAGTACTGGTAGAGACTGTCCTTCCAGATTTCCATAAACCCGCCCTCATTTCTCTCCTTTGCTCTATGCTCCAGCGCAAGCATCCACGTTTTATACGGATCTTCAAATCGTTTTGAGACATTCCCAAAAACCTCAAAAAGCGGCATTCCGGAATAGAGGATTTCCTGGCGTATAACAAGAAAAATCCTTTTCATAGTACTAAGCCTGTCCAGCCTCTCATAGAGTTCTCTCCCCATCAGACAGCCAAGCCAAGTGGAGGCAGCAATAACGAGTACGCTCCCCGCTGTTTTTAGATACATAATTCCATTCTCTCCTGTTTTGAAAATAAAAGTTTTTTATCTCTGCCGTATATCTTTTCCACCCTCCCCGCATGGCTGGGGCCAGCAAGAAGGACGTACCGTTCAAACCGTTTCTCTTCAATCAGTTTTCTAAGGTATGGTTTTTCCTCCACCTCTTTCAGCGAAGTACCATGTACTGTGGCAACCATTTTACAACCACAATGCATGGCATACTCTACAGCATGGATATCTTCTTCCATTCCGAGTTCATCTACCGCCAGCACTCTAGGAGCCATGGAGCGTACAAGCATCATCATCCCCTCTGCCTTCATACACCCATCCAAAACATCGGTACGGATGCCAAGGTGATTTTGTTCCCGACCAAGATACATCCCGGCAATCTCGGATCGCTCGTCCACAACTCCGACTGTACATCCTTTGACATACTGGTTTCCGTCCGAAATCTGCCGTATCATGTCTCTCAATACGGTTGTTTTTCCTCCGCCGGGCGGTGCGATCAGCAGTGTGTGCATCATCTGTCTCTCAGATGTGACATACGGGAAAATATCGTCCGCACATCCTCTCACTTCATGGGCAATCCGGATATTGACGGAGGAGATATATTTCATATTTTTTACTCTTCCCCCTTCCACGATGACTTTACCGCTCAATCCGATCCTGTGCCCTCCTTCTACAGTAAGAAAGCCTTGACGCATTTCATTTTCGTACGCATACCTGGAATAGTGACTGATATAATCCAGTATCTCCCTTAAGTCGTTTTCGTCCGCCCGGTATGGCATTCCCTTATCCAAAAGTGTCCTCTCAGCACCGTTTTCCATATATACGACCGGTTTCCCATTTCTCACCCGTATCTCCTGTGCATGTTCAAAATCAATCTGACTTCTGCACAGTTCCCTCATATTGGCAGGTAGAAACGCCATAATTTGTGATTGTTTTGTTGTTTTTCTCTCTAACATTTTGTCCACCTCTTTACACAATGTATATGTGGATGGAAGAGATTTATGATTTTTGAGCGCAAAAAAACAGAGCAACTGTGAAATCTTTGAAATTCACAGTTGCTCTGTTTTTTATTCAGTCATTTATACCGGGTAACTCCCGTTCTCTGTATCAGCTTCTTTTTGGTCAATGCCTGTCTGCTGTGCTTCTCTGTATTTAAAGAAGTCTGTTGCAACCTGCGGGAACAACGCATAGGACAATACGTCTTCATCCTGCTGTTTCCACTGTGACATTTCGCTTTCCAGAGTTTCCATCTCATCCGGAATCAAATCTGCTGGACGGCATGTGATCTGCTCTTCATCGCCGATACATTTCTTTACCACTTCCGGGTTGAATGGTTTTACAGTCGCACCGTATTTTCCGCGGAGAATATCCTTTGTTTCCTTTGTCACCATTTTATAGCGTTCACCCATCAGCACGTTAAACACTGCCTGTGTCCCGACAATCTGGGAAGACGGTGTTACAAGCGGTGGCTCTCCAAGATCTTTTCTAACTCTTGGCACTTCCTCAAGCACATCGTAGAATTTGTCTTCTGCTCCCTGCTCCTTTAACTGGGATGTCAGGTTTGAAAGCATTCCTCCAGGTACCTGGTACAAAAGTGTCTTAATGTTTACGCCCATATTCTTTGGATTCAAAAGGCCGGAATCCAAAGCCTCATCGCGGATCGGGCGGAAGTAATCTGCAATCTCTGCAAGTTTATTCTGATCCAGACCTGTATCATAAGGAGTCCCCTTAAACGTCTCAACCATAACCTCTGTGGCAGGCTGGCTTGTACCAAGCGCAAACGGAGAAATCGCTGTATCAATGATATCCACACCTGCTTCCACTGCTTTCATGTATGTCATGGATGCCACACCAGATGTGTAATGTGTATGCAGATCGATCGGAAGCTTTGTCGCATCTTTCATTGCACTGATCAGCTCGGTTGCTTTATATGGAAGAAGAAGTCCTGCCATATCTTTGATACAAATAGATTTCGCTCCCATATCCTCTACACGTTTTGCCATGTCCACCCAGTAATCCAAAGTGTAAGCATCCCCCAAAGTGTAGGACAGGGCTACCTGCGCCTCTGCTTTTTCATGGTTTGCAGCATCCACTGCTGTCTGAAGGTTTCTAAGGTCATTGAGACAGTCAAAAATACGGATGATATCGATTCCATTTGCAACAGATTTCTGCACAAAATAGCGAACAACGTCATCGCCGTATGGACGGTATCCCAAAATATTCTGTCCTCGGAAAAGCATTTGCAGTTTTGTCTTCTTAAATCCATCGCGGAATTTTCGAAGTCTCTCCCACGGATCCTCTTTCAGGAAACGTAAAGATGCGTCAAATGTAGCTCCGCCCCAGCATTCCACAGCATGGTATCCGACCTCGTCCATCTTGCTCACGATCGGAAGCATCTGCTCTGTTGTCATCCTCGTCGCGATCAAAGACTGATGCGCGTCCCTTAGAATTGTCTCTGTAATTTTAATTGGTTTCTTTTCTATAGCCATATTCTATGTCCTCCTTACATTACCCCAAAGATTGCCATAAATGTTCCGGCAACAACAGCTGTACCGATAACACCTGCAACATTTGGTCCCATCGCATGCATCAGCAGGAAGTTTGTAGGGTCTGCTTCCGCACCAACTTTCTGAGAAACTCGGGCCGCCATAGGGACCGCAGACACTCCTGCTGATCCAATCAGCGGATTTACCTTTCCGTGTGTTGCCACACACATGATCTTTCCAAGAACTACTCCTCCCGCTGTACCAAACGCAAATGCAATCAGTCCAAGGAAGACGATTTTAAGCGTATCCATATTCAAAAACGCCTCTGCACTTGTCGTAGCTCCTACGGAGGTACCCAGCAAAATAACAACAATATACATCATCGCATTGGATGCAGTCTCTGTCAGCTGTCTTACAACGCCGCTTTCCTTGAAAAGGTTACCAAGCATCAACATACCAACCAGCGGAGCCGTTGTCGGAAGGATCATGCAGACAACAACCGTTACGATGATAGGAAAAAGAATTCTCTCCAATTTTGAAACCGGTCTTAACTGCTCCATCTTGATCTTACGCTCTTTCTCAGTTGTGAGAAGTTTCATAATCGGCGGCTGGATGATCGGGACAAGAGACATATAAGAGTATGCCGCAACTGCGATCGGTCCTAAAATCGCTGTCTGCTGCAGTTTTCCTGCCAGGAAGATGGAGGTAGGGCCGTCTGCTCCACCGATAATAGAAATTGCTGCCGCAGCTTTGTCAGAGAATCCCATCGCCATGGCCCCAAGATAAGCTGCGAAAATACCGAACTGTGCAGCTGCTCCCATAAGGAAACTTTTAGGATTGGCAATCAAAGGACCAAAGTCCGTCATAGCTCCGACTCCCATAAAAATAAGTGATGGCAATATTGACCATTCATCCAGTTTAAAGAAATAATACAGCAGACCACCTGTTCCGTTGCTTGCATCCTCGGCCGCAAGCATGATATCCGGATAAATATTAACGAGCAGCATACCAAACGCGATCGGAACGAGCAGCAAAGGCTCAAATCCATGTCTGATTGCCAAATATAGGAACACACATGCAATCGCAATCATCAGATAATTGCCCCATGTGAGGTTGAAGAATGCGGTTTGATGCACGAGGTTTCCTAATGTATTTAAAATATATTCCATGTTTTAACCTCCTGTGTCAATCAAAACGATATGGTTCCTACTAGTTCAATGTTGCCAAAACTGCCCCTGCTTCAATTGCATCTCCTACAGTTACATTGATGCTTGCAACAGTGCCGTCTTCCGGCGCTACAACTGGAATCTCCATCTTCATCGCTTCGATGATGACAACTGCATCTCCTCTTTTCACCTGTGCCCCAACATTTTTCTCAATCTTGAATACTTTTCCTGCTGCACCAGCTTTTACTTCAATGCTGCCTGCTGCCGCTGCTTTTGGAGCGGCCGGTTTTGCAACCGGAGCTTTTACAGGCGCTGCTGCTCTAGGCGCAGCCGGAGCGCTTGATCCATTTTCTTCTACTGTCACATCATACACATTTCCATTTACTGTGATTGTATAATTTTTCATCTCTTTTATCCTCCTAGAATCTTTTTAATTATGAAATCCACTTATTTGTTTTTCTGCGCTTGATGGAACGGACAACAAATCCGTCCGTACTTGTTCCTTCATGTGCAGCAATGGCTGCACTGATAACTGCCACAAGTTCGAGGTCATCAAAAAGTTCCTCTTCATTGACAATTTCCGCCGGTGTTTCTTCCACTGAAGAAAGTTCCGGATCTTCTTTTTTCTTTGAAAATTTAGCCTGAATTGCAGGAATATAATTGAATAAGGAAATAATAAAGGAAATGAAAATCAATACAACAAATACAGTTCCCATTCCAAGCAATGTATTCAGTCCTGCTTTCTTCAAAATCTCTGCTGTGGAATAATGAGCATCTATAGTCATAGAATCCAGCTGTGACTTTTCATCAAATGAAATCGTGATATCCGCATCACGGTCAGCAAAATCTGCTTTCACAATCAGAGAAATTCCGTCTTTTGTCGTCTCCGTTTTATAATCGCCATGGCCTTCATACGCTCCACATTCATCCAGAGCTGCCTGCCAGGCATCAATCATTCCTACGAATGTATCCTTGTCTGCCGGAAGTCCCCCCTGCATCAAAGTAAGATTTACTTCCAGCTCTGAACCGTCTTTAAACTGCTGCAGCACATCATCCGACATCTGAGCAAAGCTTAAGATGACGGTCTCCGCAATCTGTTCCAGAGAATCCTTATTGTACTCTGTATCACTTGACACACTGCTGGCACAGCCGGTGAAACTTAAGACAAAGACAAGCATTGCCACTAATAACCCAATCTTTTTCTTCAATTTACTTCACCTCTCTAAACTGTTCCATGTTTTTTTGCAGGGCGTTCCTCTCTCTTTGTAAAGAGCATCTCAAATGCGCCGATGACATATTTTCTCGTATCTTTTGGCTCGATCACAGCATCCACATAACCTCTTCTGGCTGCCGAAACAGAACTTGTCTGCAGTGCCTGATATTCTGCCGCCTTCTCTTTTACTGTCTCTGCATCCGCGTCCGGGTACATGATCTTTGCCGCAAGTGTTGCATCCATCATTCCGATTTCTGCATCCGGCCACGCATATACCATATCCGCTCCCACAGCCTTGCTGTTCATGGCAACATATGCACTTCCGTAAGCTTTTCCAACAGTCACGTTTACTTTCGGAACCGTAGCATTTGCAAAAGCGTAGGTCAATTCCGCCATTCTTGTAGCCAATGTTCTTTCGGAACATTTTGTTGCTTTCAGTCCTTTTATATTCGTCAATGTCAGCACAGGGATATTAAAAGCATCACAGAATTTTACGAATGCAGCTGCTTTCTGGCATCCTCTTGCAGACAGTGTTCCATCGAATTCTTCTATTACATTTCTGTCTTGTCCATATATTTTTGAACGGTTGGCAACAGCTCCGACAGTCATGCCATTCAATCTGACAAAACCTGTCACCATATCTTTTGCAAAATTTCTTTTTGTCTCAAAAAATACACTGTCATCAGAAATCATTGCCAGCGCAATCGCTGTATCTTCGGCTGCGTTTTCAATTCCTTCACACAGCCTGTTAAGGTCATCCAAACATTCATCATAAGATGCATCATCCTCGTTATTGCACGGAAGCATGCAGACGAGCGCTCGAATCTGCTCAAAAATGCCATCTTCGTCCGCGACTACATCCACCATACCGCTCTCCTCACTCTGGAAGGATGCGGAGGAAGTGTCGCACTTGGAAATTTCATTGCCTGCGATAGCATTTGGAGAATTCACAAACAGTCTTGCACTTTTTTCCTCCATAAACGTAAAATCAGTCAATGCCGGAACTACTGCCATGCCGCCTGCACAGGAACCGAAAATTGCGGTAATCTGCGGAATCACACCGGATGCCATTGTCTGTTTCAAATAAAGTGTCCCGAATGCGTTCAGTGCGTCTGTGGCCTCCTGAAGTCTTAAACCTGCACAATCAACAAGTCCAATCACAGGTGCTCCCATTTTCATTGCCAAATCATAGATCGCAGCAATTTTCTTTGCGTGCATCTCACCGATTGCTCCATTTAACACAGTAGCATCCTGACTGTACACATAGACCAGATTTCCGTCGATCACTCCGTAGCCTGTAACTACACCATCAGCCGGAGTTGCTTTCTGCTGCATGTTGAAATTCGTTGCCCGGGCTGTCACTGCCTGTCCGATTTCAACAAAACTTCCCTCATCAAGTAAAGCATTGATTCTGCGCCTTGCAGGGATGTCTGATGTTCTGTTGTTGCTCATATCCTTGTCCTCCATTTTCTATATTTCAAAGATGTGCAAGTGCCATCTTTTCCATAATGATTTGTAAGTATATAACTCAAATCTTTGCCAAGTATATTATACTTCCTTTCCTAATTTGTGGCAACTATTTTTTCGTTAAGAATTTGACGTTTTCATTTGTTGTTTTGTCGTGTTATTTTATTAAATTGATAACGCTGTGTCTTTTTAAAGCATGTCTGTATTTCATAAAAATAAATTGTTTTTCTATTAAGTTTATGATAAAATCAGTCTCATGGGATTACAGTTTTATCAAGTTGCAGAGGTATAAGTTTTATCCCTGACTGATGGCTTTAGCCATACTCTTATACTGTAATTGCAGCTTATCCGGATGTATTGCTGCATCCATGGCATTTCTCTTATTTTTTCCTTATTTGTTAAGGAAACAAAAATAAACCGGGATGTATAAAATCCCAAAAACTTTATTGGAGGTTTTTTATTCATGGGAGAAACAGCAAAAAAAGCAAAGTACCCTGCCGGGTACTGGGTGTGCTGTCTGGCTTACACATTTGAGCGTTTCGCTTTTTACGGCAGCAAACCACTCTTAATCTTATTCCTTACAACGGCAGTGGCAAAGGGAGGTCTTGGCATCGATGATGTCACCGCTGCTCAGGTTGCTGCACAGTTGACTGCATGGACTTACATTGCACCAGTTGTGGGCGGGTGGATCAGTGACCGCTGGCTTGGCGCAAGATATGCAGTATCCATCGGATGTCTTTTGATGGGGATCGGATACTTATTTGGATGGCAGGCTCATTCTGTAACAAATATCTGGATCATGATTGCCGTTGTATCCATCGGTACAGGTCTTTTCAAAGGTAACCTGGCCGCTATCATCGGACGTATGTTTGACGACAAAGAGCTTCTGGATTCTGCATTTTCTATCCAGTATTCTTTCGTAAACATCGGTTCCTTCTTTGGTTCAGCTATCTGCGGTGTGCTCTATCTGAACCAGTTTAAACAGGGTGAAGTTCTCGGATTCCGTCCAGTCTTCCTCGTATGTGCGATTCTTGTAATCCTTGGAGGCGTCATGTTCACTGCATGTTATGGTCTTCTGAAAGGACAGGGAATCAAACCATTTAAATATCTCACTGATACAGAAGGAAATATTGTCGGTATGATGCACAAAGAAAAAGGAGAAAAATCTACCGAACCTCTCACAAAGAAAGAGAAAGATGGAACAATCGCCATCATTTTGGTTTCCCTTTTCTCCGTTATTTTCTGGCTTGCATACTATCAGCAGGACATCGCCTTGACGCTGTATATGCGTGACTATGCAAATATGAATCTGTTCGGATTCACATTGTCAGAAGCACATGTAACAACTACATGGAATGGTCTTATGTGCATTTTCTTAAGTCTTATTTTTGCAAAAATTTGGGCTGCACTTTCAAAGAGACCACAGGGGGACATGTCCATGTTCAGAAAAATCGGAATGTCTTTCTTCTTCATGGCAGCTGCATACGCTGTTCTGCTTATTGCTGAGCTTGGTCGTGGCAATGGAGAGATCAGTGTTGTATGGTGTCTGGGATTCGGAGTGTTCCTCACAATTGGTGAAATTTTCTTCTCACCTCTTGGAAACTCCTTTGTAAGTAAACATGCTCCAAAAAAATACTTATCCTTACTTATGGGTGTATGGACCCTTGCTACTTTCGTAGCAACACAGATCAATGGTCAGTTCATGAAGGTTGTTGAAAAAATGGGATATTTACAGATTTTCATTTCTTTCACAGTTGGATTGATCATATGCGGAATTATTATGTTTGCACTTACAAAGAAACTCGACAAACTCACACAAGAGTAAACAATTGTCATTTGAATTACAAATAAGAGAAATGAAAAAAGAACTGGGGAATTCCTCAGTTCTTTTTGATTTTCTTCTGAAACCAATCTTTTACTTTTTCAGGCTCTGTTTGGGATAAAAGAATCGCTGCAAAGATTATGGCAAATCCGATTGTCATCCGGGCGGTAACTGTCTCTTTATACAGAATAATTGAACATATTACACCGAAAACTGCCTCCAGGCTCAAAATCATTCCTCCGATGGACGCTGGTGTATATTTCAACCCAAAACTTTGTAAAAACAGTCCTAAAGCTGTGGCAAACACGCCCAGATAAATTACTCCTCCAACAGCGGAAACTGTGACAGTTTCCGGGAAACCTCCGGTTAAAATCACCATTGCCCAACACAGCACCATCACGACGCCAAGTTCAATGGTGGTCAAAAGCAGGGGGTGTCTGTCCCTGCACCCAATGGAGGAAACCACAATATTGGCAGCTCCGGGAATACCGCTCAGAACGGTCATGATATCTCCGCTTGTCATACCAAGTCCTCCCTGAAGAGACAGCACGCCAACTCCGCTGACACACAGGAACACACAGAACAGATGCAGCGCTTTCGGCTTTTCTTTTGTCACGATCCAGTACAAAAACGGAACCAGAACGCAATAAGTGGTAGACAAAAATGCACTCTTCCCCGGAGACGTATCCCACGTAAGACCAACGGTCTGCATCATGTAGCTGCCAAATAGCGTAATTCCCATCAAACCGCCGTGGATAAAATAACTTTTATCCAGCTGTTTTCTCAAAGGATAGGAAACTAAGACAAGAATGCATGTAGCAACCGTAAATCTCATTGCATTGGTAAATGCAGCGGAAAACACTTCGGTCGCAAATTTTGCCACAGTAAATGTACTTCCCCAAATCAGAGCCGTGAGAAAAAGAATTGGTTTTGCCATCTTTTTCATCACCATAAATACCTCATTTCCTGATTCATTGTCTCAAAACCACACATCTGGTAAAAGGGTTTTGCGTCCTTCACGGCCTCCAGCGTAACTTCAAATACGCCCCGTCTTTTCGCTTCCTCAATCAGCATCTCCAGGATACTCCTGCCAATCCCTCTTCCACGGTAAGCCTTTTCTGTGTACATATTCATAATATACGCTTTTTTTCCAGTTGGGTTATGATAAGTAGGCATGACTGTATAAAAGCTGATTCCTCCGATACCAATAATTTTGGTGTTTAGCCTTGCCAGATACATGACAAAGGCTCCCTTCAAAAATCCTTCGGAAAAATATCCGTAGGAATTTTCTTTCACGGACTGTAGATCAATGTCCTCAGGAAGATGATTCACTTCTCTTAAAACTTTGAGTCTCACATCCAGGATCTCATCCAAATCAGCGGCTGTGGCTTTTGCGTAATGGACCTCTCCGGTTTTCTGTACAGGAAAATAAAGCTCAAATTCTTCTGCTTTTCCTCTAGGATCATAACATTCCAGCACTGGTCCTATCAAATTGTATCCCTTCTCCGGCATATATTCATACAGTACTTCCTTAAACACAGCTTCATAAGTGTCCGCAGTACATGTCACTACCGCATATTTATATCCGGGAACTTCGTATATTGTCCACCCTTCCAGGGGCTCTTTTGGACACAGACTTTCATATCCGGCCAGATAAACCCCTTCCTTTTGGGATGGAAGAAAGCTTTTGTCCGCATTGCCCATCAAGCCCCAGCCGGCGATGGGAAGGTTATCCCTCTCCTGTATGATAAAAGGTGCGATCTCTTCTACAGATTGATTCACCTCTCTCCACAGCTCGGCAATCCACTCTCCTGCTTTTGAACAGTCTCCCATCTTTTCTTTTCCTAAAAGAAAAAACGACTGCTTTGTCTTCATCAAAATCTCCAACTGGTCCGCCTCCTTCCTTTTACCGTATCTTACTAATTATACCATGTTTTTTTTCTTCACACAAGAAAAATACACATAACAGATTACTCTGCTATGTGCATTTCCATGAGTAAGGTATATTAATTTTGAAAACGGCTATATAAAATCAACAAAACCTTTACAGGTTTCCAAGTAATTTGTCAATACTTACCAATTTTACACTCAACACAAAGATGTCTGTTGCAATTGCCAGTTCCTCCGGAGTAGGGTAAGATGGGGCAATGCGGATATTGCTGTCTTTTGGATCCTTTCCATATGGGAAAGTAGCCCCTGCATTTGTCATGACAAGACCCGCTTCTTTTGCCTTTGCCACAATGGCCTTTGCACATCCTTCCATTGCATCAAAGGAAATAAAATATCCTCCCCTTGGGGCAATCCAGGACCCGATTTCAAGTCCTCCAAGCTCTCGTTCCAGAACTTCCAGTACAGTGTCAAATTTTGGTCTCATGATATCAGCATGCTTTTTCATATGCTCTACCATGCCATGTATATCTTTAAAGAATCTTGCATGTCTCAACTGATTTACTTTGTCATGTCCAATGGTCTGTATCTTCATCTGATTTCTGATCTCTGCAAGATTTGCATCGGATGCTGCAATTGCAGCAATTCCAGAACCAGGGAAACTGATCTTGGATGTTGATGAAAATTTGTAGACCATATCCGGATTTCCTGCTTTTTTACACTCCATCAATATTTCTATCAGATAATCCTGTTTGTCCTCATACAGATGGTGAATACCATATGCGTTATCCCAGTAAATTCGGAAATCTTTTGCCGCTGGTTTCAGGCATGCGAAACGGTGTACAGTCTCATCGGAATATGTGATCCCCTGAGGATTGGAATATTTCGGCACACACCAGATTCCTTTGATGGATTCATCCTCGCTCACCAGTTTCTCTACAATGTCCATATCCGGTCCATCCGGGGTCATAGGAACATTTACCATCTCAATGCCAAAGTACTCGGTAATCGCAAAATGTCTGTCATATCCAGGAACCGGACATAGGAATTTTACTTTATCCAATTTACACCATGGTGTACTTCCAAGCACACCGTGAGTCATAGAACGTGCAACTGTATCGTACATCACATTCAAACTGGAATTTCCAAAAATAATGATATTGTCCTTTGGCACTTCCATCATATCAGCGAGCAGCTGTTTTGCTTCTGTGATTCCATCCAAAACGCCGTAATTTCTGCAGTCTACTCCTTCACTGCACATCAACTGTGATTCACTGGTCAGTACATCCATCATCCCCATAGAAAGATTCAGCTGAGCTGCGGACGGTTTTCCTCTGGACATATCCAGTTTTAACCCTTTTGCTTTTTCTTCCTCAAACTTTTTCTCCAGACTTTCTCTCAGCTCTAACAATTCTTCTCTGCTTAAGTCTTTGTATGCCGCCATCACAAGATTCCTCCACTTCATTTTTATCACTGCTTGTTATTTTATAGAATTTTTGACGTTTCGTCAATGCTTTCCTGCAAAATTATTTATAAAACGAAGATTTTCTTTACTTTCCACACCTTTTCTGCATCCTTTCATGCTGATTTATTCATTTTATAACAAAAGCACAGTAGTTTCCTGAGTTTCCCTGACATCAAAAAACCCCGGGATAAGCATATTCTCATCCCGGGTTGCAAAACCTTTTAACCTTCAATCAAAAGCGAGGTTCCTGTCATTTCTTTTGGCTGTTCCATTCCCATCAATTCAATCAGGGTAGGCGCAATATCTGCCAAACATCCGCCCTCTCTTAACTTATATTTTGAATCTGCATTGACAAGGATAAACGGTACCTGGTTTGTTGTATGCGCTGTGAACGGTTCATGGGTATTGTAATCAATAAGCTGCTCTGCATTGCCGTGGTCTGCACAGATAAACATCTGTCCGTTTACCTCTTTAACTGCATCTACTGCTCTTCCTACGCATACATCAACTGTTTCGATGGCCTTGATGGCAGCGTTCTCCACGCCTGTATGTCCAACCATATCCGGGTTGGCGAAGTTAATGATGATAACATCGTACTTGCCGGATTTAATGGCATCCACCAATTTGTCGCATACTTCCGGAGCGCTCATCTCTGGCTGCAGATCATACGTAGCCACTTTCGGAGATTTTACAAGGATTCTGTCCTCCCCTGCATTTGGCTCTTCCACTCCTCCATTGAAGAAGAAAGTTACATGTGCATATTTTTCTGTTTCAGCTATTCTCGCCTGTTTCAGGTTATTTGCTGCCAAAAATTCACCGAATGTATTTGTAATCTCTGTCTTCACAAAAGCAACCAGCTTGTTCGGAATAGTCACATCATATTCTGTAAAGCACACAAACGTTGTCTTTACACGCTCTCCTCTTGCGAATCCTTCAAAATTGTCATCACAAAATGTTCTGGTAATCTCTCTTGCACGGTCTGGTCTGAAATTAAAGAAAATAATGGAATCATTTTCTTTGATAGTCGCCGTAGGTGCACCATTCTTCATAATAACAGTAGGAATGACGAACTCATCTGTCTTCTCATTGTCGTAGGACTCCTGAATAGCCTTCACCGCATCATCGCCTTTGTTTCCTTCGCCTTTTACCATAGCATTATATGCAAGCTCTACACGATCCCATCGGTTGTCACGATCCATTGCATAATAACGGCCCATCACAGTTGCAACCTGGCCTACCCCAATTTCTTCCATCTTTTCCACAAGCTCAGAGACAAAATCTTTTCCAGATGCAGGCGGTGTATCGCGTCCGTCAAGAAAACAATGAACATACACTTTTTCAATGCCCTGACGTTTTGCAAGCTCAAGAAGTCCGTAAATATGGGAATTATGGCTGTGTACTCCTCCGTCAGACACCAGACCAAAAAGGTGGAGGGCACTTTCGTTCTTTTTCACATTTTCGCAAGCTGCAAGCAGTGCTTTGTTTTCAAAGAAATCTCCATCCTGAATCGCCTTTGTGATCTTTGTGAGATCCTGATAAACGATTCTTCCTGCGCCCATATTCAAATGTCCAACTTCTGAATTTCCCATCTGTCCATCCGGAAGTCCTACGGCCATACCGCTTGCATTTCCTCTCACAAACGGGCACTCTGTCATCAATTTATCCATAACCGGAGTATTCGCCTCCGCTACGGCATTTCCTTCCGTTTTTTCATTCAATCCATATCCATCTAAGATCATTAAGACTGTTGGTTTTTTGCTCATCGGCTTTCTCCTCTTTCTTTTTACATTTTCTACCGTAAATCATTGTACATGATTTTATTTTCTGTTGCAAGATACGCATCCAAAATTGTCTTTTTTCTGTCACAACCCTGTTCCCATATATTTGCACATGACAGAAAAGAAGACGCTGCCAATAGCAGCGCCTTCCTCATTTATTATTTCCAGTTTACGATCTTTCCGAAGTCTGCTTTCAAAGATGCTCCTCCGACAAGCCCCCCATCAATATCTGCCTGAGCAAACAAATCAGGTGCTGTAGCCGGATTTACAGAACCGCCGTACTGAATACGGATTTCTGCTGCAGTTGCATCATCGTAAATCTCAGCGATGCATGCACGAATTCCTGCACATACTTCCTGTGCCTGTTCTGTTGTAGCAGTTTTTCCTGTTCCAATAGCCCAGATTGGCTCATAGGCGATCACCGCACTCTTTGCTTGGTCAGCTGTCACGTTCAAAAATGCGATCTTAATCTGCTGACGGATGAAGTCCATCGTCACGCCCTGTTCTCTCTGAGTAAGTGTTTCACCACAGCAGATAATAGGTGTGATTCCGTGCTCAAATGCTTTCAGAACTTTTTTGTTGACAGTCTCATCTGTCTCAGCAAAGTATTCTCTTCTCTCAGAATGTCCGATAATAACATATTTTACTCCTGCGTCTGTAAGCATATCCGGAGCAATTTCTCCTGTATAAGCACCTTTTTCTTCAAAGTACATATTCTCTGCACCTATTTCGATGTTTGTGCCTTTTACGGCCTCAACAGCCGGAATAATGTCGATTGCAGGTACACAAAATACTACATCTGCATCTTCAGTGGCAACCAGTGGTTTCAACTCTTCAATCAATGCTACAGCCTGACTTGGAGTCATGTTCATTTTCCAGTTTCCAGCAATAATTTTTCTTCTTGCCATTGTAAAGTTCCTCTTTTCCTATTTATCGTTTGCTGCCGCAACACCTGGCAGTTCTTTTCCTTCCAAGAATTCCAAAGATGCTCCTCCACCTGTTGAAATATGAGTCATCTTATCACCATATCCAAGCTGATTTACAGCTGCTGCGGAATCTCCTCCGCCAATAATGGTAACCGCATCTGTATCAGCAAGTGCTTTTGCAACTGCTTCTGTTCCATGTGCAAAGTTTGGCATTTCAAAGCAGCCCATTGGTCCGTTCCAAACAACCGTTTTTGCATCTTTCACAGCATCTGCAAAAAGTTCTGCTGTTTTTGGTCCGATATCCAAGCCTTCCCATCCATCTGGGATCTCACCGCTTGCTACAACCTGGATATTTGCATCATTGGAGAAAGCATCTCCGATGACATGGTCTACAGGAAGAAGCAATTTTACGCCTTTTTCCTTTGCTTTTTCCAACATGTTTGCAGCATATTCCAGATAATCATCTTCGCAAAGAGAAATACCAATTTTTCCGCCTGTTGCTTTGGAGAATGTATAAGCCATACCTCCGCCGATGATCAATGTATCTACTTTATCCAAAAGGTTTTCGATAACAGAAATCTTACTGGAAACTTTTGCTCCGCCAAGAATTGCTACGAATGGGCGCTCCGGATTATTTACTGCATTTCCAAGGAAATCAATCTCTTTTTGCATTAAGTATCCAACCACTGCTGTATCTACATACTTCGTAACACCTACGTTTGAGCAATGTGCTCTGTGGGCTGTTCCAAATGCATCATTTACAAATACATCGCAAAGGGATGCGAGCTCTTTGCTGAATTCTTCGCCATTCTTTGTTTCTTCTGCTCTGTATCGTGTATTTTCAAGAAGGATAACATCTCCGTCTTCCATCTCTTCTACTGCAGCTTTTGCATTTGCTCCAACTACTTCAGGATCTGCTGCGAATTTTACTTCCTGATCAAGCAGTTCGGACAGACGTTTTGCAACTGGCGCCAATGACAATTCTGGTTTTGGCTCTCCCTTTGGTTTTCCAAGATGTGAGCAAAGAATCACTTTTCCGCCGTCTGCGATTAATTTTTTGATTGTAGGCAGAGCTGCAACAAGACGGTTTTCATCTGTAATTTTTCCATCAATAAGCGGAACATTGAAATCACATCTTACAAGAACTCTTTTTCCTTTTACGTTGATATCATCTACTGATTTTTTGTTAAGCATAGCCAAATGCCTCCTTATGTTTATAACAAAAGAGTCCGGTCCATAAAGACCGGACCCCTTTTGTGAGTCTATTTATGATTGAAACTCTTTATTCTTTTACACAAAATGATTATAACAATGTTCCGAAATGTTTGATTGTTCTTACCATCTGGCTTGTGTAAGAGTTTTCGTTGTCATACCAAGCAACAACCTGAACTTCTGTTGTTCCGTTGTCCAGAGGCAATACCATTGTCTGTGTAGCATCGAACAAGGAGCCATATGTCATTCCAACGATATCGCTGGATACGATTTCATCTTCGTTGTATCCATAGGACTCTGTAGCAGCTGCTTTCATAGCTTCGTTGATCTGCTCTTTTGTCACATTTCCTTCAACAACTGCTGTAAGGATTGTTGTGGAACCTGTTGGTGTTGGAACACGCTGTGCAGAACCGATCAGTTTTCCGTTCAATTCTGGGATAACAAGACCGATAGCTTTTGCTGCACCTGTGCTGTTCGGCACGATGTTGCAAGCTGCTGCACGTGATCTTCTTAAGTCACCTTTTCTCTGTGGTCCGTCAAGAGTCATCTGATCTCCTGTATATGCATGGATTGTGCACATGATACCAGACTTAATCGGAGCAAGGTCATTCAATGCTTTTGCCATTGGAGCCAAGCAGTTTGTTGTACAAGAAGCAGCAGAAATGATGTTGTCTTCTTTTGTCAATGTTTCGTGGTTTACATTGTAAACGATTGTTGGAAGGTCATTTCCTGCTGGTGCAGAGATAACAACTTTCTTAGCGCCTGCTTTAATGTGAGCAGATGCTTTTTCTTTGGATGTATAGAACCCTGTACACTCCAATACTACATCTACACCGATTTCTCCCCAAGGAAGTTCTTCTGCGTTAGCTTTTGCGTAGATTTTGATTTCTTTTCCGTCTACAACGATAGAATCTTCTCCTGCTGTCACTTTATCTGCCAAAGCGTATTTTCCCTGTGTTGAATCATATTTTAATAAGTGAGCCAACATTTTTGGAGATGTCAGGTCGTTGATCGCAACCACCTCATATCCTTCTGCCCCGAACATTTGTCTGAATGCAAGACGTCCGATACGTCCGAATCCATTAATCGCTACTTTTACTGCCATGATTAATTCCTCCTAAAGTTTAATTGGTTTTGCTGTATTGCAGCTCATTTTCATTCTTTAGCATATTGTTAAAGAATCATCAACCTGCAATTTATTGTACTAAATTATGAACAAAAATTCAAGAGTCTATGCTGATATTTTTCCTTTCTCTGGAATTTTCTACAGTATTTTAATAAATTGCGGTTTTCGCTCTTTAAATTCGGTATAATAACGAAATCCGCAGGCCTTTAAGATTTCATCCGCCTGATCATACGCATACCCGATGTGCTCCGGTTTGTGACCGTCTGCGCCCACGGTCAAAAGTTCCCCGCCAAGTTCCCTGTACCGTTTCAGAACGTCCGGATGCGGGTGTGCAAACCCAAGTCCGTATTTGAGACCGGCTGTATTGAACTCTAATGCCTTTCCTTTAGCTATAATGCACTTTAAAATCTCATCGATCTCATCTGCGAATGCGCGGTAAGAGTAATGCAAAGCCTTCTCTTTTCCATACCGCACAACATAATCCAAATGCCCAAGAGCATCAAAGGCATCCACTGCCTTGACATATTCCAGCATTTCCACAAATGCATTTCGGTACTCCTGCTCATCATCCGCATCTTGTACATGGCAATTGTAATATGGATCTTTCCCTGCAAACACATGGGCAGAACCAATCACAAAGTCAAACGGATATTGCTCTGTAAGCCTTTGGTAAAATTCTCCAAGATGAGTCTGGAGACCAAGCTCAATTCCAATGCGCACCTCGAGCCTGCCCTCATATTTTTCCTTCAAAGGACAAAGGGTCTTAAAGTATTGCTCAGGGTCAAAAATAAACGCACTCTCATCCAGCTCTCCGTTTGTGCTCTCAAAAGGATAGTCCTTATCATAATGATCCGTAAAACAAATGCGCTCAAGTCCTTTTTCCAAAGCCTTCCGTATCATGACCTCCGGAGTGCTGCTCTTTGGCGCATCCGATGAAAAATTGGTGTGCATATGGCAATCTGATTTCATTTTATTCATCTCCTGTAATGGTTCCGCCGCCAAAGACATACTCTCCGTCGTAAAGCACAATGGCCTGTCCCGGCGTCACTGCTCTTTGTTCTTCCTCAAAGGTACATAAAATTTCATCTTCCCCCGTCTTTTCCACCGTACACCACGCACCTTTATGGTTATAACGAATCTTGGCGAAAAGACGGCGCGTTTCTTTTAAATCCGCCTCAGACATAAAGTTTACCTTGTTCGCCCTCACATACCTTGTCATGGAATCCTGGGCGGTACCAATGACAACTTCGTTTGTATCCGGTCTGATTTCCAGTACGAAAACAGGGTATCCAAGCGCAAGCCCCAGCCCTTTTCTCTGGCCAACCGTATAATGAGTAATGCCTTTGTGTCTTCCGATCACTGTTCCGTCACTCAACACAAAGTTCCCCTCCGGAACCTTTTTCTTTGTGTACTCGTCTATAAAATCCGCATATTTTCCATCCGGGACAAAGCAAATATCCTGACTGTCCGGTTTATTCGCAACCATCAGACCGATTTCTTCGGCAATCTTTCTTATCTCTTCTTTCTCATACAGCCCCACCGGCATAAGTGTGCGGGAGAGCTGCTCCTGGCTTAAGTTGTACAATGCATATGTCTGATCCTTTGCCAGTGTTTTTGAACATTTCAGCGTATACCTTCCATTCTCCAGTCTTTCAATCTGTGCATAATGGCCGGTGGCAATATAATCTGCTCCAATGCTCATACTGCGCGCCAGAAGAGATTCCCACTTCACATACCTATTGCAGGCAATACACGGGTTTGGGGTTCTGCCGTTCAAATACTCGTCCACAAAATAATCAATGACATTTTCTTTAAACTCTTTTTTAAAATTCATCACATAATAAGGAATCTCAAGCTGGGATGCAACCCTCCTGGCATCATCCACAGCACTCAGACCACAACAGCCCCCGTTTTCCTCCAGGACTTCCCGGTCTTCCTCCTGCCAAATCTGCATGGTAACACCGATGACATCGTATCCCTGTTCCTTTAAAAGATATGCGGCAACAGATGAATCCACTCCGCCGGACATTCCAACGACCACCTTTTTCTTATCCATCGAATCTCTCCGCCTTTTCTTTTAATACTCTTCTTCCTCTTCTTCATCTTCATGAATGTCAGATTTTGGTTTTTCCAATCCTTCAATTTTAATACCGTTCTTTTCTGCATAATCCCAAAGCGCAGCGTGTATTGCCTCCTCAGCGAGAAGAGAGCAGTGTACTTTTACTGGAGGAAGGCCGTCCAACGCCTCCATAACTGCCTTGTTTGTGACCTTCAAAGCATCATAAATACTCTTTCCTTTTACGAGTTCTGTAGCCATGCTGCTTGTAGCAACAGCTGCGCCGCACCCAAATGTTTTAAATTTCACATCGCGGATGATCTGATTTTCATCGATATCCAAAAAAATCCTCATGATATCTCCGCACTTTGCATTTCCTACTGTTCCTACACCGCTTGCGTTTTCAATTTCTCCTACATTTCTTGGGTGCTGAAAATGGTCCATTACTTTTTCTGTATACATGTATCTAATACCTCCAAACTCTATTATCTGTTTTGTTTTTTCATAAAATCTTCGTACAGCGGGGACATACTTCTTAAATTTTTCACAATCTCTTTCAGAGTCTCGACCACGTAGTCCATATCCTCTTTTTCAAACTCTTCATTCAATGTCAGCCGAAGAGAACCGTGTGCAATTTCATGAGGAAGACCGATGGCCAACAGCACATGGGATGGGTCCAGGGAACCTGACGTGCATGCAGAGCCGCTGGAACCACAGATTCCCTTCATATCAAGCATGATCAGAAGAGATTCCCCTTCAATGAAACGGAAACTGAAGTTAGCGTTGTTCGGCAGCCTTTGCTCTCTGTCTCCGTTTAATCTTGTATATGGAATCTCCTCAAGCACTCTGCCGATCAGATAATCCCGAAGTTCTCTTTCCTTTTTTGTGCGCTCCTCCATGGTCCTTACAGCACGCTCCACTGCTTTTCCAAGACCGACAATTCCAGGTACGTTTTCTGTACCAGCACGACGCCTTCTCTCCTGTGCGCCTCCGTGGATAAAGGAGCGGATCTTCACGCCTTTGCGGATATATAAAAATCCAATTCCTTTCGGGCCGTTCAGCTTGTGCCCGCTGGCGCTGAGCATATCAATATGACATTCGTCCACATTGATCGGTATCTGTCCAAATGCCTGAACCGCATCTGTGTGGAAAAGAATCCCTTTCTCATGAGCAATCTTCCCAATCTCCTGAATTGGTTCAATAGTACCGATTTCATTGTTTGCGTACATGACAGATATCAGAATCGTATCCGGACGGATTGCTGCCTCCACATCCTCTGGTCTGACTTTACCGTTTTCATCTACATCCAGATAAGTCACTTCAAACCCCTGTCTTTCCAGGTATTGTGCAGAATGCAGAATCGCATGGTGCTCTATCTTTGTTGTGATGATATGTCTTCCCTTGTTTCCATAAGCCTCCGCGGTTGCCTTCAGCGCCCAGTTGTCGGCCTCCGTCCCTCCTGCTGTGAAATAGATTTCATTCGGTGCCGCACCAAGGGCCCCTGCAATGATCTCTCTTTGACGGTTTACTGCATCTTTGTTTTTGGCAGCAAAACTGTATACACTGGACGGATTGCCATAATTCTCCGTAAAGTATGGAATCATCGCCTCCACAACCTCCGGTGCCGTCTTAGTCGTAGCCGCATTATCTAAATATAAAAATTTATCCATGATCTTCCTCCTTATTTTGTTCCTTGGCATTTTCTTGCCCTGTTCGCATCCTTTTGTCCGCAGACTTGTTTACTCTCTGCCACAAGCTCATCCAGTCCAATTCCATCTACAGTATCATTGATGCTTTCGTTGATTTTTTTCCACACATACTTTGTCACGCAGATATCTGCAGCCTTGCATCCTTCTTCGTGGTATGCTGAGCACTCTGCCGGCTCTAAATCTCCCTCCAAAGCTCTCAGGACATCTCCAACGGAGATTTCAGAAGGTGATTTAGAGAGTACATACCCTCCTGCTGCTCCCCGGATACTCTTGATCAACCCTGCTTTCTTCAGTTTGGCCATCAACTGTTCCAGATAGCGTTCTGATATGTCCTGTCTTGCCGCTATGCTGTTTATAGAGACCGGAGCCTTCTCACTGTACTGGGCAAGATCCACCAATGCCCGAAGTCCGTATCTTCCTTTTGTTGAAAGTTTCATTCTTTCACCTTCTCTCAAATCCTACCAATTCACTAGGTTTTGTCTTCTGTAGGATATCACTGCTTGTATGTTCTGTCAACCCACATCCTCGAATATCTTATAAAGATATCTGCTTTCAAGGAGCATCACATGTCAACTAAAAATGTTTTCTTAAAAGGAACGCTCATTTTAACAGCAACCGGCTTTTGTACCCGTTTTATCGGTTTTTTTTACCGCATCTTTTTAAGCCACTCTTTTGGAGAAGAGGGTATGGGGCTTTATCAGCTTATTTTCCCCGTGTATGCTCTCTGTTTTTCCCTGACCTGTGCAGGCATTGAGCTCTCCATTTCCAGATGCACAGCAAAATACCGGGCATCCGGTCAGAATAGCCGTGCACTGGACTGTCTTTATATGGGACTTTCCTTTGCCTTTGCCTTCTCCTGTATAGTCACCTTTGTCATTCAAAAATATGCTGTTTCTATTTCCTCTTATTTTCTTGGGGATACCCGCTGCATTCTTTTACTGAAGGTCATCGCATACGCCCTGCCATTTGCAGCCGTGCACAGCTGTATTGTCGGTTACTATCTTGGCTTGAAAGAGACAAAACTTCCGTCCGTTTCCCAGCTTTTGGAGCAAAGTGCACGAATTCTTTCTGTTTTTCTTTTGTACTGGTTTCTTACAAAAAACAATGATTCTCCTTCCATTGTCATTGCAGTCATTGGTCTGGTATTCGGCGAAATTTTTTCCTCGTTTTTTGTTTTTTTCCACTTTCAGAAAAATGCCCGGATTTTGAAAACCAATAAATTCTCTCATCATTATTTTGCGTCTCTGAGGGAAGTCCTAACTCTTGCCTTTCCTTTGACCTCCAACCGGGTCCTCCTCAACATTCTGCAGAGCGTAGAAGCAGTATCTATTCCATTTCAGCTGCAGCTTTACGGGTATTCTTTGAAGGAATCTCTAAGCTTATACGGTGTTCTGACCGGAATGGCCCTGCCCTGCATCCTGTTTCCCTCAGCGATCACAGCCTCTGTATCCACCATGCTGCTGCCAACTATCACGGAAATCAATGAGACTCATTCTGGAAAAACTTTAGCTGCGGTCACAAGAAAGATTACCCGGGCTTGTCTTCTTCTGGGATTTGCATGTGCACTTTTTTTCCTCATCTTTTCCCATTTTATAGGAATGATTTTGTTTCACAGTGAAAATGCAGGAAAATTTATTTTTATACTTGCATGGATATGTCCATTTCTGTATACAAATTCTACATACATCAGTATTTTAAACGGGCTTGGAAAGACTTTTTCTTCTTTTCTCTTTAATTCTCTCGGACTTTTTGTCCGTATTTACGGCGTGTTCTTTCTTATTCCCCGTTTTGGGATGAAAGGCTATCTATGGGGAATGCTGATCAGTCAGATCCTCGTCTTCCTTCTCTGCCGCATCAAAATTTCACGTGTTATCCGCACCAAACAAACCGGGACGCTTTGAAACAAAAAACAGGAGATGTTGCTTTTGCACCATCTCCTCAAAGAAAGCGAATCACCATTTTCATTAAAATTGGATTGACATAGCCTTCCATGATCATCCCCATACAGAACACAACCACAGTGAAAACCGTTTTTGAAGTATTCCATCTGGATGTTTTGCTTGTATAGAAATACCAGAGAACAACCGCATAGGCAAGTATGTAAAAAATGAAATGCGGCAGCAGTCCTGCAAAACAAAGAACCAGTCCAAAGACTCCCATTCTCAGAAAGCCAGTCACGATCACAATACCGCCAAGAAAGCCTGTCCATATCAGAACTGCTATGACAACCCCTCTCTTAAAACGTGTCAGGCCAAGTACGCACATACAGGCAAAAGGGATCAGGCGGATGCGGACCAGGTACCAAAGATAATCTTCGGGCACAATCTTTGTCCTAAGATATTCGTTCAGGAAATATTCATTGAAAATCCCTGTCACAGCAGTGTGGTCTTTTGAAATCAGATTCGCATACAGAATTCCCACAAGAAATCCTGCCAGATAAAACAGCAGCAGCTGTCTTTTATTTTGTTGTAATCTCACGGCATATCCTCCTGTCAGATGATACTTCATTATATGCCGCATGCTTGTGTTTATTCTTACTTTCTCTATGCACGGTTATACTTTGCATCGAAGGCAAGAATCGCAGAGATCGTCTTGGAGTCTTCTATTTTTCCTGCAAATATCTGCTGTTTCAGTTCCTCCACCGTACACTCCCTGACATCAATAAATTCATCTTCATCCAGATGCTGTTTGGATGGAATCAGGTTTCTTGCCACAAATATCGGAATTTTTTCATCACAGAATGCAACTGTTGTGTGTACGGTGATCAGCCATTCAATGTCTTCGCTTCTGAAACCAGTCTCCTCCTCCAACTCCCTTTTCGCACATACGATTCCCGGCTCATCCGGCTCATCCAGAGCTCCGGCCGGAATCTCCAGTGTATATCTTCCAAGCGCAGGCCGGTACTGCTCCACCATTAAAATAGTCCCTTTTTCTGTCACAGGAACTACTGCAGCCGCTCCATTGTGATGGACAAAATCCCAGGTTGTTGTCTTCCCATCCGGATTTCTCATCGTATCTGCATAAATCTCGAGAATCTTTCCTTTGTATTTCAGCTCGCGATTAATGCGCTCTACATGTTCTCCCATAACTTTACCTCTTTTCTCTTTCAATTTTCTTGTTCCATTATACCACATCCTGCCTTGTCGGTTATAAAATTCCAAAAAAATCAGAAAAAGGATGGCTATAAAACCATCCTTTTTTATGTTACATGAAATATTATCTGGCATAATCAGTGACTCTTGATTCACGGATTACATTGACTTTAATCTGTCCTGGATATTCCAATTCAAACTCAATCTGTTTTGAAATATCGCGCGCCAGCAATACCATATCATCGTCAGACACCTGTTCCGGAACTACCATGATACGAATCTCTCTACCCGCTTGAATAGCAAAAGACTTATCCACACCCTTAAATTGGTTTGTGATATCTTCCAATTGTTTCAATCTGTTAGTATACGTTTCTAATGTTTCTCTTCTTGCTCCTGGTCTTGCCGCGGAAATCGTGTCAGCAGCCTGCACAATACATGCAATCAATGACTCAGGCTCCACATCCCCATGATGCGCTTCCACTGCATTGATGACAACCGGTGATTCTTTATACTTTCTGCATAAATCCACTCCGATCTGAATATGCGAGCCTTCCACATCGTGGTCAATGGATTTTCCGATGTCGTGCAGAAGTCCTGCGCGTTTCGCTACCCTGACATCCAGGCCAATCTCGCCTGCAAGCAGTCCGGAAAGCTGTGCAACTTCAATAGAATGTTTCAGCGCATTCTGTCCATAACTGGTCCTGAATTTCATCCGTCCCAAAAGCCGGATCAATTCTGGATGAATGCCATGCACTCCTACTTCAAGAGCCGCAGCCTCTCCTTCCTCGCGGATCACGGAATCCACTTCTTTTTGAGCTTTTTCCACCATTTCTTCGATTCTTGCCGGATGGATCCTTCCATCGACAATCAGTTTCTCAAGAGCAATTCTTGCAACTTCCCTTCTGATCGGGTCAAATCCGGATAATACAACCGCTTCAGGCGTATCATCGATGATCAATTCCACACCTGTCAGCGTTTCCAGAGTACGGATATTCCGTCCCTCTCTTCCGATGATTCTTCCCTTCATCTCATCACTTGGAAGCTGAACTACTGAAATCGTAGTCTCTGCCACATGATCTGCTGCACATCTTTGAATTGCATTTACAACATATTCCTTTGCCTTCTTATCTGCCTCTTCTTTAGCCTGGCTTTCTAATTCCTTGACTAATTTTGCAGTGTCATGTTTCACATCGTCTTCAACAGTTTTTAACAGATACTCTTTTGCTTGTTCGGAGGTAAGTCCTGAGATTCTTTCCAGTTCCTGTACTCTCTGTCGATTAAGCTCTTCTGCTTTTTCTTCTCTTTGCTTAATCTGCTCTTCTCTTGCTGCGAATCCGGTCTCGCGCTGTTCGATTGCCTCTGCCCGTTTGTCAAGCGCCTCCTCCTTGGAGAGTACGCGTTTTTCATAGCGCTGCACTTCCGCGCGGCGTTCCTTGGTTTCTTTTTCAAGTTCATTCCTCGTTTTAATGGACTCTTCCTTTACTTCCAAGAGGGCTTCTTTTTTTGTAGTCTCGGCTGTCTTTAACGCATCGTCAATAATCTCTCTGGCCCTACTCTCAGCGTTTCCAATCTTACTGTCCGCGTCTTTTTTCAGGCTGGATGCCGTTGCGTAATAGGTCACTACAGCCGTTATAATAAGCGTTACGACCACAGCTATTATAATACCAATCAGCACAGGAGCACCTCCTTATTTAATTTTCATTGTACAAATACAACACTTAAATTTTATACTGTTTTTACAAATATGTCAAGCTTTCATCGCCTGGCAAAGGAAATCCTGTAAAATATTTTTTAATTACATTTTATTTCCTTTTTTCAAGTATCATGGCATAATGCCCCATCTGTTCATAATGTCTGAAAAAAGATTCTTTCGGATATTCACATACACCGACCAAAGGATCGCAGACTGTTACAGAGTCTTCATCATAACCGGTCAAGACACAGACATGTTCATTGGACGGCCACAGAAAATACTCATCGCTGTACTCTCCGTCTTTTTTCACATACCATCCTCTTTTATACTCAATCTCCAAATCATACATTGATGTCCAAATACATACCGGTATTCCATTGTCAACCATGTTTAAAATCTCTTCTTCACTGTACCCGTACAATTCCCTTGCAATATGTTCTCCTTGCTGCATATCGATTACATTTTGGACTGCCTCCGCCAAAACGTGAGGGAAAGCCCCGTACGAAGAGGTGCTGGATGGATCCCCGATAAACGCCTTATTTGGATGAGGCGCATAGTATCTTCCGTTTTTCTCCTCCATGGGAACTTTTTTTATCTGTTCGGCGACTTGAATTTTATCCGTCCGATAACCATATCCCTTAAGGATCATAGCCCCTGCAGTCGCCTCACATCCGGTCGGCAATTCCGGGTTTTGAAGGATTGGTTCCACATTTATTTTTTTGTTTTCCTGCCCCAAAAAATTCTCTTTACTTACGAATTCGTCACTCCACATTTCCATTGGCCTGGAATGGATTTCTTTTTTCTGCAAAACTACCCAGATACACCCACAGAGCAGAATGATGCATCCCAGAATTCCCAATATACGTCCAATATAACATCTTTTTTGATATTGTACCTTTTTCAATTTTAGTTCCTCCTCACACATCTTCATGTCGCCAATTTTATATAGAGGAAGGAACAAAACCGCATCCTTTTTGTATTATTTTTGTATCATATCATCTTGACTGAGTATTGGATAACACATACATTCGTAATCTGATCCCATGAAACAATATACAATCTTTTGTTCAGCCAGCGTTCTCCAGAATTCATCCTTTTCTTCTTTTAAATCCATATCCAAATATGTTCTCCATCTTTCTTCCATCCACTCTTTCCCTTTGCCTGCATTCGGACAAACTCCTTCATATGCCAGTTCCATCTGTATAATCTTCTCCGTCTCACTTTCCATCAGAATATGCAGATACCAGTCTTCCTCTTCCAAACGAATATCCCACATCACTGCATATTCTCCCAGTTTGTTGCTATAAGTATTGATCTGATAATCCCAGCTCCACGACATATTGCAAAACACAGACTCTATCGGCGTAGAAATCAGTCCAAGTTCATCCAGTTTTTTCAATTCTCTGTCTATCACACGTCCAACTGCCTCTTTTCCTCCGGCACTCTTTTCTTCGTTTTGTCCATTGTATGTCTGGGTTTTCTGAACAAAGCCATCAGAGGATAAGGAAAGCCCTATTTTTTCCGCCAGAGTTAATGTTTGTTCTCTGCTTTTCTGATTTTCCGTTACCTGTACTTTTCCTATGAGTTTTTGATCCTGCAAGTCTGATATAAGCACAAAGGATCCGATAGATGCTGCAATCACACACGCAGATGCCAGTCCTGCTAAAATATTTTTCTTCATCATTCTTTAAAACTAATCGTTATCCTGGTCTCTTTCCCTTCCGTACTTTCAATTTCCATATCCGCGCCGTGAAATTCCAGCACCTTTTTACAGATAGAAAGGCCAAGTCCCACTCCTTCATTTTCATATTTTCTCGACTTGTCCGCCATATAAAAGCTTTCTGTCACTCTTTTAATATCTTTTGGAGATATTCCTTTTCCATTATCCCATACGGATATTCGGATGAATCCTGGCACTTTTTTTGACTCAATACATATCTTCCCATTCTTTTCGATCGCCTTTTTACTGTTGTCTATCAGATTCAAAAATACAGATTTCAAAAGAACCGGTTCCGCCATCAGATAGGTCTCATCCGCTTTGACTTCCAAAACAATCTCCCTCTCCTGCAGGACGGGTCTTAATTCTTCCTGTATCGTTTCCAGGAAATTTTTCAAATTTACTCTCTGCATTCTAATGTCTTTTTTTTCCATGACGATCAGCTCCAGCATTCTGGCCGATAATTTTTCCAGCCTTTTACCCTGTCTCAAAATGTAATCACCGTACAGCATACGCTCCTCTTCCGTCATCTGTCTGGATCTTAGCATGTCTGAATATCCGATGATGGATGTAAGCGGAGTTTTCATTTCATGAGAAAAGCTTCCCACGAATTCCTCTTGCCTTTTGGCATATTCTTTTAACTCCAGCATATTTTGTTCTAATTTTTCCATCATCCAGTTAAATTTCTTCGCCAGTTCATTGACCTCATCCGTTCCACAAACCGGAATCCTCTTTGTGTAATCTCCATTCCCAATATCCTGTGCTGCCTGCGATAATTTTCGGATAGGCCGCAAGATCCAGACCGCAAGAAAAAATATGACACCAGAAACAGATACGATCAATCCGCACATACAGTTTCTATAGATCCGGTACTGGTCTTTTTTCTGTTCAAAAACAGAAGTGATCTCACTTATGCTTTCCACATAATATTTCCATTTTCCTACAGAAATCACACTTGCTGCATGAAGATAATATTGCCCTGTTTCTTCTTTTATTGTATATGCCACCAGTTCCTCCTTGGCGTGATCTTTTAAAGCTGTATCCGGCGTTGGAAACTGTTTTGTCTTTTGATACAATACTTTTTCCTCCTGATCGCGGATGACAAGCTGTATCATATCCGGCATCTCGGAAAAACTGATCGACAATACCAGCCCCACAGCCTCTTTCTCCTCTAGCATCTTTCGATTGTACATTTTTTCCGCTGCAATCTCAAAAGAAGAGGCAAACGCAGCATTCACTCCCGCGATCCTTTTGCTCTCCTTATTCAGGGCAGAATGAAAAGAAGTATAGACAAGCATATGTCCGCTGACGCAAAAAGCAACCGCAGTCACTGAAATAATACAAAAAAACAGTTTCCAGAATAGTTTCATTTCCTATCCTCCAGCCTGTATCCGACTTTATATACTGCCGTAATCTGATCCTCCCAATTCAGTTTCTTCCTGAGTCTTTGTACATGAAGATCTACGGTTCGACTGTTTCCCATATATTCTTCTTTCCATACACTTTCATATATTCTGTCCCGAAAAAGTGCGACATTCTTATTTCTTACAAAAAGCAGCAGCAACTCATATTCTTTTGATGTAAGGTTCACGATCTTTACTCCCTTTTTTACGACACGTGAGGAAAGATCCACAGTCACATCCTGGAACCGGACGACCGTATCCTGTTTGTGATATCTGCGCAGAACCGTTTCTACCCTTGCCAGCAGCTCTATGATCTCAAATGGTTTTGTAAGATAATCCTCCGCCCCCATCTTCAGCCCTTTCACAATATCCTTCACCTGAGCTTTTGCAGTCAGAAAGATGACGGGAATCTCCTTTTCACGAATATAGTCAAACAATTCATATCCGCTGATCCCCGGCAACATAATGTCAAGCAGCACCAAGTCAAAATACTGTCGCTCCACCAGATCTCCTGCCTCAATGCAATCATAGGCACAGGTACACTTGTATCCTGCATCTTTTAAATTCACTTTGATCAGATTTGCGATTTGCCTGTCATCTTCCACAATAAGTATTTCAACCATTTTCCCCTCCCAGTGCGCATGCATTATCAATCAAACATTTCCTTTCATCCGCCTATACCAAAAGAATACCTCTTTGTTGTATCTTTTTTGTATCATCCGGATATTTTCTTTTTTACTATTCCCATCCCACAGATTCTCTGATCGCACTGTACGAAAAACCTTTTCTTGCAAGATAGGCCGCCATTTTTTGTTTTTCTTTCGCATCCGCAGTGTCCCGGCAAAATCCTTTCTTTCTCAAAAGGTTGGAGATTGTTTCATTTTCTGTTGTCTCTTCAAAATACAGTTCCATCAATGCCTGAATCTTCTCTCCATCAAGTCCCTTCCGGCATAGCTTTGCATAGATTGATTTTCGGCTTTCTTTTTCTTTTTTACTGCGGATAAAATTTTCTATATATCTTTCATCATTGATATATCCAAAAGATTTCACATAGGAAACCGCCTGCTGCACTGCCCAGTCCGGGAACTCTTCCCTTTCCAGTTTTTCCTGCAGTTCACGTTCTGTTCTGTCCGATATATTGAGAAGGTACATTGCTTTTTTCTTTGCACGTTTTAAGATCACTTCTGTCCGGATTTCTTTGTATACACTCTCTGATATTTCTCCTCCTTCATGAATATGAAAACGAGAAAGTTCGCCTTTATACAAGACAAAGGCGAACTCTTCCTCTATATAGATTCGATATTTATTTTTAGCAGTCTGTTCTATTGCTGTGACAATCATGCTATACGTCCTCTTCCTTTTCCTCACTTTCCTTTGGCATCTCTCCGAGATGATAGTGCTCACGCACTTTTGCCTCCAACTCTTCCATAACTTCCGGATGCTCTGTCAGATAAGTTTTTGCATTTTCACGTCCCTGTCCGATCTTGGTACCCTCATAAGCGTACCATGCTCCGCTTTTGTTGACTAAATTTAAGTTTGTCGCAAGGTCCAGGACATCCCCTTCCTTGGAGATTCCTTTTCCGAACATGATGTCAAACTCCGCTTCTTTGAACGGTGGTGCGATCTTATTTTTCACCACTTTGATCCGCGTTCTGTTTCCGACCATCTCACCGCTCTGCTTAAGAGTCTCAATCCTTCTGACATCCATACGGATGGACGCATAAAACTTCAGTGCACGTCCACCTGTCGTAGTCTCCGGATTTCCAAACATGACTCCGACTTTTTCACGGAGCTGGTTAATAAAGATGACCACGCAGTTTGACTTGCTGATGACCGGTGTCAGTTTCCGCAATGCCTGGGACATCAGACGTGCCTGCAGACCCACATGGCTGTCACCCATATCTCCTTCAATCTCCTGTTTTGGCACAAGTGCTGCCACAGAGTCAATGACAATGATATCCATGGCACCGGAACGGACCATCGTCTCTGCAATCTCCAAAGCCTGATCCCCGCTGTCTGGCTGGGAAATATAGAGTTCCTCAATATCCACCCCGATATTCTTTGCGTATGCCGGATCCAGGGCATGCTCTGCATCGATGAATCCTGCAATTCCTCCTCTTTTCTGTACTTCTGCAATCATATGAAGGGCAACTGTCGTCTTACCACTGGACTCTGGTCCGTAAATTTCAATAACTCTTCCTTTGGGAACTCCTCCAAGTCCAAGGGCAATATCCAGGCTCAAAGAACCGGTAGGTACTGTCTCCACCGCCACATGAGCGCTGGCATCCCCCAGTTTCATCACTGCTCCCTTTCCAAAATCTTTCTCTAATTTTGAAATCGCTGCATCAAGCGCTTTTAACTTTTCTTCACTTGCCATAATTGGTATACACTCCTTTAATAGCGAACTTATGTTCGTTCATCTTTTACTATCTTATTATACTTGTTCTTTGTTGTCAATCATTATTTCTTATTCTGTTCGCTATTATTTTATCATAGTTTTCACTATATTTCAAATACCTTTTCTATTTTGTATTTCTCTGCTCAAGAGAACGTTTCTTTGTTATGACAACTTTTTCTTCATAACATGCAAAAAGTTCATCCAGTTTCTCTTTCTGCAGTTTTGAGGTAAACACGCTGACCACGGGAACCACCACAAGCCCTGCTATCATGGCAACGGCTCCTGCGTTGATAGGCGATTCAATATAGTGCAGAAACATATTGGATACTGTAATGCCAACTCCGCAGGCAAAACTTGCCCACACAGCAGCACGTGTCACGCCCCGCCAGTACAGCCCATACAAAAACGGCGCCAGAAATGCTCCGGCCAGAGCGCCCCAGGAAATTCCCATCAATTGAGCGATAAATGCCGGTGGTTTCAATGCCAGGACTACGGAGAGGACAATGAAAAAGACAATGAGCCACTGCATGACCCTCACCTGTTTTTTCTCACTCATGTTCTTTAACACATTCCCTTTCAAGAAATCCAGTGTCAATGTAGAGCTGGAAGTCAGTACAAGGGAAGACAGTGTGGACATAGAAGCAGACAATACGAGCACGATCACGATTCCAATCAGGATATCCGGCAATGTCGAGAGCATATGCGGGATAATGCTGTCGTACACAATATTTCCAGTCTTGTCATAAAGTGAGGTGTCGTCAAAAAGACGTCCGAACCCCCCGAGAAAATAACATCCTCCGGAAATCACGACTGCAAAAAGAGTGGAAATGACTGTTCCGGTATTGACTGATTTTTCATCCCTTATCGCATAAAATTTGTGGATCATTTGTGGAAGTCCCCATGTTCCAAGAGAAGTTAAAATTACAACCCCTAAAAGATTTAGTGGATCCGGTCCAAAAAAAGACGTAAAGGCCCCCGGCTGTCCCACAGTCACCGGAACATCGCTTGGGATTTCGGCCATCTTTCTGATGGCTTCCAGAAATCCACCCTGTCCGGACAGAACTGCCGCAATCACGGCAACGATTCCTCCAAGCATGATGATTCCCTGAATGAAATCATTGATCGCTGTTGCCATGTATCCACCAAGAATCACGTAGATTCCGGTAAACACCGCCATGATGATCACACAGGCTGCATATGGTACGTCAAAAGCCATCTCAAACAATCGGGACAGTCCATTGTAGATTGATGCTGTGTACGGTACAAGAAACACAAAGACGATCGCTGACGCTGTGATTTTTAAAGCTTTGCTGTGAAACCGTTCTCCAAAGAAATCCGGCATAGTCTTCGATTGCAGATGTTGGCTCATCACCCTTGTCCGCCTTCCAAGCACAACCCAGGCGAGCAGACTTCCAAGCACTGCATTCCCGATTCCTATCCAGGTGCAGGCCAGTCCGTACTTCCACCCAAATTGCCCAGCATATCCTACGAATACAACAGCAGAAAAATAAGAAGTTCCGTATGCAAACGCTGTAAGCCACGGTCCAGCGCTCCTTCCTCCAAGCACAAATCCTTCCACACTCGCTGTATGCCGCCTCGCATAAATCCCTACGGCAATCATCGCTGCAAAAAAGATGATAAGCATTGTCAATTTTACTCCCATTTCTTTCTCTCCCTTCGTTTTCGCTTTAAACCGTTACGCTTTAAAGCGTTAAAGAAATAGTAGCAAATATCTTATATTTTGTCAATCTTTTTATGCAAAAACGGTATTTTGAAACCTGCCTCCTGCTCTTTCTTGTGCAGATTTTCAAAATACCGCTTTCGTTTTTCTACTCTTTCATTTTTTCAACCCGTTCCTGGATCGTCCTGTCATAATTCATAATTTTTCTTTTGTATGTAGTGTCCATATATTTGGAATGCAGCATAAAATCAGCAGTTGCAAGATTGTTTGCGATTGGTATGTCATACACAACTGCAATTCTTAAAAGCGCCTTCACATCCGGGTCATGCGGCTGCGCTTCAAGCGGGTCCCACAAAAATATCATGAAGTCTATTTGACCTTCTACTATCTTTGCACCGATCTGCTGATCTCCTCCAAGCGGACCACTGTTGTACGCCCTCACCGGAAGCCCTGTCTTCTCCGCGATCAGACGGGAAGTTGTACCTGTCCCGCAAAGAAAATGTCCTTTTAATATCTCTTTATTTCTCTCGCACCATTCCACCATCTCTTTCTTTTTTCCGTCGTGTGCCACCAGTGCGATATTTTTTGTCTTTCCAATTTCAAAGCTAATGTAATGATCCTCGAGCATTGCGATCTTCCTCCTTTTTCTAGTCCAACTGTTCCATCGTCTCAAATCTTGCCGATGCGAGCACGGCAAGCACTCCTGCAATCAGTATACTATAAATAATGAAAATCGGATAGACCAGATTCAAATTTACAAAGATTCCTGCAAGCGCGGCGAATGCAATGCCGACTCCGAGCACCGAATACTGGGCAAGAAGGCGCAGCCATTCCTTAGCCGTGTTTCCCAAAATATCTCCAAAGCACGACTCTATCAATATCTTGACGTAAATCTTTACCGCCTGCATCAGCGTATACAACAATATGCAGAATACGATCTGCCACCACGGCAATTTCCACGCTGTTCCCGCCACCACAGATGCAATCGCACCATCAACCATATTGCGAAAATGCTCCATCAGCGTGGAATACCAAAGTTTCCGAAAAGGCGTATCCGGTATCATATAGAGGTACGGGCTTTTCAGTTCCTTTCCCCATTTACCGAGATAACCGCTCGTCAAAAGGGAAAGGTACAAGATCACGCAAAAAAGCACAATCCCTCCCGGTACATCTTTAAATTCAGGCTCTATCTTCACAGCCACAATCCCCACAATAAGGCTGACAAGGCTCATGTAGCCCAAAATAAAGAATCGTTCTTTTTTATATTCCAGAACCTGCCTGTAGAAAATAGCTTTTGCCCCGGTTCCCCGATACTCTATATTTGCCCGGCGCCATTTTTTCTTTGTTCCTATGCGGAAGGTGACTTCACCTTTTTTGTTTTTGTTGTAAAATTCTACATAATCATCCGCAAACTTTGCAGCCTCCTCGTAGTATCCTCCCATACATTTCATTTTCACAGCCGCAAAAACAGCCGCAAAAACAAGTATCAGATATGCCGCTGCACCCGGCAGCCATGCTCCTGCAGGGCCAAGCAAAATCAGTCTTAGAAAGGCAATATTCCATCCAATGACCGGGACTGCCTGTACACCTCTGCTGTCCATCAGCGCTATGACAGAGGATAGGGAGAGCGAATTTTTGTAAAAATACCAGACCAAAAAACCTGCTAACGCCAAAAGACAGATCAGCACAACCTTTGGAAACCACCGTCTCCCTATTTCTGAATGCATTTCATTCCCATAGAAAATGATCACCAGTGCACACTCCAATGTCACTTCTGCAGTGAATCCCACAAGGAAAAAGATGACCATCTTCCACCCTTCGATCTGGAATACTGCCGAACCCACAATAGCCAAAATAAGATATATAATAAAAGAAAATAAAAAATTTTTTATTGCTGTGTACACAAGAATTGTCTTCGGCGATATCGGCGAAGGAAAAACAAAATGTGTATGTCCCTGCTTAAAAAGCAGTCCTTTTCTCTTGGAATAAGCATAGAGGTTTGTCCCCACTGCATAAATCGTCCATAAAGTGACAATTCCTATAAAAATAAAAGGTGCTCCCTTGATTTCCTTTTCTGCAATCTGATATCCTCCGAACGCAAACATTCCCACATACAGGAGAATAATTCCAAAGTACAGGTATGTCACTGGTTTGTGGATTGCCTTTTTCAACCGATTGATCATGGTCCGTTTTGTCATGTAGATCAGTGCTCTCATTGCCTTTCACCGCCTGTCATCTCAAAGAAAACTTCATCAAGCTCTTTGTCTCCAATCTGCTCTTTTGTGTATGAGCCAATGATGTGTCCAGCCTGCATGATGAACATGACATCAAAAATGTCTTCCACCATCTCCAACATGTGCGTGCTGATCAGCACACTGACTCCGGCATTCTTCAGTTCTTTTACCACCTCTTTGAGTTCTTTGATCGCTTTTGGGTCCAGCCCAACCATAGGTTCATCCAAAAGGATCACTTTAGGGCGGATAGCAAGTGCACAGATAATGCTGACCTTCTGCATCATCCCCTTGGAAAGCTCATTTCCCATTTTGTCCTGCTTATCCCAAAGCTCGAACCGTTTCAGAAGGTTTTCCAGCTCCTCGTCTGTGATACTGCTTTTGTATGCCATCCGGATAAACTCCAGATGTTCTCTAACACTCAACGCCTCAAACATAGCTGGAATCTCGGGCACATAACCAAACACCTTTTTCGCCTCCACTGACCTGGATGGAGTTCCCTGTATCAGAATCTCTCCTTTAAACCGCAAAAGACCTGCAATACACTTGATGACCGTAGATTTTCCGGCTCCGTTTGGTCCCAGCAGAATCCCCACGCAGCCGTCCGGAACCGCAAACCGGATGCTGTCCACTGCCGGCGTTTTCCCATACCATTTCGTCAAGTCCATTACTTCCAGCATAACTTTTCCTCCTTACAACATAAAAACACTTTTCGTAATTTGTATTATTAATTTAATACAATAATACGAAAAGCGTTCTTTCTTGTCAATACATATTTTGAAAGCCTATTGTTTCTCCACAACTTCGCCCTGTTTTTTGTAAATACTGTCTCCGGGAACAAATCCTCTCACCATGGACAGAGGATAAATGTTTGTATGGCTGCCCACAACGGTACCTGGATTTAGCACACTGCCGCATCCGACCTCCACTTCATCTCCCAGCATGGCACCGAATTTCTTCAATCCGGTTTCCACGATGCCTTCCGGTGTTCTCACTGTTGCAAGCGTCTTGTCCGATTTCACATTTGATGTGATGGAACCAGCACCCATATGAGACTTGTATCCCAAAATAGAGTCTCCCACATAATTGTAATGCGGAACCTGCACTTTGTTGAAAAGGATAACATTTTTAAGCTCCGTGGAATTCCCCACAACAGCTCCTTCTCCAACAATGGCATTGCCCCTGATGAAAGCACAGTGCCTGATTTCTGCATTTTTTCCAATAATGGCAGGACCGTGGATGGATGCCGTAGGGGCAACCTGAGCGCTTTTCGCGATCCAGATATCCTCGCCCTTTTTCTCATACTCTTCTCCGCTTAATCCTGCACCAAGCAAAAGAATAAAATCATGGATCTTGGGGAGCACTTCCCACGGATATTCCACTCCCACAAAGATATCCTTTGCAATCGTCTCATCCAGATTATAAAGTTCCTTTACCATTAACTCTTTCATTTTATCTCTCCTTTCGATTTTACTGTTTTCTTTCCTGTCTTTTTATAATATGCCGCTGCTTTGTCATAATACTGTTTCAGCTGATACTGATTTTGAAGGGCCAGAACTCCCTGAGTTCTGCTTCGGATAAACTGTTCCAGTTTTGCCATGTACTCCTCAGCTGTGATCTGTCCTTCTGCCACATACGTCAACCCCTTTTCCCAGCTTGCAGTGAGTTCCGGATTCAAAAGTGAGCGGATGGAGTGTTCCACCACATCATAGATCATCTCGCCCATCAAGGTAGGCGTGATGATCTGGGTCTTTTTGTTCAAAGATAAATATTTGATGTGCATCAGTTTTTTCAAAATCTCCGCTCGTGTAGCACTTGTGCCAATACCGCTTCCCTTTATCTGCGCCCGCAGCTCCTCGTCCTCGATCAACTGCCCCGCATTTTCCATTGCAAGAATCATGGAGCCGGAATTATACCGTTTTGGCGGCGATGTCTCCCCTTCCTTGATCTCCAGAGAATTTATGGAAAGGATATCCCCCTTCTTCAGCTTTTTAACGGATGATAAAAATGCACTTCCCTTTTGCCCCTCGCCCTCTGTCGCAGAATCCTCCTGTTCCTTTTTCTGAAAAGGTATGCCCGCAACCTTTAAATAGCCCTCGTCTTCCAGAACCCGAAAACCGGAAAAAAACTTTTCCTCCCTTATCTGTGTGACAATATTCATTTTCCTGTACACAGCCGGAGGATAAAAAATACTCAAAAATCTTCGCACGATCCTCTCGTACACATCCTTTGCAAATCTTCCAAGAGATGGCAGAAGTGCCAGCCCCTGCCCGGTTGGAATGATGGCATAGTGGTCTGTAATCTGTTTGTCGTTGACATACCTTGTCTTTCCCAGTCCTTTATGACTTTGCATGGCAAGGATATCCTGAAGATAAGGCGCTGCCACCTCGTATTTGGAAAGCCCGTTCAAATTTTTGTGGATCTCTTTTGCAACTGCCGATGAGAGCACTCGGGCATCTGTCCTTGGATAAGTCACAAGTTTTTTCTCGTAAAGCTCCTGAACGATCCTAAGCGTCTCATCCGGACTGATCTTAAATCTTTTGGAACAGTCATTCTGCAATTCTGCCAGATTGTACAAAAGAGGCGGATTTTTCTTTTCCTGTTTTTTTTCCACATTTACGATCAGGCACTGAATTGGCTTTTGTTCTTTCAGATAGACGGTAAGTTCTTCTGCATCTTTCTTTTCCTTGAAACCGTTTTCCTTATAGAGTTTTGGAGACTGAAAGTAGCGGGAGCCCTCCACAGCCCTCCACTCACCCTCAATCTCTCCATCGGGCATCGCTATGCTGCTGACAACGCGGTAGAATGGTGTCTTCACAAACTCACGTATCTCCCGCTCTCTTCGGACAACCATTCCAAGCACACAAGTCATCACCCTTCCAACAGAAAGCACTGCATATTTATGTCCAAGATAACTGGCTATCCCGTTTCCGTATTTCAAAGTCAAAAGTCTGGAAAAGTTAATCCCCATCAGGTAGTCTTCCTTTGCGCGCAAATACGCGGAGGCAGAAAGATTGTCGTATGTTTCCAGATTTTTTGCTTCTTTTATCCCTCTTAAGATTTCCTCTTCTGTTTGGGAATCGATCCAGACTCGCCTTCTCTCTTTTCCGTGCACACCTGCCATCTGCTCCACAAGACGGTATATGTACTCTCCTTCCCGCCCGGAGTCTGTACAGACATAGATGACATCCACATCTTTGCGGTTTAAAAGTCCTGCGACAATGCGGAACTGTTTCTCCACTGCCGGAATGATCTCATATTTATACTCCTTAGGAATAAACGGCAGTGTGGAAAGACTCCACTTTTTCAATTTTTCATCATACGCCTCCGGATAGCTCATAGTGACCAAATGTCCTACGCACCAGGTCACAACCGCCTCTTCTGCCTCCAGGTATCCATCCTTTCTTTTTGTATTTAATTTCAGTGCCTTTGCGAATTCCTGCGCAACGCTTGGTTTCTCCGCTATGTATAATGATTTTCCCATATTGTACCTTCCCTGTCTTTTCATACAGCCCATTGTAGCATTTTTCCCTTCTGCTTCCAAGGAAAAATTCTATCTGCCAAACAAACGCATATAAACTCTTGAGAAGATACCGGTTCTTTTTTTCTTCTTTTTCTCAATCTGAGATGTCGCCCCGATGGCTTCCTCCATAAAAATTTCCTGAGCATTGACCGGGCGGCCGCTTTGCACTCTCTTTTTGTATGTTCCGTCACTTTGCATTTTTCTGCCTTTTACATTGTCAGTCAGCATGATCTTCATCATGCGGTTTATCATCTTTTTTATTGTTTCATCGTAAACCGGACATGCGACTTCCACCCTTTTTTCTGTGTTTCTTGTCATCATGTCCGCAGAGCCAATGTAAATTTTCTGTTCCTCTCCCTTTCCAAAACAAAAAATCCTTGCATGTTCCAGATATCTTCCCACAATACTCATAATCGAAAGATTATCTGTCTCCCCAGCGATTCCGGGTAAAATGCAGCAGATTCCTCGTACATTCATGCTGATTTTTACGCCAGCCATTGATGCTTCTTTTAATTTTTCCATAAAATCAATGTCTGTCACAGAGTTCATCTTCATCACAATTCTTCCCTCCTCCCCTTTCTGGATTTCCTCATCCATGAGGGAAAGGATTTTTTTCTTTAAACTTACCGGAGATACAAGAAGATCATGGTATTCTCCCTCCAAGTTTCCGATAGACATATTCTGAAAAAATGCTGCTGCATCCTCTCCGATTCTTCTGTCTGCAGTCATCAGAGATAAATCCGTGTACATGGCTGCTGTTTTTTCGTTATAGTTTCCTGTCCCAATCTGTGTGATATACTCGATGTTTCCTTTATTCCTGTATGTGATCAGGCAGATTTTGGAATGTACTTTATACTTTTCAAATCCGTACAGCACGCGGCATCCTGCTGCCTCCAGCGTCTCAGACCAGTCAATATTATTCTGCTCGTCAAACCGGGCTCTTAGTTCAATGAGAACTGTCACCTCTTTGCCGTTTTCCGCGGCAGCACAGAGATACTCCACAAGCCGTGTCTTTTTCGCAAGTCTGTAGATGGTGATTTTGATGGTCATCACGTTAGGGTCTGTGGATGCTTCTTTTACAAGTCTCAAAAATGGCTCCATGCTTTCATAAGGGTAGAACAAAAGAATGTCCTTTTTTCTCACCTGTTTCATCACACTGCCCTCGTTTAGCATTCTGGATGGCTGGGGTTCAAACGGTCTTTCCGTAAGTGCCCGTTTCATGGAAAGAGGAATCTTATCAATGATTCCAAAAATATAATCCAGTTTCATCGGCATTTTTGTCCGATAGATCTGTTTTTTTTGAATCCTAAATTTTTCACAAAAAAACTGTTCCATCTCCTGACTCAGGGGTTGTGCTGTCTCAAGCCTCACCACCGCCATCTTTGTTCTTTTGTGCAGTGTTTTTTTCATCAGTTTCCGAAGATCTTTTTCCTCATCCACTGCATCGTCATCCGGCGTGATATCCGCATTTCTCGTCACGCAGATATAGTTTTTGTCTGAAATCTGATATTTGTCAAAGATAAGTTCCAGATATTCCAAAATTACCTTTTCCATTCGGATATAGCGGATATCATGTCCCGGCAGATAAAGAATGTCGGAGACAAATTCCGGCACCGGAACAATACCCAGTTTCCACTTGCTGCCCCGGCTTAAATTTGCCACCACGTAGAGCGCTTTATTTAAAAGATGAGGAAATGGATGGTTTGCATCCACAATCTGCGGGGAAAGGATTGGAAGAATCTGTTCTTTAAAATATTTTTTTACATACTTCTTTTCCTGTGGAACCAACTCTTTAAAATCAAGGCCGCACACACCATATGGACTCAATTGCTTTTTGATTTCCCCGTAAACCTTGTCTCTTTCTTTGTACAAGGGGCTCACAGCGTCAAAAATAGTATCCAGCTGCTCCTTTGCAGTCATCCCGGAACGCTTGTCAATTCTGTCTTTTTTCATAAGTGTCATGTCATACAGACTGCCCACACGGATCATAAAAAATTCATCCAGATTGCTTGTAAAAATCGCAACAAATTTCATTCTCTCCAGAAGAGGTACACTGAAATCTTTTGCCTCCTCAAGCACCCTCTCATTGAATCTGAGCCATGAAATTTCTCTGTTCTGCGTATAATTAAACTCTTTTCTTCCCATAATTTTCCCTCTTCCACTCATGCTTTTCCTGATTTTAAGGCAAAAAGAGGGAGTTACACAGCCTCTGCCGTGCAAAACCCTCTTTTTCATTTATTTTTCCTTGATATATCCTTTTGCGACAAGTGTCTCCGCACAGAGAACTGCTCCGCCGGCTGCTCCTCTCACTGTGTTATGGGAGAGCCCCACAAACTTGTAATCGTACACTGTATCTTCCCTGAGGCGTCCAACAGAGATTCCCATTCCATTCTCAAAATCAACGTCCAGTTTTACCTGCGGACGATTGTCTTCTTCCATGTACTGGATAAACTGTTTCGGTGCACTTGGAAGCTCCAGCTCCTGCGGAAGACCTTTGAAGTTTACCAGTTTTTCGATCAACTGCTCTTTTGACGGTTTCTTTGCAAATTTTACAAATACGGCTGCAGTATGCCCATTGAGCACAGGCACACGGATACACTGTGTGGTGATGACCGGTCCCTCAGCTTTTTCAATTTTTCCATCCACAACTTTTCCCCAGATCCTAAGCGGCTCCTGCTCACTCTTTTCTTCTTCTCCGCCGATGAACGGGATGATATTTTCCACCATCTCCGGCCAGTCCTGGAATGTCTTTCCTGCTCCGGAAATCGCTTGATAAGTTGTTGCCACTACTTCCACAGGCTCAAACTCTTTCCACGCTGTCAGAACAGGTGCATAACTTTGAATGGAACAGTTTGGTTTTACTGCAACAAATCCGCGGTTTGTTCCAAGGCGTTTTTTCTGTGCTTCGATCACCTCAAAGTGTTCCGGATTGATTTCCGGAATGACCATCGGCACGTCCGGGGTCCAGCGGTGCGCGCTGTTGTTGGACACAACCGGAGTCTCTGTTTTTGCATAAGCATCCTCAATTGCTCTGATCTCCTCTTTTGTCATATCCACTGCACTGAATACAAAATCAACGCCGGATGCCACCTTTTCGATTTCATTGACATTCGCCACAACCAGATTTTTGACACCTTCCGGCATTGGTGTCTGCATTTTCCATCTGCCTCCCACTGCCTCCTCATAAGTCTTTCCTGCAGATCTTGGGCTTGCGGCAACTGTTACAACTTCAAACCAAGGATGGTTCTCCAAAAGAGAGATAAATCTTTGTCCTACCATTCCTGTCGCTCCCAAAATACCTACTCTTAATTTTTTTTCCATTGTTTCACTCTCTCCTTTATTTTAATTTTTCTTCAGATATTCTTGTTCTATTTTTATCACATATTCCATGGCCTCTTCTCCCGGAGCACCGATGGTATTGCGTTTATCCACACAAGTTTCCAGGCTCACTGCTTCATAGATATCTTCCTCAAAAACAGGGGAGATCTCTTTGAATTCACTCATTCCAAGCTCCTCGATCGCCTTTCCCTCTTCTATACAGTACAAAACAAGACGTCCGATGATCCCATGGGCATCCCGAAATGGGACTCCGCGGTTGACAAGATAGTCCGCCGCATCCGTTGCGTTCGTAAACCCGTTCTTTGCACTGTCGGCCATAACATCTTTTTGAAATTTCATCGTCTCCAGCATGCCCGTGAACAGAGACAAGCATCCTTTCACTGTATCAATGGCGTCAAATACAAACTCTTTATCCTCCTGCATATCTTTGTTGTATGCAAGCGGAATTCCTTTCATCGTAGTGAGCAAAGATGTCAGTGCTCCGTAGACGCGCCCGGTCTTGCCTCTCACCAGTTCTGCGATATCGGGATTTTTTTTCTGAGGCATGATACTGCTGCCTGTACTGTAGGCATCGTCAATCTCCACAAATTGATATTCATTGGAATTCCAGATAATGACTTCCTCTGAAAACCGGCTCAGATGCATCATCACCGTGGATAACGCACTCAAAAGTTCGATCAGATAATCCCTGTCCGAGACTGAATCCATACTGTTAAGCGTTGGTCCCGCAAACTCAAGAAGTTCTGCAGTGTATGTTCTGTCCAGAGGATAGGTTGTTCCTGCAAGAGCACCTGATCCCAAAGGACAGTAATTCATCCGTTCATAAATATCGGACATCCTTCCTCTGTCTCTTTTGAACATCTCAAAATAAGCTCCAAGGTGGTGCGCCAGCGTGATCGGCTGTGCCTTCTGCAGGTGCGTGAAACCTGGCATATACGTTTTTATATGCTCCTTCATCAGTCTTAAAAGAACTTCAAGCATTCTCTTTAAAAGGCAGTCAATCTCTTTAATCTCGTCTCTTGTATATAATTTCATATCCAGGGCAACCTGGTCATTTCTGCTTCTTCCTGTGTGAAGTTTCTTTCCAGGCTCCCCGATCCTTTCTATCAACACTGCCTCCACAAAACTGTGAATGTCTTCATACTGTTCTGTGATCGTCAGTTTTCCTGTCTTTACGTCCTCTGCAATTCCATCCAGACCATCCAGAATCGCCTGTTCTTCCTCTTTTGTCAAAATCTTTTGTTTTGCAAGCATCTTTACATGTGCTTTGCTGCCCCTGATGTCCTGCTCGTAGAACTTCTGATCAAAAGAAATCGATGCGTTGAACTGATAGACAAGCTTATCCGTCTCTTTCGTAAAACGGCCGCCCCATAACTGTGCCATGGCAACTCCTCTTTTCTCAAAAATGTACGAATCTTAGTTTAGCATACCCATTTCCCATTGTCCAGATTTTATCGCTTTAATTTACAAAAATGCAAAATTCCACCCCTACACAACATATCGAAACGGCTGTAGCAAAAGACCCACAATATACATCGCTGCTTTTTTTAAAAACGGGATGTTCTCAACCTCAACATGCTCTGGGACCTCATACTCTTTCTCATTGACCACTTTTCTGCTGTCATGTTTAAACTCTTCCATATGTCCTTCCAGCTCATTTGCCAGCCTTTTGCTTTTTACCACAAGCATTACTTCTGTGTCCATATAAGTGCTGCGCAGATCCATATTGTAAGAGCCCACGATGGAAATCTCTGAGTCGATGACCATACTTTTTCCATGCATGGAGGTTCCTCCATCATACTCATAAATCTGCATTCCCGTCCCTACAACATCCTTTTTATTCCAAAGGTAATCGCTCGATGCCACAAAATTGTCTCCATTTTCCACGGAATTTATGACAATCTCTGCCTTTGGCACAGACGACTTCACCTCTTTTAATTGTTGGTACATATAGTCATTACAGACAATATACGGTGTGTGAATCTGTACACTTTCTTTTGCCTGTTTCATCAGATCACAAAGATTCGCGAACACTTTTGGCTCTTTCCCGTAAATCCCTGTAGGATTGGCAACAAGTTTGATTCCATCTGTTTCATATGTTTTGTTTTTATAATAGTTCGACTCTTCAAACAAGTGCGGATGCTCTTTTTTTATTTTGTCGTACCGTTCCTCCAGCTCTTTTCGCATGGCTTTAACTTCCTTTTCTTCTGCAAGGTCGCTGTCATCATGAAAAAGTTTGCACTCCTCCATATTCCACACTTCATCAAAATATGACTCCACCTCATAGAGGGAACTTTTGTTCTTAGGCTGTCCGTGATTTTCATTGTAGATCAGCACTTCCCTGTCATGGCTTTTACTCTTTGCCTTGTACTCACCGATAAAATAATCGAACATATTCCTTCCGCCGAGAATATATCCGATATCATCCACGATCACATATTTATCATGCATTCTTCCCTGCAATTTCCACGGCATTGCCAGATTGATCGGATTGTATATCTTCATTTCCACGTTTGGATAGGAAGAAAGCGCATAGAAAAGTTCCTCCCCTTCCATGCGCAAAAATCCGCTGATTCCATCCACAAGAATACTGATTTTCACGTCTTCCTTGGCCTTTTCCTGCAGAACTGCCATTATGTCTTTTGTACTCTGTCCTGGCCTCATGTCAAAAGTGGAAATGATGATCCTTTTCTTTGCCATATTCAAAAGGCGGATTCGTTCATCCCAGGCACTCTGATTGGTCTCCAGCAGCATTGCCCTGTCTTTTACTCCCTCTTGGGCAGCAAAAGAAGAAAGATCAAACGACTCCACATTCGTAATCTTTCGATATCTTGCAAATGGAATCATGGCGCCCGCGAGATAAAGCACTATCACAAAAATTACATATAAATACCACTGTCTTTTGAAATGTCTTTTCATCTTTCCTCCTATTTTTTTATTTCCTTCATCCTGTCGCGGTATGAGAACTCGCACCCACAGTAATCCTGCCGATAAAGTCCGTACTCTTTTGAGAGTTCAATCGAGCGCTTGTATCCGTTTTTCTTCTTGAAATCAGACGGAAGATAGGCAATTGCAAGTTCATTCGCTATCTTCTGTCCAATTTCATTGAGTTTCTGAGCATTTTTCATAGGACTGATGCTCAATGTAGTCGTAAAATAATCCATACCACATTCTTTTGCTATCTCTCCGGCCTGTCTTAGTCTCAGTTCATAACAGCGGAAACACCGCTCGCCGCCTTCTTTTGCCTGCTCCAGCCCTCTGGAAATTTCCATAAACTTTTCTCTGTCATAGTTTCCTGCAATAAATGATATGGGATGTTTCACCTTCATACTCTCGATCAAAGTCTGTTGCTCTAAAATCCGTTTTGTATATTCGCTTTCCGGAAAAATATTGGGATTGTAGTAAAATACGGTTATCCGGAAATACTGGGATAGATATTCCAGCACATAACTGCTGCAAGGCGCACAGCAGCTGTGCAGCAGAAGGCTTGGCACTCTGTCCTCTTTTCTTATATTATCAAGTAGTTTTTCCAATTCTTTCTGGTAATTCATATTCCAGGGTTCTCCTTTATGTAAACTTATTCTATTATACCCCTCCCTGTACATACACAGCAAGCACACTTTTCTTATATTTTCATAAACTAGATGTAGATACCAAAACAAGAAACGGAGGCTTTCCATGGAACCACTGTTGGAATTAAAACATGTGTCCTATTCTTACCATACCCCGGAAGGCGAAACCGCTGCTCTTAAAAACATCACATTTTCAGTTGCGCCAGGAGAATTCACCGCTATCGTGGGACCGTCCGGATGCGGCAAATCCACACTTTTGTCGGTCATTGCCGGATTGATACCAGCTGAATCCGGCGATATTTTTTTTAATGGCAGACCTTTAAAAGAAAGCTCTACCAATATCGGCTATATGCTTCAGCAGGACCAGCTCTTCGAGTGGCGCAACATCTACCACAATGTGTTGCTCGGTCTGGAAATCCAGCATATGCTAACAGCAAAAACAAAACAGTATGCAAAAGACCTTTTGAAAACTTACGGTCTGGAGCAATTTGAAAATTCCAGGCCGTCTGAACTTTCCGGAGGTATGCGACAAAGAGCTGCCTTGATCCGCACCTTGATCCTGGAGCCTGAACTCCTTCTTCTGGATGAACCTTTTTCTGCACTTGACTATCAGACAAGACTGTCCGTCGGCGATGATATCGGGCAGATTATACGCAGGGAAAAGAGGACTGCCATTCTGGTCACACATGATTTGTCAGAGGCCGTCAGTCTTGCAGACCGCGTCATTGTACTGACAAAAAGACCGGCCATCATCCGCCAGACCATTCCGGTCTTCTTTGACCTTGACAACGATACACCGCTGAACCGGAGGAATGCCCCTGAATTCAAGTATTATTTTAATCAAATCTGGAAGGAGCTGAACGATGATGGAAGTGATTAGCAACACCCACAAACATTACCTGAAAAGTCTGCGAAGACATCGTTTCATTGTACGGATATGCAGGTGTCTGATCCTGGTTCTTTTTCTTGGGTTGTGGGAATTCGCTGCCATGACCGGAATGATCGATTCCTTCATCTTCAGCAGTCCGAGAAAAATAGCGCTTTGTTTTTGGTCTATGGTGGAGGATAAGAGTATTTTTCTCCACATCGGCGTCACCTTGTATGAAACTCTCATCAGTTTTGCCCTTGTCATCATCTTCAGCATTTTGGCAGCCACCATTTTGTGGTTTTTTCCAAAACTATCCGAGATTCTGGAACCATACCTGGTTGTCCTTAACAGTCTTCCAAAATCTGCTCTCGCCCCTCTTCTGATCGTATGGCTCGGAGCAAACACAACGACCATCATCGTAGCCGGAATGTCTGTGGCAGTGTTTGGAAGTATTTTAAATCTTTACACAAGTTTCCAGAGGATCAGCAAAGAAAAAATCAAATTAATCTACACTCTTGGCGGAAACCGCGGGCATGCCATGACAAAGGTCATCCTGCCGGCCTCCGTTCCTTCTATCATAAGCAGTATGAAGGTCAATATTGGACTGTGCCTTGTGGGAGTGATCATCGGTGAATTCATCGGGGCCAGACAGGGACTTGGTTATCTCATCATCTACTCTTCCCAGGTATTTAAACTCGATTGGCTGATCATGTCCATTATCATCCTATGTATCATTGCCATGGTGTTGTATCAGCTCATCTCCATCCTGGAAAAATGGTGCAAAAAGAAATTTTAATATGGTAATATATGGAAAATTTTAACAATTTCCCGTTTATTTGGCTACTATCAGTTGTTAATTTAAAATCTAATTTTGTTATACTCATATTTTCCTATAACTGATACAATATATACAGTAGGGAGTGGACAGAAATATGAAGAATTTGAAAGACTTGCGGCTGGCGCGCGGTTTGAGCCAACAGCGGCTGGCAGACCAACTGCATTTAAGTCAGCAATCCATCTATAAATATGAAAACGATTTGTCTGAACCGGGAATTGAAATTTTAAAAAATATTGCCGATTTTTTTGATACCTCTGTAGACTATCTTATCGAGTATACAGACTGCCCGAGAAAATACGACACCTTCAATGAAACGGATTTAAACACCCAAGAGCTGGAGCATATGCGGATGTACCGTCTTCTGCCTCCGGATGTCCGTTCTGATTTTGATTCTCTGATGGAAAAATATGTAAGGGAGGATGATGCCTAAGGTCATCCTCCCTATCTTTATATTCATTCATAAATATAAAAAAATCACGCTCATTTCCTTGATTTCCTTTTTAGAACCTTTATAATAGAACTTATCATGTGCCGAAAATTCAGCGGCTGCTTATCAGGGAGGTAGTTATCAATTATGAAAAAATCAGAATTTCAAAAATTATATCCTGCACTTGTAAACAGAGCAAAACAGGAAGCACTTGCAGAACTCGAAAAATCTTTCGCACAGGTTCTCTCCGGAAAGGAAAGTCCGGAAGAACGCATGGCAAAAATGTCCGGAATTGCACTTTCCGTTTCTTTCCATGCATCTTCCCAGCTCATTTACGATGCTCTTTTAAACATGGGACTTTTGGAAGAAGATTAAAAATGCAAATAAGGAAGATACTGTCAGGAGAGATTCTCTCCGGGTATCTTCCTTTTATTTTTGAAATCTAAAACGGGGTTCCTTCCAGATCATACGGGGTTGTCTGATATACATAATAATTCAGCCAGTTCGTGTAGAGGTTGTTCGCATGCGCTCTCCAGCGAAGCAATGGCTTTTGTGTCTCGTCATCACCCGGATAATAATTCTTTGGCATCTCTACATCGTCCCGCTTTCCTTTATCCCTCATATATTCATTGTGTAAAGTCATCCTGTCATATTCCGGATGTCCCATGACAAAAATCTGCCTGCCCTCTTTTGCCATGGCAAGGAACACGCCTGCCTCCTTTGATTCAGCAAGGATCATAATGTCTTTTACTTCTTCAATCTTCTCTTTTGAAACCGTTGTGTGCCTGGAGTGCGGTGCCAGAAACACATCGTCAAATCCTCGCACAAGTGGAATCCTTCTGTTTTGCACTTTGTGCTCAAATAATCCAAAGAGTTTCTTTGGCAAAACTTCTTTCTGAATCCCATAATGATAATAAAGTGCTGCCTGAGCTCCCCAGCAGATGTGAAATGTGGATGTGACATTAGTTTTTGTCCATTCCATGATCCTTGTCAGCTCCTGCCAGTAATCCACTTTCTCAAACTCCAGCAGCTCCACCGGCGCACCGGTGATAATGAAACCATCAAATCTCTCCTGACTGATTTTCTCAAACGGCACATAAAACTTATTCAAATGACTGATAGATGTGTTCTTAGATTCGTGACTTGACATATTCACAAAAATCACGTCAACTTGGAGAGGGGTATTGGACAGAGAGCGCAGAATCTGCAGCTCTGTATCTTCTTTCAGAGGCATCAGATTCAAAAGTCCGATTTTGATCGGTCGGATATCCTGATGCGTCGCCCTGTGCTCATCCATCACAAATATATTTTCTTTTTCCAGTATCTCTCTTACCGGCAAATCATTTTGCACTCTGATTGGCATTTCAATTCTCCTTTTCTCTTTCCTATATTTTTTCGTCGTTTACGTAAATACCCTCGTCGGTCACTCTCCCGCCCTCCTGATATTCTTTTGTCTCTGTGGGCAGTTTTTTGACGCCGAGCCTATCATCCAGCCATGTTTCGATTATATAGTAGATCACCGCAAATGTAGGAACCCCCATGACCATTCCTGCAAATCCGAACAGTCCCCCTCCAAGCAGAATGGAAAACACCACCCAGAATGCAGACAGCCCGGTGGAATCTCCCAAGATTTTCGGACCGATCACATTTCCATCCAGCTGCTGAAGGATGAGAATGAAAATAATAAAATACAGTCCTTTTACGGGATCATTCAAAATAATGAGTACTGCGCTTGGAATCGCTCCTATGTAAGGTCCGAAAAACGGAATCACATTCGTCACTCCCACGATCACGCTCACCAGCACAGTATACGGCATATTTAAAATACTCAAACCAATAAAACAAAGAATTCCGATGATCAGGGAATCGATGATCTTCCCGATAATAAAACCTCCAAAAATTTCATTGCTCTTTCTTGTAAGATGAATGAATATATTTGCATGTCTCGGAGAAAACAACGCATAAATACATTTCTTTGACTGCGCAAGAAACAATTCCCTGCTAAACAGAACATAGACCGAGACAATGACTCCTATTAAAATATTCATGATTTCCCGAAGAAGATTGAGGACACCGACCGTCAGATTGGACATCAGGATATTTGTCTGTCTTAATAAATCTGTCTTCAGCCAATTCTGCAGCATATCCGCACCTTCATTGAGCACATTTTTGATAAACATCCCGGTTGTCGTCTCATCTGTCTGCATCTTATCCAGTTTGTCTGCCCAATCACCAATTTGTCCCGGCAAGGTGAAGACCATATCTCTGACACTGCGGTACAGTTCAGGGATCACCATATTCAGAAGCATCACCAGTGCGGCCACCGTCAGGATAAGCGCAAGAAAAATCCCAAGAGCTCTGGAAATCTTTTTTGCCTTTTCTTTACTGGCAAGCCTGTCCTCCATGACTGGATAGAACCAGGATTCCATAACCTTCACAAGAGGATTGATAAGATACGCGATCACAAGTCCGTAGATCACAGGTTTTGACACGTCAAATATCTTCCAGAGAATATCCGAAATCACCGGCAGTCTCAAAAGCATAAAATAGAAAAGCACGCTGGCGGCAACGACAAGGAAGGCGGTCATTCCTCTGCTGAAATGTTTTCTTAGTATTGAGGAGGACTTCCTGTCCATTTTCTGACCGGTATCATAAAATCCCAGTTTATTATTCTCGTTCTTTTCCTGATTTTTCATGATACCCTCCTTTCTTCTCAAGCAAGACATATTGCTTATTATACAACCCCGCAATTCTCTTCGTCAACCCCGGGAAGCCTTTGCTCCCAGCGCTCCATGTGCAGGATTTGTACATCAAAAAGACGGATGCCGGCAGCATCCGCCTCTGTTTGTCGTACCTATCTGCACTGAAAGCTTGCACACTCCGTGTCCCCACATTGACAGGCGCTGCTGCCTTCCACGCTGATCTTTCCTGCTTCGCATCTGCATTCTTTATTGTACATACATTCTGTGGCTTTACAGTCAATGCTTGCACATGGGGATGCCTCCCCGGTCACATTGCTCTGTACGTCCCCTTTTCTCTCAACAAAACTGCCACAGCATGTCTCCGCAGCTTTTTTTGCATCGTCTCCCTGAACACAGATGGAATCCAAATCACAGTAAAACTGTTTGTTGTGCATACAAGTCTGTACTGTACATTTTAACTCAGGCATTGTCATTTCCTCCTTTTTCATATTCAGAAATAGCATGCCCTGCTCTTTTGATTTTATTCCTCTTTTGCTTTTGTTTCACGCACAAGTTTTTCGTCAATTTCTTTTTTTATACTATCGATAAATTGTCCAAGGTCTTTCTGTCCTTCATCTCCTTCAAATCTGCTGCGCACGGCAACCAGGCCCTCTTCCTCTTCCTTTGCCCCTACGACAACCATATAAGGAATCTTGTTCAGCTGTGCCTCCCTGATCTTATATCCAATCTTTTCTGCGCGCAGATCGATCTCAGCTCGGATACCGGCCTGATCGAGCTGTTTTAACACTTTTTCCCCGTAATCTGCAAACTTATCTGAAATCGGAAGCACTTTTACCTGCACCGGCGCAAGCCATGTCGGGAATGCTCCTGCAAAATGCTCGATCAAAATTCCGATAAAACGCTCAATAGAACCAAATGCAACGCGGTGGATCATGATCGGGCGGTGTTTTTCACCATCTGCTCCAATATACTCCGCCTCAAATCTAAGCGGCAACTGCATATCCAGCTGAATCGTTCCGCACTGCCATGTTCTGCCAATAGAATCCTCCAAATGGAAATCGATCTTTGGTCCGTAAAATGCCCCGTCTCCTTCATTGATGACATAGTCCATGCCCATCTCGTCAAGAGCACCTTTTAAACCTTCTGTTGCAATTTCCCAGTCCTCATCGCTGCCCATGCTGTCCTCCGGACGTGTGGACAATTCCACATGGTATTTAAATCCAAACAGACTGTACACTTCATCAATGAGCCCTGTAACACCTTTGATTTCCTCTTTGATCTGTTCCGGAGTCATGAAAATATGGGCATCGTCCTGTGTAAAGCATCGTACGCGGAACAGTCCATGAAGTGCTCCGGATTTTTCATGGCGGTGTACAAGTCCAAGCTCACCGATGCGCATCGGCAGATCGCGATAAGAACGCGGCTCACTCTGGTATACGAGCATTCCTCCCGGACAGTTCATCGGCTTGATCGCATAATCTTCCTCATCAATGACAGTGGTGTACATATTGTCTTTGTAATGTCCCCAGTGTCCGGATGTTTCCCAAAGTTTTCTGTTCAGGATGATCGGAGTGGAAATCTCCACATACCCATGTTTTTTATGAAGCTCTCTCCAGTAATCCAGAAGCGTATTGCGCAGAACCATCCCTTTTGGAAGGAAAAACGGGAATCCCGGGCCTTCCTCCCGCATCATGAACAGCCCAAGCTCTTTGCCAAGCTTTCTGTGATCCCTTTTCTTTGCCTCCTCCAGCCTCACGAGATATTCATCCAACTCAGCCTTCTTCGGATATGCAGTACCGTAAATTCTTGTCAGCATCTTATTCTTCTCACTGCCTCTCCAGTAAGCTCCTGCAAGACTTGTAAGCTTGAAAGCTTTTACTGCCTTTGTGTTCATCAGATGCGGACCTGCACACAAATCCACAAATTCGCCCTGCTTGTAAAAACTGATCTCTTCTCCTTCCGGTAAATCTTCGATGAGCTCCACTTTATAAGGTTCCTGTCTTTCTTTCATAAAGGCAATGGCCTCTTCCCTTGACTTTGTAAATCTTTCGATCGGAAGAGCCTCTTTTACGATTTTTTTCATCTCCTTCTCAATTTTTTCCAAGTCTTCTGTTGTAAACGGAGTGTCCCTGTCCACATCATAGTAGAATCCGTCTGCAACTGACGGTCCGATTGCAAGCTTTGTCTCCGGATACAGTCTCTTGACCGCCTGTGCCATAATGTGAGATGCAGTGTGACGAAATGCTCCTTTTCCATCCTCATCCTGGAAAGTTAAAATCTGAAGTTCACAATCCTCGCATACTTCTGTCCTCAAATCAACCAGTTCCCCATTGATTCTTCCAACGGTTGCCACTCTTGCCAATCCTTCGCTTAAATCAGCTGCAATTTCAATCACTGTTTTCTTCTGTTCATATTCTTTCACAGAACCATCTTTCAATGTAATCTTCATCTGTTTTTCTCCTTAATATTTAAATTTTTATTTTACAATCCATGTCCGGATATCTTTTGCACCTGCATATTTTTCCAGATACTCTTTTCCATACTCCATCGCTTGTTCCAAATCCTTATTTTGGGAAAAGGAATAAATCATCGTAAGGATTGTCCGGAATCCCTCTGTTATCATCGCCCGCTCCGAGTCGCTTGTGGAACTCCCCACTGGCCCCCTTTCATCGCAGATGAGGGGAAGTCCTTCAATGTTGAGCTCTTCCTTGCCAATTCCTTTATAAGTTTCGTTTGGCATTCCAATGCGCAATATGAGATTCCCTTCCAATTTTTCTGTGTCATAAGAGCCGACAGAAAAACCAGACTCAATAGATATCAGATTGTTTGCGTCCACCACTGTATTTACCTGATAAAGACCTTTTCCCTGGCCAACACGACGGATAAGTGCCTCCGAAGATACCCGATATCTGCTTGGGTCTTTGCCAAACGCTTTGTATGCTGACCTGGATTCCCTGATATTTGGAAATTCATTAACACTCAGGTCAAACAGACGGTCTCTTACTATTTTAAATGTCTTCTGTTTCAGATATTTCCATAACTCTTCATTTTTCTTCTCCACATTTGTGGTGTAAAGAAAACATCCAAGTCTTGTGTCCGGCCACTTTTCTTTCAATGCTCCATCAATGACGATTTCCCTTGCCATACACATCCTCCTTTTCTTCTGAAATGAAAAGGGAGGTCCGCAATACTTCCTCAAAATATAATAAAAATCCCCTGCAATGAATCACTTCACTGCAAGGGACGAGTATCATAATCTCGCGGTTCCACCCCGCTTGTCTGTACTTGACAGACCTCTCTTTATGACGATAACGGAATCACCGGGCAGGTTCTCTGCCGCTTCGAGGTGGTCTTCAGCTGTTTCCCAAATAAAGGACTTCCACCAAATGTCCTTCTCTCTGTATTCTTCCACAGCTTACTCTTCTCTTCAACACATTTTCTATATGCACTTACATGCCATTTATTATAATCACCCAGAGTTTGTTTGTCAACCGCAAATCCTCTTACAGTTTTCCTATAAGTACTCCCTTACAAACGGCAAAAAATTCTCTCACCATATAATTCGGTTTCAGAACAGCTTTTGTACCCGCACAAATCCCGAATACGCTTTTATATCCCAGTTTTTTTGCCAGATGGATTGCCCGAAACACATGGAAATCGTTTGTGGCAATTCCCACTTTTGCCTCCATATCCTCAATGAACTCTTTGCTGTTTTTCAAATTTTCATATGTGGAGGAAGAGCACTCTTCCATATAAATTCTATCAGAGGAAATCCCTCTCTCTAAAAGATACTCCTTCATGGCACTGGCCTCGGAGACCTCTTCATCCTTCCCCTGTCCTCCGCTCACGATCAGCACAGCATCCGGATGATCTACCGCGTATTCGTACGAAACATCCAGCCTCCTCTTCAATGAGTCTGTCACGCGCTTTCCTCTCACCTGTGCTCCCAGGACAATAATATAGCGAACGTCTTTAGGTATGCGCCCACGTGCAGCCAGGATAAGCTTTGCCTCCACTGTCAAAAATAAAACTGCCAGAACAAGGACCGCAAAGTCAAACATACTCCTTACACCTGACGGCATCCACTGCACGATCCTCTCTCCTAAGATACATCCTGCGCTCAGAAAGATCCAGAACAGAGAAAATGTGGAGTGCGCCTTCCGCGTTGAGATACAAAGGACAAGATAATATATCAGGCTCAAAACACCGACAACAAAAAACATCCTTTATCTACCGCAGCAATATTTATATTTTTTACCACTGCCACACGGACATGGATCATTGCGTCCAATTTTCTTTTCCTTGCGGACTGTACCGGAATTCTTCTGCTCTTTATACAATGCCTTTCTCTTTTCCGGCGTAAAAATCTTTTCCCACTGTGGCAGTTCATACAGCCAGTCCGCCTTTGCATCCACCATGTTTTTATACAGTTTCTCTTTATCAAACGCAAGACTTACAACCGTGTTTTCATCCATGGTCTCAATCGGATTTGGCTCTTTCAAACTTTCGTTGATACCATCGAGAAATCCAACCATAGTAAAGACTTTCTGATGATATTTCTCAGCAAGCTCTTTTAATGTTCCTTTCACCTCTTCGTCCGGATTTTCCAAAAGCTGAGCATAAATCTCTTTTTCGATCGCAAAATAAGTTCCCCAGAATTTCTGAAGCTGTGCTTTATTCATTTCTCTTGAATAGGCGGTTGCGCGCCATTGTTCTAATAATGTCATCTCTATGTACTCCTTTTACCTTGATTTCGTTTTGTCCATAGCTATTATATACTATAAGCTTATTTTTTTCAAAACATTTTTCGTTGTATTTCCTGTATCCGTTTTTTCATTTTTCAGTGGCTTTCCTGACCGTTTCGTTCTATAATGTAACCAAAAATGATTGATAAAGGATGATACAAAATGAAAAAGACAAAACGAATTCTTGCCATCATCGGCGTCATACTTCTCGTTGCAATGTACCTTAGCACACTGATCTTTGCCTTCTTTGACCGGACGGCATCCATGAATCTTTTTAAGGCTTCCATAGCTATGACTATCCTGATTCCGGTCCTCATATATGCCTACACACTTCTCTACAAGCTGGCCACAAAGAATCAGAACGAAAACGATTAGTGTCTATCTACACATAAAGTTCTGCCAACAAAAAGGCAGAGCTTTTTTCTTCTTTTTTGACATGTCTTCTGCCCATTTCCTCCTGAAGACGAATCTTTTTCCGTTTCAGCAGATATTCTTCCATGGAAAGGACATCCCTGTTTCCATTTGTATTTTCCTGATGCAGCATCATATAACCTCCTTTTTCAGTAATCCGGTATTAACTAATATATGTTGACTCCCCGGCAAATATGTCTTGTCATGCCATATTCTGCACATCTTTTTCCTACTCTTCGCATTTATCTTATCATGGACATGTGAAAGAGTTATGTTGGTTTTCTAAAAGATTTCTAATCGCATTCTTAATATTTTCTAACGAAGTCTTTATGATTTTACTTGACTAAAGTCAAACTGGACTTTAAAATAGGAACTATATTTTTTCAGAAAGGAAGTGTTTAAGATGGAACACCTATTGATACCTGAACATTACACATCTCCATTGACCATCAGAGAAACGGAAGTCGCCATCAAAGAAGTCAAAGACTTTTTCGAGCGCGCGCTTGCAAAATCACTTCATCTGACACGCGTCTCCGCTCCTCTCTTCGTAAAACCGGAAAGTGGGCTTAACGATAATTTGAACGGTGTGGAACGTCCGGTCTCCTTTGGCATCCGCGAGCAGGATGATGCCACAGCAGAAATTGTCCACTCCCTTGCAAAATGGAAAAGAATGGCCTTAAAACACTACGGTTTTCATTCCGGCGAAGGTCTCTACACGGATATGACTGCTATCCGCCGCGACGAGGATACGGATAACATCCACTCTATCTACGTGGATCAGTGGGACTGGGAAAAAGTCATCTCAAGGGAAGAGCGAAATATGGAAACTCTCCAGTACACTGTGCGCAAAGTATACTCGGCTCTGCGGGAGACTGAAAATTATATCTCCAGGCGCTACAATTACATAGAACCCATCCTTCCGGATGAGATTTTTTTCATCACTTCACAAGAACTGGAGGACATGTATCCGGAATGTACACCAAAGGAAAGGGAAAACAAGATTGCTAAATTAAAAGGAGCTGTTTTCATCTCCCAGATCGGCGGACAGCTCGCATCAGGAGAAAAGCATGACGGCAGAGCCCCTGACTATGACGACTGGTCACTAAACGGAGATATCATTGTCTACTATCCGGTCCTTGGAAACGCTCTGGAACTTTCTTCCATGGGTATCCGCGTAGACGCGGAGGCATTAGCCCGTCAGCTGAAGGTTGCAGGCTGCGAGGAACGCCGCGAACTCGATTTCCAGAAAGCATTGTTGAACGGAGAGCTGCCATACACTGTGGGCGGCGGTATTGGCCAGTCCCGTATCTGTATGTTCTATTTGAGAAAAGCTCATATCGGAGAGGTTCAGGCATCGATCTGGCCGGACGATGTGACAAAGGAAGCCCTGGCACACGGCATTCAGCTTCTGTAAAACACTTGTATATAGATGTGCAGATTTTTCTGCATCAAGCAGGGGGCTAACATTTAGCTCCCTATCTTTTCGTTTTTTCACAATACTGACTCAATCTCTGACGCATGGTTTTCTTTTCATCTTCTTCCGCAAACGATGTATCCACTGCATACTGTGTTAACTCTTCAGCACTGATTTTGAAGTTTTTTCGGATTTTCCACAGTTCCTCTGTAAGCGTTGTCCCAGAGACAGTCCGGTTATCCGTATTAACGCTTACCAAAAGCCCCTCTTTTAAAAATTCTTCTATTGGATAATCTCTTAAATTTCCCACAGCTTTTGTCTGAAGATTGCTGCTTGGACAAAGTTCAACCCCAATCCTTTTCTTTTTGCAAATCTGCTGAAGTTCTCTTTTCCCCCTCATAGCAATTCCATGTCCGATCCTGTCAGCGCCAATTTGAAGTGCGGTGCGTACCTCATCAGCACTCCCGCACTCGCCCGCATGGATCGTACATGGCAGTCCGGCACGTTTTACAATCTCAAAAAGTTCTCTAAACCTATCCGTCGGATAAGCGGATTCATCTCCTGCCAAATCCACAGCACACACACCTCTTCCATAATATTTTTTAGCAAGGCGTATGACCTCTTCATTCTTTTTCGTTCCATGGTTCCTCATGCAGCACAAGATCAGGTTCCCGCCTATATCATATTCCCTTTTCGCACTTTTTAACCCTTCCAAAGCCGCCTCCACAATCTCCTCTCCCGACAGACTTTCCGTAACCGACAACATCGGTGCAAATCGAATTTCCATGTACATGACCTGTTCTTTTGAAGCATCGCAAAGCAGGTTTTTTACAGCACCGAAAAACGCCTCCTCTGAATGCAGACAGCAAAGAGGAAGTTCAAAACACTTCAGGTATTCTGTGAGGCTGGCACAGCGATCGTCGACACTTATCTTATCACGCCATCCATCCACAAGCGGTATTCCCCTCATCTTTGCTAAAAGTTCAATCGTGTGGGCAGAAAGAGAACCGTCAAGATGACAATGCAGGTCCACTTTGGGCATTTTTTCTATCCATATTTTTTCTTTTTCCATCTTCTCACCTCCTATCTTAAAGTTTCCAGAATGCTCTCCCCAATATCAGGTTTCGAAATGCAAAAATTGTCTGCTATGGTTGCGCCGATATCCGCAAATGTACTCCCATCCTTTAAGTTTCCTGTCCTCTCCATAGAAGGGGAATACAACAACATAGGAACCATTTCTCTGGTGTGATCCGTTCCTTTGTAGGTTGGGTCGTTCCCGTGATCAGCTGTTACAATGAGCAAGTCTTCTTCCTGCAATTTTCCCATCAGTTTTTTCAAATTCTTGTCAAATCGTTCCAGTTCCGCGGCATATCCTTTTACGTCCCTTCTATGCCCCCAAAGAGCATCAAAATCCACGAGATTCACAAAACAGATTCCTTCAAACGCCTTGCCTGCAATTTCTATAGTCTGCTCCATGCCGTGTACTGAGGAAGTGGATTTCCATTTTTCGGTAATTCCCTGTCCATCAAAAATATCTGCAATCTTTCCCACAGAGATGACAGAAAATCCATGTTCTTTGAGCTGATCAAGAACCGTTCTTCCAAATGGTTTGAGTGCATAATCGTGCCTGTTCGCTGTTCTTTTAAATTCTCCTTTTTTCGTCCCTGTATACGGTCTTGCTATCACGCGCCCTACTTTCCATTCCTCTTTCATAGTCAGCTCTCTTGCAATCTCACAGCAGCGGTATAGATTCTCTAAATCGAATAATTCCTCATTCCCGCATATCTGAAGTACAGAGTCTGCAGATGTATACACGATCATCGCATTCTCGGCTATCTCGCGCTCTCCAAGCTCTTCAAGTATCTCTGTGCCGCTGGCCGCTTTATTTCCGATGACCTTTTTTCCGCATCTTTTTTCCAGCTCCTCAATCAGCTCTTTTGGAAATCCATGCTCTGTAAATGTCTGAAATGGAGCAGCCACATAAAGCCCCATCATCTCCCAATGTCCTGTCATGGTGTCCTTGCCATTGCTCATCTCTTTCAAACGTCTTCGATACCCAATCGTCTTTGACGGAGCCGCAAGCTGCACATCCACATCCAGGGAAGGCAGGCCAAGGCTTTTTAAAACCGGGATCTCAAGACTTGGGCAGGCAGCAGCAATATGCCCAAACGTATCTGCCCCTTCATCACCAAATCTGTCTGCGTCAGGCGCATGTCCGATACCAAAAGAATCCACGACTATGACAAATACCCTTTTATATTTTTTATACATTTCTCCACCTTCTGTCTTCCATTGTTTTTCTACTATTATATACTATTTTTCCCTTCACAAACACATATCCATTTTGTGAACATCCCAATACTTGTCGAATGTAAACGAAAACGGCCGGAGAGCTTTGTCCAAAGCCTCCGGCCGTATCTTTTTATTATTTATTGCGGTAGATGATATCCTCTCTGCCCGGCCCATTGGAAACCATGGTAATCGGAAAACCAATCTTTTCTTCCACAAACTCAATATATTTTCTACAATTTTCCGGCAAATCTTCGTATTTTTTGATGCCGCGGATATCGCATTTCCATCCCGGCAGAGTCTCAAGTACTGGTTTTGCCTTTTCCAAAAGATTTGTTGTCGGGAATTCTGTCGTGATCTCCCCATCAATATCATATGCTACACATACCGGTATCTCATCCAGATATCCCAGAACATCCAGCACTGTAAACGCCACATCCGTTGTTCCCTGAATCCGGCATCCGTATTTTGATGCCACAACATCAAACCATCCCATACGTCTTGGGCGTCCGGTCGTTGCACCAAATTCGCCTCCGTCTCCCCCTCTTCTGCGAAGCTCATCAGCCTCGTCACCGAAAATCTCGCTCACAAAAGCACCCGCACCTACTGCGCTGGAGTATGCCTTACACACAGTGATGATCTGTTTGATCTCATATGGCGGGATACCTGCACCAATGGCGCCGTATGCTGCCAAGGTTGAGGATGAAGTGACCATTGGATAGATGCCATGATCCGGGTCTTTCAAAGAACCAAGCTGTCCTTCCAGAAGAATGTTCTTTCCCTCTTTGATCGCTTCATGAAGATACAGGGAGACATCGCATACATACGGTTCCACCATATCTCTATAGGAATGCAGCTCTTCCAGAAGTCCTTCCGGAGTGAGCAGTGGTTTATGATACAAATGCTCTAGAATAATGTTTTTCTGCTCACAGATACGCACAACTTTTTCTTTCAAAAGTTCCTCGTCAAACAGCTCACTTACCTGAAATCCGATTTTGGCGTATTTGTCCGAATAAAATGGCGCGATTCCGGATTTTGTAGAGCCAAAAGACTTCTTCCCGAGTCTCTCCTCCTCGTACTCATCAAACAGGATGTGATAGGACATCACAATCTGTGCTCTGTCCGATACAAGGATTTTCGGCATCGGCACGCCTCTGTCCACAATAGACTGAATTTCTTTAAACAATACGGGAATGTTTAGGGCAACTCCGTTCCCGATAATGCTTGTTGTATGATTATAAAACACACCTGACGGCAATGTGTGAAGTGCAAATTTTCCGTAATTATTTACGATGGTATGCCCTGCATTGGCTCCTCCCTGGAAACGTACAATGATGTCGGATGTTTCACCCAGCATATCGGTAATTTTACCTTTCCCTTCATCTCCCCAGTTCGCTCCTACGACTGCTTTAACCATACAACTACCTCCTAAAATATTTATAATCTTTTCTTATAGATAACAATCTGATATCTTATCAACGAAGAAATTATACTATTATCCCATTCAAATGACAATAGTTAAATTATATTTTCCTTCATTATTCGTCACAATCCTCCAGATTTTTCCCGGCGCTACATAAGCGGCGCTACAATCCGGAACACTTCCCCAGTGACTTTTGAGAGAATACTTCTTCCCTTTACATCCTTCATTGTGATCTCCTGGCATTTTGCCAGAGTACTCTGAAAGTCCTTCTCAATCTCAGCCACCACCTGATTGCGGTAGATGAAAGCACCGCACTCAAAATGCAGGTACAGGCTTCTGTAGTCCAGATTTATCGTACCCACTGCCGCAGTATCATCATCTGATACAAACACCTTTGCATGGACAAACCCAGGTGTGTATTCGTATATCTTCACCCCTGCCTCAATGAGCTCCGCGTAGTATGTCTTTGCCAGGGCAAAAGCATACTTTTTGTCCGGTATGTGCGGCATGATGATGATCACCTCGATACCGCTTTTGACTGCCCTTGTCAATGTAGTGATCATCTCGTTGTCCAAAATCAAATACGGAGTCATGATATGCACATACTTCTTGGCATGGTTCAAAATATGCAGGTACACTTCCTCCCCCACATTCTCATCGTCGAACGGATTGTCCGCATACGGAATGACAAATCCCAAATCACGCCCGTTCTCTTTGGATAGCGGAGTCAGATACTTTTGAAAACTTTCCCCGATCCTCTCATCCAGGTTCCACATCTGCAGAAACATCATCGTAAAACTCTGTACCGCCTCTCCCTTCAGCATGATTGCCGTATCTTTCCAATGTCCGAATCTTTCTTTCCGGTTAATATACTCATCTCCCAGATTGATTCCGCCCGTAAACGCAACCTTTCCGTCAATCACACATATTTTTCTGTGGTCCCTGTTGTTCTGCTGGGTGGAGAGTACGGGTTTGATCGGGTTGAACATTTTGCACCGGATTCCCTTCATGCGAAGGACCCTGGGATAATTGTACGGAAGTTTTGAAATACTGCACATGCCATCGTACATAAACCGCACTTCCACCCCTTCTTTTACTTTCTGTTCAAGAATTTTAAGTACACTCTCCCACATATACCCTCTTTCCACGATAAAATATTCCATAAAAATGAAATTCTGCGCTTTCCTCAGCTGTCTTAAAAGTTCCAGAAACTTCTTCTCACCCACTGGAAAATATCTCACTTCCGTATTCCGGTAAGTCGGAAAATCCAGCTGTTTTGAGAGATAGTAGGACAAATTTGCATTCGCCGGTTTGCTAACCTGCAATTCTTTAAAAACCTCCGGCTGCTGTTTCATATATATGGAGGTATCCTCCCTAAGCTTAAAAAGACGCCTTTTCAAATATTTTGTTCCTATCTGCATTTTTACAAACAGATAAAAGACGGTCCCGAAAACCGGAAATATCAAAATACACAATATCCACGTAATTTTAAACGCCGGATTCCCCTTTTGATTGATGATATAGATAACAGCTATTGTTCCAATCCCCATCAAAGCCATGTAGATCGGCACTGCATAGTCTCTCATATAGTTTACAAGGGCAGCCATCATGCACGCTTGTATCAAAATCAATAAAAGGACCACAACTGTTCGGCCGTACAGTACCTGCACAACACCTTTTCTGGCCCTTTTGGCAGTATCGACCGCTTTACTTTCCTTCATCTGCATTCTTTCTCACATCCTTTTCACGTGACACAGTGTAACACAAAACCAACAGTTTCTCAACCGCAATCCCCTCCCTTGCTCAGCGTTTCCCAAAAAAAGAGCGCAGTCGATTTTTTTCGAGAGCGCTCCATGTTTTTGTTATTTTGGAAGTTTAAATGAACTTTTCAAAGACACGATGCGGTTGAATACTAGTTTTTCGTCAGTCGTATCTTTTGCGTCCACACAGTAATAGCCATTTCTTACAAATTGGAAACTATCGTACGGTTTTACGCCATCAAAACTTGGCTCCAGATATGCGTTATCCACAACTGTGAGGGAATTCGGATTTAAATTTAGGGAGCCATCCTCTTTGTTGTAAACACCTTTCTCTTCGTCCACAATATTCTCATACAGACGAACTTCCGCTTTCACAGCGTAAGGAGCCGGAACCCAATGGATCGTTCCTTTCACTTTTCTCCCCGTGAAACCTGAACCGCATTTTGTCTCCGGATCGTATGTGCAGTGTACAACCGTCACATTTCCGTTCTCATCCTTTTCCAGTCCAACACATTTCACAAAGTATGCATGCATCAGACGTACTTCATTGCCTGGAAAAAGACGGAAATATTTCTTTGGAGGCTCCTCCATAAAGTCTTCCCTTTCGATGTACAGTTCTCTGCAAAACGGCACTTTTCTTATACCAAGCTCTTCATTTTCCAGGTTATTTGCTACATCCAGATACTCGACTTCCCCTTCCGGATAATTGTCAATGACAAGCTTGACCGGATCCAGGACTGCCATCATACGCGGACGTTTCATCTTCAGATCTTCACGAATGCAGTATTCCAGCATCGCATAGTCTACGGAGCTGTTGCTTTTTGAAACCCCGCACAAATCCACAAACATTTTTATGGATTCCGGAGTGAATCCTCTTCTCCTGAGCGCAGCGATGGATACAAGCCTTGGATCATCCCACCCATCCACAATGCCGTCCTCCACCAGTTTCTTAATATATCTCTTTCCTGTTATCACGTTGGTGAGATATAATTTGGCAAATTCAATCTGTCTTGGTGGATGATCAAACTCACATTCTCTCACAACCCAGTCATACAACGGCCTGTGATCTTCAAACTCCAAAGTACAAATAGAATGTGTGATCTTTTCCACCGCATCTTCAATTGGATGAGCAAAGTCGTACATAGGATAGATACACCACTGATCCCCAGTATTGTGGTGAGTCATCCTTGCCACTCGGTAGAGGATCGGATCTCTCATATTGATGTTCGGAGATGCCATGTCGATTTTTGCACGAAGCACTCTCTCGCCATCCTTAAACTCTCCGTTTTTCATCATCTCGAACAACCTCAGATTCTCCTCAACGGAACGCTCCCTGTAAGGGCTGTTCTTTCCAGGCTCTGTCAGTGTTCCCCTGTACTCCCTGATCTCATCCGGGGTCAGGTCACACACATAAGCCTTTCCTTTTTTGATCAGTTTCAACGCACATTCATACATGATATGAAAGTAATCGGAAGCATAGTAAAGATGTTCTCCCCAGTCTGCTCCCAGCCATTTGATATCCTCTTTGATGGACTCCACAAACTCCATTTTCTCCTTTGTCGGATTTGTATCGTCAAAACGCATGTGGAATGTTCCATTATACTTCTGTGCCAAACCATAGTTTAAAAGGATGGATTTAGCATGTCCGATATGCAGATATCCGTTCGGCTCAGGCGGAAACCTTGTACATACAGTTTCGTATTTCCCCTCCTTGAGGTCCTTTTCGATTTCCTGCTCTATAAAGTTTTTTGAAACCACTTCGTTTTCCATGGTTGCCCTCCTCTATGAAATTCTTCCTTAATTTTTACATCCATATTTTTTAATATTATCATAAAACAGAAAAGACGACAACAATCAATTCTTGTTTTCTATCAGGTCATTTTTTTGTAATCTCACATTTTTTTCAATAATTTACAACAACTCATTGACAACCGCGGCAGTTCTATTGTATAGTATACACGTTGACAAGATTTGCTGCCTTGGCTCAGTCGGTAGAGCGTCGCCTTGGTAAGGCGGAGGTCGGCGGTTCAAGTCCGCTAGGCAGCTTAAAAAAAGGAATCCTTTCTTAAAGGGTTCCTTTTTTAATGATTCCTGATGTAAAGCGCCATAGCTCCGATAAAATCTGTATTACTAGGGGCTATATCAAGCTTTTCTCCGCACATCTCTTCCACCAGAGCTTTATTGTAACTCCAAGCTCTGATGACAGCAGTCCTGATATTCTGTTCTACATTGTACGGTTTCACATCGTTTCTCACTGCAATCTTTGGATAAATTGATTTTGTAATATGTATCTCTCCTTCGCTCTCAGACAGTGCAATGTCTACTCCGGATATCAGATAATAGTACCCCTTATACTTCATATTAACGCCAAGTTCCCTGAGCAGTAGCTTTACTTTTTTATACATATTTGTCCTCCATGATCATAGGTTCTATATATAATAATGAAGAACTCTTCCTAAACTTTCGCTCCTTATGTATAAATCAGACAATCCAAAAGTTTTATCGGCGCAGCCGCACATGAAAGATTTCCTGTGCTTTGGATTTGATCCGCTGCAATGCATTGTCAATCGCCTTTGGACTTTTTCCGGTTATCCCGGCAATCTTATGATAATCCATTCCCAGCAAATGGAGTTTCAAAACCTGATTTTCCATTTTACTCAGTTTTTTCTTCAATTCCGACTCCATCATCTCCATATACTCTTTGTCAAGAAACAGTGTCTCCGGATTGCTCTCCTTGGCTGACTCTATCGTGTCTATAAGAGGTGGTCTTTTTTCCTCTGACTCCTGATCCAAGGAGTCATAGATGGACACATAGGAATTCAAAGGAAGGTGCTTTTTTCTCTTGGATGCAGCGATAGCGGAATATATCTGCCTGGAAATGCACAAATCCGCAAATCCTGCAAAAGGGACATTCTGCGTCAAATCGTAATCCCGGATTGCCTTAAAAAGCCCGATCATCCCTTCCTGGATCAGATCATCATTCTCTCCTCCCAACAGGAACATGGCCTTCGCCTTTTTTCGGACCAGGTTTTTATATTTTTCCATAATATAATCCGTGATTTCTTTCTCCCCGCCGCGCAGTCTACGAATCAGCTGTTCATCTGTCAAATCTGTGTACTGCTCCATCTTGCCCTACCTTTTTCTATTTCATCATTCTCTGCCTTACAATTTCATATGCGAGTACGCCTGCCGCCACAGAAGCATTCAGGGAATCAATGTCTCCCATCATCGGAATAGATGCCGTAAAATCACAATTCTCCCTTACAAGCCTTCCAACGCCTTCTCCTTCATTTCCGATCACAAGCCCGATCGGACCTGTCAGATTTGTCTTGTACATCACGTCTCCACCCATATCTGCACAGACAAACCAAAGCCCCTTCTCTTTGAGCTCATCCATGGTTTTTACAAGATTCGTCACCTTTGCAACAGGAGTGTAATTGATGGCCCCTGCAGATGTCTTTGCAACAGTTGCAGTAAGACCTACCGCTCTTCTTTTTGGTATGATAACTCCGTGTGCACCCGCAAGATTAGCTGTACGTATGATAGCCCCTAAATTGTGAGGATCTTCAATACCATCCAGAAGGATCAAAAACGGATCCTCCCCCTTCTCTTTTGCAAGTTTCAGCATGTCCTCCACTTCTGCATAAGAGTAAGCAGCTGCGCACGCCACAACTCCCTGATGTTTCTTTGTCCTTGAAAGCTGCTCTAACCGCTCTTTTGAAACAAAATTCAAAACCACATCATGTTTCTTTGCCTCCCGCACGATCGTGCGGACCGGGCCATCCTGGCACCCGTCCAACACATACAATTTATCAATGCTCTTTCCTGCACGGATCGCCTCCAGCACTGCATTGCGCCCTTCAATCACCAGGCTTTCCTCTTGTTGTTCTCTTTCAATCATCCGTTTTATCCTCCAGACTTTCAAGTCCTGCTTTTACCAGGTCTATCATTCTTTTCCATTCTTTTTTTAAATACAAATATCCCATCAGAGCCTCAAAGCCCGTGGCCCTGCGGTAATCCGTCAGCGTCTGATTTTTTGCTGGGGAGACAGACTTTGCATTCCTTCCTCTTTTATAGACTACATGCTCCTGCGGCGTCAAAAGTTCCTGAATGGTGCGCATCATCTGCGACTGGGCAGACGCCTGCACAAGTGCGCTCGTCTTTTTGTGCAGTTTCTGTACCTGCCTGTTTCCCTCACTCACAACAAGTGTACGGATTATCAGATCATACACGCCGTCCCCGATATATGCAAGTGTCAATGGGGAATACAAAGAGACATCGATCTGTTCCATCTCAAATGTTTCCTGCATATACCTGAATACTTCTGTCTCTACGCTCTTTTCCATTTTACCCCTTCTCTTGTATCCTCCAAAATAATGCCTTTTTCTGCCAACTCATCGCGGATTTCATCAGCCCTCGCAAAATTTTTCGCTTTTCTTGCTTCCTGGCGTTCCAAAATCAATGCCTCTATATCCTCATCCAGCATCTCTTCTTTTTTCTCCACGATCAGCCCCAACACATCGGCGAGTTTCACTGTCATCTCTTTCAATTTTCTCATGTACGCTTTGGAACTCTCGTCATTTACCGTTGTATTTGCAAATTTCACAATTTCGAAGATGGAAGAAAGAGCATCCGCTGTATTAAAGTCATCGTCCATAGCTTCTTCAAACTGGTTTACATACTTCCCTGCCTGCTCAAGCTTTTCCTTCTCATCCTCTGTAAGCTCCTCTTTCCCCGCATTATCCATAAGATAATTAAGATTGGACACCGCTGTCAAAATACGCTCCAGCCCGTTTTTGGATGCCTGCATCAACTCTGCACTGAAATTTAATGGACTGCGGTAATGTGCACTAAGCATAAAGAAACGCAGCACCTGCAGATCATACTGCCCGCTGATCTCACGCACTGTCCGGAAATTTCCGAGTGATTTTGACATCTTGCGGTTGTCAATATTTAAAAATGCATTGTGCATCCAGTATTTTGCAAACTCTTTTCCGTTTGCCGCTTCACTCTGGGCAATCTCATTTTCATGATGAGGGAAGACCAAATCCTCTCCACCCGCATGAATATCAATCTGTTCTCCCAAATACTTTTTTGCCATCTCGGAGCACTCAATATGCCATCCCGGCCGGCCGTCACACCAAGGGGATTTCCATGCAGGCTCTCCTTCTTTTTTGGGTTTCCATAGAACAAAATCAAGAGAATCCTCTTTTTCATCCTGCCCTGTAACAAGCAATGACCGCTCCCCGGAGCGCAGGTCATCCAGATTTTTGTGGGACAATTTCCCGTAATCCTGGAATTTTCTCGTTCTGTAATACACGGTTCCGTTCTTCTCGTATGCATATCCTTTATCAATCAATCCTTGAATCATCTCAATCATTCCGCTGATCTCTTCTGTCGCCTTTGGATGTGTTGTGGCCGGCTTTACATTCATTCCCGCCATATCCTTTTTGCACTCCTCAATGTATCTTTCCGATACTTCCTGGGCAGAAATACCTTCCTCAATTGCCTTCTTGATAATTTTATCGTCAACATCTGTAAAATTGGATACATAGTTTACTTCGTAGCCTTTGTATTCAAAATACCTTCTCACAGTATCAAAGACGATCATCGGCCTTGCATTTCCAATATGGATGAAATTGTACACGGTTGGTCCGCACACATACATCTTTACCTTGCCTTCCTCCAATGGGACGAATTCTTCTTTTCTCTTAGTCAACGTATTATACAGTCTCATGATATTCCTCCTTATTTCCATTCTTTATCATTTCTTCTACACAACTTCATTTAAAAAGGACGGGCCAAAGACAGAAATTTTTGAAAGAACTTCCTCTCCTTTTTCCGTTATCTCTTTTTCGTCTATCTCTTCCACACAAAGATATCCTGTCACAACACTGAAAAATGTCTCCACACCCAGCATCTCCACTGGCTTTCTCTCAGCATCCCGCAGCTTTTTTGCATACAGACGTCCTTTCCTCCCCTCCAGAACATACACCCCTTCATTTTCCTCTATAAAGGAATCCCGAAACCATATCCTCGCACTGAAATCTTCCTTCACCCCAAGAAGATTTAAAAAACGCTCGAGGTTTACAATGCGTCCCATGATCATGGGGCGGCCATCTTTCTCCTCTTTTTGCATACCGATCACCCGGACCGTCTCCCCTTTTGGGATCAGATTTTTGAGTATCTCTTCACCGCCAGGGACATACAGTGGTTCCCGAAATTCCAGTTTGTTTTCTTTTGTATAGCAGAAAACTCCTCTTAACTCTCCACCATCCTTCACACAGTAAATCCCTCCGTTTTGAGATTTCTGCTCTTTTAACATGGTTTGATAATACTCCTCCGTGCGCTGTGCATAAACCCTATAATTCAGTTTCAGAATCTCTCCGGCAAATTTTGCCATCTCCTTGCACATCGATGGATCCGCTTCCCAAATTTCCAGATTTTCTTCTGAATGATTTTGAAATTTCAAATCTTTTTGCGTCTGCTTATAAAAGAACCGGAATCCAAAGGGATAATAGATTGCCTCTGCTGCCGGCATCAAAAAAGTAAATGGCACACTCTCTTTTTCCATGTCCAGCATGCTCTTTCCCAAGAGCCCCCTCATCAATCCTTTATGCCGATGTCCCGGCAGCGTTGCCACCGCGACAATATAGAAACTTTGTACCTTTTCGTCCCCCACCATGATCCAGTATGGGTTTAAGTGAAGCATCGCACAAAGTTGACCGTCCCTCTCGGCAGCATAAATGACATTGTTTTTTACTTTCTCATCATAATAATAATCCAAAAAAGCCTCTGTGTCCTCGATAAAAACCGATTCCCACAGGGCTCTTGTCCTTGTGTGCTCTGATCTGTCTAATTTTCGGATTTTGTATTCTGAATTACCTGACATCCTGCACAACCTCCGCATCCTGCACCAGGCGTTACATCATAGCTGAAATTTGTGATCTTCTCGAGCGCACAGACTGCGTGGGAGGAAATTCCCTCCCCGCTCCCAGTAAATCCAAGTCCTTCTTCTGTCGTCGCTTTGATGTTTACCTGCTCTTTCTCTATCTTCAACACATCCGCGATATTCTGTCTCATTGTTTCAATATAAGGGGCCATCTTTGGTTTCTGGGCGATGATCGTGGCGTCAATATTTTCAACCACATACAGATTTTCGTCCAACAACTCTCCCACACGCCGCAAAAGTTCCATGCTGGAAATATCCTTAAACTCTCCCGCTGTATCCGGAAAATGTTTTCCAATATCGCCGAGAGCTGCCGCGCCAAGCAGTGCGTCCATCACCGCATGGACCAGAACATCTGCATCCGAGTGTCCAAGCAACCCCTTTTCATACGGTATCTCCACACCGCCTATGATAAGCCGGCGTCCTTCACTCAGTCTATGGACATCATATCCCATTCCTATTCGCATATCCTACTCCTTTTACTCTATGTTGTCCGCTGCTTTTTCTACGGACAATCCTTCATGCAAACTGTTCTCGCCAGAAAGAGCATTCTTTTCCTCCTCTGTTATCTGAACGAGTTTCGCTTTCTCCGCCAGGGAAAGTTTTCTCTCTTCAACTTCCACCGGTCCGCCTGCCTTTTCTTCCTCTTCCAGCTGCTTTGCAAGATCTTCTTTTGCCCTTGCCCGCTCTGCTTTAATTCTTTTATAGCTGAAATATCCAAACACAACTCCAATAAGGATAAAAGCAATTCCACCTATTATGCCGATGACCGGGTCTCCTTTGTCCGCGTCTTTTGTGGACATTAACAGCTGCACACCGACAAAAATCAAGTACAGGCACCCAAGCATTACGATGTTAGCTCTAAATCTGCTGTTCATTCTTTTGCACCTCCGTAACTGTTTTTGATTGTATCACAGCCCTTTTCTTTTTACAAGGCAAAACACTTTGAAGCAGCAAAACACCTTATTGAGTCGTGTGTATCCGGAGAGCTTTTTCTTAATATAAGACTTCATTGAATAGCAAAAAGACATCGGCAACAACCGATGTCTCTGCAAAGTAGCGGGAACTGGATTTGAACCAGCGACACTACGGGTATGAACCGTATGCTCTAGCCAACTGAGCTATCCCGCCATATTCTGTTTATCTATGGGGCCAATAGGGCTCGAACCTATGACCCTCTGCTTGTAAGGCAGATGCTCTCCCAGCTGAGCTATGACCCCATATAGTAGCGGGAACTGGATTTGAACCAGCGACACTACGGGTATGAACCGTATGCTCTAGCCAACTGAGCTATCCCGCCATATTTTGTTTATCTATGGGGCCAATAGGGCTCGAACCTATGACCCTCTGCTTGTAAGGCAGATGCTCTCCCAGCTGAGCTATGACCCCATATTGCTGTTGCGCACTCGCAACTTGCTTTGTTATTATACACTCATGTTTGTCCAAAAGTCAACACTTTTTTTCATTTTTTGTCTATTTTTTTCAAACAGTTGCAACAACGAGAAAATATCCGCCCAATTGCCCAGGAAAATCCGGGAGCCCAAAAGCTCCCGGGAAATTTTCTTCTCTATAATCTTAGCAAATACCTTGTGCGTTCATTGCATCTACAACTTTTTCAAACCCTGCAATATTTGCACCTACAACATAATTACCTTTTACGCCGTATTTCTCTGCTGCAGCAGCTGCATTGTGGCAGATATTTACCATGATGTTCTGAAGTTTTTCGTCCACTTCCTCAAATGTCCAGCTCAAACGCTCGCTGTTCTGAGACATTTCCAGAGCAGATGTTGCAACACCACCTGCATTGGATGCTTTTCCAGGTGCAAAAAGTACACCGTTCTCAAGAAGGTATTCTGTTGCCTCAAGTGTTGTAGGCATGTTTGCTCCCTCTGCAACTGCGATGCATCCGTTTGCAACCAATGTCTTCGCATCCTCAAGGTGCAGCTCATTCTGTGTTGCACATGGAAGTGCAATATCACATTTCACAGACCATACGCCTTTTCCTTCATGATATTCTGCATTTGGACGGTATGCCTTGTATTCAGAAAGTCTTGCACGTTTTACTTCTTTGATCTCTTTGAGTGCCGCAAGATCAATGCCTTCTGCATCGTAAATCCAGCCTGTGGAATCGCTTGCAGTCACTACTTTTGCTCCCATCTGCATTGCTTTTTCAGCTGCATAGATAGCTACATTTCCTGCTCCTGAGATTGCCACTGTCTTTCCTGCAATGTCGACACCGTTCATCGCCAACATCTCTTTCGTAAAATACAAAAGTCCGTATCCTGTCGCCTCTGTTCTTACAAGAGAACCTCCGTAGGAAAGCCCTTTTCCGGTCAGGACACCCTCGTATACGCTGCGGATGCGTTTGTACTGTCCGAACATATATCCGATCTCTCTTGCTCCTACACCGATATCTCCGGCAGGCACGTCAGTATCTGCACCAATATATTTGCAAAGTTCTGTCATAAAGCTTTGGCAGAATGCCATGATCTCTCTGTCTGATTTTCCTTTTGGATCAAAATCAGAACCACCTTTTCCTCCTCCAATAGGAAGACCTGTAAGGGAGTTTTTAAACACCTGCTCAAAACCAAGGAATTTAATGATTCCAAGATTTACCGATGGATGGAAACGAAGACCTCCTTTGTAAGGTCCGATGGAACCGTTGAACTGTACACGGTATCCCTTGTTTACATGAACCTGACCGTTGTCATCCACCCACGGTACGCGGAACTGGAACACTCTTTCCGGCTCAGTCAGTCTCTCAAGGAGCGCATCTTTTCTGAACTTCTCTTCGTTTGCCTCAATCACCACTCTCAAAGACTCCAGCACTTCTTTTACAGCCTGATGAAATTCAGGTTCTGCCGGATTTTTTTTCACAACTGCCTCAATGACTTCATCTACGTATGACATAACTTTTGACCTCCTAAAATCTTTTCGCTTTTATACTTTAACAATTTAAAGGATATCTTTTCGTATGTCAAGATTTTTTTGTAGTTTTTTCCATTGTTTTGAATTTTTTTTAATTCTTTGTTTCATTTATCCCTTTTTAAAGCAAAAAAATACTGCATTTTATTTCTAAAATGCAGTATTTTTATTTGAAACTTTCATTTTCAGCTATCTTTCTTTACTTTTTGCACAGTACGCCGCCAAGGCTGCGCACGCCATCAAAGCTGTAAGGAGAAAGGCGGATGTCTCATCTCCTGTTTTTACACTTTTCACGATTGCGGAAGTGTTGGTCTTAGTCTCTGTTCTATGTACGGATTCCCCAATGTTTGCCGATGTTTTTTCCTCTGCCTTTTCTGTCTGTCCTTTGGCAAATTTCACAGCCGCTACACTTGCGCGCAGTTCGTCCGCTGCCACATCCACTTCTTTTTGCTCCACTGTTTCATCCGCATAGACCAAAGCCGCAGCCGCATAGGCTTTCTGGAATCTTTCCGCAATATCTTTATCCACGCCTTCCGCCTTAAGCCCATTTGTTTCTTTTAAGAGCTCTTCCAAAGCAGTCTTGTCCGGCTTCAGTCTGAGCTCACTCATGGCTTTTACAAGTGCTTTCCATGCATTGTCCACTTCTGCCTGCATAGCATTTCCATCTTTTGCTGTATGTTCCGCTGCTGTTAAAGCTGTACGGAATGCGTCTTTTCCTTCCTCCATATACCGCTCAAGTACAATCTCTTTTGCAGCCGCAATGACTTTATCCAGCTCTGTCTTATCTCCCTGACAAAAAGACAGATACTGCATCACCTTGATCAGCTCCTGCCAGCTTTCATCCACTGTTTTCTGTGTCACGGATGCCTCGTGCGCGTTTGCCTTCTCAAGGATAGCCTCTGCATTTTTTAATGCCTCCTCAAAGCGGATAACAACATCTGTGATAACATTCTGTGTATCTGCTTTTTTTGCAAGTTCGATCGCATACTCCAGCACATCTGTGGAAAGCTCTGTTTCCTGGTCTGGTTTTTCATGGAACACTTTGAAACAGTCAATATTCATCGTGATTCCTGCGGAGGATGGATTTTTCTTCCCATTGTTTTCCACCCTGATCGTATGGGTTCCCTCTTCTTCAAACACAATGGTATAGGCCCTCTTGTTGAAACTCTCCACTTCTGAATACTGGTCATCAACGCCAACCTGTTCTCCATCCACATAGATGTCCGCGGTTCCGGCTCCTTTTCCTGTCTTTGTGTAAAGAGAAATTGCCTTTCCGGTAAACGTATATTCCACATAGGAGCCTGCCTTTGAAAAATAGATATGTGCTCCTGCATGTCCCTGAGAATTTTCTCCTGAGGCCGTGGTATAATCCCCAACTTTTGTCACGGAATCATTTTCCGCCTCCACATATTCCACCATACACTCTTCTTCAGACGGTTCGTCATCAAAGTCCGGTTTTGGCTCATCCGGGCCTTCCACATCCGGCACTTTCTCCACAGCCTCGCCATTGTAAAGCCCTGCATTGGCCTTTCCTCCCGCCACTGCCGGATTACCGAAGAAATCATTCTCCACACCGACAACCTGCGTATCCCCGATTCCAAATGCCGGAGAATCATACGTCAGTTTTACTCTTTCCTTTGCGTCCTCCAGGCTTTCTGTACCGTGAAGGTTTCCGGAAAGCCCTGCATCTTCCACGGAGACATTGTTGTTTCCGGAAGGTTCACTGGACGAATGTGCACCTGCAAAAACATTGTTTTTGAACACGGTCTTTGCGCCAACGATATAAGCGTCCTTTTTCGCACTCATTCCTTCATTCGGAAAATAAAAGATATTGTTTGCAAAAAGGATTTCATTTCCTTGATATACCGGGTGCACCACGTTTTCATTGATAAAAGTGTTGTTGTACACTTTTGCACTTTCAATTTTTGACGTGGCATCTTCCCCTACACATACAATGACAGCCTGATGTGCTGCATACCCTCTTGTGTCATTTACACTCAGATTATACCTGACCGTATTGTTCCGATTATAGGAATTGGTGCGCACATGGAGCATGATTCCTCCGCCTACATTGTTGTGTGAATAATTATATTGAATCACACCATTCTCCGTCATGTCATCCAGATTAAATGCCATGCCATCCATGGTATTTCGTCCATTGCACACTTCATTGTACTGGAAAAGCATTCCGTCTGCCCTGTCACACCAAATTCCGCACCCGTACCCTGCGTAGGTCTGCTGGAATGTATCCACAAGGTTGTGCTCCACCAGCGCTCCAGATGTATAAAGCGGCACAATACCGGCTCTCTGCACATTTTTCACTTCATTTCCACGGATCACAACATTTCTGTGACGGTACGCTTTGTCCGTAAGTTCTCCCCGGATATTTGTCGTGGTGATCCCATTTGCATGACAGTTTTCAATTTTGTTGTCTTCAATGACAACACCGTCAAAAATCGTCGGCTCCTCGTCCAGAATGGCCCCGGCAGTTCCAAGACCGCCGGAAGTATCCCGTTTCGTATAACTCACCACATTGATCCCGCCCGTACGATGCGTGGTCCTTGCCCCATAGAACGTGGTCCCTCCATTTTCCGGAATAACATCCCAGATGGAATCCTGACCGTTATAGCCTCGGATATCGGCAATATCACAGTCTCTGATGTAGATGTGGTGGTACACACCACCGCCGGATGCCTCCACACGGATTCCGCTCCTCTCTTTGTCCTTGTTATCATCACTCCAGTTTTTCACCTTTAGATTGTTGATCTCCCAATATTCCTGGTTGTAAAGGTAAACTGCAGAGCCTTTCCCGCCGAAAGGACCGTCATCGTGCACAGACGGCGCATCAGAATATCTCCCATTGCCGTCGATCAAAGGCTTTTCGCCTTCTCCGTACATGTCAATGACGATCGGAGCCTCTGCATCTCCACTGCCCTTCGGATAGAGCTGTCCCTCAAACTTGGAGCCTGCTTTGATCAGAATTTTATCTCCTGCTGCAAATTTGTATCCGTTGACGTCATCCAGGGAGTCAAATGCAGCCTCCTTAGAAAGTCCGTCTCCTCCCGGTTCTGCCTTCGAGTCAAGATAATACGTTGTATTTCCCGGAGATTCCTGATAATGGATTTCTTCTTTTTCAATGATCTCAAAATAATCAAAGTTGAAATTGTTCTGCCCCCCCTGCTTTGTGGTCAAAACAAGAGTATGTTCTTCGTTCTCCTTGCTGATGTCCTCCGCCTCAAATACTTTTTGCTTAAACTGTGCTGGCCCGGAAGTGTACTCACTGATGTCCCCATATGACTTTCCATCAATAGTCACAGAAAGGGTTCCCGCTCCGTTCCCCTTTTTTGTGTAAAAACGCACACCTGTCCCTGTAAACTTCAAAGTTACAGTTGCACCGATATTTGATGTCTTAATGTGCATACCTCCATCTGAAACCGGCTCCTTTTCTTTAACAAAATTTTTGCTCATATCACTTCCGAACGGAAGGCTTAACGTTACATACGTAAAATCCTCTGCCTGTACTTTTGTAACTGTCTCCTCAGCTTTTGCAGTAAAATCTGTCTTTGTTTCTCTTCCCACCTCCACGCTACTCTCTTTCGGAGCAGCCTGCACGTTTACCGGGAGAACACCCAAGCTCCCAGCAAGCATGCTCACAGATGCCAGCCCTGCGGCTGCTTTATACCATTTTCTCTTTTTCATTTCTTTCCTATTCCTCCTTCAATTGTTTTTGACCTTCTGTTTCTTTCTGATTTTCTGCTCCTGCAGAACCATCTGATATACCACGGAGATCGTATGGGAATATTTTTTCAAAAGAAACGACAAATGGCGCTCCCCTTTGATCTCATGTTGGAACGGCCTGAACTCAAACTCTTCCACCTCTTTTGCCTTTTCCTTTCTGACCCCATTTTCCGCTGTCTGAAGTACATAATCCAGAATACAGATGTCATGTTCCAAAACTTTTCTGTTTTCCTCCTCCACCTCCTCACTTGTGATAAATAAAAGAATCTGCTCAGCGCTGCTTTGCATTTCCCAGAACACAGACATCATATTCTTGTAAAATTCTTGGATATCCTGTTCTTTTTGCTTTTCCAGATACTGCTCCATCTGTTGATATATAAGATAAAAATGTGACAGAGCATCACATGTAAAGCCATAACTGATCTGTGTGTACAGAGCCCTCTTCATGATACGCAGATATCTGTGCTGCACATAAAACATTTGCATGACATTTCTTTGAAAAATTCCCTTTTCGCTTGTCCGGAAAATAAACCGGTTGACAACAAAAACAAGCATAACTGCCACAAGCACAAACCCAAATCTCAATTCCACCGCAAGTGTCATCTGCAGGGAGATTGACGCCAGGATCAGTCCAAAACAGGTGGCGCACAACGCCTGCTGCCAGGTCCCCGGAACAGAATAATACAGGAAAAAGGAAAACACCGAGCCAACGGCTAAATGCCCTGCAACAGACGGCACAAACGGCATTGCCAGGGATACAAAGATACACCCAAGCATTGTGCCCAAAAATCTTGTTTTCAGTCTTTGACTGCTGTCCTCATACATTGGACGCAGCAAAAGAAACGCATTCAATGCAAGCCAGTATGCATGTTCTACCCCGGACAGCATGTTAAACAGCAGCGTACCGGCAAGTATGATGGAAAGCCTAGCAGCAAATCGGAACTCGAATGCATCCAGTTTCAGGCAGGAAAGGACACGGTGCAAAGGTCTGCGGTGTTTCGGCAGTCTCCACTCCTCCCCTTTGACACTGTCCATATTGCCTTCATACTTCAAAATCAAAAGAAACATGGAGCCAATCCTTACGACAACTGCCGTATTCTTATCCTCCTTATCGCTGATGCCTCTTAAAAAACCCGTCATTTTATCCTGAAGCGAAAAGGAATGCCCTTCCTTTGCAAAACGCTCCAGTATATCCGCTGTCATCAAGAGTTCCTCTTTTGCGCAATCCAAAAACATTCCCTTTTCCATCTCCGCTGTATAGTAGAGAACTCTCTGAAAAAACAGTGCATAAAAGTAGTTGAGTTTTCCCTTTTTCGTTACCCGGTAGTTCATTCCATGACTGTGATAAGCGTTAATGTAAAGCTGTTTTTGGATTTCAAATAATTCCTGTCTCTTTGTCCCGTCAAGCCCACCGCCCGAAATCTGACGGAACAAATCTGCCACAAGGAGCAGCCCCTTTTTTAGGTTTTCTTCCTCCCCATCATCCTTTTTCCCATAAGTTCCAGCCAGAAGCACTGCCAGCAGCAAGACCATCCCATATGCCACAGAGCCAATGTAGGTGCCAAATGCACTCCACGGCACCGGACGCAGCTGCAGAAACAAAAAGCCCATCCCGCTCGCAAAATACCCAAGCTGTTCAAACTGTGAGGACTGCAGAAACACAAGCAGAAACGGCACAAGTATATTAAAAACAATGCAAAAAGCAATATGGTGGCACGCAAGAAATGCCAGAACACTTAAGCCCGCCTGCTGCACAAATAACGCGCACAAGCTTTTCGGCGTCTGCTTTTGTTTCCTCTTTGTCTGAAACAAAACAGTAATAAAAGATGCAGACATCGTATACTCTGGTCCGAACAATATCCATGTAGAATAAAAAAGAACCAGAAAGAATAATGCTGCAGCCGTTGCGTTTCTGATTCTTGTTCTTCTCTGTCTCCAAAAATCACAGATTTGAATTTTCATCCAATATCCTCTTTTCTCTCATTTGTATAATCCCAGTATACCACTGTGTCATGCCCAAGACAAACCCCTCTTTGTAGAGCATAACGGTTAAATGCCTTATTGCGGTGTGTGCATTCTGTCCGGAGGGCTTTTATGCTATATGGGAGACATAAGGACTTTCATATAGAAAAAGAAAAACAGGAAGAGTCCACTGTCTGCACAGTGACTCTTCCTGGCTCATCATGTCTTTCTCTATTTAAAATATGCGACTCCGGATTCAAAAATCTGCAAATCCTGTTCTCCGTAAATATTCATGGCAACTTTGTCTCCCCGGCGTTCTGAATGCGCCATCTTTCCAAGCACCCTTCCATCCGGGCTTGTGATTCCCTCAATTGCGCAGTAAGAGCCGTTGACATTCCATTCTTCGTCCATGCTGACATTTCCGGAAAGGTCACAGTACTGTGTTGCGACCTGACCATTGGCAAATAATTTTTCCAACCACTCCTTGCTCGCAACAAAACGCCCTTCTCCGTGAGATGCCGGATTTACATAAACGCCGCCCAAGGTTGCTCCTGCAAGCCACGGGGATTTGTTTGTCACTACTTTTGTGTACACCATCTTGGAGATGTGACGTCCGATGGTATTATAGGTCAATGTCGGAGAATCTTCTTTCTGTCCTGCGATTTCTCCGTATGGAACCAGTCCCAGTTTAATAAGTGTCTGGAACCCATTACAGATACCAAGCGCCAGACCATCTCTCTGTCTCAAAAGTTTTTCAACCGCCTCTTTTAGTTTTGCATTCTGGAATGCGGTTGCGAAAAACTTTGCTGAGCCGTCCGGCTCGTCACCTGCGGAGAATCCGCCAGGGAACATGATGATCTGAGATTTTTCTATGGCTTTTTCAAATTCAGCCACAGAACTTCTGATGTCTTCTGCATCCAGGTTTTTGAACACTTTTACAATTGTCTTTGCGCCTGCTCTCTCAAACGCCCTTGCGCTGTCGTACTCACAGTTTGTTCCAGGGAATACCGGAATAAATACTGTAGGCTGTCCGATCTTATGCTCGCAGATATGGATTTCTTTTGCATCATAAAGCGGGCTTTCTACGCTTTCTTTCTTGTTTTCCCCAGACACAGTAGCAAATACACTCTCCAATGTTCCTGTCCATGCTTCTTTTGCCTCATCAAGTGAAATCTTTGTATCCGCATAGGAGAAACAATCATCATCGGTCACTTCACCGATCACTGTATATGTGATCGCCAGTTTCGATACCTTCTCCGCTGGAACTTCTGCAATGATATCGCCAAATGCAGGGGCGAAGAAATCTCTCTTGTCAAGATTATGCTCAATCTTCACACCGCAGCCATTTCCAAATGCCATCTTAGACACAGCAGCAGCGATTCCATGTCTGTCCAGCGCATAGGCTGATACAATATTGCCTGCCCCAATATCTGCTCTGAATTTTTCATACTGATCCATCACCTGTTCATATACCGGCAGATCATAGGCATCTTTCTCAATTCTAAGCCAGATCAGCTTATTTCCTGCCTGTTTTAATTCCGGAGTGATGATATCTTTTTCTTTTGCCACATCTACTGCAAAGGAGACAAGTGTCGGCGGAACATCAATATCCTGGAATGTACCGGACATACTGTCTTTTCCTCCGATGGACGGAAGTCCAAATCCAAGCTGCGCTGCATAGGCCCCAAGAAGAGCTGCAAACGGCTGGCTCCATCTATGTGGTTCTTCCGTCATGCGGCGGAAGTATTCCTGGAATGTGAAACGGATTTTCTTATAATCACCGCCTGATGCCACAATTTTCGCCACTGACTCTGTCACCGCATAGATTGCTCCGTGGTACGGGCTCCAGCTGGAAAGATATGGGTCAAATCCATAGCTCATCATAGTCACTGTATCGCATTTTCCATGAAGAACCGGAAGCTTTGCCACCATTGTCTGTGTCTCTGTCATCTGATACTTTCCACCGTGAGGCATAAATACAGAGCCTGCACCAATGGAACCGTCAAACATCTCCACAAGTCCTTTCTGAGAGCATACATTTAAGTCTTTCAACATGGAAAGCCATGTCTCTTTGACATCCCCAATCTCTTTTCTTGTCAGAATACTTTCATCTTTAGACGGGATATCCACTGCTACTTTTGTCTCCTGATGTGCACCGTTTGTATCCAGGAATGCACGGGAAATGTTGACGATTTCTTTTCCCCTCCATGTAAGGACAAGTCTAGGGCTTTCCGTTACAACTGCTACTTCTACCGCCTCTAAGTTTTCCTCTTTTGCATAGGAAAGGAACTCTTCTACATCCTTTTTATCTACCACAACCGCCATGCGCTCCTGGGACTCGGAAATTGCGATCTCTGTTCCGTCAAGTCCCGCGTATTTTTTCGGTACTTTATCCAAATCAACCAAAAGTCCGTCTGCCAGCTCTCCGATAGCTACGGATACACCGCCGGCACCGAAATCATTACATTTCTTGATCAGACGGCTTACTTCTTCTCTTCTGAACAATCTTTGGATCTTGCGCTCTGTCGGAGGATTTCCTTTCTGTACCTCTGCTCCGCATGTCTCGATGGACTCTTCCGTGTGTACCTTGGATGAACCCGTAGCTCCACCGCAGCCGTCACGTCCTGTACGTCCTCCAAGGAGGATGATGATGTCGCCCGGATCGGATGTCTCGCGGATCACTGCTCTTCTTGGTGCAGCCCCCATGACTGCTCCGATCTCCATACGTTTTGCCACATAGTCCGGATGGTAAATCTCTTTCACAAGTCCTGTCGCAAGCCCTATCTGGTTACCGTAAGAACTATATCCGTGGGCCGCTTCCCTTACCAGCTTTTTCTGAGGAAGTTTTCCCTTCATGGTCTCTTTGACAGACACCGTCGGGTCAGCAGCTCCTGTCACACGCATTGCCTGATACACATAGGTACGCCCTGAGAGCGGATCGCGGATCGCCCCTCCAAGACAGGTGGCAGCTCCACCAAACGGCTCAATCTCTGTCGGGTGGTTGTGTGTCTCATTTTTAAAATTCACAAGCCACTCTTCCTCCACACCGTCCACACTCACCGGAACAACAATGCTGCATGCATTGATTTCGTCGGATTCTTCCTGATCTTCGAGTTTCCCTTCCTTTTTCAATTTCCGCATCGCCATCAAGGCAAGATCCATAAGGCAGACAAATTTGTCTTCTCTGCCAGCAAAAATCTCACTGTGGTCTTTCAGATACTGTCTGTATGTCTCCTCCATCGGTTCACGGTAATCACCGTCCCCAAAGGATACTTCTGTAAGCTCTGTGGAGAATGTAGTGTGTCGGCAATGATCTGACCAGTAAGTATCAAGCACACGAATTTCCGTCATAGACGGATTTCTCTTCTCCTCATTGCAGAAATAATTCTGAATATGGAGGAAGTCTTTAAATGTCATGGCAAGACCAAGTGAATCGTAAAGCTTTTTAAGCTCTTCTTCCTGCATGTCTTTGAATCCATCAAAAATTTTTACATCTGCCGGCTCTTCAAATTCTGTGACAAGCGTCTTTGGTTTCTCCATACCGGTTTCTCTGGAATCTACAGGGTTGATACAGTGGTTTTTGATTGCCGCAAGTTCTTCCTCGTTTACTTCTCCCTCTATCACATAGGTAGTCGCTGTGCGGATCACCGGCATCTCATCCTCTTTGATAAACTGCACACACTGCACTGCAGAGTCTGCTCTCTGATCAAACTGTCCAGGAAGGTATTCCACGGAAAACACTTTATCGTTATCACCTACAGGAAATTCTTCCATATACAATTTATCAACCGGTGGCTCGGCAAAAATCCCGTTGCATGCTCTCTCAAATGTTTCGTCTGAAAGATTTTCCACATCATAACGATTTAACACCCTTACACCATACACTGTCTTTATTCCTAAATAGCTTCTGATTTCATGCCGAAGTTCCTTTGCACGCACTGCATATTCCGGCTTTTTCTCGACATACACTCGCTTTACACCGCTCATAATGGCCTCCTTTATAATCTACATTCTCATTTATCTGTATCATACCATAAACTTCTTCATTAATGTAATTAATATATCTTAACATTTTTATAAGTTGTACTTATTTTTTCTTCACACACCAAAGTCTCAGGAAAAGCCCCGCTGCCACAGCAGCCAAGGCTCCTGCAAATGTCATCCCAATGCGCACGACCATGTCAAAGAAAAAACCCTCCGGCAGCATCCGGATCATATAATCTGTCGCCGGGTCAAAGAGCCACAAATCATTGTCAAAAAAAATGTGATGGAAAGTGACAAACACCGCGTCAAAGTTTACCGCGCACAAAATGCCGATCACAACCAATGCACACACAATCCCTGCAAGTGTGGCCAGTATGGTTTTGCACATTTCCCCTTTTCTTGGTTTCAAAAACAATGCCACTGCAAAAAGAATGACAGCAAAACATGCCAGAATGTTTCGAAGCTTCAGTCCTCCAAGAAAAAGTACTTTCACCTCACCCATGTGAAACCGGTCCTGGTCGTTGAAAAAATCCTGCTGTTTTCCTTCCACTTTTACCATAACCGAAAGCTCCTCCCTCTCTCCGTGAAGGTAGGACATCATCTCCTCTGTCACATACATGATGTCATCCATCTCCATATCAAGTTTCTCCTGCACCTGATACTTTTCGTATTCCTTTTGGTAAAATTTATACTCATTGTCCCCGTAGATAGCCACCTCAAAGCTTGTGAGCAAAAGAACGATAAAAAGACAAAGAGATGCAAGCACCACTGTTATTCTTCGTAAACTTTTCACTGTAAACCTCCTTTTTTATCGCTGAGCAGATTTTATCATATTTTCTTTCTGTGCGCGACGGATTTCTTGCTTGAATCTGAAAATCCCATCCACTATAATAAAACCCATACACGCCCGTTTTCAGTCCGAGGCGGTGTTTTCAAAGGAGGGATTATCCATGGATATCAATTATGAGTTATATAAAGTTTTCTATTATGTAGCTTCCACACTCAGTTTCTCGGAGGCATCAAAAAAACTGTTTATCTCCCAGTCCGCTGTAAGTCAGTCTGTCAAAGCCTTGGAAAAAAAGCTGGACCAGTCATTGTTCATCCGCAGCACAAAGAGAGTACAGCTCACACCGGAAGGGGAAATCCTTCTGCGCCATGTAGAGCCTGCCATGAATCTTATCAAACGCGGGGAGGCTCAGATCATGGATGCTGCATCCGGCGGCGGACAAATCCGCATTGGGGCAAGCGACACCATCTGCCGCTATTTTCTCGTACCGTACCTGGAACGTTTCCACAAAGAATTCCCGAATGCACACATCAAAGTCACCAACCAGACCTCTATCCGCTGTGTCGATCTGCTGGAAAACGGACAGGTGGACTTTATTGTGACAAATTCTCCAAATGCTTATTTAAATAACATGTTTACCATCAAAAAAATCAAACGTTTCCGGGATGTGTTTGTGGCTAACGATGCTTTTGCTTCCCTGAAAGATAAAAAGATTACATTCTCCAAGCTACTCGAACACCCAATCCTAATGCTGGACAAGAAAAGTACAACAAGTGAATTTTTGCACAATCTGTTTCAGCAGCGCCAGCTGGACCTTGTCCCTGAGGTGGAATTAAGCAGCAATGATCTGCTTTTGGACCTTGCAAAGATCGGCCTTGGCATTGCCTTTGTTCCGGACTACTGCCTGGATGAAAACACAAGCTCCCTCTTTACAGTACAGATGGCTGAGCCCCTGCCAATGCGTGAACTGGTTGTAGCCTACAACGAACACGTACCAGTCTCTAAGGCTGCCTCCCAGTTTCTGGACTATTTTGAGGCTCTGACATAATCTTCCAGAATGTCTCCATCTCTTTTTGTACATCCAAAAGCCGGCATATTTTGCGCTCTCTCCACTCCCTTGGAAAAATATCTTCATATTTGCGCTCCAAAAAACGGTCATCCAAAAGGAAGATAACGCCTTTATCTTCTTCCGTGCGGATGACTCTGCCTGCTGCCTGCAGTACTTTGTTAAGTCCAGGATAAAGATAGGCGTAGTCAAATCCATTCAACCCCATTTTTTCAAAATACATCCTTAAGATTTCTCTCTCCTGGCATACCTGCGGAAGACCTGTTCCTGCAATGAACGCTCCGATCAGTTTTTCCTTTGTCAAATCAATCCCTTCTGAAAAGACTCCTCCCAACACGCAAAACCCGACAAAACTTTCTGCTCTCTCCTCCTCAAATTCTTCCAGGAAGATCTCCCGAGCCTCCTCATTCATATATTGAGACTGAATGGCCCAGGCAATCTTACCATCCTGATTCCTCTTCTCAAAGCAGTCATACACTTCCTCCATAAACTGATAGGAAGGAAAGAATGCAAGGTAATTTCCTTTCTTTGCCCGCGCTGCCTTGCAAATGTACTCTGCATATCTTTCATACATCTGCCTGCCCCGTCTTTTGTATTTACTGCTGACATCTGCCCCCACAAGAAGCAGTCTTTTATCCACAGAAAACGGTGATTCTGCATATACAGCATAGTCATCCGTTTCCACACTTAAGAGCTTTTTATAATAATTGACTGGTAAAAGTGTCGCCGAAAAAAAGATCGTACTGCTGCCCATATCCAAATATTCTTTTAAGTTCACCGCTGGGTTGACACAATAAAGTTTTACCTTGAACCTGGCACTTTCCTCCATCTGGGTATAGATCATGTAGTTTTCGTCTAATCTTTCATGGATATACAAAAACATCCGCACCTGAAAATAAAGTTCCCTCACCTTTTCCTTTTCTTCTTCCTTCTCACTCTCCTCCAGAAATTTTTCCATCTCAGACATCAAACTCAGAAGTTTCATAGCAAAATGTGACACCTGATCCAAAATCTGATAATCCTCACATTCCCGTTTCCATTCCAACATCTGTCTGTTACATTCTTCCAGCTTTTTGGCAAGCTTTGGACTGCCTTTTCCCACTTCTCTTTTGAGCGCCAGGAAATCCTCCTTATAAAGCTTGGCACTGTACATTTCCCTTGCCCGCTCCACCAGATTGTGCGCCTCGTCTACAAGGAACAGATATTCCCCCGAAAGCCCTTCCCCAAAAAAGCGGCGCAGATGCGCATTAGGGTCAAAAGCGTAATTGTAATCGCAAATGACGGCATCCACCCACTCCGCCGCATCCAGCGACATCTCAAACGGGCAGATCCCGTATTTTTTTGCCTGACGTTCTATGACCTCCCTGGTCAAATCATCCTCTTCCCTCAAAAGTTCAAACACAGCATCATTGACTTTGTCATAATGTCCTTTTGCATAAGGGCAGGCATCCGGATTGCAGTCCGCCTTTTCCAGAAAACAGATTTTCTCTTTCGCTGTCAGGACAATACTTTTCATGCGCAGCCCATTTTCTCTTAAGGCGTCAAAGGCCTGTCCTGCCACAGTCCTTGTGATTGTCTTTGCCGTCAAATAAAAAATCTTCTCTCCCAGATTTTCCCCCAATGCTTTTACTGCCGGAAAAATCGTGGAGATTGTCTTCCCAACACCGGTCGGAGCCTGAAGAAACAGTTTCTTCTTCCTGAGAATCGTGCGGTATACATTGCTAACAAGCTCTTTTTGCCCTGGTCTGTATGCAAACGGAAATTCTGTTTTTTTGATGGACGCATTCCGCTCCTTCTTCCACTCTATCCGGAATCTGGCCCATTTTTCGTAAGCTGCCACAAGTCCAAGAAACCATTCCTCCAGTATGTCCATATCGATCGTTTTTTGAAAACGTTTGATCTCCTCTGTCTCCATCTGACAATAGGTGATCTGTATCCTAATCTTTTTTAGTCCTTTTTCTTTTGCCGCCATCCATGCGTAACATTTTGCCTGTGCTTCATGCACCTTAACAGGTTCTCTTAAAAGTTTTAACTCACCAAGGATTCCTTTGATTTCATCGATCGTGATCTCTCCATCCTCTTCTATCACTCCGTCAGCTCTTCCCTCTACACGGATACAGAGGTCTTCAAATTCTACCTCCGTCTTCATTGAAACCTCGGCTCGGTAAGAACTGCCCATTTGTCTTTGAATTTTTCTGTGAATCCGCCCACCCATGAGCATTGCATCTTTTACCTGTGCAGTGCCTGTCCGGTTATCAATATCACCATTTCGCATTATAAACTCCACAAGATTGCGGACAGATATTCTGACAATATTTTGATTTTCCACCTTCATAGCTAAAACATCTTTCCCATTCTTTTTGTCTCTTTCAGTATTGTATCATATCAGAGAAAAATTCCAATTTTTTATATCCCAAATTTTAAAACACTTTTATTGCACAAAGCAGGCGGCACCCTTTGGATGCCGCCTGCCGATTTCTGCCTTCTTCTTTTTCACAACTGCCTATGGAATTTTCTATGCCACGCTGTATTTCGCCAATACGCTCTCAAAATGCGGGTCTTCACCATTATAGCACACTGTCAGCTCACGATTTAAGTCCAAACTCAAAACCCCTAGAATAGATTTGGCGTCAATAATGACTCTGTTATAGAAGACATCAATGTCAAACTCGCATTTCGAAGCAGCGCGTACAAAATCTTTTGCAGTATCAGCTGTCAATCTAATTCTACGTTTGTTGTCCATTGTCTTCCTCCTTTCATAGGTAGCTTAATTTCTATATTTCGGGTTATATTATGCCATCGTGCATATCATAAGTCAATCGTCGAATTAACCTATTTTTACCATGTAAAATTATGGTTTTCTATCAAATACGCCCTACTTTTCGTCAAATTCCAATACGTTCGCCCGATAGCGCAAAGGGAAATGTGACATCTGAAGTTTTGGATTTTCCCTCTCTTTTATGGAAATGCTGGTATGGAAAATCTTCCATAGATTTGCAAATTTCTCTTCGGTTTCCAATTCGTCTTTTAACATCTCAAAATCTGTCTCCTCACTCTCAAGAAGAAACCACGGTCTTCCCTTTCGGTGCACGAGAAATATCCTGTGTGTTTCATCGTAGATCAAAAAGTCTTCATTTGGAAAACGGTCTGCGAAATGCCCCGCTATACATGTAAGAATCCTGTTTTTTGGCGTGATCCGGGCAGCAAGAATTCCATTTGTTATCTCTTTGAAACGGACAAATTCGATAAAACAATGCGCTTCATTTGAGACCTTCCTGGACAGTGCAAATACTTTTTGTACTGCCGGGCATGCCAGGTGCTCCATGATTTTTGTGCTGTTCAAAATCTTTCTGGCAGCTTGCATGGTTCCAAGGACCGCATCCGCCTTTTTCTCATCCTCTGACAATAGCGCATAACAGATATCTTTGTATGTTTCCATCCCAAGATGCTTCTTGATCATCCTTTCCACAGCAGCCGCTTTCTTTCTGTCCGGCTCTGTCTGCGTGTACTCGCAAAAAAGCTCCCGCTCCATCTGTCCTTTCAGAGCGATTCCCGCGCCATCGGCATCTCTTTTAGTCTTCCATGCATCATAGATAGCGGAAAAAATCCCTTCCAGCGTATCTTCTGCCACATAAACTCTTTTCAAAATTCCCACCTCTTTACCATAGATTTCCGCCTCCAAATTTCACATCATCAAACAGCGAGATCTGTCGATATCCCATCTCTCTTACTTCTCTAGGAAGTCTCTCCTTTGTGCTCATAAGGTTTTTTGTGATATAATCCTCCTCCAGCCGTACCGGATACATCATCCGGCCGCTGCATGTGATAAAATAGAGTGCTCTTTTCAAAACAACCCCCATCTTCTTTAAATCCTCGAAACCTAAAACTGCATTCTTTCTTGCTTTCACAATCCTGCCTGCTGATCTGTAACCAATCCCCGGAACCCGAAGAAGTGCATAATAATCTGCCTTGTTTATCTCCAGAGGAAAAAACTCCAGATTTCTCAGCGCCCAATTGCACTTTGGATCCAGATAAATATTAAAATTCGGCTCTTTCTCTGAAAGCAGTTCTGCTGCCTCAAATCCATAGTACCGCAAAAGCCAGTCCGCCTGATAAAGTCTGTGTTCCCTCAAAAGAGGCGGTCCCTCACCCGTCTTTGCAGGCAGTGCCTTATCTTCATTTACATGTACAAACGCCGAATAAAAAACTCTCTTCAGCCCGAACTTTTTATACAGAGATTCCGCTACATTGAGAATCTGATAATCCGACTCCGGAGTAGCTCCAATGATCATCTGCGTACTCTGCCCTGCCGGCACAAATCTTGGAGCATTTTTATAGAGTGCAAGCTCTTGTTTGGACTCCACCATTTTTGTCTGCACATACCTCATTGGTGTAAGAATGTTTTTTCTGTTTTTATGGGGCGCCAGTGCTTTAAGCCCCTCCGCGGTCGGCAATTCCAGATTGACACTCATACGGTCTGCCAAAAATCCGGTGCGGTAGATCAACAGCTTGTCCGCACCCGGAATGGCCTTCACATGGATATAGCCCCGGAAATGGAACTCGTGCCGTAATTTATATAAAGTGGTATATAATAGCTCCATTGTATAGTTTGGGCTCTTGATAACTCCTGAGCTTAAGAACAGCCCTTCAATATAATTTCTCCTGTAAAATTCAATCGTCAACTCACAGATTTCCTGCGGAGTAAAAGACGCGCGCGGCACATCATTGGAGGAACGATTGACACAGTATTTGCAGTCGTAAATACACTCATTGGTAAAAAGAATCTTTAACAGGGAAATACATCTTCCGTCCGCGGAAAAGCTGTGACAGATTCCCGCTTTCGCACAGTTTCCGATGCTCTTTCCGTCCCCCTGCCTTTCCACTCCGCTGGACGTACAGGCCACGTCATACTTTGCAGCATCCGTCAGAATCTTCAGTTTTTCTTCTATGTGCATCTTCTCCTCTATCAGTTTCATGACTCCCTCCACAAGAACATATGTTTGTCTTTCTTTATTTTAACATGCAAACACATGTTCGTCAATATTTTTGTTATCAACTATTGACAAACACAAATATATGATTTATAGTAAAGGCACAATAGTTAGTTACTTAAGTAGCTAACTATACAACAAACAAAGAAAGGAGAGTCCCATGTACATTGACCCGGGAAATGAAAAACCTATATTTTTACAGATTGCGGAACAGTTGGAAGACTCCATCTTCACCGGCCTTTATAGCGAAGAAGAAAAGATTCCTTCTACCAATGAAATCTCTTCCCTCTTCCACATCAATCCCCATACAGTTTTAAAGGGGATGAACCTTTTGGTCGATGATGGAGTGATTTATAAGAAAAGAGGTCTTGGCATGTATGTGGCAAAAGGAGCAGTGGAAAAAATCCGCGCAAAACGGCAGAATCTTTTTTATGACCAATATATTGCAACTTTGATTGATGAGGCAAAAAAATTACAGTTATCCAAAGAACAGATTGTAAAACTGATTGAAAGAGGGTATGACAATGAAAGCAATTCGAATCAATAATTTGACAAAAGATTATAAACGACAAAATCAGCCGCTCCGTGCCCTGGATCACGTGTCTTTGAATTTTGAATTCGGAAAAATCTACGGGCTGCTCGGAAGAAACGGTGCAGGAAAATCCACGCTGATCAATATTCTTTGCAACCGTATTTTTGCCACAGAAGGGACCGTTGACATTGACGGTATGTCCGCGTTTGAAAATCCGGATGTTCATGAAAAAATCTATTGTATGAGCGAAGGCAACCTCTGTCCTGATTCCTTCAGCGTAAAAGAGGTTTTCAAGTGGACCAGTGAATTCTATTCCTGCTTTGATATGGAAAAGGCACTCACCCTTTCGGAAATGTTTGGCCTCAATGTCCGTCAGAAAGTGAAAAAACTCTCCACCGGATATAAATCCATCTACAAAATCATTACTGCCCTTTCCCTGAACGTACCTTACCTTATCTTCGATGAACCGGTACTTGGACTGGATGCCAACCACAGGGAACTTTTCTATAAGCTGCTGCTGAGCGATTATGAAAAAAATCCAAGAACCATTGTCATTGCCACCCACCTTATCGAAGAGGTATCATCCCTGATCGAGGAGATCATCATCATTGATAACGGACGTGTCCTGCTCTCAGATACTGCAGAGCATCTCCTGGCAAAAGGCTACAGCATTGCAGGAACTCCGGCTAATATTGATGCTTACTGCAAAGGGAAAGATGTTGTTGGATACGATGAGATCGCAGGTATGAAGATTGCCTACATTCTGGGCGACGTACAAGAGGATGCTGTCACTCCGGACATGCACATTTCCACAATAAATCTTCAAAAACTATTCGTAAAACTGACAGAAAGAGGAGGAAAACCATTATGAAATTGAGATCATTGTTTAAATATGAGTGCCTGACTATCGCAAAACCTCTGGGAATTTTTTACAGCATCCTTTACGGGATAGTACTTGCCGGATATATTGTGGATATGATCGTTGGTAATAATTCGGTCTTCCGGTTCAACGGAGTAGAATTTTCCTGTGTGATTTTTCTATGTATCTGCGCTAGCCTTGGATTTTCCGAGGATTTCCGGTTCCTTTTACAAAATGGATTTACGAGAAACTCGATCTTTTGCGGAACTTTTATGCTTTATATTTCCCTCTCATTTTTTATGGGTGCAGTTGATACCCTGATTGCAATGCTGCTGAACCAATTGTCCGGTTACCGCTCCTTGTTTCATCAACTTTATGGGGCTGACCACTCCATCTTTCTTCAGTGGCTTTTGCTCTCCTGTTTCTATTTTACTGTAAGCGCAGTTTCCTATCTGTTCCGTCTTCTCTCAGATAAAATGGGACATAAGCTCTTCCTCGTACTAATGATCGGACTTGCAGTCTTTTTCTTTATCTTTGTCCCGTACTTTATAAGTACAGTGCTTTCCGAGAATGCACAATTAAAAGTCCTTGACTTTTTCGGATTCCTTGCAGGCTTTACGAAATCAAGCCATATACATTTTTTCAATCCAATACTGATCTGCATAGGCATCTCCTGTATCGGATTCCTGCCGGCCAGATTTTTGCTAAAAAAGATGGAATTAAAACAATAGCTCAAACGTACAGAAAGAGAATCTCTTTTCAATCAAAGAAGATTCTCTTTCTTGTTTACCTATTCTACTTTAATCATGCGGTATCCTACTCCGATGTGTGTCTGAATGTACTGTGGAGAGTTTTGTCTTTTTTCAATCTTTTTCCGCAAAGTTGCCATGAATACACGCAGAGACGCCATGTCATTCTCCCAATTGCTTCCCCAAATATTTTGTGTAATATAAGTATGTGTCAAAACTTTTCCTACATTTCTTGACAGTAAACACAGCAGCTTATATTCAATGGGAGTAAGATGCAGTTCTTCTTCTCCAAGGAAGACGCAGCCTGCCGCGTAATCAATGCGCAATTCCCCATTTACAAAAACGGAAGTTTCAGTCATAGGTTCATTTTTCATGATCAACAAACGTCTTTGTGTCACCCGAAGTCTTGCAAGAAGTTCCGGGACCGAAAAAGGTTTTGTCAGATAATCATCCGCCCCTGCATCCAATGCTTCTATCTTGTCTGAGTCTTCACTCCTGGCACTGATAACAATGATCGGCAAACTTGACCATGAACGGATCTTTTTGATCACTTCTACTCCATCCATATCCGGCAACCCCAAATCAAGAAGGACAACATCCGGATTATGGGAGGATGCATCCATGATCGCCATCTTTCCATTACATGCTACCAAATAACGATAATCATGCGCTTTTAATGTTGTCGTAATAAGATTTTTTACCGATGTATCATCTTCAACCACTAAGATCAACGGTTTATTCATGTAATTTCACCTCCTCTATCGGTAATGTAAATGTAAATATTGCCCCATGCGGCAGATTGTCTGAAACACTGATAACACCCCCATGAGCATTTACGATAGACTGACACAGGGAGAGTCCTAGTCCCAAACTACGTCTGCTATCGCCGACACGGTTGGCCCCGCTGTAAAACATTTCAAATATCTGATGTTTGCTCTCATCGGGTATTCCCGGACCATCATCTGATACAGAAATCACGGCCCAATTCTCCTTCTGCGTTGTCCTGATATAGATATGAGAACCTTTCGGAGTATATTTGATCGCATTATCTATCAGATTAATAAGTACCTGGACGATCAGTTTTACATCCATTTTTGCAAGCAACAGATCATCCTGATTTTCAACAATAATTTCATGCTCTGTTTTCAAGCGGTTTACATGTCGAAGAGCCTCTTTAACCACCTCGTCCACCAACTCTGCAGATATATGAAAATTCACCCTGCCCTCCTCTAATCGTGTGATGGAGAGCAGATTTTCCACCAAATTGATAAGCCACATCGCATCATCATAGATATCCTGATATAGACTTTTTTTTGTGTCCAGGTCAAAAGACTCTCCGTTATAGAGTAAGTTGCTGGCATTTCCGGAAATCGAAGTCAGGGGGGTCCGAAGATCATGCGAGATCGCTCTTAAAAGATTCGCTCTCAACTGCTCATTTTGGGCTAGAATCGTAGCCTGCTCTTTTTCATCGGCATTTTTCTTATTTTCCAACGCCAGTGCACAGTCCCCCAAAATGGACAATAATATTGTGTTTTCAAAGGTATCCCAGTGATGTTGACCAATTTCTATTCCCACAACACCATATACGGCATCTTTTACCCGGATTGCAAAGTATAAACATTTTACATCCGGAAATGTCTTTGTGTCAGCTCCGGCATATTTATTATTTTTCATTACCCATTCAGCCACTTTCCGCTCCCCTTCGGACAGATATTCCTCTTTTTTCTTATCCCCATTTTTCAAAAAAAACAATGGGGCCCCAAGTTTTTCTTGTTCTACAGGATATATTATAATATCTCTGTTCAGCAGCCTTAAAAGCTGGCGTGCTGTAACTGATAAGATTCCTTCACTGCTTTGCGCCTGCTGCATTAACTGGTTTGTGTCAAATAGTACTTTAGTCCGAAATGCAGCCTGGGCAGACTGTTTTGCATTACTCTTCAATTTTGCTGCAAGTGTTCCTGTTAAAAGCGCCGCTATGAACATGATCAGAAATGTGACAGGATAGTCTTTATCATATGCCTGCAGCGTAAATTTAGGATCTGTGAACAGAAAATTAAACACCAAAACACTTACAAGCGAAGAAATCAAACTATATATTTTATTATTTGTAACAATAGAAATGATCAAAACACCCAATACATATATGATTATAATATTGGCTTCTTCAAAACCAAGCCAGTCAACCCCGTATCCAAGCAGACTTGCGGCTATAAGTATGCCAATGCTTTTCAATATATCTGCAACTAAAAAAAGCAGGTGATCTTTTTTTCTTTTTACCTCGTGTGATGCCTTAACATAGCAATTTTCTCGTCCCATACACTTACCCTCTCACTGTAATGTTTGTACTATAGCTTATTTTCCTCAAAAATTCTATATCTTTTTCGAAACATTCTGCTCGTTGTTTCCCCTTCCTACCAAATATATACGTTCAAATACAAGCGCAGCCTCATTCAACATAGCTGTCAATAGAGCATACTTAAAAGGCGGAATCTCCCGTTTTTCCTCCAATACGATACCCATCACAGCATAAAGTTTCTCCGCTGTCTTGATCGGAAGATACATGGCTTTTGCATTTGGCAACGTATGTGTACAGCACCCTGCCCGTTTACGATTCTCTATTACCCATTGTACAACTGCTTTTTCCTGGCTGTCATAAAGTTGTCTAAGCTGTGTTTTTCCAACTCCAGTCCTTGGATACATCCAAGGTCCTGTGATTTTCTCATCTTTCTTTACAAAGAAAATCACTGACAGCCCCAATAATTTCAGAACCTGACCACTCAATTCCGACAAAAGATCCTTCACATTATGAACCCGTCTCATCCTTTTGCTATTTTCTAAAAGAAGTTCTGTCCGGTACACCAATTTTGCGCTTTCCTGTGCCTGTTTTCTTTGCTTTGTAATAATCGTGGAAATAATAAAAGCAAAGAAAAACATAAAAGCAAATGTGGTATAATGCATCGGAGTTTCCACGCCAAAATTTCCAATCGGAGGTACGAAAAAGAAATCAAAAAGAAACACACTGATCAACGCTGCACCCGAGGCAACCCATCTTCGCTTACAAAACATGGACAGTATCAAAATTCCAAATAAATAGATCATAATCGTATTTTCACTAAGAAATCCAATGCGTTCCAGGCATAAGCTTAAAAAAGTTGCTCCTCCCAAAGTCAGAGCTCCCTGCGCCAGATCAACATAGAGTTTTTCTGTATTCATGGATTTTTTAGATTTCATCATCTCCATTCTGCCAAAACTCTGCTGATCTGATCGATGAGTGTTCGTGTCAGGAATGATATAAATATCGATATCCGGCACAAACTGCGAAACCTGATCTGCCAGCGTTCCCCTTTTTTGTCCAAAAAAGATTCTGTGGTTTGTTCGTCCTAATACGATTTTAGAAGCGCCGCAGATTCTTGCATACTCTGCAATCTGAAAGGCAACTTCTTCTCCAAATACTGTTACGATTTTTGCGCCCAATGTCTTGGCCAAATGGATGTTATCTTCCACCATCTTTTTTACTTTTTGATCCGCATTCTGCAGCTTTGGTGTCTCCACGTACAGAGCTGTAAACTCTGCATGGAATGCGTAAGACAGACGCGAGGCATTTCGGATTACTTTCATATTCGTGGGAGAAGGCGAAATACAGGTCAGAATATGTTCCCCTGCAAAGCACTGCCTCTCCCGGTACGCCTTGCGTTCCTCCATTGCGATCCAATTTACTCTGTCTGCTGTCCGGCGCAGTGCAATTTCCCTCAATGAAATCAATTTTTCTCTTGCAAAAAAATTGTCCAAAGCCCTTTCTGCCTGGACTGCCTTGTATATTTTTCCTTCTTTCAAACGATCGATCAGCATATCCGGTTCAATGTCTATGATTTTGACTACATCTGCCTGATCAAAAAATGTATCCGGAACCCTCTCTTTCACACGAATACCTGTTATGCCCGATACAATATCATTCAGACTTTCCAGGTGTTGGATATTTACGGTAGTATATACATCAATACCGGCACTGAGCAACTCTTCTATGTCTTCATATCTTTTTTGATGCCGCATTCCTTCCGCATTCGTATGTGCAAGCTCATCTGCCAATACTACCTTAGGCTTTCTTTTTAATACTGCATCTAAATCCATTTCCCTTAGGCAAATTCCTTTATACGGAATAAGAAGAGGAGGAATTGTCTCCAATCCCTCCGCCTTTTCCATCGTATCTTTCCTTGCATGAGGTTCAATATAAGCAGCCACAACATCTACACCTGTTTTCTGTAGTTCATGGGCAGACTCCAACATGGCATAGGTCTTCCCCACACCTGCTGCATATCCAAGAAAAATCGTACATTTCCCTCTTTTGACCTTTTTCGATTCTTCCATTTGAATCTGTCTGAGCAATTTCTCCGGATTGGGCCTTCCTTCTCTTTCCATATTTTCCCCTCGTCCTTCTTAGAATTATGTCCTTAAATCTCTCCCATTGCTTTGGCAATCGCAATGTTACATTTTAAAACATTTACTTTTTCTTCTCCAAAAATCCCCAATATTTTATGTTCGGTATTCTCCTTTATTATTTCATTCACCTGTTCTTCTGTAAGTCCACTGTTGCTTACTATGATAGGGATCTGGATTTCTGCTGATTTTGGACTGATATGGGGATCAAGCCCAGAACCTGACGCTGTCAGAAGATCTGCTGGTATCTCTCCAGTAAATTCATCCCCTGTTGCTTCTTTATATCTTTCTTTAAACTTGGCCACATCTTCTTCTACTCTGGCTTTCAAATCCTCATTTGTTGGGGCATAGTTGAAACTTCCTGAGCTCACACCGCCATATGTCCCATCTTCTTTTTCTTCTTCTGTATAAGTATTATAATTCACAGAAGAAATTCTGCCCTGAAAATATTGATCGCCAGTAAAATCCTGGCCAACAAGCTCAGAACCTACCGCTTTTCCGTCAACTTCAATCAAGTTTCCGTTTGCCTGTTTCGGGAATAACAACTGCCCTAATCCTGTCAATGCCAATGGATAAATAACGGAGCAGCAAAGCAACAATATTAACGTAAGAATCAAAGCTCTTTTTAAATAACTTGCAAAATTTTTCATTTTCTCTTCTCCTCCTCTTACAATCCAATGATTCCAAGCAACGGAGCTACGATCATATCGATTATTTTTATTCCAATAAACGGGACAATGATTCCACCTGCACCATAAATTCCCATATTCTTTAGAAGCATCTTTTCTGAACGCATTGGTTTGTACTTCACGCCTTTCATTGCAATGGGAATCAGGCACGGAATGATAATGGCGTTGAATATCAATGCTGATAAAATTGCGCTTGAAGGTGTTTGAAGATTCATTATATTCAAAATATTCATTTGCGGAAGCACCATAGTAAACATTGCCGGTATGATAGCAAAATATTTGGCAACATCATTTGCAACACTAAATGTTGTCAGGGATCCTCTTGTGATCAAAAGCTGTTTTCCAATCTCAACAACCTCCAGAATTTTAGTAGGGTCTGAGTCCAAATCTACCATATTTGCTGCTTCTTTTGCTGCTGATGTACCACTGTTCATAGCAAGCCCCACATCAGCCTGCGCCAGAGCCGGGGCATCGTTTGTTCCGTCTCCGGTCATGGCCACAATCTTTCCTTCTGACTGTTCTTTTTTGATCTCCTTGATCTTGTCTTCCGGTTTGCACTCTGCTATAAATCCATCAACCCCTGCTTCTTTTGCAATTGTCGCTGCTGTCAGTGGATTATCCCCAGTACACATGATTGTTTTGATCCCGATCTCACGAAGCCGTTCAAATCGTTCCACTAATCCTGGTTTTACTGTATCTTTTAAATAGATAACACCATATATCACATTGTCAACACATACGACAAGCGGTGTGCCGCCAAGTCCGGAAATCTTCGTTATGATGCCCTCCAAATCTTTTGGAACCTCTCCACCATTGTCAACCACATAGTTCTTGATTGCATCATAAGCACCTTTTCTAATTTCCGTTCCGTCCTTTAAATCGACCCCACTCATTTTGGTCTGAGCAGTAAACTCTATAAACTGCATCTGACTTGCTGCCTCTGGTACAATCCTCGTACCTTCTGCATTACCCAATTCAACAACAGATTTTCCTTCAGGTGTTCCATCACATAAGGATGTCATTACACTGTAGTCTACCAAATCCTCTTTTGATTTTCCCTTTACTGGTATAAAATCTGCTGCAAGACGATTTCCATATGTAATCGTTCCGGTTTTATCCAGAATCATTGTATCGACATCGCCGCACGCCTCAACTGCTTTTCCGGACATTGCAATCACATTGAATCTTGTCACACGGTCCATTCCAGCAATACCAATTGCGGAAAGCAACCCACCTATCGTGGTGGGGATCAGGCACACCAGCAGAGCAATCATTGTAGCCACTGGTATTGCCACTCCCGAATAGTCCGCAAAACAATAAAGTGTTACAGCTACGATAAGAAAAATAATTGTCAATCCAACAAGCAATGTATTTAAAGCGATCTCATTTGGCGTTTTTTGTCTGGACGCCCCTTCCACAAGTGCAATCATTTTATCAAGAAATGATTTTCCTGGTTCAGAAGTGATTCGGATTTTCAACCAGTCACTTACAACTGTTGTTCCACCGGTCACAGAGGAAAAATCTCCACCTGCTTCCCTTGTAACCGGAGCGGATTCTCCTGTAATTGCGGATTCATCCACAGAGGCAACCCCTTCGATTACTTCGCCGTCATTAGGAATCACTTCATTAATCCTGACAATCACAATATCTCCTTTTTTCAATTCAGATGCATTGATTTCTTTTTCTTCCCCATTTTTCATGAGAAGATGCGCCTTTGTATCTTTTTTTGTCTTTTTCAGAGAATCTGCTTGAGCTTTCCCTCTTCCTTCTGCAACAGACTCAGCAAAATTTGCAAACAACACTGTAATAAACAGGATCAATGCTACCAGTCCATTATAAATCCTATTGCTGTCTCCGCCGAAAATACCCGGCGCTATTGTTAAGAATACTGTAATAAAAAATCCTATTTCAACTACAAACATAACCGGATTTTTCATCATATATTTCGGACTAAGTTTCCAAAAAGCCCCTTTCACAGAGCTTCTCAGAATATCCTTGGTTATAAATTTAGTTCTCGTGTTTTTCTTTGACATCTCAATTGCTGTCCTTTCTGAAATTCAATTCTAAAGTATTCCTTCCTCTTCACTTTTTAAATTTACGACATCCAAAGAGTTAAATGTTCAGCGATCGGGCCAAGTGCCAGTGCAGGGAAAAATGTCAATGCAGCAAAAATATAGACCACAAACACCAGAATCAAGACAAAAATCGTATTATCTGTACGAAGAGTTCCGATAGTTTCGTTCATTTTTCTCTTTGCAAGCATACTTCCCGCAATTGCAAGTTGTGCCACGATAGCGATATACCTTCCAAAGAACATAGCCAAGCCAGCAGTAATATTCCAGAAATACGTATTATCTGCCAGTCCTTCAAATCCAGAACCATTGTTTGCCGCTGAGGATGAATATTCATATAGTACTTGGGTAAGACCATGGAAACCTGGATTTGTGATACCCTCCAATCCTGCACTGGTTACAACTGCAAGCGCAGAAAAACCGAGAATAAGAAGTGGATGGACGATCAATACCAGAGCTGCCAATTTCATTTCTCTTCCTTCAATCTTCTTCCCTAGATATTCAGGCGTACGTCCAATCATCAATCCGCACAGGAATACCGCCAGGATCACATACATGATCATATTCATCAGTCCGACGCCTTTTCCTCCAAATACACAGTTCAACATCATATGTAATAGCGGCACCATACCTCCTAACGGAGTCAATGTATCGTGCATATTATTGACTGTTCCTGTAGTAAATGACGTTGTCGTTGTTGTGAACAATGCAGACTGCGCAATACCAAAACGCACTTCCTTGCCTTCCATGCTGCCCATATCCTGATTGAGACCAGCCTGTTCCAAAATTGGATTTCCTGCACTTTCTGAAACAAAGCAAATAGTAAGTCCCACAAGGAAAAGAACTGCCATTGCTGCAAATATTGTTCTTCCCTGACTTCCAAAAACAGCTTTTTTTGCAACTGCCATAGTCGCATTCTTGTTTTTTTCTTTTTGTTTTTTCGCATGTATCATTTTCCCAAAAGTAATTACACACGCTCCCGGAAGGAGCATCATGGAATATAATTCAATCATATCCGAAAGGATTGTTGGATTTTCAAATGGTGTTGTCGAGTTTGCTCCGAAGAATCCTCCACCATTCGTTCCAAGATGCTTGATAATCTCGAGTGCGGCAACTGGTCCCATTGCCAAATCCTGAAATTTCCCTTCGATTGTCTCAATTGTAAGATTAGGAATAAAATTCTCCGGAACTCCCTGCCAGATGAGCAACAATCCTCCAATAATAGAGACTGGAATCAGGATTCTGGTTGTAATACGGATCATGTCTTCATAAAAGTTTCCAACGTCTTTTCTTCCTCCGGCAAATCCTCTCGAAAAGGCCATGCAAGCTGCATATCCAGAGGCAGCTGATGTAAACATCATAAAAATGATCACTAATGTCTGGCTTAAATAAGAAAGCCCCGACTCTCCTGAATAATGCTGGAGATTTGTATTTGTCATAAAACTTATAATTGTATTAAAAGAGAGGGTGGATTCCATTCCCTCTATTCCATTTGGATTCAAAAACAGCAATCCTTGTAAACGTAAAATAAGATATCCTGCAAAAACCATCACTGCATTTGTCATCAAAAGATGTAGTGCATATTGTTTCCAATTCATTCCCTCCCGATTGATCCTGCATAATTTATAAATTCCGTTATCAACTCGGTTAAAAACTGGATCTGCAAAAGTTTTTTTCTTGGCTGCAATATGGTACATATAAATTCCAACCGGAATGACAAGTGCCATATAGATCGCCAGTGTCACAACTATCTGTAGCATTTACTTTTCCTCCACTTATATTGCTATTACAATTTTTCTGGATATACCAGAGCGTACAGGAGATATCCTGCCAGAAATAAAATGATCAGCATAAGTAAAATCATTCCCATTATTTTTTCCCCCTTTACTTATGAAGTTTTGATCTGTTTCTCACACCAATCTGCGAACAGTTTCATACCCAAAAAGCAAACAACCAAAGTCAAAATCATCAATATATCCATCATATGTTTTTCCTCCTTCCCGAAAGACTTTATCATTCTTGTTATTAAAATGGGATTAACAGAGTGTTTTTAACATTAAGATTGTGTTAAGCTTTTACAGCCATCCAAATATGGCAGCGAACGGCAATGTAATCAACATTGTGGATATACTTACTCCGATCAAGAGAAACAGTGGTACTCCTATAAGCATTATCAAAGCTTGTGCAATAGGATGCCTGGATGCAAAATAGTCTACACAATGGCCAATTTTATTTTCAAATTGATGAATGGATTTTGTGATAACAGTCATTATTGTTCCCTCCTTACAAAACCCATCCTAGCACACTAAAAATTAAAATAGGAAAAGTAATCCGGCAGATAAAATTAAGATTACATAAATAAAAAGGGGCTGTCGCATCTATGATTTTTAAACATAGATGCGACAGCCCCTTTTGTGTCTCTTACTGAAGTTTTTCTACAATACTTTTTATATATACATTCGTCATTTCATAAAAACGTTCTTCTTCCACAGCCTTTGCAAGATCCGCATCGACCGGAATCTTACCAAGTACATCCAGGCTCATCTCTTTTGCAATCTCATCAATGTGGCTTTCCCCAAACAGCGGAATCTTCTTGCCACAGTCCGGACAGGCAATATAGCTGTAGTTTTCTATCACACCTAGGATAGGAATCTTCATCTGCTCTGCCATATGGTACGCTTTTTTTACGATCATCTGTACCAGATCCTGTGGAGAGGTAACAATGACTGCACCGTCCACCGGAAGGGACTGAAAAACTGTCAGCGGAACATCCCCTGTACCCGGAGGCATATCCACAAGAAGAACATCCAAATCCCCCCAGGCCACGTCCGTCCAAAACTGTTCTACCACTCCTGCGATGATCGGTCCTCTCCAGATAACCGGTGCCTCCTCTGAATCGAGAAGAAGATTGATGGACATAATTCTTGTCCCATCCTTGGCAATACACGGGAACATACCTGCCTCACTTCCCTTTGCCCGCTCATGCACTCCATACATCTTTGGTATGGAAGGTCCTGTAATATCCGCGTCCAGAATTCCTACCGTATACCCTTCTTCCCGTAAATTTCTCGCCAGCGATGCAGTCACCATGGATTTACCCACTCCGCCTTTTCCGCTTAAGACAGCGATCACTTTTTTTACCTGGGAATATGGATTAGCCGGTTTTCTAAAATCCTGTGGCTTACTGTGGCAAGTTCCGGCCTTTGCACAGCTTTCACACATTTCCGGTGAACAGCTGTTTTGATTTGTCTCTTCCATTTTTTCTCTCCTTATAATACAGCAAACAACTTTTAATCTTCTACCGCTGCGATCACTTCCACTTCACATAGTACGTTCTTTGGCAATGTCTTTACTGCCACGCAGCTTCTGGCCGGCTTGGAAGTGAAATATTTTGCATATACTTCATTGAACGCCGCAAAATCTCCCATATCACTTAAAAAGCATGTTGTCTTTAACACCTTATCAAAAGAGCTGCCTGCTGCTGCAAGCACTTCGCCCAAATTTTTGCAGACTTGTTCTGTCTGTCCTGCAATGTCCTGCGCCTCAATACTGTCTGTCCGCGGATTGATGGCAATCTGACCTGCAGAGTAAAGGATTCCTCCATGTACACATCCTTGAGAATACGGTCCCAAGGCTTTTGGCGCTTTTTCTGTTGCTATCATTTTCATCGTATTTTCTCCTCTTTTCTTTCTAATAATCAATAATGACTGGAAAAATTCCACTTTTTATTATATACGTTTCCTTTTTTATTTTCAATGTTTGAACTTACATCTCAATACTCTGGCCGATTCCTTTTGCCATTGCATCTTGCACAAGCTTTCTTGCAGCACACACATCAAAAAGTCCCATGCCTACAGATTTAAAATAGGTGGTGCCTGATGCAATTTTATCCTCATCCTCATGAGATGCCAGATACTCATCCATGAACTTCACCTTGTCCATCGACAAAAGTCCGCTCTCCAGAGGCTGGCTCAAATCACCACTCTCCTCGCACGCGTACGGAAGTTCCGTGTACACAGCATCCACCAATTCAAAGATGGCATCCGGAATTTCCCTCATGTCCGGTTTATAGGAGCCGATGGCAATAATGCATTTTCCTTTTAATAATTCTTTGTCATCCGGCAGCACAGGCGCACTTGCAGTGGTCGCTGTACAGATAATCTCACTTTTCTTCACCAACTCTTCCACATTTGGCACCTGTTCAATCTCAACACAAGGGTCTGCAATCGCTTTTTTCAGCCTTTCTATATACTCAGTCAGATTCCTGCCGCTGTGCGTATAGATATAGACATTTTTTATGTCTCTGGCTGCACATGCATAGAGCGCCTGATAAAACCCCTGCACACCTGCTCCCACGATTCCCACTGTATGACAGTCTTTTCTGGAAAGATGGCGGATTCCCACACCTCCCACGGCTCCGGTACGATAGGCAGTCACTGTCTGCCCATCCAGCATTGCCAACGGCTTTCCTGTCTCATAATCATTCATGAGCATCAGTCCGTCAATCGCCGGAAGTCCAAGATCTGCATTATCCGGGAACACTGTCAGTATCTTTGTCCCGAAAGCATCCTCCACAAAACAAGGCATATACAAAAGTGTTTTGCTTTTATACTCTACACTTGGGCGAGGTGGCATATAGTATTTCCCGCTTCCGTAAATTCGGTAAGCCTCCTCAATGGTATCCATCATTTCATTCAAATCCACTGTCTTCTCAATATCTCTTTTGTTCAAAAACAGCATTTTTATTTCCTCCTGTACTTTGTCATGTTCAGGCCCAGTATACCATACTCTTCCCCAAAAACCGAGTCCATTTTTCTTTTCTACCACACTTTCGTAAAATCCATGCGCACGTAAAATGTTCGTGCTTTATCCGACATCTCACGCATGTACTCCAAATCCAATCCGTTTCCCTGAAATTCTCTTACAATATCATTGACATTCTGCTGTTTTTTCTTCCCTGGCCGGATGACCAGTGAGATTTCTTTTGCTCCGCTCTCCAAAGTCCAGGACACTAATTTTTCCAACCGTACTTTTTCCAAAACCAGATTTGCGATAATCACCTCCGCCTGTTTTGCTTCTGTCTCATCGCCGTCCATTTCCCAAATTGTTTTATTATCGTACCGTCTTCTTTGCTGCTCCATTATCTTTTCCAGTATGTCCATTTTCTGCAGTCCTCTCAAGTAAATAATCTCCTTCCAATTATACCCCCCCCCCCGAAAATTTTTTGCAAGAGAAGGTGTGGAAGTTTTTACCAATGAGTTCTGCCGTGGTTTTTTAAGAAACGCTCTACATTTTCGTTAAATTTTTCCGGCTCTTCTCCGGCAATAAAATGACTTCCTTGTATACAGCACCATGTTCCATTTATCAAACGCTCATAAATCTTTCTTGAGTGGGAATGTCGGATCATATCCTTTGTTCCGACGATCACCATCACAGGCATGTGCAGTCTTTTGAGCTGATCTGGGCGGATATGTGGTTCCTTTACCATTAATCCCAAGATTTCTTTCTTTTGTTTCAAATCCTTTTTCACAGCAGCTATCGCACTCACCAACAAATACGCACATGCAATTGGAAATTGAATGGAAACCTTTACTCCTACAGGCGATAAATTTGCTCCGTTTAAAATCAGTGTCTTCACGTAAGAAGGATATTTCAGCGCAAAAACAAGTGCAATGTTTCCCCCGTCGCTGAATCCAAGAAGATGGATTCTTGTCATCTTTTTTTCGTCAAGAAATTTTTTCAGATCTTCTGCAGCCTGTAAAATTGTGATTTCTTTGTCACCTCTTTCTGACTTTCCATGTCCTCTCGTATCAATGGCAATCACTTTATACTTCTTTGCAAAAAAAGAAATCTGATTTTTGAAATACGTATGGTCTTCTCCGTTTCCGTGCAGAAGGACCAGCACATCTCCCTGTCCTTGTTCTACATAATACAAGCCATTTTCAGCATATCCATCACAAAATTCCATATTCTGTGCCTCCTTCCATTTTCTGCATCTTTGACATTCTTTGTCTTCAGGATAATATATTCTTTTTCATTCGTCAAATCCCCCATAGACTACTCCTATTTTACAACAAAAAACCCGGGAGATTCCAAATAGAATCTTCCCGGGCTCCTTTCACTTTTCATTTACAATTGAAAGTACCGTATAGCCTGCTTTTTCAACCACATCAACAAGCCTTGAATTCTCCATGTCTTTTTTCAAGAGGATATCTGCCTGTGAGGTTTCCAAAGATACCTTCGCCCAGACTCCCTCGTTGGCGTTCAGTGCATTCTCCACCCGTATGGCACACTGACCGCATGTCATCCCATAAATGTTCATCTTTTTGTGATACAGATAATGGCTTTTGTCTTTATCCTTTACCCTCATTTTCTTTACCGGAGGCTCTCCCTGGCCTCCGCAGCATCCTGAACGGATTCGTTTCAGATAGCTCTTTACTCCAAAAACGCAAATCAGGATGATGACGATCAGAATGATTGCTGTAGCCATAAAATCCCTCCTTATTTTTCCGGTTCCAGGAACAGATAATTTCTGCTGATCACTCCTATCTCCTCCAGAGCGTTCATAGTCCGGTACACAGTGGCCACTCCAATAGTCGCATCCTTTTTCACCGCTTCATAATAGACTTCTTTGCAGCATCTGCACTTTCCTTCCAACACAATCTCAATCAGGATTCGTCTTTGCTGGGTCATTCTCTTGCCGCGCTCTTTCATCGTCTTTTCTACCTGTTCAGGGCTCCACATACACGCTCCTCCTTTTTGAGCCATAGAATCAATGGCGGTATTCCATCATCCCTGGAACCCGCCATTTTTCTACTTATGACTTTCTTTTGAATGGCACACAGACGAACCGGAGCAGCCGCCACAGCCTCCACAGCTTCCGCATGATTTTCCCGACTTCTTATCCTTTCTAAGACTTCTCACCGCCAAAACTGCCACTCCTGTCACCAGCAATGCTATGATAATGGTTGAAAGATTTGCTATTATCCAGGACATCACATTCACACTCCTTTCTTCATCCTATGCCTTTCTTGTATTACTATGCTTTCATTTTTTTATTCAGTTTGTTCAGATTTACACTCAAAGAGTTACTCTGTTTATATGGACGGAACAACAGGTACAAGAACAAAATGATAACCAGGATCGCTGCTGCTGTCCCGATGCCAAATCCACCGCCTGTCACAAGACTTCCAATTTGGTATACACAAAGAGATACTGCGTACGCAAGTACGGTCTGATATCCGATAGCAAACCAGAACCATTTTGCACTGTTCATCTCTCTTTTGATCGCTCCCATCGCTGCAAAGCAAGGTGCGCACAGAAGGTTGAATACAAGGAAGGAGTACGCGGAGATTGCCGTGAAACTTTGAGAAAGTGTTCCCCAGATTTCGTTTCCGTCTTCCGCAACTTCCGCAAAGCCATACAAAATACCAAATGTACCAACCACATTTTCCTTTGCGACAAGTCCTGTGATCGCTGCCACAGCTGCCTTCCAGTCTCCCCATCCAAGAGGTGCAAACAGCCATGCAAGGCCTTTGCCGATATTAGCCAGAAGGCCATCGCTCAAATCAGAAACCATTCCGAAATGTCCGTTTACAAAACCAAAATTGGATGTAAACCATACAAAGATTGTGGAGAGGAGAATGATCGTTCCCGCTTTTTTGATAAAGGACCATCCGCGCTCCCACATACTTCTCAAAACATTTCCAACTGTCGGCCAGTGATAGGCTGGCAGCTCCATAACAAATGGGGCAGGATCTCCTGCGAACATTTTTGTCTTTTTCAAAATAATTCCAGAGCAGATGATCGCTGCAATTCCCACAAAGTATGCACTTGGTGCCACCCATGACGCGCCGTCAAACAATGCGCCGGCAATCAACGCGATGATCGGCAATTTTGCGCCACACGGAATAAATGTCGTTGTCATGACTGTCATCTTGCGGTCTCTGTCGTTTTCAATGGTACGTGATGCCATGACACCAGGCACTCCGCAACCTGTGCCGATAAGCATTGGAATAAAGGATTTACCGGAAAGTCCGAATTTGCGGAAAATACGGTCCATAATGAACGCGACACGCGCCATGTATCCGCAGGATTCCAAAAATGCAAGAAAAATAAAGAGCACAAGCATCTGCGGAACAAAACCAAGAACTGCCCCTACACCGGCTACAATTCCATCCAGGATCAGCCCCTGAAGCCATCCCGCACAGTTTACAGACTCAAGGAACCCTTGAATGGCCGGCGGTATGATCTCACCAAAAAGTACATCGTTTGTCCAGTCTGTTACAAATGTTCCCACTGTACTGACAGACACATAGTATACAAGCCACATTACCGCCGCGAAGATTGGCAATGCCAAAAACCGGTTTGTGACAATTTTATCGATTTTATCTGATGGGGTAAGTTCGTGTCTGTTCTTTTTAACATAGCAATTCCCGATCACAGATGCAATATATGTATAGCGCTCATTAGTCACAATACTTTCAGAGTCATCATCCATCTCATTTTCCGCATCGGCGATCAGTCTTTCCACATCTGGTACCTGTTTCATCGTTGCCTTGATCTTGTCATCTCTCTCAAATAATTTTACCGCATAAAAGCGTTTCTGTTCCTGCGGAATCTCACTTCCGAGCATCATTTCGATTTCATCCAGCACATGCTCTACTTTCTCCTGGAATTTATGTACAGGAGCTTTCGCTGCTTTATTCTGGGCAAGAGCCACTGCCTTTGCAGCAGCCTCCTGAATGCCCGTTCCCTTCAGCGCAGAGATTTCCACTACATCGCATCCAAGATTTGCCGCCAGCTTTCTGATATCAATTTTGTCTCCGTTTTTGTTCACTACATCCATCATGTTGATAGCCATTACAACCGGAATACCAAGCTCCATCAGCTGTGTACTCAAATACAGGTTTCTCTCCAGATTTGTCCCGTCTACAATGTTCAAGATCGCATCCGGCCTCTCCATGATCAAGTAGTTTCTCGCTACCACTTCTTCCAGCGTATACGGTGACAAAGAATAAATTCCGGGAAGGTCCATGATTATGACATCTTTGTGTCCTTTTAATTTACCTTCCTTTTTTTCCACGGTCACCCCCGGCCAGTTTCCCACAAACTGGTTGGAACCTGTCAACGCATTAAACAGCGTTGTCTTTCCGCTGTTCGGGTTTCCCGCAAGCGCAATCTTTACTGACATTTCTTCTCCTCCTTCAGCCTAAACAATTAGTTTTTACTAACCATCAATGTTAAATAATAGGTTAGATTTTTCTAACCTTTTTTTATTTCTCCTATTTTACTTCGATCATTTCCGCATCCGCCTTCCGCAGCGACAATTCATATCCCCTTACATTCACTTCTATCGGATCCCCCAGCGGAGCTACTTTGCGAACATGTACGTCCGTCCCTTTTGTAATACCCATATCCATTATGCGCCTTTTCACGGCACCCTCTCCGTGCAGTTTCACAACAGTCACTGTATTGCCGCACGATACATCTTTTAGTGTCTGCATTCCCTAACTCTCCTTTCCATTCGGACTAAACCATGATTCTATTTGCCATACTACTGCTGATACCCACTCTGGATTCTTTTATATTTACAATCACATTGCCACCGTTTGCAGAGATGACGATCACTTCACCGCCAACAACAAATCCCAAAGACTCCAGAAATCTTTTTGTATCTTCTTTCCCGCCGATACGTTTTATGTAATTGACTTCTCCTTCTTTTGCCATTGTCAAAGGCATCATAGTCCACTCCTTTCACCGTACTTTCCTTCAGTTTTATACGTTTCGCAATAAGTTGAATCTAACTTTTTGCATTCTACAATAATTAGTTATTTCTAACTAGATTCATGTTACCACTTTGCCATGAAACTGTCAATATTTTTTTCTCAGTTTCTTCCAATTTTTTTCATCTGTCCGGCGAAAATATTTGAACTTACAGTTAGCATATGTTATAATTTTAATAATTATGTGGACAATAAGGAGGAATTCATATGAAAATTCAAGAGTCCGCTGAAAACTATTTGGAAACGATTTTGATCTTGAGCAAGCGTAAACCAAGTGTACGCTCCATTGATATTGCCAATGAACTGGGATTTTCCAAACCAAGCGTCAGCGTTGCCATGAAAAACCTTCGCCTGAACGGATATGTGCTGATGGACAAGGAAGGATACATCGGCCTTACTGAGGCTGGACGTAAAATTGCAGAGACAATGTATGAGCGCCATACTTTGTTGTCCAAATGGCTCATTACACTTGGTGTAGATGAAAAAACAGCAGTGGAAGATGCCTGCCGCATTGAGCATGTCATCAGTGCCAAGAGTTTTGACGCAATCAAAAAACACGTTTTCTCAAATGCAGACATTCAGGAAAGATAGAACGGATATCGCAAAGTGCGATATCCGTTCTATTTCTTTGTATTTAATTCAGGAAATTTTCAATGATGACCGCCTCAGCTTCCTCCTCAGTCATGCCCAAGGTCTGCAGTTTCGTCAACTGCTCGTTATTGATCCTGCCGATCGCTGCCTCGTGGATGATCTGCGCATCCACATTTCTTGCATCGATTTCCGGAATAGAGCAGACATTTGCACTGTCCATGATAATGGAATCACACTGGATATGCGCATGACATTTTGCCATTCCTATAGCCTTTGGATGGAAGATTTGTCTGGAACTTCCCTTTGCGACTGACCTGGAAATAACCTGCGCAGAACTTTCTTCCCCCTCCAACCAGACATCCATATCGGAGAGGGCATGCTGCTCTCCATGAGTCATCAGTTTTTCCACAACATGTAGTCTGCACCGGGCTTTCATGTGCACTTTTGTTTTTCTCTCTGTGGAGTCCACTCCTTTGATCTGTGCAGTATCCATAAAAAAGGAGGAGCCTTCGTCCATATGAATGTCCGTCACAGGATTTAAAACACGCCCGCCTTTTCCATTTCCCTCTCCGTAATGTTTTTCCACATATCTTACAACTGCATTCTTTCCGATGTGAAAGGAATGGATTCCATCGTGACGTGTCTCTTCGCATCCATCGTTATGAATACCACAGCCCGCCACTATCGTTACATCCGAACCATCCTCAATATAAAAATCATTATACACAATATCCGTCATGCCTGGTGTTGATACGACAACCGGTATGTGTACCTCTTCTCCTTTGGCTTTTTTGCCAATATAAATATCAATCCCCTGCTTATCCTTTTTGCGTTCAATACGAATATTCTTTCCGTTTGCAAAGGCAGCCGGCTTTCCATTGTAACGAAAATTGTAAGCCCCCTTTTTTCCAAATCCCGTTCCATCAATAACATTCAGCACTTTCTCGGCAATTTTATCTATCATCACATCACACCGCCTTCCTCTATACAGTTCTGTCTTTGAAAGCTGTCGAGCGCAAGATTATTCAAAACTTCTTCTTTTTGTCCCAGTTTCTCCACTTTTCCATCCCTAATGACCATGATCCTGTCTGCCATCCTGATAATTCTCTCCTGATGGGAGATAAGGAGAAGGCTCTCCTTCTTACTCTTATGAATTTGTCCAAACTGTTTCACCAGCATAGAAAAACTCCAAAGATCGATTCCTGCCTCCGGCTCATCAAATATGCAAAGCTTATGTTTCTTTGCCAAGACTGTTGCAATTTCGATTCGTTTCATCTCTCCTCCCGAAAGCGTTGCGTCTATTTCCCTGTGAATATATTCTTTTGCACACAGACCTACACTGCTCAACAATCTGCAGCAGATTCTCTCTGGCAGCTCCACCCCTGCAGCAAGATCCAAAAGTCTTTGCACAGTCATCCCTTTAAACCGCGGCGGCTGCTGAAAGGCAAATCCAATTCCCGCTCTTGCCCTCTCATGAACCGGCAAATTTGTGATATCTTGTCCATCCAGAAAAATTTTTCCCTCTACAGCAGGATTGATTCCCATCAAAACTTTTGCAATGGTAGATTTGCCTCCTCCGTTTGGGCCCGTCACCACAAGCATTTCTCCGTCTTCCACTGTAAAACTGATATCGTCTAAAATCCTTTGCTTTCTTCCTTCTTCTATCACCTCATATGACAGATGCTCCACTGTCAGCATATCATCATCTTCTTTCTATATTTTTCTTCACACTCGCTTATTCACACTCGCTTATTATAAAACTTTTCCTACTCTTTCTCAACGCCAAAAAGGACAGCAGAATCCTTTTTTGAACCCTGCTGCACTTTTTATTTTTTTACTTTCAGTGCTCTTGCGGCATTTAAGATTGCAATCACAGATACCCCTACATCGGCAAATACTGCCTCCCACATGTTGGCCACCTGGAAAGCGCCAAGAAGAAGTACAATTGCTTTGACTGCCAGCGCAAATGTTATATTCTGTTTTACAATCTTTAAAGTTTTCCTTGCTATAGCAACTACATCCGATATCTTTTCCGGGTCGTCATCCATGAGAACGACATCCGCTGCCTCGATCGCCGCATCGGATCCCATACTGCCCATAGCAATCCCAATATCCGCTCTCGAGAGTACTGGCGCATCATTGATTCCATCGCCCACAAACGCCAGCTTTTCTTTTCCTCCAAGTTCCTGCAGTAAAATCTCCACTTTTTCTACCTTCTGCTGCGGAAGTAATTCTGTGTATACCTCGTCAATTCCAATCTGCTCTGCCACCTTCTCGCCCGTCTGCTTTCTGTCACCTGTCAACATCACTGTCTTTTTTACTCCGTCTGTCTTAAGTCTTTGGACGGCTCTTTTAGCATTTTCTTTGATCCTGTCTGAAATCACGATCGCGCCCTGGAAAACCCCGTCTTTTGCAAGGTATACAACTGTCCCGATACTTTCACAAGGAATCATGTTCACGCCGAATCTTTGCATCAGCTTTTCATTTCCGGCCAAAATAGTTTTTCCATTCCAGATTGCTTTGACACCGTGCCCTGCAATTTCCTCCACTTTCTCCACCTGTGTACTGTCCACGGTTTTTTTGAACGCTTCACAGATGGATTTCGCCGCCGGATGGTCTGAATAACACTCTGCATACGCGGCCATCTCCAACAGTCCGGCCTTTTCATCTCCCACCGGTATGATCTCTGAAACCTTAAATTCTCCTTTTGTGAGAGTTCCTGTCTTGTCAAATACAATCGTATCCAGTTTTGCAAGTGCCTCCAGATAATTGCTGCCTTTTACAAGCACGCCTTTTTTGGACGCGGCCCCGATACCGCCAAAAAAACTGAGCGGCACAGAGATGACCAATGCACATGGACAGGAGATAACCAGGAAAATGCATGCACTTTTCACCCACTCCGCAAAAGGTTCCCCCAGTATGAGAGGAGGGAGGAGGGCCAGCAGCACTGCTGCACACACGACGATCGGTGTATAATACCTCGCAAATTTAGTAATAAAATTTTCTGCCTTTGCTTTCTTACTGCTTGCATTTTCCACAAGTTCCAGTATCTTTGCCACTGTAGAGTCATCAAATTCTTTTGTAGTCTTTACCTTCAAAAGACCGCTGCCATTGATACATCCACTGATAATCTCCTCACCTTTTTGCACCTTCCTTGGAACAGATTCCCCTGTCAAAGCGGATGTATCTATCATGGAAGCCCCTTCCACAACCACTCCATCCAAAGGAATCCGTTCTCCAGGTTTTACGGTAATCACAGTTCCAATCTCCACGTCATCCGGATCCAGCTGTCTGAGTTCCCCATCCACCTCTACATTTGCGTATTCCGGACAGATATCCATGAGCGCTGTAATAGATTGTCTGGAGCGGTTTACCGCATAATTCTGGAACAGTTCCCCAACCTGGTAAAACAGCATCACTGCCACTGCTTCTTTGTATTCATTTACCCCAAAAGCCCCAAATGTGGCGATGCACATCAAAAAATTTTCATCAAATACCTGGCCGTGACTGATATTTCGCGCTGCTTTGTACACAATATCCCATCCAATGACAAGATACGGTATCAGATAAAGAAGAAACAGATACGGAAACTTTAAAAAATCTTCTGCTCCTTTCATTGATGTTCCCAATATCACGGCAGCATAAAGAACAGCTGCCGCAATGATTCTTCCTAACATTATCTTCTGATTTTTTGTCATACCCCTCTCTCCTTTTACACTTCAATGGTGCAGTCTGGTTCTATCCTTTTGCAGATGGACACAACCTCTTTCATGATAGAGTCAAAACGCTCATCGTCTGCCTGTAACGTCAGTTTCTGCATGATAAAACTCACTGTCGCATCTTCCACACCGTCTATTTTCTTGATTGCATCTTCCATCTTTGACGCACAATGTGCGCAATCTAAATTTGACATTTTAAATTTTTTCTTCATAGTGATCATCCTCCAGAATTAATATTACCTTTATATATATGAACAATTGCTCATATGTTCATCTATCTATATTATGACCCATTTCCGGGATTTGTCAAGAGAAAAAAAGAAGATGATGCAAATTTTTTACATCATCTTCTTTAACGTGACACTTATATTGCGGCGCATCTTTTCTCCAATATTTCTGTCAGCGCTGCTTTACTGCTTGTGTGACATCGTACTACCTCTGTCTGTGATTCCTTAACCTCTTCCAATGCCCTTTTTACCATCTTGTGGGATACGGTATTTGTAAACAAGACAAGCAGATCCGGGGTTCCAATCTGCTTATCCATCCCAGCAGCCATCTGTGTGAAAACCTTTGCCTTACACTGAAAGCTTTTACATATTTTTTTATATTGACATACCATTCTGTCATGTCCTCCTATGATCACAACACTCATTTATAAAATCTCCTTTCCCTCGCCTCAAAAGTTAGTTTAACCTAACTAAAGTATAAAAAAAATATTGTTTTCTGTCCAGAAAATTTTTTATAGTGAAAAACTTTATCATTTCTTAAAGTTTTCCTTATAAAAATCATAAATTGTAAGTACCCTATTTACTTTTCATCTTTTTGTGCTATTCTACCCTTAAACAAGGGGAATATACTAAATAAACGATTCTTAAGGGGGTATTCATGATGAAACGCCTTGCATTAAACTATCAAAATCCAAAAGGGGTTCTTGGAAACCTCACTCTTCATAAAATGAATCACCATCACAAACCTTTGATGGATTGGACCTTCCAGAAACTGGCACTGCGTTTTGACTCCAAGGCACTGGATATCGGATGCGGAGGAGGCAAAATGATAAAACGTCTTGCCAAACTCCTCCCTTACGGGAAAGTATACGGACTGGATCTTTCACCTTTAAGTGTGCGGCACTCCAAATGGGAAAATCTGCGAAATGTCCGCAGACATACCGTAAAGATCGTGGAGGGAGATGTATGTAAACTGCCGTTTAAATCCAACAATTTTGACCTTATCACAGCTATCGAAACCATTTATTACTGGCAGGAACCGGAACGAGGTTTTCAGGAAGTACTGCGCGTTTTAAAACCAGGCGGAAAATTTGTGATTGCCTGTGAATTATCCGAGAACGGTAAAACACTTCCCAAAAAATGGAGTCATATCGGAGAGGAGGTTTCTTTATACCTGCCTTCTGCCAAAGACCTGAAACAAAAACTTCTGGACCTTGGATTTCTCTGCGTCCAGTCTAAAATGCATTCCAAATATGGATGGCTCTATGTGATAGCAGAAAAATAAACCAATATCTTTATGCAGAAACACCGACATCAGAAAAGAAATCTTCTCTTTGATATCGGTGTTTTTCTATCTTTTAATCTTCAAAGGATTCTTTCAATTTATCCATAAATCCTTTTTTCTTCTTTTTGTGCTCTTCGCGCGGTTTTTCTTTTTCCTGATTCAGCGTGTTGCCAGCCAGTGCATCAAATCGGCGGAGTGCTTCTTTTGCCTCTGCGCTCAGTTTTTCCGGCGTCTGGATCACAAGAGTGACATAATGGTCTCCTCTGATCTGTGCATTTCGAAGAGACGGTACTCCTTTTCCTTTCAGTCTTACCTTTGTATCTGTCTTTGTACCAGGTTTCACTGTGTAGATGACTTCTCCGTCCACAGTCTTTACCCGAATATCCCCGCCAAGTGCTGCCTGAGCAAAGGAAATCGGCACAGTAGAAAAAATATGCATATCCTGTCTTTGGAAAATCGGATGTCTGGATACATTGACTTCCACGAGAAGATCGCCTCTTGGGCCTCCGTTTGTTCCAGGCTCTCCTTTATCACGGATACGTACGCTCTGTCCATTGTCTATTCCTGCAGGAATGGTTACCTTAATCTTCTTTTTACTTGCCACGTAGCCGGTTCCGCCGCAGTCCGGACATTTCTCCCTGATAATTTTTCCGCTTCCGTGACAATCCGGACATGTTTGAACATTCTGAACAGTTCCGAAAAATGATTGGGAAGTATATACCACCTGTCCTCTTCCCCCGCATTTCGGACAGGTCTGAGGTGAGGTACCTGGTTTTGCCCCTGTGCCATTACACTTTTGGCATGGATCTTTGAGTACCAGCTCCAGCTCTTTTTCACACCCGAAAATAGCCTCCTCAAATGTAATACGGATGCTCTTGTGGATGTTCATTCCTTTCATCGGCCCATTGTTCGCACGCCCTCTTCTTCCGGCACCTCCAAACAAATCTCCGAAGATATCTCCGAACATATCCCCAAAATCTGCACCGCCAAAATCAAAGCCCCCGAAACCACCTGCTCCGGCCCCTGCTCCTCCGTCAAATGCAGCGTGTCCAAACTGGTCATACTGCCGCCTCTTATCCGGATCACTCAAAATAGCGTAAGCCTCTGATGCCTCTTTAAATTTTTTCTCAGCATCTTTGTCTCCCGGGTTCATATCCGGATGGTATTTTTTTGCCAATGCCCGGTACGCTTTTTTCAGGGCTGCTTCGTCCGCATTCTTATCTACGCCAAGCACTTCATAATAGTCTCTTTTTGCCTCAGCCATAAATTTTCCAACCTTTCTTAACAGCAGAAAATCCCTATCTTTTTCCACTGCCTAAATACATGGAAATTCTGCGGAATCCAAAAACCCCGCAGAATATTCCCTTTTTAATTTTTCAATGCCTGTAGACTCAAATGCTTACACTTCTTTGTAGTCGCCGTCTACTACATCATCTCCATTGTATCCTTCCGGCGCCGGGCCTGCCTCAGGAGTCGGCCCTGACTGAGCTCCTGCACCAGATGTCTGAGCCTGCTCATACATCTTTGTAAAAAGTTTCTGAGCACTCTCCATCAATTTTTCTTTTGCTGCTTTGATTTCTTCTACCTGTGCATCTGTCATGGATTCCGGAGTGGATTTTGCAAGCAGATCTTTCAACGACTGAACTTCTGCTTCGACTGCAGCTTTATCGTTCGCATCAATTTTATCTCCAACTTCTTTCAAGGCTTTTTCTGTCTGGAATACCATAGAATCCGCCTCATTGCGAGCATCAATAGCCTCTTTACGTTTCTTGTCCTGCGCCTCGTATTCAGCTGCTTCTTTTACCGCCTTGTCAATATCTGCATCGGACATATTGGAACCGGCTGTGATCGTGATGTGCTGCTCTTTTCCTGTTCCCAAATCTTTCGCTGATACATTTACAATACCGTTTGCATCTATATCAAAAGTTACTTCAATCTGCGGGATTCCACGTGGAGCCGGAGGGATTCCATCCAGTCTGAACTGTCCAAGAGATTTATTGTCTTTTGCAAACTGTCTTTCACCCTGTACAACATTGATATCCACTGCTGTCTGATTGTCTGCAGCTGTGGAGAAGATCTGGCTCTTCTTTGTAGGGATCGTTGTATTTCTCTCGATCAATCTTGTAGCAATACCGCCCATTGTTTCAATTGAAAGGGAAAGCGGAGTGACATCAAGAAGAAGAATATCGCCTGCACCTGCATCTCCTGCCAATTTACCACCCTGAACAGCAGCACCCAAAGCCACACATTCATCCGGGTTCAATGTCTTGGAAGGCTCTTTTCCTGTCAGTTGTTTTACTTTGTCCTGTACTGCCGGAATACGTGTGGAACCACCTACCAACAATACCTGACCTAATTCAGATGCTGTTAGACCTGCATCAGAAAGCGCTCTTTGCACTGGTTCTGCTGTCTTTTCTACCAAATCACTTGTCAGCTCATCAAATTTTGCTCTTGTCAGATTCATATCAAAGTGTTTTGGTCCTTCGGACGTTGCTGTGATGAACGGAAGATTGATATTCGTTGTTGTAGCGGAAGAAAGTTCCTTTTTCGCCTTCTCAGCCGCCTCTTTTAACCTCTGAAGAGCCATTTTATCGTTGGAAAGATCAACACCTTCTGTTCTCTTGAATTCAGCAAGCATGTAATCTGTGATTTTCTGGTCAAAATCATCTCCCCCAAGTCTGTTGTTTCCTGCTGTGGAGAGAACTTCGATGACGCCGTCTCCTATTTCGATAATGGATACGTCGAAAGTACCGCCTCCCAAATCGTATACCATGATTTTCTGCTCTTTTTCGTTGTCAAGTCCGTATGCAAGCGCTGCTGCTGTAGGCTCGTTGATAATACGCTTTACATCGAGTCCTGCAATTTTACCTGCATCTTTTGTAGCCTGACGTTGAGCGTCGTTGAAGTATGCCGGAACCGTGATTACCGCTTCGCTTACTTTTTCTCCAAGATATCCTTCTGCATCTGCTTTCAGTTTCTGAAGGATCATAGCGGAAATTTCCTGCGGGGAATACTGTTTGCCTTCAATATTTACCTTGTAGTTGCTTCCCATCTCTCTTTTGATGGAAGAAATCGTTTTTTCAGCGTTTGTGACAGCCTGGCGTTTTGCAGGTTCTCCCACAAGACGTTCTCCTGTCTTCGTAAATGCCACTACAGATGGAGTTGTTCTTGCCCCTTCTGTGTTTGTGATGACTGTCGGCTGTCCGCCTTCCATAACGGCTACACAACTGTTTGTAGTACCTAAGTCAATACCAATGATTTTACCCATAGTAATTACCTCCTAAATGATTTGAATCTATACCAAAAATGATTAGTTTGCCACTTTTACCATACTGTGCCTGATAACAGAATCACGATATGTGTATCCTTTCTGGAACTCCTCCACGATGACATTCTCACCGCTATCCTCATCCTCCACATGCATCACTGCATTGTGCAAGTCAGGATTGAACTCTGCCCCAACTGCCTCAATCGGTTTCACACCGATCTCTTCAAAAGTTGCCAGGATCTGTTTGTATATTTTATCCATGCCCTGAACAAATGCATCGTCTTTTTGTTCTTGAGGCACACCGAGAAGTCCTCTCTCAAAATTGTCCACAACCGGAAGCATCTTTACCAGGATATCCTTTGCCCCGATTTCGTACATCTGGGATTTTTCCTTTTCCGTACGTTTTCTAAAGTTATCAAACTCTGCCATCTGCCTTGTAAGCTTATCCGTGAGTTCCTCTATCTTTTCATCTTTTTTGTCTTTTTTATTCTTTTTTTTGAAGAATCCTTTTGACTCCTCTTTAGGCTCCAAAGTTTCCTCATTGTCTTCTGTGGATTTGACATCACTGTCTGCCTGAACCTTTTCTTCCTCCGCCACTTCCGGATTCTCCTCTCCCAGCTCTTTGGCAGTTCTTTTTGCCTCTTCCACGGCTTCCTTTACTCTTTCTTCTTTATTCATCTCTTTATCCAAGGGTCATCCGCCTTTCTATTCTTTCCTGTGAAATATGTTATCCAACTCGATCATCAATGTCTTTAATGTGTTCATGACATGTTCGTAGTCCATTCTCTTTGGGCCGATGATTCCAATCGTCCCCTGCATGCCCTGGCCAAGCTCATATGTGGTTGTCACAACACTGCAGTCTTTCATTGTCTGTACCGGAGTCTCACTTCCGATATAGACCTGGATTCCTTTATTGTCCTCATCAGACATGGTCTTTGTCACAAGCTCTGCCAACTGCTGTTTCTCTTCAAACGCATTGATAATCTCTTTTGCACTTTGTTTGTCGCTCAGCTCCGGATACTTAAAAATATTGGTTGCCCCGCTCGTATAAATCTCCAGATCTTCCTCCACCTGTATCACACTGCCGACCGTATCCAAAACATCACTGATGACACCGCTGTGAATCCCAGCCTGTTCTTTTAGTCTTGCGATCATACCCAGGTTGATCTCCTCCACGGACATCCCGTTCAGGCTCGTGTTCAGGAGCATATTCAACTTAAGCAAAGTCTCATTGTCAATCTCCTGTTCCACATTCACTATCTTGTTCTTGATGATATTGCCTTCCATCACAATCACTGCTACAAGCTGCCTTTCATCCACCTTGGAAAGCTGAATGAATTTTAATTTATTGCGGTTGTAGGAAGGCGCGGTGATCATAGTCGCATAATTGGTATTTGCCGCCAAAACTCTTGCAACCTGCTTTAAAAGCTGGTCCATCTTGTCTGCCTTTTCCAACATCATGTCCTTGATCTCCACGATCTGCTGTTCCTTCTCCTCCATCAGGGAATCCACATACCATCGGTACCCTTTGTCGGAGGGAACTCTTCCGGCAGAAGTATGAGGCTGTAAAATGTAACCCAAATCTTCCAAATCAGCCATCTCATTGCGGATGGTAGCAGAGCTCAAATTCAAATCCGTATATTTTGAGATCGTTCTGGATCCAACCGGTTCTCCCGTGTCCAGATACGTCTTGATGATGGCATACAGAATCTTCTTTTTGCGCTCACTTAGATTTTGTTCTGTTTTCATCCTTCAGCCCCCTTCGGCTTATTAGCACTCTTTCTTTTCGAGTGCTAACATCTTTGCTGATAATAAAATACCACTGCTGTTTCGGTTTGTCAACCACTTTATTATTTTTTTATCTATTAATTCAGAATTATTCCACTTATGAAAGAAAATCTCCAAAACAGATAAAAAAGAGACTTTCTTCCATAATATATTTGGAAGAAAGTCTCCTAATCATCTGTTCAGTCATTCTTTTTCTTACTTTGCGGTCGCATTCAGATGGTGCAGCCCTTCCCGGTATTCCTCAAACTGTTCGAAATGTTCCGAAAGCTTATCATCTACTTTCGCGGGTCCTGATGTGTCGTTTCTGAACACGATCTTGAGCAGTATCGGTGTGATAATGGTAGTCACAATAACCACCAGGACAACAGGACCGATAAATGCTCCGCTCATCAGGCCCACTGCCTGCCCTTTGCTTGCAACGATCAGGGCAACTTCGCCACGGGAAATCATGCCCACTCCAATCTGCATGCTTTCTTTACCGGAATATTTGCACAACTTTGCGCCTAAGCCGCATCCGACAACTTTACTCAAAACTGCGATCAAAAGCAGAATGACAGAGAAAAGTATGATGCTGGAACTCATCTTTGGCAATACTACTTTGATTCCAATACTTGCAAAGAAGATCGGTGATAAAAATAAGTAGGAAAGCGTGTCAAATCTGGATGACAGATACTGAGTACGCTGTGTCTTTGAAACAATGATCCCTGCAAAAAAGGCACCGGTGATATCGGCAACTCCAAACCATTGTTCCGCGACATAGGAAAGAAGAAGGCAGACAACAAATGCCATGATCGTATGTCTTTGCAATCCTTTTTCCGCGGAATCCGCCCATTTTTTATAGCATTTGTGCAGAATGACACCAAAAATTCCGATAAATACAAAGAATAAAACAATCTTTCCAAGCACGATCCAGATTTTCACAGATGTATCTGCCATACTTGTGATGATCGTCAGTGCGATGATTCCAAGAATATCATCGATAATAGCTGCTCCAAGAATGGCATTTCCCGCACGTGTCTTTAACTTTCCAATCTCTTTCAGTGTCTCCACACTGATACTTACGGATGTGGCTGTCAAAATGACGCCAATAAAAACATTCTGAAGGAATACGCTTGTCGTGGCATCCGATTCAATAATCCCGGGTTTATTAAAGAAATAGGCAACCACAAAGCCGCCGATCAAAGGTACAATCACACCAATGAGAGCGATTACAAACGATGCTTTTCCACTCTTTTTTAATTCATCAATGTCTGTCTCCAGACCTGCACAGAACATTAAGACGATGACACCGATTTCCGATAGGGAAGTGATGAAATCTGTCTCCTGCAAAATATTGAGCATTGCCGGGCCGAAAATCAGGCCTGCCAGCAGCGCTCCCACTACCTGAGGCATATGAAACCTTCTGGTCACAAGCCCCAGAACTTTTGTACTCAGCAAAATAATCGCCAAATCCAACAAAAATCCATAAGATGTCTCCATTTTACCGTCCCCCGTCTTTACTTAATTGTGAAATTGTATTTCTCATTTCATACAATTCACCACGTTGACTAGAATAGCATTATTCCACTTTTTTTTCAATATTTTTAGGTATATTACATAAGTTTTTTTCTGTTTTTTTCTATTTATTCATAAATTCCACAAAAACATAATTACTTATATCAATTCCAAAATCTGTAAGGGAAAAATTTTCTCCTTTTTCTTTCAGAAGACCCTGCTTTTTCAGTTTTGCAATTTCCTTCCCGTAAACCTCGTCCAGAGGACATCCAAAGGTCTCCTGAAATTTCGCTGCCGAGATCCCTTTCTGCATCCGAAGTCCTAAAAACATAAACTCTTCCATCTCCTGGGACATATCAAGAATTTCCCTCTCGCTGACCATTTTTTCAAAGGACCGCTCCTTTGCATATGCCAAATATTGATCTATCTTTCTGATGTTGGAAAATCTCTCTTTTCCAAGAAAACTTGCAGCCCCGATTCCAACCCCAATATACTCTTTTCTCTCCCAATAACCGATGTTGTGTCTGCATGCGAACCCATCTTTTGCATAATTGGATATTTCATACCGTTCATACCCGTATTTTTCCAAAATTTCTTTTGTTCGTTTGTACATTGCACGCTCTTCCTCCTCGGAAGGCAGATCACGCTCCTTTGGTTTTCCGTCCCCGTATTTTTCGTAAAAAGGAGTCCCCTCTTCCACAATAAGGCTGTAGGCAGAGATATGCTCAGGTTCCAGGCGCGCCACAATATGCAGACTTTCCTCAAAGCTTTCCCTTGTCTGCCCTGGAATTGCAGAGATCAGATCCACATTCACATTTTCAAAACCACAGGCTCTCACAGCTTTGTAGGTATCAAGGAATTCCTGAAATGTATGGATTCGTCCAAGCTTTTGCAGCTCTTCATTCTTTGCAGACTGCAAACCAATGCTGATCCTGTTCACCCCCGCTTTTTTATAACGTATCAGATTTTTATCATTCACAGTGCCGGGATTCATTTCCATCGTAATCTCCGCATCTTTCTCCACTCGAAAACTTCTTCTCACACACTGCAACAAGGTTTCCATTTGTTCCCCGGAAAGCAGGGAGGGCGTCCCTCCTCCAATAAAAATGGTTGACACTGTAGTGTTTTCTAATTTCTGTCCCCAAAAGGCAATCTCTAATTCCAGCGCCTTTACATATGCCTTTTTGACCGCCTCATCTGCCGGAGAAGACAGAAAATCGCAGTACGCACATTTTTTAACACAAAACGGAATATGAATATACAATTCTATCTCTCTTTTCATTGCTTTCCTACCTTTTCTGCATTCAGAACTTCGCCCACGATCAAATCCGCAGCTTTATCATAGCTCTCAATGCCTTTTTCCTGTCCATTCGCTTTTAAATAACTGTCATTTATCGATTCTGCCACTTCAGAGATCTTCCCTTCATATTTATCCCAGAATGCAGAGTTAGCCTCAAAATCCGCTTTGGCCTCTTTGCACAATTTGTTCCACATTTCCTTGTAGGCAGTCGTATCCCTTTTGTAGAGCTCATTCGTACAGTAGAGCCAGCCAAGCATTGTCCCACTGTAGCGAAACTCCTCGCTGTCCGATTTCATGCATGCCAGATACGCGATAAAATTCGCCTCCTCCTCTTTCATAAACCCTTTTAGATGGGACAATTCATGGCACATGGTAAACGGGATATTGTAATCTTCCATGTCCTGGTTATAGTTTGCCTCCACAGTAAACGGCGAATAGATGCCTGTCACATTTTGATAGGAAAGTATCTGGGAGAAACTTACGGCTTTTGGATTCGGGTAGTACCCTGATAAGGACGCATACCCTTCCCCTGCAAGCTGCATCGCGCGCACAGCCCTCTTTTCAGCGTGCTCGCCGACCACCATCCGGCCTTGCCCGTCCCTTTTTACCTGCACTGCATAGGTATTTACCTGTTCCGTCAAGATTTCACATGCCTTTTTCCATTCTTCTGTCGTATAAACCCTCACTTCTATTTGATTGCTCTTTACAAAGGAAGTCCTTGCATAATTTACTCCACATGTCCAAGTAAACAGAGTAAAAAGGAGAACTGCCAAAAGAAATATCCGGTAACACCCGGCGGCAATGGTGTAATGTCTTCTCTTTTTTCTTTGCACAATGCGGCCAATCCTGATCCCGGCCCACACAAGAGTCCAGAGAATCAGGATATAAAGCAAAAACTCTGCCGCTGAAAAGGGAAGGACAGAAAAAAGCCTCCCAATCGTCCCAACCCAGATCGGCTGTATATATTGTGCGTACCAGTCAGAAAACCAGCCCGTCTTTTTTGACAGCACAAGCCCAAAAAGATCCACGACCCATATCGTGAGGGGAATCAACCACTTTTTCATTTGTTCTCCTTTCCAGTATCAAGACAAAGGGGGCCAGCTGATGACAGACGCACCTGCATCGTCAAACGGCTTTTGCCCCCTTCCTTTTATTTATCATCCAGTTTTAATACACTCATGAATGCTTTCTGCGGAATCTCTACGTTTCCGACTTGGCGCATTCTCTTCTTTCCTTCTTTCTGCTTTTCCAAAAGTTTCTTCTTACGGGAAATATCTCCCCCGTAACATTTTGCCAGAACGTCCTTTCTCATGGCTCGGACAGTCTCTCTTGCTATAATCTTGCTGCCCACTGCTGCCTGGATCGGAATTTCAAATAACTGTCTTGGAATCTCTTCTTTCAGTTTCTCACACATTTTCCTTCCTCTCTCGTATGCAGAACCGGCAAATACGATAAAGGACAGGGCATCCACCTCTTCCTTATTGATGAGGATATCCAGTTTCACAAGCTCAGACTGTGCATACCCTTTCATCTCATAGTCAAAGGATGCATATCCTCTGGAACGCGATTTCAATGCATCAAAGAAATCATAGATGATCTCATTCAGCGGCAGATCATAATGAAGGACTGCCCTTGTCTCCTCCATATACTCCATGCCCTGATAAATGCCTCGTCTTTCCTGGCACAGATCCATGATCGCTCCGATAAACTCTGATGTCACCATGATCTCCGCCTTCACCATCGGTTCTTCCATATAGTCAATTTCCGCCGGGTCCGGAAGGTTTGACGGATTGGTAAGTTCAATCACTTCCCCGTTTGTCTTGTGTACTTTATAAATAACACTCGGAGCGGTTGTGACCAAATCCAGGTTGTACTCCCTCTCCAAACGCTCCTGGATGATTTCCAGATGGAGAAGTCCAAGGAATCCACAGCGGAAACCAAACCCCAAAGCAACCGATGTCTCCGGTTCAAACTGAAGAGCTGCATCATTCAGCTGCAGCTTTTCAAGAGCATCCCGCAAATCCGGGTATTTCGCCCCATCCGCAGGATACATTCCGCAGTAGACCATGGGATTGACCTTTTTATAACCAGGCAGAGGCGCATCGCACGGATTGTTCGCATCTGTGATCGTATCACCTACATGTGTATCCTTGACATTTTTCAGACTGGCGGTAATATAACCTACCATTCCTGCACTCAGTTCCTCACATGGAATGAACTGCCCCGCGCCAAAATATCCGACTTCCACCACTTCTGCGCTTGCGCCGGTGGCCATCATCCTGATCTTTGTCCCCTTCTTCACAGTCCCCTCTTTGATCCTGCAAAAAACGATCACACCCTTATAGGAATCGTATTTGGAATCAAAGATCAGGGCCTTCAAAGGTGCATCCGGATTCCCTGTAGGCGCCGGAATCTTTTCCACGATCTGTTCCAGCACTTCCTCTACATTAAGTCCTGTTTTCGCAGAAATCCTCGGCGCATCTTCTGCTTCGATCCCAATCACATCCTCTATCTCCGCGATCACCCTCTCCGGCTCTGCACTTGGAAGATCGATCTTGTTGATGACCGGAAATACGTCCAAGTCATGATCAAGCGCCAGATAAACATTTGCCAGCGTCTGGGCCTCAACCCCCTGCGCTGCATCCACCACAAGGATTGCCCCGTCGCACGCTGCAAGACTTCTGGACACTTCATAATTGAAATCCACATGCCCCGGTGTGTCAATGAGATTAAAAATATATTCTTGTCCGTCTTTTGCTTTATACACTGTGCGCACAGCCTGCGCTTTGATCGTAATCCCACGCTCTCTTTCCAGGTCCATATTGTCAAGCACCTGGGCCTGCATCTCTCTGCTCGTTAAAAGCCCGGTCTTTTCGATAATCCGGTCCGCCAGCGTTGATTTTCCGTGGTCGATATGTGCAATGATACAAAAATTACGAATCTTACTCTGTTCTATTCCTGCCACTTCAATTCCTCCGCTTATTGATATTCAAAACATTGTCATTATATCTTATTTTGTTTTAAAATTCTATCATTTCTTTTCTTTTTCTTTAGAAAACTCCATGATAAATAATTCCACACTCAGCGTGTCCAAAAGTCTGCCCGTTTTGACTGCCTCCTCCATGTCCGCCGCGCTTTTTAATACATATTCTATCTCTTTTGACTGAAACATTTTTGCCTGATTTTGATATTTTCCAACGGAAAACGGAGGTACTTTTATCTTCTCGGCAATCTGTCTTCTGTCCACTCCCTGAGCCATCAACTCCCGCGTCTGCAAAAGTATCCGAAACTGCCTCGTCATCAGATAGAGAATGCGCATCGGAGGCTCTTTTAACGCCAGCAGGTCATAATAGTACTGCAGCGCTTTTTTCTGGTTTTTCAGGGCAACTGCATCCACCATATCGAAAATTTTATTTTTGATCTGGGATGTACAGACGGCATCGACATCCTCCACAGTGATGGAGTCTTTGTCCATGGTATAGGAAAACAGTTTTTCCAGCTCGTTTTGAAGATTTTCCATATCCGTGCCCTCTTTTTCCAGAAAATACCTCACTGTGGGTGCAGCAATCTGCTTTCCTTCTCTCTTTACAGCACCAAGGATCCATTTTGTCAAAGTGTCGGCATCCTGTCTGGCAAGTTCTGTGATATGCCCTTTCTCCTTGATGGCTTTGTACACTCTGCCTCTTTTGTCCACCTCGTTCTCAATAAAAAGAAAGTATGTGCTGTCCGGGACTATCTTCAAATAGTCTGCGAGCTGGGGGCAGGCATTTTTCAAAAACCCCGTATTTTCCATTACGATGAATCTTCGCTCTGCAAAAAACGGCATTGTCTCGGCAATATCGATCACTTCCGCAATATTGACATCCTTCCCCTCAAAATAGGAAAAGTTCATTGTGTCCCCTTCCGGCAGCATTGCTGCCTGAAAACGCTTTTTATACTGTTTTTTCAAATATGCCTCTTCTCCGTACAAAAGATAGATATGCTGAAAATTTCCTGTCTTCAAATCTTCATTCAGTCTTTTCATAATCGGCCAACCTTCTCCTTGTCTCATCGCTATGTCACATTGTAGCATATTTCCATCAAAAAGGAAATGGAATCCCCTTCCTGCTGTAATGGTAAAGTCTGCACCCCTCTTTTGTAAACCGAACGCAGATTGCCCCCTGACTGTTTGTCACATAATATGGAATTTTTTCCTTACGCAGCCTTTCCAGCGTCTCCTCATTCGGATGACCGTACCGATTTTTTACTCCCGCAGAGATAAGCGCTGCTTTTGGCTTTAGTATTTTTAGAAAATCTGAGGATGTGGAATTTTTAGAGCCGTGATGTGCTGTTTTGAGGATGGTCGCCGGTTTTATCATGTTCTCCATTAACATTTCTCTTTCTGCCTCCTGCCCGATATCACCGGTAAACAGCATGCTCATATCCCCATATTCCATTCGAAGGACCATGGAATTTTCATTTCCATCCTTTCCCTCAAATGTTTCTTTCGGCCCTGCACACGACAAGATCATCTTTTTCCCAAGCCTTTTCCCCCAAGAGATCTTTTTTACCTCTGTCCCATATTTCCGTGCTCTCGCTGCCAGCTTTCTCATCTCTTTATCTTTCAAGGAATGGGATTCCAGGACCACCGTTTCTATCGCAATCCCTGTATGCTGCCGTTCCAACATTTCATAAATTCCGTTGATATGGTCTTCGTCTGCATGGGACAAAAACACACCGTCCACCTTACCGATTCCCAAATACTTTAAAAACGGCTCTATCCGGTATTTTCCCACTTCATCCACATCGCTGCTCCCTCCGTCCACAAGATAGCACGCTCTGTCAGGACTTTGAATCAGCGCGCAGTCCCCCTGACCAACATTGATCATTGTCACGTTCACACTTTGATGAGGGTATGGGATTCTTTTCAGGAACAACACAGATGCGCTAAACAAAAGGGCCACCCCCCATCTCTTCTCCCATTTTCTTTTTATCATCAAGTATAAAAGTGACAGTACAAGATAATAAACCAGTATTTCATGCCATCGCGGTTTTCCAAAGACAATCCGGCACCAGGGCAGATGAAGACTTGCCTCGCTTACTCTGGAATAGATCTCCAACAGCCATCCGCTTATACGAAGCCCGACACCGCTCCCTGATATCATGCAGAAAATACTTGCAAGCATCCCGTTCCCAATGACAATGGATGACCCTGGGATTGCAGCCAGATTCAAGAGAATAGAATATGTAGGAAATTCATAATAGAAATACAACGTAATGGGAAACAAGGCGATCTGGACTGCTGCCCCCATCCAGAGACTTTGGAACAGAGAACCTGCATCCGGAAAATATTCTCTGCGCATGCTGTCTCCCACATAAATCCCGATCACTGAAATGTAGGATAAAAGAAAACCTGCGTCCAGAAGATAAAGAGGCTTTGTCAATGCGGTCCACGCGGCTGCAAATCCGATTGCCGTTGGAAAATCGTATTCCCTTCCTCCAAGCGACGCTCCTATACGAAACGCCAGCATGATGACCGCCCTCGTAACAGACACTCCAAATCCGGTCAGCATCCCATAAAAAAACAAAACACCGATTCCCGCTGCCCCTGCTGCAAAAAAGGGCGTGCCAACTCTTCGCAAAAGCTCATAGAAAGAAAGGCCCACAAAGGAAACATGGAGGCCGGAAACTGCCAGAAGATGGCCGATTCCTGACTTTTGATAGATCTCTTTTTCACCTGCATCCATGGTCTTCTTTTCCCCAATCAACATAGCCGACAATGTTCCTCCATGCTTTTCACCCAGCTCATGCACAAGCATATTACTCCACTTTCTGCGAAATTGATAAAAAAACTGAGCCGCCTGATTGATCGTTTTTCTTTCTACAGATATCTTTTTTGCAAAACAGGAGAACAAAAGTCCGTCTTTCTGATAATAAAGTTTCTGGTCAAAATTCCCAGGATTTGGCGCATTTTCAAAAATTTTCGCCTCTCCCTCTACTTTGACAATATTCCCGATTTGATAATTTTGTTTTTTAGAATCATATACAATACAATTGGATGTCGGGAAAGAATCCTTCCCTTGAAAAATAGAATTGTGTTTTAGATATAACAACTTTGTCTTGTCCGTCTCTTCTATCCGGTAGATTTCTCCTCTGAGAACAATCTCGCCGGCGGGACTTTTTCTTCCAGGAAAGCCCAATGACTCCTCCCCTGAAAAAAAGAAAACAAGCCATATCCCTCGAAGAACGAGGATGAAAAGGCAGACAAGAAATACAGGCCTGCCTCTCATTTTTCTTCCTCCTCCATAATATTCTCATTTCTTGCCAACGGCTTTTCCAAAGAAATGGAGCCCTGGAATTTTTCATTCGTCTGACCGTTGACAGAAATCTGAACTTGTGCGGCTGTCCCATTGTCTATGATGGAGTTGACTATAGAATAGATCGTGACCGCCGGCTCCACTTCATAGACAGAATCCAGGAATGTCTGATCCAGGTTTACATAACAAATACCGTCTTTTACAGACACGCCCAAAATACGCATTTCTGATGGAAGGATCTTTTTCTCCGATTTTCCTGAAGGTCCCTTTATAAGCCTCTCCAAAATAAGCTTTTCCAGAGACATATTACTGTTGTACCGGACATTTACTTTTTCTTTTACCAGCTTTTTCCCGGAGCTGTCACCAAAATAGAGCACCAGCTCTTTCTGTTGATATGTGTGGATATCCGCACCGGAACTCTGAACAAAATCGTCCGCATACATGATCCCCTGGATACTGCCATTCTTTTTCTGCAGCGGTTTTCCATCCACCCAGAATTCCACACCATCAATCCCGTTTATTTGTGTGAATGAAAGTACGAGCGCCTCTTTCATGAGAACCTCCTGGGATGCGCTCATCTTCTGATATTTCTTTGAGAAATCCAGTTTCAATATTTTCCCCTGAAGTTTTATCTCGTTAACTTTTACTCCCTCCGGAACAGCAGAATAGTATTTCGCCCCATCCGGAACATGCAACAACTGTTCCATCATCTCATCGGCTTCTTCCACTGCCTCTGTGCCTTCAAGTGTATATCCCACTTTTTCAAGCGACATTTCTTTGGCGTTTATAAAATACAAATGGTTTTTATAATCTTCAACTTTTTTCCCTTGTGCACATCCAGCTCCTGTCATCGCCATGCACAGGATAAGAATGGACGCACACCATCGATACAATTTCTTCATATCTTCCTTCTTTCTCTACGCTACGTATGTCAACGGAATCCTGACTGTGAACGTTGTACCTTCTCCCGGCTCGCTGTATACTTTGATCGCTCCCCGGTGCATAATAACTGCGCCCCTTGCAATGGCAAGCCCAAGGCCTGTGCCGCCGATTTCTCTTGAATGGGATTTATCCACCCGGTAAAACCTCTCAAAAATATGGTCAATGGCGTCCTCTGGAATTCCAATCCCGGAATCTTCCACCTTCAAGTAAAAATACTTGTGATCTGCGTTTAGGGAAACGTGGACAAATCCATTTTCCTTATTGTACTTGATTGCATTTTCCACAAGATTTGTCACTGCCTGAGAAAACTTCATTTCATCCACCTCTGCACTCACAGGTCGAAAACTTTCCAAGACAAGTTCAATATTCGCCTTTGCAGCAATCGGCTGAAGTCTTTTTAAACATTTTTCCACAAGCTCATTGATATTTTCCGATGTGACATTCATGGTATTTGCGGATGTCTTATCCATCTTCACAAGGGAGAGAAGGTCATTGATGATTTTATCCTCCCTCTCAATCTCCTCGGTAATGTCTTCCATAAACTCTTTGTACAGTTCTGCCGGCACATCACCTTGTGCCAAAAGAGAATCTGCCAGCACTTTCATAGATGTCAGCGGTGTTTTCAGCTCATGGGATACGTTGGAGACAAACTCCTGTCTTGAATCATCCACCTTTTTCCAGCGCACAAGCATCTTGTTTACTGACTCAGAAATCTTCTCTGTCTCCGAATATTGATTCTCTTCAATTTTTCCAGAGTCATATCCCTCCGTCACAGCGTCAATGGCATCGGAAAGCCTGTGGAACGGTCGCATCATTTTCCCTGAACAAAATGCAACTACGATAAGCAGGATCAGTACGATCGTCATAAGCATGATATTTGCCTTCTCTCTGTAAACCTCCAATGAATCCGCAATGCTGTCTGTGGACACACTGGCCAATATGACTCCCAGAACATTCTGTGCCTCCTGATCCATCACCGGAACCGTCACTTCGATGTATTGATTCTTTCCATCGTAATGGCTCGTCCCTTTTCCCTTAAAACATTCAATAATACTTTGAGAGGCAAGAATCTTTCTCTCATCCATATCGTATGTATCCTTGATGATCTCAAACTGGCCGTCCACGATCATGACACGCCCGGAATATATATTGGACAACTGCGTTAACTCTGCATCCACCACTTCTGAGGTCTTTCCTTCCAGATACCCGCTGCTTATAAGCTGGTTTCCCAGAATCGTACACTGATTCTGGATCTGTGCCGATTTCTCAGCCACAGAACGTTCTTCATAATTGCCAAGCAGCACGATCCTCAAAATCATACACGGAATAATCCCCACGGCAAGCGCCATGAGGATTATCCGAAAACGAAGGCTTTTAAAAAAACTGTTTTTTATCTTCCATTTAGCCCCTAAAATAGTAACCAACCCCCCACTTTGTATGTACATATTTCGGGTCGCTTGGATTGACCTCAATCTTTTCTCTAAGTCTTCTGATATGTACGTCCACGGTCCTTGCATCGCCCGGATACTCATATCCCCAGACAATGTTCAGAAGATTTTCCCTGCTGTACACCTTATTCGGGTTTGTCGCCAAAAGTTCCAAAAGGTCAAACTCTTTTGCAGTCAGGTTCATCTCTTTTTCTCCTATGAACACTCTCCTGCTCTCACAGTCAATCTTCATATCTCCTTTTTGGATCATCCGGTTTTCCTTGTCTTCCTTAGCCCCTTTGCCGGCTCTTCTCATAATAGCCTTTATCCTCGCCTTGACCTCCAGAATATTGAATGGTTTTGTGATATAGTCATCCGCCCCATATTCCAGTCCGAGAATTTTATCCATGTCATCTCCCTTTGCAGTCAGCATAATGATCGGGACATCGGAATACTCTCTGATATTCTGACAAACCTCAAACCCATCATGTTTCGGGAGCATCACGTCCAAAAGAATCAGATCGTAGGTATTCTGCTTTGCGAGTGTCATTGCCTCCTCACCGTCATAGGCACAGTCCACACTCATTCCGTCCTGCTCAAGGCTGAAACGGATTCCTTTTACAATCAATTTTTCATCGTCAACCACCAAAACTCTTTTGCTCATAGCTTTTCTCCCCGTTATACTTTTATTTTATCTTTGATTTTCTGAAATACCCCTTCTTTGATTCCCTCTATCTGCATGATCTCTTCGATATTTTAGAATCCGCCGTGCTCCTCCCTATAATTGATGATGCTTTTGGCTTTTGCATCTCCGATCCCCGGAAGGGTCTTCAGCTCCTCCAAATCCGCGGTATTCAGATTTACACTGTCATCGTCCTCTTGCCCGCCTTTTCCTGAGTATGCCTTTTGGGATGCCTCCTCCTTGGACGGAATATAAATCTGCTCTCCATCCTCTACTTTCTTTGCAAGGTTTACGGATTCTTCCGCTGCATTTTCTTGAAATCCCGACGCAAACTGCACTGCATCAGAAACTCTGGCATCAGAAGGCAGTTCATAAACCCCCGGATTTTTCACACACCCGCACACATAGACAACAATAGTTTCCTCTTGCTCCTCTTCCTTTTCCTGTTTGTCATCGGAATCTTGCAGCGACTCCTCCGATATTCTCTCCAAAGACTCCTCTTCTTTCTGGCATCCTGCCATGGACAGCAAAAAAAGAAACATGGCGCAAAACGCAAATACATAGACAAATTTTCTTCTTTTTCCTTGCATAAATCCTCCTTACGGTCTACCGTAATCCCCTCTATGCAGGATACCATCATTTTACCGAATCTGATTTTAAATTACAATGACATTTTCACAATTTTCTAATATTGCACACTATTTCCACTGGAAAATGGCCACTCCCACAAGGGCAAGCAGCATTCCCCCTGCCTTTATCCAGTTGAACGGCTGTTTCTCCACTCCGAATATCCCGAGAAGCTCAATGACATAGGCCACGATAAGCTGGGCGATCACGATCAGAAGTGCTGCCTTAGCAGGCCCCAACTGTTCCATACTCTTGATAACAGTCCACGTGATCCCGGCACCGATGATGCCTCCAAGCAGCATGTACTTTGGCTCCACTTTCCAAAGAGCGGATATCGCAGGTCTCCCTGTACAAAACCAGACAGCCGCACAGAGGAGGAATGCGCTCAACTGTACCCACGCATTACTCACCCAAATGCCGGCTGTCTTGGTCACCTGTGTATTAAATACTCCCTGTACACTCATCAGAGCACCTGACAAAAGTGCAATAATCCATCCTGCCATTTGTTTTTACCTCCTAAAATTTCTTTTAGGAAGTATGTGCACTTTTCTCCTTTTTATGCTTCCAGCGCTTTTTTCAGCTTTTCGATCATCTCGTCTACGTGTTCTTTTTCTATGACAAGAGGCGGAATCAGACGGATTGCATCATCGCCTGCCCCAATCACGAGCAGTCCCTCCCCAAGCGCTCTCATCGTTGTCTCCTTAACTTGCTTTGTAATCTTGACCGCCTGCAAAAGGCCGACTCCCCTTCTCCCTGTCACAAACGGGCATTCTTCCTTCAATTTATCCAGTTTCTCCTCCAAATACACGGAAATTTCTTTTACATGGTCAGGCAGATTCTTTTTCTCAAAAATCTTTGCAACCGCACTCACCGCCGTGCAGGCAAGCGGGCCTCCTCCGTACGTGCTGCCATGATCCCCAGGTGAAAGAGAATATTTTGCCACTTTCTCTGTCAGTGCAAAAGCTCCCACCGGAATTCCATTGCCGATCGCCTTTGCCATTGTCAAAATGTCCGGTCTTGCCTTGTATCCCTGCCATGCGAAATAGTTTCCTGTCCTTCCCATGCCGCACTGCACTTCATCGCAGATCATGAGAATGTCATTCTCATCACACAGCTTTCGTATACCCTTTACGAACTCCTCTTTTGCCGGATACACCCCGCCTTCCCCCTGCACCGGTTCGAATATAATGGCCAGAGTCTTTTCATTGACCAGCGCTCTTACGCTGTCAAGATCATTGAATGCGGCAAATTTTACACCCGCAAGCAAGGGCTCAAAAGGAGTACGGTATGCATCGTGTCCTGTCACGGAAAGCGCCCCGAAACTCCTTCCGTGGAACGATTCTTTCATGGCAATGAACTCATATCTTCCACTCTTTTTTTCAAAACCATATTTTCTCGCAGCCTTTAAGGCTCCTTCCACAGCCTCCCCTCCGCTGTTTGTAAAAAAAAGTCTGTCCATACCGCAAAGTTTTAAAAGCCTCTCTGCTGCCTCTTTTTGTGCTGTATGATAGAAAAGATTGGAGGTATGCAAAATATTGTCTATCTGTGCTTTCAATTTTTTGTTCAGCTCTTTGTTCCCGTACCCAAGGGAAGACACCGCATATCCGGATGTAAAATCCAGATATTTGTTTCCTTCCTCATCGTACAAGTACACTCCCTCACCCTTTTTCACCACAATCGGAAATGGATTGTATGTGTGCACAAGATGGCTCTGCGTTTCTTCCATATATTGTTTTTCTTTATTCTCCATGCTCATCCCTGCTTTCCTCATCTTTGAAAATAGCTGTCCCGATTCCTTTGTTCGTGAAAATTTCCAAAAGGAGACAGTGTGGAATCCTGCCGTCCAGAATATGCACTTTCTTCACTCCGTTTTCTATAGCATCTATGCAGTTTTGGAGTTTTGGCAGCATTCCTCCGCCCACATATCCTTCATCAATGAGCGATCTTGCCTCTTTTACTGTCATAGCGGAAATTCTTGTGGAAGAATCGTTTGGATTTTTGTACACGCCTTCAATATCTGTCAAAAAGGCAAGCTTTTCTGCGCCAATGGCTCTTGCAATGGCATCCGCCGCATCGTCCGCATTGATATTATATGTATGGTACTCATCGTCCAGTCCTACCGGACAAATGATCGGGAGGAAATCCTTTTCCAAAAGATCCTGTACTACCTGAATATTCACCTGCTTAATCTTGCCCACATAGCCGATATCTGCACCGTCCGCATACTTTTTTTCCACCCGAAGAAGTCCTCCGTCCTTTCCGCTGATGCCGATAGCCCGCACACCAAGCTCTTCAACAAGACGCACAAGACTTTTGTTGACCCGGTTTAATACCATCTCAGCTACTTCCATCGTCTCCTCATCTGTCACGCGAAGTCCTTTTATAAATTTAGGCTCCATGCCAATCTTTCCGACCCAGCGGCTGATCTCCTTTCCTCCGCCGTGCACAATGATCGGTTTAAATCCTACCAGTTTTAACAGTGTGACATCCTGAATAACCCGCCTTTTTAAGGTTTCATCTATCATAGCGCTGCCACCGTACTTAACAACAATGATCTTCCTGTTAAATTTCTGGATGTAAGGCAGCGCCTCGATGAGAACCTCGGCCTTGTCCAGATATTTTTGCATTTCATCCCCCATTGGTACGCCTCCTTTATGAACGGTAATCCGCATTGATTTCAATGTATCCGTGAGTCAGATCACATCCCCATGCAGTTCCTTTTGCCTCTCCAAGGTGAAGATCCGTGATCGCCTTTACTTCTTTTTCTGAAAGGATTTTTGTCGCTTTTTCTTCACTGTAATCTATCGCAACCCCATTTGCAATGATCTGGATTTTTCCCGCTTTGCTCTCAAAGTACAAATCCACTTTCTCAGGGTCAAAGTCCACACCTGCATAGCCCATGGCGCAGAGGATCCTGCCCCAGTTGGCATCGTGCCCTGCGATTGCGGTTTTTGTAAGGTTGGAGCACACAATGGATTTAGCAAGTGTCTGCGCCTGCTTTTTATCCTGCGCCCCCACAACTTCTACTTCAAAGAGAGCTGTTGCTCCTTCCCCGTCCCCGGCGATTTTTTTCGCCAGATACGTGTTTACCATGTGGAGCGCTTTCACAAATATTTCGTATTCTTCTGTTCCCTCCTTGATCTCCTCATTTTCTGCCAGCCCGTTTGCCAGAAGAATGACAGTATCATTGGTGGAGGTATCTCCGTCCACGGAGATCATATTGTATGTATCCTTGATGTCCTCTCCCAGAGCCTTTTGAAGTGCTGTTTTTGAGATTTTTGCATCTGTTGTCAAAAATGCAAGCATGGTGCACATGTTCGGGTGGATCATGCCGGAGCCTTTTGCCATGCCGCCAAGAGTCACCTTCACACCTTGGATTTCAAATTCCACTGCCATCTCTTTTTCGCAGGTGTCCGTTGTCTTAATCGCCATTGCTGCCTTTGTCCCGCTCTCCACGGAATGAGCTTTTTTCTTTGCAAGCTCTTCTATCCCTGCGGTGAGTTTACCCACTGGCATCTGTTTTCCGATGACTCCTGTGGATCCAATGAGCACATCCTCCTCACTTATTTTCAGTGCTGCTGCTGCGGCGGCCGCCGTCTTCTCACAGCAGTCCATGCCTTCTTTTCCGGTACATGCGTTGGCAATACCGGAATTGACAATAATTGCGGATGCCTCTCCCCTCTCGTTTATGATCTTCTGATCCCATTTGACAGGGGCTGCCTTTACGATATTTGTTGTAAAGGTGCCTGCCGCCCTGCACGGCACCTTACTGTACACAAGCGCCATGTCTTCTCTTCCTTCATATTTCAATCCGGCTGCACAGGATGCAGCCTCAAATCCCATTGCCTTTGTCACTCCGCCTTTTACGATCGTTATCATAGATGCCCTCCTTATGATTTCATAAATATAAACTTTGATTTCTATATCGCGTATGCCATCATCTTTTTCTGCCTTTCCTTTTCCTTACGGAAACATCGGAACGAACAGCAGGCCTTCTGTCTCCTCGTTTCCAAACAACAGATTCATATTCTGCACTGCCTGTCCGGCCGCCCCTTTTATAAGGTTATCCATAGCTCCCATCATAATGACGCGTCCTGTACGGTCATCCACCTTGATGTTCACATCCACATAGTTGCTGCCCTCCACCCATTTTGTCTGAGGACAGACATCTTTATTCAGCACTCTCACAAATGTTTCATCCTTATAGTATGCCCTGTACACATTCCTTATTTCTTCCTCTGTCACATTTTTTATCAAGGATGCATAGGCAGTGACAAGAATTCCCCTGTTCATGGGCACAAGATGCGGAGTAAAATTAATCTTTACATCCTTTTTTGCTGCCCCGGAAAGCTGCTCTTCAATTTCCGGCGTATGTCTGTGGGATGCCACCCCATAAGCTTTGATATTTTCATTGACCTCACAGTACAGATTATCCACCTTAGCCCCTCTTCCTGCCCCGGAAGTACCTGATTTTGCATCGATGATCACCGTGTTCATATCAATCATTCCTTCCCGGACCAGAGGATATACGGACAGAATGGAGCAGGTTGGATAACATCCCGGATTGGCGATGATTCTCGCTCCTTTTATCTTGTCCCTGTATAATTCGGGAAGTCCGTAAACTGCTTCTTTTATATAAGAAGGACAAGGATGTTTCAGCTGATACCATTCTTCATATACATCCACGTCCTTGATGCGGAAATCTGCGCTAAGATCGATCACCTTTGCTTTTGAGAGAATATCTTCATTCATAACTCTGCTGCAGTATCCCTGAGGAGTTGCCGTAAAAATGACATCCACTTTCTCTGCCAGCTCTTCCATATTGTCATCCAGACATACATCATCCACGATCTCAAACAGATTCTGATAAATATCCGAATATTTCTGATCTATATAATTTCTGGAGCCATACCAGCATATCTTTACATCTTTATGCGAAAGGAGAATTCTCACAAGCTCCCCTCCTGCATATCCGGTAGCTCCGATAATACCTGCTTTTATCATATTTTATGCCTCTTTTCTTTCTTGTTATGGACCTCTTTGTATAAGTATACATGTAACTTTCACCATCTATGATTGCATAATTATACATCTTCGTTTCTAATTATTCAAGATGTTTTTGCAGATATTAAAATTATTTTGACTTTTTCATTTTTTATATTGCATATTTATACATTCTGGTGTATAGTGTCATTAACGTCGTTTTTGACATACATAGATTTTACACATCAGGAGGTTTCTATAATGAAAGAAAAAGTTGTATTGGCATATTCCGGTGGACTGGACACAACGGCAATCATCCCTTGGCTGAAAGAAAATTTTGACTATGAAGTGATCTGCTGCTGCATTGACTGCGGACAGGAGGAAGAACTCGATGGTCTTGAAGAGCGCGCAAAACTGTCCGGAGCATCTAAGTTATATATCGAAGATATAACGGACGATTTCTGTGACAATTACATCATTCCTTGCGTACAGGCTGGAGCTGTGTATGAGAACAAGTATTTGCTCGGCACTTCCATGGCACGCCCTGGAATCGCAGCAAAACTGGTGGAGATTGCAAGAAAAGAAAACGCTACAGCTATCTGCCACGGGGCAACCGGAAAAGGCAATGACCAGATTCGTTTTGAACTTGGAATCAAGGCTCTGGCACCGGATTTAAAGATCATCGCTCCTTGGAGAATGACAGACCTTTGGACCATGCAGTCCAGGGAGGACGAGATTGCGTACTGCAAATCCCACGGCATTGACCTTCCATTTGATGCAAGTCACAGCTACAGTCGTGACCGCAACTTATGGCACATCAGCCATGAAGGTCTGGAACTCGAAGATCCTGCCAATGAGCCAAATTATGACGATCTGCTCGTTTTAAGTGTAAGTCCGGAAAAAGCACCAGATGAGGCAGAATATGTGACCATGACGTTTGAAAGCGGCGTTCCAAAGAGTATCAACGGTCAGGCTATGAAAGTTTCCGATATCATCCGCAAACTCAACAAACTTGGCGGCAAACACGGGATCGGCATCATCGACATTGTGGAAAATCGTGTTGTGGGCATGAAGTCACGCGGTATTTACGAAACTCCGGGCGGAACCATCCTGATGGAGGCACACCAGCAGCTTGAAGAGCTTGTACTTGACCGCGCTACCTATGAAGTAAAAAAAGAAATGGGCAATAAGCTGGCCCAAGTTGTATATGAAGGGAAATGGTTCACTCCGCTTCGGGAAGCCATTCAGGCTTTCGTGGAGTCCACACAGAAATATGTGACGGGTGAAGTTAAATTCAAACTGTACAAAGGCAATATTATCAAGGCAGGGACCACCTCCCCATACTCTCTGTACAGCGAATCTCTTGCAAGCTTTACGACCGGTGAACTGTATGACCACCACGATGCAGACGGTTTTATCAATCTGTTCGGACTTCCTTTAAAGGTTCGCGCTATGAAAATGGCAGAAATAAAAAAAATGAAACATCAATAAGAGCAAACCGATTTTTCGGAAAATAAATAGTTCCCGGTCGGAAGGAGCATGTTTACAATGCTGTTTTTCCAACCGGGATCATTCTTTTGCGTATTTTAAGAACGCCTTTGGTAGCCGCTATTTTAAAATATTCGCTATTTTTTCTTTATTGCAGGAAAAATAAAGTTCTCTGTTATCTTTTAATGTGACCATGATCTCCATATCATTAAAATCATGCTCTGCAAACAAAGGGTCACTTTGATAACTTAGGAGCTCCAATATCTTCTGCTGTTTCTCCACATCTGTCACTGACTCCCTGTTTCCCGGCTTGTCTGTATCCTCGTCATAAACAATAACCTCCATTTCCTTTACATCTTCCTGCAAAACAGAGGTCTGAATCTCATAACCTGCTGCCTTAAGACTTTCGAGTGTCCGTTCATTTTCCTTATATACAGGCAGCATATAAGTCTCAAACGAGTCGTCCACGATCTCCAGCCTGGCAATTGGGTTTTCTTCCATCATCTGTTCCACGGAGATATCTTTAAAATCTTTTTTGTATGCACCCAAAATGGATCTTTTCTGCTCCTGTGTGATATCCATATTCCCATAATTCTCAAGGATATCGTTTATATAAAACTCACTCTCCCTGCCCGGTTCGATCTTTTCCACTCCGAACATTTTTTCTTTGTACTCTTCGTTTTTACACATTTGTACAACAGTCTTTTTCACAGTCTCTCTGGACACATAATAGGTTCTGTATTTTGTCGTGTCTTTCTTTTCCTTATAGGCGATGATACATCTTAATTTTTCTTTCAGTTTTCCTTCAAAATACTGCTCTTTGTCCAAAGCTTTCTCTGTATTTTTTGCACCTTCTTCTGCCAACGCATAAATCGGCCCAAACGCATCTGTCATGTTAGCCTGAAGATATTTTCTGTCTGCATTTCTCACAAAAAATCCATTGTCTTCTTCCACCAAAAGTGCCATCTGACTTACCTTGTCTTTCTTTGGCAGATAACTGTCATACCCAAAAATATCCTTATAAAATGCAAAGAGAATCACCATCACTCCAAATACAGCGACTGCCGTACCAATCTTCCCGCAAACAATTTTTTTGATGTCCATATGGTACATAAATTCTATGGTCAAACATAAAAGCAAAGTTCCAAGCACAGAGATAACCGCCATCCATTTGATTGGATGCACACTGGAACTTGTCATCACAGATGCAACAGCAAGGGAGAGCGGCACAGACAAAAGCACTTTTATAAATGATCCTGTCTTTTGAAAAGCAAGTGTACTTTCCGCTGCCTCCAAAGGCCGAAACCTGTATAAAAGATACCCTACACCAATCATGATCACAGCCAGCAAAAGCACCAGCAAAAGTCTTGTCCATGAAAAAAGCCCTGACTGACAGTTCCCCACAAACTCAAAATAATTGCCAAGAGGTGAGAAAAACAGGTGGTTTCCTGTGTGGACAGAAGGCGTGTACGTGACAAAAAAAGAACAGAGTTCATCAATCACAAAAAAAAGAACCGGCACATAGCTCATGAATACGATGGCTGCTAAAACTCCCATGATAATCTTCCCTGTCAACATTACACTGACAACTGTAACCGAATAAATCAACAAAAAGTAAATGACCTGCACTGCAATTGTTCGAATCACCATATCAAAGACATCTGAAGGAAGTACAGACTTTTGGGCTGCAATTGCAATAAACATGGCATAGGATACCACAAACGGCACGACAAACATGAAAAAACTGCTCACATACGCCTTTGCATACAGCGCTCCTCTTGTCACTGGGAAACTGTGATAAAAATCTACCTTATCTTTGCTGTGCAGATAGGCAAAAGCAGAGAACGCACTCACAACTGCAATGAATGAGGCAGCTCCTGCAAAGAAAAAGTTTCCAGATCCTGCAAATTCCTCCACCCACTTTTTAAGAGACTCCACCCCATAAGCCCCTTCTGCCCCCAGTGATGCCAGCCTGTTTTCCAATTCCATCGCCCCATACACCGGATAGATACATAAAAACAGAACTGACGTAAAGGCCATCAGCCACATGCGCTGTCTGATATCATCTTTTACAAGCTTAAAAAATGAAATCTTTGATGTCATATCCCGCTACCTCCGTTTCACTAATAAAGATTTCCTCTAAAGTCAGCGGCAGCACTTCCGCAAACAGAGGATTTTCTTCCTGTATGATCTGCATGACTTTTTCCCTTCTTCCCCTTGTCACAAGAGTGAGAAGAGAACCTCTTTTTTCATGCTTTAAAATATCCAGATTTTTAAGCGCTTCTTCTTCAGAAACCGGATTTTGGAAGACACATTGTACCTTGTGCAGATTCAATTTCATCTCATCCAAATCTTTTGTAAAAAGAATTCCTCCTTTGTGAAGAAGCCCTACATGCTCGCAGATATCTTCCAATTCACGCAGATTGTGGGATGCGATCACCGGAGTAAATGGACGTTTCATCATCTCCGAGATAAAAAGACTTTTCACCGCCTGGCGCATTACAGGATCCAGACCATCAAATGTCTCGTCACAGAATAAATACTTTGTGTTGCTGTGAATCCCAAGAAGAATGGATACCTGCTTTTTCATACCTTTTGAAAAAGTGTTCATCTTCCGGTTTTTATCAATCCCAAATTCTTTTAAATTTTTTTCATACTTTGCTTTGTCGAATTTCGGATAGAACATGGCGTAATGCTCCCCCATACTCCCCGGCGTTGTGTTTGGTAAAAAATAACTTCCATCTGCCAAAAAGCAGATCAAAGATTTTCCTCCAGCATTTTCATAGACAGCCTGTCCGTCCACCAGGATCTCCCCCTCATCCTGCCTTAAAATTCCACTCAAAATACGAAACAGTGTACTTTTTCCGGCTCCATTGGAGCCGATAAGCCCGAACACTTCACCTTCCTGGATCGTGGCGTGGATATCAGAAAGCGCCTGTATATTGCCAAATTTTTTGCTGACTCCTTTGATCTCGATCATAAATCCAACCCCTCCTTCCAATTTTCCTCCATGTAAGAAATACATGCTTTCTTTGAAATTCCCATATCTTTTCCCTTTTTTATCAGATCTCGCAGATTTTCAAAAAACTCCTGTCTCTTCTGTTGCAGGACATCCTGATTGTCTGTCACAAAATTTCCTCTCCCCTTAACAGGATAAATATACCCTTGCTGCTCCAGCATGGCATACGCCTTTTGAATGGTATTCGGATTGATTGCCAATTCCACGGCCAATGCCCTGACGGACGGCATTTGACTGTCCGGCAATAGAACGCCCTTCACGATCAGCAGCTGAAATTTTTCCACAATCTGTTCATAAATCGGTTTCCTGCTCTGATAGTCGATCGTAATCAATTCTGCTCCCTTCTTTCAGTGTATTTACTGTACTATTATTGATAGTACACCAAGAATATATCATCACTGTTTCTCTATGTCAATTCCAAAGATCAAAAAATAACCGGAGAATTCCTAATAAAGAAATTCTCCGGTATTTGGGATCGATCTATCCAATTCCCCCATAAACCACGCCCAGGATTACAACCAGAACAGTCACTGCAAGAAAAACATATTTTGCAAACACCAAAAACCCTTTTCCAAACCTTATTTTGCTGCCCTGATTGATCTCCTGCAATGCATCTTTGCTGTCATGCATATAGAAATAGACAATCAGCACAAGAACCACCATGAGTGGCGAAACAACAATTGTAATAAAATTTGTAAAATTATCAAAAGCTCTCATATCCAAATTCAGAGGAGCAGACAAAAGAGCCAGGATCAATCCAATGGCCACAGCTGCCTTTTTCCTTGGCACTTTATAATTGGTGATCACAGCCTCTGTCACCCCTTCCAGCATATTAATAGAGGAAGAGATGGCTGCAAAAAGCAAGCTTATAAAAAAGACGATCGCCACCAGAAACCCGCCCGGCATCTTGTCAAAAATGCTCGGCATTGTCATAAACAAAAGCGGAGGTCCTGTGTTGACATCCACATGGAAAGCAAAAACTGCCGGCATAATGACAAAAGACGCCAGAATCGCAGCCAAAGTATCCAGAACCGCTGTAGCCAGGGAAAGTCTCGGAATGTCATACTCCCGTTTCAGATAACTGCCGTATACTACCATACCGCACCCATTGATGGATACGGTAAAAAAGGCCTGTCCAAGCGCCATCACCCAGGTGTCAACCTCTTTTAAATACTCCCACTTTGGCTCAAGCAAGAATCGGACTCCCTCCGCAGCTCCCGGAAGACTTAAAGAGCGAATCGCGAGCAGAATAAAGATGATAAACAGGGCCGGCATGATGATTTTACTGATTCTCTCGATTCCTTTTGTCACACCGCATGAGATGATCACTACGGTCAGAAGTATCGCAAAAATATTCCATGGGATAGAGGCGCTTGTCCCCGCAAATTCATGGAAATAGTTTGCCTTGTCTATCTCTTTGAGATCACCTGTGATACTCATAAACAAGTATTTCAAGATCCATCCAACTACAATATTATAAAAGATAAAAACTCCGGCCAGACCGATCGCCGGCAACGCTCCCCAAAACTTTCCTCCCCTTTTCTTTTTCTGCTGAAAGACAGTGATGATTCCGTACATAGAACCTCCTTTGAACCTTCTTCCAAAAGAGAATTCCGCCATCAATCCGGTTGTCCCCAAAATAAGGACAAACAAGAGGTATGGAATCAAAAATGCCGCCCCGCCATATCTTCCGAGGCGGTATGGAAACATCCATATATTTCCCAGCCCTATGGCTGAGCCAATACATGCCATGACAAATCCAATCTTGCTTGTAAAAGTCTCTCTTTTTTCCATAACATTCTCCTATTCTTTTTCTATTCGCCCTATTCTAGCACACATTAATGCGTTAAAGCAACACAAACCGCAGATTTTGCTGCGGTTTGTTCTGTTTAAGTGCTATTTCATTACTTCTGCCATAATACGGAGCGCGTTTTTATACCATACTTTTTCCAGTATCTTTTCTGTAAAACCATGTTTTTTCAGATAATCATAAAAATCCGGCATCTGGCCAATGTTTTTAATAGAGGATATTCCCTCGTCAAAACCGTCAAAATCTGTGCCAATAGCCACTGCATCTTCCCCTGCCACAGACACCATGTGCCGGAGGTGGACAGCAAGCTTTTCCATATTTGAACGTCCGTTTTTATCTACAAAATAGGGGTATAGATTCAGGCCAACCACTCCTCCATGGTTCCCAAGCTCCAAAAGCATTTCATCTGTCAGATTCCTTGGATGCGCACAAAGGCTTCTTGCATTGGAGTGGGAGGCAACAACCGGTGCCTTGCTAAGACATATGACATCCCAGAACCCCTGGTCAGACAAGTGCGAAACATCTATGATCATCCCTTTTTCATTCATAAAAGAGACAACTTCCATCCCAAATTTTTTAAGCCCTTTCTCCATGATATTTCGATCTCTACTATTTGGATATCCGATACAATTCTCCTCATTCCATGTCAATGTCAAAAGCCGAACACCTTCTTCATAAAATGTTTCCAGACGGCTTATTTTCTCTTCCAAAACACCGCCTTCCTCCACACTTTTGATTGCTGCTATTTTCCCCTGTCTATGTGTACCTAACACATCCCCTGCATTTTTGGCCCATTCAATTTTTCCTTCTGTTCTCTCTATCTCTTCATCAAGAGCTTTCAACATCATTAAAGCTTCTCTGTACCCTTTACTCCATCTTCCTTTCCCCTGAAACTTTCCCATATACACAAAGGCAGCAAAAAACTGCGCCATACTCTCCGCCTTTTCAAGCCCCAAAAGGCTGACTGCGCCCTCATTCCTGCATATGTCCACCTCTTTCCCTTCTGCTCTGTCCTTCAAAAGTTTCCAGATCATGTCACAGTGCAGATCGATCAAATGCATATCTTTGTCCTCCTTTTCATAGTCTGTATTATCTTAATCAATATGTATTTCAGAAAGGATTTGAATATGAAACCAATCATCGGTATCCTCACCTGCGGATTCATCCGCCAAAGTCAATTTGTCCCTCAGTCATATATCCAGGCAATTGAAACATTTAAAGCCTCTCCTGTCATTATACCAGCACTTCTGCCTTCCCACGAGCTCAGTACATATCTTTCCCTCTGTGACGGATTTCTTTTCTGCGGCGGGGAGGATGTCAATCCGGTCCTTTTTAACCAGGAGCTGCACCCGCTATCAGGGCACACGAACTTTCTCCTCGATGTCTTTCAGATCCAGTTTATGGAGGAAGTATTAAAGACCCAAAAACCGCTTCTCGCAATCTGCAGAGGGGTCCAGATCTTAAACCTTGCAAGGGGTGGTTCCCTGTATCAGGATTTGACTCTTCAGCCTGGCGCCTCCATCTGCCATATGCAAAAGACACTCTCAAAAGGCGACATCTGCCATCAGGTAAAAATCCAGCCAGGCACTCTTCTGTCCCGCATCCTTGGAGACAGTGTCTACACGAACAGCTATCATCACCAGAGTATCCGGGATGTGGGCGCAGACCTTGTCGTCTCTGCCAGAACTTCGGACAAAACCATTGAAGCTCTGGAGTTTCCAGACTCTCCTTATGTGCTTGGCGTACAATGGCACCCGGAACATATGTATGAGTCCTCCAAAAAAATGAGCCGTCTTTTTTCTTCCTTTATAGAGGCTGCCAACAATACACTCTCCGCGAAAATTTCTTGACAGCGCATTCCTCCAATAGTAGATTATATCTTAGACTGATTGGAGGTTATTATGAGCATTTTAAATGTAGAGCACTTATCTCACGGATTTGGAGACAGAGCAATTTTCAATGATGTCTCCTTCCGTCTGTTAAAAGGAGAACATATCGGCCTTGTGGGCGCAAACGGAGAAGGAAAATCCACCTTTCTCAACGTGGTGACAGGGCATTTAAAACCAGACGAGGGAAAGATTGAGTGGGCAAAAAAAGTACGCGTCGGCTACCTTGACCAACACACGGTTCTGAAACAGGGAATGTGTATTCGGGATGTACTCAAATCTGCTTTTTCCTACCTATTCGAGATGGAAGAACGGATGAATGACATCTGCAATGCCCTCGGGAATGCCAGTGAAGACGAAATGGCAGCAATGATGGAGGAGCTTGGCACCATCCAGGACGCTCTGACTTTGCACGATTTCTATACAATAGATTCCAAAGTCGAAGAGGTAGCACGCGCACTTGGCCTCTTGGATCTTGGCCTTGAGAGGGATGTCACAGATTTGAGCGGCGGTCAGAGAACCAAAGTCCTTTTGGCCAAACTTTTATTGGAAAAACCGGACATCCTTCTCTTGGATGAGCCAACGAACTATCTGGATGAGGAACATATTGCCTGGTTGAAACGCTATCTGATTGACTACGAAAATGCGTTTATTCTTATCTCCCACGATATCCCGTTTCTCAACGAAGTTATCAATATCATCTATCATATGGAAAATCAGGAGCTGAACCGCTATGTTGGGGACTATGAACATTTCCAGGAAGTGTACGCAGTCAAAAAAGCACAGCTCGAGGCAGCTTACAAAAGGCAGCAGCAGGAAATCAGTGAATTAAAAGATTTTGTTGCCAGAAACAAGGCAAGAGTATCCACGCGAAACATGGCCATGTCAAGACAGAAAAAACTGGACAAAATGGATGTCATCGAGCTTGCAAAGGAACGCCCAAAACCGGAATTTCATTTCCGTGTTGGCCGGACACCTGGCAAATTGATTTTTGAGACAAAGGATCTGGTCATCGGTTATGACTCTCCGCTCTCCAAACCACTGAATCTTTCCATGGAGCGCGGACAGAAAATCGCTCTGACAGGGGCAAACGGAATCGGAAAGACAACACTTTTAAAGAGCATACTTGGTTTGATTCCAGCCCTCTTTGGAAACTGCACACTTGGAGAAAATCTGCAGATCGGATATTTTGAACAGGAAATCAAAGAACAAAACACCAGGACTTGTATTGAAGAGATCTGGGATGAATTTCCTTCCTACTCCCAGTATGAAGTCCGCTCTGCTCTTGCCAAATGCGGCCTTACTACCAAACATATTGAAAGTCAGGTAAGGGTGTTAAGCGGAGGAGAACAGGCAAAAGTACGTCTTTGCAAATTGATCAACCGGGAAACCAATATCCTGTTGCTGGACGAGCCGACAAACCATCTGGACGTAGATGCAAAAGAAGAACTGAAACGTGCGCTTTTGGAATACAAAGGCAGCATTCTTCTCATTTGCCATGAGCCGGAATTTTACAAAGATGTGGTGCAGGAAGTTTGGGACTGCACAAAATGGACCACTAAAATCTTTTAGTGGTCCATTTTTCTACCATTCCCCTTTGATATCTGGATGTTCATATCTTCCCTTTTTCAGCGTTCTACTTCCGTACTGAATCGCCTGGACCGGGCATCGGTTGATGCACGCCATACAGAAAATGCACTGTTTTTTTACCCAAATCGGTTTTCCATCCTCTATCCGTATAGCTCTTGCAGGACAGATAGACGCACATTTTCCACAGCTGATGCACGTATCCTCGGCATGAAATTTTGCGGTTTTCCTGCCGTTTCTATATAGCGGCTGCATCACTGTGCTCAAAGCAAAGCCTTTTGCTTTGGACCATCTGCCATCCTCTTTCCTTTTGACTGATGCAGAGATAACAGCAATCTCTTTCTCTGTCTTTTTCAAAATCTTTTCGACCTCTTCCTCCGTTGGTGCCTGAAACATCACGACATAATTATCGGGCATCACGAGCGGAAAGACTGCTTTTAGTTGATGTCCTCTTTTTTCTAGAATACTTTTCATCTGTTTATCTGCAGCCCCGATACTGCTTCCGCAAGTCATCACTCCGTATAGATACGGTTTTCTATCTTCCTGAAAACAAACTCGGTGCAGAAAATACGCGACAATACTTGGCAATCCCCAAAAATACACCGGGAACACAAAACCAACACTTTCCTCCTCTCCAATCTCATAGGAAAATTTCTTTTCTCTGACTGCCTTTGTGATATCTACTTTCCGCTCTGCCAGTTCTTTTTCCAAATATCTTGCCGCGGCAAGAGAATTTCCGGTACCGCTAAAATAAAAAATCATTGTCCAGCCTCTCTTTCTTTTAAAATCATTTCCCTAACTGCTTCCACCGCAACTTTCACCGCCGCCTCTGTATCATGCACAATAGGATTATCCAGACCTTTCTTTTCTCTTTCCTGATTTCCCATGACAAGAAATGTGGATCCAGCTCTTACGTGCAGATAACTTGCAACAATAAAAAGCGCTGCCGACTCCATCTCCGATGCTTTGCATCCAAGGCGCAGCCAGGCATTCCATTTTTCTGTCAGCTCATAACTTACCGGCTTGCTCTCTGGTTCATGCTGGCCATAAAAAGAATCCTTACACTCCACAACCCCTGCATGATATGTGTACCCCAATCTTTTTGCGGCATTTACAAGGGCATTGGTCACTGTAAGGTCAGCCACGGCCGGAAATTCTATCGGGGCATATTCCCGGCTCGTCCCCTCCTTTCGGATTGCCCCCGTGGCAACCACAATATCTCCTCCTTTGACATCCAATTCCATCCCACCGCATGTACCAATCCGCACAAAAGTATCCGCTCCGCATTTTACAAGTTCTTCCATTGCAATGGCTGCCGATGGTCCTCCAATTCCCGTGGATGTCACGCTTACCTTCTCTCCGTTCAAAAATCCCGTATAGGTAACAAACTCCCTGCTGTCGGCTATCAGCCTTGAACTTTCAAAATGTTCTGCAATGAGCGCACACCGTTTCGGATCACCTGGAAGAATCACATATCTTCCTACGTCTCCTTTTCTTATTTGAAGATGGTACTGCACTCCTTCTTTTGCATATTTCATAACACACCCCTTTTCTTTAAACCTTCTTTTCACATTTTCTCTGAAATGAACAAGGATGCTGCAAATCCTGCTGTCTGCAACATCCTTCTTTTGTGTTCATTATACTCTTTTTTTGCCTTTCAAACAATCCCTTATGCGGTTACTTTTCCAAGTCCCATCTCTTGTCCGATGTTCAAGATATGGTCACCAATCCGCTCAAAGTCTGTCAACATTTCTGAGTACAGGATACATGCCTCGTCAGAGCTGATTCCATCCTGCATTCTCTGCATCTCTTTCTTTCTGTACACTTCAGTCATGTCGTCCATGCGCTGTTCTATATCCTCGATATGCTTGATGTTTTCTTTGGAGTTCTCCTCAATATTTTCAAGAAGTGTAAGTGCCTCCATGCTGACTTTCTGCATTTCCTGAATTTCAGCAATCTCCTCTTTTGAAAATTTAATATGCTTTTCTTCAATCAACTTTGTATATTCACAGATATTGATCGCGTGATCTCCGATCCTCTCCAAGTTTCCGCTTACCTTGAACAATGCGCTGATATACTGGGAATCCTGCTGATTACTCTCAGTAACCATGATCTTTGAGATATATTTGGATATCTCTTTATTCAAAAAATCAATGTACTCCTCTCTGTCCGTGACTTCCGCAAGAAGCGTTGTCTTTCCTTCGATCACTGCATCAAAGCTGCGCCCTACATTTACCTTTGCCATATCCATCATTCTGTGAAGCTCATTTTTGATTCCTGTCATTGCAATAGCAGAAAGACCGATCTGATTTTCTTTTTTGTTTTCTGTAGAACGGATATATTCCAGGTGCATCACTTCCTGAGTTTCCTCTTCTTTATCCGGCAAAATTTTCGTAGCCAGCTTTGCAAGCTGTGTTCCAAACGGAATCAGAAGAATGGTCGTCACAATATTAAACAGTGTATGCATATTTGCAATCTGTGCCGCAACATTGTCCGGAGTAAAATTCTCCACAACCGATGTCAAAGGTGTTACAATACACAAAATAGTAAAAATACAGGTACCGATCACATTGAACATCAAATGGATGACCGTTGTTCTCTTTGCATTTCTGTTTGTTCCGATAGCAGCCAAAACGGCTGTGATACAGGTACCGATATTTTGACCAAACAGTACGAAAACCGCATTTGGCAGTCCGATCAGCCCGCTTGTCGCCAGAGCCTGTAAGATTCCGACAGATGCGGATGAGGACTGGATGATCGCAGTGAAGATCATACCTGCTAAAATTCCAAGCACTGGATTTTCAAATTTTGTCATCAATGATATAAACTGTTCCGAATCCCTTAACGGCATCATAGAAGAGCTCATCAACTCCATGCCAATAAAAAGGATTCCCAATCCGGCTACAATCAGACCGTAATGATGTACTTTCTGCTTTTTTACAAACACAATAAGTGCAACACCGATAAATGCAAAAAGCGGTGCGATCGCTCCTACATCCAGCGCGATCAACTGTCCTGTGATCGTAGTACCGATATTGGCCCCCATGATGATCCATACTGCCTGCCTTAATGTCATCATCCCTGAATTTACAAACCCTACTACCATAACTGTTGTCGCGGACGAAGACTGGATAACCGCCGTAATCCCCGCCCCTACCAGGACACCGAGAAACCGGTTTGCCGTCAGTCTCTCCAAAATCTGTTTCATCCTGTTTCCTGCTGCAGCCTCTAAACCATTACTCATCATCTGCATTCCGTAAAGGAACAATGACAGGCCCCCCAGCAGGTTCAAAAAATCAGTAATCTTCACTTTTGATTCCTCCATCACTTTACTTCTCTTTTGTAAAATTCCTTTTGGGTTCTTTGCTATTCATGCACAGAAATTTTACATTATACCTCTGTTTTACATGATTTTTAACAAAACCGCAAGACTTTGTACATAAAAACAACATATTTTACATGGATTTAACATTTCTTGTAAAATATATTTTACGTATTATTGCATTCATATATTCTGCATCCTCTTCCTGATGCGTGGTAAAGATCACAATACGGTTTTTCTGTCTTTCCATAATATAATCCATCACCTGCTTTTTTAGGCTTTCATCAAGCCCTGTAAATGGCTCATCCATTAACAACAAATCTGAATCCGCCAGAATGGCGCGCACCACGGCAACCCGTCGTTTCATCCCTCCGCTGAAACGATATACCGGCTGTTCAATGTACTCTTCTGGCAGGAGTGCCGCAAGCTCCCTCCTTATAATCCCTTCTTCCGGTCTTTTTAAAACCATTTTTATGTTATCCAGAGCATTGAAACCTTCGCACAATCTATTTTCCTGAAAAACCATGGAGATTCGTTTTTCTTTCAATCCTTTACACATTCCCCCATCTGGTCTTTCCAAACCCGCAAGCATTCTCAAAAAAGTGGTTTTTCCGCTCCCTGATGCTCCCATGAGGCAATATCGTTCTCCTTCCCGGAACGTGGCATTCAAATTCTGAAAAAGTATGTGCTCCCCAAATGCTTTATTCCAGTTTTGAATTTGGATTTCCATCTGTCACCACACCCTTTCCGGCTGTCTTTTTCAGCAGCCATATTCCTGCCCTCTCAAACAGATAACTGAATAAAATGACCGCAGCTGTCCAGGCAAAAAGGTCTCCTGTCTCCAGGTAGATTTTTGACATGTAAAGCCTCTCTCCAAAAGAATACTCCGGTATTCCTATTACTTCTGCAGCCACACCGGATTTCCACGCCAGTCCTGCGGTCACTGTCATTGCATTCAAAAGAAACGGTATACAGGATGGACGATAGATATACCACAGTTTCTTCCATCTTCCCATCCGGAATACTTTTGCCAGCTCCAACATCTCTTTGTCTGTCTGGCCCATCCCATCCAGAACTGCTGCATACACAATCGGCATCACTACTACAAACACGACAAAAACCGTTAGATTTTCCGAGCCCATCCAGATCAATGCCAAAATGACAAAGGATGCCACAGGGACCGCTCTTAATAAACTTACAAAAGGAGCCAGCAGCATCTCTACTGCCGGCACCTTGCACGCAGCCAAAGCTGCCAATGTTCCGCTCATCCATCCCAGAAAAAATCCGGCCAGGATCCTGGACAAGGAACAAACCACGATTTTCCAAAATTCTGCCTCTGCTATGAGTTTGAAAAAAATCTCAAAAGTTTGCACTGGACCAACCAGCGCAATGGCATTGTCCATGGTGCTGGCAGCCAGCTGCCATAAAACTACCCAAAACAGTATGGTCAGCATCCAATTTCTGTACTTTTTACTCTGTTTCATAGTAGAACGCATCATCCGGCATGTTACCTCCTACCATTGCCGGATCCAAATCATAGAGAACTTTAAGATAACCGGATATTCCTTTTTTCATTTCTGCTCCGTCAATATAGGTGATATTACATTTTGGTATTGCTTTCTCCGCAATCGCCGCTTTTTCAATGATTCCCTGCTTTTCTACAAGTTCCGCCGTCTCTTTCACATGTTCGTTGGCATAAGCTGCGCTTTCTTGATGCTCTTTTAGAAATGTTTCCACTTCCTTTTGATGTTTTTCCAGGAAATCTGTGCGCACAACTGTTACCCCCGTCACAAGCTGTCCGCCGTCTTCTCCCTGAACATGATTCCATTCCTCCGTCATATCCATAACCACTTTCAGGTTGTTATTCTGTGCACAGGCAGCGGTAACAAACGGCTGAGGGAGAAGCCCAATATCTGCAGTTCCCTGAGCAAGGGCAGAGACTACTTCCGCAGCTTCGGATTTATATTCCAAAGTAACATCCTCCGTGCTCATCCCATTCGCCTTTAAGAGATACTGGAGCGTGTAATCAGGGGTTGTCCCTTTTCCCGTAAGGACGATCGTTTTGCCTTTCAACGCCTGCATATTGTTTATATTTTCATCCGTTGACACCATATACAATACTCCAAGAGTATTGATATCGATCACTTTTACTGCTCCATCCAGCTTGTTATACCAGATACTGGCAGCATTGGCCGGAATCAGCGCAATATCCATCTCCCCCTTTGTCATCGCTGCAAGGAGTGCTTCTGCGCCAGCCTCCATCTGAAATGTATAGGTGCCTTCAGACTCTTTGTTTTCTGCTTTCTCCATCAAGGATACCAAGCCGATCGTGGTAGGACCTTTCAAGGAACCTACTCGCACGCTCACTGATTCCTCTGTTTTTTCTGTCTTCTGTTTGTCTTCCGTTTTGTTCTTGTCCGATGAACCGCAGCCAGCCAGCATTCCGACTGCCAAAATCGCGGTTAAGAGCAATGCCAATAGTTTCTTCATATCTCTTCTCCTCCTTTTCTTTTCCGTCTATTATTGTATCAGAATTCGTTTTGAAAAAAAAGAAGGCTTGACAAAAAGATTGCGTTTCTGTCATACTTTGGTTTTTGACCACGTTTTTCAAAAATTATTTTTGTCATTTATTCAAAATATCTATATGACAAGAGGACATTGTCTCCAGTGCTGCCATATGTTTTTCTCTGGTCACTCCTGCACAGGCAGACGCATCCACTAAAATTTTCTTTTCCGGGAAATGCGCTTTTAACAGCAGCGCATTGGATACCACACAGATATCTGTGCATACGCCGATCAATTCGATCTCTGAAATCTTATTTTCTGCAACATACTTTACAAGGTCAACAGAACCAAATGTGGGTTTTTGGATGGTCTTAGCATCCTTCAAAAACTGTACAAGTTCAGGGATTATCTCCCATCCGTCTGTCCCTCGGATACAATGTCTGACAGGTAATTTTCTTCCCTCCATCGTTTCTGCATAATCTTCCCCGTGTGTATCCATAGTGAAAACAACACTCCATCCCTCTTCTTTTCTCTTTTCAATGACACTTTTCACATTCCGGACAATATCTTTTGCCTCCTTTGTGCCAAGGGCACCTGTGACAAAATCATTCTGCATGTCTACCACTATCAATAACTTTTCTTTCATGTCCGCCTCTCCTTCTCTTACAATTCTTCATCCCTATGATATAACAACACCTTTTTTGAAACAACTTATTTCTCTATCGGATTTGAAGAGGTTTTCCCCATTCTTGATCAGTCCGTCAATTGTTTCATTAATGTGAATTATCTTTTTAACCAGATCTCATGCTTTTTTCAAAAGAAAAAGGATGCCTCTCTTCTATGAACTTAAATTACATAGTTTTGAGGACACCCTCCACAATCATTTTTATTTGTTTAAATTCAGAATATCAACATGACCAGATGACATCGTGTCAAGAGTCTCTGTATATTTTCCTTTTTAAGTCCAGCACATACAGTCGCATCCACTGTTATTTTCTTTTCCGGATAATATGCTTTTAAAAGCAATGCGTTTGATACCACACACATATCTCTTACATAATCCAATCAATTCAATCTCTGGAAATGGATTTTCCGCCACATAATCAATTTCACCCTTCATATACATCCTTGGTCTACCTTTTACCAAAACAACTTTTACATTGTAGTGTATCTGTCATTATGTTTCGATAATATTATTACGTGTAATGTTAAATCAACACTAAAAACCTACAGAAACTTCATTTATACCAGAATATAAGGGTGACTCATACCCATAATAATTACTATACAGTATTTCTGACTATTCTATCTTAGAACACCCTTTATCCATTACTGCAACAAAATAAACACATGCTGACGCAATCTCCACAAAACATCAGCCAGTATTATTATGCTACTTTATAACGTCAATAACAACTAAATTTGGAAAGAACCTATTTGATGCTTACGAAAAATTTCTTAATTGAAATCATTATACTTTTAATTCAAAGCTATGCTTTAGCACAAAATACCGCTCCCAAAATTAAGATTTTAGATCTAACTTTTGGGAGCGAGTACAAATTATCTAACTTCCTTTTCTCTTCTCAAATGGTATTTAAATATTTTATCAATGCAACTGCATAAGCATCCTTTTTACCTTTTATAATTTTTTCTGTTTTTAGTCAAAATAAGTACTACAGCTGCCGCCAGCATTCCTGCCCCATATGGAAAGACGCTTTCTTCATCCCCTGTTTTTGCGGATTTTTCTTCTACACTTTTTAGTACCGTTTCTTCTGTCTTTCCATTGTTTTCTGAACCTGTTATGCTATTTTGTTTCATGCTTTCTGTATCTCCTTTTGGGCTAGCTGTCGCATTCTGTTCTTCCAGACTGTTTAGAGCTATCTTCAGTTTTTCTACTGCCTGATCTACAGTTTCTTGATCACACTCTTCTGACTCATATATAACCTTTGCATCTGCAATTGCTGCACGAACTTTTTGGGCACTCACTTTTGTATATAAAGAAAAATCTATTCCCTGAGCTTTTATCAAAAACTCTTCCAAAAGTGATTTATCCGGTTTGAGTCTTAACTCAGCCATCGCCTTCAAAAGTGCTTTCCATACGGTATCAATCTCTTCCTGAAGTGCATTTTCGTTATCTACCACTTCTTTTGCAGCATTGAGAGTTTCTTCAAACGGAGCAAATGTTGATGCAATATACTCGTCCTTTTTGCTCAAGTAAGTTTCAGCCAAATCTACAACTATTAAAAGATCTTTTTTATCTCCTTTAAATTCCAGATATTGCAATGCACTTAAAAGTTCTTTTGTTGCCATATCAATCTGTACTTGTGTAATTCCCTCTTTCCCTTCTTTTACTTTTTTCAGTATATCTTCTGCATTGAAAAGCGCTGTTTCAAATTTTTCTTTTACAACAGGAATCACATTCTCCAGCTGCCCTTCCTCTTCTGCCTCTTTTGCAATCTGAATCATATATTCCAAAATTGCTGGGCGGAGGTCTTCTGGTTGTTTTACTTTAGTTTCTACCTGAATCTTAACATCTGACTGTGGCATTTCGAAATAGTAGCTGCCATCTACTTTCTGCTGTACTGTTATTTCTCCATTTTGTCCCATAACCATTACATCAACGACTTCATAGTTCTCGTCTTCTAGAATTGTAAAACTTACATTCTCTCCTGGAATCGCTGCTGTTTGTTTCAAAACAATCTTGGCTCCTTCTTTTTCTTCTGCATGAATCTGATATTCGTTTACCCGATCAAACTGTAACCAATTAATATTGATTCCATCAGATAAATAATATAACTTCAGTCTATGCATTCCCTCTTCTAAATATACTGTTTTAGGTTCCATGGTAATCCAGGAATTCCATCCTCCAGTTCCCCCCAACTGCATAAATGAAACGAGCGGTCTTCCTCCGTCTTCCAAACCAAAGGAAAGTTGATACAATGAATCTCTTGCACTGGCGATTCTGGGACTGATTTGATAGTACCCTGTTTCTTCTACCTCCACTTTATATAATACATACTGTCCGTTTGATGCCATTCCAAGACTTTTTCCACCATCTTCGTCCTTACTGTCTTCTACAATCAGTCCCGAAGTAATGCTGTAATAGTCTTCTGCCGCTTTTACACGGCTACTTTCCCTACTTTTCACTAGGACTGTTTTTTCTTTTTCTGGTTCCTTTTCCGTAAATCTAACGTAATCAAATTTCACTTCCAAGCTACTAATATTTGAATTCAGGTCTCCATTGCTTGCGGTAAGAACAAATTGAGGATTTTCATATGACACTCCCGAAATAACTCCGATTTGAACAAATTCTTCTCCGTCCAGACTGAACAGGAATTTATACTGTCCTCCTTCTTTTATTACTTTTAAATAGAACGCATTGTCCTTTATAAGATCTGGTAATTCTTTATTGTTCGCTATTTCCTTACTGTCTGCATTCTTTTCTTGGTTCAGCCTTACAGACATCTTTCCAGCCTCATTTGCTTTCTCCAAACGGAAATACAGATAATTGTCTTCATCTTCCATAATCATAATGCCTGCCTGATGATATAACTCACTTGGCATCTCATCTAAAGAAATCTTTGTTACAGACTCCCAATCACCCTTTGCTGGTTGAGCAAGGTAATTATGCAGTCCAGTTTTTTCTTCGTACAAATCTCCTCCTTCTGTGTGAATGACAAAACATCCATCCTTTTGCTCTGCTTTTTCATTCCTATTATTCTGAGTCCAAATATCGCTGATTTCATTTCCTTCGAACTCGTCACTCTTTGGTCCTTCTACTGGCTGCGTATAGGTTATTGTGTACAGTACCGCATGGTCATCCGATTCCGCAAGAATTTCCGTATATGTTTTATCTTGTGAGTCAGTAATCGTAACATTAACTCCCTCAGAAACATCTACCGTTATCTCTGGAATATGGTCTGTAGCCAGCTCATACTCATAAAGGGTACTATAGAATCCAGGTAGATCTTTTCCATCTACCTTAATATTTTTTAAATAGGCAAATACCGGATCTTTTACACTCGGATTCATGTCCATTTCATATATAAAATGAACAACATAAATATTTTCTATTTCCCCTTCTGTCACGCGAATGGTTGCTTTTTTGTTTTGCTCTGTTGCCTGCTCAATGTCAACCTGAATCTCATCAGATTCTTTTTCTACTGTAACCTTTGGCAATTGCGCAGATTCCCTGTGGAATACTTCATACTCCTGCACTAAAGGATTGAAATTAGTCAATTCTTTACCATCAATGAATATTTTGCTGATTCTTCCACTTTCACCGTCAATCTGGATTCCTCCTTCTACCTCAAAGTAAGAAGCCGGTTTTTCGTATTTTTTCGGTTCCAATCCATTTTCACGCGCAAATTTTGGGGAAATCATGACATAATTTAATATATTCTTGACTGAACGTTGCAATTCTCCTCTTGTTAATCCATTTCCCAATGCATTTAATGTAGAGCTGTCATCCCAGCCCTGTCCAGGCATAAACAAATCCAGCTGTGCCTGAATTCTATAAGCCTGATCTTTTACGTTCGGATTGTACGGAGCCGAATCGCCTACCATACTCCAGTCTGTCATCAGCATTCCCTGATACTCCCATTCATTTCTAAGAATAGTCGTCATAAGATCATAATTGTAGCAACAATATATCCCATTCAATTTATTATATCCGGACATCATTGTATATGGATCAGCTGTTTTTACGGCAATTTCAAAGCCCTTCAAATAAATTTCTCGCAAAGCTCTTTCAGAAACTACCGAATCTGTATGTTTTCTGTTCGTCTCCTGATTATTCGCAGCAAAATGTTTCATACATGCGGCATTTCCTTCTGATTGGATTCCTCTGACTACAGCTGCCCCCATTGTTCCGGTAACAAGCGGATCTTCCGAAAAATATTCAAAATTTCTTCCACCCAATGGGTTTCTTTGCAGATTCATGCCTGGTGCCAAAAGTACATCAACTTTATTTTTTGTCATCTCTCTGCTCAGAAGTTGATAAAGATATTCTACAAGTTCTGTATTCCATGTACATGCCAAAAGTGAACCAATCGGTAAGAGAGAACTCTTATCTACATTCTGTTGCAATCTCAGCCCTGACGGTCCATCGTGTGCGCTGACCGGAACAACTCCTCGATCTCTTATAGACTTCTCTACACCACCAAATACACCAGCATTTCCAGGTGTTCCAAGACTAGACTGCATCGGTCCTGCACCTCGTGTAATTCTTGCCAGTTCTTCGTCTGATAACTGTGCTATAAACTCTTCCATCGTTCGTTTTCCCTGATACACATCCAACAGTTTATATCCCTGATCTTCTGTAGGTTCTATTTCCTGTGGCAGATGATGATCAATCCGTTCCTTCAAGTTTATTGTACTTGTAGAAACTGTTTCTGATGTCTCTACAAGTTCTCCATTTTCTCCTTCTTGTGCTTTTATTCTTTCAAACTCTTTTACCGGAGCCAAAGCTTCTTCCAATTGTTCTATCACTTCTAACTCTGTTTGCTCATAAATCCCTTCTACCTGAGCATCACGAACAGAATCTCCTACATAAATCGGATACTCTCCCTCTTCCAGCACATACGCTGATTTATGTCCTGTTACTCCAGAATCATCATAGGATGCCATAGAGTCAATTTTAAAACTAATTGTCAATTCTTTTGTCTCTCCAGGCAGGATTGATGGAGTTTTGGCATAAGCGGCCAATGATTTTGCAGCTTTCCCCAATTTCCCTTGAGGTGCCCCATAATAAATCTGCACCACTTCTTTTCCTTCTGTATCCCCTGTATTTGTAACTTCTACGGGCACTCTAATTGTACTTCCGTTATTTGTTATTTTCCCTGTTTCAATTTCGAAATCCGTATAGCTTAGTCCATATCCAAAAGGATACATTACTTTATCCTTTTTATCTGCAAATGTTTCAAAATAGCGATACCCTACATAGATATCTTCTTTGTATTCGTTGAATTCCTTTGCGCCAAAATTTTCAGAAGATGGGTAATCATCATAATTTTTTGCAATTGTTGAGGTCAACTTTCCTGACGGCGAAACTTCTCCTGACAGTACTTTTGCAACTGCTTTTCCCATTTCCATTCCGCCTTGCCAAACATTTAAAATCCCCTTGATATTACTGTATTGCTGAACCCAGCTCATATCAATAATATTTCCGATGTTCAATACAACAATGACATCCTCAAAGTACTCATTTACCTGGGAAAGCATTCTCTTTTCTTCTTCTGTCAAATAATAACTACCTGATTCCAATTTGCATTCTCTATCTTCTCCGGCACTTCTCCCAATGACCACAACTGCTTTGTCCGACTCTTGCGCTGCTTTTTTTACGATACTTTCATCCATCACTCTTTCCGGATAATAATACGGCCACTTTCCCCATGAATCATTGTTATCATCCACAGGATTTTCTTCGCACCATTTCTCATAATCCTGTGCCAATTCTTCATTTAAACGTATGTCTCCATTTTTTCTCAATCCGTCCAGAATGCTGATTTTATTAGACGGATATACATATCCACCAGATCCATAACCACAATAAAAAGAGTCGACCTGGGTCCTGCCAAATACAGATATCACTTCTTTGCTCTGAATCGGCAGCACATGATCTTTGTTTTCTAACAAAACAATTCCTTCTTCAGCTGTCTGTCTTGCAATCTCGGTAATCCCGGGATATTCTGTTGCCTATACCTTAATTCCAGGGTTTCCCACTGGTAAAACAGTAGCTGTTAACATTGTAGCAACTATCACATAACTGACCACTCTCTTTTTCCATCTTTTTTTCATATTTTTCCTCCTTTTCGTTAATTCAATTAATTAATATATAGCATATAAATATATATTTTGCAATATTTTTTATTATTTTTATCAACTCATCATAATGTCACCTTAAAATTCACTTGAGATAGCGTCACTTTTTGATAGACTACGCAGGCCAACCTCTTTCATTTCAAAGATATACTTGACCATCTCGTATTATTGATCTGGACAATTATCTCTGTGTCAAACATAAAGCAAAACTGATATGTGCTCTCTTTACTCGACAAGCCAGTAAGAAAGGTATTCTTATGCGTTACTCACATAAAAGGTAGAAATAAAATTGGGGCATCTGATGAAAAAACTTGAGTTGGTTCAAAAGCCTTATCCGGCAAGTGTATTTGGTCTGTTGCTTTTAAAACTAAAGTTCATTCGTGAATGTTTTATCAATGGGTACGCAAATATAAAATGTTCGATTATAATAGTCTGGTAGATAAGAAAAAGGCCGAAAGACAAATGAGGAATCTAAGTTGAAAAAAGGATTTCAAGCAACTACCATTAACGGAATTAGAAAAAGAAGAATTGATACGGCTAAGAGCCCAAATTGAATATATCAAAGCAGAGAATGCAATAATACCCTGGGAGAAAATATCCATTGAAACTATGCGGGCGCACATGGTTATATGCAACAACAGTGCGGACAGATAAGGCGCATCGGTGTGGGAACAGAATCTCCGTCGGAAAAGGGTTGTCCACAGATTTTACACGGATACTGCCCATTTCCACCATTATTGTCGTAGATGAAATGGTGAGGGGCGCCACAGAGAGGACATACTGTTTCTTCGGGCATGGTCTTTCCATTTCGGCGTTGAACAGGTTTTTGTTAGTTGATGTTTGGTCGCGGATATTATACCAAAAAAGGGAGGTCAATGCTCTTTTTATTTGCAAACCTCCAATAAATCAAGGTTTTAAAGGATTTTAGAACAATAAAAATTAGAACAATAAAAAACAGGTGGTTTTTGACACTATCGTGTGTACTCTGGAGGAAGATTATGAAAGACTATATATCCGAAATACTTTATATTTTAAAAGATGCAAAAATCAAAAAAGCGTCTGATTTAAATTCATACGGAGAAACAATATCCGGCACAAAATATATTCCCTCATTTACCGGACAAACAGTCGAAACGGATATGTGGGTAAAATCCATATATCAGCTAGCAGAAGAATTACTTCAAGAACAACGATTATATTTATCTCATCAAAAAAATATATTGTTTCAGAAAACGACACTGAAGAATATCTAAAGTATATGTGCTATTTCCCTTCCACATCCGTTGTCACCTCCAAAAGTTTTGTAGATGGGAACACGCCATCAGAGCACGAGTTCTATTGGAATATTCCAAAAGAATTTTTAATTAAAGTACTAACTCACAAAGAATTACTACAGCATAACGTTTTCACTCTGATTCCAGAAACCATAGAACACAAAATGGACGGTGAGCCTGGTTATGAAATTGAGGCAATATCCGGTACCTACTCAGAATGCAGTCCTCCCCCAAATATATTGGGAAATAACGGTATTTTTCTTTCCGAAAATAAAATAGAAAAATTATATACTACTTTCAGTTGGTTATATGGTGCCAGTATTGAAGACTATCAGGAATTAATCTCCAAAAATAAGCTTTTATTTGATCAATATCGTCATACCCTTATTTCTTTTATGGATCATATTTATGAGGATGATTTTCAGGACTTCAAATATCAGCTTGAGGAGGCTGATATTTCTATCAGAAGAGAAATGGAAAAAGCCAAAGCAGAATTGCTTAAAAAAGGAAAAAAAGCCGTAGTCAGTATCGGATTAACCTGTATTCCCTTACTTCCTGGCATTGCCCCTGAGTTAAGAGAAAAGTTGATTACTGTTTTTGGAGTGACTTCTATCAATCAAATATACTCCACCATAGAAGGTGCCACTAAATTGATAAAAGATGCTGGTAAGGATAATCCTTTTTGGCTGGCCTGGCAATGGGAGAAACTGAGCAAAAAATAGCCAAGTATTAAACGACAACTTTTAAAGCCGAATTTAGAAAATAATGCGTACCGAAATTCGGTACGTTTTATTTATAAAAAACAAAGGAGGAATCTCAATGGATACATCTGAATTATTAAATATCCTTCTGTCATCTGCTGTCATTGTAGCATTGATTGAATGGATATCAAAAAACAACTCTAATTATCTACAGCACATTACCAATAACCGAGCTGAATGGAGAAAAAGCCTAAAAGATATCTCTGCCAAATTATATAATTCCAATAAAGATACAATCGGTTCTGTTTTTGCCGAGTTAAAAGTAAATCTGAACAGTTACGGGCTGCATCCTTCTGGAAACTATCCACCTAAAATACAGCTGGATTATTTTAAGGATGAGCATTTATGGGCAGAAATGGACGAAGTCTAAACTAATCTGTCCTCCATGTCTTCAAAAGAATTTGTACAGAAAAAAGAACGTATGATCGAGATGATTTCATTATTGTTGAAATTTGATTGGGAACGCTCTAAAAGGGAAGTACGTTCCAAATTCATCGTGCCTTTGGGACTTGTTTTATATCTCTGCCCTCTTCTTTTTATAAATAAAAACGTGTTACAGACTGAATCTATTCCTGCTGTAATTTCTTTACTTGTGTCTTATTTTCTATTTTGGAGTCCATTTTTTATATATTCATATTCTATTTTTCGTCATAGACACTGGTATAATGAATACTCTCTTTTTCTGCTTTCCTGGGGTATCGCTACCTTCTTCCTGTTACAAGCAGCTGACAAAATACCAAAACGCCATTTTTCCATTGTCTTTTTCATACTCACTTTGCTGATCATTTTTTCTTATATCCTTGATTTTTATCAAATGTATTTACACTATGAGCAGGCTCTTTTGGAATTTTATCCATATAAGCTCGTTGTCCTCGCATCACATTTTAATTCCTGGACTACACTCGTGCTTATGCCATTTTTACACTGTTTTAGTGACTACAATATTAAAATTGATGACAAAAAATTTGCACAGGAATTTTTCTGGACTTCTGAGTTTCAACTTATATTATCAAAGCTCTCTTCTGAATCAATCATAAAAAAAGACTCCGATATCCTGAAGATACGAAGTCGTGTTTGGTACTACTTTAAGAAAAAATTTAATTTCAGCTTATGTGTTTCTGATTTTATCGCAGCAAACCCTAAACGCTGTCGTATGATTATTAAATTTTGCAGTCCGTCAAACACCGCTTACACTCTTTGTTCACCACTTAGAAATAAACAGTATTGGAAATCGTGGATGAACTAAATATTAAAAAACTTAAATTATACCGTACCCAAATTCGGTACGCAGACCAATAAACGCCTTCCTCATACACGCCTGACCATTTTGACTATAAATCTGACTATTATATTTCAGCTCTTTTGGGCAAATTTAAGCACATTTATATTTTCTTTCATCCAAACAAAAACACCGCAATCCCTTGAAATCCTTAAGATTCCTTGAGTTTGCGGTGTTTTCTCCTCAAAGCTGGAAAAGGGACTTGAACCCTCGACCCCTTCATTACGAGTGAAGTTATAAATTACTGTATTTTCATTTCAGGATTTTGAATGTTCCTTGCAAATACTGGCTTTTTTATACCTTATTTTAAAATGAAAAATAGTAAAATTACAGTTCTGACTACTTTTTGACTATTTTTTATACTGAAAGCTCCATCTATAAATCAGATTTTAATATAGAAGAGTCCTTCAATTACATATTTACAGAAACAGTCATATACTACTCGCTACGATAGAGATTTTCTATTACCAAATGGCATAAGAACATTTTTCATCGGTATCATGACCAGCAAAAGATAGATCAGAAGATACAACAGAAATACAAGGGCATAAATCAGAACAATGTGTTCATTCATCGGATTTTTTCGCATGCCAGCTTCCATAACTGCCTGAAATTTTGTATAACCGGATTCTCTCTTCCACATTTCAAACTGAATTACCCCTGCTCCAATCACTCCAAGCAGGCCCGCGCAAACCCCTTCGATCATGTTTTCAATCCAATAGATGCGCCGGATCTTTTTCCTTGTCATTCCCAGGAATTGCAAAATCTTGATTTTTCTTCTCTCATTTTGTATTCTTCCGACCGTTCCGTGATAAAAGAGAAATCCTAACAACAGCAGTGTAATGATGATCATAAACACCGCTTTCAACATTCCTGTCATTTCTATATCTGTTGCCACTTTTACAAACTCCCGTGAATTTCCAAAATAATAATTACCGTTTTCCGGACTGTCTCCCAGGAACTTTGTCAACAGATTCGTAAGCTCCCAGTCTGTTTCCTCATGATCCGCATTAGCATAAGAATTGATATGAAACTCATTGTATTCCGTTTCGGATAGATTGGCGACTTTGTCGATAAACGCTTTGCCGACCGCAACCTCTCCACTTCCTGCAACACTTGATACATCTCCCGGAGCAAAACCAGTCACGCCTGTGATGATCCCACCAACTTCCAGCTTGTATTTTTTGCCATCTATGTCAAGCGTAATCTTGTCACCCGGATGAATCCCATTTTTTCCATTTTGATACTCATATACCTTGGATACGCTTTTATACTCTTCCGGATCCATTAGTGGTCGTATTTCATATTTTTTATCCACCATCTCCGTTTTTTCAAGAAAGAATGGAGAGAGAACTAACATACATTGTTCGCCGTCACAAAACTTTTGCTCATCCAGTTTTCCCTCGTCAATACATCCTGCATACCATTCCACCAATTCCGGATTATCCGTATCTAGCCCGATAAGACTATCGAGTTCAAAACAATCGCTCTCTTTCCGTGCTTGATTTTCTTCACTGGTGCTGTAACTATATTTCCTTATCAAATTAATATATTCATTATCCTTCCATCCGTCCCATGATACGGAAATCGTACCCTTTTGGGGATAAATCGTTTTCTTTGCATCCACGGAAATGATTCCTGGAATTTCTTTGATTCTTTCTATTTCTTTTTCTCCCAGACATTGATGCATATCATAAATATCTAGCGTGTAAGTGTAATCCATCTCTATATTTTGATATCGCTGATAATGATCCAAAAATTTTATGACACTCAAATTCAACACAATCACCGCAATCACAGAGATACCGATTTTTAAAACACTTTGCTTGGAGTAGAATACAAGATTTCTTTTGTATAATCGAAAAACAGTCATTGGTTTGATTCTTTTTAATTTCGGAAAAGATTCTACCTTCACATTACTGTTATCCTCCCTATAAGATGTCTGGATTTTTTTGTTGACGGAGCTGAAAGTGATCAGAAAATATCCCACAAAAAACGTAAGACTTAAAGCGCCTGTCACGATCAATAAGTAACCCCATTCAATCATAAAAGGGATCTCCCAACGCAGCACATGTTTCATAACCCCTATCATCACGCCGGAAGAAACCAGCCCGATAGTAACACCAAGAAGAATCGCCTTTCGCCAGATAAAAAAGGCTTCCCACATAAAAATCTCATATACGTCCCAAACATCCGCCCCCAGATTACGCATGATCGTAATCCGGTACCTGATGTTTTTTATGACCATAGAAAGAAGGAAAAAAACAACCAAAATGCCGATCGCACAGATCATTGCAATAAAGGAGCCTTTTTCAAAGAACTCACTGTCCGCACCTGTTGACGGGCTGTAAACTCTTCCGTTATAAATATATGTACTGTCTTCATTTTCTTTTAAAAGGCGATCCAGGTCCGGAACTGCGTAGTGCTCCTTTTCATCCGAAGGAAAAAATAATGGTTTACCTGCGAACTATTTTTTGAAAACACTTGTTGATCACTTACAAAAGCAGCAGGCAGGGGATACGATCCCCTGGACCAGTTTTTACTCCATGTATTCATGATCCCGCTCAAAACAAACTGACAGTTTTCCATTGTTCCATCAGACCACAAAATTGGAATTGTAATCTGATCCCCCATTTTTGCATCTGGCGCAATCCGTTTCAACAACTGCTGGTCCAATACAATCTCATGATTCTTTTTGGGAAGAGCGCCTTTTAACATTTCCATTCTTCCCAGTTTAACCATTTCCTGATCCACGGTCGCGACATATGCAGAAATATCACCGGAAGAAATAGAAAAATTTTCAAAAACACGCATGGTTCCCAGACTTTCCACGGATTTTTCGTTTTTCAAGAATGTCTCGATTTCTTTGGTTCCTCCATACACTGCTCCGCTCCATGCACCGTATTCCTTAAAACTCTCTTCCTGCTGATATTTCATCAGACTTCCCTGAAAACTAAAAATCACGATACCAAAAACGAACAATACGCAAAGTCCGATGTAAAGCAGTCTGTTTTGCTTTTGATTTCCTTGGATAAAAGATCTGGCTATTTTTGAATTCATACTCATAAGCAGACCTCCTAATCCTGAACGATCATTCCATCCTGTATATGGATGACCGTATCCGCGCACCTAGCAATATCCATATCATGGGTCACTAAAATGATCGTCTGATGAAACTGTTTTTGTAGCTTGACAAACAGGTCAATGACATCTTTTCCACTCTCCCAGTCCAGATTTCCGGTTGGTTCATCGGCAAATATGACCTCCGGCTGATTGATCAGCGCTCTTGCAATGGCGGTTCTTTGCTGTTCACCTCCCGATAACTGTGATGGATATTTGCGGATTTTATCCTGAATGCCAAGCGTATTCAATATCTCTTCTACATACTCCTTTTTTACTTTTCTCTTATCCAGATCCGCAGGCAGCATGATATTTTCCAGCACACACAGTTCCGGCAGTAAATTATAAGCCTGAAATACAAAACCGAATTTTTGCCGTTTCAACTTGGATAACTGTGCGTCTTTCATTTTTCCAATCTCTTTTGAGCGGTAGAAAACCTGACCTTTTGTCGGTACATCCATTCCTCCCAGAAGATGCAGCAACGTGGATTTTCCGGAACCGCTTTTTCCTATCACGGCATAAAATCGATCACTGAAAAATTCAAAATTTACACCCCGCAGTGCAGGCGTTTTTACCTGATCATTGGAATATATTTTATAAAGATCTACGACTTTTAACAATGGTTCCATGGGCAAATCTCCTTCGTATTATATAGTAGCAGTGTTTATAGACCCTCCCCAGAAAAATCAGGCAGCCCTTTCCTAAAACCAGCTTAATCCTTTTCTGCTATCAGAAACTTCTTTTGAGCACCGATACACAATGCCCTGTTTGTCATGCGATTTTTATAGTTCAAATATATCTAAAATGTGTTTCCGAAATTCATTCATACACCATTCACTTTAGACTTGACTTTTAACAGTTGGTCTTTTTCAAATTCAAGAGCATAATTATACTGGATTAAGATAATGTTTGGTTACCTCTTACTTCTTTAATAAGTCCATTTTTTAAATAAAATATTTTATTACAAATAGATGAAAGCACTTTATCGTGAGTCGCGATTATAATAGTAATTCCTTGTTGATTTAATTCTTTAAAAATATCTAAAAGAATATGGGTATTATGTTCATCTAAACAACCTGTTGGTTCATCTGCAATAATAAGCTCAGGTTCTTTAGTTAAAGCGCGTGCAATAGCTACCCGTTGTTGTTGTCCACCGGACAATTCATCTGGATAATAATTTTCTTTTCCCTCTAAACCAAGTTTTTTTATCATAGTGGAAGTTCTGTTATTTATAAATTTTGAAGAATTCTTTTGATATCTCAAAGGGAGAGCAATATTTTCGTAAACAGAAAAATCTTCTATTAATGCAAACTCTTGTAATATTATTCCGATATTATTATGGCGGAATTGCTCCATTTCGTTATAATTGTTAGTATTTAATTTTTTATCTTTATAATAATATTCACCACTGGTTAACGGTAACAAGCCTGATATAATATTTAATAAAGTAGATTTTCCAGAACCACTTACTCCCATAATACAAACAATATCTCCTTGGTTTATTGTTAAATTTATTCCTTTTAATACATCAGTGGACATTTGGTTTTTAGTATATGTTTTTTTTACATCAATTAACGAAATCATATTAATGCCTCCATAACATTTCATGCATAGTTTTCTTTGAAATACCTTTGATAAAAAAGAATATATTTAATAATATTAGTAATGCACTTATTAATAGCATTATTATATTAAAGGAAATTTTTTGCAATATCCATGTTCCGTCGTATAAATACGCTAAAATTAGACTTGTCATGATAATAAAGGCAATAATGAAACACCAACTCAAAATAACATGTTTCTGCTTTTTCCCATTGAGTATCTGAATAGCTATAGCATGTCGTTGTTTTTTTATAAAATAATTTAAGCTATAGTGAATAGCTAAAATATTATAAATAAAAAGACAAAATAGAAGGAGTGCCAAGAGTTCTATTGATACACTTTCTTCTCCCTGTAAATAAAGAAAACCATTATTTCCATTTAAAGGTGTCATTGTAAAAATTCCTTGTTCTAAATAATAATCATTAATTTCTTTTATACTATCTTTTATGATACTTTTTGATACTTTTGAATCAAAAATTAAAGTACCATATAAATTATTATTATATTCTAATGATGCAAATTTTTTATCTTCATTATTTTCTATTCCTATAATATTTTTGAAACATGGCATTATTATAGAATAGTCCAGTATGACAGGTGCTTCCCCCATATTTTCATAGGTAGTGTCATTTTCAATTCTGCTATTAGGCTTTAAGAAACCTTTCACAGTTGCTGTCATAATTTTGATAGGTGTTGCCAAATGAATAGTATCTCCGATATCAAAATATTCTTGATATGCAGCACCTAAAAGAATAGAAACCTCTCCACTTCCAATATCAAAAACATAATCATTATCAGAAAATATTTCTCCTTCACTTACTGATAGACCATAATGTTGTATAGAATCAGAATCTATTTTACACATAGACATATTGATAGTTTGTTCATTATTCCAATACTGTTCATTACTCGGTTTATTTGATGGATATTCCTTATAGTACCCTGGATAATATGAATGTGCTAAAAAGTCATCATACGAGTCCTCACCAAAATATCTATTCACTTCGTTAACAAATGCTTTGATTTCTTGATCATGTAATAATGAACTGAAAATAAAACGTTTGTCATTGTTTAACTTTTCTAAAGTTAGCTGCATTTTTTCTATGCTCATAGGGATATCCCAAATGTCAATAAAGGAACTATTAAAAGAATTTTGAACTAATTTAATATAAACGTATCCGTTCTTCTTACAATACATTTGATCATTTTTTTCTAATCCATCAATATATAATACAGTATTACCTATAAGAGTGAAAAACAAGATGTATTGTAAAATTAGCAGTAGGTACTTACTTATATCTCTACGAATATAATAAATGATATCATATAGTGCTTGTTTCATTTCCAGATATTCCCTCTCATTCTTAGAATTTTTTTTGTAACTATTCCAAGTATGATTAAAAAATCGAGGATAAAAGAAAGAATTATACTTATAATATAAATATTACTATCGCTACATACTTTTACTATTATTTCGGTAAAAAAAGCAGAACTGATAGTGCTAATTAGTATAAGTTTAAAATACATTTTTATAAACAACAGAAATAATATTCTATTTGAAAATCCTAGAGTCATATAAATTTTGTATTCTTTCTCAAAATTTATTAGACAATATTCCATTGAAAGCACAAGTAAAAAAATAATAGATATAAATAAAAGTAAATAAACATGTAAGATATCATTGTTTTTCTGGTAAAACTCTGTTAATGATGAAAATATATCTGTTTTAGGTGATATAATTTCTGTTACTCCATTATCCTTAAGAATAGTGACAACTTGAGTAATATTTTTAACATCTCCATCTATAGCGTATTGCCCATTTATACCATATAATTCTAGAGCAGCTTGAAAAGGAATAATTACTGTATCCGCTAATTTAATATTGATATCGTTTTTTAAAATACCGATTATTTCAAATTTCTGATTACATATATTAATGAAAGGAGTATTATCAATTTTATAAATTTGACTTTTTACATTCTTTCCAATAACTGCTTTTTTGGAATTACTTTTACATTCGCTTTTAGTTAAAAATCTGCCTTGCACAGTTGTATATTTTTGGATGTCACTTAGTAGCACCCCTTTTACATCAAAAAATTTTTCATAATTATTCTTAAAAATATAATAATCTCCTCGCAATTTAAGCGATTTAAAGGCGTTGAGATCACTAATTTCTTCACCTTGAATATTAACTTCCGTTGTTTTCCATGAATAAATCCCCTTACTCTTTAATATGTTTTCTTTCGTTTTAAAGTGTCCTTTACTATATAAACCAATTATTATCATAAAACTTTTGTTCTTTTTATTATTTTTTTGTTTATTTTTCATTTTTATTAATATTGCACAAATATTTACTCCATATTTGCCACATACATCCTTCTGTATTGTTCCATTTTTTTCACCGGCAGGCAGAAATAATTCTTCACCTGTTTCTCTGATAATCCTGACTCCATGCCAAGAAGGATCTCATTCATTTCTTCATCTGTCAGGAATCTTGCATACCGCTCAATGCATTCGATCAGTGTTCCGGATAGATCCCAGGTATCTTTCCTCCTTGGATCCACTCCATCCATCCCATCTTCTTTCGATTCCTTCAGCATTGCTATATCTTCCGGAAGGGCTGTTTCTTCTGTTTCCATCTCTGTCTGTAACAACTTCCGAAAATCAGCAGCCAGCTCCTCTTCCGTTGGTTTTGGCTGCTCCCCAAAATCCAGATACAGGAAATCCTGCTCGTCCAGCTCCATGACTTTGATACTTTTATCTGTTTCCGCCATCTTTTTATATTGGGCTGCCTCTTTCTTGCTTAACATCTGCAGCCGTTTCCGCTCTTTGATGGTATGGTAGGTTAAAGTTTCTTCATCCCAGAAAACTTTCACCGGATGAGTATAGCCTCCATGTAGTGATATAGTAAATTTGTAACAACTTGTTCGAATAATATATTATAATATTATTCAAACCAAGGAGGACATCGCTATGTCAGTACGTTACAACGAAAACTTCAAA
>NZ_NFKJ01000010.1 GCF_002160325.1 Lachnoclostridium sp. An181
TTCCTAACTTACGCCTTTTTTGAAAAATACGTCGTAGGTCTATTAAGGTTACCCTTTTGTATGAAAATCTTTTTAAAATAACTCTTGACTATTTACCAAATTGCTTTTCGACATTATTATGTTTCTTTTTTTAACTCATATCTTCACCTTCCTTTTTCCTATTTTGCAAGAATATTAACATACAATTATGCTTTTTTATGTATATTTTTCTATTATATTTGTACAATATTCTATTTGACTATTTTTGCTATTCATTATTAATTATCTGGCTTTTATTATTTTATTATTTTTTATTTCAAACAATAAAAATGCCATTTTTATAAAACACTACTACACCGTTCTAATCCTTGAACAATCCTTAAGTTTTTCCCAACCCTCAAATTATTGCCGAACAGATGCTCAAATCTAAGCTCAGGAACCATTGTCGTGATCGCTGTGCATGATGCTGTTGACTCTGTCTTCCTTCCCGCTTTTTTTCACATTTTTCGCGCGTCCTTTTTTCATTCTTTTATTGTCATAATCTAAATTTCTTATAGTTGGTCATTAATTTTTTGTCATGGTTCCTTTCATTGTGTTCTCCCCGCTCCCATGTTATAATAACTTCGGAAAAAAAACGCATTTGCGATAAAAGGAGGAGAACGAATATATGAACGTAGCAGAAAGAGTAGCAAAATTGCGCGAACAGATGGCAGAGAAAAAGATGGATGCCTATGTTGTGCCTTCCGCAGACAACCATCAGAGTGAGTATGTAGGAGAACATTTCAAAGCCAGGGAATTCATCACCGGATTTACCGGTTCTGCGGGTACTGCTGTCATCACTCAGAATGAGGCAGGTCTTTGGACAGACGGACGTTATTTTATACAGGCTGAAAAAGAGCTGAGTGGATCCGGAGTCAAGCTTTTTAAAATGGGAGAGCCAGGTGTTCCGACTGTTGCACAATATTTAAAAGACACATTGCCGGCAAACGGCACGATCGGCTTTGACGGACGTGTTATCTCCATGGGCGAAGGACAGGAATTTGCAGCGATTGCAGCAGCCAAAGGCGGGGCTGTCAACTATGATTGCGATCTAATCGATGAAATCTGGGAGGACCGCCCTGCACTTTCCGAGGAGCCGGCCTTTACCCTGGAGATGAAATATGCAGGCGAGAGCACACAGTCCAAACTGGCCCGCATCCGCGAGATCATGAAAGAAGTTGGCGCAGACGTGCACACACTTGCAACGATCGATGATATTTGCTGGATCTTGAACATCCGCGGAAATGACGTGGAATTTTTCCCTCTTGTTCTTTCTTATGCTGTTATCACTATGGATAAAATGGACCTCTATATCAATGAAACAAAACTGGATGCAGACACAGTGGCGCGCATCAAAGAGGCCGGCGTTGTGATCCATCCGTACAACGATATCTATGAAGATGTAAAATCCATTCCAGAAGACAAGACACTTCTTCTTGACCCGGTAAGAATCAACTATGCACTATACAACAATATTCCTGCAGGTGTTAAGAAAATCGAAAGACAGAATCCGGAACTGCTTTTAAAGGCCATCAAAAATGAGACTGAGATTGAAAATATCAGAAAAGCACAGATCAAAGACAGTGTTGCACATCTGAAATTTATGAAATGGTTAAAAGAAAATGTCGGAAAGATGACCATCACAGAGATGAGCGCATCCGACAAACTGGACGAGTTCCGCGCTGAGCAGGGCAACTTCATCCGCCCAAGCTTTGAGCCGATTTCTTCCTTTGGAGAGCACGCGGCTCTTTGCCACTACTCTTCCTCACCAGAAACAGACGTTGAGCTCAAAGAAGGAGGCATTTTCCTTACAGACACAGGTGCCGGTTTCTATGAAGGCTCTACGGACATCACAAGAACCTATGCTCTTGGTGAAATTCCGCAGTACATGAAAGATGATTTTACTCTTGTAGCGATCAGCAATCTTTCCCTTGCAGATGCGAAATTTATGTATGGATGCACAGGTATGAACCTGGATATTCTGGCCAGAAAACCATTCTGGGACAGAGGATTAAATTTTAACCACGGCACCGGACACGGCGTTGGCTATCTTTTGAACATTCACGAGGGGCCGACCGGTTTCCGCTGGACTGCAAGAGAACAGGAAGTACATCCATTCGAGGCAGGCATGATCATTACGGACGAGCCGGGAATCTACATCGAGGGCTCCCACGGCGTTCGTCTGGAAAACGAGCTCCTCTGCTGCAAAGGCGAACAGAATGAGTACGGACAGTTCATGTACTTTGAACCGATCACTTACGTTCCAATGGATTTGGATGCTATCAATCCGGATATGATGAGCGAACGCGAGAAAGAACTTCTGAACAACTACCATGCACTTGTATTTGAAAAAATCTCTCCTTACCTGGAGGGCGAGGAACTGGAATTCCTGAGAAAATATACAAGAGCGATCTAAATTTAACAGGTGGCGAAGGGGTAACCTTTCGCCACCCTTTATTATGAATGAAGGGTTATATTGTTCCATTTTTTGTATGCCATAAATCCAAACTTTTGCACACTTACATTTCATACATAATAGCTCCTAATTTTACCAGGTAAATTTATCTTCTCTTTCATATGGAACAGAACTTCTCACATAAAAATGAATGTTTGGTTTTATACTAATTTTATCTCTTCCAAACGGGATCATTTTCTTCACCTTTTTTCTAATTATCAGGCCACTCTTCACAATTTACCACTCCCAAGAAACCAAAACTCCCGGCCACGCCGCAAGCACTTTGGCTTACAAGCCCGGTCGGGAGTCTAATTCTTACTTATTCGGAAATCTTTTGATTTCCATTTCTTACATTGAGAAAAGCCACTTTTACCTATCTTCTATCATATTTACGTCTTCCTGCCATGGCTGCCGCACACACTGCCATCGCCATTGCTGCTGCGAGCATTGCATGTCTTGCCACATCGCCTGTTTTTGCGGATTTCGTTTCTGTTGTCTTTGTATTGTCATTATCGTTGGTATCCGCTTTATCTGCAACATTGTCAGATGCAGATGTATCTGCATTTGCCACCATATCTGCATTTGGCGCTTTCTGCTCTTCTGTTTTTCCAGCATTTTCATTCAGTTTTTCGATCGCATCCCCAAGACTCTTTTCGGCTGCTCTTACTTCGTCACCTGTTGCCTGATCATTCTCCAGAACTGCTGTTGCGTCCTCATATGCGGTTCTGAATGCTGCAAATGCCGCTGCCTCATACTCACCTTCTTTTTCCATGTAACCTTCCGCCGTATTCAACAGCTCTTCCAATGCACTCTTGTCCGGTTTCAGTCTCAGGGCGCTTGCCGCATCCATGAGCGCCTTCCATGCATTGTCCACTTGTTTTTGTGTGGAAGTGATATCCCCTGCAACCGCTTTTGCATTTTCCAAAGCCTTTGCAAACACATCCTGTCCTTCTTCCAGATACAGAGACAAATCCAGTGCGCTTGTCCACTCAATGACTTTGTTTAAATCTGTCATATCCGCCATCTTGCGGTTCAGCTCTGCTGTTGCCTTCAAAAGTGCCATCCACGCGTCATCGATCTCTTCCTGCATTGCATTCTCATCATCTCTTACTTTACGTGCCACATCCAGAGCCTCCAGGAATGCGTCCATCTTCTCATTGTCTTCATAGTCGTTCATATCCAGGCTTTCCGCAAATGCGATCACCTTCTCAAGGTCTGTCTTATCCCCCTGTTTGAACTCAAGATACTGCATGATATCGATGAGTTCTTTCCATGCATTGTCCACATCTTCCTGAGTCACTTCTGTATCGCCGCTGTTGACTTTGTCAAGGATCTCATTTGCAGCTGCAAGTCTTGCCTCAAATTCCTGTGCAATCGCCGGGATAACATCCTTGGTATCTGCTTTTTTCGCAAGCCCGATCGCATATTCCAAAACTTGTGCGGAAATTTCTGCCGGCTCTGCATCCGCCTCCACATACACTTTTGCGTCTGCCCAGTCAACGCAGTCGTCACTGTTGGAATTTCCCTGTTCTGCAACCCAGATGAGCGTATTCACTCCGGTCAAATCAAGGTCCACAAATTTTGCCTCATCCTGCTGTCCGATCCTTCCTGCATCGTAGAGAAGATTCTCCTCTGATACAGAATCTTTGTAGAACTTAAACGCTGCCCCGTCTCTTCCTGTCTTATTATATTTTATATAATCAATACCTACCCATGTCTGGAAATGCACTTCTTTTCCTGCAAAGGAAGAGAGGTCAAATGAAATATTTGCGTCTGTATTCGCGCTGATTCCCTTTTCAAATGCAGTCTGTGTTCCGCCGATATTTAAGCTGATCGGTGTTGTGGAAGTTGCTGATCCTGTGTCCGCCTTGTTGATGTGGATTCCGCCCCATCCGGAAGAGGAATCGCTGCGATACTTGATCACTCCATAGTCTTCTGTCGCCTCCATAGCGCCTTCCACACCGTCACCGGTCAGATAGTAAACATCCATGCCCTGTACTTTGGAACCTACAGTCACATCTATAGTTGCACTCACACCTGAGCCGTCTTTTGCAGTTACAGTCACGGTTGCAGTTCCGCTGGAAAGTGCCTTTGCCACTCCGTCCGCTGTGACAGAGAGAATACGGTTGTCAGAGGAAGAAAATACTACAGATTTATCGGTCGCGTTTTCCGGTTCCACTGCTGCTGTCATTGTGAAAGTATCTCCTGCATTGATTTCCGAAGGAACACCGGAAAGTGTGATCTTTGTCACAAGAGTTGCCTCCATGCCTCCCTGTGGAATCACACTTGTTCCCTCCACAGTGCCGGATACGCCGGTTCCATCTCCTGCACATGCAGCTGTGTCCTGTCCAAACTCATATGCCACCTGGGAAGTATTTTCTGTTGTGGCAAATGTCAGTTTCCATGTGTCTGTATCTGCTGGTGCATTGTCCAGCGTATACCATACGTCCACTTTTCCAGGCTCTGTCACTTTATACTGCGCCTCACCGTTCACACCTTCTGCCATGGCAATACTTGTTGGTTCAAATGCGTCTGCATCGTATGTAATGGTTGTCTTGCCCGCTGTCACGCCAAGCACATCACCTTCTGCCTGTTTTGCATGCTGCATTATGACAACAGTTCCTTTTTCTTTGCTCTTATCCTCTGCTTTCAGCGTGAACGCAGTGTCTGCCTTTGTTCCTTGGTTTGCCTTCACACCATTTTGCACCATTGCAAGGTCCGATACGTCCACGTTTCCATCCTGGTTCATGTCCGCGGCGTATGCATTCAAGGTGTCAAATGCTGCGTTTCCGGTAAGGTGTCCGAACATTGCCGTGATATCATCCTCCCCAAGGGTCCCGTTTGCACTGCCGTCCACATCGCCGTTGACTGCCAGATCCAATATATCCTTTACGGTTCCATCCACAGTCAGTTTCAGCTTATAATCCGTTGCGATCGGTGAATCATCCCCGTCAAAGCTTGCCTGATATGGGTCTTCCATTGTGATGACTCCGCCTTCCACAGATTTTACCATGGCTTTTAGTTCACCTAACGTCATTCCTGCCGGGATGTTGTAGATGATATTGTTGTCACGGTCCATCTTTACCGTTGCATCGCTATTTAATTCCAGCTTATCCTCGTCTTCTTCATAGAATCCTTTCATGATCACTTTTGCATCGCACCAGCTTACCTCATCATGTCCATTCTTGATATTCTGGTCCGCATACAGACACACTTCCTTTGCACCTGTCACATCAATGTCAAAGAAGTATGCATCCTGCCCATGTTTCATCAAAGGGGAGCGCTCCACTTCTTTTCCATCTACCAGCACTGCCAGATAAGCTCCATCCTGAGTCTTGTTTTTGTGAGCGTCAATACCGCCCCAAACCTGCAGTCTCTCCACGTCAAGGGAAGAGATATCAAAGTACAGATAGGATTCCGCATTTACGCCAAATCCATTTTCAAATACCGTTCTCTCTCCGTCGATCCAAAGGTCCAAAGCCTCTCCGCCATTGTCCTCGTTGACATGAATGCCTGCATATCCGGATGTGCTTCTTGTCGTGTCATATCCAAGATCAGAGAGCAGAATGGATCCTGAATTCTCAAGCCTGATTTCATATGTCTTTGTATATCCGTTTGCAGCTGTGGCCTTTATGGTTGCTGTTCCCGGAAAGCTTTCTGCCTGTGTGATCTCCACTTTCACATCCTCGGATGCAGCTGTCGCACTCACCACCGGTACGGTTCCATCCGGCGAACTTGCATTGTATGTGTAGGATGTCACATCATTGCTGAATTTTGGAAGATCCTTGTCTCCAATCTTGATTCCGCTCAAAAGATTTGTATAATCCATGGCAGTCACTTTGCTCTCTTCCATCATCTGGTCGGATGATGCCTGGCTCAATGCCTTCAGATGATATGTGTATGTATAATTCTGGTTTGCCGGAAGGAGATACTGTGACAATGTTGCCTGGCCGCAGCTTGCAGTCCCAAGTCCCATCTGCGCGTAATCAATGGTCACAACCACATTGTCTGTTCCTTTCAGCTCATATGGATGTTTGGCACTGTTTAAATCTTCCTGGGTGTAGTGCAGTGCACTCATGGACAGCAGGTGGTCTGTGGCATCCACAAGAAGACCTTTTCCACTTTCATCTGTAAAGGCCATGAAACGTACATCCGTCTTGTTGCCTGTTTCCTGCGGTTTTACGAAATTGATGAACTGATCGCTCACCGTGCTTTCATATACCCCGACATCATATCCTGTTTTTCTGTCACTGTAGCTGTCAGACTCTCCGCGTCCATACCATGTCATGTTTTCCAGGTCAGAGCTTAACTGTACCCGGTTTCCTACGCGGAGCAGATTTCCCATTCCGGTTGCAGGCACAAGGGTACTCTTTACAAACACATCCCCTGATGAATAGATGGTATATGTCAATACATCTTTAGAGTCTGAACAGTCCGGGAGCGTACGGCTGATGGTCACATAGATGGATTTTTCATTTTTGACAACGTCTACATCATCCACAACCGCTGTGTCGTTTGCCTTCATCCATTTGGCGTCCACAGCTTCTTTATCATCATTGTCAGTGTAGGCTCTCCAGTAGTTCGGCTCAAGACCTTCCGCGATCATTTCTTTCCCGTCTACTTTAAAAGAAGAGAGCGTTCCTTTTTCTTTGTCAAATCCAACAGACCAGTTGTCCTTTTGGATGGTAATGGAAGAATCTGTTTCCTCGCACTCTGTTTCTGCAAATGGATCCATCTTGTCTGTGTCAAGTCCAAGATCCGCAGCCTGCGCCTCAAATGCAAGATCAAACTGATCTGCAGCTATTTCATATCCTGCCTTTGCCCAGTCAGAATCCTCTTTTGTCACAAAAGAAATATTTAAGAAATATTCTTCTCCTTCTTTGACATCTGTCGGCACGGTGTAAGGAATCTTCACTTCCCCTTTTGTCATCGGCGCCAGATCCACTTCCATTTCTCCGTTTTGCACCGTTTTTCCGTCTTTCTCCAGTGACCAGAGCATTTTGTACTCATTGGCGTTTGTATCAATATTCTCATTGTTGATCTCGATCGTATCCAGTGTGCCGTCCTTTAAACTCATCTGAAGTGCCTGGTAAATACGTTTTACCTCATATGCCTCTGGCTGGAGTGTCCGGTCAGGAGAGATGATTCCGTTGACACAGAAGTTATTGTTCCCGGATTTCCAGGAAGAATAGTCTCCTTTATTCCAGTCTCCGTCATAACCCCAGAACGTGGACTCTCCATCCCATTCTCCATCTTCCACGATCGGAGTGTTGAATGTCTGATCCACCCAGTCCCAGATAAATCCGCCCTGAAGTACGCCGGCACTTCTGATCTTATCCCAATACTCTTTCATACCTCCTGCACTGTTTCCCATGGAGTGCAGATACTCACACATAATATATGGTTTTGTATAGTTTGTTTTGATGCTGTCAATGTTTGGGTACATGTTGGAATACACATCCACGCCCGGATTGTCGTTCCATCCCTGGTAATGCACCACTCTCGTGTCATCATTGTCCTGGAAATAATCAATGGCTGCCTGGAGGGAATCCCCGGTGCCTGTCTCATTTCCCGGTGACCACATGATCACGGACGGATAATTCTTATCACGTTCCACCATGTTGATTGCACGGTCTTCCACTGCCTCAATATATCCCGGAATACTTCCAGGCACAGAATACTGGCTTCGTCCATTGTGGGACTCTACATTTGCCTCGTCCATGACATAGAGCCCATACTCATTGCAGAGCTTGTAGAAGTCCGGCGCATCCGGATAATGCGCGGTCCTCACTGCATTGATATTCAAAGATTTCATCAGTTTGATCTCTTCTTCCATATCTTCTTTTGTGAGGTATCTTCCTGTCTTTGGATCGTTTTCATGGCGGTTCACACCGTAGATCGTAATGACTTCTCCGTTTACCCGAAGTCTTGTATCTGTTGTGCCAGGATCCGTGATCTCCACTTCACGGAAACCTACCTGGTTTGATGTCATTTCCACCTGCTCTCCGTTTTTTTCCAGTACAAGCACCAATTCATAAAGATTTGGGTGCTCTGCTGTCCATTTTTCAGGATTTTCAATGGTACGGATCAGGGATACCGTTGTCTCACTTTTGCCTTTAAAATCCACTGCCCCGGATAAAGGCTCCTCGGTTACCAGATTTCCTTCGCTGTCGTAGAGATATCCTTTTACCTCATATCCTTCCAGGTTTTCGCCCGAAAAATTTCTAAGGTCAACATCTACCTTCAAATCCGCATCCACATACTGTTCGTCCAAATCTGTCACAATGGTGAAATCGCGGATTTCCGTCTCTTCCTTTGCTGTCAGATAAACATCCCTGTAAAGTCCGGAAAGTCTTAAGAAGTCCTGGTTTTCAATATAACTGCCGTCAGACCAGCGGTACACTTCCACAGTGATCACATTTTTATTTCCTTCCGAAAAATCAAGAGCGTCCGTGATGTCAAATTCATTTCTCGTGAAACTGTCCTCCGCATATCCGATGTACTCTCCGTTCACCCAGAGATACATCGCGGATTCTGCTCCTTCAAAGTTGATGAAAATTTCCTTTCCTTTCCAACTTGGGTCAACTGTAAATGTCTTTCTGTATGTACCAACCGGGTTGCATTCCACAGGGGCCTGTCCTACTTTGTAGTCTTTGTAAGACTTTCCCTCAGCGTTCATCCATGGATAGTTCTGGTTGGAATAGATTACCGGATCATACTTAAAAGAGCCGTCCTCATTAACATATGTCTGCCAGTTTCTAGGTACAGAAATGTTATCCCAGGAACTGTCATCATAGTTTTTTTTGTTAAAATTCTCATCTTTTTCCCCGATTCGTTCAGATGGTCTTACCGCCCAGCTGAATTTCCAATCATCTCCGTTTAAGAGTTGATAATAAGACGAACTGTCCCTGTCCTCTTTTAACGCCTGCTCCAGATTATCGTAGCGGTAAAATGTGGAACGCGCCCTCTCACGGTTTACCTGAAATACACCTGGATTGTTGTTCCACTCCGTGACTTCGGACGCTGCCTTTGCATAGGCTGCATCCGAAACACCTTGTGCCAGCCCTGTGATTCCTGGCATCACCATGGAAACGGAAAGTGCGCCTGCAAGTACTGCAGAAAAAATCTTCTTTTTCTTCATAAAAAACCTCCTCCCTTAAAATCAATACCTCTTTATTCTAAACCTCTGTCAAATGAATTTATTTAAAAAATTCTCTTTTCTTGGGCTAAAATCCTCTTTTTCTTACCTTGAGTTATTTTGATATCCGGATATTCTATTATATAATGCCCCTTCACGTATAAAGGCGGCATGACTTTTATCGCCATGCCGCCTTCTGACCAGGAGATTCTCTCCTTTCATCTTTTTAATGAACGGTTGAAAAAATAATATGAATTATCTTTGTTTTTTCCTGAACGCTGCGATCGCTGCTGCAGCTGCTGCCATCAATCCTGCCATTGCAGCCGGATTTGCCGCGTCACCTGTCTTTGCAGCTTTTTTGTCATCCTTATCGTTCTTGTTGTCCTTCTTGTCATCTTTCTTATCAGTTTTTCCCGAATTTTTATCCTCTTCTTTATTCTCTTTTGCAGCTGCCAATGCATCTTTCAGACTCTTTTCTGCAGCTTTTACTTCGTCCAGTGTAGCATTTTCATTTTCATATACGTTCTTTGCATCTTCCAGTGCATTCTGCAGATCATCCCATGCGTCATCGTCGTAATCGTTTTTGTCTTCGTTTTCAGCGTCCTCGATCAAATCGCCAAGATTTCCTTTGTCCGGTTTCAGATTGTCCAAGGCATCCTGAAGTTTATCCTCTGCCTCTTTAATCTCATCTAATGTGGCATCCTCTTTGTCGTATACATCCTTCGCTGCGTCCAGAGCATCCTCTAAATCTTTCACACTGTCATCTGTGTAATCGTCTTTGTCCGTTCCCTCTGCTTTGTCGATCAAATCGCCAAGATTTCCTTTATCCGGTTTCAGATTGTCCAGCGCATCCTCAAGGTTTTTCTCTGCCTCTTTAATCTCGTCTAATGTGGCATCCTCTTTGTCGTATACATCCTTCGCCGCATCCAGAGCATCCTCTAAATCTTTCACGCTGTCATCTGTGTAATCGTCTTTGTCCGTTCCCTCTGCTTTGTCGATCAAATCCCCAAGATTTCCTTTGTCCGGTTTCAGATTGTCCAAGGCATCCTCAAGGTTTTTCTCTGCCTCTTTGATCTCATCCACCGTAGCGTCCGGATTATTGTTTACATCCTTTGCTTCTTCTAAGGCATCTTCCAGATCTTTGACACTTTCATCTGTATAATCGTCTTTGTTTGTGTCCTCTGCTTTGTCGATCAAATCCTGAAGATCTCCCTTGTCCGGTTTCAGATTGTCCAAAGCATCCTGTAAATCATCTTCTGCTTTTTTTACTTCATCGAGCGTTGCATTTTCATCAGCATTTACCTTATTTGCTGCATCCAAAGCATCCTCTAAATCTTTTACACTGTCGCTTGTGTAATCGTCTTTGTTCGTTCCCTCTGCCTTATCGATCAGATCCTCAAGGCCGCTCTTGTCTGGTTTGAGAGCATCCAAAGCGTTCTGCAAAGCCTCTTCTGCCGCTGTCACCTCATCCTGGGTTGCATTCGGATTATCAAATACGACCTGTCCCGCATCAATGGCATCCTGCAGATTTTTCAAGCTATCTTCTGTGTACTCTTTTTGAGATTCTCCCTTTGCCTGTTCCAAAAGATCGGCAAGTTCATCTTTGTTTGGTTTCTTTACAAGCGCGTCCATTGCTGCCTGGAGTGCATCTTTTGCTGCATCCATTGTTTCCTGATTGTTGTTACCCGCATCATCCAACACTGCCTTTGCGGTGTCTCTGGCAGCTATAAATGCATCCTGTCCCTCCGGGAGATATTCACCAAGATTGATTGCTGCTGCCTCGTCGTATAAAGCCTTCAGTTCTGTCGGGTCACCTTTTTTACTGCTCAAATGGCTCCCTGCCTGAAGCAACCTTGTCCATGCAGCATCCACCATTTGCTGCGTCACAGAGGTATCTCCGCCATGAACTTTTTCCACAATATCTTTTGCATCTTTATATGCTGCATAAAATTCATCCCGATATTTATCGTACGCCGAATCAACATCTCCTCTTTCGATCATTTTATCTGCAAGCTGGATCTGGAGTTCCAAAACAGCTGTACTCACTGTCTGTCTTGTAACTGCCTGAAGTTTCACCCTGGCTCCAATTTCAGTCTCCGCTGCTGTTTTTGCGGCTGCTGGCTTTTTGTCCTCTTTTGACGCTTGTTTCTGCACTGTGACAGGTTTCACCTGTTTCTCCTGTTTCACAGTTTCCGCCTTCGGCTCTGCCTGCTCTTTTTCTTCTGCCTTAGGAGTTTCCTCTTTTGTCTCTACTGCAGGAGTCTCTTCCTTGACATCTTTTGTTTCCTCCGCAGAAGTCTCTGTCTCCTCTTTAGTGTCTTCCTTTACTTCCTCTGTTTGCACTTCTTCCGTCACTGGAGCCGTCTCCTCAACTGCAGGAGCCGCCGCATCCGGGGTCTCTGCGGAAACGCCCACCGCAGGAGTCATCGTACCTATCATCGTCGCTGTCAGCATTACTGACAAAATCTGCATCCTTTTTTTCATAACCACCAAACCTCCCTATTGATTTTTTGAATTCAGTTTGTAGTTTCTTGTTATTCACTCCCTTGCCTTATTATATCTCTTTTCATCCACTTTTCCAACCTTATTTCCTTTTTGTCTATTAGATTTTATCAACTAACTAATATTTTCTCTTTCTATGCAATCTTATATGGTTTGTGTATCTTCGTTTTCATATCCCAGATCATGTATCCGCCATCCTGATAATAGGCTGGCCTGCATCCCCCGCTTTTAAAGACCTTGATAAACTCCTCCATTGTCGTTACTTTCTTTGGAAAATACGTTGCAAAAAATCCGATTTTTTCAGGGATGTGACAATCACTTGCTCCCACGGCCACAAGTCCCAGTTCCTTGGCATAATCCGCTGCTTTTTGATTTGCCTCCGGCATAGTGCTGCCGTTTAATACTTCCACCCCGTCAAGTCCTTTTACAATCTTTAAATTTTCTTCCAGCCCCCGGTTATTATTCCGAAAAGGATGGGCAGCAAAACAGATGCCCCCCTGGCTTTTCACAAGATCGATAAACGCCTGCGCACTCACCCTTTTCTTTGGATACTCCTCAATTCCAAACGCTACGATATCACCCTGAAGGGAAAAATATTCAATGCCCACAAAGATAGGAAAACCTACTTCTTTTGCGTACTCTTCCGCTGCCTTTTTAAGGCCCATATCATCGTGGTCTGTGATGCAGATCGCATCCAATCCTCTTTTCCTTCCTATGGCAACCATATCTTCAAGTTTGAGAAAACTGTCCTTTGAATAAGTACTTTCATGCATGTGCAAATCTATAAACATTTTGACTCTCCTTTTCGTGTATTTCTGCTGTTTATGGTAGCATTCACCTGTTTTGTTTTCTAATTGTTTTTTATAATAAAAAGGCATATTTATAGTCATTTTCTATAAACACGCCTTCTCTCGTTTTTTCTGAATTTCTTCCACAATGTATTCTGCCACTGCCCTCCAGGAACACTTTTCCAAATCCACCTTCCGGGCTGTTCTATTCTCCAGTTTTTCCGTGATTGCCCTTGCAATTTCTTCCTCAAACTCCGGCAAATCTTCCGGATACGGATCATCTGTATTTTTCATACGCGGCAATTCTACAAAAGAAATCTCATGCCCTGGGACATGACTGTCATACCACGCTTTCATTCCCGGAGTATTGCTGGATACAACCTGGCATCCGCAAGCCATGGCCTCCAGGTTTACAAGCGCCAGTCCCTCAAAAAATGACGGCAGGACAAATACATGACTTTTCCGGAACAGTTCTGCCAATCTTTCCTGAGAAAGCACCCCCAAAAACTCTGTCCGATATGTCTGGTTTTCGGCAATAGAGCGAATCTTTTCGTACTCTATTTCATTCCCGGCTCCGCCCGCCAGTTTCAATGTCACTCGCTCCGGCGGATAAGGCAGTTTTTCCACTGCACGAAGAAGACTTTCCACGCCCTTCTTTTTGCTGATCTTTCCGGCGTAAGCAATCGTATACTGGTCTTCTTTCCTTTCTTGTCTCCCTGCATAAAAAATTTCCTGATTGTAGCCAACTCCCGCAATCTTTATCTTGTCCTCATTTACTCCGAAAATACGTACAATGTCCTCCTTATGCGTTTCCTGCAAAGCAAAAATCCCATCCAAGGCACGGATTTTCGACTTGATAAATTCCCGTTTCATATCATTTTTAGAAATCTGCCGCAGATCAGACCCATGACTGACTGCAAATACAAGACGGTCCGGATACCATTCCCTTACAAGTGCGCACAAAAGATAAAGGTGATGGCAGATGATCACATCCGGAGCAAATTCCCGGACAGCCTTGTCCACCACATTTTGAAATGCCATAGAAAACTGTCCTAGCATGGTCTCGTCAAAATCCCGGTATCTCGTGCTCTCATAAGGCATTTCATCCGACATACCTGCAATGGAAAAAGGGAGGACATCCGAATGAAAATATACCGGATAGAAACAAACACCTTCCGGGAACTGTACCTTATCTTCTATGTAAACTCCGGCCACTGCCGCCTGCTCATGCCCTTGTTTCTGCCAGTTTTTTATCAGCTCTGTCATATAGACGCCGCTCCCCGTGCTGTCCGGTTTTTGGGCTGTAATGCTCAGTATCCTCATAAAGAAACGCCGCCTTTCTCCCATTTTGGATAGCGGATTTCAACAAGAGTAAGCCCTCTTGCCGCTGCAGTCACACCTGCTTCCGTGCGTTTCCTTTTTTCCAAAATCTCTTTTACATCCAAAGGCTGATAAAACTCTCTCCCCACGCGGATCAGTGTCCCTGCAATGATCCGCACCATGTTGTAGAGGAACCCGTTGCCTGTAATACGGATCACGATTTCCACACCACGTCTTTCCACATCCAGAGAGTATACAGTGCGCACCGTATCTTCCACATTGGTACGTATATTACAGAAACTTGCAAAATCATGTGTGCCAACAAGATAGGCGGCCGCCTTTTTCATCTTCTTCTCATCCAGCGGGAAGGAGACAAATTCGTGGGTCAGGCGCATAGTAGGAATCGGTGTCTTCGCATTCAGGATCCGATACTCATATGTCTTAATGCAGTCCTGATACCTTGGATGCCAGTCTGTCGGAACTTCTTCAGATTTTACAATAACAATATCTTCCGGCAATTTCCGGTTAATAGCATAGGACATCCTCTCCGGCGGGATTGTACTTTCTGTGTCAAATACCGCCACATTCCCAAGTGCATGCACACCGGAATCCGTCCTGCTGGCTCCGATAATGGAAATATCCTCCCCGGTTATCCTGGAAATGATCTGCCTTAACACTTCCTCTATGGTGATTCCATTTGGCTGTATCTGCCATCCGCAATAATTGGTCCCATCGTACGCGACCGTTAATTTTACTCGTCTCATGTTCTTCTTCCTTCCGGGCTAAAAAATCCACACATGGAACGAAAGAACTCTGCCCACGATGACCACCGCAATCGTGTAGAGGATCATTCCCGCATATGCCATATAGTCCCTGTTTTTGTAAAGGAGCGGTTTCATTTTTGTTCTGCCTTCCCCTCCCCTGTAACATCTTGCCTCCATAGCCAGCGCCAGGTCATTGGCTCTTCGGAATGCAGACACAAACAATGGCACAAGGATCGGGATCATACTCTTTGCCCTCTGAATGATATTTCCACTCTCAAAATCAGCCCCTCTTGCAATCTGGGCCTTCATGATCTTGTCCGTCTCCTCCAGAAGAATCGGAATAAACCTTAAAGCAATGGACATCATCATGGCCACTTCGTGCACAGGAACTTTGATCTTGTTCAATGGATGCAAAAGTTTTTCAATACCGTCCGTCAATGCATTCGGCGTTGTTGTAAAAGTCATAATCGATGCTCCCATAATAAGGAACACAAGCCTTACTGCCATGAAAACCGCTGTGCGCAGCCCCTGGTCCGTAATCTTTAAAAATCCTGCCTGGAATAAAATGGTCCCTGTACCCGTTAAAAACAGGTTGAAGAGAACTGTGATGAGCAGCAGCACGACAATGGGTTTTAAGCCTTTGACGATAAATTTAAACGGCACTCCGGATGCTTTGATGACAAAGACCAAAAACAAAAGCGCCAGCGCATATCCGCAAACATTGTTTATCACAAAAAGTGAGATCATATAAATCAATGTACAGACAATCTTTACCCTTGGGTCAAGCCGGTGGATGATACTATTGGCAGGATAATACTGTCCGATCGTAATATCTCGAATCATTTTACGGCTCCTTTCATCCCTCTTAAGATTTCTTCTACAGCCTCCTCCACAGTCGTGGCGTCATCAGACACAGGAATCCCTTTTTCTTTGAGCTCTTTCATCACATATGTGACTTGCGGAGCAGCAAGACCAATCTTCTCCAGCTCTTTGTAATGGCGAAAAACCTCTTTTGGCTTTCCTTCATACATCACTTCCCCTTTATTCATCACAATAATGCGGTCCACATATTTTGCGATATCCTCCATACTGTGGGACACAAGAATGACCGTCATGTTGGTCCTTTTGTGGAGCATGGAAATCTGTTCTAAAATATCGTCCCTTCCTTTTGGATCAAGTCCTGCAGTTGGCTCATCCAGAACAAGCACCTGTGGATGCATGGCGAGCACCCCGGCAATAGCTGCTCTTCTTTTTTGTCCGCCCGAGAGATCAAACGGGGAACGGGTGTAATATTTTTCCTTAAGCCCAACCAACTCCAGCGCCTCCCTGGCCCGCTTTTCGCATTCTTCCGGGGAAATTCCTTGGTTTTTCGGTCCAAAACAGACATCCTTCATCACATCCACCTCAAAGAGCTGATGTTCCGGATACTGGAAAACAAGCCCGACATAATTGCGCAGCTCCTTCATAGGATATCCTTCCTCGTAGATGTTTTTCCCATTGCAGTACAGCTCTCCGCTTGTGGCCTTTAAAATTCCGTTTAAATGTTGTATCAGCGTGGATTTCCCGGAGCCTGTATGCCCGATGATGCCAATGAACTCTCCCTCTTTGATCTCCAGGCAGATATCCTTTATGGCAGCCTTCTCGTATGCTGTCCCCTCGCTGTATATATAATTGATATGTTCTAATTTAATCGACATAATTCTTCCACCAACTCTTCTCTGCGCAGAATCCCGTCTTTGATCGGAAGTCCGCGCTTTTTCAGCTCGTGTGCCAGCATAGTCACCTGCGGCACGTCCAGACGATACTCTTTTAATGTTTCCACCTTAGAAAAAATTTCTCTTGGCGTGCCCTGCATGACAATTTTGCCATGATCCATCACGATCACATGGTCCGCATCCACCACTTCCTCCATGTAATGGGTGATCAGGATGACGGTCACATGCTCCTGTTCATGCAGCCTGTGCACAGTCCTCAGCACATCTTTTCTTCCGTTTGGGTCAAGCATGGCTGTCGGCTCATCGAGCACGATACATTTTGGGTGCATGGCCACAACCCCTGCGATGGCAACCCTTTGTTTCTGCCCTCCGGAAAGCTTGTTCGGAGATCGGTGTCTGTACTCCAGCATGCCCACGGACTTTAAACTCTCTTCCACACGTTCCCAGATTTCCTCTGTCGGAACCCCTAAATTCTCCGGACCGAATCCCACATCCTCCTCCACAACTGTGGCGATGATCTGGTTGTCCGGGTTCTGGAACACCATGCCCGCGCTCTGGCGCACATCCCAAAGATTTTCCTCTTTTTTTGTATCCTTTCCATCCACCCACATCGTGCCCCCTGTCGGGACAAGAATAGCGTTCATATGCTTTGCCAGCGTGGATTTGCCGGATCCATTGTGTCCAAGGATTGCAATGAATTGTCCCGGTTTTATGTGCAGCCCTACATCATCGATGGCGCGCTGCATTCCAACCACATTGCCCTCATCGTCATGTTTTTCATATTCATAGACCAAATTTTCTGTTCTTATCATTTCCATTCTTTTCATCTGCCCTTTGATTCATCACCGGCTCATCTTAAAGACCGGACTAATCTTTTTATATATCAGCACAACTACCGCGGAATCTATCACAGCCTTGATCAGATTGAACGGCGCCACTGCGATCATCACAAATCCAAGAAGGCTGTGGATATTTCCGTTGATCGCACTTCCCATCTCAATAAACGCATCCACTGGCATGGAAAATGCCGCCCCGTATGCAGGAAGAAGTACATATGCATTGATTATACACGCAACCACGGTCATTGTCACGGTTCCTGCACAAAGTCCTAAAATTGCATGCTTTCTTGTCTTCCTGTTACGGTAAATAAGGCCGGCAGGCACGACAAACGCACAGCCCATAATAAAGTTTGCAAGTTCTCCCACCCCTGCCGTGATGGTGCCATTAATCGCCAAATTCAGAAGAATCTTCACCCCTTCCACAACCACACCGGCCAAAGGCCCCATGGCAAACGCTCCGATAAGGACCGGTATCTCACTGAAATCCAGCTCATAAAAAGTTGGAGCAATAAATGGAAGCGGAAACTCAAACAGCATCAATATCACAGCTGCCGCGGACAGCATGGATATCTGTGCGATGGTTTTCGTTCTTGTGTTACCGTTTTTTTGACTGATTGTCTTTGTACTCATTTTTTTCTCTCCTTTTTTTCAAAGGAATTCTTCTGAAAATAGCCATACATCACAAAAACCCCGGATACCAAAATCCGGGGCTCAAAATTTTTTCTGAGCATGTACGTTTCTTCTTTCATCCAGACTTTACTGTTGGTTTTGGAATCTTTCCCACAAAGGAAATCACCAAATCAGCCGCCCGAAAGAACGGACGGGTCGCGGACTGTACCGCCAGTTGGGACTTTCACCCGACCCCGAAGAATCCTTTTATATTTTCAGCTTTTAATTATAATCCTCTCCTGTATATTATTCAAGTACTTTTTATCCTGTTCAGCATCCGGTACAAAAGCAGCAGACATTTTCTTGCGGAAAGGGAAAGGCACCAAAATTTTGTATACAGGCAATATTTTCCTGAATGGACATCAATATACTTTTCATCCCGGTAAAACCCTTCCATAACAGCCAGAATCTGCTCTTTTTTCACCCCATACTCCCGCACCCACTGATTATCCCCGCAAAGCACATATCCTTCCGGCAAAATGGCAAGGATACGGTGAAGAACGTATGTTGCATTAGCTCTCTTATACAGGACAATATCATATTTCTTTGCTTGTCCCTCAAACCTTTTTAGCACAACGGTATCCCGGTCCGGCCGTATGAGAGGCAGCATGCTCTCACCCACAGGAGCATTGATAATATACCCTTTTTCTTTTAAAGCCTTCTCCAGTAAACTATCCACAAGTCTTTCCTTCATCCTTTCTTCCCATCGTCTTGTAAGCCATCACAGCCGCTTCTTCTGAAATATTGCACTCCATCCGGTAGATCGGCACTTTTTTCAGAACCGCATCAAGCATCGAAAACAACTCGTCCACAACATCCTCGTGCACTGGCAGGAGCGTCTGCCTCATAAGAAGTGGCAAAGCCTCTTTTGGAGAAATCGCGCGGATCTGATTTTCCTCTCCCCTTTCCAGCATACATATTCCCCGAAGGACTGCCTTTTGATTCCGGTTTTCATCCGTCTTGCCGCTGAATGGAGTGCCATATACCATGCACCCGCCCTTTTCAATCCGTATTGCAGGCTTGTCATCATTGATGATCACTGCCTTGTCCTCGCCAAAATAAGACTGCCACAATTTTGTGTGGGTCGATTTCCCTGTTCCGCTGTCAGCGGAAAAAAGATATGCCTCCCCATCCACAACCACAGCGGATGCATGCAGCACAAATCCTCCATATCTTAAAAGTTTACCGTAGAACTGAATCCCCGCAAAAATGTATTCACACTGCTCCAAGGACAAATGCGGATTCTCCTTTTGCTTGTTCATACAAAATTCTTCGGAAATTGTAATAGCGATATCCCTCTTTTGTTTCTCGCACTGGTACGGCACCATTTTACGCCGCATCATTTCATACAGCGGATCATACTCCACCACACAATCTGCTATCTTATAAAACATCATGTTCCCCCTTATCTTTTGAAACTTTGTTTACCATGATGATCCCTGCACTGACAAGTAAAAGAGCTGCAAGGTTTTTCCACGAAAAAAGCTTTTCTCCCATAAAAACAGCGGACAAAACAGAGCCGAAAATGGGAATGCTGAAACCAAAGATCGTCACCTTTCCCACCGGATTATACTTGAGCAGCACAGTCCAAAGTGTAAACGCCACTGCGGACAGAAGTGCCATATAGATGAGCAGTGCCAGTGATTTTCCATCAACATATCCTATCTTTCCTCCCATAAGAAAGCCTGCCACTGTCAAAACACTGCCGCCGAACATGAGCTGATACGCTGTCATAGTCATGGCGTCCGCGTATTTTGCCACAAATTTTGCCGCGACTGCGCACAGCCCATACACAGTCGTACAGATGACGATCATTCCTTCCCCATTCCAGGCAAACCCCTCTCCAAAGGCTCCGGGGGAAAGATTGATAAGGATGACTCCCGCCACTCCCACAAGGCATCCCACCCCTTTTTGCCAGTTTAACTTTTCTTTCAAAATAAAGTGAGCTGCTATGATAGACACAAATGCATAGGACGCATTGATGACCGATCCCTTGACTCCGGTTGTATTGGCCATGCCTACATAAAAGAAAAAATACTGTACTGCTGTCTGAAAAAATCCAAACACAAGAACTGGACCCGCTGCATCTTTGGAAAGTTTTGGGATTTTCTTCTCAGCTGCCCATCCAAACAAAAATGTCAGCACTCCTGCCAGAAAAAACCGGTATCCGGCAAAGAGCACCTGGCTTCCTGTTTCACTGATGTGAAACCATTCATATCCGATTTTTACGCACGGAAATGCGCTCCCCCACAAAAGACAGCACAGAAGACACAAGCTCCACCGCACTGCCGGTTTGGTCCATATTTTCTTCATTCCTTTTATCCTTCCTGTATTTCATTTATATATAATTCAATCTTTTATTTTATTCCCTATGTTTTCATACTGCAATGAATTATTTATAAAATCATTTTATTCTCCACATTTTTGTCTTTATTTTTCTATTATATGCCCCTCCCTTTTACCCCCCCCCCGGTATATTCTTGTGAATTCTTGTGATTCTGTTTTCTTTATATATGACCGTGCTTGTGATATAGTCATGTACGAATATTGATTCTACATTTACCGACAAAAGGCCGCATGAAAGGAGGGAGGATCAATGCTGCGTATTTTATCTGTAGATGACGACGAGGCCGTACTCGCTATCAATCTTTCTTATCTTGAAGGACATGGATATGAAGTATATACAGCGAAAACAGCCAGAGAAGCCAGAGATCTGCTTTCCCGCATCTCTTTTGACTGCATCCTGCTTGACATCCTTCTGGATGATATGGATGGATTTCTTTTTTGCAGAGAAATAAAAGAGCAGTATTCCATCCCTATCATCTGCCTTACAAACTTAGGTGAGGAAGAACACCTGCTCAAAGGCTTTGCCAGCGGTGCAGACGATTACATGGCAAAACCGTACAGGCTCTCCGAACTTGAGGCGAGGATACAGGCAAGGACCAAACAGAATCTGCAGATCCTGCATTACCCTCCTTTGGCCATCAATCTGGAACAGCATTTTGTGACCATTTTTGACAAACCGGTTCCTCTGACAGACAGTGAGTTTTCCATCCTGAAATTTTTAGCCCTTCACCCAAACCAACCGTTTTCTCAGCAGGAACTGTATGAAAGAATCTGGAAACTGCCATTCTTAAAAAAGAATCATACGGTTCAGGTACATATTGTCCAGTTGAGAAAAAAACTGGAGAATGCTTATCCGGAGCATTCTTATATTCAGACGAAATGGGGTGATGGCTATTTTTTTGCTTCAACATAAAACAAACGGACACTGTTGCAGACATACAATTGCACGTCATCTCTTTCCGTTTTTTGCGATTGTCTCTGTCATCTTCGTTTTGTTTTTACTGGATACAAAAGTTGATACCCAAACTTCGGGCAGTCTGATCACCTACAAGCATGGTATTTTATCTGTTTCTGAAACTGCCCCAAAAGAGCATATAGTGATTCCCCTTTTTGATGGCTGGAAACATTTACGGACATTCGACAGCAAAGCTGCCTACCAAATCAGTGTGGAACAGCAGTCCAATACTCCGCTGTCATTGCTGATACCTGGTGTTTCAAACGATTCACAAGTTTTCGTACAATGTATTTCCACATCCCCAAACCGCCCTTTTAAAAATGGGAGGTCTCTTTTGTGTACCCGGGGATGGGCTTACTCTCTGCCTGCTGACCAGACTTATTGTGTTCAGATCAATTCTTCTCTGTACGATTCTATCCAAAAAGAACTCCTTCCTTTTCCTATTCTTGGACAGCACAAAAATATCTGTAGTTTTATTTTTCTGCGCCTTATTTTCTATTCCCTTTTATTTTTCTGCTCTGTTGTCATTTTTATCGTATTGTTTGTCCTGTCGAATTTATGTCGGGACAAAATGGCGATGATCTCCTGTTTCTGTGCAGCGGCATTTTTCTTTGTCCTTCACAGTGGCAGTTCTTTCTTTTGGATGTTGACCTCCTGTCCGTCGGTAGCACTTAGTTTTCTCCGGAAAAGCAGTATTTTATTTATGTTATTTTTTATCGTTCTTTCTGACCAGACACCTTCTAATTTGAAACGGAAAAAGTCAGGTCTGCCAATACCTGCTCTTTTTTCTTTATTCATGTGCACCCTGGCATGTTTTCACCCGCTGTTTCTTTCATTTGCAGACACAAACATTTATGACCAGTATACTTCTTTTGTTCGCGCCGGTGCAATGTTCCTTGCATTATACCTGATCTTTTCCGCTATCCGGACACTTTACCGAGGCATCCTCCATTATTTTCTCCAATGCGCAAATATTCTCCTTGGGTTATCCATCCTTTTTGAACTGCTGTCGACATATTTTTCAAATTTTCTTCTGCCGGGAAGATATTTAGATTTTTGCTGTCTTCTCCTACTGCTTTTTTACTGTCTGGAAATTCTATTTTTCGGTTATCAAAGGCAGGTCGGAAATGCCTCACTTGCAAAACACCTGGCCTTTCTTGATGCAAGATGGACAAAACAACAGATTTCTCTGGATGCGGAAAAACAGAAACTGTTGACCAATGCAGCTCACAATTTAAAGGCCCCTTTATCCACCATGCACATGTATTTGGATATGATGCGGGATTTGAATATACGCACAACCGCAGAATTGGAACCATATCTGAAAATTATGGAATCAAAAAATGCAGAATTGAAAAAAAGAGTATCCGAACTCTCCACTTTTCTTACTCTTGAAAGACTGTCCTCTAAAAAAGAGCCCTTGCTTCTCTCAGTCTTCCTCAAAGATTTCTACCAAATATACAAAGCAGATGCTGATGCGTCCGGAATTTATTTTGTTTTGAATCCGCCAAATCAGGACGCACTCATATACGGAGATTTTCAAAGACTTCAGAGCGTACTGGAAAATCTTTTCATAAACGCTTTGGACTTCACTCCTTTTGAAGGGGAGATCACTCTGTCCGCAAAAACAGAACAGTCATGGGTATCCATTTTCCTTCAGGATACCGGCTGCGGCATTTCTCCCGAAATACTTCCTCACATATTTGATTTTGGTGTTTCTAAAAGAGGAGAAAATGAGCAGACTCGGGGAATTGGTTTATACTGCGCCCGGCTTATCATTCGGGAACATGGCGGGGATATCACTGTCCTCTCCTCTTCGGAAGAAGGTACGAAAATGCATGTGAAACTCCCAAGGATACGATAGACACCCCCGCTTGTCTTTCCACACTCCTTTATATCTTCCGGAATTCCTCCACATCTACCACAAACACAGTCGCTCCGCCAACTTCTACTTTGATCGGCACATTTGAGTAGTTCAGCATCGGAATGCCTCCAGGTGGATATGGCGCTGCAATCTCAACTTCTGTTCTCTTGGCACACTCACTTTCCAGGATCTTCATCACCTCTTCAACCCTTTCATCCTCCACTCCTATCATCAACGTTGTATTTCCGTTTTTTAAAAATCCACCGCTGCTGGAAAGCTTGGTTACACCTAGTTTGTTTTGGTTCAATTTCTTTACTGCCTTATTGGCGTCTTCATCGTGTATGACTGCAAACATTAATTTCATAATTCAGCACCTCTTTTCTTTCATTCTTTCCAAAAATTATTCTATCTCTGTCAAAGATGTGATGCGAAATACATTTTTAATCTCAGGCGGTTTCACGGACTCATCCGGTTCATCATTGTAGAGAACCTTCAATCAATTGACAGACTTTTGTTTTTATAACTCAATTTTTGCATCAACTTTATCTTATGTCAATATTTCGCGCGATATTTTTGTTCTGATTTTTACTGACATAGAATTCCCCTGTCTATTTTGCTATTTCCTAAAATTATGCCTCACATGGCATGAAAATTTTAGATGACAGGAGTGTTCCATAATCTTTTCTTTTAACGCATCCGGAACTTCTTCAAAATCTTTCAAACTCTCCTTGAAATGAGCCTTAACATATTTCCTGTATCATAACTGCTCCAAACATAAAGTTGTCTTTCAGTGTCAGCTCTTTAAATTCTTTTCTGTGTTCCAATCAGTATTCCTCCTTAATACAGAGGAACTCTATAACAACATTATACTTTTAAGAAAATATCCTTCAACACATAGTTGTAATTTTAAAACTGCCCGAACAACTCCGGCTGCATCCGGACTCCCGTGAAGAAAATGATAAGTCCCACAACTGCGATCGCAAAGGTAAGCACTAAAAGCAAAATAAATGTGGTCTGCTTTTCCTTTCCGAACAATTCCTTTTGCGCCCCCACATCCCCCTTGTGCAGAAGGTAACTGCCGATATAAAGCAGCATAGGAGCGCCTGCTGCAAACACCATATAAATTCCCACAGAGGCGATCGGTATCGTCTCCAAAGCCGCTTCCTGGCTTGCCGCCTCTGTAAGCATCTGGCTGCTGGAAAAAGCCACAAAAAGCGGCACTGCATTGTTTACAAAGTGGAACAGCATGCTGTAGAAAATATTTCCGGTCTCAAGGCAGATATATGCCAGGACCCATCCTAAAAACGCAGTGGGAACCCAGCGGAAACCGCCGTGGAAAAATCCGAACACCAATCCTGAGATAAAAATTGCTGCCCATTTCCATCGGTCTGTATAAATGCTCCTCAATAAAACTCCGCGGAATACTGCCTCCTCGCATACAGCCGGGCTTACTGCCACTACAAACAGGGATGCCAGAAACGGAACGCTTGTAAACTGCGCATTCAGGCTGCTGCCGATTTCCGTCACTTCCTCCGGGAAAAAATAAGTCATGAGAATGGTAAGCCCCATCACTGCAAGAAATGAGCCAAGCCACATGATCAGTGTTCCGAATACTTTTGAAATCCTTGGCATAGAAAAAGGAAATACTTTCTTAAAATCCCCTCCTGCAATCAACACTGTGAACACTGATGCTAAAAGGAAAAACATCTCTCCCACAAAAGATGCATAAAATCCAAGACTTCCTGCAAAGATAGGTGTTACAAAGAACATACTTGCAAGCACAAGGGCCAACACCAAAATTCCATGATACCATTTGAGCGTCCGCTTATTTTCCATCTTCATCTCTCCAATCATTCTTTTTTGGTCATTTTGTTTTATCTTACTCCTCCTTGCGCTTGTTCGCAATATTGGCTTTTCACTGTGCCCTAAAAATGTTATAGTATTTCTGAAAAAATGAAAAACAGAAAGGATACGACTATGAATTTCCTCAGTATTTTCGATGTCATTGGTCCAAACATGATCGGACCTTCCAGCTCCCACACTGCCGGAGCGTGTGCTATCGCACTTTTGTCAAAAAAGATGTTTCAGCATCCGATCCAAAAGGTTACATTTACGCTGTACGGCTCCTTTGCGCGGACATACAAAGGCCATGGAACGGACAAAGCGCTCCTTGGCGGAATCTTAGGTTTCCAGACAGACGATGAAAGACTTCGGGATGCATTTGCCCACGCAGATGAACAGGGCGTGGAATATCAGTTTCTCATTGATGAAAAAACGGTTGTCAATCATCCAAACACCGCGGACATCCTGATGGAGAGCGCAGACGGACACCGCCTTTTTGTGCGCGGAGAATCCATTGGCGGCGGGAAGATGAAGATTGTCCAGATAGACGGCATTGATGTGGACTTTACAGGAGAATACACAACACTTATCATCCAGCAGACGGATAAGCCTGGTGTTGTTGCCCATATCACCAATTGCCTTGCAAAACATGAAGTCAACATTGCCTTTCTTCGGCTTTTCAGAGAAGAAAAAGGCGCCAAGGCGTACACCATCGTGGAATCGGACGAGCCCATCCCGGCTGCAAGCCTTGACGCTATCAAAGAAAATGAGCACATCCGCGAATTGATGCTCATTCAGATGTAGGAGGGGAACATGGATTTTTTAACAGGCGAAATGCTCCTTGAGCTGTGTAAAAAAGAAAATATTTCGATTTCCCGGGCCATGCTTGACCGGGAAAAAATTCTTGGAGGTGCGTCCGAAGAGACAATCACAAAGAAACTTGAGCGCGTGTGGGAGATCATGCAGCATGCGGCAAAAACTCCAGTAGACACCCCAAAATCTTCCATCGGCGGGCTCATAGGCGGCCAGGCAAAGGGCATATATGAAAATATGCAAAATGGTAATAATCTTTGCGGTCCTATTCTTTCCCGTGCAATGGCATACGCCTGCGCCACTCTGGAGGTGAATGCATCCATGGGTCTTATCGTGGCAGCCCCAACAGCCGGCAGTTCCGGCGTGATCCCAGGAGTTCTTCTTGCTTACCAGGAAGTCAAACAGGTGCCGGACTCCATGATCTACAGAGGACTTTTAAACGCCTCAGCCATCGGATATCTGCTTATGAAAAGCGCCTCTGTATCCGGTGCAGAAGCAGGCTGTCAGGCAGAGGTCGGATCTGCTTCCGCTATGGCTGCAAGCGCCATCGTGGAGCTCATGGGCGGTAATGAGGAGCAGTGTTTAAATGCTGCATCTCTTGCGATTTCCAATCTTCTTGGTCTTGTGTGCGATCCGATCGCAGGGCTTGTAGAGTCCCCATGCCAGACAAGAAACTCCATCGGAGCCGCCAATGCTCTGACTGCTGCGGAGATGACACTTGCAGGTGTGCGTTTCCCGATTCCGTTTGACGAAATGGCAAAAGCCATGCTGCGTGTCGGAAAAAGCCTGCCGTTCGAGTTAAGGGAGACTGCCCTTGGCGGCTGCGCAGGCACTGCTACGGGCTGTTCCCTTGGTTGTGATATCTGCGGAAATTAATTTCATGCAAAAAGATGCGCAAGGTTTTTAAGCCGATTGCGCATCTTTTTATGTATTATTTTTTCTTTCCGTATTTTTTGTAGATTCCAACAACCACTCCGCTTAGCGCCCACAGGGCAATAGCGTTCGGAATCACCATCAGTCCATTGAAGAAATCAGATAATGACCAAACAAAATCCACTTTCAAAGTAGAACCAACGACTACAAAAACAAGCACAAGCAAGGAATATAGTTTTCCTGCTTTTGAGCCAAACAGATACTCTACATTGACCTTTCCAAAGAAATGCCACCCGAGAATAGTTGAGAAAGCAAAGAAGAAAAGGCAGATTGCCACAAAGATATCTCCAGCTCCTCCAAAAGCATTTGTAAATGCCGCCTGAGTCAGCGCTGTGCCTGTCTTCCCGCTGTCCAGCACACCTGTTGTCAGAATAGAAAATACAGTTAAGTTCAGGATGATAAATGTATCGATGAACACACTGATCATAGCTGCAAGACCTTGCTGATGCGGATTTTCAACACTCGCCCTTGCATGCGCATGAGGCGTGGAACCCATACCTGCCTCATTGGAGAAAAGTCCTCTTGCAACACCGTAGCGGATTGCTTCCCTTACTGCGATCCCTGCTCCTGCTCCTACTACTGCTTTGGGATTGAATGCTCCCACAAAAATCATACGAAACGCATTTGGCACTTCCGTAATATTCATAAAAATCAAAGCCAGACTTCCCACAATATAGATACCGGCCATTATAGGGACCAGTTTTTCTACCACAGAGGCAAGTCTTCCAACTCCTCCAAAGAAAATGAATCCACTGATCACTGCCAGCACAATTCCTACCGCAAGCTGTGGAATCTCAATATTTCTTGCCTGAAACACTTCATAAAATGCACTTCCGATGGAATTGGACTGTACCATATTTCCCGTAAATCCAAGAGCTATGATGATCAGCACCGCAAAGATCCCTGCCAGCACTTTCCCGAATTTCCCGGTAAATGCAGCGCGGATGTAATACACTGGTCCCCCGGTGACTTCCCCGTCTTTTTTTGTCTTATATTTCTGTGCCAGTGTAGCCTCCGCGTAAATCGTGGACATTCCAAAAAATGCGCTCATCCACATCCAGAAAATAGCTCCCGGCCCTCCTCCGATCAATGCAGTGGCAGCACCTGCCAGATTTCCGGTTCCAACCTGCGCAGCAATGGCTGTGGCAACGGACTGAAAGGATGTCATCTCTCCGTCTTTTCCTTTCTGTCCTTTGAGCGTGAATCCTCCAAATACCTGTTTCAATCCAGCTTTAAACTTTCTCACCTGGATAAATTTCAGACGAAATGTATAGTAGATTCCGGTACCACACAAAATGATGATCAAAATCACATTCCACAAAAAATCACTTGCCTGACTTACTAAAGATGTTAAAGTCTCCATACGTCAAAAACCTCCTCATTCATTCCTTTTTCATTTCCCCGACGTAAGGGGATTTCGTGCCTTCATACACAAAAAGACTGGCCCTTTTGGTCCAGTCTCTAAAAATGAACATATGCATATTTTCATATGGATGACTTTTCATCCTTAAGTTATGAAGTTGATATGCCCTGTCCTTTTGCCTGAGAGATCAACAGCTCCTGCCGTCTTACACCTTCGGCGCTCTTTTTCAGAGACTCTCCAGAGATTCATCCGTTTTGCCCGGATGAACAAATTTATCCTATCACAACTTCACCGCTTTTTCAAGTTAAATTTATAAATCAATAAATTGATCAATACTTATTTCATTTTTCTGTTTGATCTTGTCCAAAACCCAGCGTCCATCCTCCCTGACAAATTTCCAATATTCGTAGAAACTTTCCGGCTTTGCACTGCCCCTCACAATCAATTTTGTGTCCTTGTCAACATAATATCCAATCATCTTTCCGTGAATCAGATACCATACATAATCTGCATCCTCCCCCTTCTCATTGTGCGCGTCCAACAGATCTGCGCCCAAAAGTGTGACCTCCTTTTGGACAACCTCTTCATTTCTTACATCCATCCACCCGATTTTCATTTGAAACTCATCCATCAGATTTTTACTCAGATAATCCTTTGCATAGTTGACATCCTTTCTCCTCCAGCACTCCTGTACTTCAAAATAAGCCTCCTCTACTCTTTTTTGCAGTTCCTTATACTCCCAGTTTTCTTCTTCTTTTGCAAATGCTCCGATTTGCTTTTTTGTGGCCCTTTTTGCTTTATGTACTTTATATACAAAGACAATCGTACCGGCACAGGCAATCACAGCAAACCCTGCCCCCTGGATGACAGAGGAAATAAGCCCGCCTCTTCCCGAAGAGTTTCCGTAACCGGAATGTGCAGAACCGCCGGACAAAGAACTGCCGCCACTGCTGTGACTGCCTCCCCCGCCGCCCCCTGCACGGGCAAAGGCCGTCAACTGGCATGCAAAAACGACAAACACGATAATCAAAATACAACACACCGTTCTTTTTCTTCTCATTGCTTTCCCCCTTTTCTTTACACTAGTATAGCATCTCCTCTGCTTTTTCAAAAGAATATCCCCCTTCTCATTGCACAGGATTTTAAATTCCGCTATAATGTGCAGAGATCATGAACAAACGAGGTGACATACATATGAATAAAAAAGAAGTTCTGGAGATCCGAAAACAGTTTACTCCTGCAAACTGCAGCATTACCCGCATCTGCGGCTGCTATGTGGACGCTGAAAAAAATAAAAAGACAGAACTGAAAAAAGCATTTCTCTCCCTCCCGGAAGAAGAAATGTTTAAATACTTTGACATTTTCCGCAAAGTCCTCTCCGGTACGATCGGGAAAAATCTTTTGAACATGGAATTTCCTCTGGAACAGGAGAGCGCGGACGGAACGCAGGCATATCTTCTGGAACTGAAAAAAAGCCAGCTAAAAGACGACATCCTGATCGAGGATTTCTACGATAAAGTGATCGAGCACTATTCTTACGGGGAAAACTACTACATTATCCTCATACACGCTGCCTATGATATTCCAAATAAGGGAAGTGATAATCTGGAACAGTTCGATGCATCGGATGAAGTGTACGAGTTTATCCTCTGCGCTCTCTGTCCGGTGAAACTCTCCAAAGCAGGACTTTGTTATAATGCCGAGACAAACAATATTGAAGACCGTATCCGGGACTGGATCGTGGAACTGCCTGATGTTGGTTTCCTCTTTCCGGCATTTACGGACAGGAACATGGATATCCACGGACTGCTCTACTATTCCAAAAACGCAAAGGAATTTCAGCAGGAATTCATTGACCAGTTCCTCGGGTGCCATATTCCTCTTCCGGCTGTGGGCCAAAAGAACTCCTTTAATTCCATGGTGGAAGATGCCCTGAAGGAAAACTGCGATTTTGAGACTGCTAAAAATATCCACGAAAAACTCAATGAAATTATCTTTGACAACCAGGACTCTCCGGAACCTGTGACCCTGGATAAGATGGAAGTCAAAAAAATCCTTGAGCAAAACGGGGCCGACGAGGATGCGCTTTTGGATTTCAGCCATCAGTATGACAGCTATGTGGGTGAAAAAGAATCTCTTCTCATCACCAACGTGGCGAACACGAGAAAATTCGAGGTCAAAACCCCGGATGTGACTGTGCAGGTCAATCCGGACCGGCCGGATCTTCTGCGCACAGAGATGATCGACGGTGTGCCTTGCCTTGTGATCGAACTTAATGACGCGGTGGAAGTCAATGGAATGAATGTCCGCACTGTACCGTTAAAAAAAGAAGTGTAACCTCTCTTGTTTACTATGCCCCTGTCTCCTTGACAGAGGGCATAACATTTCTGAGGTTACACTATCGTGCTGTCTTTTATTTCTTTGCAAGTTCATACATGGCTGCCGCCACAATTTGGAATGACTTCATAAGGCTGTCCACTTCTCCATATTCATTCGGCTGATGGATCACATCCGGCTCTCCCGGGAATATCGGTCCAAATGCCACCATGTTGTCAAACGCCTTGGCATAGGTTCCTCCTCCGATAGCGATCGGTTCGTCATCTCTTCCTGTCTCCTCTTTATAGACCTTCATCAGTTTCTGTACAAGCTCAGAATCCTTCGGCACATAGACCAATTTTCCTGTCTGCTCAATTCTTGCGCCAAGTGTATATTCCGCTGCTGCTTTCTTTACCCTCTCCTCCATCAGGCCTGCATCTGCATTCTTTGGATAGCGGATATCCAGTGTAAAGAAGATTTTTTCCGGCGTATAATCCACAACACCAAGTGTCAGGCTTGTATTTCCTGTCTCCTCGTCTTCATAACAGATTCCAAGGGATTCTCCTTTTGTTTCCAAGTTGATCTTGTCCATGACAAAATCGATCATCTTTTGCAGGTCACCGCCAAGATCCATGTCTTTCAACACTGTAAACAGCTGGATTGCCGCATTTACTCCAAGATGCGGAAGGCTGCCGTGCGCTCCCTTTCCTTTTGAGACAATGATCGTATTTCCATTCTCTTTTGTGACAATGAAACCATCTTTTTGCGGGAAATCAAAATCTCCTTCCACAATCATAGTGCAGCTTGGCGTCACCACATTTTTTGCTGTCCCGCCTTTGATGGAAATCACATTTACACGAGGTTTTTCGGTCACTTCTTTTTCGATTTCCCAGAACATCTGGCCCTTCTCGCAGAAGATCACCGGATACTCTGCATCCGGGGTAAAACCTACCGTTGGCTTTTCTCCTCCGTTTGCAATGTAATGTTTCACACAGGAAGAGCCGTTCTCTTCATCTGTTCCAAAGAGTACACGGATTCTCCTTTCAATTGGCAGACCAAGATCTTTGATTGCCTTCATAGCGTAGATGGCTGCGATGGTAGGCCCTTTGTCATCCACTACGCCCCGTCCGTACATCTTGCCGTCCACAACTTCACATCCCAGCGGATCGTGTTCCCATCCCTCTCCAAGAGGCACAACATCCAGATGTCCGAGCACTCCGACCATCTCTTCGCCTTCTCCGTATTCTATCCATCCAACTCTGTTATCCACATTTCCGGTTTTAAAGCCTAATTTTTTCCCCAATTCCAGAGTATGTACCAATGCTTTTTGAATTTCTTCTCCGTATGGTGCGCCTTCTTTCGGTTCGCTTTTGACACTCAAGATTGCCACACTTTCTTTGACAGATGCAAAAATTTCATCCTTTAATTCCAACATCCGTTTGTCCAGTTTTTCGTAACCCATGATGTATCATCCTCCCTGTTTATTCTCACTGTCTATATTATAGTATAAATCCTTTATTTAAGCAAAGAAAAAGGATGCCAAAACCATCTCTTTTTTGACATCCTTTTGCCCGCTTTTTATCTCTTTCTTCTAGCAGCAAGTACCGCTAAAGCGCCCATGCCAAGCATGATCATTCCGGCTGCATTTGTACTGTCTCCGGTTGTCGGAGTGCCCTTCCCGTTGTCTTTAGAAGGATTCTTTTCGTTTTCTTTCTTATCTACAGGCACGAGAGCATTCTGTGCGTCTGTCAGATTTTTATATGTTTCTTCCAGCTCTTCTTTTGTGGCATTTTCATTGGCATAAACTGCCTTTGCCTCTTTCAAGGCTTTCTCAAACACTGCAAAGGATTCTTTCGTATAGTCTTCTGCTTTCAAAGACTCAGCCTGCTTGATCGCATCTCCAAGCTTTTTCCTTGCAGCTTTCAGTTCTGTATTATCTCCTTCTCCCTCAGTATCAGGAATTGCAAATCCTTCCTGGCTTGTGGTTGTGTTTCCTGCAAGCGTATTTCTGTAAAGGGAATAGAAGGACGCTGCTGACCAGCTGAAGTTTTTGCTGTGAAGTCCTTTTCCGGTCAAAGGACTGTAATTTTCCCAAATCGGTCCGTCTCCCAAAAGGCCTTGGGCGTGGTCAAAGAGTTTGTAAGCCATTGTCTTTGCCTCTTTATCAAAACCGTAGTTCTGGAGTGCCTCTACACCGTACATTGCCTGGTCCATCCACACCGGCCCTCTCCAGTATGTTTCAGGACTGAATTTGTCATTGTCTTTGGATGCTGTAGGAAATGGCATGTACAGATTGAATTTATTTTCATCCACCATATTTTCCACTACTTTGTCCGCTTTGTCCTGAGGTGACATTTTTGCCCAGAGCGGAATCCAGCCTTCTGTTCCTTTGCCGCGGTTTACGAGCAGTTTCTTCTCGGAACCATCTGCATTGGTCTGCAGGTCGTAATAGAATCCTGTCTCATCATCAAACATTTTATTGTTTACATAGTCGCGCACATAAGCAGCCTCTTCTTCATATTTCTTGACATCATCCGTCTTTCCAAGAATCTCTGCCATGGATTTTAAGAATCCTTTTTCCGCATAGAGATATGCGTTCAGATCCACAGACTCCTGGTTAATGGAGTATCCGACTACATTTCCAGCCTTATCCTTGTTCTCAAATACATGAACCCCGATGTCCCCTTCTCCGTTTCCTTCCTGGTCAAATCTTGTCGCATTGTCCATACCGCTCTCCCAGGCTGCCGCTTCAATGATTGCCTCCTCATCAAACAGTTTATTTCCGTTTTCATCTGTCTTGATGGTACCATCATCATTATACTGATAATGGAGTTCATCCACCATTGCGCCGTATTCTGCAATACCATTCTGGTCAACATCCCTGTTTGTATACCACCAGTTATGATAAGCGACAAGCTTCGGATAAATTTCTGCCAAAAATTCTTTGTCTCCTGTCTGCTTGTACACATTCCATACCGCCCATGCTGCAAGTGCCGGCTTGGAGTTTCTTTCGTTCCAGTTTCCACCATCTCCGCCTCTTGCCTCGTTTTGGTTATAGAAAATGCAGTCTACAATTGCACCTGCATCCTGAGGTCTGACCTCATCATCTTTTGTAATCTGATAGTCAAAAATAGAGCGGACATTTTCTTTTGCGATCTCTCCGTCAAAAGCTGCGGTTCCAACTGCCTGTTTCCAGGAATCCCATGCCCAGAGTCCGATAAAATACTGGTAGGACATAGACGGAACAACACCACCGTGTTTAAGAGCTCCTGCCGCACTTCTATAGTTTGTCATCAACGTCTCAATAGATTTCACTGCTGCTTTTTTATATGCATCCCCGGTGGCTGCTCTACCTTCAAATGTCTTGTCAAGGTAGCCCTGCCAACGTGTTTCATTATCTTTGAAATATTTATCTGCATTTTTCAGCATGTCAGCTGATTTTTTTGCCTCTTCCTCTGCCTCTGCTTTTGTAAAGGTCCAGCTTTGCGTCTCATAGGTCTGATAGGAATCACCTTTTTTGATGACAACCGGTTCTGTCATTTTTGTCTCATAAGAATCCTTCTGCTCATCCACCGTTGTGCTGATTTCTTCGGAATGTCTGATATTGAATTTATTTTCATCGGTTGTCATATACCACCAGGTAGAACGGATTGTCTGGAAATCAGCCTGTACTCCGTCCTCTGTAGCTACAAGGCTGTTGCCCATTTTCGTGCGTCCCTCGTTGCTGTCAGAATATCCAAACTGTGTATACATATCGCCTGTCCAAGCAATGTCAAGCTCCAGATCTGCATCTGTCTTATTCTCAATGGTCGTCCGGATCAATGCTGTGCGGTCACTTCCATAGACAAGTTCCAATTTTACTTTAAATGCATCCAGCTCATATGTCTGCACAAGCTTTCCAGGATAATATGTCCCTTCCGCCTTTGCTTTTGCTAAATCGTATACATTTCCATCTTTGTCGGAAATAACAATCTTGCTGATCGCTCCGGATAAGTTCACCGGATATTCCTCTGCAATGATGACCGGACCTGCAAATCCACCGTACAGATTTGTCGCATCCTTTTCATGCAGATAATATCCGTGCCATGCACCCAAATCCGCAAAATTGTTGTACTTGTTTGTGCTGTATGTTCCATAGAGCACTTCCTCCGGGTTTGCATACACATTGAGAATGTTTGCAAAATCCTCCACCTTACTCATGTCTGCAGCTTTTACCTGCATCGTGCCCGCTGCCCCGATAATTGTCGTTGCAGTCACTGCTGCTGCACATGACAGACTCAATACTTTCTTCCATAAGGCTTTCCGTTTCATAATCTTCCTCCATCATTTTAATCATGATTCTTTTGGTTTGCCTTATTAGTATATCCACTTTACAAAATCAAGTCAATCCGCTTTACTATACAAATTTCATTCCTTTTTTTTGTCTATTTTTTCTTTGATATTGCGCATCCTTCTGAAATAAGAACTCATCTCATCCGCCATCCCGGACAACCGGTTTAACAGTGTTGAAAAATCCGTCAACATTTCATCATCTTTAAAATATGGATATACAATGTCATGGTCAATCTCGCTCCAGCCTTCCTCAAAAAGCGTCCTACCCTGAATCTCGATATAATATCCTTTATACTTGATGATATAGTGCAGGGAACGGTAGATTCCATCTGAGCGGATTTCAATGAGATTCTCGTCATAAATTCTCGAATCCCCCGTCCTTCTGTACACCTTTGGCCGCTCTGCAATATAAAAATGAGTCTCATCCTCGTCAAAGTCTTTCATTCTGTCTTTTACATACTGATTTGGGTCGTTTTCGAACACAGATGTAATGTATTTGTGAAAATGGATCCAGTCCTCGCGGTACAAAAAGAAAACACGGATTCCAATCAAATCTGTCACATATTTGTGATAGTTGTCGCTGTGAAGACCTGTAAACTGTGAAGGACGCTCCCGTTTTTTTCGAATGATCTTTTCAAGAAGATGTCCCGGGTCTTTCACCCTGTAGCGGTAAGAATGAATCCCTGCACGTTCGATATCATAGAGATAATCATCCACAAAATCTTTTCCTATCTCCCGCAGGTGATTTTCTTTTGCAATGTAATCTCTCTCAATCTCTTCCAAAAGTCCCCAGCTTATATCTGCTTTTAGAAACTCTTCTTCTGAAATGTTATATTGTCTTAAAAACTCTTTTTCTCCAATCATTTTCTGCTCCTGATTTTTTTCATATCTTTTGTAAGTATACCACAAAATAAAGATATTATATAGGAACATTGAAACTGCGGACAATAGATTCGTTTCGTCAATGTTTCATAGAATGCCTCCTCACTTTGGCATTTGTTATTTTCAGTTATTTTTGATTCTATTAACTTTTTTTCTTTCTTTTACACAAGAACTCTTGTGTTGATAGTAATATTCCTATATAATGATAAAAACATTTTATTTACAAACGGGAGGGAAAGCTTATGAAAAAACTAAAAAAATTAACTGCTTTTTTACTTGTTGTCTCAATGGCATTTGCACTCTGTGCATGCGGATCCAAGGATTCCGGCAAAGACACCACAAAGGAGCTGGATGCAAAGAAGATTTATAAGGAGGCTGTGGAGAAAAACAGCGCGCTTACAAGCAGTGATATGACTTCTGTTGTAAAGATGTCTTTTTCACAAGGCGAAGAGTCCATGGACTTCACCACTTCCATGGACACAAAAGTGAGCGGAATGAACACAGATTCTCTTACTTACTACGCCAAAACAACCATGGATATGTCCGGTGAGAGTGTAGAGATGACTATGTACTACACCGATGGCTACTGTTATCTTAGCCAGCTTGGGCAAAATATCAAGTACGCTTACGATATGGATGGAATTGTCAGCCAGATTCAACAGAATGTAGATACAAGCACCCTCTCTGTTGACAGTATGGAAAAAATGACTGCCAAAAAAGAGGGAGACAGCTATGTGATTGATTTTGTGGCGGACCCGGAATCCATGAATGATTATGTAAAACAAGCATTGTCTTCTCTTGAGGGTGTCACAGACGGTGTGAATATGAATATCGAAAAGGTTGATGGAAGTTATACGGTCAACAAAGACGGATATTATACTTTGGCCAAAGTAAATATGACTCTCTCCATGGAGGCAGAAGGTGAAACCGTTGACATGAATTTGACCGTGGACTCTACTGTCAATAATCCGGGCGAAGAAGTTTCCATTACATTGCCTGACTTCTCCGGATATACAGAGGTTGATGCAGCTTCTCTTGGAATTCAATAACAGAACAGCCGGTTTGGAAATACTCCAAGCCGGCTGTTTTCTCTTTATTTCTTTTTCTGAAGATCACCTGTCCACTACAGTAAGATTCTTACATTCCTCATATCCATCCACAGCTTTGTCCGTCAGTATCTCTGCTCCCAAAAACGGAGCAAAGGTGACAGAACTGATCTCTCCAAACTTGGAATGGTCGCTGAGCACATACCTGGTCTTACACTGCTCCATGGCAACTTTCTTTATCAGTGCCTCATTTGCATCCGGTGTGGTAAACCCTGCCTTCTTGCTGATGCCATTGGCACCAAAAAAGCCCTTTGTAAAATGGTACTGTCTCAATGTCTCCACAGCCTGGCTGCCCACGACTGCTTCCGTAGAACTTTTCAGCTCTCCTCCCACTAAAATGACACGGATACCTTTTGCCGCTAATTTCTGGGCATGTGCCACCGCATTGGTCACAAAACATGCATGAGTCTCTTTCACATACTCGAGCATATACCCGGTAGTGGTGCCCGCATCCAGGTAGATAAAATCCTCTGTCCCGATAAGTGCGGCTGCATATCTGGCTATCAAAAATTTTTCTTCTTTATTTACTTCTGTCTTCTGCGCCACTGTAGGTTCATATGCAGTATAGTTTTTATCTGCCGCCACAGCTCCGCCAAAGACTTTTACCAGTCTGCCGGCATTGTGAAGCGTTGTAATATCCCTTCTCACCGTTGATTCTGATGTGTGCAGCAAATCCTTAACCTCTGCCACAGTAATACTCTTTTTTTCTTCCAAAAGTTTTAATATTACATCGTATCTTTGTTCCGACAGCATACGTATCCTCCCTTAAACTACTTTTTTCTTTAAGATTCCAAGCAGGACCGCTGACACAACCGTTCCGACTACAAGAGCCAGTAGATACATTACTGCATTTCCAACAACCGGGAATACAAAGATCCCCCCGTGTGGTGCCATCAGCGTACAGTGGAAGGCCATAGATAATGCCCCCGCTGCCGCAGAACCAATGATGCAGGACGGAAGGACGTGAAACGGGTCAGAGGCAGCGAACGGAATCGCACCTTCTGTAATAAATGCCAGCCCCATAATAAAGTTGGTAGGTCCTGTACTTCTCTCCTCTTTTGTAAATTTGTCTTTGAAAAGAAGGGTTGCCAGCGCAATGGCACAAGGAGGGGTCATACCTCCGATCATGACTGCTGCCATAATGTCATAGTTGCCAGCAGCGATCGCCGCTGTTCCGAACACATACGCAGCCTTGTTAAACGGTCCTCCCATATCGATCGCCATCATACCGCCAAGAATCAATCCTAAAAACACTTTACTGGAATCGCCCATTCCTGTCAATGCATGATTTAATCCAGTGTTTATTCCGCCCATCACCGGCTCCACGATAAAGGTCATAAAAAGCCCCATGACAAGAATTCCCACAACCGGATAGATCAAGACCGGCGCAATCTTTTCAAGGGCCTGCGGTAGTTTCTCGCAGAGCTTTCTAAGCCCCAGGATCAGATATCCCGCCACAAATCCTGCCACCAGTGCTCCAAGAAAACCGGATTTACCGCCTGATGCCATCATACCGCCCACAAGCCCCAATGCCAGCGCCGGCCTGTCTCCGATGGCCATGGCTATAAATCCTGCCAGCACCGGAAGCATAAACCCAAATGCAGTATCACCGATATTTTTAAACAGAGCCGCCGCATCGGTAATAGTCCCGAAGTTTGCTCTTTGTTCCGGTGCCAGAGTACTCATGTCCACACACAGACCATCGATCAAAAATGCAATGGCGATCAGTATACCGCCGCCCACTACCAACGGCAGCATATGGGAAACCCCGTTCATCAGCTGAGTATAAATCCTATGCCCCACTCCGGAACCTGACTTGCCTTCTTTTATCTGCGCTGTTTCTTTATTTTCTCCATGATACACAGGGACATCTCCCGAAACCGCTCTCTCCAGCAATTGATCTGCCTTGCTGATCCCGTCTGACACCTGACAGATAATCACCTTTTTGCCGTCAAAACGGTCCATCGGCACCTGTGCGTCCGCAGCCACGATGATGCAGTCGGCCTCCTCGATTTCTTTTGCTGTCAGCACATTTTTGGCCCCTCCGGAACCTCTTGTCTCAATTTTTACAAAACAGTTTTTTGCCTTTGCCGCCTTTTCAATTCCCTCAGCCGCCATATACGTGTGGGCAATCCCGGTAGGACAGGAGGTCACTGCCAGAATCTTTACCTGGCTTTGAACTGCAGAACCTGTATCTGCAAGCCGTTCGTCAATATCCTGTTTCTCATTGTCTGCTTTGTCGACAATCTCCATAAACTCATCCACTGTCTTTGCGTTCCGCAGATTTTGGGCAAATTCCTCATCCATCATCAATACGGACAATTTGCTCAGCACATCAAGGTGAACATTGTCTTTTGTATTCGGAGCCGCGATCAAAAACATCAACGTGACAGGTTTTCCATCCAGAGCGTCAAAGTCCACCCCGTCTTTTATGACCATAGCTGCCAGACCTGGTCTTCGCACTGCATCGCATCTTCCATGAGGAATGGCAATTCCTTCGCCCACTCCTGTGGTGCTCTCCTCCTCTCTTGCATAAACCTGCGCTCTATAGGCCTCTTTGTCTTCAATCTTTCCGCTTTTGACCATCAATTCCACGATCTGATCCAATGCCTCATTTTTGGATTTTGGTGCAGCATCCAGAGAGATACTCCTTTTATCCAGCAAATCCGTAATTCTCATCCTTTTTCTCCTCCTTCATAACCTGTTTATACACACTCATCACCGCATCCTTTGAGGCCAGATATTCGGAAAAAGCACTGGCGCTTCCCGCGGACAGCCCCATATAAAATGCATGTTCATAGTTTTGTTTTTCCATCCATCCTGCAAGAAATCCTGCAACCATGGAGTCTCCTGCCCCTACTCCATTGATCAGCTTTCCTTTCGGAGCCTGGGACATAAAAATCTTTCCGTCTTCTGCAATCAACACTGCCCCCTCACCTGCCATGGAGACAAGCACATTTCTGGCCCCCATCTCCTGCAGTTTTTTCCCATACGGGATTACTTCCTGCCTTGTGTTCAACTTTACGTGAAAAATTTCTCCCAACTCATGGTTGTTTGGTTTAATAAGAAACGGATGGTATTTCAGCACCTTGGTGAGAAGCTCCTTTGTGGCGTCCACCACCACCTGGATTCCTTTTCCCTCCAATACATTCAGTATTTCCTGATAAATATCATCCGGCATGGAAGGAGGAATACTGCCCGCAAGCACCAGGGTGTCCCCCTCCTTTAAGCTATGCAGCCTGCGCATGAGCATCTCCACTTTTTCCTCGCTGATATCCGGTCCGCTCCCGTTGATTTCTGTTCCTTCAATGGACTTTAATTTCACATTGATTCTGGAGATGCCTTTGTCAACAGGAATAAATTCTGCTTTGATCCCTATACTTTTCAGTTGCCGGATAATTTCATCTCCGGTAAATCCTGCCGCAAATCCAAGTGCCGTACTTTCCAGCCCCAGATTTTTCAAGACAATAGATACATTGACTCCTTTGCCGCCCGGATAGATTTTTTCAAAGCTGGTCCGGTTTGTAAGTCCAAGCTGAAAGTCATCCACAGAAACAATATAATCCAGCGAAGGATTAAAGGTAACTGTATAAATCATGTCATTCCCTCCCTGTTCAATTTCTGTTTTTATTATACTTTCAAATTCATTCAAAATCAATCAAATTAATCCACAAATATAGTGAATGATTTTAGTTTAAATTGCATAAATTTGGTTGATTTTGATTTTCTTTTCTCCCTATTATCGTTTATACGCAACGCACTTTTGCAGTTAATTCGAAAAAGGAAATATCCGTCTTTCCTGTGACAAAAAAATACCCTTTTTGAGGGCTATTTTGAACCAATCCGGGCAGTAAACCTGATTAGAACAGTCTTTGATGTCTTTTACTCTCTGCTATCCGTTTGGGCGCCGGAACCTCTCCAACTCCCCCTCCTCCTCATTCATGAGGGGCCCTCCACTTTGCGCGCCGCCTCAATACCACAGAGCGGTAAAATACATTATTGCGGCGTGTGCATCCTGCCCGGAGGGCTTTTATTCTATAGGGGAGTCCAAAGGATTTTCCTATAGAAAAAAAATAAGTGCAGAGGATAAAGCACTAATGATATGCTTTATCTCTTACACTTATATAGTACTAAAAGCACGGATTATTTCGAACCAATGTACAGAACGGCATTTTAGGCTCACCCGCAATCGTATTTGGCTCGGCACAATACTCTTGCTGCAATACCGGATACAGTTTTTTATCAGGCACCGTAACTTTTACTTTGTGTTTTATGCATTTCACCCCAAAATTATTTTTTCAGCTGAAACCCGTCTTTAAACGCCTCACCAACTCTTTCTGCGACTTTATAGTAACCGTGCGTATAAGGATCAAAGGCTATCGCATCAACTTTTGAGATATCAACCTTATCACCATCCATGACCATCTCATCAGCAGTTGTGTTTACGACTTTTCCGATAACACCGCATCCATATTTGCCACCCTGATATTCAATAAATTCACATTCCATGCACAGAGGGAATTCCTGTATAATAGGAGCATCGACATGTTCGGATTTTAAAGCTGTCAATCCACTGTTTGCAAATTTATTAGGTGTTTTATTTCCAGATACCACACCAAAATAATCTGCCTCAATCATGTGTGAAACGTCTGCAATGCTCACAGTAAATGCCTTCCGTTCTTTAATATTCTGAACAGTTTTATGTGTTTCAGTTAAATTCAGGATCACATGGTCTCTTTCCAGCATGGTTCCCCAAGCAGCATTCATCACGTTGACACTGCCATCTTCATTGTAAGTTGCTACCATCAACACAGGCATTGGAAAAATAGCTTCTGTCGTTTTAATATCTTTTCTCATCGTATCAGCCTCCTAATTTTATTGCTTTTCAGTTGAATATATGATATCATGGCACCGAGTAAAATAAAAGTACCCACATAAATGTAAGGTACTTTCTTAGAGGTAAGTGATTTGAGTAAAAAAGATATAGAAAACGCCAATTTTGACGATACTGGTTATAGTTATACGCTCTCTCTTATAGCAGGCAAATATAAACCCATTATTCTGTACTGCTTGATGGAGTATGAACCTGTTCGATTTAATGAAATGCAACGCTATTTAAAAAAGGTATCAGATAAAACCTTGAGCCAGAACTTAAAAGAATTGGAAACCGACAATTTAATTATCCGCAAGGTATATCCACAAATCCCGCCTAAAGTTGAGTATTCCCTTTCTGAGAAAGGTCACTCTCTTATGGCAGTATTAGACCAGTTATGCATATGGGGCATGGAACATCGCAATCAGTAAGCGATTATTGTGTATCGTTTGTCTTAAATTGTCTACGGCTCGGCCAAGCCATACTTCTTCCTGACACGCTCCAGTTTTCTAAGTATTGGCTCCAGGAGAAGAAACAAAAAGACCACTGTACAGGCTGCGTGGATGAGGTTAAACGGAAATCCACTGATGTAATAGGCCAGAAATACTTCTTTTGAAAACTTTGGAGAGCTCATGAATACGGACTGCGTATCCATGAGCCCCCCATAGATAAACAGTACAGATACTCCTCCATAGATACAAGTCCAAAGCCGGAACAGTTTCCCTCTTCCCCTCTTTCTTGCAAAGATCAGTCCTGCCAGAAATCCAATGATGCCAAAAGCGAACATCTGCCAGGGCGTCCACGGCCCTTGACCAAAGAAAAAGTTGGAGACAAATCCGGTCAGCACTCCCGTAAGAAATCCAGCCTCAGCTCCCAGAGCAATCCCGGTTATAATGATGATAGCTGCGGACGGTTTAAATTGCGGCAGCATAAAAAATGCAAGGCGGGCACTGACCGCCAAAGCGGACATCACCGCAATCACTACGATTTCCCTTGCCTGCGGTCTTCTCCCCTCAAATATCATGCAAAACGGGACCATGGCAAGCTCAATGATACAAAGTGCAATAAAATCTTCATTCCTGTCATTCAGAAAAAAGATACCAACAAAAAGCGTGAACGGAATAGCCAAAAGAATGAGGGCGGCCGCCACTTTTGTCCTGCGGGAAAGTCCCTTATCCGGCTTTTGGCTCCTTGCCAAAAGCTCATACCCCTTTTCCTCTCTCTTGGTATCTAAAAGTTTTCCGGCAAAAAGACCCATCACGATCGATAGCACAAACACTGCCCATGGATATGCGGTTGCCTGTATATTGCTTTGGATCGTCAGTGTAAAAAAATCCGTACTCCTTCCCATCTGTCCATTTAAAAGATGATTCATCCACACGATTTCTGCGAAAATGGCCATCGACTGCACAGCAAAGCCGCCAAATACCACTCTTACAAATCCGGCCGACTTCTTTTTCTTCCGGTAGGCCAGACACGCAGCCGCAATGGCAAAAACAGTCACCACTACGGCTGATATGCACAAGATGTCTGCGCTCCAGGAAAGTCTGCTTATCTGGCCTTTGGAAAACAGTGTCATGGGAATTCCTCTTGGATCGTCCGCGCCCGCCTGAAGGGTTTGGATCATCTTCTCGAAATTCCAGATGGTATATGCTGTATCTGCTCCCGTGTATTTCAGTTTTGGGAGAGAGAACCATGGCAGAAATTGCACCGCAGCCGCAAAGATTGCTGTGAGGATGGGCAGCATTGCCCTTGTGTCTATTCCTGCCGCCTGTTTTTCCTGCATGTTTCAATCACATCCTTCACTGTCACTGCCTCCGGAAAAAGGTGTCTTGCCATCCGGCTGGCAGCTGTCGTATAAAAACTGTTTCCTGCAAAAAATTCTTTTGTCTTTTCTGCCGCCACAATGTTTCCGTCAAAAAACAGGGCACAGGTGTCTGCATAGGACGCACAAAATTCAACGTCGTGGGAAACCATCAAAATCGTCACCCCTCTGCTTTTTAACCGATCAAAAATAGCAGCTAGTTTTTGTTTATAAAACCCATCCAGTCCTTTTGTCGGTTCATCCAACAATAAAATTTCAGGTTCCAAAAGAAGGACTTTTGCCAGGGCGGCCCGCTGCCCTTCCCCTCCGCTCAGATCATAAGGATGCATCTTAAGAAGATGGGCAATTTCCGTATCTTCCACCACCATGCGCATACGTTTCAGAAATTCTTCTTTTCCAACAAACGGCAGTCCTTCCTTCATCTCCCACAGATCTTCTTCCAATGTGTTCCCAACAAAAAGTGTCTGCGGATTTTGGGGCAGCATGCCAAGAAAATGCCAGAACTTCTCCTTATCCTTTATTTTTCGGATATCCTTTTCACACAGAAAAATTTTCCCGCGGTACGCACGCTTTAATCCTGCCAGGAGCGATAATGTCGTTGTCTTTCCGGTTCCGTTTCCCCCAAGCATACAGTACAGCTCGCCTCTTCGCACCTGCATGGACAAATCTTTTACCACATCCGGAAGATTTTTATCGTACCGGAACCATACTTCCTTTGCCTCGACTGCAAAAGGTCCTTGTTTCTTTTTGAAAAGCCTTCCTCTGTCCTCTTTTTTGGTTCTTTCTTCTTTTTCAGGTTCAAAATATGTGTCAAGCCAAGTGCGTCCTTGCCTCACCGTCAGAGGACACTCTCCTGTCTGTCCGGTCCCATTGTATATTTTCACCGGACTTGGCATTGCGTGGAACAGATCATGACCAGCCAGTTTTTTCCCCACTTCTCTTGGCGTTCCAACACAAAGCTGCTTTCCGTTTTCCAGGGCAAGCACTTTATCTGCCATTGGAAATACTTCTTCCAGGCGGTGCTCCACGATCACGATCGTTGTCCCAAGCTCTGTATTGATCTTTTTTATGGTAGCCAAAAATTCCCCGGCTGCAATCGGGTCCAGCTGGGAAGTAGGCTCATCCAGGATCAGCACCTTTGGCTGCATGGCCATAATGGAAGCCAGGTTCAAAAGCTGTTTTTGTCCGCCTGAGAGCTCCTCCACATTTTTGGAAAACCAATTCTGAATGCCAAAATAATTGGCCATCTCCGCGACCCGAAGGCGGATACGTTTTTTTTCGTATCCCATATTTTCCAGGCCAAATGCCAATTCATGCCATACCTTATCTGTCACGATCTGGTTATCCGGACTTTGCATGACATATCCAATTTCTCCTGCCTGCACTCTCGCAGAGACTTCTCCTAACTCCTGACCCAAATACAAAATTTGTCCGTTTCGCTTGCCATATGGGACAAGCGTACTTTTCAAGTGCCGGATCAACGTGCTTTTCCCACACCCTGATTTCCCAAGGATGACCACAAACTCGCCCTTCTCAATCACAAGATTGATATCATTTAATGCGTCAAATTTGGTTTCCGGGTACCGGAATGTTAAATTTTTGATTTCAAATAATGCCATTTTATATCCTCCACAATATTCACCGCAAGAGGCAGGAAACAGAACAGCCCGTACACACAGTATGCCAAATGGGCCAGAGCCGTATGTTCATTCAGAACCAGGATCGGGTAATAATAAACAAAAATCTTTTTAAAAATGAGAATGACGGCAAGGAAAATCCCTGCCGCTGCCATTCCCGCAAACATCATTTTATCTCTGGAGTCAAATCTGTAGACAGAAAATTGTGTACGTCCCCGAAGTCCATATCCTCTTGCCTTCATGGAATCCGCTGTCTCCACGGAATTTTCCAGCGCCCATGTGACCATGATCGAAAGAATCTTCATCCCCTTTTTCAGCCTTGCAGGCAGTTTCCCGTTCGATACATCTCTCCCGATACATTTCTGCGCATCGGAAACTTTGTGGATCTGAGCTGAAAATTTTGGCACAAACCGAAGGACCATTGCCAAAAGCAAGGACAGCGCCGGGATGAGCTTTCCAAAAAGATAGATAAATTTATCGGAAGTCATCACACATTGATAACAGGAACACCAGGCAAGCACGCTGACGATCATCACTCCTGCAGCCAGACCGTAAAGGATGGATTCCAGGGTGATTGGATTCCCGGATTTCAGATAGAAAAGCAGCGTCATCCCCTTGTGGTTGAAAAGCGGATTGACGATGGATGAGAGCAAAAAGATTGGCACGAAAAAACAGATCATTGTCCTCAGCGCTTTTTTCCCCTTTAAGTACACATAGTATGCAAATCCACTTGTCATGGAAATCCCCAAAAATACAGGGTGCATGACAAACATCGAAAGCCCCGCCACAAGTATAAAATATGTAAAATTGATCACTGGGTGGTAAGTGGAAAATGTGTCGTTCCTCATCAGTTTCTTCCTACGTCCCTTCCGCCATCGCAAGTATACTGCCACTCTACCACATCGCCGTCTTTTAATAGATATCTGCTGCACCCGTAATTCGGATACCAGCCATTGACTTTGTAGAGCCATCCGGAGTATCTTCCGGCGTCAAATTCATACAGATTGTTGATTCCCTCAACATACGCACTGTTGTATTTTGGCGTGAAAGAGGATTCCATATGGATCCTCTTTTTCTGTGTCTCTCTTTTGAGCACATCAAACACACTCTCTCCTTCATAAAACTTCACTTTCTTTTTTGCATAGATGACACCGTCATCCGGCACCAGCATTTGCTTTTCCTGTGGGAGCGCATCCATATGATCCAAAAGTACGCTGCAGGAAATCGTAAGATAGCAGGTGTATTCCTTTTCCTTATTGATCTCCACTTCATCCGGCTCTACAGGATTTGGTTTCCCCTCCGGAACAGACTCTGTCTGATACTGATCTTCCTTCGTGTCTGCGCCGTCACTGTAGGTGACATAAGGATTTTCTTCCCCAGTGCTTTTGGAGCCGTCCTTTTTGTCCTGATACTTGGAATAGTCAACCTCGTCTTGCCGGGCATCGGATACATCAAAATAGTCCTCTTCCTGATTTGCATCGGGTTCCTGTTTGGTGCTCTGCTCTTTTACATCTTCTGTTTTCTTTTGCACCCCGCCGTCCAGTTTCTGCGTCTGGCAGCCTCCAAGCACAAACAAAAACACCATACCTATCAGAATCATCTTCATTATCTTTTTCATGATCTATTCCGCCTCTTTCCAAATACAAACAGCAAAATTCCGCCAAGAATACCAATGCCGGCCGCGCCCGATACGATTCCCCATGCATATGGGTTTTCCTTATCACTTTTTAAATTCGGAACCACAGATGCCTTCTCTATCGTTTCCGTCCCGGATATCTCGTTTTGCTGTTCTTTTAGGGAACCTGTCTTTGACCGTTTCGCAATAAAATAGTCTCCGCCTTTTGCGATAATAAATTTCGTCTTCTTGTCTTTTATTTCCACTTTCTGGATATATTCTGCCTGCATCTTTTCGTCGTCATAATAAAACAACAGATACTCTCCATCTTCTTTGTCCACTTGGACCTCCACAAGCGTTTCTCCTGGAAACTCTCCTTCCTGTTCAAACTGCAAAAGGACAAAGTCTTCCGTCAGTTTTGCAACTTCCTCCTTGTGTTCACTGTCAAAAGAAAGGCCTGTTTGAAAATCTTTTGGAGTCTTGATATCCGCGCCATGAAACGTAAAGCTGTATTCTTTTCCGTCCTCCATTTTGCAGACAGCCTTATAATTTTCGTCTTTCCCTTTTATCTTGTCGAACTCTTCTTTTTTTATGACATTCCCTGTCACTGTCAGTTCTTTCGTTTTTCCCTCTTTGTCCGCATCAAAAGAGTGGATGCGCTGTACCTGCACTGGTGCCTTTGGCTGTTCTTTTTTTGTTTCTCCCATTTGGTATACCGCAAAAGACGGGTTGGCAGATGCCTCTACACTTTCCCTTGGTACAAGCTGGAAGTCTCCTCCGGCTTTAGTGGAAAAACGTACGATTCCTCCCTTTATCTCCACCATTTCCATCGCTTTCATGACATTGGTATCCAAATTTCTCCGGTACACATAATACGTCCCATCCAAAAGGTCCGTATGAATGGCAAGTGTGACCTCTGACGGAAGTGCACCTTCCTGATCCATGGAAAAGGCAAACTTGGCTCCTTCCATCATCACTGCGACTTTATTCCCGGATGTGATACCAGCTTTCATATCCGCCTTATTTTCCACTTTCTTTCCATGGATCGAGATTGTGTAGGAATATTCCCCTTCGATCACGCCGTGATACCAAAATGTATCGCCGGTTGTGGCAATGTTTTCAAAAACTTCCTTTGGGAGCATTCCTTTTTGAATACTTCCGATGATCGACACTGCCCGGAAAAGATCTTGTCTGTATGTCACATATTTTCTGTCTTTGTCGTCCAGACTATCATACCTCTTTTTCAGGCTTTCTATCATGACCTTTTCTGTCAGGTCGATCTTTAGCGGATCGATCCTGCTCCAAATATCTTCGTCCAGTTTTTTTATTGTCCGCTCCAGATCCTCTGTCTGTTTTTTGAAATCTTCTAATTTTTTTCTTATATCTTCCGGGTTCTTGAGCGAGCTCTGACGCTTTAGTTCCCTTAACAAAAATTCGATTTCCTCTTTGTCATCCATGTGAACTTGGGACGGCAGTGCAGCTACCCTTCTTAAAAATTCTTCTTCTGTGATGGCAGGCTTCTGCGTCCTCTCTACATCGCTCATATCATACAGCCAATTCTCTCCTGTGATAAAACGGTAATAGGCAGTGAGCGCGCACATCCCCTGCTCCGTGGCCATCGCATCTGCTCCTTCGGAGTGCACATGCTCAAACGCACCTTCTCCAAGATAATAGCTCATCATTCCATCCAGCACTGTATGGCCATTTTTGACAAACCTGCCATCTTCCACGGAAATGCCAAGCGCCGTCATGGCGATGAGTACCTGTGCATCGCTCTCAATGCTGCCATAACTGCCGTCTTCGTTTTGCATGGCAGACAATTGAAGGAGAACCTGGTCTACTGTTTCCACGACTTCCGGGTGTTCACCGTCATAATAATTTGCCAGAGCCTGCAGTGCCATTCCTGTCATGTCAGCCTCGGCCCCGCTGCTCTCCCAAAGTCCATGTTCATTTCTTCCATCCAGAATAGCTCTGATCAGATTTTCTCTTGTGGACTGTGTATAGCTCTTCTTTTCGCTTTCATCCAACTTTGGAATTTCATAATCCCCGCAGTCCAGAGCGATCAGCGCCCAGATTGGCCCATTTACGCCCTGGAAACACACCTTTTCCAGCCTTGCAAGCCAAGATAGAAGATCATAGCCGGATGCATCGCGTACATCTTCCCCAAGGGCTGTGAGAGCCAAGACAACTCTGGAGTATTCCGTATATTTATTTGTGGACAATACGCCGTGTTTTTCTTCAATATAATCGTACAGATTGTTCAAATATTTCTGTTTGAATGTCTCTGTAATGGTGCCGTACCTTGTCAGGCCCAAAACGGCCCATTCCCCTCCTGTGGAAGAGCATACCGGATTCTCCACAGTGGAGAGGATATAGGCGGATATCTGATCCAGATACTCTTTTGCCATGGCAGCGCTCATGGCCTGCCTTTCCCCGTATTTTCCCAAGGACTCCTCCCCTTCCTCTATGGAAGGTTCCCTCGTGCCTGTCACGGTTTCCAAGTCAGAAAGATCACTGGTCCCTGTTACACCTTCTGCACTTGGAATGTCTTTTGTCCCTGTAATGACCTGACTGTTGGCAGACTCATCCTTGGCACTGACAGATAACACTGAAAATAGATTTCCTGCTGCGAGCAGCACTCCCAATGTCAGGGCTGCTGCTCTTTGATTTCTTTTTTTCATCATTTCCCCCTACAATCAAAAAAGATTTACAGCGCTTTTCTTCTTTTTGACAACACCGTCAAAAGCGCGGCTCCTGCCATCAAAATAAACAACATCGCCTGACTTTCATCCCCGGTTTTTATGGATGACATTGTTTTGTTTTTTGTCTGTGTCTGTTTGGTCACACTTGCATCGCCCTTTGTAACAGGAGTTCTCTCATCCGTTCCTGAAGGCTGTTTTATCGTCTGTGCATCCACGACAACCGCGAAACTTCCCAGTTTATCTGTTGTCACACTAAGAATGCCGTTCTCTACTTTTCCGTAGAGCTTTTCTACCTTTCCATCCGCCCATCGAAGTACCTCAAGCTCCATTCCGTTATACTTTTCATCCACCTGAAACGTCAGTGTTACAGGCGCTGTAAGCGTTACCTCTTTTCCATGATCCAGCAATTGATATTCATAAAGACTTACCAACGCCTGTGTAGAAGGGATTTCCCTCTGCATTGCTTTTACCGCCGCATCCGTCACTTTCAAAGGAGAAACCTGAAGGTCCATCCCTTCCCTGATGTCCTCTCCTTTGATGGATGCACCGTACTCTTTATTGACGACTGTTTTGTTTCCTTCTTCCTTCCACTGCACATCCGTTTTCAATTTGTCCATTTGTGTCTTGGCATTTTCTACAATGCTGTTTATTTCTTCTTCCGATACTGCACCTGCAATCTTTTTGGATGCATCTTCAATGATCACTTTTAACTGTTCTTTTTCTGCCTGTCTGTAATCATCTGCATGTTTGTAATCATTGATTTCTTTTAATGCTGTATCTTTCGCATTTTCAAGCGCTGTATTCTTCACCTGGATCTTGCAGGATGCGAAAAATGCTCCATCTTCTGTTGTCACAGTGATCACAGTCTCCCCTGCAATTCTTCCTGCGCTTACAAATCCGTTTGCATCCACAGTGGCAACGTTTTCATTGCTGCTCGTCCAGATGAGATTTTTGTTCGTTGCATTTTCCGGGAAAATGGATGCATTCAGCTTAAGACTTTCTCCCACTTCCACAACCGCGCTGTCTTTGTCGAGTACAACTCCTGTTACATCCACTTTCAAAGGGGGAATGATCTTTACGCCACAGTTATAGATATTGTAAGGTTTTCCTGTCTCTTTCATATTCACATAAGAGATCAAGGCCATGTAGCCCTGTTCCGTGGCCATGGCATTTTCCGAACTATTGGACAACATCCATTTGAATCCGTCCTGTGTATCCACCACAAAGGTCAAAAGGCTGTCCATTGCGCTCACACCGTCTTTGATCAACCTTGGATCCTCATGGGAATCAATGCCAAGTGCATGGAACGCTGCCATCACAATCGCAAGACTGTTAGAATTTGCACTTCTTCCACCAAATGTTCCGTTTTCCTGATATGCATTTGCCAATACAGATACCGCTTGATCGACTGCTGCTTTGACAGCCTGATAGGTTTCCTGTTCGATTCCGGCTTCCTCTGCGCTGGATGCAGTATAGTACGGAGCCAGTGCATGCAGAGCCATCCCCGTCATATCCGGGTCATATTTTGATCCGTAGAACGCCCATCCTCCGTCTTCTTTGCGCTTGTCAAGGATCAGACGGATAAGACCGTCCCTTGTGTTGATTTCCTGTTCCTTTGGAATCTCATATGCCCCGCTGTCATAAGCATTCAGCGCAAAAATCAGGGAATTGACCGCAATGCTCTGTGTTTCTTCATTGTAAACAGAGTTGAACACCTGAGCCATTTTTTCTATAGCATCAAATGTATGATCCCCGTCCGGTACAGCCCTTGCATTCACCCCAAGAGCGCTGACTGCCATAATATATTTTTCTATATCCGTGGCAAGCGGGGAATCTTGTTTAAAAATTCCAAGCGCTGACTGCAAAAATTCTTCTTTTGACGTCAGGGCATCTCTGTTGTTGTCTCCGCACGCATCAATGATTCCCCATGGACTCAATGTTCCCACATACTTTTGTGCGATCTTGGACTTTACTGTCTGGATCAGTTCTTCTGTATCCGGTTTTGCCGCGTCCTCAAGCGCCTTTTTTAAAGTTTCGGCAGCCTTCTGTGTCACGTTTGAATCATTTTCTGTGTTGGAAATCACTTCCACTGCTTTCTCATAAGCTGCCATGACCTGTTGATTTGCGCTTAAAACTTCCCAATTATCTTTTGTCTGCGCGATCAGGGCTGTCAGTTCATCCCTGTCCACAACCGGCAGATATTCCCCATATCCCCCATTGTCGATACCTAAGTCAGCGCCAAAACCATATGCGGAAAACTGCAGTCTGAGAACACTTCCGTCCGTCAGCCCATTTTGTGGAGTCAGATCGCTAAGCCCATATCCTGCCCTTACATTGTCAATCGTGTACAGCCATCCGGACGCGAATGTGTAGTCAAACTCTCCCAGATTGTCTGACTCTCTTGGATTGTCCGGTGTCACCCCATCGTCTTCCATTACTTTTTTTATGGTGTTATTGAATATGGCAGTTCTGTCCCCGTTTGTATCTTTGATGGAACTTAAATAGAATCCGCTCTCAATCTTTCCGGTATAACTTGCCTCTAATCCGTTCGCCTCCAACACCTGCATGAGCAGTCCTGCTCCGTTGGTATCCTCATAAAACGGCACGATCATGGGCTCTGCCATATATCCCTGTCCGATTGAAAATTTTTCCACACTGACCACCACATGGCCAAGCGGTGTTTTTTCTGCATTTGCATTGACAGTCACTGTCATCACACCGATCACCATGACAAACATCAGCAGGAATACGCTCATTTGTCTTAACATTTTTTTTGCTGCTCTCATAGTCTCCTCTTTTCCTTTCTTTTTCTTTCGCCATCTTCCGGCATTGATCTGCATCTCTTATAACAGTTTTTTCCTGTCATAACCGAAAAAAAGGTACAAAAAATAGACATCCGCTTTATGCCTCCGGATACTCTTTTTTGTGCGTCCCAGATACTTGTGTCCTGACTCAAGTGCAAACCTACTCGCCGCCCTTCCCGGGATCTTCCCAGTGGTTTTACGGCTTTCGTCCTCATTACAGTAGGGATAAAGCTGTGCCGGGATCTAACCGGACTTCCTGTATGCAGATGCATACGTTTGTATCTGTACAGCTATTGATTTTTCGTTTTCATATGCGCTATCAGTCTACCTGTTCTTCCTTTATTTGTCAATGTTTTTTCACTGCGGTCAACCTTGCGAAAGGATATGATTTGACACACCTCTTTTCCGCGCCTATAATATAGCCAGAATACTTATACAACCTGGGATTGGAGTAATAAATATGGAATACAGAAAATTCAAAGACACCATCATCGCCAGAATCGACAAAGGCGAAGAAATTTTAGATTCATTAAAAGAAATCGCCCTCAAAGAGAAGATAAGACTCGCCGATATCAGCGCCCTTGGCGCAGTAAGAGAATTCACGGTCGGTGTATTTAAAACCGAGGAAAAACAGTACCACGCCAATGAATTCTTTGGTGATTTTGAGATTGTCTCCCTGACCGGAACCATCACGTCCATGAACGGCGAATTCTATTCCCATGTGCACATGAGCGCTGGAAATGAAAAGGGGGAAGTGTTCGGAGGCCATTTAAACCGGGCAGTTGTAAGCGCCACCTGCGAAATGGTGATTCGCATCATTGACGGGGAAGTAGACCGATGTTTTGATGAACATGTTGGACTTAATCTATTGAAATTTTAACACGTAAAAACCAGCTGTATTATAGGTCTTTTTCCACATATAAAATCAAAAGATGATGGGAAATCCACAAAAATTTCCACATCATCTTTTTACCTTCTCATAGTTAATATCTTTTTATTTTCTTTGACGGCGTCTTATCAAACTCCGTGTCCCTTACTTTCAAACCGTAAATCCTTTTATGAGCAGGCACCCCCCTGTTATAGTCGTCGATCAAATCCTGGAGCGTCTGATTTACATCCTTTATCTTTTTCTTTTTTACATACTCATAATCCGGATAAATCTCTGCCTCAATGACTCCTAAATTTTCCCTTACAAGAACTTCCTGCACAATCCTTGCCTCGGAAAGCTTGTTCTCCAGCTCTTCCGGAGATACATTTTCTCCGTTCTTTGTGATGATCAGGTTTTTCTTCCTTCCTGTAAGGAACAGAAAGCCGTCCTCATCCACATATCCCAGATCCCCGGTTTTAAGCCAGCCGTCCTCAAGTGTCTCCTCCGTCTCCTTTGGCATCTTGTAATATCCTTGCATGACGCTGCTGCCTCTCACCCATATTTCTTCATCCACGATCTTTGCCTCACAGTTTGGCATCAGCCTTCCCACGGATTTCTTTTTGATATTCCAGCTTACATTGTTGCTGATGACCGGAGAACACTCCGTCATCCCATATCCCTGGAGAATCGTGATGCCATACTCTGCAAACATGTCAATGTACGCAGGATTTAAATAAGCCCCTCCGCTGCAGATGGTATGGAACTGCTTTCCAAAGATCATATTCTTCACCAGTTTTTTCGGCAGCCCGGACACATCCTCCATCTTCTTTGCCAATGTCTCGATCATGAGGGGAACCATCAATATCATCTCCGGTTTGAAAAGTTTCATATTTTTTGCCACGCGCATCAAAGAGTCATTGACACAGATTACGGCGCCCAGTGAGATCCCTTTTAAAATATCCATGCTAAGACAATAGGCATGATGAATCGGAAGTACGGAAAGAAGTACTGTTCGCTTAGGAATTTTCATATCCAGGCACGTCGCATTCTGTGCCATATTCTTTTGCGTCAGCATCACTCCTTTGCTTTTTCCGGTGGTGCCGGAAGTAAACATAATAGTACAAAGATTGTCCGGCTTTGGCCAGAAGTCGTGTTTCCCTTTATTCTCACGGACAAGCTGCCAGAATGAAAAGGACTTCTCATCTCCCGTCTCTTTTTGCATGGAAATCATATATTTCAGTTTCGGGCACTTCTCTTTTGCGAGTGCGGCCACATCTCCCCGCACTTCATCCACCACAAGCGTTGTCACATCTGCCCTGTCCAAAAGCTCGCACGCCTCCTCTGCAGGCAGCGACACATCCAGAGGAACTGCAACGCTGCCACCGTTCACAATGCCGAAATATGCGCACAGCCAAGTGTAGGATGTCATTCCGATTATGGCAATATGACTGCCTTGCTCTTCAAGACTTTCCAGTGAACGCGAAAAACTTTCACTGTCTCTTCTAAGTTCTGAATAGCTTTTGGCCTCAATCTCATTTTTCCCCACTTTGTAGCGCACTGCATCTTCCTGTCCAAATTCTTCCTCTGTGCGTACTAAAATCTCACGAATCGTACTGCAAACCATCTTTAATTCCCTTTCTCTGCACTATGCAGTCAATTTTTCCAGGTAATCCACAGCCTCCTGCACCGTGCGGATATCCACGGCCATGCCCTGTTCGATTTCAATGTCAAATTCTTCCTCAATTTCTCCAAGCATGCTCATAAAGTCAAAGGATGTAAATCCAAGATCTTCCATAAACCTGGATTCCGGATGAATATTTTCCGGCTCCACATCCACATATTCACACATGATATTTACTAATTTTTCGTACATCTTTCCTCTCTCCTTAAACTAATTTGATGATATCACCGACTGTCAGATCCGGATTCTCCACACCTTTGAACATAATCCTGCAAAGGTAATAATATAAGTACTCCAGCTCCTCCCTGGACACTGCTTTTTTCTGATGTTCAAAGCTGAAATCCAGACCATTGTCATCCGGTCTGTGCATCACGGTAAGGTACATTCCTTGTGTCGTAGCTCCATTGGGATACCATTTGGTTTTATAGCGGATATCTCCCAGTTTATCCAGCCCCTTCTCCTTGAGTGTCAACGGCTGATAAGTCAGGGACATCGGCTCGTATGTACGCCCGTTTTCCTGCGGATAAACTTTGCCACGGTGTGCAAAATACGCAACCGGATCATAGTTGGCATGACGAAACATCTCGTTTTGTTTCTCACGGATCTCATAGACCCCATCCAAAAAAGTTCTGTCCTCGGAAATAATGGTGCGGAACGGGAAGGAATGGATCCTTGTCCCTCCGCACTTTTTTTCCTTGAGTGTGGCGCGCCTTGCAATGGTTGAGTTGATGGACACATCATCGTTTCCGTTCATCTTCTGGAAATAGGTACGCAGCCCCATCATCAGAAGACAGACAAGGGATACGTGATATTTCTCACAAAACTCCATCAACCGTTTTGTAGGCTCCTCCTCCAGATGGAAGATGTCAAGCGCAGAGTCCACAGAGTCGGACACATCCACCGCTGCCCGAAGATTTGGATTTTTCGTCTCTTTTCTTGCATCCAGAAGGCGTTTTGGACCGCGCAGGCCATTGTAGATCGGCTCGGAAGATTCAATGATCTTCTCAAAAAATTTCGTATCCTTTTCCTGTGCCTTGCTTCCTGCCTCATAGGCAAGGTCTTTTTTCAACTGTTCAATGTAGGAGCTCATATCCTTTGGATAAGGTACGCCCTCATACATCTCATTGCAGTAGAGCTCAATGATGTCCTTCATAAAGCAGATCAAAGACTGTGCGTCCATGGTCTTGTGGTCCACGAGAAGATAAATTCCGTTGAATCCATCCGGTGTGTGGATCATCACGATCCGGTTCATCGGAGAATCCTCAAGTTTGAACGGTACCTGTGTCCACCCTCGCATGATCTCCTCTGCCTCCTCCATTGTTTTTCCAGAAAAATCAACGTACTCAATATCCCTTTCCTCTTTGTCCACCACATACTGATAACAAGTTCCTTCCTTGTCAAGCGCAAAGCGCAGACGCATGGATTCGCATCTTTCATAAGCTTTATAGATGGATTTTTTCAGCACATCCCAGTCAAGCTCCACCTGGATCGTCAAGCTCGTTCCAATGTTCACCACCTCTTTTTTCGGGCAGTAGTTCTGGTAAAAGAAGTGAAATTTCTGGGCAGCAGTGAGCGGATATACCGGATATCCTTTTCTTTTCCTCATCATTTTTAAATCCCTCCTATAAATGAATCCAGAGCCTCCTCATAGGCCTTTGTGTCCTTATAATAACTCTCGGCATGAGCAGCATCTTTTACGATCAGTTTCTTCTTCACAGGCGCCGCACAGTTTTCGTAGATACGCTCGCACATACTGCACGGCACAAACGTATCCTTATCCCCATGTATCAGCAATATCGGAACCTGAGCCTTTTTTACCTCCCTTGCTGCATTGCACTCATCCAGCCCATACCCTGCCCTTTCTTTATTTACTTTATCCGCAATCTGTATCATCGGAAATGCAGGAATGTGATACATTGTTTTCAGCACATGGCTGAACACTTCTTTCGGGGAGGTAAATCCACAGTCCGAGATAATCCCTTTCACCTGCACAGGAAGATTTAATCCGCTTGCCATGAGCACAGTGGCACCTCCCATGGAAATTCCATGGAGAAAAATCTCGCAGTCCTCACCGATTTTTTCAATGGCCCATCTGATCCACCTTTGCGCATCTTTTCTGTCCAGACATCCAAATCCGATGTACACTCCATCGCTCTTCCCATGCGCCCGCTCGTCCACGAGCAGCATCCTGAAACCTCTTTTGAGGTAATATTCGGACAGCCCGATGTAATCACTCATCCCTTCACTTGTATACCCGTGAAAACAAATGACAATCTTGCGTCCTTCTCTGCCTTTAAAATATGTACTGTGAAGTCGAAGTCCATCATGAGAACGAATATATACATCCTCATGGGGTTGTTCCAACATCCATTCTTTTTTCTTCTCAATCAAGGGGAAATACTGCGCCCAGTCCGTGCCGGCCATTTTGATGGTACGGTCTGTCTTTGCATTTCCCCGTTTCATGGTGCGCCTGTAAAAGTAGGCGGACGCTCCAAGTTCTGCCGCTGCCAAAATTCCCGCCCCTTTCAGGGCACATCCTAATAACTTTCCCATAGCCCCTCCATTTCTGTTCCCTGGACACGATCTGTTTGTTATTTGGTTCCAAGAAATGATTTTAACTTCAGCGCTTTATCAATGTTTCCTTCCACTTTCAGTTTTCCAAGAGTAACCGCCAAAATTGGATCCAGTTTTCCTGACGCAATCTTTTCCAGCGTCTGCGCAGAGCAGATAAAAATCGCATCCCTGTCAAAATACTCATACGGCTCCACATAAAGTTTCCCAGCCTTTACTTCCACATAGAAAATCCCCTCAGCCTCGCCGGTGATCTGAAACTGGTATGCCAAATGTTCATGGATATTGCTCACATCCACATCCATAAGTTTTGATTTTACTTGTGCAAACATTTCTGCGTATGTCATTTCAAAATCCTCCAATTATTTTCGACCGTCAGTCAACAGTCTTTTATTAAAGGCTATCATTTTTTCGACCAGTGGTCAACACGAATACTTAATGAAAAATGGGATAAATTCCCTTTTCATTTTCGTGAATTTTCCCGTCTGTTTTCTACCGTTTTCCTATGTTATACTGAAGTGTAATTCGTTGGAAAAATTTATACATCATTTAGAAGAAGGCGGTAACCATGGCAAAGCAACTGAAATACGAAAAGATCCTGGATGCTCTTGAGCACCTCCTGGTAAGCAAAAACATACAAAGCATATCTGTCAGCGAAATCGCGCAGACTGCCGGTATCGGAAAAGGAAGTATCTACTATTATTTTCCTTCCAAAGATGCCATTCTTGAGGCTTTGATAGAGCGGAATTATGAAAAACCTTTAAACACTGCAAGAAACCTGGCATCCCAATCAGATATTTCTCCTTTTACAAGAATGGCAATGCTCTTTCAAGCATGTCGGACCTCCTCCGCGGAGTTTTTAAGATCTGAAAATACCTCATCGCTTTCAAGCGCACAAGAAAAGTCATTTATCCATTCCAGATATCTCAATCACCTGATCTGTGCTCTGAAACCGGAATTATCCGAAATCATCCGTCAGGGCATTGCTGCAGGCCAGATACATTTCGACAATCCGGATGCGCTATCTGAGATTGTACTCATCGTCCTCTCCGTAAAGCTGGACAATACACTCGTCCCGTCCACAAAAGACGAGATCGAAAATACCATCATGGGACTGGTCTCCCTTTTGGAAAAGGGCACAGAAAACCCTTCCGGCTCCTTGAATTTTCTCACCACACTCTAAAGAGTTTTTACAAAGAATGTCAAATATTTACATTTTTCCTTGTTCATTTCGTTTGTAAAGGTGTATAATAATAGATAATGTATGGATAAAGGAGCGCTGACTGAATGGATGAAATTGTTACCCTTGGATTTTTGGCTGTTATATTTTTGATTTTTACAGTCATCTTTTTTCAAAGCAACGGCAAAAAACTGGTAAGCCAGGTTCCTTCCAAAAAAGGAAAAAAATTCAGCCCCAGAGGAGTCTGCCTAAGTCTTGGCTGGATGTTTTTATTTTTGACTCTGGCCACTGTAGGTCTTGCAGTCATTTTTTATTACGGTTCTTATCTTGGCAGGTTACAGGGGCGTATTTTTGCACTTGCCCAAGGAGTCTGCTGGATTTTGATGGTCATATATGTCATTGCAACCATTATATTTATCATGACAGAATGTAGATACAGCATAAAAAAAGATACTGAGGGATGGTCTTAATCCCTGTCAGTATCTTTCTTTTTTGCCTTTATTGTTCTAACTGTTTGATATAAGCCGCTGCATTGACAGCTGCCACTGCACCGTCGGACACTGCGGTCGCTGCCTGGCGCACCTGCTTGGCACAGACATCTCCGGCCGCATACACAGAAACGCTGATCCAGGCCGGTCCGGCACCGGTAATACAAACATCAAACATATTGGTTATCCTGCACATTTCCTTTCTCGATATTCTGCTGTACAAGTTCCTGCATCTTTTCCCAGATTACCGTGGATCCATTGCCCGTCTTTTCATTTCTTCTGTATATCTGGCTTTTTTTCACACCATGTTCCCTCCAGCTCTTGCCATCCGATGCATCGTTCAAAAACAAAGGCTGGCAATTGTCCATCACATGGGCAAACTTTGCCTCGGGAGTTTCCCATGCCTCAAATTCTTCCCAAAGATCTCTGAAATATTCTCCCTGGTCTTTTGGAAGCATTCCAAACAATCTCTTTGCAGCTGCAACCTCCCGCTCCCTTTTTGTCTTCTCTCCCTCCCGGTCATATGCATACGTATCCCCGGCGTCGATCTCCACCAGATCATGGATCAAAAGCATTGTGACAACATGAAGAATATCCACCTCTTCATTTGCATACTCCTTTAGAAGAATGGCCATCAGAGCTATATGCCAGGAATGCTCTGCATCGTTTTCCTTTCTCTCCCCGTCCGCCAGATAAGTCTGGCGGAAAATCTGTTTCACTTTGTCAATCTCCAAAATAAAAGAAAGCTGCTTTTCCAGCCTCTCCTCTCTTTTCTCCATTTGTGATCCCTTCTTTCTTTATGCTTAAAGATACACCTCTTTTTTTTGCCATGCAATAACAAAGTATACTTTTTTATATCGAAGTAACAAAGTGGGCAAGCCCACTTCAACTCCCCCTTCCCCTCATTCATGAGGGGCCCTCCGCTTTGCGCGCCGCCGCAATACCGCAGAGCGGTAAAATACCTTATTGCGGCGTGTGCATCCTGCCCGGAGGGCCTTTATTCTATGGGTGAGGCATAAGCACTTTCCTATAGAATAAAAAAGCTGCAGAAAATCCTGTTTTTCACACAGCATTTCCCACAGTTTTTTATTGTTCTGTATGCCCATAATTTCTAAAAAAATCTCTCAGTCCGTCAAGCATTTTCAAAAGTACCGGAATCTCTTCCTCACTCAGCTCTTTGATGACTGCCTCTGTCATCTGGCGGTGAAACTCCTGATGGTGCCTATATGCCCGCTCTCCTTTTTTCGTAAGTTTTACGTTCACAACTCTCCTGTCAAGCTCGCTTCTTTGCCTTACCACATACTTTTTGTTGACAAGGCTGTTCATGGCAGTCGTGAGAGAACCAACTGTAATGTTAAGCTTTTTAGCGATCGCCGACATATTATTTCCCTCGCCAAGGCCCACTGCTTCTATCACATGCATATCATTATTGCTGATATCTTTAAATTCTTCCGTAATGATCGCGGCTTCTTCCTTTTTCAAAATTTCATTAAACAGATTTACAAGAATATCATTAATCGTATCATATGTGTTCAAAGCAGTTTCTCCTTCTTTATATTTTTCTAATCCATCCAAGGCTTAAGCTGATCCCAAAAGGGATTCTATGACTTCTCTGACAGTTTCTATTCTTTCCGCTTTATACGCATCTGCACCGCAAAAAAGCAGAGCTTCCGAAACCTCTCCTTTTGCCGCATGAATAAGCGCATCCGTGATGCAGTATGGAATTTCGGCCGGATTGCAGTGTTTCAGGCACTGGTGGCATCCATGGGGAATCTTTTCTCCCCTCATCACCTTTTCCATAAAAGCATTTTTGATGGCTCTTCCCGGCATTCCCACCGGACTTTTTACAATAATAATGTCTTCTTTTTTGGCATGTATATACGTTTCTTTGTAGCGGATATCGGCATCGCATTCCTCTGTGGTCACAAATCTTGTAGCCACCTGCACAGCATCTGCTCCAAGGGCAAATGCTTCTCTTACTTTCCCTTTGTCAGAAATCCCGCCCGCAAGGACGACCGGAATCTCTTTTTCGTACTTTTCTTCAAACTCCCTCACTGTGCATATAATCTTTTTCACTTCTTCCTCATACGCCCCCGGCTCTTCATAGGAGACAAGCTGCTCGTTTGAAAATCCAAGATGCCCTCCCGCATGAGGTCCTTCGATCACAAGCAGATCCGGAATCCTGTGGTACTTTCTGTCCCAAAATTTCAGGATTACCTTTGCAGATTTCTCTGTGGAAACGATCGGGGCAATCGCAGTCTCTCCTCCTTCAGCATAAGAAGGGAGCTCTGTCGGAAGCCCTGCCCCTGACACAATGATGTCCGCTCCCTCTTCCACCGCCTTTCTTACGTACCTTTCATAATCCTTTGTGGCAACCATGATGTTAAATCCCACAATTCCGTCACCTGCAATCTTTCTCGCCTTTTTCAGCTCTTTCCCCATGGCGCGCAAGTTTGCTTCTATCGGATTTGTATCAAAATCAGGCTCAAGAAATCCAATCTGAGCGGTGGATATCAGACCCACTCCGCCCTCTTTTGCAACAGTTCCGGCAAGACGGCCAAGACTTACCCCAACGCCCATTCCGCCCTGGATCAGCGGAAGACGTGCCGTCTTGTCTCCAATTTTCAACGCTCTTTTTTCCATTTTATTCCCTTACTTAAACACTCCGCTACATGTTGCGGAAACGTTCATATCGATGCTCTTTTATTTCTTCTTCATTCATTGTTTCATAGCGGTCAAAAAACTCATCCATGTAACTGGTCAGCTGCCCGCAAACCTCTGAAAGGTTATTGATAGTCAGATGTCCCGGCTCCGGAATGATCCGTTCAATAATTCCCAGACGTTTTAAGTCCCTGGATGTCAGTTTCATAACACCTGCCGCCTCCTGGGCACGCTTTGCATCCTTCCAGAGGATGGAGGCAAACCCTTCCGGGGAAAGGACAGAATAAATGGAGTTTTCCAACATCCATACTTCATCTGCAACAGCAAGTGCAAGCGCGCCGCCGCTGCCGCCCTCTCCAATGACAATGGAAAGAATCGGCACCTTCATATCCGACATCTCAAACAGATTTCTGGCAATGGCCTCGCCCTGTCCTCTCTCCTCCGCCTCCAGGCCGCAAAATGCACCTGGTGTATCCACAAAGCAGATCACTGGTCTTCCAAATTTCTCAGCCTGTTTCATCAGTCTTAGCGCCTTCCGGTATCCTTCCGGGGACGGCATTCCAAAGTTACGCTCAATATTTTCCTTTGTGGTTCCGCCTTTTGCCTGGGCAATGACTGTCACCGGCATTCCTTTGAATCTTGCTACTCCACCGATGATGGCTTTATCATCTTTAAAATATCTGTCGCCGTGGAATTCCATAAAATCTGTAAACAGAGTTCTGATATAGTCTTCACCTGTCGGTCTGTCTTTCATCCTGGAAATCTGAACTCTGTCCCAGGCACTCGCCAGCTCATTTTTGATCTCTGTCTCCGGTGTTTCCACTTTCTTGGTTTTCTCTCTTTCCGATTTTTTGTGGAGTTTTAAAATCTTTGACAATACTTCTTTTTGCTCTTCACGCTCCACGATCCTGTCAACGAACCCATGCTCCAAAAGAAATTCTGAGCGCTGGAATCCTTTTGGCAGTTTCTGGCCAATGGTCTGCTCAATGACACGCGGTCCCGCAAATCCGACCAGTGCATTTGGTTCTGCAAGGATAATATCTCCAAGCATGGCAAAACTTGCTGTCACCCCTCCGGTTGTAGGATCTGTCAGCACAGAGATGTAAAGCTGGCCTGACTCACTGTGCCGCTTTAAGGCTGCGCTCGTCTTTGCCATCTGCATCAGGGATACAATCCCCTCCTGCATTCTTGCTCCGCCCGAACAGGTGAAGATGATCACCGGAAGTTTCTGCTCTGTGGCTCTCTCCACTGCACGGGCAATCTTCTCTCCAACAGTCCTTCCCATACTGGCCATCATGAAACGCCCATCGCACACCCCGACTACTGCCTCGCTTCCATTGATGGAAATCTTTCCTGTGATGACTGCCTCGTCAAGCTTTGTCTTTTCCCTCAAAGCCTCCAGCTTTTCTTCATACCCTTTATATTTCAGCGGATTTCCGGAAGACAGCCCTTTGTCCCACTCCTCAAAGCTGCCCTCGTCCGCGATCATCTCAATTCTACGGTAAGCATGCATACGGAAATAACTGTGGCATTTCGGACAGATGTAATACCCTTTTTTTACATCTTCGGTGATGATCGCAGATTTACAGACATTACATTTTTTCAAAAGTCCTTCCGGCACCTCCGGCCTTCTGCGATCTCTTACATATCTGTCTGTGTCCGGGATATTTTTCAATGAAATATAATTTGTTTTTTTAAACATGCTGCCTAACTTCATATCTATTTATCCCCCTCTACAATTTCTCAATAAACTCCACATCAATGTCCCCTGACTGATAATCCGGGTGCTGGAGAATCTCATACAGGTAATCAATATTGGTATCCACGCCCTCTATGATCACTTCACCAAGTGCGCTTCTCATTTTTGCGATCGCATCTTCCCTCGAAAATCCGTGCACAATGAGTTTCGCGATCATGGAATCATAGTAAGGCGGAATAGTATAGCCGCTGTAAATTGCAGTATCAATGCGCACGCCGTTTCCTCCCGGAAGATATAAATCTGTGATGGTTCCCGGAGACGGGCGGAAATTCTTTTCCGGATTCTCTGCATTGATGCGGCATTCAATCGCATGTCCTGTCAATTTGATATCTTCCTGAGTCACGCTAAGCGGAAGACCGGACGCGATCTTGATCTGCTCTTTTACAAGATCCAGCGCTGTCACCCACTCTGTTACCGGATGTTCCACCTGGATTCTCGTGTTCATCTCCATAAAGTAAAAATTGCCGTTCTTCTCAAGCAAAAACTCAATCGTACCTGCATTGGTATAGTTTGCCGCCTTTGCCGCCTTTACCGCTGCCTCTCCCATCTTTGCCCGAAGTTCATCGGAGAGTGCTGCGGACGGAGACTCCTCGATCATCTTCTGATGATTTCTCTGGATGGAGCAGTCCCTCTCCCCAAGATGCACCACATTTCCGTAATTATCCGCAAGAATCTGGAATTCAATATGCCTTGGATGCTCCACAAAGTGCTCCATGTACATGGTGTCATCTCCAAACGCCATCTTTGCTTCCTTTTGGGCTGTGAGGAATGCATTTTCAAATTCCTCAGGTGTATACGCCACGCGCATCCCTTTTCCGCCGCCGCCAAGCGCTGCCTTGACAATGACAGGGTAAGTGATCTCCTCCGCAACCTTCTTTCCGAATTCCACATCTGTGATGATCTCTTTGCTGCCCGGAATGACCGGCACCCCTGCCTCGATCATCGTCCTTCTTGCCTGGGCTTTATCCCCCATTTTTCGCATCACTTCTGCACTTGGTCCGATAAAGGTAATGTTGCATTTTGCACAGAGCTCTGCAAATTTGCTGTTCTCGGAAAGAAATCCAAAGCCCGGATGAATAGCGTCAGCTCCGGACACAACAGTGGCACTTAAAATCCTGTCCATTCTAAGATAGCTTTCTGAAGATGGTGCCGGCCCGATGCAGATGGCCTCATCCGCAAGCTGCGTGTGTAAAGCCTCCCTGTCTGCCTCGGAGTACACAGCCACAGTTGCGATTCCAAGCTCTCTGCATGCACGTATAATTCTTACCGCGATCTCACCGCGGTTTGCAATCAATACTTTTTTTATCATGCCTGTCACCTATCCAATCATAAATGTTAATTCTGCGCTCACAGCCACTTGACCGTCCACGCTTGCCACTGCCTCTCCGATTCCAACCGGACCTTTCTGTTTGATGATCTTTGTCTCGAGGCGCACTTTGTCGCCAGGTCCGATCTTTCTTTTAAACTTACATTTATTGATGGCTCCAAAGTACGCAGTCTTTCCTTTTGCAGATTCCTGGCTTAGGATCGCCACTGCTCCGACCTGTGCCAAAGCCTCCACAGTGAGAACACCCGGCATTACCGGCTCCTGTGGAAAATGACCTTTAAAAAAATCTTCCCTGTAAGTCACACATTTATATCCCACTGCATACTGTCCCGGCTCATAATCCTCTATGTAATCCACCAAAAGGAACGGATGCCTGTGCGGAATGATCTCTTTTATCTGGTTGATGTCCAATCTGTTCATCTTCTGCCGCCTCCTATATGATTCTGAACAACGGCTGGCCGTACTCCACTGCCTCTCCGTTCTCTACAAGTACTTCTGCGATCTCACCGTCAAATTCACTCTCGATCTCATTCATCAGTTTCATCGCCTCAATGATCGCAAGCACCTGTCCTTTTTTTACCTTGTCGCCGACTACCACGAAATTATCCGCATCCTCTGCAGGAGCTGCATAGAAAGTTCCAACAAGAGGAGATGTCACATATTTTCCGGAAACTTCATTGTCAGTCTCTGCTGACACAGCCCCGCTTGCCTGGCCTTGCACTGGCTGAGACGCTGCTGCCGGCATAGCTGTCTGCGGAACATCGGACTGAACAACCACAGCCCCGGATGTTTTCTGTCCTTTTCCCATCTTGATTTCCACATCTTCAGTCTTATACTTAAACTCTGTAAGCGATGAGTCGGAAACCGCTTTGATCAATTTTAAGAGATTTTCAAATTCCATTTTTACTTCCTCTTCTTATTCTTCGAATTTTTTCACCATAATTGTTGCATTGTGTCCGCCAAATCCAAGAGAATTGCTCATCGCATAAGTGATGTCTTTTTCTACCGGAGCGCCGATCGCATAATTTAAATCACAGTCTTCATCCGGCGTCTCGCTGCCCATTGTCTGATGGATAAAGCCATCCTGGATGGATTTCACACATGTGATGAATTCCACTCCGCCCGCTGCTCCAAGAAGATGTCCGATCATAGATTTTGTGGAGTTGATCACTACATCCCCTGCTGCATCACCAAGCGCTCTTTTGATGGCCCTTGTCTCAAACAGATCGTTGTGGTGTGTACTTGTTCCATGTGCATTGATGTAATCCACATCCTTTGGCTCCACACCTGCTTCTTCCATTGCAAGCTCCATGGCTTTGGCTGCACCGCTGCCGTCTTCAGCCGGTGATGTCACATGGTATGCATCACATGTTGCACCGTATCCCACAACTTCCGCATAAATTTTTGCTCCGCGTTTCTTCGCATGTTCCAGCTCTTCCAGTACAACCACACCTGCGCCTTCTCCGATGACAAATCCGCTTCTGTCTTTGTCAAATGGAATGGATGCACGCTTTGGATCCTCCGCTGTGGTGAGTGCTGTCAGGTTTGTAAATCCGGCAACTGCTGTCGGGCAGATAGAACTTTCTGTTCCTCCTGCCAGCATCACTTCTGCATCCCCATACTGGATCGCCCTCAACGCATCCCCGATAGAATGGGTTCCTGTAGCACATGCTGTTGTCACGCTCGTACATTTTCCTTTGAGCCCCAAATTGATCGCCACATTACCTGCAGCCATATTGGAGATCATGAGCGGCACCATCAAAGGATTGACTTTTGAAGGCCCTTTTTCCAAAATTTTTGAGTATTCCTGCTCCACTCTTTGAAGACTGCCGATACCGGAGCCGACAATCACGCCCACACGGTACGGATCTTCATTTTCCATGTTAAGACCTGCATCCTCAAATGCTTCCCTTGCTGCTGCAACTGCGTACTGTGAAAATGCCTCCATACGTTTTGCAGACTTAAAATCCATATGTTCTTTTGCAACAAAGCCTTTTACCTCTGCTGCCAGCTTTACTTTATATTCTGTTGTGTCGAATTTTGTAATCTTGTCGATTCCCACGTGCCCTTCCTTAACGGAATTCCAAAATTCTTCCACGGAATTTCCAATCGGAGTGATGGCTCCCATTCCGGTTACTACAACTCTTCTCTTCATATGATCCTCCTACATTACCATACCGCCATCTACATGGATGACCTGTCCTGTGATATATCCCGCATCATCTGATGCCAAAAATGCTACTGTATTTGCCACATCCTCTGCTTTTCCAAAATGTCCAAGCGGAATCTGTGCAGCAGACGCCTCTTTTACTTTATCAGATAAAACCTCAGTCATATCTGTCTCAATAAAACCCGGAGCAACTGCATTCACAGTGATTCCGCGGCTTGCAACTTCTCTTGCCGTTGATTTTGTAAGACCGATCACGCCTGCTTTTGACGCTGCGTAATTGACCTGTCCTGCATTTCCTGTCACACCCACCACGGAAGAAAGGTTGATAATCCTTCCTGCTCTTTGTTTGATCATCTGCCTTGCCACATGGCGCACGCAGTTAAATGTGCCTTTCAGATTCACATTGATGACATTGTCAAAATCTTCCTCTGACATTTTCATCAAAAGTCCGTCTTTTGTGATTCCTGCATTGTTCACCAGTATATCGATTCTTCCGTAAGTCTTGATGATCTCTCCGATAAATGCCTCACAAGCAGCATAGTCAGACACATTACACTGCATGACTGCTGCTTTTTGGCCATTACTTTCAATCTTTGCTTTTACTTCCTCTGCTTTTTTTGCAGAACCGTTATAATTGATCACGACCATGGCGCCCATGGATGCAAGTTTCTCTGCAATGGCCCTGCCAATCCCTCTGGACGCGCCTGTCACTACCGCTATCTTTCCTTCTAACATACAAGCTCTCCTATCACTAACTCCATATCCTCTACAGTCTGAATGTTATATACTTTCACATCACGGTCAATTTTCTTTAAAAATCCCGCCAATGTTCTTCCAGGTCCAATCTCAACAAATGTGTCCACACCGTCTGCGATGAGATTCCTCATACTCTGCTCCCAGCGCACGGATGATGACACCTGTTTTTCCAACAATTCTTTCGTGTCATTGATATCCTCAACCTTGTCTGCCGTCACGTTTGTGACATAAGGAATCTTCAATGCTTTCCACTCTACTTTTTCCAGCTCTTCGCCCAATTTCTCCCCTGCAGGCTTAAGCATGGAAGAATGAAAAGGTCCGCTCACATTCAATTTCATGACACGCTTTGCCCCTGCTTCTTTTAAAGCCACACTGGCTCTGTCAACAACTTCAGCCACGCCTGTAATGACAGTCTGGCCCGGACAATTATAATTTGCGACTTCCGCTCCCTCGATTTTTTCCACAACCTCTTCGATATCCCTTGTCTCCATCCCAAGAACAGCCGCCATGGCTCCTACACCCGTCGGCACTGTGTTCTGCATCAGGATTCCCCTTATGCGCACTGTACGGATAGCCTCCTGTGTGCTCATTCCGCCTGCAGCGGCGATGGCACAGTACTCCCCAAGACTAAGTCCTGCAGTCACATCCGGTTTCAGTCCCTTTTCTTCCACCACTTTTGTCATGGCAAGGCAGGTTGTCACAAGGGCTGCCTGTGTATATTCTGTCAAATCCAGTCTGTCGTTCTTTTCAAAGCACAGCTCCTCCATCGAAAATCCAAGATCCTCGGAGGCTTTTTTGTAGATTTCTTTTACCTCATCAAACTGCTCGTAAAAGTCCTTTCCCATTCCTGCCTTCTGTGCACCCTGTCCCGGGTAAATGAATGCAATCTTACTCATAAAATCCTGCTCCTTTTATCAGCGCGTCTGTCTCCTTTACGAGACGCTCAATCAGTTCCTTACATGTACACTCTTCTTTTACCATTCCGGCAATCTGTCCTGCCATTACACTGCCATTTTCCACATCGCCATCTACAACTGCTTTGCGCAGTCCGCCAAGTGTCAGTTTTTCCAATTCCTCAAAAGAAGCACCTTCCTGCTCCAGGCGGAGGTATTCCCTTGTCATCTTGTTTCTGAGAGCACGAACCGGATGTCCTGTGGAGCGGCCTGTCACTCTAGAATCAATATCCCTTGCTTTGATGATGCATTTTTTATAATTTTCGTGTACCTGACATTCGTCTGTCACTACAAAGTTGGTTCCCATCTGCACTCCTCTTGCTCCAAGCATGAACGCAGCTGCGATTCCTCTTCCGTCGGCAATTCCGCCCGCTGCGATCACCGGAATGCTCACAGCATCCACGATCTGCGGAACAAGTACCATCGTTGTATTCTCACCGATGTGTCCTCCGGCTTCGCATCCTTCTGCCACAAGTGCATCCGCACCGCAGCGCTCCATACGTTTTGCCAAAGCTACAGAGGCAACAACAGGAATAACTTTTACTCCAGCCTCTTTCCACATCGCCATATATTTTTCAGGGTTTCCCGCTCCTGTTGTCACCACTTTAACTCCTTCTTCCGCCACAACCTTCGCGATTGCGTCAGCCTCAGGATTCATCAGCATGATGTTCACTCCGAACGGTTTATCTGTCAGTTCTTTCGCTTTCTTTATCTGATCTCTTACCCACTCTGCAGGAGCTCCGCCGGCGCCGATAAGTCCAAGCCCGCCGGCATTTGACACTGCTGCCGCAAGATGATACTCTGCGACCCATGCCATACCTCCCTGAACAATCGGGTATTCGATTCCTAACAATTCTGTGATTTCTGTTCTCATATAACAACCTTTCCCTTCTTAACTATAAGGCTTCCGAAAAATATTTTCGGAAGCCGCTTTTGTAAGTTTTATTTTTCTAAGTACTCAATAACATCTCCAACTGTTGTCAGCTGCTCCAAGTCTTCGCTTGGGATCTCTTTTCCGTATTTTTCCTCCAAAGCCATCACAAGCTCAAAAAGATCAAGAGAGTCTGCTCCCAGGTCATCTTTGAAAGAGGATTCTTCTGTGATCGTGTCTGCGTCTACTCCAAGGTTTTCAGCGATAATTTCTTTTACTTCTTCTAACATGAATTTCTTCTCCTTTTAAATCATTTTTTGTTCTTATATGTATGTAATCCAGAAATCACGTTCTGGCAATTACCATTTGATTACTGTGGCTCCCCAGGAAAGCCCTGCGCCAAATCCTGCCATCACAATTGTCTGGCCTTTTTTCAATCTTCCATCCCTGTTCATCTCATCCAATAGGATTGGGATGCTGGCAGCTGAAGTGTTTCCATACTGTTCAATATTGGTTGGAAATTTTTCTACATCTATTTTCAATCTCTTGGCAACCGATTCCACAATTCTCCGATTTGCCTGGTGGAGCACAAAATAATCCACATCCTGCAGATCTAGTCCTGCTTTTTCCAGTGTCTCTTTGATCACTTCCGGGACTTTTCTCACCGCAAACTGAAAAACTGCCCGTCCGTCCATCTTCATGCAAGTGTCATTTCCCTGACATTTTTCCTTCCAGTTCTTCTGGCATCTGCTCTCGCATTCCATGGCCACACCTTTTTCGCCGTCTGAATGGGTTGATGCAAAAAACATTCCATCCGAAACCGCGGATACGACAGCAGCTCCTGCGCCGTCTCCAAATAAAATACAGGTTCCTCTGTCTGTCCAGTCCACAAGGTTGGACAAATTTTCAGCTCCTATAACAAGTATATTCTTGTACATGCCGCCTGCAATATACATCTGGGCTGTGTTGTATGCAAACACAAATCCACTGCAGGCAGCACCGCCCAGGTCAAAACAAGTGGCATTGACAGCCCCTATGTTCTTTTGCACTTCACAGGCAGTGCACGGGAATACTTTATCGGAAGAAATCGTCGCCACAAGGATCAGGTCAATCTCTTCCGCCGACATACCCGCGTTTTCAAGCGCCTTCTTTGCCGCATCCGCTGCCAGAGAACTTGTCGTCTCTGTGTCAGCAATATGCCTTCTGGCAATCCCGGTGCGTTCTCTGATCCACTCATCGTTGGTGTCCACGATTTTTGCCAGATCATCGTTCTCTACTATTTTGGAAGGGATACTGGAACCCGTTCCGCATATTCGTCCTACCATCGCTCTATCTCCATCTATCTGTTTTATTGATAATTAAATTTGAAGGTAAAATATTTTGATATTCAAAGTATATCATCTGTGAAGAGATTGTCAAGAATTTATCTCAAAAAAATATTTTTTTCAAATTGTAAAAAATAGTTTGCATTTTTCAAAATTTATGATATAATCTTTTTTGTCGAGCGGAAGTGGCGGAATGGCAGACGCGCTAGATTCAGGTTCTAGTGGCAGCAATGCTGTGTGGGTTCAAGTCCCATCTTCCGCATTTGCTGATTATGGAGAGATGTACATCGAAATGATGTACATCTTTTTTGTTTTATAAACAGAAACTTTCTGCTCCAAAAAAATTGAGCCTGCCAAAGCAGACTCACATTACTTTCCTGTGATTTTTTCCATACACTCCTGTACGAATCTCTCCAAATTTTTTAAATCTCTCTCATCCGGATGCAAAAGTCCCTCGTCAAAATTGTGCAGCATCTTTTGCACAATCGCCTTATCCTGTGCATTCTCCAACATATTCTCATACCTTGCTCGCACTGCCATGGGCATCTTTCCTTGGCAGAGAAAACAGCCCAGATAGTCATTATCTTCCGACAAATGTTTCTTCACCGTTCCCTCAAGCATTTCATAATACCCGGGATTGTCGCCCTCTCCGCATGTTCCAAAAAGAGCGACCTTTTTTCCGTGCAATGCCTGAAGTATCCCTGCAATATCCGGCGGACAGTCTCCCTTATCGACCCAAAATCCCACAAAATAGATATTCGCTTCCACTTTTGCATCCCACTGCGCTGCGCGTACAATATCTTTTTTATGCTTTGGAAGCGAAAAAAAGATTTTCTCCGCAAGTTTTTCCGTATTGCCGGTACGGCTGGAAAATATGATCATGCTATCGTATTTCATCGTGCTCAACTCCTCTTTATAAATTTCGAATGACATTTCGGGCACGTAATCTCAATTTTCCCCTTCCCCCTTGGAATACGGATTTTCTGTTTACATGTTGGGCATTTATAGATATGATAATTCTTTCTCTGCTCCATCTGTTTTGGAAAACTTGAAATTCTGCCGCGAATCCCGGCTGTCATGGCGAGAAATTTTTGATTCTCTTTATATCTTTTCGCATGGTTCTTTGAAAAGACACGAAAATAGGCATATATCAATAATGCAAATGCTGCAATATAAAAAAGCATTCCATCAGACACAAGATTCAGGATCAGGCACACAATTCCCGCTCCTACAAGGAATTTCGAGAACTGGTCTACCCCATATCTTCCGTACATAAAACGAATCAGTTTTTCTTTCATCATCCTCACCTCTTTAAAGTATACCTGAATTTATTCTAATTGTTTTGTGTGAAAAAGCAATGAACTAATGCAGAAAAAAGTATAAAAATATTCTAAAAAAGAATGCTGCAGATCTTTTTTGATCTGCAGCATTCTTTACTTACATGATCATCGACACAATCCTGAACAGGAAGTTCGCTGCAATTCCCGCACACAATCCTCCGATCGTATGGCTCATAATCGCTTTTCCAGTCAGTTTGCTCGACTTCAATGCAGACATCATAGCCACATGGGTGCTCAAATATCCGCTCCAACACATGCACATTGCGGTAAATACTGCAATGTCATTCGCATGTACAATGCCTTCTTTCAGCATGTTTGGCACAAGACCAATCGCTGCTCCGGCAGCTCCAAGAGCTGTGATCGGCACTGCGATGGCAGATGCGCTTGAAAAACCAAATAATGGTTTGAGGATGAAGTCAATCTTCTCGCCAATCCATGGAAGTAATGCTACACCTTCGTACGCTGCTCCTGTGTACGCTCCGGATTCAGCCGGGCCGTTTGTGAGCATGAGCACGATAGTACAGATAGCAAGAACACCAGGGATGATCGCAAGACCAACTTCAACGCCGCCTTTTCCGCCTTCCAGCATAGCTTCGATGGCTCTTCCGCCAATTCCGCCGTTTCGGATCTCACGCTTGTTGAGCAGATCATCGGTTGACTCGCCTTCTTTGAGCGGAATACAGTACTCTTCTGTACCGTATTCTTTCTTTGTGAAGATCATCATGATCCGCACACTGATGATACTTCCTATGATCGCTCCGATGTTACCGATAAGTACTGCGATTCCTATATCCTCGCCCGGAGCATGAAGACCGATCATAAAAGAAGTTACGATCAATCCCATGCCAAATGCAGTTCCAAGGTTTGTCAATGCAGGAAGCTGAAATTTCTTAAAGTATTTACGGAAATTCTTATCCTCCGCAAGACCAAGGATTGCCGGGTTATCGGAAAGGTATGTCGTCATGACACCAATCGCTGCCGCGCCCGGAAGGTTGTAGAGCGGTTTCATCAGTGGAGACAACACCTTGTTCAGCATTGCGATTACACCGAACTCTGACAAAAGTCCGGAAAGTGCCCCCGCAATAACCGCAATTGCCATAATGTTGAACACGGTGTCCAAAAGCAGCTGGTAAGCTGTCGCCATCAGCGTGTTCATCATATTCACGCCTCCCATTTTCGAGCCCATGTACCCGAAAAGCAGAGCAAGTACTGCAAGGAAGATGAAGGATTCCAAGCTGACGGCTTTTTTGAATCTTCTGTTTGTTTCCATTTCTACCCTCTCATATATAAAATATTTTATAGATACATACACATTATATCACACTGCATTATATTCTGTCAATTTTCTTGGTTATTTTGAACTTTTTTAACACGACAGCCTGAATTTCTCCGGTACGTTTTTACATATAGTTTCTTTTGTATGCAGCAAAAAACATCCGAATGCGCTCGCACCCGGATGTCTTTTCATCACTTTCTATTTTTTCTTTTTAAAAAGAATTGCTGCCGCCGCTGCTGTCAACATTCCCGCAAAAGGTACCGCTATATCTGCATTGTCCCCTGTTTTTGCCGCTTTCTTTGAAGGCACTGCCTTCTTTTCATCGGATATTATTTTGGCATCAGCCTTCATATCTGTCTTGGTCTGATCTGTGTTGGAACCAGATGCCGCCAGATCCGTTTGCTCTTCCTTGATCCCCTCTGTCTTCTCTGCACTCTCCAACTTGGCAATCGCATCTCCCAGGGCTACCTTTGCATTGTCCACATCTTCCTGGCTTGCCGCATCATCCGCAAACACTGCTTTTGCAGATGCCAAAGCCTCCTCCATGGCAGCGTATGAAACTGCACTATAAGCTTTCGCTTCAAGTTCTTCCGCTTTTGCGATCAATGTCTCCAAAGCGCTCTTATCTGGTTTCAGTCTGAGTTCGCTCATTGCTTTCAAAAGGGCTTTCCATGATGCGTCCACTTCATCCTGCATTGCGTCTCCATCCGCCAATGTATTTATTGCAGATGCCAAGGCTGTGTTAAACGCATCGTGACCTTCCTCGTAATACTTATTAAGCTCAATCGACCGGGCCATCTCGACAACCTTCTGAAGATCTGTCTTGTCGCCTTGTTTAAAATTCAAGTACTGCATTACAGTGATCAGATCCTGCCAGGATTTGTCGATCATACTCTGGGTAACCGTCTCATCCCCCGCGCTTACTTTTCCGAGCAGATCTTTTGCGTTTGCGAGTGCTGCATCAAACTTTTCAACCACGGACGCAACCACTCCGTCTGTACTTGCTTTTCCTGCAAGTTCCACAGCATATTCAAGAACCGCTGTGGATAAGGATTTCTCCTCTCCAATCTCAAAGTCTTCTCCAAGCATCTTTGTATAGATTGCATTGGTGACATAACGGTAGTCATCCTGCTGGTGCGCTTTGTTTGTCATTGTATTTGCAAACAATGTCATGTTGAATCCATTCTGCACATAGTCGATTGCCTGAACGGAATTTTTATATTTCTCAATGTGCTCGGAAGACATAAATCCTTCGATCGGATAATCATCGGTTGTCTGAATGAGCACCTTTGCTCCCTCCGGAACATTTGTGATATAAGCACCGTCATGTCCATACATGATATAGTCGCCTTCCTGCACATATTTATCCGTGATAAGGCTTTCTTCCGGATAGGTAACTGTTGTCAGCGCATCGTACATGCCGTTCGATACATATCCAATGTCTACACCCATTGCTTTGGCCGCATACAAAGCCTCTGCTGTATATCCAATGTATGGTTTTCCGTTCTGGATCAAGGCCATCTCGTCAGAGGAAGGAGTTTCATTTCCCACTATCACATCCGCATCCTTGGCATTGTCCACAAGTTCAAATCCAAGCTGCTCTCCAAATGCAAAGAGGTCCCATCCATATTCATAGTTCAGGAGATTGTTATAATCTTTTACTCCGTAAGGATTTCCATCGGAGTCTGTCTTAAACTCTGCCACTTTTCCAGGAATATAAACTTTTACAGATTTGGAAATCTCTTTTGCCACCGGAACATCGTCTGTCAGCCGTGCTTTCAAAATATAGTTGTCTTTTACCAGCTCAAAATCATCAGCAGATATCACAAAGTTTCCTTTTTCCTCTCCCTGTGTAATATAGCCGACATTCCTGCCCTCTTTGAGAAGATCATTGACTGCCTGCACTGCATGTACACTGTTGTTTGACAAAATCGCTGCCTTACCCTCTCCGCTCACTGATGTCTCTAATTTTTCTGCACTCTCAACACGGTCCATAGCTGCATCTGCAAATGCACCAACTGTGGTGATGACATCCATATCAAAACCTCTCAGCTGTGAAAACGCAGTCAGCGGCTCAGAGTACAAATCTGTCCAGTCTGCGATCACGATATTGGAGTACAGCGCTGCATTTGCCATATTTCTCTTTGCCTGGTGCATATCAACGATGATCGTACCTTTTTTGTATTCTTTTCCGTTTACAGTTGTATCTTCTTTGAGTTCTTTCAGCCTTACATCATTGCGCAGAAGATATTCCACCATATCTGATGCGGACTGTGTATCCTGCTGAGAATCCGCATCCATTGGGATCACATAATATTCCGGGAAGAAATTATCGTTTTCTTCATATTTTTTGCGGAACACATCCGCCTCAGCGCCCGGCTCATCTGCCTGGCTTACGTAGTACTGACGTATCCCCTCTTCATCGATATTTTTAATCCCGCGCTCATATACTTCCAGCTGATTTAAGAAGAAAGAATCTTTCTCCTCGGCTATATAATCGGCATTTCCAATAAATCCGTATTTGATCGCCTTTGCCGCATCCGCACTTCCATATGGCAGCTCCACGGTGTAGGCATTCACTCCGTGCAGAAAAGAATACTGCGGAGTGTAGCTTGTAGACATATCGTCAAACGGATAATCCCAGTTCTTTCCTGTGCTCGTGGAATCAGACACTTTCAGGTAATCGCGCATTGGCATCTGGAAACTGTTGATGCTGTCATTGTTCGCAATTGCGGATGCACCGAAATTTTCTCCCTGCTTGATCGCATTTTCAATGAAAAGGTCATACTCCACATTCGGCTCATGTGTCGGTGAGCAAGGCTCTACCTGGAACTGTGTGTAATAACCGTGAATCTCATGGAAGGAAACCGGATTCCATTTTGCGATAAGAGCTGTCATAGCCTGTGTTTCCGGCTGTGTCTGGAATGTATTGTCACGGTTCAAGTCAAAGCTGTTGCCGTTTGTTCTCGTATTGTACGTCTTCCCGTCCACATTCTCGGAAGGTACTACGATGAAGAACTCGTTGCTCAACACTTCGTTTAAGTCAAATTCCGTTTCTTCTATATTATAATACTGACTCATCTCTTCTTCAGTCATATCCACAGCTGCATCAGCATTTCCGTTGGTATTGTTCTCCACATCCGTGCTAGGGTCTGTAGTTTCGTACTTTCCTTCTCCCTGAATATATCCTACTCCGGTAACTCCTTTATCTTTGATCAGATCAGACCAGACTGTCCCGTCCTCCTGCATCTCTTTTTCAAGAGTCTCCTGGCCCGTCTTTGTCATTCCAGTGATTTTGTTGTATGTAAGTTTACCTCCGTTTTCTGCTGCAGACACGATCGCCTCGAGGAATTCCATACATCCGTCAGAACCAATGATCTCGTCCGCATGAACATTGCTGTACATTACCGGCACTTTATAGTCAAGAGTTCCTGCTTTTACTTCCTTTGCTACCTTCTCCGGCTCTGTCTCCGCACGCTCAGACAGTTTTTTTGATTCCTCCAAAGTCTTTTCATCTTTTGCGATAAAGATGGCGCGGATCGGTCTGCCATCTGCGGACTGTCCGATTTCTTCTACTTTGGCATAGATGCCGGCTTTGTTTGCTCTTTCGGCCAGGGCAAAAAGCTCTTTGTCAATCTCGCTTTGCGTATGAAAAGAATCATATGGGCGAACATCCACGCTCGCTGTGCCGAGCACCTCATCCTGCGCTTTACAGGTGAGCTCATATTCTCCTGTATAATCCAGAATTGTGTCTCGCACGAGTTGTCTGTCGCGGTTGTCAATTCCATTGTACCCAAAGAGCGCTTTGCTGTTGAAAGTCAATGTCAACAGCGTTTTTCCGTTCTGCCCTTCACTGACTGTATTCTGAATATCTGTAAACATCGGCTGCTCATCCTGGATAGCGGACTTTACAGTTTTCCAGCTTTCCAAATTCTCCCCAAGATACTGATAAGGAAAATAAGTTGTATCCTGCATTCCTTCCGCTCTTGTCAGAGCCCATTGAATTTGCCCCTCATCTACCAGTTTCTGTACATCTTCTTTTGACATATCAAGCTCAATAGATGCGGTAAAACTTCTTGGTTCTGTGAGGGAAATCGCATCTTCACCTTCACCAGTATTGTCAAACTGAATCGCCTGCACTGCTGTATCCTGCGCCTGTACCGGAAGGACAAGGGTAATGCCCATGGACAGACATGCTGTGGACGCAGCAACTGTCTTTACCATCTTTTCTAATTTTTTCCCTTTCATCTTTTCTCTCCTATGCTTTTTGTGAATCTTTGTAACTATACTTTACCACGTAAAAGTGATACGTAATAATATACACCTTTATGCATAAAAATTCAAGTGTGCATTTTATCTTTTTGCTTTTTCACGCAAATACAACACTTTTTAATACTATTTATGCACACTTATGTATCCATTTTTCTTTCCGGCCCGATTAGTCCCAGGAGCTGGCCTTCTTTCACAATTCTTTTATTCTTTCATCACATTTTTATCACAGAAGAGTAATATATTAATAATTGAACAAAGGATAAAACCTTTTTAAATTTTCTTTTTCATACTTTTCCTCAAAAGGGTATCCAAAAGTTTGAACAAACTTAAGGATACCCTCTTATAATTTTCATAGTGACTTATCTTCGTGTATAGACCAAATCTGTCATACCATTATATGATCGTGAATTCAGTAATCTCAGCTTAACCTCATGTTTCCCGTTTTCAAAAAGTCGAATACCAGAACCTAAAGTTGTAAAATCTCTATATATCCACTCATTCGGAGAGAGTTCAGTAACTACTTGATGATAAGTATTCCATCCCATCAAAATCGTATCAATGTTTTTTACAAACTCGGAATAAGTATCCATATTCTCATTATCATCGCCTTGTCCTTTGAGCCAATCGACTCTGCCCTTGTTATCGGCAATGTATCCATCAAGACTCATCGCAATAAATAAACTGACCGTTCTCATATTACTTACCTCATCAAATTCTTATTTTATAATATTCAAATCTCAAAGTTGATCATAAACGGCATAGAAAAAACGCCCGTTAACAGGGCGTTTTTAAAGTGCGGATGACAGGAATCGAACCTGCACGGTCTCCCACCAGATCCTAAGTCTGGCGCGTCTGCCAGTTCCGCCACATCCGCAAAATATAAGAACAAGCATTGCTTGTTCTTTTCAGTGAAGCATCGGGGATTCGAACCCCGGACAACTTGATTAAAAGTCAAGTGCTCTACCGACTGAGCTAATGCTCCGTATTATTATAAGCTGGGCTAGTTGGATTCGAACCAACGAATGCAGGAGTCAAAGTCCTGTGCCTTACCGCTTGGCGATAGCCCAATAAAAAAAGGGTGGATACAGGGATTCGAACCCTGGGCCTCCAGAGCCACAATCTGGCGCGCTAACCAACTGCGCTATACCCACCACACCAATCATAAAGCGGAAAATTCCAGCTTAACTCCCCTTTCTGGAAGGGGCATTTCCCAAAGGATTTTTTATGTCTTTGGCATGAACTACCACGACATAAAAAAACGTGCTTGGAGGGATTCGAACCCCCGACCCACGGCTTAGAAGGCCGTTGCTCTATCCAACTGAGCTACAAACACATTTCTCTCAAAGCAAAAAGGCTTTAAGAAAGCGGGTGATGGGAATCGAACCCACGTATCTAGCTTGGAAGGCTAGTGTTCTACCATTGAACTACACCCGCATGAATCGGGGTGACAGGATTCGAACCTGCGACCTCCTGGTCCCAAACCAGGCGCTCTAGCCAAGCTGAGCCACACCCCGTAGTTATTGATTTGCGTTTCTTGTCCTTAAGACAAGTAATATTATATCCAGACACCCCACAAATGTCAACACTTTTTTTTATTTTTTTCAATTTATGTAAAATCCATGAAAATTTGCAGGAATTTGGGGGCAGAACTGTAGGACTTGCCTCCTTTTCTTCCGCTCCCAATTCCTGATACCCTTCTATAAATAGAGGATCTCAAATCTTGGTTTTCCTTTCTCATCCAAGTCCATCAGCATATAACTTGGCTTTCTTCCCTGCTGTCTTGGGTAGGAAAGACTGCCCGGATTTGCCACTGTAATGTCCCAGTCCACCTCAATATACGGCTTGTGGGTGTGTCCGAACATGACAATGTCCACACCCCTTTCCTTTGCTTCCTCCTTCAAACGCTCCGGCCCAAGAGAAACATAATAGTTGTGCCCATGCGTAATCAACACCTTGAGATCCCCGATCATAAACTCTTCTTCCAAAGGCAGCTCAGAGAAAAAATCATTGTTCCCAGCTACCATGTGAACCGGGCAATCCACCGAAGCCCGCACAAAATCCTCTCCATGTTCCACATCGCCAAGATGTATCAGCATATCAATCTGTCCCGCCTTGTCAAGCGCAAGACTTAAGTTATGGTTTCTTCCGTGCGTATCACTGACAATCAACACTCTCATTTTTTCATCATCCGTTTCTATTTCATTTTTTCCTTCAATACTTTCCGCATCAAACGCAGCGCATTTCCCCTGTGGCTCAGCCTGTTTTTCATTTCAGGATCCATCTGTGCTGTCGTGCACTGATACTCTGGCACATAGAAAATCGGGTCATATCCAAATCCATTCTCCCCGGCGATTTCATATCCGATCCTTCCTTCAATAGTTCCTCTCACCACTTCTTTTGTCCCGTCCGGAAGTACTGCAGCGATGGCACAGACAAACCTTGCACTTCTCTTTTCATCCGGAACACCGTCCATTCTTTCAAGCAGCGCTTTATTCTTAATATCGTAGGAAGTATCCTCTCCCATATATCTTGCCGAATAGATTCCCGGTTCCTTGTTCAGGTAATCGATCTCCAGACCGGAATCATCCGCAAGAATAATATCATTTGGCAGATACTTTGCAATCTCACTTGCCTTGATCATGGCATTGTCCTCAAATGTACTGCCATCCTCCACAATATCCGCATTCACCCCTGCCTCTTTCATAGAAACAATTTCCATCCCAAGGTCAGAAAGGATCATTTTGATTTCCTTCATCTTATTTTCATTTCCTGTCGCAAAAACAATTCTCTTTCCCATCTTCTATCCCTGCCTTTCCGCATCCATTTTTCTCTTCGGAGGTTTTGGACCTAAAAATTGATAGAAATAGGTCTTCAACATTCCATTGTATATTTTTCTGTTTTTGTCAGCTTTTCTTCCAAACCAGCGCTCTGCATCTTCATAGGAAGTAATCATGTAAGCTGACCATGAATCAAGCCTTCGGAAACTCTCCCCAAAAGCTCCATAAAGAACCGGGAGATTTTCTTTTTCTTCTATCCTCTCTCCGTATGGCGGATTTGTGATGATAAAGCCGTACTTCTTTGAATGATTTAAGTCTTTTACATCCCTTTGCTGAAAATGAATGAGATGATCCACGCCTGCCCTTTTCGCATTTTCTCTTGCAGCTCTTATGACTCCTGGATCCACATCGTATCCTTGGATATCCACTTCCACATTTTTGTCCACCATCTCTCTCGCTTCATCCACCGCATCATACCATGCGTCTTTCGGAATCAGGTTTGTCCACTGCTCGGCTGTAAATTCACGGCTCATCCCCGGGGCAATGTTTGCCGCCATGAGTGCTGCTTCTATCGGAAATGTACCGCTACCGCAGAAAGGATCCACTAAAATCCTGTCCCTTTTCCAAGGCGTGAGCATGATCAGGGACGCTGCCAGCGTTTCTGTGATCGGCGCTTTGGCTGTCATCTGTCTGTAACCTCTTTTGTGCAGGGAAATCCCGGAAGTATCGATACCAACCGTCACAATATCTTTCATGATAAATACCCGCAGCGGGTACGCCGCCCCAGTCTCCTCAAACCATTCTTTGCGGTATTTCTGTTTCATCCTCTCGACCATAGCCTTCTTCATGATGGACTGGATATCTGAAGGGCTGAACAGCTTGCTTTTGACAGATGCTGCCTTGGCCACCCAGAACTTCCCGTCCTCTGGTATGTATTTCTCCCACGGAATCTCTTTTGTTTTTTCAAAGAGCTCCTCAAATGTCTCTGCCCGGAAACATCCCACTTTCAAAAGGATTCTTTCCGCTGTTCGCAAAAATACATTGGCCCTGCATATATCATCATAATTTGCTGTGAACGCAACTTTCCCGTCCTCCACAGAGGAAACCTCATATCCCAGATCCCAAATCTCCCGTTTCAAAACCGCCTCAAGTCCAAAATGACACGGCGCGATCAATTCTATTTTTTCCATATGGCTCTCCTTTGATTTACTTAATATCTATATTACGTGTCCCCCTCCCGCTTGTCAACAACAGACGGAGGCAGAAGAGTGATTCTCCTGCCTCCGTCTTTCCAGCATAAATCCTATTTAGTAATTGCTGTTCTCGTTTGCATCATAGCAGTTGGACGCTTTATTTCTGGATGCGTTCTTTGCTTTATTGCTTGTTGATGCATTTGTGCTCTTGTTGGATGTTTTGTTTTTGTTCTGCTCGTCTGCATAAGATGAATAAGAATTTGAAGTGCTGTTTTTTGAATTACTGTTTTTTGTCATTTTCATTTCCTCCTAATCAATTGGTACACTGCTAGTATGTGTACAAGGAATCTTTTTATGCACTTCAACCTTTGTTTTCACAAAAAAATTTTGTAATATTTTGAACATTTTGCCAGTTTTTGAATTTTAAGCTTGCTTTTTTTAGTCCCCTATATTATACTTAGTCGTGTAGAAAGTATTCTTTCTGCAACCCCTTATTAATTATTTATACTCCCCTCAAAAGACCGATGGCTCCCCCATCGGTCTTTTACTTTGCACAAAACATCTGTCTTCCTTATCTGTGTTTCCTCACAAAATTCACAATCAGCAGCACCATGATCACCGGAAGAGCAACCCGCGCTGCAATCGCAAGCAAACCTGTAATCACGGACACAACAACAATCAAAATGAAAATCATAACAAGTATCAGCAAAGCCTTATGCCACCATTTGTCAAAAAAGAAAATCTTGGCTCCCCTGTCTGCATGACTCTTCTCCTGTTTTTCATGCTGCACTGTCTCAAATACACTTTCGTTTTGATACATATTCCCCGGAGCATCAATGATGGAGCGCGCAATGACCCACGGATCTCCCAGCGAGTCCAACACATCCCGCTCACTTTTTCCGCTTTTTATTTCATCTGAAATGTATTCATCGTAATATCTCACATTTCGCTCTACTGCACCGGCATCAAGCTCTGCGGAAAGTGCATCTTGTAATTTGCTTAAAAATTCAGCGCGCGTCATCATTTTTCCTCCCAGTAAATTTATAGTCAAAGAATATCATATTTACTGCCTCATTCCAAGCCCTGCACTCCTTAAGTTATTCTAATTTTTCTTAAGAAATTCTAAAAGGAGACGCCGGCAAAGCCGGCGCCCCCAAATTTTTTATACTTCAAATATCAAATCTGCATAAGATGGCATCGGCCATACATTTTTGTTCACGATCATTTCCAGTTTGTCGATTGGCGCGCGCAGACCTTCCATTGCCGGCACAACTTCATCCCTGTATGCTTTTGCCTGTACTTCGCTCTGCTCTTTTGCTCCTGCTTTAGCCGTAACTGTTTTGAGCTGTTCCAATGCATTCTTTGCCTCGCGAAGAAGTTCTGACGTCTCTTTCAAAAGTTCAAGCTGCACATCTACATCCACTCCGGCTTCTTTTACGGCATTCACAGTATCTGCCAGGTCTTTTGTATATTTTACAATAACCGGCAGAATCTGCTTACTGGCCATGTCGATCATGGTTCTCGCCTCAATATTAATCGCCTTTGCATATGCCTCATATTTGATCTCCGCACGGGACTCCAGCTCTGCTCTTGTAAATACATGGAATTTTTCAAACATTTCCACAGATTTCTCAGATACAAGCGAAGGGATAGCATCCACCATTGTCGGCAGGTTCGGCAGTCCTCTTCTTGCTGCCTCTTCAACCCATTCCTCAGAATATCCGTTGCCATTGAACACGATTCTCTGATGTTCTGCCGCATATTTTTTGATCAGATCATGCACCGCCATCGGGAAATCTTCTGCCTTTTCCAAGATATCGCATGCATCACTTAATGCTTCTGCAACGATTGTATTGAGCACGACATTTGGCCCTGCAACAGAATCTCTGGAGCCGACCATACGGAATTCAAATTTGTTTCCCGTAAAAGCAAACGGCGAAGTACGATTTCTGTCTGTTGCATCTTTTGAAAGCCCCGGAAGGGTTTTTACTCCTGTTTCCAGTTTTCCGCCCTTTAAGCTGTGCGTGGCCTCACCAGTTGCGATCAGCTGCTCCATCACATCTTCCAGCTGCTCACCAAGGAAGACAGATACGATTGCCGGAGGCGCCTCATGAGCTCCAAGTCTGCAGTCATTTCCCGGATCTGCTGCTGACTCCCGCAGAAGATCTGCATGCTTGTCCACTGCTCTGAGCACACACATGAGCATGAGGAGGAACTGGATATTCTCATGAGGTGTTTTCCCCGGATCAAGCAAATTCTTGCCATCATCCGTTGTAAGAGACCAGTTGTCATGTTTTCCGGATCCGTTCACGCCTGCGAACGGTTTCTCGTGCAGCAGACAATGGAGTCCTTGTCTGTAAGCTACTTTTTTCAAGGTTTCCATGATCAGCTGGTTGTGGTCCACAGCAACATTGCACTCCACATAAATCGGTGCCAGCTCGTGCTGAGCCGGAGCCACTTCATTGTGCTGTGTTTTCGCTGTCACACCAAGTTTCCAAAGCTCTTCATTGATCACCTTCATAAAATTTGCAATCCTGTCGCGGATGCTGCCAAAATAATGGTCGTCAAGCTCCTGGCCTTTTGGCGGCATTGCTCCAAAAAGTGTCCTTCCCGCAAACACGAGGTCTTCTCTTTGCAAATATTTTTCTCTGTCAACAAGGAAATATTCCTGCTCAATCCCAACAGACGGAATCACCCTTTTAGATGTCGTATTTCCAAACAAGCGGATAAAGCGCAGCGCCTGTGTGTTGATTGCTTCCATGGAGCGCAGAAGCGGTGTCTTCTGGTCAAGCGCTTCTCCTGTATAGGAACAAAATGCGGTAGGAATGTACAGGATACATCCATTCTGGTCTTTTTTTACAAAGGCAGGGGAGGTGCAATCCCAGGCAGTATATCCTCTCGCCTCAAATGTCGCCCTCAGCCCTCCGGACGGAAAGGAGGACGCATCCGGCTCCCCTTTGATCAACTCTTTTCCCGAAAAACTCATAAGTACTTTTCCATTCGCCATCGGAGCTGAGATAAAAGAATCGTGTTTCTCCGCTGTAACACCTGTGAGCGGCTGGAACCAGTGCGTATAGTGGGTTGCCCCTTTCTCGATCGCCCATTCTTTCATCTCGTGAGCCACCACATCTGCCGTCACCGGATCCAGTGCTTTTCCTTCTTCAATGGTCTTCTTCAAATCTTTGTAGACTTTTTTTGGCAGACGCTCCTGCATCACTGTGTCATTGAACACATTTTCCCCAAAAATTTTTGCTACATTTGTCATATCACTCATACTTTTTGTATCCTTTCTCCACCTAATAAAAGGGGCACTCCAAGCCTTTGGAATGCCCCTTTGCATCTCATGAAATTATGCTTTATTAACAGAACCGAATAATTCCATTTTTTCTTTTACAGTTGCTTTGATAGCTTCAGCACCCGGAGCCAACAGTTTACGTGGGTCAAATCCTTTGCCCTGAAGATCTTTTCCCTCTTCAATGTATTTACGTGTAGCTTCTGCAAACGCTAACTGGCATTCTGTATTAACGTTGATCTTAGATACTCCCAGATCAATCGCCTTTTTGATCATGTCAGCCGGAATACCTGTACCTCCGTGAAGTACCAAAGGCATCACTCCTGTAAGTTTCTGGATTGCATCCAGTGTCTCAAAGCTTAAACCTTCCCAGTTTTCAGGATATTTTCCGTGGATATTTCCGATTCCGGCTGCAAGCATCGTAACTCCCAAATCTGCGATCATCTTGCACTCGTTCGGGTCTGCACACTCGCCTTTTCCGATAACTCCGTCTTCTTCTCCTCCAATGGAGCCAACCTCTGCCTCAAGGGACATTCCCTTTTCTTTACAGATAGCTACAAGTTCTTTTGTCTTTGCAACATTTTCTTCGATCGGGTAGTGTGAACCGTCGAACATAATAGAAGAAAATCCTGCCTCAATACATTTCAAGCATCCTTCATAGCTGCCGTGGTCAAGGTGAAGAGCAACCGGAACAGTGATATTCAATTCTTCCAGCATTCCGTTTACCATGCCTACAACTGTTTTGTATCCAGCCATATACTTTCCTGCTCCCTCGGAAACGCCAAGGATAACCGGTGAGTTGAGCTCCTGAGCTGTAAGTAAAATGGATTTTGTCCACTCTAAGTTGTTGATGTTGAACTGACCTACTGCGTAGTGTCCTGCTTTTGCTTTTTCAAGCATTTCTTTTGCTGATACTAACATATGTTTCTCCTCCGATTCCTGAAATCTAAAAATCTGTTTTCATGTTTCCTATTATAACTCATAACCTTTCAAAAATCAAAACAAAGCACATTTTTTTTATAAACACATTAAAACTTTAGTACATTAATTTGATTTTTTTAAGAATAAGAGAAAAAACACAGCATTTTGACCAATGTTTACTCTGTTTCCTCTTCAAGAGTCCTCACTCTGCCAAGGAAATAGTAAAGGTGAAACACCCACACACAGGCCAAAACGATCCTTCCCACCGGCACACTGCTCATCATAAGAAATCCCACGCTCATGGTGAGTGTCACGACCACAATGATCCTGATTTTCGTGCGCATGGTCATCCCCCTTCCTTTCACATAGCTTTCCAAATTCTTTTTGTACAGCTTTGTTCCCACAAACCAGTCGTGCAGTCTCTTTGAACTCTTGGCAAAACACCATGCTGCAAGCAAAAGAAACGGAAATGCCGGCAAAAGCGGCAGCACCGCCCCAATCGCCCCGATTCCAAGGGAAATGCACCCTAATACTACGTATACAATCTTCATACAACACCTCTTTTTCTTACTGATATAAAATAGTCTCTAATTCTTCCAGTGCTTCCGGATACGCAAAGTTGGCGCTCATCCCAAACTTTGCATTGTCCAGGTCATAGACTTTTCCCTCCTGGACCGCACGGAAATGTTTCCAGATGTCATTTGTATTGAACTCCTCCGCAAACATAGCCTTTACCTGTTTTGGCATGGCATGGGAAGTCCTAAGAATGATGTCCGGGTCTTTTTTTACCATGTCTTCAGGATTCACATTCAGAAAATCCTGTCCATCCCCATCGCCGTACACATTGACGCCACCGGCAAGTTTGACAAGACTTCCGCTGTAGCTGCTGTCCGTGGCCACGACATAGGAGCCGGGAAGTCCCATGAGAAGGAGCACTTTCGGTTTCTTGGTCTGGGAATATTTTTCCTGAAACTTTGCTTTGTACTCCTCAAATGTTTTGTTCAGCTTTTTTGCCTCTTCTTTCTTCCCAAACATGTCTCCCAGTTCCAAAATGGATTTATACATACCTTCCGTACTCTTCAGATCCAGAAAGTAGCTCTCCACGCCAATATTATCGTATTTTGGTTTCAGTTCTCCCTCCAGGGAGTTTGGAGTCAGGATAATGGTCGGCTTTAGAGATTTCACGATCTCCATATCCGGAGCCATCGGAGATCCCACATTGTCAATTCCCTCATACCTTTCCGGAATGGTATAGCTCTCTGTCTTTGGAATGCCCACCACATCGTCCACACCAAGCTTATCCAGGATTTCACATGTTGCAACCGAAGTCGCCACGATCCTTGTCTTGGATTTTGCATCCTGGCTCCCCTTGGACTGGTCCACACAGCCGCAAAGCATCCCGACCGCGGCGACCAGCAAAACTGCACATTTCCATTGTATCTTCATGTTTCTATTTCCTCTTTTTTACAAACAGGACAATGCCTGCAGCTGCAACAACTGCCACTGCCGCTCCAAATGCTGGCCAGACTGTGTTTTTGTTCTTTTCTTTTTTCTCTTCCTGTTTTTGGGCAGTGTCTTTGTCTTCCTGTTCCTGCGTTTCTGTTTCCGGCTGCTCTTGCTTTTGTTCTTCTGTCTCATTTATTTTCGCTGCCTGATTTGTATCGGTCGTCTCTGTTTCTCCAGCCGGTTTCACCATCTCACTGACAAAATTTCCGGTCCCTGCTGATGCGGATGCCATGTCCAGTTTGACAAAAAACTGCACTTCCCTTCCCATTGGATCCACAAACAGTTTTGGACTGATATACAGATCAGGAGAAACCACTTCAAACCGATAGTGATCGCACCTGTCCCCATCTCTTTCACAGCTGCCCGTCTTTGTGATCTCCACATCTTTATAAGTACCATCCGTATCCTGCACCTGTACTGCAACATTAGAAATATTCGACATCAGCCCAAATCCCAATGTCACATAGGTTTTGCCCCAAGACTGTTCTACAAGGGCCGTCTCCTCCACAATGCCTGCACACATGCTGTCGCCGAGCGCAATGTTGGTGCCCCCATCTACAGTCTTTCCAGTCTCAGGATTGGCATAGGAGGTTGTCCTTCCCACCGTATAAGCTCCATCGTCCAGTGCATAAACAGGTACAGCAGCCGCCATCAGGGCCGCCGCTGCAACTGCACTGCAAATCCATTTTTTTATCCATTTCTTTGCAATATTGTTCTTCATCTCTTTACCTCAAACCAACCTGTCTTTTTTTCACCAGCGCAACAAGCACTGCTCCTGCTGCAAGCAAGGTCACAAGCGGGATACTCATATCCATACCGTCTGCTGTCTTTGGAGCATTGGACGCACCGTAAACGCTGCCTTTTGCAGGTTCTTTTACATTTACATTTGTATCTTCCGCATCTTTGGATACAAGCTTGAGGCCTGTGTAGTCCACACGGATCCTCGCATCAATATCCTGGTTTCCCATGATCGCCACATGCGGATTTACTTTCACTTTGATGTACTCATTTTTGTGAGGAAGTGCAAAGGAGAAACAAGTCGGATTTCCATTTGCATCTTTACTCTCCACTTTTGCACTTGTGTAGTTTCCATTGTTACCTTCCACTTTCATCTCCTGAAGACTTGCGGTGATATTTCCCATTGTCATCTGTTTTGTGTAGATATACATGGTCGCCTTCCCGCCTTTTACAACAATGCGGGCTGTACTGTTTACAGAGTCTGCTGCCATTGACGGCGCATTGTTTGTGGCATGCCACAGCCACACCGGAACTTCATAGATTCCGTCAGAAAGATTGTTTTTGTCAACCTTTCCTGTGTCTGTCTGTGGTTTTTTTGTATCATCCACTGTTTCTTTTTCTTTCAGACCATTCACTGCATTTCGGATCGCGGATGCCATTTTGTCCACCTTTGCCTGCTCATTGATCTTTAAGCCTCTCTTGACCGCTGCCTTTGCATCGTTTACAGCTTTCACTGTCTCGTCTGTATACTTGCTAAGATCTGCAGGGATCTTTGAGAGCGCCTCATCCACTTTGCTGTAGTCGGCATCTTTGTACTGCAGATCTGCAATCGCCATTTTCAGAGCCTCTGCGGCTGCATTGACTTCTTCCTGATTTACGGTATCTGCGCCTGCATCGTACAGTTTCTGTGCTGTTTCTTTTGCATCGCTTACTTTTTTTGCAGATTCATCCGTATATTGGCTTAGATCATTCGGCACACTGTTGAGAGCATTTAAAAGTTCTGTAAAATCCACATTCCCAACAGGAACTAGTATCTGTGGAATCCCCACCTTGCACCCTGTGATGACCGTTTCCAGATCTTTGAGAGTTGCATCCTTTGAATCTGCAAGCTGTTTCATCGCATTGATCATGTTCCATGCTTTTTTCCAGCTTTCCGGAGTATAGTTTTCTTCTTTCAAGCTGTTTAACTTTTCAAGTTCAGCCTTTGCCTCGACACGTTTGTTTTCCAATGTTTCCTTTTCCAAAACTGCTGACAGATCAAGGCTTAATGTGGCTGTAATATTCACAGAGCCCATAAAGTCTACATTGACATGCAAAGCATATGTTCCGCTGTTGTCTGTCAGCGGAATAGAGACTTGATCCGGTACCTGGGTTCCTGATGCATTTGTCTTTTCGGAAAGTACGGTACCTTCTTTGATATTGGAAATGTTTACGGCAATTCCCATAATGCTCATCTCTTTTGTTGTTACAATAGCTGACTTACTGCCGTCCGCCTTAACCTCCACGATTGCGGTGTCGCCGAGCGCCTTTTTAAATGGTCCCTTCACCTGCTCCGCGATCATCGGAGGTGCACTGCCCATGTCTGCTTCCAGATTTGTGATTGCAGCCTCCATCTTAAATGCTGCGCCTTTACTTTCCTTTTCTGCAGCCTTTACGCCTGTCCCCTGGAACATCCCCACAGTCAGCGCTGCCGCCATGGCAACCGCACAGATTCTTTTAAGGGGCCTGCTATTGATGAATCTCTTTCTCATATTTGTCCTCCTTTACATATGAGTAGTTTGTTGTCACTAACTTATGTAGTTTAAAAAAAGCAACCTTCCGCTGCCTTTAAGCGATGTGTAGTATAACATACTTTTGTTCCCTGTCAAACCTCAACTTTGTTGCAGGGCTGCTACATTTTCTCAGAAAGTTAGTTTCAACTTACTTTTCGCCCTCTCTTTTCATTGTTGCAGCCGTGCAACATTTATCAAAAAATAAACACTGTCAGGCTCAGAACTTCTTCCGCACCGTGTTCCTGCACTTTTACCTGCACTTCACCGTGGAGCATTCTGCCCTTTTCAGTTCCAATACTGATAAACCGAAGAAACTTGGCAGGAAACAGCAGGACGGAACCATTCCTCTCAAAATTTCTGTAATTTTCTCCATCCCAGTACCAAAACTTGGTATACCTTTTTTCAAAAGATACCCGAATCTGGACAATTCCAATCCTGTTTTTGATCTCCAAAAGCCCCGGATGTGCAAATTCCTGATTCCATCTGGAAATATGTCCGTTTTCTATATTTGTGTACATCATAAACGGCAGATGGTATACTCCATTCTCCCAGTACCTGCACAGCTTTTCGCCGCCAAATGTTGTCCCGTCACGAAACATCATCTTTACCCTTCCACAGCCTTCCTTTTCCCTGAGCCTTTGAAAGGTTTCATCCGTACAACAAAGAGCCATAAAAATTGCATCTTTTTTTGCATCTGCCTGCCCAATTCCCTCATGCAGCAGATACTCAAGAGCAATGTCAAGCCTGTCTTTATATCGTTTTGCCGCCTGCTCACCTGCTTTTGTCAAAAACGGTCTTCTTCGATTTGTTCTGTCCAGATACCCGGATTTTTCCAGCGCGCCCATGGTACGGCTTATAGTATATTTTTCTTCCCCCAAAAGCTGTGCCAGATTTGTCACACTGCAGTCCTTGGCCTCCAAATCAAAAAAACAGATGAGTACTCTCAATTTTAGTTGATCCATTTTCTCCTCCGTAGTTAGCTATTTCTAACCCTTATCTCCAATAAGGTAACAGACGTAACAAAAAATGTCAAGAAACAAACAAAGAGGATGCCGTATCAGATACGGCTCCTCTTTGTTTTTTCATATCCTGTTTCTGTTATACTCTCTTTTTTCTGGCGAAAGACCATCCTGCTGCCAAAGCCGCCATCAGCATTACTGCCAGGGCAGCCGTTGCCGCAGTGGTGTCCCCTGTCTTTACACTCTTAACCGCAGAAGTTTTCTGATTATTTACCTCTCCACTACTTTCTGTGTTTCCTGATACATTTGCACTCAATATTGTTGTCCCTTCTTTTTCTGCCTTGACCGTCAGCTCTCCTGATTCCTCCACCTCTTTGATGGATGCCTCAAGGTTTTTCACTGCGCCGTCCACCTCTTCTTTTGTTGCCTGTTCATTGTCATACACAGCAACTGCTTTAGCAAGGACCACACCAAACCTGTCTGCGATCTCTTCTTCACAGCCTTCCATACTCATATCCTTTGCTTTTCCGATCAACTGTTCCAGGGCACTTTTATCTGGTTTCAGCCTCAAATCCGCCATTGTATTTAAAAGCTCCTTCCAGGCTGCATCCACTTCTTCCTGCATAGCATTTTCATCAGACTGTACTTTTTTTGCAGCCTCAAGCGCTGTCAAAAACTCTTCCTGTCCCTGTTCCAGATAGTTGTCAAGATTCAACCCTTGTGCAAGTGCAATGACTTTTGCGAGGTCTGTCTTTTCTCCCTGTTTAAACGAGAAATACTGCATCCATGTAATCAGTTCCTTCCAGGTTTCATCGATATCTTCCTGGGTGATCGATGGATCCCCTGACTGAGCTTTTTCAAGGAGCGCCTGTGCTTTGTCACGGGCCGCCTCAAATTTTGCCACTACAGAAGGCAGCACTCCCTGTGTGTCTGCATTATCTGCAAGTTCCAGCGCGTACTCCAGCACTGCTGTGGACACTTGATCCGCCTCTTTTCCATCCACAGAGATGGTATAAGTCATATCTCTTACATTCCCCGCTTTATCCACTGCTGTGTAGGTCAGCTTATATGTTCCCGCCTCCGGCACAAATGTAGTCTCTTCTGTCTCGTTTTTCTCTCCTCCGATCACCAGCACTTCATTTAATGTCTGGTCTGTGACCACTGCTTTCAATGTCACGATCGTGCTGTTGTCCGCTGCCTTTGCAGCCGGGATCACATACTCCCTTCCTTCTGTTCCATTTGCCGCCGGCTCTGCTGCCACCTGGATGAGCGGCTGCTGTTTATCGAGGGTTGTCAGATCTCTGTTTGCCAGCATGTTTACCTGTTTTGCACTCAATGGCTCGCCATAAATGCGCGCTGTGGAAATTTCTCCCACCATCGGAGATTGTACGCCTCCGTTGGAACCGCTGTCTCCGCCGATAACATAGTATCTGGATGCATTAGGCGGAGTTTTTACTTCTCCTGTCGCATTTATACTGGCAGCTTTTTTGCCATTCAGGTACAAAGTCACTTTTTTGCCATCGTATGTCAATGCTGCATGATACCATTTTCCATACTCAAGCCCTGCGGATGCTGTCGGAATTTTGTAGGAACCATTTAAATGTACCCATCCTTCCAGATTCGCTTTTCCACTCTCGCTGCTCTTTGAAATCTCAAAGCCAATTCCCGCAGACTCCATGTTGCCGAATAAATCCACGTAACTTCCGGAAAATTCATCTACTTTAAACACAGATTCCAAAGTGAATCCGTCGTTGATCTTGTCATAGTCCTGTTCAGACCAAGGTGCCCGGAATGCCTCTGATGCCTTGCCGGTAAATACTGCTGTCTCTTTTCCAAGTTCTTCGCTCATACCAATGTTGGAGCCATCACTGCCCTCCAGAGCATGTGCTTTTTCTGAATGATCTAAAGCCTGTCCGCCGGAGAAATCCACATCCAGCATGTCCGCTTTTGGGACGCCCAAGATCATATCGTCAAATCCCGGCTCACTGTCAGACTGTCCGGTTGTCGTAAAATTGGCGGAAAGATAATTTTCACTCACCTGCTGATATGCATTGATCGCGTGGATCTGCACTTCATAAGACGTTCCCGGCTCCAGATCAGGCGCTGTCTGCTCCATTGTTTCCGGCATCGGAAGTAAATAGTAATTGGACCATGTCTTAAATGTCTTGTCAACATTTCCGGTCTTCGTGTTGATAAAATCATATCTGTAGGAATGCACGATATCTCCCACATTGTTCTCAGCTACTTTTGCCTGTGTGAATGTCAGATCAGCGCTGTCGTCCGTAACATTGCTGACAGTCAGTTTTGCATCCTCGTCAAAGTATGGAGCCTTAGCGTTCTCCTGCCTGTCATCTGTATAAGGAAGCGTATCTTTTACATCAAATGTCCATGTCTGTGGAATCCACTGGTCTGCGAGGAAGTCGTAGTTTTTGATCGTCACCCTGCTGCCGTCTGCCTCCACAACAAGTCCCTGCGCAATCTGGCTTGCATTAGGCGGGATACTACCATAAATCATTCCCGTTTCCATCTCCATGTAAGATAAGGTTACGGTGTTGACTGCCGTGTATCCCCCGTCCTGCCAGATACTTGTTGGCATATTGTTCGGACTGTGGATATGTCCTGAAAAGGTCACTGCTGTCGGATAATCTTTAAAGAAATCATCCAGGCCGCTTCCATACCATTCATTTGACACATAGAATGTATTCTTGATAGGGTGGTGGAAGAATACAAAGATTGGTTTATTCGGGTCATCCGCGTACGCGGCGTCCATCTGTTCCTTTAACCAGGATGTGACATAACTGTAATTTCCGCCGCCGTGAGAACTTGCCTTTCCTGTCTCCTCATCCAATGTCCCGCTGCCCGGGCTCACTGTGATGAAATGGTATCCATTTAACACCTTGTGGTCATTTGGTTTATTTCCTGTTGTCGCGATAAATCTGTCTGCACTGTTTCCCTCGTGGTTTCCCATGGTTGCGATCAATGGAATGGTCAGGTTTTCGTCCTTGATTTCTTTCCATGTATCATACTCGGACTGCGCTCCTGTGTCTGTCAGGTCACCGTCCACAACCATACTGTCCACACCTGAGTTGCTGTAAAACTGAAACGCTTTTTTCAGTCTTGCCTGCTCAGTTGCTTTTGCGGCTGTCACATGGGTGTCTGAGACAACACCAAAACTTACATCTGCCTGGCTGCTTACAATGTCTTCCGTCTCTCCGTCCTCAGCGATTATACCGTTGGCTGCCATAGGTTCATCCATTGTCTCCTGCGACTTTTCGGGTGATTCACCTGCCCCTGTCTCATTTACAGTCCGGACATTGTCCGCTGCCTGTACAAAGGATGGGCCGCTTAGTGATGTCAATGTTGCCATAGTCAGCACAATGGCACATAATTTCTTTACTGTCATCTTTTTCATCGCCATTTTCTCTCCTTTTTTGTATACTTGTTTTTTCTTACACTCTGGATTGTACCGGATGATTGTCATCGTTTTATTTGCCCGCCGTAAAACGTAAGTTAATTCTTTTCCCTCTTTTTTCTTTTTCTGTAAAATAAGTCCAAAAATCAAAAAAGAAAGTAAAACATGTCCAATCCGGCCACTTTACTTTCTTTTTTATCATTATCCTATTTTTCTTTTATATAGGAAAGATGATACCACAGATGTGATCGGCACAGTCAGAATGACCGCCATTGTCCCGGAAAGGCCCTGTCCCACTTCAATGGCAAGAAAATCCGAACTCATAAACTGATGGTACTTAATCCCATATGCCGTCAGCACAAGAAGTGTGGAAAGCCCGCTTCCTGTAAAAGCAAGTATCAACGTATTGCTCATCGTTCCGATCATGTCTTTCCCCACATTCAGGCCGGACATAAAAAGCTGTTTTGCCGTAAGTTCCCTGTTCACTTCGAGCACCTCGTAGATAGCAGATGCGATAGACATGCCAACGTCCATGACCGCGCCGAGCGATGAGATGAGCACTCCCGCAAAGAGTACCTCCGCTATCTTAAGTTTCGTATTTCCCGCTATCAGTACCATAAAGTCCGTCTCATCCGTATTATACCCGGAAATATGCAGGAAATAGGAGATACCTGCAAAAATCACCCCTACAAGCAGCACGCCGAGCGCGGTTCCAATAATGGCAGACAATGTTTTCCTGCTAAATCCATTGAGGAACAATAAAGTTACCGCAGTGGTGATCACTACAGTCGCAATTGCAGCCAACACCGGGGAATATCCCATATATATGATGGGAATCATCCACAGGACAATGGTGAACAGTGTAAATGCAAGTCCCAATATAGCTCTGATGCCTTTGAACCCTCCTATCAAGATCATCATAAGAAAGAAAAGGATCACAAAACCGTAAATAAACGGCGAACGATAATAGTTGTATATTAAAAAATACGGCTCACTTCCCTTGGGATCATCCTGGGATAAAATCACCCTTGTCCCAGGCTCCACAAACACATTGCTGGACGCAGTGAGATAATTTTCAATCTCGACAATCTCGCCCTTATATTTCCCTTCCAGCACCTCTGCCTTTACCTTTTGAGCCCCAAGATACCGGTTGTCATTTGTCTTATCCTTCTCCAGCTCATCGTTGGACACTTCTTTTACAATTCCTTTCACATAAGTGATATCTGTGTTGTTGTAGTGTTTATAGTTTTTTTGAATCCTCCCATTCCAAACCAGCACCCCTGCCACAAAAAGAATGGCCAGGATACCCAGTAGGATCTCTGCTTTGTGTTTTTGTATTGAAACCATCTCTTCCCTCCTAAACTTTTAATTCCCAAAAAGTATAGCAGAGAATTTTTAAAGACAGATTCAATGGATATCAAAAGTAAGTTAAATCTCCTCTTATTTTTATATAAAAAACGCCGACAATCTTTTTCAGATTGCCGGCGTTATATAATGACCCCAAGGGGAATCGAACCCCTGATTCGACCGTGAGAGGGTCGCGTCTTGACCGCTTGACCATGGGGCCGTCTCACTCGTACTTGCATATTATAATACAGTTTTGTCGAATATGCAAGTACTTTTTTTAATTTTTTATTTTTCTTCCTGCAGTTTCTCCACAGCATATGCACTCAGACCTTCCATTGCCTCCGGATCCACCATGATCTCCAGCTTTTGTTTCTCGTTTTCAATGGTAACCGTGTCATGGTCTCCGCCAAATTCTCCGTCCAGTGTCCAGGGAATTTCCTCCAGAGATTCAAAATGGATTTTTGCGGCCTTAAATGTATACATATGCTTTGTATTAACCTGTTCTACAAGAAGGGCTGCAATGATCTCCTGCAGTTCCAGCGGATTTTTCGGCATCTTGATGAGTGTCACCTCGAACACACCGTCATCAAAGACCACATTTTTTCCTATCATATTGCGGAATCCCCCGACAGATTTTGAATTTGTCACCATGCCAAACACAAAATTGTCCTCCAGCTCATGCCCATCATAGTTCACCTTAATATGGTAAGACTTTACATTAAAAAGCCTTTTGGTCCCTTCCAGCACATACGCAAGATGACCTAAGACATTTTTCATCTGCTGGTTTGTCTGATAGGAGACATCCGTAAAAAGCCCGAAAGCCGCAATATACACAAATGTATTGTGATTGAATTTTCCTACATCACACCGGAACGCCTTTCCGTTCACAGCCACATCCGCTGCTTTTCGTATATCCTTTGGAATATGCAGACTGTTTGCAAAATCATTTGTTGTACCTGCCGGAATATAGCCGATCGGAATCTTCTTATCTCTTCTCATCATTCCGCTGACAGCCTCGTCCAAAGTCCCGTCTCCTCCACTGCACACGAGCAGCTCATACTCATCTCCGAAATTTTTAACTTTGTGATAACCATCCCGGTATTTCTGTGTCGGATAAACAGTCACTTCGTACCCTGCTTTCACAAAAATATCGATTACATCCATCAAATGTTGTTTCAGGGCTCCTGTTCCTGCGTTTGGATTGTACACAAAAAGTAACTTTTTCATAAGCCTCCTTCCTCCCCTGTATGGAAAAGGGCGCTGCAAAACTCTTGTTCATTGTTTGCACCACCCCGTGTTTTCACTATTTTTTTACTTTTTCAAAAAAAGCTTCGATTCCCTGTGCTGCCTCTTCTTCGTCTGTCCCTTCTGTTACTACTGTAAGATTTTCACCGCCTGCCAACTTCAGGCTCATCATTCCCATAATGCTCTTGGCATTGATTTTTTTATTTTCAATCTCAATGTGGACTTGGCTGGTATATTTGCTTGCCTCCTGTACCAACAAGGCTATAGGTCTCGCATCAAGTCCTTCTTCACCTTTTACCATAATTGCTTTCTTAATCATAATAGTACCTCCTTGCTTTCCCGCACTTTTCCGGCAATCTCACTCAATTTTCTAAGCCGGTGGTTTATTCCGGACTTCCCGACTGGTGGAGTCAGTAAAGCCCCTAATTCTTTCAAAGTTGCATCCGGATGTCCAAGGCGGGCAATTGCCGTCTCCCTCAATCCATCCGACAATTTTTCAAAACCAATTGTATTTTGGATGTATTTGATATCTTCCAGTTGTTTTACAGCTGCCGACACAGTTTTGTTGATATTCGCTGTCTCACAGTTCACCTTACGGTTTACTGTGTTTCTCATCTCCTTGAGAATGCGGACATTTTCAAATTCCATCAGTGCAACATGTGCTTCCATAATATTCAACGCATCCACAATCTGCGTTCCTTCTTTTAAATACACAACATATACCTTTTTCCGCTTTACGATTTTCGCATCCATCTCAAAGCTTTTCATGATCTGCTGAATCTGCTCAGCTTTCTTTTCGCTGGCGCACACAATCTCCAAATGATATGCTTTATGCGGATCACTCATGGAGCCCCCTGCAAGAAACGCCCCTCTTAAAAACGCTCTCTTACAACAGGCATTTTGGATAACAATATTGCGCACAATGGAAAGTTCCTCACGGATTTCTCCGTCCGTCCCCTTCAGTTTCACTGCCTGGATGATGCGGGATGCATCCTGGGGATTTCCGACAGCAACCAGATAAGAAATACTTCCTTTCTCACAGTTATACCTAACCGCGACATCAGTTCTTATATTAAAACCTTTTTGTATTAAAGTAAAGCATTTTCTTGCAACAGAGAGATTTTCTGTTTGAATCTTTAACCTCATCTGATTCCTGCTGTCAAAAATTACATTTCCACACATGCTGATGATAGCAGAAAGCTCTGCAATCTGACAGTGCCTTGCCCTGTTCCATTGTCTGGACAGCTCTTCCTTTACCTCTCCTGAAAATGACATAGTTCCCTCCGCAGCCTACTTCGCTTTTGTGATCGCATCTTTTTCTATATCCCTGTGTTCTATCTTCAGTCCAAAGTCTTCCTCGCCAAGAAGATTTTTATACAGCTCATCGGCAAGTGTGACGGAACGGTGCTTTCCTCCTGTGCATCCGACAGCGATGACAAGCTGATTCTTACCTTCGGCAATATAGTTTGGAATGAGAAAATTTACCATATCTGTCAGTCTCGCCAGAAATTGTTTGGATTTTTCATTGTTCATGACATACTCATGTACAGGAACGTCGTTGCCGCTAAGCGGTCTTAATTCTTCAATATAATATGGATTTGGCAGGAAACGGACGTCAAAGACAAGGTCCGCATCCGAAGGAATTCCGTATTTAAACCCAAAGGACAGGATCGTAATGTATAAGTTTTTATAATTTTTTTCATCCACAAAAATGTGATTGATCTCTTTCCGGAGTTCTCTTGTCAAAAGCTGGCTCGTGTCAATGATATAATCCGCTTTTCCTTTCAAAAAAGATAGAAATTTCCTTTCTTCCTGAATGCCCTTGTCCACGCGCCCGTCTTTTGCAAGCGGATGGCTGCGTCTTGTCTCCTTATATCGCTTTACCAACACATCTTCCTTTGCATCCAGAAACAGGATCTGATATTTCAAAGAAGATTTTTCCAGGCCCTCAAGTGTTTTCTCCATCTCTTTTAAGCCTGCTCCGCTTCGCACATCAATTCCCAGGGCAACTTTATTCATCTCTGTTGTCGGCACACACAGGATTTCCGCAAGTTTTGGTATCAGCTGCACCGGCAGATTGTCGATGCAAAAATATCCTGCATCCTCCAACATCTTCAGCGCCGTACTCTTGCCGGCTCCGGACATCCCTGTCACTATCACCAATTTCATCCTTAGAATTCTCCCACTTTCTTTACTTCTGTCTCCAGCGCTACACCGGAGTTTTCCTTCACTCTTTTTTGAACCTCTTCGATCAGTTTGATGATCTCCAGGGCTGTTGCATTATCCTTGTTGATCACAAACCCGCAGTGCTTTTCGGATACCTGAGCTCCGCCAAGTGCAAACCCGCGAAGTCCTGCATCGTCAATAAGTTTCCCTGCAAAATACCCTTCCGGCCTTTTGAACGTGCTGCCTGCACTTGGATATTCCAAAGGCTGTTTGGAAGTACGCCTTCCCTTTAAATCTTCCATATATTCCCGGATCTTTTCCTTATCGTCTTTTTTTAATACAATTCTTGCATCCAGGACAATATAATTTTTTTCTGCCACCACACTTGTCCGGTATCCAAGCTTTAATGCATCCTTTCCAAGCTCCAGAATTTCTCCTTCAGGTGTCAGCACACGCACCATGTCAAGCACATCCTTCATCTCTCCGCCGTAAGCCCCTGCGTTCATCACCACAGCGCCTCCCAGTGTACCCGGGATGCCGGATGCAAATTCCAGACCTGTAAGCCCTGCATTTAATGCTGCGCCTGCAATCTTTGACAACAGGGCGCCTGCCATGGCCGTGATAGTCTCACCATCCACCTCAATCTCATTCATATCCTTTGCAATCTGGATGACAACGCCCCGGATGCCTTTGTCCCCGACGAGAAGATTACTGCCGTTTCCCATAATAAAATACGGAACCTTCTCTTCTTTACAAAGATTGATGACAGCTGCTATTTCATCGGCGTTTTTCACAGTCACAAAATAATCTGCGTTTCCCCCCACGCGGAACGTCACATGCTTTTTCATGGGCTCATCCTTTTTGATTCTCTCCCCGTCCATCAGGCCTGCCAGCCTCTGCTCAAAATCCAATACCATATACCTTCTCTCCTGTTTTGTTTTTCTGTTCTTTAGAATACAACAACGTTCCGTGAAATTCAACCGCAGATGGACGACATGATAAAATAATTGCAAAATCGTATAAAATAGGATATAGTAAATCTGTATATCTTTATTAAAAAGGAGTGAATATATCATTGGACTCGAGTGTCGTCGGACAAATTATTATTCTGGTGATTTTGCTTGGGCTTTCCGCCTTTTTTTCCTCTTCAGAGACCGCGCTTGTATCTGTCAGCCAGATTCGTATGCGTACACTTGCCGAGGAAGGAAATAAGCGTGCAAACCTTGTGCTTAGCATCACCGCCAATTCCGGAAAAATGCTCAGTGCCATCCTGATCGGAAACAACCTTGTCAACACTGCAGCAGCTTCCATCACAGCCACTGTTGCCTATCGTTTTGGCGGAGTCTGGGTGAGTGCAGGTACCTTTATCATCACATTGCTGATCCTTCTTTTCGGAGAGATCACACCAAAGACCATGGCCACTGTCCACGCGGAAAAAATCGCGCTTGCTTACGCGCCGGTCATTCATTTTATCATGCTGATCATGACTCCGTTTATATTCATTATCAATGGAATGTCCAGAGGACTTTTATTCCTCCTTCGCGTTAATCCAAATGCGAGGAACACGTCCATGACTGAGACAGAACTTCGGACCATTCTTGACGTCAGCCATGAAGATGGTGTCATTGAATCCGGAGAAAAAGAACTGATCTACAATGTTTTCGATTTAGGTGATGCAAAGGCAAAAGATGTCATGGTCCCACGCGTGCACGTCACATTTGCGGATGTGGAGAGCAGCTACGGGGAACTCCTCGATATCTTTCGGGAGGACAAATTCACAAGGCTTCCCGTATTTGAAGGCACAACAGACAACGTCATCGGAACGATCAACATGAAAGACCTTCTTCTTTTTGATAAAAAGGAAGATTTTCATGTTCGTGATATTTTACGCGAACCTTATTTCACTTATGAATATAAAAATATATCTGAACTTCTTGTGGAGATGCGGGATGCATCCTTCAACATTGCGATCGTTCTGGACGAATACGGAGAGACTGCAGGACTGATCACCCTTGAAGATATCCTCGAGGAGCTGGTTGGTGAAATCCACGATGAGTACGATGAAGAGGAAGAAGAATATATCAAAAAGATCGGACCTTTGGAGTATTCTGTAGAAGGCTCCATGAACCTGGACGATCTGGATGATGAGCTTGGCCTGGGACTTGAATCAGAAGATTATGACTCCCTGGGCGGTTTTATCATCGAGCAGCTTGATCGTCTTCCGGAAGAAGGAGACGAGATTGAAACAGAAACTCATATTCGCCTGAAAGTTGACAAACTGGACAAAAACCGCGTTGAGCGCGTGCATGTGTTTCTTCCGGAAGGATTCAAAACCCCATTAACAGACGAAACAAAAGAGGATGCCTAAATTGCATCCTCTTTTTTGTCTCTATTGCCGGTCTTCAATTTCTTCTACCCACTGTTCCTGCGCTGCCTGCTCTTCTGTTTTTCCGGTGTCCTTGTCCGCAAGCACGCCATAACTGCAGACACCTGCCACTCTGTGAGATTTTGGTGAATTTTCTATCGTTTATTGTTCTTCTTCCGGCTCCTCCCCGGTCAGATGCATAATATCTTTGATCTCCCTTTCCGTCAGATGCATCTCTTCCATCAATTCATCTATCATGACTTTTCTCCCAAGCTCATCTGTAAGTTTTGTGATCGCCTCATCCAGCTCTTTTACCTTCTGAACCATTTTCCGCTCTTTCTTTCCAGTCTCGGTCTGTTCTTCAATGAACGCTAAAATTCCCTGGCGTATCTCCTGACAGATGGTTTCGTCGACTTTATCAATGTCATTCACATTTTCAAGGGCCAAAAGAAGATTCATATTTCCCTCCTGCACTAGATCCCCAAAGAAAATTTGCGGCTGATACAGCTCTTTTGCAATGTCTGCAACCTTGCCCATGTACAACTGTAAAAGTCTTTCTTTTGCACTTTCATCTCCGTCTTTTAAGAGCAAAAACAACTTTTCCTTTTCTCCCTCCTGCTCCGGCTGCAGCCGAAAAACTTCCTGCATATATCTTGCAAGGAACGCCTCCTCTTCCGGCTGCATGGAAATCTCTTCTGTTTCCCGGATCACTCCGCCTTTCTTCTCATATCCTTTGACAATGATCTTCTGAGCATTGAGATAGTCAAACACCAGCGCCATCTGCTCATCCGATAAGTTTTCATTTTCAAATATTTTCTCGGCCTCTTCTGTAGTGATCCTGCCGCCGTTTATTCTGGCACACTCCAGTACTTCCGAGAGTTTTTGTTTAAAGTCCAAATGTTCCTTCATCCATTTCCCTCCGTTGTCTTTTGTTTTTGTTCTATTATACGTTTCCTTTTGCCCCGGCGCAAGGAGAAAGGCTCTGCCGCTGCTTTGCATGCGCCTTTTTTACGTTACATTACGTTTCACTGCGCTACATTCACGATCACTGTCTGAAATCCGTCCTGTTTCAGGCGCCTTTCCATGGCAGCGGCCTCATCCAATGTTTCATAACTTCCGACCAAAACCCTGTAAAGACCGTTTCCTTCCTCCAGGTAGGCCGGGTATTCCTCCTCTAAAAGTTCATTCAAAAGATTCATTGCATAGTTACGATTTCTGAAAGCGCCTGTCTGCACAGCATAGTCTGCCCTTCCTCCCACGCCATCAGCCGAAATACCGAGGGGCTGCAAAATTCCATCTGCAATGGCCTGTGCAACAGCATTAAAATTATCGTCCAATAGTTCATTGTCCGTATCAGAATTGATAAAACCTGCCTCCACAAGCAGTGCAGGCATCTTCGTCCGTTTCAGCACCACCAAATTCGGGCGCTCCTTCACTCCAAGATTCCGAAATCCCAGTGTCTCCATATTTTGATTGATAGCCTGTGCCATTTCATATTTGATTCCATCTTTATTGTAGACAAGCGTTTCCACACCTGATGCTGAATTTGGCGTTGGATTTGAGTTGCGGTGAATGGACACAAAAAAGTCCGCCCCAGACTCGTTAGCCTCCATTGCTTTTTCGTACGGTGACTCATAAACATCTGTTGTCCTTGTGTATTCCACATCCAGCCCGCGATCCTCAAGTATCTGCCCAACAGCCAGGACAAGCGCAAGTGCATCATCCTTTTCCTGCCGTCCATTGTATACAGCCCCCGGATCTCTTCCTCCATGTGCTGGTTGTTATTAGCGCAAGTGTTGTATTTTTCCCTAAGAAAATAAAGGGAATAAGAATTGTGCTGAAATTAGATAGCCTTTTTCTCCATGTCAACGCTGTACACGTTTGAAAATAAATGTTCCAGTTCATCTCCAAAGTTATAACGAATTTTTATTTTGCGGTTTTCATATACTGTTATCTCGTCTATCATCTCAACCACAATGTCTCTGTCAAGCTCTTCAATGTCTTTCAGTTCCAACAATCGTTTTAACCATGGCGTCTCAAAAACATCTTCTGTAACAGTTTCCTTTTTCTTCGCTTCCAGCGTTTCAATTTGTTTAGAATAAAGCGCTTCCTTTTGTTGATAGTCCTCTCGATAAGAAAGATATTCTTCTTTAGAAATCAACTCGTCTTTATAATCTTCGTAGATTGATTTTTTCAGCTTTTTCACTCTTTCAAGCTCTGCCTTTACTTTTATCAGTTCTGTGTTTGTCGAGTTCTTTATCTTCAATTCAGTACAAGACTGCTTTTTTATAAGCTCCTGCAAATTCTCCACATTGCGGATAATTGCTTTCAAATCACCCAAAACAATATCATTTAATACTTGAAACGGGAGAGTGTGTGGTGTGCAGTAGTCTTTACCGCTTCTTTTGTAAGTACCACAGTAAAATGAATATGACTTGCTTCCGTCGGCACGTCGCCAGAAATTCTTCATCATGGAGCGTCCACAGTCGCCACATTTGATAAAGCCAGCAAAGATATTTTTGTTTGTTTCCAAATCTATATCTCGGTGCTTTTTTGATAAGAGCTTTCGAACCTTATCCCATGTGTCCCGATCTATAATCGGCTCATGAGTATTTTCCACCCGTACCCAGTTCTCTTTATCGACCTTGTGTTGTTTGCCACGCATACGTTGATGTTTCTTTCCCTGTATCATATTCCCTATATACATTTCATTATGTAACATGGTGTTGATAGTAGAATATGTCCAATAAGAAGTGGTTTTCAGACGATTACAGTTTTTGTAATTCTCCCCATTCAGTTTTTTATATTCCGACGGGCAAAGAATACCTTCTGCATTTAGTTGTTTTGCAATGCTTTGCTTTCCAATTCCCTGTGCATACATAGCAAATATGCGTTTTACAACTTCCGAAGCGTATTCATCAATTACCAGCTTATTTTTATTCACAGGAGATTTTTTATATCCATAGCTTGTAAATGCTCCAATAAATTCTCCCGCTTTCTGTTTTGATTTTACAGTTGCTTGAATTTTATTTGAAATATCTCTGGCATACTGCTCATTGAAGATATTCTTAATAGGAAGCAACATATCATATGCCTGTTTGATACTGTCGATATTGTCTGATACTGATATAAAGCGGACGCCCAATTCTGGAAATATTCTCTCCAGATATCTTCCTGTGTCGATATAATCTCTTCCAAAACGAGACAAGTCTTTCACGACTACACAATTTACTTTTTTATCTTCAATATCCGCAATCATTTTCTGGAAAGCCGGACGATTAAAATTTGTACCTGTATAGCCGTCATCAATGTAAATATCATATAAGATAAAGTCGTCATGTCTGCTCACATATTCTGTTAAAAGTTTTCGCTGATTTCCTACACTGTCGCTTTCTTCCTTATCGCCATCCTCTCTTGATAATCTGATATAAATAGCTACGTTAAATAAGTTTAAAACCTTTTGAAGTTTCATCTATTACACCTATTCAACTGCCGTACCTATAGTAATATTATACCATAAAACACGGCATTTTCCTATTGCTTTCATACCGATTTTTCCCATAAATACGGGCTTTTCAAGTGCTTTCTGACGATACGGACAAGTAATTCTTCTACAGTAATTTTAGAGAGAAATTCTCGTTCAACTGTATATTGGACTGCTTCTTTTTTTGCCAATTTTTACTATTCTCCTTTCTAAGGTTATCTATTTTCAGCATACGCAAAATGGCTTATCCAATATGCGTATTTCATTGTATAAGCAGACAGACGGCTCTGGAAAAGCTCCGCTGGTATCTCAACCAATCTCATTCCTATGAGCAAAACCACCTCTGGGACGTATCATTATCCTGTGAATACAGGTCATGG
>NZ_NFKJ01000011.1 GCF_002160325.1 Lachnoclostridium sp. An181
TGGTAGGAGAAAAAAACCAATCCACAGTATCTCTAAACAGTATAGCATACAGACCTTGGAGAGGGTCTATAAATACTACTACTATATAATACGAGGAGAAAAACATGAGAAAGAGGAAAAGAATGAAAAGATTTGCAGCAGTTTCCCTTGCAGCGGCAACTGTTTTGTCTATGAATGTGCCGGTCAGCTCTGCACAGGAAGTAACTGCGCCAAAGCCATACGGGCCAACTCCAAGCGATGCTCAGATGAAATATTACAAAGATGAGCTTGCGATCTTCAACCATTTTGGCGTGAATACGTACACAGACAAAGAGTGGGGAGACGGAAAGGAAGACCCGGATATCTTCAATCCGGTGAATTTAGACACAGATCAATGGATAGAGGCGTTTAAAAATACGGGATTTAAACGCTGTCTGATCACGGCAAAGCACCACGATGGATTCAACCTGTACCCGACATCAGTGACAGATCATTCTGTGGAGAGCAGCTCTTGGAGGGACGGAAAAGGAGATGTGTTAAAAGAGTATTATGAGTCCTGTAAAAAATACGACATGGACATGGGCGTGTATCTCTCCCCTTGGGATCAGAACCTGCCAAGTTACTCCGTGGATGTTCCGCCGGATTACAATGATACGTATGTAAAACAGATTGAAGAGATTTTTGAAAACTACAGTGACCCGGAACATCCGATCGTAGAGTTCTGGATGGACGGTGCGTGCGGAGATCCGGAGACAAGACCGGTCTATGATATCCAGCGCTGGTGGGACAAGCTGGAAGAACTGAATCCGGATATTGTGTATCAGCAGAATTATGGAGCACCGCTTCGCTGGGTAGGAAATGAATCCGGCTATGCGAGCAACACAAGCTGGCAGACAGCGGACGCAAAAAAACTGTGGGACGATTATTTTGTAAGAGGGATCGAGGACCAGAACTACCTGCATAATGGAGAGCCTTATATTGAGGGCAGCAGCACAGCGGACACACTTGTGTGGTCTATTCCAGAAGTGGATGTGCGCATCCGCGATGGATGGTTCTATCACGCAAATGAAAATCCAAAGACTCCGGAGGAACTGACAAAGATCTATTTTGACTCAGTGGGAAGGGGATCGCCGCTTCTGCTCAATGTAGCTCCGAACAGAGAAGGGCTCATTGATCAAAAGGACATTGATTCATTGGAAGGATTTCACGATATCCTTACCAATACGTTTGATGTAAACTACGCAGAGGGCTCCGCAGCGGCAGCCACAAGTGTGCGGGGAAACCACAATGATTACAGTGCCGCAAAAGCAGTGGATGATGACTATGACACTTACTGGACCATGGACGATGGGCAGACAACAGGCAGCATTACTGTAGAATTAGATAAACCTTCCTTGATCGACGTTGTGGAAATTCAGGAATACATCCCTCTTGGACAGCGTATTTCTTCCTTTACAGTGGATGTAAGAGTGAACGGACGCTGGATGGAATACGGAGAGGGGGGAACCATTGGCTACAAACGTCTGGTAAAAGGAACACCGATCAAGGCCGAGGCAGTGAGAGTCAACATCACAGGATCCTATGCAGTGCCATTGATCAATAATATCGCTGCATACAAAGCAGATGAGCGCATCGAAGAAGAAGGCGTACAAATTCCTGGAAGAATCCAGGCAGCCGAGTTTCAGGAGAAGTCAGGCGGTCTCATAGCAGAGAACAATGGGCCAAACGGTGCGTCCAACATCGGCGCGATCAAAGACGGTGACTGTGCTGTTTATAAAAATGTGCTGTTTACAAAGACACCTGAGAAATTCCTTTTAAACTGTGCAGGACCTGGAACTCCACAGATTACGCTGCGTCTGGACAGTGTGGACGGACCTGTGCTTGCGACTGTGGATGTAGAGCCTACAGGCGATTACTTTGCATACCATACAATGGAAGCAGATGTTGTATATGAAGGAGATCTGACCGGATATCACGATATCTACCTGTGCCTGAATTCAGGATTGAATATTACCTGGTTTGAACTGACAGGAGCCAACAGTATGGGGTTTGCAGCAGATAAACTGACTGTGAATGAAGGAGAGAGTGTGGATGTGACTGTGACAAGGAGTGGAAAAGACCTTGACAACACAGCATCCGTAACTGTGACAACAGAACCGGACACGGCAGTACACGGCAGACATTTTGTACATAAGCAGGAAGTGGTGACATTTGCGCCTGGGGAAACAGAAAAAACAGTTACAATCGAGACAATCGACAATGAAGAGAAGAGCGGTACAGTATCCTTTAAAGCAGTATTGAGCAATCCGTCAGACAATGCGACGATAGGTTCTGTGGATACGGTGACTATTTCCATTATGGACAATGATCTTGGCAGCGGCGTCAATGCACAGTGGAAGATGGACGAAGGAGAAGGGACTACGATTACAGATACCGAAGGCCAGTATCAGGGTACATTAAGCGCTGGTGTTTCCTGGGCAGACGGAAGAGTTGGCGGCGGACTTTCCTTTGACGGGACAAGCGGCTATGTCAATCTTGGCATGGAAGATCTGGAAGGTCCATGGACAGTGGCTGTGTGGGTAAAACGTGCACAGGCATCCGGGGACAATGCAGTTCTTTTAAGCGGTACAGAAGGCGAGATCAAGCTGGAGCAGTATCAGAATACACAAAAAGTCGGAATCACAAAATTCGGAGTGGCTGACGAAGTATTTAATTACAGTACGCCTGCCGGAACATGGACACATCTGGCATTGGTATGTGATGGGGAAAATTCGACTTCTCTGTATGCAAACGGAGAATTTGTGGGAACGATCGACATGGCTATCAAGTGTCCGGTGAGCAGGATCGGGGCCAATGACAAGGCTGGACTTGACAGTGCAGGTTATATGGCTGGAACTTTGGATGAACTGAAGATTTATGACCATATGCTGAGCGCAGATCAGATCGCAGATATCGTAGAACATGAAGGCGGAAAACCGCTTGATAAAAATTTTGCAGAAGCACCTGAGTATGATGAAGAAAACAATCAGCTGATCCTTCCAAAAGCAGAGGGATATGACATTGAAGTCTTTGGAAGCGACAATAAGGCAACAGTTTCCCTGGATGGAGAAGTTACAAGACCATTGGAAACACAGACTGTGAAATTATTGTACAAGATTACAAATAAAGAAGACGGCTCCTCCTTTACAACAGAGAAAAATGCGGAAGTCACCATTCCTGCAAGAGAAAACAGTGTAGAGGGTGAGAATGAAAAACCAAATGTAATTCCGGAACTGCGCGAATGGGTTGGAGGGACTGGTGAAGTGGACCTTACAGATGCGCGTATTGTGCTGGGAGACGAGGAATTTAAAGCAGCAGCAGATACTCTGGAGGAAGATTACGAGGACATCACAGGAAGAAATATTGATGTGGTTTCCGGTGACAAAGACAGTCTGCAGGCAGGCGATATTTTCCTTTCAAAAGCAGAAGGGGAAGATATGCTCGGCAGTGAAGGATACTATCTGAATATCGGCGGAGACAATGCAGATGAAGATTATGTGGAGATCAAAGCTACCCACAACACAGGAAGTCTGTATGGAGGAATATCTATTCTGCAGATTTTAAAACAGGACGAAGACGGACGGGATACACTTCCAAAAGGTCTTGTAAAAGATTATCCGGAATTTGAACAAAGAGGTATGCACCTTGACGTGGCGCGTAAATGGATCCCAATGGAATATCTTAAGGACCTGGCCAAACAGATGAGCTGGTACAAGCTGAATTTGTTTGCTATCCACCTGTCCGACAATGATATTTGGGAAGGATTGTCAACAGAAAACGGCAGCAACGGAGCAGCACAGGGATGGTTCAGACTGGAGAGCGAGACATTCCCGGAACTGACATCAAAGCAGCATTATACAAAAGAAGAGTTCAGAAACTTCCAGTATGAGAGTATGGATCTTGGAATCAATGTGATCCCGGAACTGGATACACCGGGTCATGCTCTTGCGTACACACAAGCATGGGGCGAGGACACAGCGCGTTACGATAATCCAAAATATCTGGATGTTTTGAATCCGCAGGTTCTGGAGAATACAAAGGCATTATTTGATGAATATATCAATGGTTACAATGGCGGTGAGCCGACTTTTGTGGGAGACTATGTCAACATCGGAACAGATGAATATAAGACAGACGGTCTGCCGTCAAATGAGCGGACACAGTACCGCGAGGGATTCCGTCAGTACTGCAATGATCTGCTTGAATATGTAAATTCAACAGGAAAAGAAGCAGTATTCTGGGGCTCCCTGACAGAGAACAGCGGAGAGACACCGGTTACAACAGACGCTGTGATGTATGCGTGGTACCAGGGATATGCAAATGCAAAACAGTCTCTGGATGCAGGATACCGTGTGATTTCCATGGAAGATCAGGATATGTATATTGTTCCTGGCGGAAGCTCCTATCCAAATCAGTTTGGCCGTGCGGAACATCTGTACAACAACTGGCTGCCAAACAACAACTCAGGCTGGGCAGGCAATCCGGCTCCGGAAGGACATCCAAGAGTACTTGGCGGACAGTTCGCAGTGTGGAATGATTTCCACGGAAACGGTATTTCCGTCAATGATATCAGCTACCGTATCCAGCACAATCTCTATGCAGTTGCAGAAAAGACATGGGCAGGAACCCAGGCAAATGAAGCAGGAAAAACCTATGAAGATGTCAAGAATCTGGCAGCAGAACTTGGCGATGCTCCAAATGCAGATTTCATGTATGAAGTTGACAAAGAGGTTGTTGACAATGAACTTCTGAAACTGGACGGCAAAGCGGACAATGCAGCACAGGCAGGAGCAGAAGTGACAGGAAATGAAAATGTCACAGAAAATGCAGCAGGCAAAAACGGAACAGCTATTCAGTTTAATGGCGGAGCAAGCTACATCACTACAGATGTGAAATCTCCTGGATTTGACTGGACAGCAGCAATGTGGCTGAAACCGGAGGCAGACGGAGTTTTGATGGAAGGAAAGACAGGAACTCTTCGTCTGGAAGACGGCAAACTGAAATACGATGTAGAAGATTACACCCATACATTTGACTGTGATATCCAATACGGAGAGTGGACACATCTTGCACTTACCGGAACATATGAAGGAGTCACTCTTTACATCAATGGCGAAAAATTCGCATCCCTGATCGGAACCCCGTTCCCGAACTGGAATGTGAACAGCGGATGTAACCTGGATGACGGACGTGGATATCCGGTTAATGAAAAAGGTGAGCGTACTCAGCGGTATTACGAGACCTTGATGCTCCCTATGGAAGTGATCGGAAGTAAGGAAAATGCAATGCAGGCATCTGTAGATGAGCTTTATATTTATGACAGAGTTTTAACTGAAAATGAGATCATCAAACTGTCAGGAGCAGAGATCCCATTCAATATTGCTTTGAACAAAGATGTCACAGTTGGAAATTATCACAGCGCAAGCACAGAGGCAGACCGCTCCGGCAGCAAAGCTGTAGACGGTGATCTGACAAGCCGCTGGGAATTTGACCTGAACAATACGGACACAAACTTTATCGAAATCCCGCTTAATGACAATGAGAGCGCCCAGAAAGTGATTATCAAACAGATGGTTTGGGGCGGACTGAACAGAATCACAGATATCCGCATCGTAGCGGTAAATGATGGTGTGGAAACAGATATCTTGCCGGAAACTGCATTTGACGGCGGAGAGATCGATGCAGCAAATCAGATCGCAACTGCAACATACGATCTCGGCCAGAGCGTAAAAGCAGATGCCATCAAGATTTATCTGACTCCTGCAGCAGCAGGTCCGGATGACCTGGTAAATATCCGCGAATTGGAAGTTTACGGTATTGTATCCGATGAGCCTGCAGAAGAACTCTCTACAGCAGTTTTGGAATACGCACTGGAACTTGCGAAAAAGGCGGATACAACCGGTGTGGTGGAATCCGTTGTCAAGAAATTTGAGGAAGCCAGGACAAACACACAGGCAATCTTTGATGCAGCGAAAGCGGGAGATGCATCTGTGACACAGGAAATGGTGGACAATGCATGGAGAGAATTGATCCATGTGATGCAGTATTTATCCTTCAAACAGGGAGACAAGACAGACCTTGAAAAGGTCATTGCCCTGGCAGCTGATATAGAAGGAAGACTTACATCCTATGTAGAAGAAGGACAGAAAGAATTTACAGATGCACTGACAGCTGCAAGAAAAGTTTATGACAGCAAAGACGCGATGCAGACGGAAGTGGATCAGGCCTGGAAAGACCTTCTTAGAGCAATGGCAAACCTTCGTCTGAAAGCAGATAAGGATGCGCTGGAAGAGCTTGTAAGTGGCGTGGAAGAAATGGACCTTAGCATGTATACAGAAGAAAGTGTACAGGTATTTAGAAGTGCTCTGGCTAATGCACAGCAAATACTGGCGGATGCAACTTTGTCTGAGGATGATCAGAGCACAGTGGATGCGGCAGAAGAAAAACTTGCATCTGCAAAAGCAGGTCTTGAGACAAAACAGGCGTCCGTTGGAACTGCAAGCAAGACAGATGACCAGAAAGGCAGCACAACAGGCAAAAATATAAACAATACAGAAGGAGGCAATCAGGATAAAGCAGCAACATCAGTTGACAAGGCAACTGTAAAGAGTGCAAAGACAGGAGATGAAAGTGCGCTTTGGCTGATTGCAGCGGCAGGACTTGCAGCGCTTGCGGCAACATTGGCTGGGGCGAAGAAAAAAAGATAATGTACAGAAATAAGTGTAAGTGAGAACAACAGGAGTGCTTTTGGCAGCGTAAAGCTGCCGGAAGTACTCCTGTTTTTGGGCTAATGGGTGTCAAAGAAACAAAACAATTAGAATATAGTACAAAAGATATGATATACTTTAAAGAACAGAGAAAAATCTGCGGAAATAAGGCAGGAAGGGGAAAGACAGATGAAAAAAGGAAAAATCAGACAGAGGCTGCGTGTTTTGGGAAAAGCGCTACATATGGAGTTAAGAGAACACAAAAGTTCGTTTCTTGTATACTGGATCCTGCGGGCAGCTGTCATCGTGACAATGATTTTGCAGATTCACAACCGAAATTATGAAAATGTGTTTTTATGTATTTTGACACTCATACTTCTTGTTGCACCAAGCCTTGTCCAGTTGACGTTCAAGGTGGAACTGCCAAGTCCATTGGAGATTAGTATTCTTGTTTTTATTTTTGCTGCTGAAATACTTGGAGAGATCAACCGGTTTTATGAGGTGTTCCCGCAGTGGGATATTGTACTGCACACGATCAACGGATTTTTGGCAGCTGCCATTGGGTTTTCCCTTGTGGATCTTCTCAACAGAAGTCCAAGAAAAACATTTCATCTCTCCCCGGCTTTCATGGCGCTTGTATCTTTTTCTTTCTCCATGACAATCGGTGTTTTATGGGAGTTTTTTGAGTTTGGGATGGATAAATTTTTTGGGCTGGATATGCAAAAAGACACGGTTGTGCACACCATACATTCGATGATGTTAAATGTTTCGGACAACGTGGATCCCTCCACTATAAAAGGGATCCAGGAGGTAGTGGTAAATGGGAAAGAGCTTGGAGTGGGCGGTTATCTGGATATTGGACTGATAGATACGATCATGGATCTGGGCGTTAATTTTATCGGCGCAGTTGTATTTTCCATCTGTGGATTTCTTTATGTGAGGAATAGGGGAAAGGGAATTGTAGTGAGCAAATTTATCCCGCACGGAAAAGAAAAGACAAGAGATTTCCTTGCCATTGCCGCGGAGGAAGAAAAAAAGGAAGAAGAAAAAGAGGAGAAATAATACTTGGATATTCAGGCTGCGGCTACATTAGATCACTGTATCCGCGGCCCGCTATTTTTGTATCTACAGCATGGACAGAAGTTTTCTGAGTTCTTTTTGGACAGAGTCTGTCTGATGATCTGCATATTTTTCGATCCCGGGTGCACAGTTTGCCATGGCATAGCTCGTTCCGGCGAACTTGAGCATTTCCAGATCATTGTATTGGTCGCCGAACGCTACACATTCGTGCCTGGAAATACCCAATTTTTTGCAGAGGACTTGAAGGGCGGCGGCTTTGTCCACGGTTGGCGCGATAAAGTCGATCCACACATTGCCGGATGTGACCACCTTGACACGGGAATCAAATTTTTTCTGATAATGATCAATATAAGACTCACTCCCGTCTGGAGCAAAGAGCGCGACTTTTAAGATAGGATCTTGAATCAGAAGAAGATTATCTGTCAAAGTCGTGTCGTACTGGACAGTGTTTTGCAGAAAATTCACGAAATCTGTGCGGGTGCGGTCCAGATATACGGTATGCTTGCAGGAGAGCGCGATATCCCCGTGGCCGGATTTTTGGATTTCATCCATGATCTCTATGGCAGTATTGTGACAGATGCAGTCGCCCACTGTAAAACCGGTCGCATCATATGTGAGAGCGCCGTTTTCTGCGATATAAAAAATATCATCTTTTACAGGTGAAAAAAGTCTTTGCATATTCTGGAACTGCCGACCGCTTGCAGCTACAAAGCGGACTCCTTTTTTCTTGAATTCTAAGATAAGTTCAAAAATTTCAGGGTCTGGTGATTGGCCATAAGCATCCAGAAGGGTGCCGTCCAAATCACTTGCAATTAATTTCAGCATAAAAAGCTCCTTATATTCTATCTGTGATGTTTATTCGCGAAACAAAATCATTATAGAAGAATTAAAAAGGAAAAGCAATCTCATACGGAGGAAGAGAAGATGGATCAATTACAATTGCTTATAAAACCAGTATCCGCAGCCTGTAATCTTCGGTGCAGGTACTGTTTTTATCTGGATGAGTCAAAATACTGGAAGAACACGGATTTTGGTATGATGGATTTAGAAACCGCCGGGTGCCTGATACGCCGCGCGCTGGAGGAGGCAGAGGAGTGTACATTTGCCTTTCAGGGAGGAGAGCCAATGCTGGCAGGCCTTTCATTTTTTCGTTTTTTTACAGAAAAGGCGGAGGAATACAGGAAACCGGGGCAGAGGGTATTTTATACGCTCCAGACAAATGGGACACTGCTGACAAAAGAGTGGGTGGAATTTTTCAAAAAATGGAGATTCCTCCTTGGCGTTTCACTGGATGGGACGAGAAAACTTCATGATGAAAACAGGACGGATGCATCAGGGAATGGGAGTTTTTCCGGTGTCTTCAAAGGGATTCGGCTTTTACAGGAGGCGGCAGTGCCGTTCCATATCCTCTGTGTGCTCACCAATGATCACGCGGAGCGGATACAAAGCATTTACCGGTTCTTCCAGAACAAAGGGCTGCAAAGGCAGCAGTATATTCCATGTCTTGATCCGATTGACGCAAAAAGGGGCAAGATGTCTTATTCTTTGACGGGTGAAAAATATGCACAGGCGCTGAAAACACTGTTTGATCTTTGGTATGCAGATGTGCTTGGGGGCAACCCTGTCTATATCAGGCAGTTTGACAATTACCTCTCCATGCTTCTTGGCGGACAGCCGGAGGCGTGCACTATGTACGGCCGATGCACAATGCAGAATATTGTGGAGGCTGACGGAAGTGTGTATCCGTGTGACTTTTATGTGCAGGAGAAGTATTGCGTTGGAAATGTGAAGGAGGACAGTTTTTTGGATCTTGCAAAGAAGGCCCAGGGTTCATCCTTTTTTGAGAAAGCGGAGAAACGCGATATACGGTGTGGTGATTGCAGATGGTATCCGCTTTGCAGAGGGGGCTGCAGACGGGACTGCGATGAAATGGCAGATGGCAGTTTCCGCAATTATTACTGTGAGGCATACCAGGAATTTTTCGGCTATGCAATCCGTAGGATGGAAATGCTGGCAGCCAGGATAGAAAGACGGCAGTTTTGACAAGCAAGTTTGTCAAAGCTGCCGTTTTTTAAAACTATTTTGCGATCGGAAGTCCTGTGATCAGATAAAGGATGGTTCCGATGATTCCGCTACCAAAAATAATAGGAATCGGTCCGACTTTAAATTTGCGGATCAAAAACAGGCTGATAACGAAAAGACCGCATTCAATCACTCGGAAGTCGGATAAATGTATATCTCCAAGGGAGGAGTTAAACAGGGCGAGCAAAAGAAGGGACAGAGCTGCGGAGGCTATCATTGCGACGATAGCAGGACGAAGTCCTGTCAGGATTCCCTGCATGGTTTTCAAACTCCTGTATTTCATGTAAAAATAACTTAAGATCAGTACAATGATAAAGGATGGAAGGATACAGCCTAATGTACTGACGATCGCGCCCGGCAGGCCGGCCAGCTGCTGGCCTACGAAAGTAGCGCTGTTGACTGCGATCGGTCCCGGCGTCATCTCTGCGATTGTGATCAAATCTGCAAACTGACTCATTTCCAGCCATTGGTTTTTCTCCACGATCAGATTCTGAATTAAAGGCACAGCGGCATATCCGCCCCCAAAACTAAAAAGACCGATTTGGAGAAATGCAGTGAATAATCTTAAATAAATCATGATTTTTTCTCCTTCCTGTCCTCAAACTGAACATTGATCAGACCGATAAGTCCACAGACAATGATGATGACGATTGCGCTTACATTAAAGAAACAGGTTGCCACGAAAGCTGCGAACATCAATCCGATCCAGAGGATGCTTTTTGTTTTGAATATGTTTTTTGCAAGGTCTATGACAACGCTGCAGATCACAGCTGCAACACCTGCTCTCATCACCTGAAGAGCAATGGCAATGTATGTATTGTCTTTAAATTCATTGTAGAAAATAGAGATGAGCGAAATAATCACAAGCGGAGGAATGATAGCTCCCAGTGTGCACACAACTGCCCCGGCGATGCGTTTGATCCGGTATCCGACCACAATGGCGATATTGACGCCAAGAGCCCCGGGTGAGGACTGGGCAATGGCAGTCATATCCAGCATTTCCTCCTCCTCAAGCCAGCGCAATTTTTCTACAAATTTTTGCTGCATCATACTGATGATGACAAAGCCGCCGCCAAAAGTGCAGGCGCTCAAAGTCAATGTGATGGTAAACAGTTTCCAGTAGATCTCTCTGCTGCTAAGCTGCGATAATTTGGATGTTTGGTATCCCATGACAATTCTCCTTTATTTATTTTTTCACAACAGTTTCCGGATGAGTGGTGTTTTGCCGGTAAAAAGGCTTTTCAAGATATTCCGGATACGGGCGTCCCGCGATGAGGGATGTGCCGTCCGTGAAACCTTCCGGACGTCCGTGAAGTTCCCGGATCAGGATTGTGCGCAATGCATGGATCCGTTCCTGACAGCTTTCGTTGTCAATTTCATCGTGAAGTTCATTAGGGTCCTTATCCAGGCAAAAATACTGTTCCCTTCCCGTTGCTGTATGCCAGATGTATTTGTCTTTTTCAGTTACGATCCAATGGTTGGAAAAATCGCCGTAGGAATGTTCTCCGTGCAGCCATTCACGGACCGTTTCATCAGTTTTTCCTGTCAATGGAACAAGGCTTTTTCCGTCCACATTTTTCGGAATAGAAACACCTGCGATGTCAAGAATGGTTGGCATGACATCCATAAGCTCTGTCACGGAATGGCAGATACTGTGAGGCGCAAATCCTTCGAGTACATTTGGGTTGGCCGAAATGATCATCGGGATCCGGCAGCTTCCTTCATATGGCCTGGATTTTCGGAACATGTGGTGGTCGCAGAGTTCCTCCCCATGGTCAGAAGTAAAAAGGATCACGGAATTGTCATACAGGCGGTGTTCCACAAGCGCTTGTATCAGCCGCCCGATCTGGTGGTCAAGGTGCGTGATGCACGCATAATAGCCAATCTGGGCCTGGCGGATGAGCTCAGGATCATAAGGTCCCGATTTTGCGTCAAATGCATAACCATTTTGTTTCAGGTAGACATCATCCTCCCAGTCACCAATGTGAGGTGGAGTGAGAGCCTTGTCTTTGTAAAGGTCAAAATACCATTGCGGCGCATCAAAAGGAGGGTGCGGCCGAAGGTAAGAGGCCATCAGGAAAAACGGCTTGTCCGGGTCTCTTCTTCGGAGAAAGTCAATACTTCTATCTGTAACCCAGTTAGTCGGATGATATTTTTCCTCGTAAATCCATGGACGGGATAAAAAGCTGTTGCACTCCAGCCCGGTGTCTGTCACATCAGCTGACACGCCAAGATTTTGTTTTAACCAATAAAAATAATCGTCTGCCACAAACTGGGATTCGTGGTAGGGTACGTCCTCGTACCGGGCACTGTGCAGATACCCGTCGTGCAGTTCCACGTTGTGGAATCCAAGGTAATTGCGCAGAGGGTGCACATGCATTTTTCCGACACACTGCGTATAATAACCGGCCTTGGACAGTTCTCCGGCAAGGGTGTGCGGATATTCCCAGCGGACATTATCCATGTAGCCGACACGCTGATGGTGTTCCGGGCTCATTCCGGTGTGGAGGCCCGCCCTGGCGGCAATACAGCTTGGACATGCGCTGTATGCCCGGTCAAAGACGACCCCCCTGCCTGCCAGGGTGTCAAGGTAAGGGGTTTTTACATCCGGATGTCCAAGATATCCAAGACAATCTCCGCGCAGCTGGTCTGTCATGATGAGAATGATATTCGGCTGTTTCATAATTAAAGTCTCCTTAATGTTCGATAGATGACTGCCCAAAGCAAAGGACAGCGGTATATTGTTTCTGAACCTTATAATAAGAGAAAAACAGGGGAAAAGCAAGGAGGAGGGAGGATGAGATAAGATAAGCGGATAAAACTGCAAAATGTCATCATAAAATGAGGATTCCGTTCGTATAATATTATACATATACCTGACAGGATACAAAGAAACGCAGGGATTTTTGTAAATAATATGGCGCAGTAGCCAAGCGGTAAGGCAATGGTCTGCAACACCAGTATGCGCCGGTTCAAATCCGGCCTGCGCCTTAAAAAGCCTGCAATCCCGGTTCTCAAAGTGGCTGCCCGTGAATAAGTTTGGAACAAAGCAGTTTTTAGGAAGATTGCAAATGGCAGATTTATTACCGGCAATGGATGAAAATTATGCGGATTACATTATCAAATACAGCGAGTATGTATACGGGGCACTTAATCATCTGGAAGGAAGAAATTTTCAGATCATCAATGAAAATTATGCAGTATTTTATTCACCGCTGCAGGAGAGTGAACCTTTGATCCTTGATGAGAACAATTATGGTTCAGTTCCCAAATATTATGTACAGATGGATTTGGAAAGCCTCAATAATTCGGGGATCGCAAGGCTGCACAATCACCCGTATCTGATGCTGCGGGGCAGGGGCACCGCTGTGGCTGTGATCGATTCCGGCATTGATTATGAAAATGCGCTTTTTCGGAACTCAGACGGAAGTACGAGGATTGCGTTTTTGTGGGACCAGACGATCCAGGCTGATGAGTCGGCCACAGTACCGTACGGGAAAGAGTTCACAAGGGAGAGGATCAATGAGGCTCTGGCATCTGAGGATCCAAAAGAAATAGTTCCATCTGTGGATACGAACGGTCATGGTACGTTTCTTGCGGGTATTGCCGCTGGAGGCAGGGATATTGTGGATGATTTTTCGGGCACAGCTCCTGAGGCAACGCTGATCGTGGTCAAATTAAAACAGATCAAAAAGTACTTGAGAGACTTCTATATTCTTCCGGAGGAGAAGGATATTTATCAGGAAAATGATATTATGTTCGCTATTCAATATGCCATACGCTGTGCCGGGATTCTGGATATGCCGCTTTCCATCTGTATTGGACTTGGAACAAGCCTTGGCTCCCATACCGGTGAAAGCCCGCTAAGCCAGTATCTGGACAATGTGAACCGTTATGCAAGAAATGTCACCAGCGTGGCTGCTGGAAATGAGGGAAACAGCAGGCATCATTTTTTTGGGGCTGTAATGGAAAGAGATGGATATGAGGAGGCGGAACTGAAGATCGGAGCCGGGGAAGAGGGGTTTTCCATGGAATTTTGGGGAGATTCTCCGAACAGGTTCTCTGTCACTGTCCAAACACCTTCCGGAGAACGGGCGGAGGTGGTATCAAGCAGAAATCAGCCTTTTCAGACATTTGAATTTGTTTTTATTAATACGAAGATTCAGGCCAGCTACATACCAATCGAGAGACAAACAGGGAAAACACTGTTGTTTTTTAGGATTCTTGATCCTGTGGAGGGGATCTGGAAATTTCAGGTATTCAGCGACGGGACAGGAGAGAGTGTGTTCAATATGTGGCTGCCTGTAAACGGCCTTGTAAATGAAGAGACATATTTTTTGGAGTCCACACCGGATATGACGATCACTACGCCTGGAGCTGCGGATGCTGCGCTGACTATGACGGCCTTTGATTACCGGGATGAAAGTTTGTTTGTGGATGCAAGCCGTGGGTTTACGCCGGAAAATGTAGTGAAACCAGATCTTGCGGCGCCCGGCGTGCAGCTGGAAGGACCGGTGCCTGGAGGGAGGATGTCGGTGCGGTCCGGAACCAGCTTGGCAGCAGCATACACCTGCGGGGCAGCAGCCCTTCTTTTGGAGTGGGCGATCGTGAAGGGAAATGCGCCGTATTTTACAGGAGCGAGTGTGAAAAACTATTTTATCAGAGGTGCCAGAAGGAGTAAACTTGAAGAATATCCCAATCCGGAATGGGGATACGGCATCCTGGATTTATACCGTGTATTTGAGCTTTTGGAGTAGCCTCCAAAAGCAGGAGTTTTCTTGACATAAAAGGGAAAATTCAATATGATAAAAGACAGGACACCACACAAGGAAAGAAGGGAAAAAGATGCATAGACTTCTGGAACTTATAAAGTCAGATATGCGTCCGGCCTTTGGGGTGACAGAGCCGGGAGCCATTGCGTTTGCAGCGGCAAGGGCAAGAGAAGAGGTGGAAGGCAAAGTACGGAAAGTAAAAATATCCCTGAATTCAGGCATGTATAAAAATGCATATACATGCGGTATTCCAAATTCCGACAAAATCGGCAACCGCGCTGCGGCTGCTCTCGGAATTGTGGCAGGGGACGCATCTCTTGGGCTTGAGGCATTGTCCCATGTGACGGAGGAGGACAACAAAAATGCGGATGCTCTGCTTAAGGAAGGTATTGTTGATGTGGAACTTTCTCATATGGGGTCAAAGATCTTCATCAATGCGCTTGTGAAAAGCGAGAAAGACTGGTGCCTTGTTGAGATCCGTGATTCGCATACCGATATCAGGCGTATCACAAAAAATGGAAAAATATTGTATGAGAAGCAGGAAAAGTGTGAAGAAGAAAAGTTGGAAAAACCGTTGATCCATGCGTACACATTGGCAGAGCTTGTAGAGATTGTGGAAACTGCAGACGAGGAAGACTTAAGTTTTATTAAAGAAGCATTTTACGTGAACCTGGCACTTCTGAAAGAGGGGTTGGATTCCGGAAAAGCGGTGTTTGCAGAACAGCTCTTGAAGGAGAATCAAAGCAGACTCATCTCAGACGATGAAAGGAGTACGGCGCAGCTTTTGTGCAATGGGGCTATTGAGGCCAGAGTGCAGGGCTGCGGCAGGGCAGCCATGAGTATTACCGGCAGCGGTGCGCACGGCATCATTGCTGCGATGCCGCTGTACGGGTGGTATAAAATAAATGAAAAAGCAGTAAAAGAAATAAAATTATTGCGGGCGACAACTTTGAGTTTCTTGATCACGACATATATCAAAGAATATTCCGGTAAACTGTCCGCTTTCTGCGGGTGTGGAATTGCAGCGGGGACCGGGATGGCCTGTGGGCTTGCATACCTAAAAGGAGGCGGCATGCAGCAGATAAAGGGAGTTATCTGCAACATGGCTGCAGGCATTACGGGTATGATCTGCGATGGCGGAAATCACGGATGTGTGATGAAAGGGATCACGGCAGTGGATGCCGCTTTCCGCAGTGTGGATATGGCGATGAACGGGATTTTCATCCGTCCTCCACATGGGATTGTGGGAAATACACCGGAAGATACGATGAAAAATATGGGAAGGATCGCATTTCCGGGCATGACGGCAACAGAAGAGACGATTGTAAAGATAATGGAGGAGAAGTAGAAGGTGGCAGAAGAAAAGAAATCATATCATCGGGGACGAAGAGACAAAAAGAAAAAAGGCGGCATTTTAAGCACTCTTGTGCTTATTGTGGCCCTGGCTGTATTCCTGGTATCCGGGTTTCAGCTGTTCCAGATCTTTTCTGAGTACAGGGCAGGAGAAAAGGAATACGAAAAGATACAGCAGCTGGCGATCACGCAGGAAGATCCGGATGCGGAAGGCGGTTTTAAGGTAGACTTTGATGCGCTCAAGGAAATCAATCCGGACACCGTGGCGTGGATCCGGTTTGATGAGCCAAGCATTATCAACTACCCTGTTGTGCACGGCACGGACAATGAAACTTATCTGACAAAGACATTTGAGGCAAACGACAATAAACTGGGCACTTTGTTTGTGGACAAGGACAACACCGGGACATTCAAGGATAAAAATACGTTTATCTATGGCCATAACATGAAGAACAAGACCATGTTTGCCAAACTTATGGAATATAAAGAGAAATCATACTGGGAAAAATACCCGTATTTCTATATTTATACACCGGACGGCCAGGAACATGTATATAAGATATACTCCGCGGGAATCGTAAAAGACACTTCGGACAGTTATATCAAGGCGTACAACACGGATGAGGAGTTTGAGCAGTACATAGCGCTTACAAAAGAGGCGTCTTTGTATGATACTGGTGTGGAAGTGACAAAGGATTCCAAGATCGTAAGCCTTTCCACCTGCACGAATGTGAGGGATGATGAAAGATTCCTTGTACACGGAGTGGAAGTGGAGACAAAAGAAACAAAATAGAACGAGAGGTAAAGGATATGGCGGCTGAGTATGAGGTTGGGGATATTGTCAGATTAAAGAAAAAACATCCTTGCGGGAGCTTTGAATGGGAGATTCTCCGCGTGGGAGCAGATTTTAGGCTAAAATGTTGCGGGTGCGCACATCAGATCATGATCCCGAGAAAGACGGTGGAGAAAAACACAAAAGAAATCAGAAAAAAAGCTTGAAAGGGCAATTGCGGTATGTTATCATAGATAACCGTGATATAATACATGTATCCTTGCTCCCGCTCATGTACGGGGGCCAGAGACCATAAGGAGGTAAAAAGATGAACAAATATGAGTTAGCAGTTGTTGTCAACGCTAAAATCGAAGATGACGCAAGAGCACAGGTAATCGAAAAAGTAAAAGAAGTAGTTGCTCGTTTTGGCGGAAACGTAACAGACGTTGATGAATGGGGTAAGAGAAGATTGGCTTACGAAATTCAGAAAATGAGAGAAGGATTTTACTACTTCATTCATTTCGAAGCTGAAAGCACAGCTCCGGCTGAGATTGAACAGAGAATGCGTATTATGGATAATGTCATCAGATTTTTGTGCGTAAAACAGGAAGCATAAGAAGAGAGGATAAAATCGTATGAATAAAGTAATTTTGATGGGACGCCTGACAAGAGACCCTGAGATCAGATATTCACAGGGAGACAATGCCCTGGCAGTCGCAAGATACACATTAGCGGTGGACCGCAGATTTAAAAGGGACGGAGAGCCTTCCGCAGATTTTATCAACTGCGTGGCTTTTGGGAGACCCGCAGAATTTGCGGAGAGATATTTCCGTCAGGGGCTGAAAATCGTAGTGACCGGACGTATCCAAACGGGAAGTTATACGAACAGGGACGGTGTCAAGGTTTATACAACGGATGTTGTGGTCGAAGAGCAGGAGTTTGCAGAGAGCAAAGCTGCCAGCGATCAGCATACCGGAGGATTCCATACGGCGGCTCCAGGACCAGCAGCAGCTCCAAGCGTGGATGCAGGAGACGGGTTCATGAATATTCCGGACGGAATTGATGAGGAATTACCATTTAACTAGTACGATGTTGAGATTGATAGTGTAGAAAACGGCCACCAGGCCGGAAGAGAAAAACAGGAGGTATATACCATGGCTTACGAAAAAGGTAACAGACCGGATTCTCCGATGAAGAGAAGAGGCGGACGCAGAAGAAAAAAAGTTTGTGTATTCTGTGGAAAAGAGAACAATGAAATCGATTATAAAGATGTAGCAAAATTGAAAAAATATGTTTCTGAAAGAGGAAAGATCCTCCCAAGAAGAATCACAGGAAACTGTGCAAAACATCAGAGAGCTCTTACAGTGGCGATCAAGAGAGCAAGACATATCGCTTTGATGCCATACGTACAGGACTAATCGAAAGCTTTGACGCTGCGGATATCCGCAGCGTCTTTTTCTTTGCCATAATTTGCCTTGTGTATTATACTGGATGATAAAGGACAGTGATCGGAAAGGAGAAGATTCATGGCAAAAGAAACCTATATCATGGCGTTGGATGCAGGAACGACGAGCAACCGGTGCATTTTGTTTAACCGAGCAGGGCAGATCGTGAGCATGGCGCAAAAAGAATTTACCCAGTATTTCCCGAAACCAGGGTGGGTGGAGCAGGATGCGAATGAGATCTGGTCCTCGCAGCTTGGCGTGGCGGTGGAGGCTATGCAGAAGATCGGCGCTACGGCAAAGGATATTGCAGGCATTGGGATCACTAATCAAAGGGAAACCGCAATTGTGTGGGATAAGGAGACCGGAGAGCCCATCCATCCCGCAATCGTGTGGCAGTGCAGAAGGACTTCCGGGTACTGCGACAGATTAAAGGAGGAAGGGCTGCAGGAGACGATCCGACAAAAGACAGGACTTATCATTGACGCATATTTTTCCGGGACGAAAATCCGCTGGATCCTGCGAAAGGTAGCGGGGGCTATGGAGAGGGCTAAAAGGGGAGAACTGCTTTTTGGGACAGTAGAGACATGGCTTATCTGGAAACTGACCAAAGGGAGAGTGCATGTGACAGACTACTCCAATGCGTCGCGGACCATGCTTTTTAATATCAATACACTTAAGTGGGACGATGAAATTCTTGCAAAGCTGGAGATCCCCAAATGCATGCTGCCGACACCGGTTCCAAGCAGCGGCATTTATGGAAAAACGGATGCATCTTTCCTTGGAGGGGAAATTCCGATCGCAGGGGCAGCCGGAGATCAGCAGGCAGCGCTTTTTGGACAGGGTTGTTTTTTGGAAGGAGAGGCAAAGAATACGTACGGGACGGGCTGTTTCCTTTTGATGAACACAGGGGAGAAACCGATGTTCTCAAAAAATGGTCTTGTCACCACTGTGGCGTGGGGAGTGCAGGGAAAGGTAGACTATGCGCTGGAAGGCTCTGTGTTTGTGGCAGGAGCAGCGATACAGTGGTTAAGGGATGATATGAAACTGATAGAAAGTGCGGAGGACTCCGGGTACATGGCGTCCAAAGTAAGCGATACTAAAGGGTGTTATGTTGTCCCGGCTTTTACAGGTCTTGGGGCACCGCACTGGGACCAGTATGCCAGGGGAACGATCCTCGGAATCACAAGGGGCGTCAATAAATACCATATCATCAGGGCAACACTGGAATCGCTGGCATACCAGACCAATGACCTGATCCGGGCTATGCAGGAGGATTCGGGTATGGACATTTCGGTTTTAAAAGTGGACGGAGGCGCCAGTGCCAATGATTTTCTTATGCAGTTTCAGGCAGATGTGCTGAATGTTCCGGTGAGAAGGGCCGACTGCATTGAAACGACTGCGAGGGGAGCAGCCTATCTCGCGGGCCTGGCGGTTGGGTACTGGAAAGATATGAATGAAATCGTGGGAAACCATGGAGAAATGAAAGTTTTTGAGCCATGTATGGATGAGGCGGAGAGAGAAAGAAAGATAAAGGGATGGCAAAAGGCTGTCCGCTACTGCCTTGGCTGGTCAAAGGACGAAGAAGACTAAAAAAAGTCAAGGAATTGTCAAAATATTAATCGAAAAGCAATATATTAAAAAAACAAAGCAATAAGTAAATAGACGTGGGCGAGAAAATCATTTATGCTAATGGTAATTTGGAATAGTATTAAAAAATGGAGGAACAAAGATGAGCACAAAAGGTAGAGTAACCATCCCTACAGACGTAGACGTAGTACCAGAGACACTTGAGCTGGTAGAACGTTGGGGAGCAGATGCAATCCGCGACTGCGACGGAACAGATTATCCGGAAGAATTAAGAAATGTGGATGCAAAAGTGTATTCCACATATTACACAACTAGAAAAGACAACGAATGGGCAAAGGCGAATCTGGACGAAGTGCAGCAGATGTACATCATGACGCCTTTTTATACGGCGACATCCGATAAACTTAGCATTCATCTGATGAATCATCTGTATCCGGATATGCTGAAGGTGAATTCCCGCGATGATATCACCAGATGGTGGGAAGTGATCGATCGTACGACGGGAGAGGTTGTGCCGGTAGAGCAGTGGAGTTATGATGATGAAAGCGGAGACGTGACGATCACAGACGCAAAAGAATTCCACGACTACACTGTAAGTTTTCTTGCCTATATTATGTGGGATCCGGTACATATGTACAATGCAGTGACAAACGACTGGAAAGATGTTGAAAAACAGATCACATTTGACGTGCGCCAGCCAAAGACAAGAGCGTATTCCATGGAACGTCTCAGAAAATACATCAAAGAACACCCATATATTGATGTTATCCGATATACAACATTCTTCCATCAGTTCACTCTCATTTTTGATGAACTGGCAAGGGAAAAGTATGTGGACTGGTATGGATATTCTGCATCTGTAAGCCCATATATCCTGGAGCGGTTTGAAAAAGAAGTCGGTTATAAATTCCGCCCTGAATTTATCATTGACCAGGGCTATATGAACAATACATACAGAATCCCGTCCAAAGAGTTTAAGGATTTCCAGGCATTCCAGAGAAGGGAAGTCACAAAACTTGCTAAAGAAATGGTAGATATCACACATGAATGTGGAAAAGAGGCAATGATGTTCCTTGGAGACCACTGGATCGGAATGGAGCCTTTCATGGATGAATTCAAATCAGTAGGTCTTGACGCTGTTGTGGGAAGTGTAGGAAACGGTTCGACACTTCGTCTTATCAGCGATATCGAGGGAGTGAAATATACAGAGGGAAGATTCCTTCCATACTTCTTCCCGGATACATTCCATGAGGGAGGAGACCCTGTAAAAGAAGCAAAAGTAAACTGGGTGACAGCAAGACGTGCGATCCTGCGCAAGCCAATCGACCGTATCGGATACGGCGGATATCTGAAACTGGCAATGCAGTTCCCGGAATTCATTGATTATGTGGAAAGTGTGTGCCAGGAGTTCCGTACTCTTTATGACAACATCAAAGGAACAACTCCGTACTGCATCAAAAAAGTAGCAGTATTAAACTGCTGGGGCAAGATGCGTGCATGGGGCAACCATATGGTGCACCACGCAATTTACTTCAAACAAAATTACTCTTACGCGGGAATCATTGAGGCTCTCAGCGGTGCTCCGTTTGATGTGAAATTTATCAGTTTTGATGATATCAGAAACAATCCGGAAATTCTGGATGACATCGATGTTATTTTAAATGTCGGAGATGCGGATACTGCATATACAGGCGGAGATAACTGGACAGATGAAAAAATCGTCTCAGCGATCAAGAAATTCATCTACAATGGCGGTGGATTCATCGGTGTCGGCGAGCCTGCAGCACACCAGTATCAGGGTCATTTCTTCCAGCTTGCAACTGTAATGGGAGTTGAGAAGGAAACCGGATTTACATTAAATGTGGACAAGTACAATTGGGATGAGCATGAGCATTTCATCACAGAGGACTGCACAAAAGAGATTGATTTTGGCGAGGGCAAGAAAAACATCTATGCTCTTGACGGGACAACGATCATCAAGCAGATTGATAAAGAAGTACAGCTTGCTGTCAATGAATTTGGTAAAGGACGCTGTGTATATATCAGCGGTCTTCCGTACAGCTTTGAGAACAGCCGTCTTCTGTACCGTTCTATCATCTGGTCTTCTCACGATGAGGATGAACTTTATAAATGGTTTAGTACAAACTTCAACGTGGAAGTACACGCATATGTGAAGAACGGCAAATACTGTGTTGTAAATAATACATATGAGCCGCAGAAATCTACGATCTACAAAGGGGATGGAACAAGTTTTGATGTCTCCCTTGATGCAAACGAAATCATATGGTACGAAATTTAAAATTAAGAAATAACAAATCCCCGGGAGCCGCATCACGGCTCTCGGGGATTTATTTAGTTGCTGTTTTTAGAGACAATACGGGATTCGTATTTTTTCCGGTACTGGATAGGACTTAAGCCAGTTTCTTTGCGGAAGACCTGTGAAAAATAGGACTGCGAAGAAAAACCGATCGCCTGTGCGATCTTGGCTATAGAAAAATTACTCGTTTCAAGAAGAAGTTTGGCTTCCTGGATTCTCCTTGTGATGAGGTAATTGATGGGAGATACCCCTTTGTAATTTTTGAAAGCATGGACAAGATAATATTTGTTCATGTACGTCAAATTACTCAAAGTCTCAAGAGAAATATCTTCAGAAAAATGTTCATCAAGATACTGCTCAATAAAACGGCATTCACGGGAAATCTTCTTAGCCGGGGCAAAGGAAAGTGTGTCGTTTGTCCTCCGCAGCAGATACAAGATCAAGACTTCCAGAAGGTTTTGGCAGATTTCGCGGAAATTATCCTCTTTTTTCTGGACTTCATGAATGATGGTTTTCAGGATAAAGGTGATTTCCGCTTTATTTCCGTGAAAGTTGTGGATACTGTAGTCGTAATGGCTTTGATCCTCCTGCCGAAACTGCAGTCCGTCGATCCCCAGTACGATATATTCCATTTTTTGGTTCCCATCCCCGTACTCTGTGTGTGAGACATTGGGATTGACGATGACAAGATCATCTTCCTGGACAGGAAATTGTTTTCCCTCTATAGAAAATGCGCCCTGACCGTTGAGAACGTAAAAAAGCTCGGTAAAATGATGCGTGTGCAATACACTTGGCCAGTCGTGGTCATAAGAGCTTTGAGATATATACAAAAGGTGTGCAGTGATCTGTGTCAAATCTCTGGAAGATTCCGATTCTTTGTTTTCGAGTCTGTAACGTTGATAAGGCAATAAAACCACTCCTATTCCGACATCTGAATGTCATAAAACAGTTATTGTATGTAATGACAACTCCTGAATAAGAAATGAATTCTTTTTTATTCAGCATGCCATTTTGAAAAAAATGTCAAATTATATAATATGAATAAAAAACCAAAATAACAATAGCAGATTCTGAAAAAAATGACAACGATTTTTGAAAAAAATAGCGATTTTATATAAAAATAGCAAGATATATAAAACTAAAGCCAATATCCGTATAGAAAAGCCGGGACAAGTAGGATATGATGTATATAATAAAAAGACAGGAGGAACCTATTATGAAGATGAAAATGGTGAAAAAACTTGTTGCATTATCTCTCGTATCTGCTATGGCAGTGTCAGGTTTGGCAGCCTGCGGAAGCAGCAAAGATGATGACAGCAAGTCAGAAGGCGACGGAAAAGTATTAAAAGTTGCTGCTTTTGAAGGTGGTAATGGTACACAGATCTGGGAGGACATTAAAGAAGCTTTCGAAAAAGAAAATGAAGGCGTAACAGTAGAACTTGAAATGTCTTCTGAATTGGATCAGGATCTGACAAAAGAAATCCAGAATGGAGATGTTCCGGATGTTGTATATTACAACCTGGGACAGGAGAGCGGTTTCACAGAAACAATGCTGAAAGAAGGCGCGATCGCTGATATTTCAGATGTATTTGATGATGAGCTCAAGGGCAGACTCCTTGACGGAATTCTTGACGGAACAGATGCTCAGCCATATGGAGATGGAAAAATCTATCTGGCACCTATCTTCTACACACCTACAGGATTCTGGTACAACAAGAACCTGTTTGAAGGACCAAATGCAAAATACACACTTCCAACAACTTGGGAAGAGTTCTTTGCTTTAGGAGATCAGGCTAAAAAAGATGGAGTTTCCTTGTTTACTTTCCCACAGGCTGGATACTTTGATGCAACAATGTACACAATGTTAGCTCAGTCCGGCGGAATGGATTTCTATAAGAAAGCATTACAGTATGATGCAGACACATGGACATCCGCTGAAGGAAAGAAAGTTCTCGATACGATCGGAAAATTAGTATCTAAAGATTATACACAGGCTGATACAGTTGCAAACGCAAACGCTGACGGTGGTTTCAAGATCAACCAGCAGAACGTTATCGACGGAAAAGCATTGTTTATGCCAAACGGAAACTGGGTAATCTCTGAGATGGCAGCATCCACACCATCTGATTATGAATGGGGCATGATGCCGGCACCAAAATGGGACGGAGACACACAGCAGTCTGTTTACATGTTCACAGAGCAGATGTGGGTACCAGCAGATGCGCCAAACATGGATCTTGCAAAAGAATTTGTCAAATTCATGTACTCTGATACAGTTGTAGACATCCTTCTTGCAAACGAGACAACAAACAAAGAAACAGGAGAGACATCTCCTTCACCAGTTGTAGCGCCTGTTAAGGGAGCAGCTGAAAAATTGCCGGAAGGTGTATCTCAGACAACAAAAGACTGCTATGCAATCACAAATCAGGAAGGCGTAGTGAGTGTTACAGGTAAATGGGCTACTACAGAGCCGATCGAAGGTCTGAACATGAATGATGCGGTATACAAACCAATCGAATCCATCAACACAGGAGATATGACTGTAGATGATTGGCAGAAACAGCTTGTTGAGACATGGCAAAAATGTGCAGAAGCAGCAAAATAAGAGAATCAGTTATAAATCAACTGAAAAGAAACGGTGAGTTATAACAGCTCACCGTTTTTAAGAGGAAAAAAGGAGGAAAAACATGAATAGAGGTAAATCACAGCGGAGATTCGTGTTTGCGTGTCTGGCTCCTGCGGTTATTTTGGTTGTGCTGTTCATATTCGTTCCGACAATTAACGTTTTCAGAATGTCCCTGTACCGCATGGGAGGGATTACGAATAAGAAAAGTTTCGTAGGATTCAGTAACTTTATAAAATTGATGGATGATAAAAACTTCCTGGAAGCAATGCAGAACTCTATTGCGATCATTGTTTTGGTAACACTTTGTACGATTGTCATTGCAGTTCTTTTTGCAGCGCTTCTTTCCCGCGGAAAATTCAAAGGGAAAAATTTCTTCCGTATTATCTTTTACATACCAAACATCTTAAGTATTGTAGTTATCGCGGGTATTTTCGGAGCAATTTATAATCCAAGCACAGGTCTTTTAAATACATTTTTAGAGGCTATCCATCTTGACGGATTAAAACACCAGTGGATGGGAGATCCGAAGATTGTATTATATTCCGTAATTTTTGCACTGGTTTGGCAGGCGATCGGATACTATATGGTTATGTACATGGCCAGTATGGCAGCGATCCCGGAGGATCTTTACGAAGCTGCCTCTCTGGATGGTGCAACAGAAATCCAGATTTTCTTTAAGGTTACACTTCCGTTGATTTGGAGTAACATCCGTACAACACTTACATTCTATATTATCAGTACCATTAACTTAAGTTTCCTGTTCGTCCAGATCATGACAAACGGTGGACCAAACGGAAAGACAGAAGTATTCCTGAACTATATGTACAAACAGGCATATGGAGCTGGGGTATACGGCTATGGTATGGCAATCGGCGTAGTAGTATTCATCTTCTCGTTCGTACTTGCGGCAATTGTAAACAAGATCACAGATCGAGAAGTATTAGAATTCTAGAAAGGAGAGCATGGAGAATATGAATAAAAAGCATAAACCTTCAAGTATTATTTATAAAGTATTTATCTATGTAGCTCTCATTGCTTTGGCAATTTCTATCATCGTACCGGTTGCATGGGTATTTATGGCGAGTGTTAAAACAAACTCTGAGTTTATCGGAGCGGGTACAAACCCGTGGGCACTCCCAAAAGAGTTCCACTATCAGAACTTTATCACCGCTTTTAGAGATGCACAGATGGGAGAGTTTTTCCTGAACTCTGTTATCGTTACGGCAGTGGCATTGATTCTTCTTCTGATCATTGCTCTTCCGGCATCCTATGCGATTTCAAGATTTGATTTTAAAGGGAGAAAATTTTTAAATGCTATGTTTATGGCAGGTCTGTTCATCAACATCAACTACATTGTAGTTCCGATTTTCCTGATGCTGAGCGGTGCCAACAAAGCATTGCATGTTGAATTTTTCCTGGATAACCGTTTCATACTGTCGCTGATTTATGCATCGAGTGCGCTTCCGTTTACCATTTACCTGTTGAGCGGATATTTCAAGACTCTTCCAAAGGGATTTGAGGAAGCAGCGTATATTGATGGATGCGGACACTTTAAGACCATGACAAAAATCATGATCCCTATGGCAAAACCAAGTATCCTGACTGTAATCATGTTCCAGTTCCTTGCATTTTGGAATGAGTACATCATCGCGTATACATTGATGGATGACCACGGAACGCTGGCGATGGGACTTAAAAATCTGATGGCTGTTGAGAGAACGGCGACAAACTACGGTATCATGTACGCAGGTCTTGTAATCGTTATGATTCCTGTACTGGTTCTTTATATCTGTGTACAGAAACAGTTGACACAAGGTATGACTCTTGGTGGATTGAAAGGTTAAGGGGGTAAATAATAATGAATAATGTAGTAAAAAATATTATTATGATTATTGTATTTGTTGTTTGCCTAGCTTTGATCATCATCGGCCAGAAGAATATCAGCGCAACGGGACTTATCATGGAGCTTGTAGGGCTTGTAGGTCTGTTGACACTTTTGTTCATCTATAACAATAGATACAAATAGAGAAAGAACAGCCGGCATGGTATGAATAACCCCCATAAGTTAGACTGAAGATCTGACTTGTGGGGGTTTTCTTATTTATAATTTTTATCATTGAAGACCAAAAAATTTGTCCTGACATTCAATCATTTTCCGGTACTTGTGAGGGGTGATCCCGATAATCTTGTAAAAGAGCTTGGAAAAATGCTGGGAGTCTTTAAGTCCAATGGCAAGGGCGATGTCGATAAGGGAATTGTCTGTGCTTGTCATCAGCTCAATGGCTTGATTGATCCGGTAGATATTAATATAATTGGCAAGGCTTAAGTTCATATGTTCGGAAAAGATTTTTCCAAGATATCTGCTGGAAATATTAAGTTTTCCGGAGATGTCCTCGATCAATATTTTTTCATTGTAATGCATGGAAATATACTGCAGGGTAAATGCAATATATCCGTTCTGAGTTCGGAGAGTGGAGCCTGGCGGATTTTCGCGCGTGACAGATTCTAAAACATACAGCATAATCTGCGAGAGGAGCAGGTTTGCTGAAACAGTAGAAAAAGAGGCGTCATTCGCTCCGAAAGAAGAGACGATGGTGTTCACCATGTATGTAAGCTGGCAGTCCGCATTCTTCTTATAGAAGAACTTACAGTGAAAAAGCAATGAATCTGTGAGAGAGATGGAAAAACCGTCGCCTTCGCTGATAATGAAATGGGAAAACAATTCCGGGTGAAAATGAATGTGCTGAAACTTGCATTCTGAATCGTGATCCAGAAAAAAGGAGTGCACGGTATTAGGTAGTATCATGACAAAGTCATTTGCTTTACAGCAAATCTCTTTTCCGGAAATATTCATCCTGCATCTCCCGGAAGTGATCAGATAAATTTCCACTGTTGTGTGCAGATGGCTTGGAAATTGATATCCTGCCGTGCGGGTTTGGTGGACGGCCCCGCAAAGAGACGGGGAAGACAAAACAAGAGTGTTCTGAGTGTCAAAATTCATAGTAGAATCAAATTTTGGAAGATAATCAGTCATGGTTTTCTCCTTTGCCGACGAAAAATTCTGTGTTGTTCTCCTACTAGTATAGCTTCTTAAGACAGAGCGTGTAAATATAAAATTTGGGATGAGTTCCGGATTATACAAAAATCAGAGGAAAGAGGAGGGGATTTTGCAAGAAAAATGTAAATGAAGATGATATAATGGAGCTCAAAGAAAGGATTGTAAAATATGAACATAAAAAAAAGATTAAAAAGTAAGAAGGTATTAATTTTACTCATATTAATAATTCTTGGTTTAGTTTTGGCCTCTTCTGTATTGGTTATTTTGTATAGTAGAGATAGTGATATACAATTGAAAATCAACGGGGAAAGTGTGTCAAAAGAAGAATACGTTCAGACAATGAAAGAAAAGCAATATGATGTCACAGTGTATTTTAAGCAAAACTATGATGCGCAGGTGGATAAAAAGTTTTGGGAAACATCGTTTGACGGTGAAGTTCCATATAAAAAGCTGGCAGATGAAACTTTGGAAGAATTGAAATATCGCCATGCAATATTCGACATTGCAGAAGAAAAAGGATACATCGATGACGCGGATTTTGTTTCTTTGAAACGACAGATGGAGGAAGAGAATCAGGAAAGAGAAGAAAAAAAAGAAAGAGGCGAGCCTGTTTACGGCCTTTCTGAATATACGATGGACTTGTATCTGGAATATGAAATAAGCAGTATAAAAGAGCAGTACTGCAATGATGAGGGAAATGAGGATATGGAAATATCCACCGAAGAATTGCAGGATTATTACAACAGCAGGGAATGGCTTGTGGGCGAGGATGGAAAAAAGGCAGAGTTTGAAGAAATCAGGTCTGTGTTAGAAAAGGATATCAGAGAAATGCGGTATGAGGAAATGGTGAAAAAAGCAGCCGGTGATTCTTCGGTGGATGTGAAAAAGGACTCACTTTATACATTCACTTTAAAGAATATAAAAAAATAAAGAATAGGAGGACAATCTATGAAAAGGAAAATTTTGGCGGGCTTGTTGGCCTTGGCACTGACGTGCACGTCAGCAATGCAGTTCCTTCCGGGAGACGTACGTGCCGAGGATCAAAAAGATGATGTTGGAACAACATATTATGTGAGTTCTCGCAATGGGGACGACTTGAACAAGGGGACGTCTGAAGATGAGGCATTTGCAACCCTGGACAAGATCAATGAGATCACATTGCAGCCTGGGGATGAAGTGCTTTTGGAAAGAGGTTCTGTATTTGAAGATCAATATCTTCACGTAAAAGGCAGTGGGGATGCAAAAGACCCAATCATTATCTCCGCCTATGGAGAGGGAGATATGCCGCAGATCAATGCAAACGGAAAAGGTGTTTGGTATCAGGATTTTGGGAAACCTTTGGACAATGCAAATCACAAGTACAAAGGAAATGTTTCCACAGCCCTTCTTCTTAACGATGTAGAATACATTGAGATCAGCGACCTGGAGATCACCAATGACAGGGACAAAGGAATCGATGACGCGGACAAAGGCTTAGCTTACAATGACCAGAATGTTATGGACAGAACAGGCGTGGCGTCCTGTACAAGTAATATCGGAACCGCGGATCACATTGTACTGGATAACTTGTATATCCACGATGTAGATGGAAATGTCTACAATAAGCATATGCTCAACGGCGGTATTTATTTTATCACTGCTCTGCCTAAGAATGAGGAAGAGACGGGAATTTCAAGATACAATGATATTCAAATCAAAAACTGCCGCGTCGACACAGTCAATCGATGGGGAATCGCGCTGTCTTATACAGCATATTGGGATAAATTTAAGACAAAAGCAATCTCTGATGAAATCTGCCAGAAATACGGAGCTACAAATGTACTGGTAGAAAATAACTATATCAAAGATGCAGGGGGAGACTCCATCACAACTATGTACTGCTACAGACCAATGGTACAGAATAATGTATCCGAAGGTGCGGCAAGACAGATCAACACGACAGATTATTCGCAGACATCATTCGGACGAGTTGCTGCCGCGATCTGGCCGTGGAAATGTAAAGATGCAGTGTTCCAGTACAATGAATGTTTCAACACACTGAATGCTGCAAGCGGAAACGGAGACGGACAGGCATGGGATGCAGACTGGGGCGATGGAACGTTGTACCAGTACAATTACAGCCATGGAAACACAGGTGGAGCGGTGATGTTCTGCGGAGAGCAGGCGTACAGAAACACATTCCGCTACAATATCAGTCAGGAAGACTTACTTGGTGTGCTCAACCTTCCAAGCCAGCCGGATGCTCATGTGTACAACAACACATTTTATATGAAGGAGAATGTAAACTTTATCCGTCAGTCAGGTATGGCAAGCAATGGAAAGACAACGCTGGAAAACAACATCATTTATTACAGCGGTGAGACTCCTAGGACAGAGAACTGGAATCCGGGCGGACGCAGTACATACGACAATAACCTTTACTACAATTATGCAAATGTACCTTCTTCCGACAAAAATGCTATCCAGGCTGCAAAAGGGACTCAGGTGATGGCTGATCCGGGAACAGCTCCGACAAGTACGGAAGGAAAGGCGCAATCCCACAATAATCCGGATGAGAAAACCGTGTTTGACGGATACAAACTTGTAGAGGATTCTTTGGCAGTGAATGCAGGAAAGATCATCAAAGATGAGAGCGGTAAAGCAGTGGAAAAAGATTTCTTTGGAAAGAACATAGGGGCAATCCCGGAAATCGGGGCTGCCGAGAGTGATGCTGTGACATTGGCAATCCGCTCAGATGTGTATGACATTGCGGATGGAGAGATCAGCGGCCTGGTAAAAGGAACGACCGTAGAGCAATTCCTTGCAAATCTCATTTATGATGACGGTGTGACGATTGTTGTGAAAAATGCGTCAGGAGATACTTTGCACGCAGATGATGTTGTAAAGGGCGGAATGAGTGTGGAACTGACCTTTGAAAATGACAGTGCAACCTACAGTATCGCAGCAAACAAAGACAATAAACTAAAATCAAGTATCTTTATGGTAGAGGGAAGTACGATCTACGTTCCTTCCACACAAAAGAATCCGATGTCAGTGGAAGAAGTAAAAGCAGGCGTTACTGTGCATGAAACAGCGACTGTATCTGTGAGAAACAATGATACTGAAGTGACAGAAGGAAATGCGACAGAGGGAATGACACTTAGGATCACCGCAGAGAACGGCGATATGAATGACTTCAATATTTCGGTTAAAAACGATTATCAGTGGGCCCTGGATTACGCAGGAAATGTGCAGGGAAATGTATGGTTTGCACAGATGCGTACATCTGATACTGATTATAAAAATCTGACAGATTATGATCCTCAGTACCCGAACTGGGTAGTAGACCAGTGGTATGGACCTGGAGTGGACCTTCCGAACCATACAACACCTACTGATGAGAATACTCATGGGCTTTTGTCAGACACAACCGGCCCAACCGTTTCAGAAGGAATGGCAATGACATTCCGTGCGCCAAAAGATGGCTATGTCTCTTTTAATGTAAAAGATGATGAGCCGTATTTGAGACAGAGTGGGAATGCCGGAGGTTCCGTAGAGCTGAAACTGACGGTAAACGGAGAGACGATACAAAGCTGCGTACTTGAGGAGAGCAAAGTACAGGGGGACTTCCCTGCTGTTGAAAAACTGAAAGTGGAAAAAGGCGACTTTATCCGTGTGGAGGCAAAGAACAACGGAAAACCAACCAAACCATCTATCCATGTGACACCTGAAATTCAGTATCTCAATGAGTCAATCGAAGAAGAGACTGAGACATTAAGACCAGCCGTTCTTGCTTATCTTGTAGAACTGGCAAAAGAGCAGAAAGAAAACGGAGCGTTAGAAGGTGTTGTGGAGAGTGTAGTTGAGATATTTGAAACAAGACTTGAATATGCGGAATCTCTTCTTGCAAAAGTAGAACAGGGAGAAACAGGTGTAACACAAAGTGACCTTGACAAAGCAACAGAAGAACTTCTGGAGGCAATGCACTATCTTTCCTTCAAAGCGGATAAGACAGATCTTTTGACAGTGATAGGGATGGCTGAGGATCTGACTGCAAATAAAGAGGAGTACATTGCATCTACATATGAGCCTTTTGAAAAAGCACTTAAGAGCGCAAAGGCGGTTGCAGAGGATAAGAGCGCCCTTCAGGATGAGATTGATGAAAGCTGGCATCAGCTGCTTACGGCAATGGCAAATTTAAGATTCCAGCCGGATAAGTCTAAATTGGAAGAACTTCTGGCGGCTGTCAAGGATATTGACACAAGGCTCTATACAAAGGAAACCGTGCAGACATTCGCGAAAGCCTATGCATATGCAGAGGATATATATGAGAAAGAAGACGCAGATACAGAGGAAGTAACGGCGGCATATGACGGATTAAAAGAAGCTTATGCAGCTTTGAAAAAGACAGACAAAAGAGCTGCTGTGGAGAAAGTGCAGGCAAATGCGGGCAGTGGTAATAGTGCAGGCACAGCATCAAAAACCAATACGGCTACTGGGACAAAAAAAGTAAAAGCATCTGCAAAGACAGGAGATACAGGTGTCTGGTTCCCTGTAGGAGTTATGTTTACAGCTGCTTTGACCGGTGCAGCCATGGTGTTGAAAAAAAGAAAATAAAAAATGGATATGTCTCATAAATTGAGACGGCCATAAATAATAAAGGAAACCGTTTGGAATATTATTGGCATACCCGCCTGTATGTTCAATATACCAAAAATTGTATTTTGCAGATGAATTTCTATGTAAAATATGATAAAATATATACCAACGGTTTCCTTTTGCCTTATATAAAATTGGGCAAATTGACAAAAAAAGAAAAAAGGAGATGGAAAGATGAAAAAGAAAAAAGCAGCAGCATTGTTGTTGGCAGCAGCTATGACAGTTGGCGCTCTGCCTGGATGGGCAGTTCCGACTGTGCAGGCAGCAGAGGTTTCTGCCGGGGATCTGACTGATACGGATACAGAAGCGCCTGCAGCATGGGGAGCACTTCCGAATGCGAACCAGTACAAATATCAAAAAGATGAGCTGGCAGCATTTTGTCATTTCGGAATGAATACGTACACTGGTTCTGAGTGGGGAAATGGAAAGGAAAACCCAAGCCAGTTTGCATTAAAGAATGATTTTGATGCAGCAACACTTGTGAAACTGATCCATGATGCTGGATTTAAAAAGCTGATCATCACGGCAAAACATCATGATGGATTCTGTATCTGGCCAAGTGCATATACAGAGCATGATACAGAAACAGCTGGATATGACGGCGATATTCTGGCTGAGATTTCAGCGGAGTGTACAAAGTATGACATCGATATGGGACTTTACCTGTCCCCATGGGATGAGAATGCCCCAAGTTATGGATACTATGACGAGAATGGGAATGCACTTTGTGGATCTAACGGACAGCCTTTAAATGGTATGACGTGGGAAGAGGTGTATGAAAAAGACGCCAAGGATTACAATGAGTACTATGATAATCAGTTGAGAGAAATTCTCGGAAATCCAAAATATGGAAACGATGGAACGTTTGTGGAAGTATGGATGGACGGTGCAAAAGGCGGCGGAGCAGATGCACAGACTTATGATTTTCAAAGATGGTTCTCCACAATCCAGGAATTGCAAGGCAAAGCAGCAGGAAAACCAGCAGATTGTATGCTCTTTGGAGCGGAAGCCTATACAACGGTTCGCTGGATCGGGAATGAGGATGGACTTGCCAATGAGGAGACATGGTCAAAATCAAACGTGAACTATGAAAATAATACGATTGACAGCAACAAAAAAGGTTCATACTACATTGGATATGAGGATGGAAATCAGTGGACTGTCCCGGAATGCGACGGACGACTGACATCAGGTTGGTTCTGGGGAAATAACAAGAAGACCCCGAAAACAATTGAGCAGCTGGCAACCATGTATTTTGGCTCTGTCGGACACAATGGTACCATGCTTTTGAATATTCCTCCAAATACGGAAGGAACGATCGACCAGGCGATGATCGAAAGAATCCAGGAATTCGGAGAAAATATCCGGCAGACATTTGACAGCAACATGGCAGCAGGGGATGATGTGTCAATCACAGCATCTGAGGTTAGAGGAAATGATATCGACTTTTCACCGGCAAATGTTTTGGATGGAAATGATGATACTTACTGGACAACAAACGATGGAACCAACACGGGCAGCATTACGATCGACCTTGGAAAGACAAGGACGTTTGATGTTGTATCCATTGAAGAGGCCATTCAGTTGGGCCAGAGGATCAAATCCTTTAAAGTAGAATATAAAAATGGAGACGGTGAGTGGAAGACCTTCCAGGAGGGAACAACTATCGGAGCAAAACGCCTTTGCAGAAATTCCTCTGTAAAAGCGGACAAAGTAAGAATTACGGTGACAACGTCAGAGGCAGTGCCGATCTTAAGTGAAGTGGGAATCTACAAAGCAAGCGATGACTTTGCACTTGCAGGCGGGATCCCGGACGGTATGGTGACGGTGGACAATACGGATAAGGATACGCAGGATGGTTATGGTTTTACATACAGTGGCTGGACTCAGGAAACCGGAACACAGTATATCAACGGAACCAATATGTGGGCAAATGCAGGCGCATCCTTAAAACTGGAATTTACTGGCACAAAAGTATATTTGATGGGAACAAAGGATCCGAACCATGGAACCGCAGATATTTATATTGACGGTGACAAGGTGGCAACCATTGATACAAATGCAACGGCAAGATCCTTAGGCCAAATGATCTTCCAATCAGATGATCTGGCAGATGGAAAACATACACTGGAGCTGAGAGTGACAAACAAAGCGATCGGAATTGAAGCGGCAGCAGTGCTGGACAATGGCGGCAAGGGTATGTTTGAGATTGAAAACCCTGAGTACACAATGAATGAAGATTCAGAGATGCAGCTAAAGATCAAACGTATCGGAGGCAGCGAGGGAGAGGTTTCTGTAAAAGTAAACAAAGAGCCGGGAAGCGCTGTTCAGGGGGACTTTGATACTACAGTGATTCCGGATGTTGTGTTTGGAGACGGCGAGACAGAAAAGGAAGTCACGATCAGAACAACAAGAAACCAAAAGGTTACCGGAGACCAGTACTTTACAGTGACATTGTCTGATACGACAAACGATGCAGTGCTCGGATTTAATGACAGTGCGAAAATTATCATTAAAGACGCGGACTCCATCACAAAAGAAAAGCTGCAGACCCTGACGGAGGAGGTGAAGAAACTTCAAAAAGATCATTATGTATCCGGATGGGAGGAGCTGCAGGACGCTCTTGCTGAGGCAGAGTCTGTACTTGCACAGGAAAACCCGAACAATACAGCAGTGATCAATGCATATACTGCACTCGAAAGTGCAAAAAATGCTTTGGAGAAACGGACATCTTATACAGAGGAGGACCCTCTTGTATTGCCAGGAACAAAGAGTGAATCTGTGCTTGCAGAGGCTGAGTTCTTTACTCTGGACAGCTCAGATGCAGAGGCGGGAAAAGAAGTCCGCATCGTGAAAAGCGAAGAGGACAGCAATGGCGCACATGTAGGATGGTTTGAACAGGGGAATAAGATCATGATCAATTATGATGCGCCAAAGACCGGAACCTATAATGTGAATATGACATATGTGAGCGGAAGACCGGAGAATAATGCAAATGATATTCATTGGACAGAGAAAGACGGAAAAATAAAGGATGGAAGTATCGAAGTATACCGAGCATCCGCATCTGATCAGGGCACTGTTGTACAGAATATTGACTTTGAAATTGAAGTGACGAAGGCAGGAGCCGGAACACTGACATTAACGACAAACAACGGTGGACCAAACCTGGATAAATTTGTCATTGAGCCAAAAGAGCTTGACTGGGATACATACAAGATCACCGCTACAGCAGGCAAAGGTGGTTCCATCAGTGAGGAAGGTGAGACAGAGGTAGTGGAGGGTGACAGCAAGACCTACACGATCACTCCTGACGAAGGATATGCGGTAAAAGATGTGCTTGTAAACGGAAAATCTGTCGGAGCAGTGACTGAGTATACATTTGAAAACCTGACTGCCGATGCAACCATTGAGGCAACATTTGAACTGAAAAATTATACAGAGGCAAATCCTTTCGCATTCCCTGAAAAAGAAGGTGAAACGAAGACGTTGGAAGCAGAGTATGCAATCCTTCACAATACAGGTGAAAACGAAGACTGGCCATTGGAAGTGGCAAAGGCAGACTGGGCAAGCAATGGAAAATTTGTAAATTCTCTCAACAGCAATGATTCTATTACTTACCATTATTCAGCTGTAGCTGGTGTCTATACAGTGAAAGCAGATTACAGAAGCGGTGATCCGAACAACTCTCTTGCATGGGCAGAAAAAGATGGCAAGATCACAGAAGGAACGGTAAGTGCAGGTGCATCTGACAGCGCAGCTGCAACACACAGCGTAGAATTCGAAATCACCGTAAATGAGGATGGAACAGGTGAGTGGACATTTACCGGACCGGCAAAGAAATCACCTCAACTTGACAAATTCGAGATTACGCTGAAAGAAGCAAAAGAACCGGAACAGCCGGAGGAGCCAACAGAAATTTCCACAGCAGTCTTGGAGTATGCGATCAGTCTTGCGGGAAAAGCACAGACAGAGGATGTCATTCCGATGATCGTAAAAGAGTTTGAGACAAGACTTGCAGATGCAGAAGATATCCTTGCAAAAGTGAAAGAAGGAGACAAGGATGTCACACAGGAGATGGTGGATAACAGCTGGAAAGCGCTCATTGACATCATGCAGTATCTGGAATTCAAACAGGGAGACAAGACAGATCTTGAGAAAGCCATTGACTTTGCGGAAAGTCTGGACATGAACGACTATGAAGACAATGAGAAGATGGATGCATTCCTTGAGGCCCTGGATGCGGCGAAAGATGTAAGAGACGATGAGAATGCAATGCAGGATGAAATTGACGAAGCATGGAAAGCGCTCATCAAGGCAACCGCAGAGCTGAACCGCAAGATGGCGGATATGACAGATCTCAACAAGGTGATCGAGTGGACAAGTGCTCTGGATCTTAATAAATATCTGGAAGAAGGACAGGATGAATTTAAGGCAGCACTTGAGGCAGCAAAGAGTGTCGCAGGAGATATCTTCTCCACACAAAAAGAGGTTGACAATGCATGGAAAGCACTCATGGATGCAGCAAGTGCATTGAGACTGAAACCAGACAAGAGTGCGCTTGATGAACTGTTGAAGACAGCTGAAAGTTACATTGCAAAGGAAGGCGAGTATGAAGCAGCGGCATTTGCGGCATTCCAAACTGCATATGCAGACGCGACAGCAGTATTTGAAAATGAGCAGGCAACCGGTGATGAAGTAAGAGCAGCCGAAAAGAGCCTTGGCGATGCGATCGCAAAACTGGATAGCAGCACAGGAACAGCAGATGAAAAAGCAGAAGTTGTGGCAAATGCAGGCGCATCCACAACAAATAATGTGTCAGATAAATCTGATACAGCAAAAAAAGAGACGGCTCCGGCAGCAAAATCTGCAAAAACAGGAGATACCGTTAATGTAGTAATCCCTTCACTTGCAGCATTGGCAGCGGCAGCAGTGGCATTGGCAGCAAGAAGAAAGAGAAGATAATCCATGAAAAGAGAGTGCCCCCAAAGTCATGAAATGACTTTGGGGGCACCCCTTTTTCTAAAAGGATCATTTATGTGTTTCTGTGTCAAATGCCGACCTCTCTGACAATGCTTTGACGGATGATGCATATTCCGAAGGAGTCATATTTGTAATTTTTTTGAATTGCCTTGAAAAATAGTGGATGGAAGAATATCCAAGATACTCGGAAATCTGTGTGAAGTTCATATGGCTGTCACGTATAAGCTGCTTTGCCACATTAATCTTCATGTTAGAGAAATATTCGATCACACCGAGGCTGCTCTTGGATCGAAAGAGCGCTTGCAGCTGAGAACGGCCGATCAGGTTATTCTTACAGATTTCATCTACCGTGACATGTGAGGTGATGTTATTTTCCAGATACGCGACAATATGGTTAAACAGATCACTGTCGCTTTTTATTTTGGTGGATTTCTGCGGTCCTGCATCAGCCAGAGTACAGTAGCGGTATCTTCGGATCAGGTTGATAAGAAACTGCTCAAGATAGAGCTCGATCAACTGCTCACATGCAAAAAATGGTTCCTCTTTTTCTGTGAGTTTCTGGAGATAAGGGTCATTGAGCGGGCAGGAGAATGCGTTTCTCGACTCTGTGATAAGTTCGCCCAAAAGATTGCGTTCCTTACTGTCCAGTTTTAACAGCTTGTTTTCAAAAAAGTTCATGGCAGGACTTGAGCAGGAAAAGGAGGCAACCACAAGATTTGGAGCGATCTTTCCGTTTGCTTTCAGCATATGAAATTCATTAGGCTTGTGGAAAATGCAGTCTCCTTTTTTCAGCACATAGCGCTGGTCATCTGCCTGCACTTCAATCTCACCTTTATCGATATAGCAGAACTCCCAAAAATCGTGGGACTCCCCTTCAAAAAAGAAATCTTTCATGTATTCAAAATAGTGTACAGTATAAAGTTTTTCAATATGGATTTCCTTTTGCAGGAATGTTGGTTGATATGCCATAAAAGCACCCCTCCTTTGCCGGAATGCTGCCCTAATTCGACAGTTTTTTCGTCTAGTCCTATCATAGCGTATTTAAGGCAAAAAATCAAAAGAAAAAGTGTGTATAATGCAAACATCGAACCTTATAGTACAAAGATTTTTAAATGTCCGTGTACTAAAATAGAGTTTAGTGAAGCAGTCAGGAGGTTAGGATTATGAAAAAACCAGTATTAGTGATTATGGCAGCAGGAATGGGCAGTCGTTACGGCGGGCTCAAACAGATCGACCCGGTGGATGAGCAGGGCCATATTATCATGGACTTTTCAATCTTTGACGCAAAGCGCGCAGGATTTGAGAAGGTAGTATTTATCATTAAGAAAGAGATTGAAGAAGACTTTAAAGAAAGTATTGGAAAGCGTATGGAAAAAGTCATGGATGTGGCATATGCATATCAAGATCTGCATAACATTCCAGAGGGATTTGAAGTTCCGGAAGGAAGGGTAAAACCTTGGGGAACCGCACATGCAGTGCTGAGCGCCATTGATGACATTGATGGACCGTTTGCGGTTATCAATGCAGATGATTATTATGGAAAAGATGCATTCCAGGAAATCTATGATTATCTGTCCACCCATGAGGATGACGACAAATACCGTTACACCATGGTAGGATATCAGTTGAAAAATACGGTTACAGACAATGGACATGTGGCAAGAGGAATCTGCGAGATTGATGAGAACGGAAAACTCGTCTCTATCACAGAGAGAACAAAAATCCAGAAATTTGAAGACAGGATCGCATTTACAGAAGACGATGGACAGACATGGACAGATGTGGACAAAGACACTTTGGTTTCCATGAACATGTGGGGATTCACAAGAAGTATTTTGGAAGAGATCAAAAAGGAATTCCCGGCATTCCTGGAAAAAGGCTTGAAAGAAAATCCTATGAAATGTGAGTATTTCCTTCCAAGTGTAGTCAGCGACCTCCTGGCACAGGATAAGGCGACGGTGGAAGTACTTTCATCAAAAGATAAATGGTATGGTGTGACCTACAAGGAGGACAAGCCAGTTGTGGTTGCAGCTATCAAAAAACTGAAAGAAGAAGGATTATATCCGGAAAAATTATGGGAGGAATAAAAAAGGTACTATGAAAAAGGGATTAAACGAAGCAATCGGAAATTTTCAATACAAAGGAATTCTTGTAAACGAACAGCCTTATGGCAGCGGACACATCAACGATACATATCTTCTGGAATTTGATGTACCGGAAGAGGGAAGAGTGAAAGTGATCCTTCAGAAGATGAACAAGAGTATTTTTACAAAACCGGTAGAGCTGATGGAAAACATTATGAATGTGACATCCTACTTAAGAAAAGTGATCATCAAAAACGGAGGAGATCCGGACAGAGAGACGTTGAACGTGATTCCTACAGTGGACGGAAAACCATATTTTGTCGACTCAGAGGGAGAATACTGGCGTTCCTACAAATTCATCACAGGGGCAACCTGCTATGATGCAGTGGAAAAACCGGATGATTTCTATCAGAGTGCGCTGGCTTTTGGAAATTTCCAAAGACTTCTTGCCGATTATCCGGCAGAGACACTTCATGAGACGATTGAAGGATTCCACGACACAAAAGCACGTTTCCGGACATTCAAAAATGCAGTGGAAAAAGACGTTTGCGGACGTGCGGCAAGCGTACAAAAAGAGATTGACTTTGTATTAAGCCATGAAGATGTGGCAAACGTACTTGGCGACCTTCAGGCAAAAGGAGAGCTGCCGCTGCGTGTTACACATAATGATACAAAACTGAACAATATCATGATCGACGATGAGACTGGAAAAGGAATCTGTGTCATTGACCTGGACACTGTTATGCCGGGACTTGCAGTCAATGATTTTGGTGATTCCATCCGTTTTGGTGCAAGCACAGCTGCTGAGGATGAGCAGGATCTTAGCAAAGTATCCTGTGACCTTTCCCTCTATGAACTTTACGTAAAAGGATTCATCGAAGGATGTGCAGGAAGCCTTACAGCAAAAGAGCTGGAGATGCTGCCGATGGGAGCAAAGGTTATGACATACGAATGTGGTATGAGATTCCTCACAGACTATCTGGAGGGAGACCACTACTTTAAGATCCACAGAGAGGGACATAACCTTGACAGATGCCGTACACAGTTCAAACTTGTGGAAGACATGGAGAAAAAATGGGACGAAATGGCCGAGATCGTAAAGAAATATTGCTAGTATGTATAGACAGATGTAAAACCTTAAGGGTTCAAAAATAAGGAGGAGTTTGATATGGCAATTTTAGTAACAGGCGGAGCCGGATATATTGGCAGCCACACATGTATTGAGCTTTTGAATGCAGGATATGAAGTAGTAGTGGCAGATAATCTTTGCAATTCCTGTGAGGAATCTTTGAAAAGAGTAGAAGAGATCACAGGAAAAACAGTAAAATTTTATGAGGCTGATATCCGCGACAAAGAAGCAATGAACAAAATTTTTGATAACGAGAAGATTGAGTCTGTGATTCATTTTGCAGGATTGAAAGCAGTAGGAGAGTCCGTGGCGAAACCATTGGAGTATTACGACAACAATATTGCCGGAACCCTGGTACTGTGCGATGTAATGAGAAATCACGGAGTAAAAAATATTGTATTCAGCTCTTCCGCAACCGTATACGGAGATCCTGCGATCATCCCGATCACAGAGGAGTGTCCAAAAGGAACATGTACAAACCCATATGGATGGACAAAATCCATGCTGGAGCAGATCCTTACAGATTTACATACAGCGGATGAAGAATGGAATGTTGTACTTCTTCGTTACTTCAACCCAATTGGGGCACACAAGAGCGGTAGAATTGGAGAAAATCCAAAAGGTATCCCGAACAACCTCATGCCATACATCACACAAGTTGCAATCGGAAAATTGGAATGCTTAAGCGTATTTGGCGATGATTATGACACACCGGACGGAACCGGAGTGCGTGACTACATCCATGTCGTAGACCTTGCGATCGGACATGTAAAAGCCATTGAAAAACTGAACGACAAAGAGGGTGTATCTATCTACAACCTTGGAACAGGAAACGGATATTCTGTTTTGGAAATGGTGAAGGCATTTGAAAAAGCATCCGGAAAGAAAGTAAACTACAAGATCGCTCCTAGAAGACCTGGCGATATTGCAGTGTGCTACGCAGACCCTTCAAAAGCAAAGAGAGAGCTTGGATGGGTTGCAGAGCGCGGACTGGAAGAAATGTGCGAGGACTCCTGGAGATGGCAGTCAGGCAATCCAAACGGATACGAGGCATAGTAGGAAGTTCGCGAAAACCATTAAAAATGGCGGGGACTCCGAAGAGAGTTTGAAAGATTAAGAGATAATATAAAAATCCAGAGGGAATCTTGATCAGAGTGAGAGGATTCTCTCTGGATTTTTTTACTCTGATACTGACATCATTTATGGAACATATGAATCTATTTATGTTACTAAAAATGGAATAAAGTTTGTATTCATGTCCATGATAGTGCATAATAGAAAATGAAAAATCCATACAGACGGAGGGTGATAGATCATGGAAAGAAAGAACTTGTGGACCACTTATTCACCGGACGAGATCCGCAAGGTGGAGAGTGTCAGTGAATGGTATAAAGATTGTTTGAATAAAGGGAAGACAGAGAGAGAATGCGTGCGGCTTACAGTTGGCATGGCCAAGGAGGCAGGCTACAAGGACTTAAGTCAGGTGATCGAGAAAAAAGAAAACCTGAAGGCCGGGGATAAAGTGTACGCGGCGTACGGGGAAAAATCGATTGCGCTGTTCCAAATCGGGACATTGCCGCTCGAGAAGGGGATGAACATCCTGGGTGCGCATATTGATTCCCCGAGGATTGATCTGAAACAGAATGCTCTTTATGAGGCAGATGGATTCGCTTATTTTGATACGCATTACTATGGAGGAATCAAAAAGTATCAGTGGCTTGCAAAACCTCTGGCGCTACACGGAGTTGTCGTAAAAAAAGAGGGAACAAAGATCAATATCTCCATCGGAGAAGAGGACGGGGAACCGGTGATGGTCATCACAGACCTTCTGCCGCATCTGGCAGCAGGGGAGAGAAAAAAGACAGCAGGTGAATTTGTTGATGCTGAAAATATGGACCTGCTCATCGCAAACCGCGCTCTGGAGGGAGAGGAAAAGGATGCGGTGAAAAAATATGTGATAAAACTTTTGCAGGAGAAATATAATGTGGAGGAAGAAGACTTTGTTTCCGCGGAGCTGGAGATTGTACCGGCTGGAAAGGCAAAAGACTGTGGGCTTGACAGAAGTATGATCCTTGCATATGGACAGGATGACCGGGTGTGCGCATTTACCTCTTTGCGGGCAATGTTAATGGAGCGCACGCCGAAACGTACTTCCTGCTGTATCCTTGTGGACAAAGAGGAGATCGGAAGTGTGGGGGCAAGCGGAATGTCCTCCAAAGTGTTTGAAAATATGGTTGCAGAGCTTATTTTTCTTACAGGCGATTACAGTGAGCTGAAAGTAAGACGCGCGCTGGCAAATTCTAAAATGCTCTCTTCCGATGTAAGTGCAGCGTATGATCCGATGTACGCGTGTGTGTATGAGAAACGAAATTCCGCGTATCTGGCAAATGGGATGGTATTTAACAAATATACAGGCAGTGGTGGAAAGCGGGGGTCCAATGACGCCAACCCGGAATACATTGCATGCCTTAGGAAGATCATGGACGACCGAAACGTTGCATACCAGACAGCGGAACTTGGCAGGGTCGATGCCGGCGGAGGCGGCACCATTGCCTATATCATGGCGCTGTACGGAATGGAAGTGATCGACAGCGGCGTGGCAGTGCTGTCCATGCACGCGCCGTGGGAAGTTACGAGTAAGGCGGATATTTATGAGGCAGTGAAAGGATACGCTGCGTTTCTTGATGCAGAGTTTGAAGAGTAGAAGATGCGCGAAATAACGGGAAAAACTAGCTCTACCATATTTGTGGAAAAGATGCTATAATAGAGAAAGTAACTGTAGATTTTGAGGATGAAAAAATGAAACAAAAAGTAGAGTTGAAGGGCCAGTTGAGACTGTATATGCAGTGGCCCGTAGTTATGACAATCCTGCTGATTGCGATGAATCTATGGGTATACAGCGCTGACCGCAAGGCTGGGCTGATGATGTCGGTTTTTGTGGTCATATACGTTGTAATTGTATCGGTCTTCTATTTTTATACAAAGTCGCGCATTCTGGCCGATTTAGTAGAATTTGGAGCTCAGTACGGCATTGTTCAGAACCGGCTTTTGAAGGAGCTGACGCTCCCGTATGCGATTCTGATGGAGGATGGCAAGATCATTTGGTACAATGACATGTTTGAAAATGTGATTGCCAAGAAACCATTTAAGGATGCATATATCAAACAATTTGTCCCGGATTTAAACAAAGGTGAACTTCCCAAGGACGGAGAAAAACAAAAATGCAGGGAAGTAAAATGCAATGGACGGGATTATGTAGCGGAGCTTAAGCGCGTTTCCGTGGAAGGGTTTACGGAGACAGAGCAGCTGTTTCGGCTCCCGCAGAAAAAAGAGTATTTTATCGCGCTTTGTCTGAGCGATGTGACGGATATGAATGAGCTGTCCAGAGAGAATGAGAATCAGCGCCTTGTGGCAGGACTCATTTATATCGATAACTATGACGAGGTTATGGAGAGCGTGGAGGAGGTTAGACAGTCTCTTCTGCTTGCCCTGATAGACAGAAAAGTCAACCAGTACATCGCTGAGGTAGACGGGATTGTAAAAAAACTGGAAAAGGATAAATATTTTATTGCAATACAAAAGGAGCATTTCCGGGAGATTGCGGAGGATAAATTCTCTCTTCTGGAGGATGTAAAGAGCGTTAATATCGGAAATACCATGCCTGCGACTTTGAGCATTGGGCTTGGATACAGCAAAAACGTTTATTCCCAAAGTTACAATTATGCCCGCGTGGCTATCGACCTGGCGCTTGCAAGAGGCGGTGACCAGGCAGTCATCAAAGACCAGAAAGGCATCACGTACTACGGAGGCAAAAGAGAACAGACTTCCAAAAACACCCGCGTGAAGGCAAGGGTGAAGGCTGAGGCTATGAGGGAGTTTATCACTGCCAAGGACAAAGTGATCGTCATGGGTCATAAGCTGACGGATGTGGATGCCTTTGGAGCTGCCATTGGTATTTACCGCGCGGCTGCGGATCTGGAAAAGAAGGCGCATATTGTCATCAATGATATTACAGTGTCCGTAAGGCCTCTTTATGATGCCTTCATGAATGACAGCAGATACCCGGACGATATGTTCATCACATCTGAGGATGTGAGAAGATATGTGGATGACAATACCATGGCTGTTGTTGTGGACACAAACAAACCGGAGATGACAGAGTGTGAGGAACTTTTGAAACTGGTAAAAACGGTAGTGGTATTAGACCATCACCGCCAGAGCAGCACGATCATTGAAAATGCAGTGTTGTCCTACATTGAAACGTATGCATCCTCGACCTGTGAGATGGTGGCGGAAGTGCTTCAATATATTGTAGATGATATCAATCTGACATCCCTGGAGGCGAACAGCATCTATGCGGGAATCATGATCGACACGAACAATTTCATGAACCGGACCGGGGTTCGCACGTTTGAGGCAGCGGCCTTTATGAGAAGGTGCGGTGCAGATATCACGTATGTGAGAAAGTTGTTCCGGGATGATATGCCGTCTTATAAGGCAAAGGCTGAGATTTTACAGAGCGCTGAGATTTTCCGGGGAGAATATGCGATCGCAACCTATGAGAACGCCAAAGTGCCAAGCCCGACGATCATAGGGGCACAGGCTGCGAATGAGCTTTTGAACATAGCGGGGATCAAGGCGTCATTTGTATTGACAGCCTACAATGGCAAGATTTACGTCAGCGCAAGGGCGATTGACGAAGTAAATGTACAGGTCATCATGGAGAAGATCGGCGGCGGAGGCCATATCAATATTGCAGGTGCACAGTTTGCTGACACGGATATGGAGAATGCTGTCTCTACTCTGAAGGCCGTGATTGACAAGATGATTGTGGAAGGAGACATATAGAAGATGAAAGTAATTTTACTGGAAGATGTGAAGACACTTGGGAAAAAGGGAGAGATCGTAAATGTCAGCGACGGATATGCGAGAAATTTTATACTCCCGAAAAAATTGGGGCTTGAAGCGAACACCAAAAATTTGAATGATCTGAAACTGCAGAAGGCAAATGCAGATAAAGTGGCAAAGGAGCAGCTTGAGGCTGCAAAAGAGCTGGCAGGAAAATTGGAAGCAGGCAAAGTGGAGCTGTCTATCAAGACAGGGGAAGGCGGAAAAGCATTTGGGTCTGTCTCCTCAAAAGAGATTGCCGCTGCGGTGAAAGAACAGATGGGTTACGATGTGGATAAAAAGAAGATTCAACTTAAGGAGTCCATCAAGACGCTTGGAACACATGATGTTCCGGTGAAACTGCACGCAAAGGTTACGGCAAGCCTCAAGGTGGTCGTAACAGAAGCTTAGGAGGAATTACGGATGGAAGAGGCACTCATCAAACGAGTACCGCCGCACAGCATAGAGGCTGAGCAATCTGTCATCGGTGCCATGCTGATGGATAAAGAGGCGATCATGACGGCTGCGGAGATCATTCAGGGAGAGGATTTCTACCAGAGTGCATACGGAGTCGTCTTTGACGCGATCGTGGAGCTTTATAATCAGGGGAACCCGGTAGATCTGATCACTCTTCAGGACCGTCTAAGGGAGAAGGATGTACCGCCGGAAATCAGCAGCCTGGAGTTCGCAAAAGACCTCCTGGCTGCTGTTCCTACGTCCGCAAATATCAAGTATTACGCAAGGATCGTAGCGGAAAAGGCGACACTGCGGCGGATGATAAAATTAAACGAAGAGATTGCCAATACCTGCTATCTTGGAAAGGAACCTCTGGAGGCAGTTCTTGAGACAGCGGAAAAAAAGGTATTTGAACTGACACAAAAGGGCAGAAACGCCGGGGATTTTGTGCCCATTCAGCAGGTTGTCCTAAATGCACTTGAGAGGATAGAGAAAGCATCAAAAAACAAGGGGACTGTGACCGGGATTCCAACCGGATTTATTGATCTGGATTACAAAACTTCGGGACTTCAGCCTTCTGATTTTATTTTGGTGGCAGCAAGGCCTTCCATGGGAAAGACCGCGTTTGTGCTGAATATTGCGCAGCATGTGGCGTTCAAACAGAACAAGGCTGTGGCAATCTTCAGCCTTGAGATGTCAAAAGAGCAGCTTGTGAACCGTCTGTTTTCCCTGGAATCCCAGGTAGATGCCCAGGCATTGAGGACAGGAAACTTAAAGGATGCGGATTGGGAAAAGCTGATCGAGGGAGCAGGGACTGTAGGCCAGTCAAAACTTATCATAGACGATACGCCGGGAATTTCAATTTCTGAATTGCGCTCAAAATGCAGAAAATATAAGATGGAGCAGGGGCTGGATCTGATCATCATTGACTATCTTCAGCTGATGTCAGGGAGAGCAGGAGGAAAAAGTGAATCCCGTCAGCAGGAGATTTCAGAAATTTCCCGTGCCCTCAAAGGGGTTGCCAGGGAGCTGAATGTACCGGTCATTTCCCTTTCTCAGTTAAGCCGTGCAGTAGAGCAAAGACCGGACCACAGACCAATGCTCTCCGATCTGCGTGAATCCGGTGCCATTGAACAGGACGCGGACGTTGTGATGTTCATCTACAGGGATGACTACTATCACAAAGATACAGATACGCCGAATATGGCGGAGATCATCATTGCAAAGCAGAGAAACGGTCCGATTGGAACCGTGAATCTGACATGGCTGCCAAATTATACAAAATTTGCCAATGCGGTAAGGGAATAAATTGCAAGAATTTGACGAAGGAAACTTGCGCTTAGAATGCCTGTGTTATGGTATGATATACCTGTGACACAGGCATTTTTATGATATTAGAAAAGTCCAAAATAATACAGGGGGTGTGTCAGTGATGGGAGAAGTCCACTATATGATTTCAGAGGCGGCCAGGCGTGTCAATGTGGAGGCGCATGTGCTCAGATACTGGGAAGAAGAACTGGAACTTCCGATTGAACGGACAGAATTGGGACATCGGTATTATACGGAAGAGAACATACAGCTGTTTCACTGTATTAAGAACTTAAAGGAGCAGGGGATGCTTTTGAAAGAGCTAAAAGAGATCATTCCTGACTTACTTAAGACAAAGGCCAAGGTGAAAAAGCAGGAGATTGTGAAGGCGGTTCCTGAAGTGGTTGAAAAACAGGAGCTAAAGGCGGAAGAGAATCCAAAAGAAGTGCAGGACAAGCTTGCCAAGGTGCAGGAGGTTTTCCAGTCATTTATGAAAACTGCCCTGGAGGAAAACAACCAGGTGCTTGAAAAGGCTGTCGGAGACTATGTGTCAGAGAAGGTGATAAAAGAGATGGACTATCTGATGCAGGCGAAGGAGAGGCAGGAAGAAGAGCGGTTCCAGAAACTGGATCATCTTATCCGGCAACAGCAGACACTCCGAAAAGAGTCCGCTCGTTTTGGAGCGGGAAAAAGACTAAAGAAGATGCTTGGGACAAGCTGGACATAAAAAGGAGTGGGATCGTCTTGTATCCCACTCCTTTTGCCTGTGTACACCTGCATATGTTTATAAATTACTCAGCAGAAATAGCTCCTGTTGGACATTGAGCTGCGCAAGCGCCGCAGTCAACACAAGCTGCTGGGTCGATTTCATAGTGATCAGCGCCCTGGCTGATAGCTCCTACTGGACATTCAGCTTCACAAGCTCCACAGCTTACACATGAATCGTTAATTACGTGTGCCATAACTTTCATCCTCCTTTTCGTGTATTGTGAAAACTTTATTTCAATGATAATTTTAATACAAACAGTAGGAAGATACAAGAAAATTTATGGTTTTAATTCAGTACAATTTTCAATAAGGAAGGAATGTGGTAATCCGAAAAATTAAGAAAATATTTATGTTTTCCAATGAAAATTAGTGTATAGTATAGGTGTTAAATTTTCTTAAAATCAGGAGTGATCAAAGCATGAAGTTATATAAACGGATAACGGCACTGGCGCTGTGCGCGGCACTTGTGTTTGGTGGGTGTACATCAAAGCCTGAGAAAGAAACATCACAGGATGGCAGTGCCAAGGCAGAAGAAAATGAAGAGAAGAGCAGACAGCAGGCATATTTAGATATGCTGCGCCCCCTTGCCTACGGAAATGCAGAGGGGCTCAAACTTGAAAAGGGCACATACATATCCATTATCGGAAAAGGAGAGAAGTCAGAGTTTTGGAAGACAGTAAAAGAGGGCGCGGCTGCGGCTGCGGACGATCTCAATACGATACTTGGATATAAGGGAAATGACAAGATCAAAGTCGTTTACGGTGGACCTGCAAATGACGGCGATGCGGAAGAACAGATCAATATTCTGGATGAAGAGCTTGACCGTTATCCGGCGGCTCTGGGAATTGCGGTGATCGACGAGCAGTCCTGCGCAGTTCAGTTTGATCTGGCGGCGGAAAATGACATTCCTATAGTTGCTTTTGATTCCGGAACAGATTACCAGGGAATCGAGGCTATGTGTTCCACGAACAATGAGGAGGCTGCAAAGACAGCCGCCGGAAAACTTAGCGATGCACTGGGAGGACAAGGAGAGGTAGTGATTTTTGCCGAGAGCTCCACATCAGCATCTACAAGACAGAGAGTGGACGGTTTTCGAAATGAGCTAAAGGCAAACAGCCCGGAAATAAATGTGGTCAATGTATATTACATGGATCAGTCTGCAAACCTTGCCAAGAGCATTGCTGAGGAAGAGGCAAAGAAACAGGCAGGGGAAGGCGGAGCCGTGATGACTGAAGAAGAGATTCAGGCGAAAGCAGATGCCATGACATGGGAGGAAATCGTAAAATGCATGATGGAAGCTCATCCGGATGCAAAGGGCTATTTTGGAACAAATGCAGATGTTTGTCAGGCAATTTTAAAAGGTGCGGATGAGTTGGAAAAAAAAGATATCAAAATTGTGGGATTTGATGGAGGCGAAGAGCAGATCAAAAGCCTGGACGACGACAGGGTGGTAGGACTGATACTCCAAAATCCATTTGCCATGGGGTACGCCACAGTCATCGCAGCGGCAAGGGCGGCTCTTGGTATGGGAAATGAAGCCTTTGTGGACAGCGGATACACATGGGTGACAAAAGATAATGTGGATAAAAAGACGATACAGAATATGCTGTATTAAAAAAGGATACTGCAGAAACGAAATATTTTCTGCAGTATCCTTTTGTCATATGGGAAAAGTTTTGGGCAAAAGACTCTCAGAATTGCCTTTCTTTTGGAAGGGAGAAGGTAAATTCTGTTCCAACACCCTCTGTACTGATAACATTGATATTTTCATTATGTGCCTGCAGGATTTCCTTGACAATGGCAAGGCCAAGTCCTGTACCCTTTTTGTCCTTTCCGCGCGACTGGTCTGTCTTGTAAAAGCGTTCCCAGATTTTTCCAAGACTTGACTTTGGAATGCCGATTCCATGGTCTTTGACGCAGATAGATACCTTTCCGGACCGCTCCGTAGTCTCCACAGTGATGGAGGAGCCCTCGGGACTGAATTTGAGCGCATTGTCAATCAGGTTGTAGAGTACCTGCTGGATTTTTCGCTGGTCCGCGTACACAGTAAGTGTCTTGGAAGCAAAGAGAAGTTCAATGGACAGCTTTCTTGATGTACAGCGGCCCTCAAAACTTTCCGCTGTCATTTTGATAACCTCGTGGATATCAAAAGAAGATTTGTTGAGAAGGAGCTCTTTTGTATCAAATTCATTCAGGGTCAGCAGATCTTTTGTCAGGTCTGTCAGTCTCTCGGTCTCAAAGAGAATGATCTTTAAATATTTCTCCTGCATCTGGGGCGGGATCGTTCCGTCTGCCATTGCCTCCACATATCCCTTGATCGAGGTCAGAGGAGAGCGGAAATCGTGCGAAACATTTCCGATAAATTTTTTTTGATAATCCTCCATATCCTTCAATTGTCTGGACATGTAGTTTAGGGATGCGGAGAGAAAGCCGATTTCATCGCTTGAGCTGACGGGAATCTCGTAGTCCAGATTGCCAAGAGCATACTGTTTGGCGGCCTCCGTGATCTCCGTAAGTGGAATATAGATAAAAAGATGGATTCCAAGCAGTATCAAAAACGTAAAAATATAGATAACTGTAAAGGTAATGTACACATTGAGGAGAAGGCTGGATTTTGCCTCCTCGATATCTGCCAGAGGCCGGTGCAGCAAAAGATACCCTTTTGTCGAAAAGTCATGTGTCACAGGCACAATGACACTGATCACGTCCTCGGCAAGAAGATTGTGATAGTTTCCTACCTGATACTGGTCAGAGCCGTTTTCCAGGGGGTCAAAGTCCGGGATGGATTCCGGTGCCTGCTGTCCGAATACGGACACGTACTCGATAAAATTTCCGTTTTTGTCCACAAACCATGCGCTTGCATGCATGGATGCGCACAAGCCCGACAGCTGAAGATTCAAATCTTCTTTGGATATTTGCTCCACAAAATAAGAGGAAAGGTATTTGGAAGAAAATGAAGTTGCTTCCGTGTACAGAACTTTCCCACTGTTTTTTATGAGCGAATCCTTGATCAACTGGGACGACAGTGTAGCGATTGTAAAGATACTTAAGAAACCCAGGATCAAATAGATAATGATAAATTTCAGGTAAAGTGTACTTTTCATATTACTTTACCTCAAACTTGTATCCGATTCCCCACACTGTGCTCAACTTCCAGCTCTCATGATCTTTAATTTTCTCGCGGAGACGCTTGATATGCACGTCTACGGTTCGTGTGTCTCCAATGTATTCATATCCCCATATCTGGTCGAGGAGCTGTTCCCTTGTAAACACCTGATTCGGAGAGGAAGCAAGGAAATAAAGCAGCTCCAATTCCTTTGGCGGCATATCCACCTGGTTGCCGTCCACGAGAACAGAATAGTTAGTAAGATTAATGATAAGACCAGGATATTCGACACATTTGCTTTTTTCGGAGGAAACACTTTCGGATTTGACCGGCTGGTATCTGCGCAGCACGGCCCTCACTCTGGCAACCATTTCCTTTGAATCAAAAGGCTTGATGATATAGTCGTCTGCACCAAGCTCAAGTCCCAGTACCTTGTCAAACACTTCTCCCTTTGCAGAGAGCATAATGATCGGAATCTGCGACTTGGAGCGGATCTCCCGGCAGACCTGGTAACCGTCCATGCCCGGAAGCATCAGGTCCAAGAGAACAAGGTTTGGGCCGTATTCATCGAAAGCGGTCAGCGCATCCTCTCCGTCGTGGACAATCTTTGTGTCAAAGCATTCCTTAGTAAGATAAAGAGAAATCAGCTCTGCAATGTTTTCGTCATCGTCTACAATTAAAATTTTCTGTTTTGCTATCATTCAAAAATTCCCCCCTTATTTGAATTCAACGATCGTAACTCCGGCATCTCCCTCGCCAAACTCTCCAAGGCGGAAAGATTTGATGTGTTTCTGGCGGCGCAGGTAATTGTGGATTCCTTTCCTTAACGCTCCGGTGCCTTTTCCATGCACGATCCGTACAGGATTTACATGGGAAAGATATGCGTCATCCAGATATTTGTCAAGCTCCGCAATGGCCTCGTCCACAGTTTTTCCAAGAAGATTGATCTCCGGTCTTACGGACATTGTTTTGGACATTTTCATCTTCCCGGATGAGGTGCGCGGCATAAACTTGTGTGTGACGGTCGGTTCTTCGATGATCTCCAGGTCGGAAATATTTACCTGGGAGCGGAGAATCCCCATCTGCACAAACAGATTTCCTTTTGCATCCGGCTTTGAACTTACGGTTCCGGTCAAATTCATGCTAAGGACCTTGACGGATTCTCCGAGTTTAAAGTCAGAAGGCTTATATTGTTTTTTCGGTTTCGTGGTGCCAAGTTTTACTTCAGGGCGATTTTTTTCCATTTGCCTGCGGATCCGCTCGCGCTCTTTTTCCATTTCAGCAGCTGATACGTTGGCCTTTCCGAATTTCCGGAAATTTTTCATGGTCTCGTCCGCAAAATCTTTTGCATCTTTCAAGATAGAGCTTGCCTGCTCTTTTGCTTCGTTGAGGATGCGTTCTCTCTGCGCATCAATCTTTTCCTGTTTTATCTGGGCCTGCTGTTTCAGTTTTTCGATTTCCTGCTTATAACTTTTGATTTCAGCCTGTTCTTTTTCAATGGTACGCTTGCTGTTCTCCAAATCCGTCAGGAGATCTTCAAAGGATTCATCCTGCTCGGACAGGTGAGTCTTGGCGCTGTCGATAATGAAGTCTGGAAGACCAAGTCTTTTGGAGATTGCAAAAGCATTGCTTTTTCCCGGTATGCCTAGAAGAAGGCGGTAAGTCGGGCGAAGAGTCTGTACATCAAACTCGCAGCAAGCATTTTCTACGCCCGGGGTTGAGAGGGCGTAAACTTTCAGCTCGCTGTAGTGTGTTGTCGCCATGGTACGGATCCCTCTTTTGTGGAGGTAGTCCAGAATGGCGATGGCCAAAGCGGCTCCCTCGGTCGGATCGGTGCCTGCCCCGAGTTCATCAAAGAGGACAAGTGATTGCTCGTCCACTTTTTTTAGAAAATGTACAATATTTGTCATGTGGGAGGAGAAGGTACTCAAACTTTGTTCAATGCTCTGCTCATCTCCGATATCCGCGTACACGTCCCGGAAGATGGAAAGCTCACTTCGGTCAAGAGCAGGGATGTGAAGACCTGCCTGCCCCATGAGCGTGAACAATCCCACGGTTTTTAAAGACACAGTTTTTCCGCCCGTGTTCGGCCCGGTAATGACAAGAAGGTCAAAATCTCCCCCCAAGGTTATTGTGATCGGGACAACCGACCTCTTGTCGAGAAGAGGGTGACGGCCTTCGCGGATGTGAATGCGTCTTTCTTCGTTGAACAAAGGCTTGCTGGCATTCATGGACAGAGCCAGGGAGCCTTTTGCAAAAATAAAATCCAGCTCTGTGAGCACATGGTAATCCGTGCGGATTTCTGATACATATTCGGCGGTTTCATTGCTTAAGTTGGCCAGAATGACCTGGATTTCTTCCTGTTCTTTTCCATAAAGCTCTTTTAGGTCATTGTTCAGTTTTACGACCGCCATGGGCTCAATGAAAAGTGTGGAGCCTGTGGAGGACTGGTCGTGGATCATTCCGCCAACCTGGCTGCGGTATTCTGCCTTTACCGGAAGACAGTAACGGTCCCCCCGCATGGTGATGATGGCGTCCTGCAGATAATTCCGGTAAGAGCCATTGACAAGGCTGTTCAGGGTGCTGTGCACCTTGTCGTTCAGCATGTGGATGTTTCTGCGGATATGTTTTAAAGTGCTGCTGGCATCATCGCTGATCTCATCCTCTTCGATGATGCACTGGCGGATCCGCGCTGAGATTGGATGCAAAGGCTCCAGCTGTTCAAAATAGGTGTCCAGACAGTCAGAATTGTCATCTGCTGTCTCATGCCGGCCGAATGCTTTGAGTTTTCCGGCAGTCTCCAAAAGAGCGGCGATGCGAAGAAGTTCTCCACAGCCTAAGGCCGCTCCGATCTCCAATCGTTTCAAAGATTCTTCCACAGGTTTGACGCTGCCAAAGGATGGGCGGCTTTTTCGGACAATACGGTCAAAAGCAGCTTTTGTCTGCTCCTGGGCAGTCTCAATCTGTGAGAGATCTGTCATAGGACGGAGTGTGCGGCACAGTTCCTTCCCACCCATGGAGGAGGCCTGTTCCACTAATAATTCTATAATCTTATTGTATTCAAGTTTTCCTAAAGTTTTTCTGTTCATATTGATTCCCCTTATTTATCTAGATTCATTTTACATGATTTATATTATAAAGAAAAGGAAAAAATTCGATAGTGAGTTGAACATCCAAGTTGAATCATGTATACTTATGAGCAGAATAAAAGGAGTTAATTCACCTATGGGATACGAACAAGAACCAAAAAAGCCATCGGAAGAAGAAAAGGAATCCTATCCATTTCTTCAGGAGACAATCAAGGCTGAGCCTTGGAGTTTGAAGAAAATGTTCAAAAAGGCAGGAAAAATAGCGGCGGGCGGGCTTGTTTTTGGGCTGACAGCGTGCGTGGGGTTTACTGTGGTCTATCCTTGGATGTCGGACAGATTCAAGAGCAATCCAAAGGAAGTTACCATCCCAAAAGATGAGGAAAAATTAGAAGATACACAGGATCCTGCAAAGGAAGAGGGTACCTCTGCTGTCACTTTGGAGCACTATAAAGAAATGCACAAGGTGCTGTGTCAATGTGCGAGTGCGGCCGGCAAAGGAATCGTAACTCTTCAGACAATGAACTGGGATGAAACGTCCGAAGGAGGACAGGTTTCAGGGGCAGTTATGGCAGACAATGGCAATGAACTTTTGCTCATATCCGACAACAGTATCGCAACCACAGAGGAACCTGTACTTGTCAGTTTCAGTGACGGGGAATTTTACCCTGTATCCTTGAAAAAGCAGGACGGCAATTTGGGAATTGCTGTGTACGGGGTGGAAAAATCCATTTTGAAAGATTCCACGATGAACAACACAAGTGTGCTGAAACTTGGAAATTCCAATGCAGTTGAGAAAGGGGATCCGGTCATTGCAATAGGATGCTGCATGGGGAATTCGGATGGAGCCGGATATGGTGTGATAAGTTCCATAAAAGGGACGAAGACGGAAGCTGACGGAGAGTACGGACTTCTTACAACAGATATTGCCGGATCAGAAGGGCAGACGGGATTTCTTGTCAACCTTGAGGGTGAGATCATCGGGATTACGCTCAAGGACATGAATGGAACCGGAAACTTAATTTCAGCTTACGCAATCTCAGGGCTCAAAAGTGAGATTGAATTTCTTTCAAACGGAAAAAGCGTTCCTTATATTGGGATTATTCCTGCGGAAGTGCCGGAAGAGACAAGGGAGACAACGACCATTCCTGATGGGATCTATGTGAAACGTGTGGAGGAGGATTCCCCGGCTATGCGCGCAGGAATACAAAGCGGTGATATTCTGTCTGAGGTGGATGGGCGTGCCCTTACCTATATTGGTATTTACCACAATATTTTAATGGAAAAAGAAAAAGGCGATACTGTGGATATTTTAGTAAAACGAAGCGGTAACGGAGGGTACGAGGATCTTTCGTTTAAAGTAGAGATAGGAAGTAAAGAATAGAAAGAGGATGAATATGAGATATATCAATACTCTCCGCGAAGGAGAGACTATTAGAAATGTATATTTATGCAAGGGAAAACGCTCTGCGGAGACAAGAAACGGCAAACCGTACGACAATCTGATCCTTCAGGATAAGACGGGAACTTTGGACGGAAAAGTTTGGGATCCGAATTCCCAGGGGATTGCGGAGTACGAGGAAATGGATTTTATCGAAGTATACGGGGAGGTAACCAGCTACAATGGAAATCTGCAGATGAACATCCGTCAGATAAGGAAAGCGGAGGAAAGCGAGTACGCGCCGGCGGATTATATGCCGGTCAGCGAAAAAAGCGTGGACGGAATGTACGAGATGCTGTTGTCTTATGTACGGCAGATTGAAAATCCGTATCTGAAGAAAGCGGTAGAGTACTATTTTGTGGATGATCCGGAGTTTATCAAACGGTTTCAGGCACATTCCGCGGCAAAAAGTGTGCATCATGGATTTTCCGGAGGACTTTTAGAGCACACGCTCAGCGTTGTAAAGATGTGCGAGTACTTTGTAAATGCTTATACGATTTTTAACAAAGATCTGCTCTATGCAGCAGCGCTGTTCCATGATATCGGCAAGACAAAAGAGCTGTCTCCTTTTCCGGAAAATGATTACACGGATGACGGACAGCTGCTTGGACACATTGTCATTGGCGTGGAGATGGCAGATGAGGCGATCCGCTCTGTGGAAGGATTTCCGCCAAAGCTTGCAAGCGAGCTGAAACACTGTATTATCGCACATCACGGAGAGTTGGAATACGGTTCACCCAAAAAACCCGCACTGGCAGAAGCGTTGGCGCTCAACCATGCGGACTGCGCGGACGCAAGATTCCAGACACTCAAAGAAGTGTTTAAGGATAAGAACAGCAAAGACTGGCTTGGCTACAACAGACTGTTTGAATCTAATCTAAGAAAAACAAGCATTTCATAAAAAAGCAGGACGGGGTATCGTGTATATTCCGTCTTTTTCTTTCAAAAAAACAATGACGGAGGAAGACTTATGCAGAAAAATGATACTGCGGTTGTGACAATTGAGGATATCGGAGTAAATGGCGAAGGAATCGGAAAGGTGGACGGCTATACGCTTTTTATCAAGGATGCGGTCATCGGAGATACGGTGGAAGCAAAAGTGATGAAGGCAAAGAAAAATTACGGTTACGCAAAACTGTTGAAAGTCATAGACCCATCCCCTGCAAGAGTACGGCCGGCCTGTCCGATTGCAAGGCAGTGCGGCGGATGCCAGATCCAGGAGATGGATTATGAAAAACAGCTCTGGTTTAAGGAGGAGAAGATCAAAAATAACCTGGAGAGGATTGGCGGCTTTGACAGGGATCTGATCGAGTCTGTCACAGAGGAAATCTGCGGCATGGAAAGTCCGTACCGTTACCGAAATAAAGCACAATTCCCGATCGGAAGGAACAAGGAAGGGCATATCATCGCAGGATTTTATGCGGGCAGAACGCACCATATCATTGCGCAGGATGACTGTATGCTCGGAGTGCAGGTAAATAAAGAAATACTGGAAATCATTGTCCGCTATATGGAGGAATGTCAGGTGGAGCCGTATGACGAGGAAAAACATAATGGGCTTGTACGCCATGTGCTCATCCGCTATGGATTTATCACAAAAGAGATCATGGTCTGTCTTGTCATAAACGGAGAACGTGTTCCAAATGCAGAAGTCTTGACAGAGCGCCTTGGCAGAATCTTAGGCATGACAAGCATTACCCTAAGTGTCAACAAAGAAAAGACAAATGTGATCATGGGGAAGGAGATCAAGTCTTTGTGGGGACAGGATTACATCACGGACTATATCGGGGATGTGCAGTACCGTATTTCACCGCTTTCTTTTTATCAGGTAAATCCGGTGCAGACAGAAGTACTGTATAATCTGGCTCTTTCCTATGCAGGACTTTCCGGAGGTGAGACGGTATGGGATCTGTACTGCGGAATCGGGACCATTTCCCTTTTCCTGGCAAAGAAAGCAAAGATGGTGTACGGCGTGGAGATCATTCCGCAGGCGATTGAGGATGCAAGGGACAATGCAAGAAGAAATGGAATTGAAAACGCAAAATTTTTCGTTGGGAAAGCAGAGGAAGTGCTGCCAAGAGAGTATGAGAAGAATCAGGTGTACGCGGATGTCATTGTGGTGGATCCTCCGAGAAAAGGGTGCGATGAGAGCCTGCTGGACACGATGCTTAGAATGCAGCCAAAAAGAATTGTGTATGTGAGCTGCGACAGTGCGACACTTGCGAGAGATTTGAAGATCTTGTGTGAGGGCGGATATGAGATTGTGAAGGTAAGAGGAGTGGACCAGTTTCCGCACACGGTGCATGTGGAGACGGTTGCTCTACTCATACGAAATGCTGTATAAATAAAATGAAAAATCAGATAAATACCACGAGATATAGTTATTTCTCCTTTGGGAGGAAAGCTCAAGGATGTGTCTTTGTACATCATTCTCACCGATCTTTTGATTTGATAATAAGCTTATAAAGAATCCGTATCGTTCTGATGTCAATTCTCCTATACTTGCCAAAGCAATCATTGTATCTAGTATTTTCTTATCTTCAATTTGTTTATAGGAGTATGGAAATACTATGTGTGGCAGATGCTTTTATGGATTTTGAAATAGCAATCAGGACAGAAAGCGTATATAATTTTGAAGGGGGCTAAAGTTGTCAAAATAGCATGATGGGAGAGAAGTATTTCTTTCCGATTGGAATTTTCCGGGATGTTGTCTTTAGTTGTCAGATTGCCAACAATAGTTGGTTGCCTATCAATTGGAAACTTTTGAGGTGTTTAGTTATGTATGAGAGAGAAAAAATAATCCGGTTATGGTTTAGTATGTGGCTTACACAACAGGATTTTGGCATTGATGATATTTTCGCAGAAGATGTGGTTTATATAGAGAGCTGGGGGCCAAAATATGATAACCGCAAAACAGTAAAACACTGGTTTGATGAATGGAATACGCGTGGTAAGGTCATCAGTTGGGATATTAAACAATTTATTCATAAAGACAATCAAACTGTTGTAGTGTGGTATTTCAAAAACGAAATGTACAATGGTAAAATAGAAGAATTTGACGGAATTTCTATGATTGAATGGGCAGCAGATAATAAGATAAAGTTATTAAAAGAATTTGGCTGTAATCGGAATAACTATAATCCTTATGAAAATGGGGACAAACCTCAATTTAGAGATGAAAAGGCAAGTTGGTTTTAATAGTTGAATCGTCCTTGTAACTATCGAAAAACCAATAGCGGCGCATGAAGATAATGCAGTTTTGGCGGGTCAGCGTGTTCAACGGTTTTCTGATCTGCGATACAGGTCCGATTTCCTGTAAAGCAATCGCATAGTAGCTGCTTTGTTTGGCTGCTCCCTTTCGCCAATAGATTTTCCGTAAAATGTTCCGAACAAGTATCCTTATTGACAAACCCCATAAAAATTTCTATAATACTAATGCTTGCTCGGAGGGCAGATCATTCGTTGGAAATGATTGGCTGGATAAGGCACAGGCTGAAATGTCTGTTCTTTATCCGGCTTTTTTTGTTTTTAACAATATAAGCGGAGGTGTGAAAAAAGAATGGATTTTCTAAACGAAAAAATTAAAAAGATTTACTTTAAATATTTAGCGGCAGCTTTTGGGAGTGCCTTGATCACGGCGATTTATTCCATAGTAGATATGGCGATGGTCGGTCAGTATCATGGACCAGAAGGGTCGGCAGCTCTGGCAGTGGTTGCTCCTATATGGAATATCATCTACAGTTTTGGCCTTTTGATGGGCATCGGTGGGTCAGTGCTTTTTAGTATTATCCGCGGCAAATCAGAGGGTGACCAGAAGAAATCAAACGAATATTTTACGGCCTCAGTGATCGGCTCTCTTATTCTTACTGCGATTATTTGGCTTGTGATCGTATTTTTTGATGAGAAACTGCTGTTGATTTTTGGGGCAAAGGACAACACGCTGGTACTGGCAAAAGAATATGTTGCTCCGATCAAGTTTGCAATCCCGTGTTTCCTGTTCAATCAGATGTTGGCAGCATATTTGCGAAACGATAAGAATCCGGCTCTTGCAACAGGAGCTGTTTTGACAGGTGGAATCTTTAATATATTTGGAGACTATTTCTTTGTGTTTACCTGTGATATGGGTGCATATGGAGCAGGGCTTGCCACAGCCATTGGTTCGGCCATCAGTTTTGTTGTCATGATGTCCCATTTCTTTCAGAAGAAAAATTCCCTGCATCTGGTCAGGCCGACTCATTTATTCAAAAAATTGAAAGAGATTTTTGTCACAGGGTTTTCGACCTTTTTTATCGATGTGGCAATGGGGATCCTTACGATCCTGTTTAACAGACAGATCATGAAGTATCTGGGAACAAATGCCTTGGCTGTGTACGGGATAATCGTTAATATCAGTACATTTGTACAGTGCTGTGCTTACAGTGTCGGGCAGGCTGCTCAGCCGATCATTTCCACAAATTTTGGCGCAGGAAAGGGCAAAAGAATCAGAGAGACATTGAAATATGCATTGGGGACAACCGCATTTTTCAGCGTTCTGTGGACAGTGTTGAGTTTGGCGGTCCCAAATATGTTTATCCGCATTTTTATGGCCCCTACGCAAGAGGTGCTGCAAATAGCACCGGCAATCTTCAGGTACTATGGAATTTCTTTCCTTTTGTTGCCGCTGAACATTTTTTCGACTTATTATTTCCAGGCTTTGATGCAGCCGAAAGCGGCATTTGTTGTTTCTGTGAGCAGGGGATTGATCATCAGCGGAATTTTTATATATTTGCTGCCGTCAATTGTTGGGGCCGATTTCATTTGGTTCGCTATGCCGGTGACAGAAATGATCGTCGCAGTTTATGTCATAAAAGAGATGGTAAAATATACAAAACAGTTGAAAAATGAAAACAGCAGTGATGTTGATTGTAAATGTGAGAATGGCTTGCTATAATGTGGTTAGTTTTACGTTTGTTTTGGCTGGTGAACACCTGCTGGAAGGAAAATGATATCAATGGAGAGGCACATTGATAAAAGGCTATGGAAAGGAACCGTATATAAAAGACAATGGATTGTAAATTGAAAGAAAAAGGCTGCGGCGGATGTCCGATGCTTCTGATGCCGTATGAAGAACAGTTGAAAAAGAAACAAAAATATGTAAAAAAGCTGCTGGGATGCTTTGCAAAAGTGCAGCCCGTAAAAGGCATGGAACATCCATGGCATTACAGGAACAAAGCAATCTCCACCTTTGCCGAAATCCAAGGAAGGCAGCTGATCAGCGGTATTTATGCATCGGGCAGCCATTATGTTCTGCCTGTGGATACGTGTTTTTTGCATCACCCCGCGCTTGACGAGGCCATAAAGGCAGTGCGGAAAGCAGCGCGGGAATGCCGTTACCGGGCGTATGATGAGGATAAAAAAACAGGACTGATACGCCATGTTCTTGTGCGGCACAGCCTGAAGACAGATGAGCTTCTCGTGGTTTTGGTAACTTCAGAAAAAGTACTGCCCGGGGCAAAAGATTTTGTAAAAAGAGTAAGACAAAAGTGCCCGAAAATCACCACCATTGTCCAGAATATCAATCCGCGCTCTACGAGCGCAGTGCTGGGATTTTCCGAGAGAGTGCTTTATGGGAGAGGATTTATTGAGGACTGTCTGGGCGGAGTGGATTTTAGGATTTCTGCATCAAGCTTTTATCAGGTGAATCCTGTACAGACAGAAGTTTTGTACAAGACAGCCATTGAGATGGCAGCGCTAGACGGGACACAGAGTGTTTTGGACGCCTACTGTGGAGTGGGGACGATTGGATTGGTGGCAGCAGGACACGCAAAAAGTGTGATTGGGATTGAAAGAAATGGACAGGCCGTCAAATGTGCAGTGGAAAATGCGAAAATCAATGGGATTCAAAATGTCCGTTTCGTAAATGCAGATGCAAGTGATGCCATACAGCGCATGGCGGCAAGAGGTGAATGCGTGGACGTGGTATTTATGGATCCGCCAAGAGCCGGGAGTACTCCGCAATTTTTGGCGGCAGTAAACCTGATGGCCCCGAAAAAACTGGTGTATATTTCCTGCAATCCGGAAACCCAGAAAAGAGATTTGGAGATTTTGAGAAAAATGGGATGGAAGGTGCGGCGCATACAGCCGGTGGATATGTTTCCGCACACGGATCATGTGGAGACGGTTGTACTCCTGGAGCGGAAATCTTAATCTATGAATAGATAATTCTACCGGTACTCTGCCGGGATCGCAAAGCATCGAAGGATCCCGGCAGGTACGGTGGGTGATCTTCTTTATTTGGAAAATTTATTGTACGATTTGAATGTGGTATTTTTCCAGCCAATAATTTACCTGCAGCATATAGGCAAGCATTTGCGGTCCGGCCATCAGCTGTCCGTACCATGGTTTTCCATAATCGGACGGACTGTTTAAGAATGCGTGGACTTTTTTATCGTCCAATAATGGCCGGATCGGTGCGGAGGGGTCAAAAAGAACTTCCTTCAGCTGGTTTCCCAGCATTTTTTCATAGGCAGGATCATAAGTTTTGGGATATGGACTCTTTCGCCTCCAAAGGATGTCATCTGGCAGCATTCCTTCCCCAACGTGCCGCAGCAGCCCCTTTACAATGCCATTCGGGCATTTGATGTGCCATGGTATATTGAAAACATATTCCACGATCCGGTGGTCAGCAAGAGGCACTCTTGCCTCCAATCCGTTGTACATACTGGTGCGGTCCATCCGGTCCAGAAGCGTGACCATAAACCAGCGCAGATTCAGATATGCAATTTCCCGTCTCCGTTTCTCTTCCGGAGTGTCTTCGGGCAGGAGAGGGGTTTCGTGAATGGTTTGTTCATAAGCTGCGCGGGCATATTCCTCCATGTGCAGGGCTTGAATGACATCATCGCTTAAAAGTGCCTGCCTGGGTTCCATACTCATGGACCATGGAAATGCATCTGTTTGAAATGCTTTTGCATCGTGGAACCACGGATAACCGCCAAAGATTTCATCTGCACACTCACCGGTCAATGTGACCTTATTGTAATCCGTAACCTTTGAACAAAAATACAGCATGGAGGACTCTACATCAGCCATGCAGGGGAGATCTCTGGCATCCACTGCTTTATAGAGACACTCCAGCTGATCCTGGTTGCTGCATTCCAGAAAATGGTGGTTTGTGCCGGCAAAGGCAACCATTTGTTCCACATATGGCCGGTCCTGGCTGGGTTGGAAAGAATTTGACTCAAAATATTTGTTGTTATCCTGAAAATCAAAGGAAAATGTATTCAGTACTTTTCCCTGCTTTTTTAGCTCTCTGGCGCAGATTGCTGTGACAAGACTGCTGTCCAGGCCGCCGGAAAGAAAGGTACTGATTGGAATATCCGAAAGCATTTGCTTTTTTACAGCATCTTCCACAAGCCATGCGGTCTTTTCAATGGTTTCTTCCATGGAATCTTCATGAGGACGGCTTTCCAGTTTCCAGTAGGGTTCAATGGTACAGGATTCATGATTAAAGATAAGGCAGTGGCCCGGGAGGACTTCCTTGATATTTTTAAAAACACCTTTTCCATAAGTTTTTGCAGGGCCAAGTGCAAAAATTTCACAAAGTCCGCTGCTATCCAGAACGGGATTGATACCCGGATAGGCGAACAGACCTTTAATCTCAGAGGAGAAAACAAGTGTTTTGTTTATCATCGTATAGAACAGGGGTTTCACACCAAGGCGGTCCCGGAACAGATAAATCTGACCAGGTATGGAATCCCAAAGTGCAATCGCAAAAATTCCATTCAGTTTTTTGATATAGTCTTTACCGTGCAGCATATATCCGGCCAGTATCACTTCCGTATCACTGGTGGTATGGAATGTAGCTCCTTCCGACAAAAGTTCTGTTTTCAATTCTTGCATATTATAGATTTCACCGTTAAAGACAATCGCACATTCTCTGCCTGACTGTTTTCTTACCATGGGCTGCTGCCCGGTGAGCAGGTCAATGATTTCCAGCCGCACATGGGCCAGACCGCACAGAGGACTTAGATAAGTCCCCTCATCGTCAGGGCCTCTGCGTTTTTGCGCACGGTTCATATCATCCAGGATTTGCTCCCATTTGTCTTTTTTTGCGGTGTAATTTTCATTAGCATTATAAAAACCTGCAATTCCACACATCTTTTACACTCCTTTTAACATATGATAGGCTGATACTGTCTGCCCTCCAGAGCAGTTTCCAGGGAAGGGATCAAAAGCTCTGTATGCGCGATCATGGAATTTGGCTTTTTCTCCGGGTTATCCTGGCCAAAAGGAATAAAGTAAATATTTTTTGCATTCAGCAGCAGGCCAATATTTTTCATATTCATACCAAGGGCGTCGTTTGTGGAGATTGAGATCAGCAGAGGCTTATTATTCCGAAGATGTGCTTTTGCCGCCATCAATGCAGGGGTATCTGTGATGCCGTTGGCAAGTTTGGCAATCGTATTGCCGGTACATGGAAAAAGAACGAGGATATCCAGAAGGTTACCAGGCCCGATCGGTTCGGCATCAGAGATGGTAGTGATCGGCTTATTGCCTGTGATTTCCTCGGCTTTTTTCATAAAGTCTTCTGCTTTTCCAAAGCGGCTGTCAATGGTTGTGGCGGCATCTGAAAAGATTGTCTGTACTAAGGCTCCTTGGTCAGTGAGTTTCTGAAGTTCTTTAAATACCTTTTCGTATGTGCAAAAAGAGCCTGTAAGGGCTACTCCTACACGCTTTCCTTTTAAAGACATTTTTGTTCCTCCTTTAGAATCCTTTCAATTGTTTCTTTTATGGCTTTGGCGGATGAGGAAGGAGCATATTTTCCAGGGAGACCTGGGCAAGGCAGAGCATTGATCCCAAGTTTCTTGGCAGATGCAAAATCCACGCCGCCGGGAGCAGAGGCGATATCGATGATCGCAACAGTACATTTCATCTCTGATAAAAGGTCTGAAGTTATCACTTTGGAGGGGATTGTATTAAAGATAAAATCAAAATCTCCCACGCATGTTCCAAAATCTTTTAAGGTTCCGGTTCTGTCAGCAATAAGGGCGGCCTTCGCACGTTCGTCTTCTTCATTGGAAACAACATACAGATTGGCAAACATTCCTTTCAGGTAGCATGAGAGAGTGCTGCCGCATTTTCCATATCCTAATACTGCGCAGGAACTTTTGTGCAGATTTACAGGGCTTTGCCGGATTGCTTCACATATGGCGCCTTCGGCTGTTGCAATGCTGTTATAACGGGCCAGAGACTGATCTGACATCAGGTCAAAGACATGTACACCCCTTCCCACAGCTTCTAATCTGAATTTTTCAGGTATACATCCCGCAAAGAGTGTTTGATCGGGTTTCAGATTAGAAAGAATGAGGTTTATGGGCAGATCCTCGTCAAATACGGATTGATTCAAAAAATTCCCATTTCTGGTAAAAGGAATGGGGCAGATAATGCAAGAGGAGACATTACAGATTTTTTCCAGAGAACTTTTGGCGGCAACAAGAGAGGTATCCGAACAACGACGATGATCCGGTGTTGCACAAAGGGCATAGTGGCAGATACGGGTTGTATGGTGCGCAAGCTCTTCTACAAGATACACCTGACGCGTATCGCCGCCTATGACTGCATAATCGTACTGGTAGTTCATTGAGAACCTCCAAAGAAGTTTAATTTATAATATGTAGAAACGGGGAAATGTGTTATTTAGAAGAGATTGTCCTGCTGGTTATAACTGGGCTTTTTTATATTTGATACTTTCTGATCTCCACCGGAATATCTTCGGCCGCAATACATTTCACTGCGTCTTCTGTACCAGCGGCTACGGCTGTATCGTAATACCAGCATTTATATTTTAAAAGATTCATTGTCTCCTTGAGAGCCTCCATCTGCCGTTCTACTTCTTTCATACGGTTGTGGAACAATTCCTGGCGCTTTTTCAGGGAGGAGTCGCCTTCCTGACACCAGCTTAAGAATTCTTTGATATCCTTGATGGACATTCCGGTGTTTTTCAGGCATTCAATGACGCGCAGTGCAGCGACCTCCTTGTCGGAAAAGACGCGGATCCCTCCGTTGGAGCGCTCCAGTCCAGGGAACATTCCCTCTCTGTCGTAGTATCGCAGCGTGGATATCGCAATACCGGTCATATTTGAAATTTCTCCAATAGAATGATACATATACGTTCTCCTTTAAATAAAAAATTTTAATAAAATGTCTTGACCTAAAGTTAACTTCAGGTTCTATAATCATGTTAAAACTAAAAACCAACCATGTCAACAAGAGGTTGCTTTAATCGTAAAAATTGCAGATCAATGCGTTGATCTGGATGAAAGAAAGGAAGTTTAAACCATGAATATGAATTTTGATTTCAATAACCCAACAAGGATTTTGTTTGGAGCAGGTAAACTCAATGAATTGGGAGATCAGGCAATGCCGGGCAAGAAGGCAATGGTGATCATTTCAAATGGAAAATCCACAAAGGAAAACGGATATCTTGACCGCACACTTGCACAGCTTGAGAGGGCGAATGTGGAAAGTGTTGTATGGAATGGAATTATGGAAAACCCATTAAAAGAAGCAGTCATGGAAGGCGCGGCTTTTGCAAAAGATAATGGCTGTGATTTCCTCGTGGCATTGGGAGGAGGAGCAGTCCTGGATTCCTCCGTGGCGATCTCCGCGATGGCGGCAAATGAAGGCGATTTATGGGACTATGTGTGCGGCGGAACAGGGAAAGGCAAGATGTTAAAAAACAATGGGCTGCCGATCGTCACCATCACCACAACTGCAGGAACAGGCTCTGAGATCAATTGCTGGGGCGTAATCTCCAACCTGGAAACGAAAGAAAAAATCGGATTTGGCGATCCGAGACTGACTCCGGTGCTTGCGGTTGTTGATCCGGAACTGATGCGGACAGTTCCGCCAAAATACACGGCATACCAGGGATTTGACGCATTATTCCACAATACAGAGGTCATGATGTCAAAGGGTGTGAATATTTTAAGTGAAACAATCGCGCTTTCCGCGATCGAGCATATTGCCAAATATCTGCCAAGAGCAGTAAAGGATGGAAATGACCTGGAGGCGCGCGAGCATGTGGCCTATGGAAGTACCATGGCGGGAATGACCATGCAGCTTACGAGCACAACAGCCCAGCACTCCATGGAACATTCCATGAGTGCATATCACCATAACCTGCCGCATGGAGCAGGACTGATCATGATCTCCAAGGCATTTGCAGAGTTTTTCATTGAGCGCCATGCATGCGATGAACAGTTTATCAAAATGGCAAAGGCAATGGGAATAGAAGATGCCGATAAACCGGAAGATTTTATCACAGCTTTGGTAAATCTTCAGGAGGCGTGCGGGGTGGCTGATTTGAGAATGAGTGATTACGGTTTTACCCCGGAGGAGTCCATGACACTTGCCAAAGGCGCAAGAAGTATGCAGGGAGGCCTTTTCCTTGCAAATCCATGTGAGATGACGGACGAAGACTGCGCAGGAATTTTTGAGAAATCCTACCGTTAAAATAAGGAGAGTGAATTTGATGGAAAGACCATATATTTTCTGCCACATGATGACGTCCCTGGACGGCAAGATCATGGGAAATTATATGACAACCCAAAACAGTGAAAAAGCAGGAGAGGTTTTTTACAATATTGCATTTGGAGAACATCCGTATTATGAACACAGAGGCTGGCTGTCGGGAAGAGTGACAACAGATGACAACTTTACATTTTACAAAAAACCCAAATTGGATGAAAGTGCGCCTAAAGTGCCGGAAGGGGATTATATTGTAGCCCCGGATCTGCCGATGTATTATGTATCTGTAGATCCTTCGGGAAAACTTGGCTGGGAGTCCAATGAAGTGATATACCAGGATACAAAGGCACATGTGCTGGAAGTGCTGACGGAAAAAGCGTCCAATGCATACAAAGCTTTTTTGAGAAAAAGGGGGATTTCCTATATCATTTGTGGAAAAGAAGGACTGGATTACGCGCTGGTTTTGAAAAAAATAAAAGAAATATTTGGAATCAAGACATTGATGCTTGGCGGCGGGGGAGTACTGAACTGGTCGTTTATCCAGGCAGGCATGTGCGATGAACTCAGCATTGTGATGGCGGCCTCAGCGGACGGCTCTTCCAAGACACCTACGTTATTTGAATGCGGAGAGGGATTTGGCCGGGATCGGGCAATTGACTTCAAACTTTTGGATGTGCAAAGAAAAGAAGGAGACAGCCTTTGGCTGCGTTACAAAGTTTTATACGACGAAAATTAAAAATTTAGGAGGCGGTAAAGATGAGCAAAGCATTGGTAGCATATTTTTCAGCGAGCGGTGTGACCGCAAAACTGGCCAGCAAACTGGCCGAAACAACAGGAGCAGATTTACATGAGATTGAGCCAAAGCAGCCGTATTCTGCTGCGGATCTGAATTGGAACAATCCAAACAGCCGAAGCAGCGTGGAGATGAAAGATAAAGCGTTCCGCCCGGAAATCGCAAATAAGGTAGAGCATATGGACCAATATGATATCATTTATGTAGGATTTCCAATCTGGTGGTATGTGGCTCCGACCATTATCAATACATTTCTGGAACAGTATGATCTGAAAGGGAAAACAGTGATTCCTTTTGCAACTTCCGGCGGCAGCGGTATGGGAAATACAAACGCAGAGCTGGCAGGTTCCTGCCCGGGCGCGGTACTAAAAGAAGGAAAGAGATTTTCAATAAGCGTAAGCGAACCGGAATTGAAGGCGTGGACAGAACAAGCAACAGTATAAAACTGGCTGTACAGTAAAGGTCAGTCAGGAAACAGACAGTCTTAACAGGGGTAAGGAATGATTCATATGAATCATTCCTTACCCCTATAAATTTGTCCTTTCCATTGCCTTGTTCATTAGTAGGAAGTATAATCAGTTTAGAAATTTATGCTATAAGAAAAAGGAGACAGGCAGATGTATATCCGGAAATACAAACAAGAGGACTGTGTAGATTTAAGCAAACTGTTTTATGAAACCGTACACACTGTCAATTCCAAAGATTACACAGAAGAACAATTGTGTGTCTGGGCGACTGGAAAGATAGATTTGGAAAAATGGAACCAATCCTTTTTGGAGCACTGCACATATGTGGCAGTTGAAAAGGAAATGATCGTGGGATTTGCCGACATGGACGATACCGGATATCTGGACAGACTGTATGTGCATAAAGATTGTCAGGGCAGGGGTGTGGGAAAGGAACTCTGTGATGCGTTGGAATTGTCCGTGGGGAGCAAAAAGTTTACGACACATGCGTCCATTACTGCAAAACCCTTTTTTGAAAAAAGGGGGTATCAGGTTGTGAAAAAACAGCAGGTCGAAAGACAGGGCATTTTTTTGACGAATTATGTCATGGAAAAGAGACAAGAACAGGAAACGTTTCAGGATACACAAGGAGGGACGAAAAGATGAAGGCGTATAAGCAGATGCGGGGAAGATATGAGATTATTTATTACAGCGTAGAGATCACAGAGGATATGAAAGCACTGGCGCTTGACTTTGCAAAGAACATCATCCTTACAGACAATCAGTATTCCAGACTTTTGCCTGAAAATGTGAAAAATTCTCATGATGTGTCGCTGCAGCAGAAGATTGAGATACAGAGAACGTATATGGGGAAACTTGGGGAACTTGCCTTTGCCAAATTTTTGGATGAAAAAGGAAAACAGGTGGACATCCGGGGCATGTTTCAAATCTATGAGGGGCAGACAAATGTGGATAATTTTGATTTCAGGACCAGAAACGGAATGTCTGTGGATATCAAGACGGGATTTCGCAACATACACAGAAGGCTGCTTGTAAATGTGGAACAGTTTGAAAATCTTCCAAAGGATTATTATGTTGCAGTGAAATTAAACGCAAAAGACGTCAATTCCCAGGATAAGCTGGTAGACTGGGACGATATCACGGAAGCGTACATTCAAGGGTATGCCCAGTACACATATCTCAATGAACACCCACAGATCCAGGATTTTGGCGAAGGCCCGGCAAATTGGCTGATGTATGACCAGCTGATGGGAATTGACAGATTGCTGCCTTTGTTTTAATTCATTTTGTACACCGCAAAATTAAGGATTGCGGCAAATACACACCACAGAAAATACGGTATCTGCAGAATAGCGGCCAGAGGGCTGATTTGGTAAAAATAGTAGATCATCAAGGTGAGGATGAAAAGCAGTGCCAGCAGCCATAAAAATGCAAGAAAATATTGTGAAAATCCGAAGAACAGGATACTCCACGTAAAGTTGAAAAACAGCTGAAGTCCATAGAGGAACAGAGCTTTTTGTTTCTTCGGATCTTCTGTTTCATAGATCAGGTATGCACTGATGCCCATGAGGAGATAGAGTACGGCCCACACAATGGGGAACAGTGCGGCCGGCGGTGCAAATGATGGCAGGATCAGATCGTCATATCCTCTGGCATTTCCGCTAAGCAGAGAGGAAATGGAGCCGATGGCGAGGGGAGTGAGGAGAAAGATCGCAAAAACAGACTTATCTTTGATTTTCATAAGGTTTACTTCCGGAAATTTTGTTGATATATCCTATGAGGAAGAGGAAATAAATATACGAATATTTTGAGGACAATTGGGCATAATCGTTCATTATCCGAAGAATTGTTTGGAAAAAACCGGAGGGGACAACAATGGAAGTGGATCATAAAGAGAAAGCGGCCTGTATGAATGCAGGATGCAGTGCAGTATCGTGGGAGACAATGGATGGGAAACATTTGTGGGGGAGAAATTTTGATTTTAACCGGCTTGCAAAGGGGACAAATGTCTTTTTCATTCCGGCAAAAACTCCCTATCAAATCTGTCCGGAAGAGGAGCCGACGGGGAAAGGGGACAGGGAAAGAAAGACGATATACGGGATCATTGGAATCGGGGTTTCTCTTTCTTTGGATTGTCCCATTTTTTACGAGGGTATGAATGAAGAGGGGCTTATGGGGGGACAGCTCTACTACCGGGAGTTCGCAGATTTCTCCCGGAAAACAAATGAAGAGCGCACACCGGTGGCGCCGCCGTTACTGGTAACTTATCTTCTTGCAACCTGCAGGGATGTAGGGGAGGTTGCAAGGGAAATGAAAGAGAATATTCAGCTTGCCATGCAGCCGATATTTGGCAGCGTTCCACCATTACACTGGATGTTTACAGATAAACAAGGGCGTTCCATTGTAATCGAGTCAAGGAAAGAAGGCCTTTTTCTGTATGAAGATGCTATGGGTGTGCTGACAAACAGCCCGGGCTATGACTGGCACTGTACAAATTTACTCAATTACATGCACATTCGGGATGAGGACTATGGAAAGAGAGTGATAAATAGTCATGTACTAAATCCTTGTTTTTCCGGCAGCGGAGCTTTGGGGCTGCCGGGAGATTGTTCGTCTCCGTCCCGGTTTGTCAGGCTTGCATTTTTAAAGGAATTTATGCAAAAAGGAAGAAATGAGGAAGAAGGGGTTGCAGGTCTCTTTCATATGATGGGCCATGTCTCTTTTCCTGCCGGACTTGTGAAGGTAGGCCAAATAGGTGAGATTACAGAAATAGAGGAAGGGCTTGTCCCGTATGATTATACAGTTTATACGGCAGTGATGTGTGCAGAGTCTCTGAGTTTTTACTGGACAACGTACGAAAACCAACAAATCAGATGCGTGGACATGAGAACGCTTTTGCAGGACAGAAGAAAAAGGGAATTTCCGCTTAAGGAAAAGGCAGAGTTTTGCCGCCTTTCCTAAAAGGTTGGCCAGAATACAGAGAATGTAATAAATTTATCAGATTTCCTTCACAAATCATTAAGAAGCCGGTCACAGTTCCTTCACAAAAAAAGGGTATAGTATACTTAACAAAGGAAACAAACTCCTTTGTAAAAAATCTTTTTCATAAATACTTTCCTCTGCCGGAGCGTGGTGCTCCGGCTTTTTGTGTGGATGAACAGGATGATCTATGTTAAAATAGGAAAAGAACAAAAAGATAAAGAGGTTGAAATCATGACGAAAGAAAAGCTGACGTTGGAAATAATAGAAAGACTTAGAGAGGAGTATCCGGATGCAGATTGTACGCTCGAGTATGAAAAAGACCAGGCATGGAAACTGCTGGTCGGTGTGAGACTGGCCGCACAGTGTACGGATGCAAGAGTCAATGTGGTCGTGCAGGACCTGTACGCCAAATATCCGGATGTGAATGCACTTGCAGATGCGGATGTGGACGATATTGAAAGGATCGTAAGACCATGCGGACTTGGGAAGAGCAAGGCAAGGGATATCAGCGCGTGCATGAAAATTATCCGGGATGAGTATGACGGCATGGTGCCGGATGATTTTGACGCGCTTTTAAAACTGCCGGGAGTGGGAAGAAAAAGTGCCAATTTGATCATGGGAGATGTGTTTGGAAAGCCGGCCATTGTGACCGATACGCACTGTATCCGCCTTGTAAACCGGATGGGGCTTGTGGACAACATCAAAGAGCCGAAAAAAGTGGAGATGGCACTGTGGAAACTGGTTCCTCCACAGGAGGGCAGCAATTTTTGCCACAGGCTTGTGTATCATGGAAGAGATGTATGTACAGCAAGGACAACTCCGCACTGTGACAAATGCTGCATTGCGGATATTTGTCCGAAGATCGGAGTAAAGTAAAAGGACAATGAATTAAAAAAGGGGCGGGCACTTTGTGCCAGGCCCCTATTCAATCATGCTGATTCCTTTTTCCAAAGTTGCTTTGTCGATCGCGCCCTGTGCGCCTGTGACTACATTTCCATCTTTGTCAAGAAAATAGGTGGTCGGGAAAGCGGAAACTCCGTACGTGTAGACAGCCTCCTGGCTGGTGTCATAGTAGACAGGGAAGGTGAATTTTCCTTCCTCAACGTATTTTTTTCCAGCCTCCAGTGTCTCGCCCATAAATCCGACCGTATCCACCATGACGAAGGTGATGTCATCTTTTCTGGACTGATATACTTCTTCAAACTCCGGCATTTCCTGTTTGCACGGAGGGCAGTTGCTGTTCCAGAAATTAAGTACGATCGGTTTTCCAAAAAGGCTGTGCAAGGATACCTCTTTTCCGGATACATCATATACACTAAAGTCAGGTGCCTGCATGGACGAGGAACCGGCTCCCTCATTGGAATCGGAAGTATCGTTTGCATTGTCCGTTTGTTCGGATGATGCATTTTTTTTGTCTGTATCCTTCGTTGTATTTGCCTCTTTGAGCACATTTGCCTGCCCTTTGTCCTTTAATGCCTGGTATGCAATGACACTGCCCGCGATCAGGATAATAAAAACTGCCAGCAGAAGGATAAATTTTTTCTTTGATTTCATGATACACTCCTCCAAAATTACTATGCTAAGAAAAACAATAATTTGCTAAGCCATCCCGCGGCCATCGCAATGCCGACGATGATGAGAAGAATTCCGCACACTTTGTTGATCACACCATAATGCTTTTTGATCCAGGTAAATGCGGACTGCAGCTGCTTAAGAAGGATGGCGCTGAAGAAAAACGGCACGCCAAGTCCAAGTGAGTAAGCGAGTAAAAGCAGCACTCCTTTGAGCACGGAACCCTGCTGGGAGGCAAGCATCAGGGCGGAGCCTAAAAAAGCGCCGACACATGGTGTCCAGCCAATGGAAAAGATCATGCCAAAGATGATCGCTTTGAGAAAATTCATATTGTGGACATTTGCCTCGTGGTTATTTCCATGGAAAAACGGAAGACGGAAAATGCCAAGAAAACTAAGCCCGAACAATACAACGATAAGTCCGCTCACAAGATTGACGATCGTCTGGTGAGAGCGCAGCATCATGCCGATACTTCCGGCAAATGCGCCCATCACGACAAAGGCAATGGTAAAGCCAAGGATAAACCCCGAGGCGTTTATAAGGATGCGCCGTCCCTTTGCATCCGGTTCTCCCCCGGCCAGATAGGATACATAGACCGGGAGCATGGGGAGAAGGCATGGGGAAATGAAGGTGATCATGCCCTCTAAAAAAGTAATCAAAAATTCCATATGTCTGCTCCTTTAATTGATATCGTAATGTCTATAGATAATCATAAAATCCTGCTTTTGTAAAGTGATGAAATCACAAAAACAGCCGCGGAAAAATCATGGCCGCGGCTGTGGTCATTCAAGAATGCTAAACGGGGAAACGTATTTTCCGGCCTTTTCATATTGCTCCAAAGTCATGGTGATCTTCCCCTTTTCCAGTTTGATGATACCATCGTCTTTCAGTCTTGCAATCGTACGGTTGATGGTCTTCACAGTGACCCCGATCTCCTCGTACAGTTCCTGTCTTGTAAGAGGCACGGTAATCTGTCCTTTTTGGCGGATGCCGTTTGCATTGGCATAGCGTGTGAGAAAATCAAGGAGAAGGAAATGGGGCGGATAAAAAAGTTTTGCCCCGCGGTTGTAGGAGGAGCGGTAGAGTTTGAAAGCGACTTTGCGGGACACAAGTCTTAAAAAGTGGATGTCCCTGGAAATCCAGTATTCAAAATCTTTTCTGCTCATATAAATGATCGTGCTCTCTGTAGTCGTCTCAATAGTAACAGAGGTCCTTGGTTTCTCTGCGAGTATAGTCACTTCGCCGATAAAATCAATCGGTTCATTTCTTTCGATCATGAAAACATTTCCGTTTTCAAATTCATTGATCACCCGGTGTTCTCCGGAAGCAACAATGCCAAAATAGTCCAAAGGCGCGTCTTTTTGGTGGATGATATAGCCTGGCGGATGTACCTTTACCACGCATCTTTGCCGGATGTCATCCGGCATTGTCTGTATGTACTCTTTAAGTTCCGGCACTTTTTTTAAAACGTCGTCGATCGTCATGAAAAACCCTCCTCTTTGTTTCAACATTATAATACAAAAAAGGAAAAAAATGTTCAAAATCTTCCCATTTGTCCTTTTTTTCTGTGCCTGTTCCCGGATATAATAGGGCGAAAAATGAGAATACGAGGGAGAAAGTAATATGGAAAAACAATCTTACCCATCACTTGGGGCGCGCGTGAAGAACGAGTACAAAGTTTATATTCTTGGATTTCTGTTTATTTTGATCGCAGATTCTATCGGACAGATTCAGGTGCCGATGGGACCTGGGACATTTATTTTGTTCCCGATTTTTTATGCGATCATTCTTGGGATCCTTGTAGGACCGCAGGCTCTTAAGATTTTGAAGAAAAAGGAAGTTAAGGCGGCATCAAGCCTTGTCATTGTCGGAATCTGTCCTTTTATCGCAAAACTTGGTATCAATGCAGGAGCAAGTCTTGAGACTGTGATCTCAGCAGGGCCGGCGCTTTTGTTTCAGGAAATCGGAAATCTTGGGACCATTTTCCTGGCCCTTCCGGTTGCACTGCTTTTAGGGCTAAAGAGGGAAGCAGTCGGAGCGACACATTCTATCAACAGGGAGACAAACCTGGCGCTTATCACAGATATGTATGGCCCTAATTCACCGGAGGCAAGGGGAAGTCTTTCTATCTACATTGTAGGTGGAATGGTGGGAACCATTTATTTTGGATTTTTGACATCAATGGCCGCGGCAACCGGATTCTTCCACCCGTATGCGCTGGGAATGGCGTCCGGTGTGGGAGCGGGAATCATGATGGCGAGCGCAACGGCATCACTGTCCGCCATCTATCCGTCCATGTCTGAACAGATTTCAGCCCTGGCAAGTGCAAGTGAGACATTGTCCGGCATCACGGGAATCTATGTGGCGATCTTTGTGGGGATTCCGCTCTGCAATAAGCTGTACGATATATTGGAACCAAGGATCGGAAGGCTTGGGAAAAAGAACAAGGAGGAACAATAATCATGAGATATGTAGAATGGATCGTACTGTTTATTCTGGCAGGACTTGGAATCGCACTTGCAAACTTCGTTGGATTTCAGGTCGGCTTTCTGGAATCCCTCCCTGGGATCCTGGTACTTCTTGTCATCTCTTTGCTGGCAGTGGTGTGCACAAAAGTGATCCCTTTGAAACTTCCGATCGTGGCGTACTGCTCCATCATCGGCTTGTTGGCAGCATGCCCGATCTCACCGATCCGGGAGTTTGTCATTGATGCTGCAGGAAAGATCAATTTCACTGCACCGATCACTTTGGTAGGTGCGTTTGCGGGGATGTCCATCAGCGACCAGATTAAGACATTTGTGAAACAGGGTTGGAAAATGATCATCATTGGAATTTTTGTCATGACAGGTACATTTGTGGGTTCTGCCTTGATCTCACAACTTCTTTTGAAACTGACAGGCACGGTTTAGAGACAGGTGGTGTGTCTTTATGCTAATTAAGAATACAATGATTTTGGATGAAAACCTGAACATTCAGGAGAAAAAAGATATCCGGATCCGGGATGGAAAAATTGCAAAAATCGGGGAACAGCTGTCCTTTGAGGAAAAGGAGGAAGTGCTGGAAGGGAAAGGTTTCCTTTTTATGCCAGGGCTCATTGACAGCCATATGCACACAGGGCAGCAGCTGCTGCGAGGAAAAGTGCTGGATGAGATGCCGATGATATGGACAAGGGTCATGCTGCCTTTTGAGAGTACACTGACAGAGGAAAAAATGAGGCTTAGTGCAAAGGTGGCTGCTCTTGAAATGATAAAATCCGGGACCACCGGGTTTGTGGATGCAGGAAGCTATTTTATGGAAACAGCGGCAGAGGTTTATGAAAAATCAGGTCTTAGGGGCGCACTGTCCTACTCCACCATGGATCAAAAAGGGCTGCCAAAAAGTATTGAGGATAATGCGGACAGTGCCGTGAAAAAAACAGACGAGCTATATGAGAGTGTGCATGGAAGGGGAAATCTGAAAGTGTATTATTCTCTGCGCTCCCTGATATCCTGCTCAGAAGAGTTGATGGAGAAGGCGGCCATGAGAGCTTTGGAGAAGGAAACCATGCTGCAGGCGCACATGAATGAATATCCGGGGGAAATCAATTATTTTCTTGAGCACTATAAGATGAGACCGTATGAATTTTTGGAGAGCAGAAAGCTGTTGGGCGAAAACTTTCTGGGTGCCCACAGTCTCCTTTTATCAGAGGATGAGATGGAGATCTTAAAAGAGCGGAAAGTGAAAATTTGTCACTGTCCGTTCAGCAATTGTGGAAAAGCTGCTCCAAAGACGCCGCAGCTGTTGAAAAAAGGAATTTCCGTAGGCCTTGGGACAGACGGAACCGCGCACGGGGGAATGAGTCTGTGGAATGAGATGAAAATTTTTCGGTCCATTGTGAACCTTGTACAGGGGGTGCCTCTGGCAGAGCCGAAGATCATGCCGGCAGGGCAGATTTTAAAGATCGTTCTCGAGGGCGGAGCAAAGGCGCTCAACGAAGAAGGCAGTCTCGGAGTATTGAAAGAGGGCGCAAAAGCGGACATCATTGGGATCCGGCTGATGCAGCCACATCTCCTCCCAAGCGGAAATCTTGTAAACACGCTTGTGGAGAGCGTAAACGCAGGGGATGTTTCCCACATGATCGTGGGAGGAGAGCTGCTCATGAAGGACAGAAGGGTGCTGACTATGGATGAGGAGGAAATCCTCTTTGAGGCAGCCAAATATCAGAAGGGAGAACTTGGATGGTAGTGGAGATACTCATTATTGCCGCGGCCAATCTGGTCATCGGAGGACTGATCGGGATGACCGGGATCGCCGGTTTTCTTTTGCCTATGCTGTATGCAGGATATCTGCATATGAGCGTGACGGAAAGTCTGGCGCTTAGCTTTTTTGCATTTTTGATTTCAGGAGTGCTTGGCTCAAGAACTTATTATAAGAAAAAAAACTTGGACATGCCGCTTGCGTGGACATTGAGCGCAGGCAGTTTTTTGGGGGCTTTGCTGGGCGTGTTTTTGAATGTGCAGATACCGGAGGATAAAGTCAAGATCTTGCTGTACCTGGTGGTTCTGCTCTCAGGAATTTCCATTCTTCTTAGAAAAGAGCCAAATGAAACACGGAAAGAAAAAGGGAATTTATTAAAAAAATATCCGGCAGCAGCAGTGGTATTGGGGGTTCTGACAGGTGCAGTGTGTTCCATGTCAGGTGCAGGGGGGCCGGTTCTTGTTATGCCGCTCCTTGTGCTGTTCGGAGTAAATGTGCGCATGGCAGTGGGGATTGCCTTGTTTGATTCCATTTTTATTGCCATCCCTGCGGGCGTGGGATATTTTCTTCAGTGCAAAATGGAAACCCTGCTTGTTCCCCTTCTTGTCTCTGCGCTCGCTCATGGGATCGGCGTGTATGCAGGAAGCAATCAGGCTGAGAGAATTCACCAGGGAGCACTGAAAAAAGGAATTGCCGTCTTCTCTGTTTTGATAGCAATCTGGAAGTTGATAGGGTAAAGAAGTAGCTGAATATGATAGGTTAAAGCATAGGGCTGTGGCAACGGAATAACTTAGGGCTAAAAAGTGTTCCGGGTCATAGCCCTTTAAAATTAAAAAGTGTTTGAAAATAAAAGACTTTTAGATGCTATAACTTTGAAACAAACAAATGATTGTGCAATAAGAATAAAAACATACAAAAATAATGTGCAAAATGATGAAAAATAAATATAATAGTTATTTCTATTAACAAATAAAGCGGATGTGTTATAATATATTCGCCAACAACAAAATGAGGAAGCTACGAAAGGAAAGGTGTATGGAATGGGGAAACGAGGAAAAAAGGCCTGGAAAAAGGCAGGCGCGTATTCTCTTGCAGCAGCAATGGCCGTATCATGCCTTCCGGGTATGCCGCTGAAAGCAGCGGACAGTAACATGATCGGTGTGTCAAAGACGGCGGACAATTTAGCGCAGACAGATGAGACGAAAGCAGACGAGGAGTTAGTTCAAGGACTGCTAAAAGCAGCTCCGGCCTGGGCGAATCTGACGAAACAAGGGGACATTGACTGGGTGCACATGGATTCAGATCAATTTGGAAATTTTAACCGGAAAAATGTGACAGAACCTGGCATCACTGATATGACATTGATAGGACAGCAGGACTATGTGACAGGAAATTCTCAGAGCGAATTTGTCTACAGTGATGGAATGTCACCGATGATGTCAGAGGAGAACAACAGAAAAGCGCTTGTGTTTACAGGGCAGGGGAACGGATTTTCCTTCCATGTTCCTGCCAGTACACAACAAAGATATCTGGATATCTACACAGGAGCATGGGCAGCGGATATCAAAGTGACAGTTTCCGTAAATGGAGAGGAGACATACAGCAATGTGTTCGGCAGTGAAGATACCACATCCGGAAGTCCTGCAAAATATCAGGTACTGGAGCTGGATTATCACACAGAAAGTGAGGACGATGAAGTCGTTGTCACTGTGATGGTCGATCAAGTTTACGATGCAGTATACGGAAACATGAATATCGGGGGCATTACTCTTGGAACAAAGCGTGTAGTGGATGACGGCAGCCTTGTCGGAGGAGAGATGAAAGCTGCTCCTGCATCTTCCAATCTGACATCGGACGGAAAGCTGGACTGGTTTTATTTAAATAATGCAAATCTGCAGGATTACAACAGAAAAGCGGTGGATGAGCATCTGATCAGTGATGTGACATTAATAGGAAGGTCACAGAGCGATCCGATCAGCGAAAAAGCAAAGACGGCGTTCATTTACTCGGATGGAATGACGCCTAAGGAAGAAAGCGGAGGACACCGCGCATTTGTATTCCAGGGCGAGGGAAGTGGAATTGAGTTTACCCTTCCTGGAAGTACGGACATGAAATATGTAAGTCTGTATGCAGGGGCATGGGCATCGGATGTAAAAGTGGAAGTGCTTGTAAATGATAAGGTTCAGTACACCACAAGTTTTGGAAGTTCCAACACAACACCGGATACGACAAACTATCAGGTGGCAAGGCTGCAATACCAGACCGCAAAAGAAGATGATGTGGTAAAGGTGCGTGCAGTGGTGACAAAAGTATACGACGCTCAATGGGGCAATATGAACGTGAGTGCCGTGACTGTATCTGACGAGGCGCCTGTCAATCTGGATGAGACGATCAAGACCGATAACTGGGAGATCAATTTTTCAGGCGGGGAAATACAGTCTTTGAAAACAAAGATTAGCGGGGAAATGTACAATATCCCGGTTCGGACAGATAAATACAGCGGGTTTGCGTGGACATTGAACGGAACAAAAGTGGGTCTTCCGTTTGTGGAAGAGCAGGATGACGGAAGTCTTGTGTATACCGGAAACTATAAACAGAACGGACAGGATCTGACCTTTACCATGCACTATACTGTCAACGAAAAAGAGCAGCTTGTCGTGACCGCGTCCATCAAAAACAATAAAGATGAGGATGTGGACATTGAGCAGGCCAGCATTCAGCTTGGGTTCAACACTTATCTGGAAAGATATCCGGATTACAATGACCAGCTTTTCCCGACACTGATAAGATGTGAAAAGACTCATGCATGGGGGTATTTCTCAACACCGTCAGGAAGACTGATGACCATATCCACGGACAATCCGGTTGCATCGTACACATTGGACTATGAAAGCGGAGCGCACCGTATTTATTCCGCTTCCCTGGATGTTTTACAGTCCGGAAAATTGCCGGAGAGACATCCGCAGGATTTGGATCATCTGAAGGCAAAGGAAGAGAAGACATGGAATATTTATCTGCAGCCAGTGGAAGAGATAAATGATACAAAAAGTGTAAAACCTGTTATCGCAGAAAATTCACAGCTGCCGATGTTTGATGCAGACCGTTATACATTGGCGCAGGAGGAGGAAAGCCAGATCACGATTTTATCGGAATCTCCGATCGTGGATGATGAACTGAAAGTCGAAGATCCGGATGGAAATACATCCGCACTTTCTGTGAAAGAAGAGTCTGAAGGGGTCTACAAGGCAGTATTTGAGGCTGGAGAAAAGACGGAGGGCGTCTATAAAGTCATGGCAGAAAATGAGGCCGGATATCTCAGCGAAATGACATTGAGCATCCGTAAAGACTGGTCCTGGTATATTAAGAAAGCAAGGCAGGCAGCAGTGGAGGCTCCTCAGAAGGGAAGCTCCCATGCAGAGACTTACTATGGTTTTTACTCCGGTTATGTGGCAAAGAAATATTTCCCTGACGATGAGCTGGATGAACAGATCGATGCAAAATTTGAGGAAGTATATCCTTTGATGTACGATGTGAACACAGGTATCCCTACTTCCTGGCAGGACCGCATCCAGAACCACTCCACAACACTCGGGATTTCAGTCGATCAGTATGAAAGCTCCGGAAATATGGAAGATCTGGAGCGCGCGGAGGGACTGGCTGATTATCTGATGACAAAACAAGGCGAAGATGGAGGATATTACAGCGGAAGCACAGACTATACTTCTGTTATCTATCCGGCAAAATCCATTATGGAGCTTACGTATGTGGAAAAGGATCTGATGAACGATGAGTCCCTGAGTGAGGAAGACAGGGCTTACTATAAAGAAAGATATGAACTGCACATGGATTCCCTGACAAAAGCCATGGATAAACTGGTGCGTGTGGATGGAAACTTTGACACAGAAGGCCAGGGGACCTTTGAGGACGGTGCAAACTCCTGCTCCATCACACAGTTGTCAGAATTTGCGCTGATGTTCCCGGAGGGAAGTGAGCAGAGAGAAAAATATACTAAAGCTGCGGAAGAATATATGAAACGCCATACTTCCCACCAGCAGTCCGTTATTCCGGATTCCCGCATGAACGGAGGTACCCTCCGGTTCTGGGAGGCACAGTATGATGTGGAGATGGGAATTACATCCGATGCGCCGAACATGATGAACTCCCCGCACGGATGGTCTGCATGGAGTATTTACGGATTGTTCAATCTCTATGAGTTGACAGGAAATACAGACTATCTGGAACGCGGTATGAATGCCATGGGGTCCTGTGCACAGCTGATGGGATATGATGGTATTTTGAACTGGGCATTTATCGCGGATCCGCAAAGACATACGAAATTCTTTGTAAAAGACGAAGAGGCATCTGAGGGCGAGAAGATCGTAGGAAAACATGTGGATAAAGTGATCGGCGAAGAGTATGTGCCAATGATCAGTTACTGGTGGAAAGCGCCAAAGAATACCTATGTAACCGGATACACAGCAATGGGCGGAGGACAAGGTTCCTGTTGTGACAACGATGTGCACGAAGTATTTAAAGCAATGGGAGAAGTTGCCCTCACAAAGGCATATGTTGTGGAAAAGGAAGACGGAAGCTTTGAAGCATACAATGCAAAAGTGACTATGGACGGCGAAACAGTAAACATCACACCGGAGGAAGATGTAGTATCCAATGTCAGCGTACAGCTTTTGAGTGATAAGAAAGTTGCTGTAAACTTCTATGACGGAGTGAAAGAAGAGACTGTAAAAGCCGGCAAACCGGTTTGGGTTTCCACAAAAGAAAATGCTGTGGACACAAGCAAGCTTGACAAAGACAGTTCCCTTAAGAACCTGCAGGTTACAGGAGGAGAACTTGATAAAGAATTCGACAAAGACACATATGAGTATGCAGTGGATATCGGAAATCAGGCAGGTGAAGTGACGATCATCCCAACAGTAAACAGTGACAAAGCGATTGTTTATGTAGATGGAAATAAAGTGGAGAGCGGAACAGGATATACGGTAAAACTGGACAGTGCTCTCATGGAAAAAGACATTAAAGTCATTGTAAAATCGCAGATGCAGTCAAGCTCCACAACCTATACCGTGAAAGTATCCAGTATGGGCAGCTGCGAAACAATGTCCACAGAAGGACAGGTTGCGACAGCAGGAAGCCAGCACGCGTCCAGCGGAACGGAAGGCCCTGCATCCAATGTTTTGGACGGAAATACGAGTACGATCTGGCATACAAACTATAGCGGCGGAATCATTCCAATGGAAGATAGGTGGATCGATATTCAGCTCAAAGAACAAGAAAACGTGTGCGGAGTAAGATATCTTCCACGCCAGTCAGGGGACAATGGAAAGATCAAGAAATATGAAATCCATGTAAGCAATGACAATGGAAAGACTTACACAAAAGTTGCAGAGGGAGAATGGGATACAAGCGCATCCTGGAAGACAGCAGCATTTGATGAAGTACAGGCCACCAATGTAAGGATCGTTCCGATCACAACATCAGGGGATTACGCAAGTGCAGCGGAAATCCGTATAATAGCAGCTGGTGAAGAACCGCAGGAGCCGACAGAGATTTCCACGGCAGTTCTTGAGTATGCATTAAGCCTTACAGATGGAGTGAGCACAGACGGCGTGGTTGCGTCTGTGGCGGAAAGATATCAGGCAGCGCTTGACAATGCAAAAGACATTCTTTCAAGAGTACAGTCCCACGATGCAAGCGTAACGCAGGAAATGGTGGACGGCGCATGGAAAGAGCTTATCAGTGCAATGCAGTATCTGTCCTTCAGACAGGGCGACAAGACGGACCTTGGAAAGGTTATCGCGCTGGCAGATGAGATGAATGGCAACCTGGATTCTTACCTGGATGCAGGAAAAGATGCATTCACAAAAGCGCTGACAGCAGCAAAAGCAGTGTATGAAGACGGGGATGCAATGCAGGAAGAAGTGGACAGTTCATGGAAGACACTTATGGATGCAATGGCAGGCCTTTTCCTGAAACCGGATAAGAGTGCTCTGGAAACACTGTTAAATAAGGCCGAGAGTTTCAACGAGGCGGATTACGAGGCAGCGGGATTTGCAGCATTCAGAACAGCATTTATGGATGCAAAAGCAGTATATGAAGACGAACAGGCCACTACAAAAGAAGTCAAAGCAGCACAAGAAGGACTTGAGAACGCGATAGCAAACTTGACTTCTGTAAAAGATGAACAAAAAGACTTGGTGGCAGATGCAAATGGAACATCAAACGGAACCGGCGACGAGGGTAAAGATTCAGACAACAAAGGAAAAAGCACAGACAATTCCCTGGGCCAGGCAAAGGGCACAGCAGCAAAATCTGCAAAGACCGGAGACGATACAAACGGCGCGGCGGCGGCAGCGGCATTGGCAGCAGCGGTGGCAGCATTGGCGGCGTGGAAGAAAAGAAAATAAATTTTAGGAACTCTGGAAACAGGGTTCCTTTTTACTTGAGAAAAGTATGACCGATCATATATGGAATACGATCAAGCATTTCCTTATTATGATAGTTTTACCATTATGATAGTTTTACCGAACAGGTATATGATATAATAAATGGGACAAAAAATGATTGAAGTTTAACAGGAATTTTACAAAAACCATAAACAAAAATATTCAATCATGCAATATGATTGTTTCATACAGGAAGGGGTGGTCAGAAAGCGGGAAATTATAGGGAAAATACAGGGCAAGAAAAAGAGGAAAGGAGAAAAACAAAAATGAAAAAACGTAAACTGCTTGCAGGCATCACAGCTGCATGTATGATGTTCACAGCTGTATTTCCGGCAATGGGCATGTCGGCCGCGGCTAAGGAGGAGACGACGATAAAGGCCGGAAGTTTTAATCTGGCTGCGTGCCGAAACTCTACTGTCGCAGAACTGAACGAGGTGATGAAAAAGCATGAAATCGAGATAGCGGGTGTTCAGGAAGTCGACAAAAACACATCCAGAAATCCGATAGATATGCTGGATGAATTTGAAAAACAGGGATATTTTACAGACAGCTATTTTCAGAAAACCATTGATTTCGGTGGAGGAGAGTACGGAATCGGTATTCTTTCCACAGATACCTTGTCAGAGAAAAGCGGAGATGCATTGTTCAGCGAAGGGATTGATGAGCCAAGGGCTTATTCCAGAGCGGTGATCACAAAGGATGGAAAAGATATTGCTTTTTACTCCACCCATCTGACCCATGAGGATCAGGATGTCAGACAAGAACAGCTTGCGCAGGTGCTTGAGATCATGGACAATGACCCAACGCCTTACAAGATCCTTACGGGAGATTTCAATACGGATACTTCCATCAAAGAAAGCTATCCGATGATGGAAAATTACAATATTGTCAATGGGTACAACGGAGAATGGCTGGATACATACAATGGCGATGATGTTGCCTGCAAGGCGATCGACAACATTGTTGTGAGCAGAAACATTGAGATTGTTTCCAAAGGAATTGAAAAAGGGGATTCCTCTGACCACAATCTTCTGTATGCAGAACTGAAACTGCTGGATAAGGAAGTCCCTTCAGACCAGCTTTTAAACCAGCTGATCACGGATGCAAAAGCATTGAAGGAAGAAGATTACAGCGAGGCCGCTATCCGGGCGCTTGAAAAGGCAATAGAAGATGCCCAAAACGCATCACGCACTTCCCAGGCAGCTATTGATGAAGCATGTGAGAATCTCAAGGATGTACTGGAGGCCCTTGGCAGTGTCAATGCCGTGTGGACGATGGATGAGGGGGAAGGACAGACAATTACAGATACAACAAACATCTACACCGGAACCTTACACGGCGGTGTGAGCTGGACAGAAGGAAAATATCATACCGGACTTGCTTTTGACGGTACAGGTTATGTGGATACAGGAATCAAGGAAGACCTGGAAGGTAACTGGACGATCGGTATGTGGGTAAACCGAGGAGAGCATACAGGCAGCAATACGATCTTAGTTTCCGGGAATGCAGGAGAGCTGAAACTGGAGCAGTGGAACAATACCGGAAAGGTAGGAGTTACAGAGTTTGGTGTGGGAGATTATACATTTGATTACAGCGCACCGATCGGAGAATGGGTACATCTTGCATTTGTAGATGACGGCAACGGGATCACTCTGTACGTAAATGGAGAAGAAACTGACCATTTAAATGTTTCCATCAATGGGCCTGTCTCAGGAATTGGGGCAAACAGTGAAGAGGCAGCAGCCGGAGATGAAGGAGGCTACCTGGTAGGAAAGATGGATGAGCTGAAGATCTACAACCGCGCTCTCAATGCAGATGAAATTGCCAAGATGATGGAGAGTTCGAATGAACCTGTAACACCGGGCAAAGTTTCCACAGCGGTTTTGGAATATGCAATTGAGCTTGCAGGAAAAGCAGACACAGAAGGAATCATTCCAATGATCGCAAAAGAGTTTGAGACAAGACTTGCAGCTGCAAATGAAATCCTTGACAGAGTAAATGGCGGTGATACAGAAGTCACACAGGAAGAAGTGGACAATGCATGGAAAGCACTCATCGATATCATGCAGTATCTGGAGTTTAAACAGGGCGACAAGACAGACCTTGAAAAAGTCATTGCATTTGCGGAAAGTCTGGATATGAATGATTATGAGGACGATGAGAAAATGGACGCATTTCTCGAGGCGCTGGACGAGGCACGAGCGGTAAGAGATGATGAGAATGCAATGCAGAAAGAGATTGACAATGCATGGATGGCACTCTTAAAAGCAACCGCAGAGCTGAACCGCAAGTTGGCGGACATGACAGATTTAAACAAGGTGATCGAGTGGACAAGTGCATTGGATCTTGACAAATATCTGGAGGAAGGACAGGAAGAGTTTAAAGCAGCACTAGAGGCAGCCAAGGAAGTTGCAGGAGATATCCTCTCCACACAGAGAGAAGTGGACAGCGCATGGAAGACACTTATGGATGCAGCAAGCGCACTGAGACTGAAACCGGACAAGAGCGCTCTCGATGAACTATTGCAGACAGCAGAAAGCTACATGGCAAAAGAGGGAGAATACGAGGCAGCCGCATTTGCAGCATTCAGGACAGCATATGCGGATGCGGCAGCAGTCTTTGAAAATGAACAGGCAACCGCGGACGAAGTAAGGACAGCCCAAAAGAACCTTGGTGATGCGATCACAAATCTGGATGACAGCATAGCAAAGACAGATGAAAAAGCAGAATTTATTGCAAATGCAGGTGCATCCACAACAAGTGACACAATCAAGAAAGACGTAGCAGGTACAAAGACAACAGAAGTCAAATCCGCAAAAACCGGAGATATGGCAAATCCGGCAATTTTTGCAGCAGCTATTGTGATGGCAGCATGCGCGGCTGCAATGGCGGGAGTGAAGAGAAAGCATAGATAAGCTGTAATGCAAAAAATGAGGGATTTGGGAATTGTTCCCAAATCCCATTTTTGTACTGCTAAATCCAAAATAAAGACGGACGATTAATTTTTTTTGCCATTTCAATAAAAGTGGATTATCATATATAGAAAAGAGGAGGAAGAAAAACATGTATATAGCATCACAGACACGTTATCAATCAATGAAATACAATCGTCTTGGAAACAGCGGATTGAAACTGCCGGGGGTTTCCCTTGGGCTTTGGCACAATTTCGGGGATACTGCCTGCATGGACAATATGAAGGCGCTGTGCACGACCGCATTTGACAATGGGATCACGCATTTTGATCTGGCAAACAACTATGGACCAAAGCCTGGAAGCGCTGAGAAAAATTTTGGCATCATTCTAAAAGAAGAACTGGGAGTGTACAGGGACGAGCTTATCATCAGCACAAAAGCCGGGTATGAAATGTGGGACGGCCCTTACGGCAATTGGGGCAGCAGAAAATATCTTCTGGCAAGCTTAGACCAGAGCCTTCAAAGGATGGGGCTTGACTATGTAGACATTTTTTATCACCACAGAATGGATGCGGATACACCTCTGGAGGAGACGATGGGCGCCCTTTCCCAGGCAGTGACAAGCGGGAAGGCCTTGTATGCGGGACTGTCCAACTATGATGGACAGACATTAAAAGAAGCGGAGAAGATTTTAAGGGAACTTCACTGTCCGTTTGTCATCAACCAGAACCGGTACTCGATTTTTGACAGAAAGATTGAGGAGAACGGATTAAAAGATATGGCAGTGGAGTTGAAAAAAGGGATCATTGCCTTCAGCCCGCTTGCGCAGGGCATGCTGACAGACCGTTATCTCCACGGAATTCCGGCGGACAGCAGGGTGAAGACAGATGGGAGATTTTTAAAAGAATCCTCCCTTACAAAAGAAAAACTTTCCAAGATTGAAAGATTAAATGAACTTGCAGGAAAACGTGGACAGACATTGGCCCAGATGGCGCTTAGCTGGGTACTCAAAGACGGGGCAGTGACAAGCGTGCTTGTGGGAGCCTCAAGGCCATCCCAGATTTTGGACAACATCAAAGCACTGGAAAATACGTCTTTTACAGAGGAAGAATTAAAGATTATCGATAGGATTACACAGGAATAAAAAAGTTGGGCATGTAATTTGAAAGCTGCATGCCCAACTTTTTCTCTTAAAATTTATATCCCGGACGTTTTTTTGGAAAACGTGCGTTTGTACAAAAATATTCCCAGGACTGCAACCAAACATTCTGTGGCCGGGAATGCAAGCCAGACTCCTGTCATATTAAATAGGAAGGAGAGCAGGAACGCGATCGGGATGATCAGGAAAATTCCCCGGAGAAGAGAAATGATCTGAGCCGGCGTCGCTTTTTCCGTGGATGAAAAATACATGGAGAGGATGATATTGAATCCTACAAATAAAACAGCTGTAAAATAAAGTTTCAATCCCTGTACAGCGATCGTGTACAGAGCTGCATTGTTTTCGCTGTTAAAAAGCTGTGCGATCGGGCCTGCAAAACCAAACAGGAACGCGTATAAAATAACGGACAGGATGGACATGGAAATCATGGCGTACCGAAGGAGACCGCGCGCATCCTTCCAGCAGGACTGCCCGTATGCCTGGCTTGTCAGCGGCTGAATGCCCTGGGCAATTCCGTTGTAAATGGAGACCACCACAAGGGAGATATTTGCTACCACTCCATATGCCGCGACTCCGGTATTTCCTTCCAAAGAGAGGATGATCTTGTTGAAAGTGATCATGACAATCCCGGAGGAAAGCTGGGCCACAAGGGATGGAAATCCAAGGGAGAGAGTGCCAAGGGCCATTCCTTTCACCGGAGTTTCCTTTGTAAAATGGAAACCACGTCTTTTTGAGCGCCAGTGCAGTAATCCCATCATACAGATGCTGGTGACAGGGGAAATCCCTGTTGCAAATACAGCTCCGAAGATGCCCATTCCACAAGGGAAGATAAAGATATAGTCAAGGATGATGTTGGCGAAACTTCCCGTGACGGTAGCGATCATGGAGAGTCTTGGGTTTCCGTCATTCCGCACAAAGCAGAGCATAATATCATTGCAGATAAAAGCAGGGGAGAACAAAAGAAGAACCTGAAGGTACGTATTTGTCATTTCAAATACTGCTTTGTCTGCGCCAAGAAGTCTGGACAGAGGGCCGGAAAAGAAAAGCCCTGCTAAGGCAAATAAAACAGCTGCAGCGATAGCCAGGCGGATGGTTGTAGTAAATGCCTGATCAGCCTCTTTTTCTTTTTTCTGGCTTTTGTAGATTGAGTATTTGGTAGCCCCGCCCATGCCAAGCATCAGACCTGTGCCATTGATGAAATTGTAGGCCGGAATGGCAAGGTTCAATGCAGCAAGACCGTTTGTACCGACTCCCTGGGCAACAAAGAAAGTGTCGGCCAGGATATAGCAGGAGATGCCGATCATCCCCAGGATACTGAAAGATGAGTATCTTATAAATTCTCTAAACAGTGTTGTCTGTTTCATGTTTTAAAATCCCCCTTTTCCCATAAGAAAAGCGCTGATATTTTGCATCTACAAGGCCTACTGATGCAAAAGTCAACGCTTTTAACTTACCCGGCGGCAAGTTCTTAAATCTTATATAAAACTCATGATTAGGATAGCAAATAAAAAAATTCCCGTCAAGAAAAAATTATTTTTCTTCGTATCCGGACAGTGCGGATACGATTTTTGGAAAATCCATCATATGAGAGGATTTTACAAGTATGGTATCCCCTTTTTCCAGGATGTCTGTAAACACGGACAAAAACTCTTCCTTTGTGGAAAAGTGATATGTCTTTGTGTGACTTCGTGAAACCTCATTTGCACCGTCTATGTATTCTGCGGAAATGGAGCCGATGCAGACAAGGACATCTACCTTTTTTTGAGCAGCATAAATTCCAACTTCTCTGTGAAGGGAGCGTTCCTGAGACCCAAGCTCACCCATGTCTCCAAGAATAGCGACTTTTCTTCCTTTTGCCAGGGAGAGTACGTCCAGAGAGGCTTTCATGGACACCGGGTTTGCGTTATAACAGTCATCAATGATATCAAACGTTTCTGTGCGGATAAAATGGTTTCTTCCTGCAACCGGAACAAGGGACTCGATCCCTTCCCTGATCTCCTGGGGAGTAAGGCCAAGAAGAGTACCGACAGCAGCGCCTGCAAGTGCATTGTATACCATGTGTGTGCCTGGAATAGAAATATGTGTATTGATTTTGTTCTCTTTGGAGTGGAGCGTACACGTTGTTCCTTCAAGGCCAAGATCCAGAATCTCATCTGCATAAAAATCAAATCCAGGATTCAGTCCAAAGAAATAAGGAGCTTTTCCCTTCACCTCTTTTACCGTAGAGAGCATGTCATCGTCTCCGTTTAAGACAACAGAAGAATTTTCTGCTAAATGATCAAAGACTTCTGTCTTTGCCTTTAAAACCCCGGCTCTGTCGTGCAGCTGCTCCAGGTGGCATGGGCCGATGTTAGTTATGACACAGATATCCGGCTTTGCAATTTTTGCCAGACGGTGCATTTCTCCAAAGTCACTGATTCCCATCTCAAGAACAGCAATTTCATGCTCTTTTTGAATGCGGAACACAGTCAGCGGCAGACCAATCTCGTTGTTGAAATTTCCTTCTGTCTTTAAAACATTGTATTTTCTGCACAGAACGGAGGCGATCATTTCCTTTGTGCTCGTCTTTCCAACACTTCCCGTGATCCCCACAACTTTGATATCAAGTGAAGAGCGGTAATGTTCTGCCAGGTCTTTTAAAGCCTGTTCACAGGATGAGACAAGGATGTAAGGGAAGGAGACGTCTGTAAGTTCCTGTTCAGATAAAGTACAGAGCGCACCTTTCTCTTCCATAACTTGAGGGATGAAATCGTGGCCGTCCACGCGGGCTCCCTTTATTGGCACGAAAAGAAAATCTTTTTTTATTTTTCTGCTGTCAATGGCAACGCCGGAAACTTCTTTTTCCAGAAACGCCAAGTCTCCGTGATATACACCTTTGCAGGCAGAAGTAATCTCTTGTAAAGACATATGCTCCATAACTTTAACATCCTTTCTTTTCATAGCGTGCCATGGATTTCTCAATGATCATTTCACAAAGTGAAGTATAGTCGATTCCGGCGGCAGCGGCTTCTTTTGGCAGAAGACTTGCAGGTGTCATGCCAGGAAGGCTGTTCACTTCCAGACAATAGATATTGCCGGATTCATCAAGAAGAAAGTCTGCCCGTGAGTAAACATCCAGTTTCAGAGCATGGAAAGCACTCACAGCAGCGTCCTGCATTTTTTTTGCAGTCTCGTCGTCAATGTGTGCAGGACAGATCTCTTCGGTGCAATTGTCCTGGTATTTGTTCTTGTAGTCAAAGAATCCGCTCTTCGGAATGATCTCAATGACAGGAAGTGCTTTCCCGTCAATAATACCGCAGGCAAATTCGCGGCCCTTGATGTATGGTTCGATGATGATCTCATCTTCATAGAGGAAGGAGTCGGCAACCGCTTTCTCGTATTCTTCCTCTGTATGTGCAATATAAACACCAATGCTGGAACCGCCGCAGCACGGTTTTACGACAACAGGCAGCTCAAGGCCAAGGGAGGACAAAGAGGTGTCCGTCTCATTTTTAAATGCCCATGTCCCGCCAGGTGTCGGAATGTTGTTTTTCTGGAAAATCTGTTTTGTGATCCCTTTGTCCATGGCAAGAGCGCTGCCAAGGTAATTCGGCCCGGTATAGCGGATGCCGAGCACATCAAAGGCTGCCTGCAGTTTCCCATTTTCTCCGATATCTCCGTGAAGACCCATAAATACGATATCCGCCATGCGGCAAAGTTCAATGACATTTGGTCCGAGCAAGGATGGGGACTGGTCCGGGCGGCTATTGCGCACAGCCTCCAGATCCGGCTCGCTGTCTTTGATATTGTTTGCAATCTCAAGACCTCCTCCCGGAAGTGTGAAGACTTCATTTAACTTCGCAGGATCATACGGAAGTCCCATGAATACATCCAGAAGGAAAGCATGATGCCCGTGCGCCCTCAAGGTGCGGCAGATGCCGGCTCCGGATGTCAGGGATACATCTCTTTCCGTGCTCAGTCCTCCGGCTAATACGATAATATTCATTATTCTCAATCTCCTTTTTTATTTTACGAATTTACGCTCATCTGGTCGAGGAGCTGTTTCTTTACCTGATACAGGCTGTCGGATAAATCAACGTGGACGCGGTGCGGGTTAAAAAGACGTTTTGTTTCATCCCACAAAGTTTCCTTTTCCTGGTTACAGTAAGCTGCGATCTCCATGACGCTTGGGGATTCATAGACACATTCTCCGTGTACGAACACAGGAACCATGATCTCGCGCATCGTGTAGGTGCCGCCTTTTAAGAGCGTCTTTTTCCATGTCTCGATAGGGTCAAACAGAAGCAGATCTTGGGAAGGATCGTATACCTCGTCCGCAAAGCAGATCAAGTCTGCTTTGATCTTTCCGCTCTCTTTATCATAGATGCGGAAAATGGTTTTATTCCCAGGATTTGTAATTTTCTCTGTATTTTCGGAAAGTTTGATTTTTGGGACAAACTCTCCGTCCTTGTTCTGGATGGCGGCAAGCTTGTACACTCCTCCAAAAGAAGGACAATCCTTGGAGGTGATCAAATTGGTTCCAACTCCCCAGGAAGTGATCGCTGCTTTCTGCATTTTCAGGTCATGGATGAGGTATTCATCCAGGTCATTGGAGGCGGAGATGACCGCATCTTCAAAACCTGCAGCGTCCAGCATGGCCCTTGCCTTTTTGGAAAGATAGGCAAGATCTCCGCTGTCCAGGCGGATACCGTAATTTTTCAGCGCGATTCCGGATTCTTTCATTTCCGTAAAGACACGGATGGCATTTGGAACCCCGGACTTCAAGGTGTCGTACGTGTCCACAAGAAGAAAACAGGAATCCGGATACAAATCTGCGTATGTCTTGAACGCTGTATACTCGTCCTTGAAACTCATGATCCAGCTGTGGGCATGGGTTCCTTTCACCGGGACGTTGAAAACCTGCCCGGCCAGCACATTGGAAGTTCCCACGCAGCCTCCGATCATGGCAGCTCTTGCCCCGTAAAGCCCTGCATCCGGGCCCTGGGCGCGGCGAAGTCCAAATTCCATGATACCGTCACCCTGGGCTGCATACACAATGCGCGCAGTCTTTGTGGCGATGAGTGACTGGTGGTTGATAATGTTTAAAATAGCTGTTTCCACAAGCTGCGCCTCCATGATCGGTGCAATGACTTTCAGGAGAGGTTCTCTTGGAAATACGACGGTTCCCTCCGGAATAGCGTAAATATTTCCGCTGAAGTGGAAACCGCTCAGGTAATGAAGAAAGTCTTCGCTGAACATATTCAACTTCCGGAGATAATCCACATCCTCATATGAAAAATTTAAATTTTTTATATATGAAATGACTTGGTCAAGACCGGCAGCGATCGAATAGCCGGACTTACATGGGTTTGCACGGAAGAACACATCGAAGACAACGGTCTCGTTTTCCTGGCTTTCAAAGTATCCCTGCATCATGGTAAGCTCGTATAAATCGGTCAACAAGGTTAAATTTTGTGAATTCATAGGCTACACTCCTTTTTGCATACTTAGCTCATTATAGCACGCATAATTTTAGAATACCATAGGCAGGGCGCATGAAAAGTGTTGTTGAACAGGTGGAAATATATTATAATGATGAAAAATCAAAATGAAGGAGAGACATTATGACGCCTATTTATGAGGTAAACACAAAGCATTCCAAAGAAATGCTGTACCGGTTTATAGATTTTGATTACAAGCAAAGACATGCCAGGATCCCGATGCATCTTATCGTGTTTGGAATCTGCTGTTTTACAGTGGCAGCCCTTCTGTACAGACATTATGGGCAGATCGGAAGTTCTATTCCATGGATCTGTGTCGGAATATTACTCGTGCTGCTTGTATTTTTGCGCAGACCGATCGCGTTTTTGAAACTATCCACACAGGATGAAAACTATGAAAAGCAGAATGTGATCGGGTTTCATTTTGGACACAGTGAGTGGACTGTAAAAAACGAAGACCAGATTTCGCGTATTCAGTACAGCGAGATAAACGGACTGTACAAGGATAAGAAATATTATTATATCAGCACAAAAGAAAACGAACTCTTTCTTCTTCCGTTTCAGGATTTTGTAAAAGGAGAGTTCAAAACATTCCAGGAATTTGTAGAGCAAAAATCAGGTATACAAACTCAGGATCTGGCATTGCCGTTTAAAGAAAGATACAAACGAAAACTTGCTCAGATAAAAGCAAATCAGGCAAAGGCAGACGAAGCATGGGAAGAACAGCGCCAGAAGAACCGTGAGAAGGCGATGGAAAAGAAAAGACAGCGGCAGGAGAGAAAGAAAAAGTAGAGATCAGGAAAACAGACAAGGCGCATCCCTGAAAGGAGTGAAGGCTCCAAAGAAGGGAGGGCCTTTCTTTATTGTATGCGACAGGGAGGACAGAAGATGGCTATCATTGGAATCGTGGAGGATGACATGCTGCTCAACGCGGCACTAAAGAGAATGCTTGAAAAAGAAGGATATGAGGTGCGCATTGCCGCGTCCTTGCGTGAGGGGGAACAGCTTTGTGAGGAACCTATTGATCTTTTGGTCATTGACTGGAATCTTCCGGACGGAGAAGGTATCCGGCTTTGTGCAAAAACAGGCGGACAAAAGGAAATTTTAAGCATTCTTCTCACTGCAAAAGATGAGGAGGAGGACGTCATCCGGGCCTTTGACGCAGGGGCAGACGACTATATCACAAAACCGTTTTCCTCAAGAATATTGTTAAAACGGGTGCAGGCTGTGCTGCGCAGGGCAGAGGAAAAAAAGATTGTTTCCTGCCAGGGACTGACACTTGATCTTGAGAAAAAACAGGTTTGGAAACACGGGGAGGAAATTTTGCTGACGCCAAAGGAATTTTCCCTGTTGGAGTTTTTGGCAAAAAACAAAGGAAGGACGCTTACAAAAGAAAATATCCTGGATGCAGTCTGGGACAAAGACGGATTGTTTGTGGGGGAAAATACGATCTCGGTCACGATCAACCGTCTTCGCAAAAAAATTGAGACTGACTGTGCGGACCCGGTATATATCAAAAATGTATTTGGAATTGGATATCGATTTGGAGAGTAGGAGAAAGATGGAAACGTGGTTACTCGCAGGAGCGGCCGGGGTCCTTTTTGGGGTTGGTACATTTTTCTTTCAGAGGAAAAGGCGTAAAAAAGAACTGGAAAAGATTTCGGACGATCTTGCACGGATAATAGATAAAAAGCAACTTGCAAAACCGTCAGAGTATACGGATGATCTGATCTCAAAGATCGATCACCAGACATTTCGTGTGCAGACGATGACGGAACAGTATGAAGAAACACTGAAAAACGACAGGGAGGAGATCAAAAACCTCATTGCCCAGATTGCGCATCAGCTGAGGACTCCCCTTACAAACATGGGTGCATATCTGGAATTTCTGGAGGAAGATCTGGAAGAAGAGGAGAGACGCACATATACACAGGCAGTAAAGAGCTCCTGGGAGAAAATTTATTTTTTGACCGAGAGTTTTATCAAAATGTCCAGGCTCCAGGGCAAAGTGATCCAGATACAAAAAGAACAGGCGGACATTTCAAGCACCCTCACAAGAGCTGTAGGGCAGATCCAAAAGAAAGCAGAAGAAAAGCAGATCAAGGTAAAACTGGAAGGCGGGAAGGAGATAAACTATGCGCACGATGAAAACTGGATTTGTGAAGCTGTCTTTAATCTTTTGGATAACGCAGTGAAATACAGCAAAAAAGGGACAACCGTGCGGGCAGGAGCAGAAAAAAATGAAATGTTTTTAAGGATATGGGTGCGCGATGAAGGGATCGGTATTTCCCCGGGGGAGGAGAACAAGGTGTTCCAAAGATTCTACAGAGGAGACAATGCTGCAGGTGTGGAAGGATTTGGACTTGGTTTGTTTCTTACGCGGGAGATTGTGCTAAAACACGGCGGATTTATGCGGATAAAAAGGGAGAAAACAGGGACAACTGTGGAAATCTACCTGCCCCGGGAGTAGATTTGTTGATAAAATCCCAAATTGTAAGCAGTCTGTTAGATTTGGCCATTAAAATGGGAGGGGAAGGGAGGAAAAACAAATGGAAGTTGTAAGAGTGGCAGGGCTGCAGAAAGTATACGGAGATGGAGGGAATCCGCTTTATGCGCTTGACAATGTTACCTTTTCCGTGGAAGAGGGGGAGTTTCTTGTGATCACCGGAAGTTCCGGGAGCGGAAAGACGACATTGTTGAACATGCTTTCCGGTCTTGATGTGCCAAGCGCCGGAGGAGTGTGGATCTGCGGCAGCAGTTTGAAGGATATGGAGGCAGAGGAGCGGACTGTTTTCCGCAGGCGGAATATTGGAGTGGTCTTTCAACAGTACAATCTCATTCCTGTAATAGATGTGTACGAAAATATTGTGCTGCCTTTGAGGCTGGACGGTGCTTTGATCGATGAAGGCTATGTGGAGGAAATCGCAAAAATGCTGAAAATTTATGAGAAACTTCACAAAATGCCAACGGAACTTTCCGGAGGCCAGCAGCAGCGGGCAGCGATTGCCAGGGCCCTTGTGATGAAACCTGCGGTTATTTTGGCAGATGAGCCAACCGGAAGTCTGGATTCAAAAACAAGTATGGAAGTCGTGGGACTTTTGAAAAGCTGCTCGGAAAAGTTTGGACAGACCGTGCTCATGGTAAGTCATGATGAGGATGTGGCACAGATGGCGGACCGGATCATCCGTATCGAAGACGGGAAAATCCGGGAATAGAGGTGGCAGTATGGAGAGAAGAGGATTTCGGATCAATGACCGTGCTGCCACCTTGACACTTACAAAGGCATTCATGCGGCATGGCAGAGGAAGAAACCGGATTTTATCAGGAGCAGCAGCTTTGGGAATGCTTGTATTGTGTATCGTGTTCGGCATTTCCATCGGAAAAATTGAAACAGAATACATAAGTGCGCTAAGGAGCCGGGGGAGCCTTGCCTGTACTTTTTTGGAAGACGGAACCATGGCCCAGTACGCAAACATCAAAGGACTTCCCTATATTGAATCAGCGGGCGTAAAAAAGACGGCAGGACAAGCCCATGCGGGTGAAGAGTTTTTGGGTGAAGTGGTCATGTTGGATAAGACCGGATGGGAGGAACTGACAGCTCCTGCCTATGGGCAGATAAAAGGAAGGTACCCACAACACGCAGAAGAAATCATGCTTTCTTTGCGGACACTGGAAACCCTTGGAATGAAGGAGCCTAAAATAGGTGATGCCGTTGAATTGCGCATTCGGATTGGGCTATTCAAAGAAAAAAAGGAAATTTTTACGCTGTGCGGGTGGTATACGGACTATGTGGAGCCGGAAACACATAGTCCACAGTGTTATGTTGCCGAGGAAAAATTTGAGGAGTGGGGGATAGACACTGAAAAGCCGGACTATATATTGATGAAACAAAAAGATGATATGAGCGGGGAAAAGGTGGAGGAAAAGCTTTACTGTGATATTCCGGTTGTAAATAAATCTCAGCAGTTCATTGGCGGTGATACAGTGAAAAGTCAGGTGCTGGAATCATTTGTGGGAGGATATGGAGCGGCCGGAATCTGTGCGTTTCTCATTCTTTTGAGTGTTTTTCTTGTCATCACGAATGTGTTTTGCATTTCTTTTTCGCGTGATATCCAAAGCATGGGACAGCTTACTTCCCTTGGCGCTACAAAAAGGCAGATCCGCAAAATTTACTACCGGCAGATGGGGAACGTGCTCATCCGGGGGCTTTTTGTGGGAGCTGTGCTCTCTGCGGTGGTTATGATGCGAGTGGTCCCAAAACTTTTGCAGAATTTATACCTTTACCGTATGGGAGAAGTTTCTGTCCGGTATTGGCTGCATCCGGAAATTTGCGTGGCTGCGGCAGTTGGCGTTGCGCTGGCCTTTCTGGCAGCGTCCGCATATGCGGTACACAAAACAGTGGACATGCCGCCGTGGGAGGCGCTTAAATATACCGGGATACCAGCAAAAAGAAAAGAGGGGCGTCCGGGGAAGAAAAGAAAGGAAATCCGAAATGAAATTGCGTGGATGGCAGCCAGAAATGTACTGCGAACGCCCAAACAGTTTTGGATGACAGTGCTCTCCCTCGTACTTGGCGTGTGCGTGGCATTGTCTGCGGCTGTCATCACAAGAGGAATGGATGAGACAAATGAGATTGCCGGGAGGGCAGATTTTCGCATCCGTGCAAATGGTATTCAGGAAGTGTCAAAAGAAGGAGAATGGATCCATATGTACGATGAATTTTCCCCTTTCAGTGAAAGTGTAAAGGAAAAAATTTTATCGATACAAGGATTGAAAGAGGAGAGAACAATCATAAAGGGAATCTATATGGAGGTGGCGTATGGGGAAAAAACACTGAAACCATTGACAGATGCAGAGCTTGACAGGCCAATGTCGGACGAAGAACATGCGCAGTATACTTTTCCCATAGCCAATCTCATCCGTGTTGTGGACGAAGAGTATGTGAAGGAACTGGCGGATTATGTGGAGGAGAATGGCTTGAAAACGGATATTTCTTTATTCAAAAGCGGAGAAGGAGTTCTGCTTTTGCATGACCATGCATTGTCCCCTGAAATGGAAAAAGAAGCAGATAAAGTAATCGGGGAGGAGATTGTCTTTGCTCATCTTTTGGACAAGGAAGAAAAGGAAAAGCGCCTGGGGCTTAGCATGGAGGAGCTTATGAAACTGCCGGATGTAGAACCAAAGACAGAGAAAATGAAGATGGCAGGATATCTGGATACAGCAGAAAAAGGATTTCCAAAACTAAAAGGGGAGACAAAAGAGGAAAACATCTTATATTTTCTTGTCACCCCAAAGGGAGCGGAGCATTTGAATTCTGCGGTAAAAATCCTGGGGTTTGATCTGAATGTGGAAAAGCAGCGGGAACCTGCTGCAAAGGCAGCAATCGAACGGATTTTGCAGGAAGAAAATGCAAAGGATGAATACCTTGGACTTTCCCTTGAGAGCAAGTCGGATGATCTTTCCAAAGCAGAGAATCTTATTATGACGAGCAGGCTTTTGATGGGCGGAATTGGGGCGGTTCTTATACTTATGGGAATATTGAACTATCTGTATGTAATTGCCATGAGCACAGTGTCCAGAAAAAAAGAATTTCAGGTATTGGAAAGCGTGGGCATGACGAAAAGGCAGAGAAAAAGGATGCTTATGCTGGAGGGTACGTTGTATTGGACAGTTGTGCTGGCTGGCGTACTGGCGGTTGGCATACCGGCGATGAAAATACTGGGAATTTATATGTCTGGAAAGGTGTCGTATTTTCGGTTCTTTTGGCCTTGGAGAGAGTTTTTGGTCTCTATGGTACTGCTTGGTGTTTTTTGCGTGGTAGTGTCTGGGAGAAAAGAGTTAGTGGAAGTTGATTTTTAAATTAGCAAATCGTAAAATTTATTGAAAATGAGAGATTTTTTCTTGAACGTTGTGTTTAATGCCGCAGAACCGTATTTTCAAAAGTTCTGCGGCATTCATGTTAGGATGCCTGATTTATCATTCAGTGTGAAAATGGTGTAGAGAAGGGAGTTCTATTCATATTTTTTCCCAATAATATATGTTGCTATTATCAATCCAATAAGTAAAACAACTATAGATACATATTTTACAACATCCCATAAAGCTACACCACCGATCAAAAGACTGATATAGAAGAATATGGGATATAGAATAGCGGTACTTAATGTAAATACTCGAAATACCGTTAATACATATGTCCAATTCCCGTTATTAAACGATAAGCCGACCATGTGTATTTTGAAAATGCCTTGTGAAACAAAATTGATTTTGTTCTTGTCATAATATGTTGGCAGTAAGTCTTTTGCAAAAATGCAAAACCAGCTTGCAAACAAAAGCATGATTGCAGAAACCCACAAACTATCGGCCATTTGTTTTATTGAAATTCCCGAAACCATAAGCAAGATAATCTCTGTAATTAAAATACCGATAGAAATAAGAAAAGCAAATATCCAATTCTTTTTTTGCTGGCGAATGGAATTACGAGCGGATAAATCTAAAGAGTTTATAACAAGATTGTCTACTTCAGAAGTGTTCAGTAGTTTTTCATCACTTATTTTTTCGCCTTTCAAAAGTTCTGTTACTGTTACTCCGAGTACATCAGCAATAGGAAGAAGGAGGGTAACATTAGGCATACTATTTCCTCGCTCCCATTTACTTACTGTTTTATCAGAAACAAACAGTTTATCAGCAAGTTCTTTTTGTGTCATGGATTTTTCTTTTCGCATCGCACTTAGGAATTTTCCAAATTTATCGTTATTTATTTGATGCATCTGTCTACACCTCCTAGGCTTATTTTAAGCGTGTGGGGTGTAATAGACAATCTACTAATGGGAGAGTTGCGGATGTTGGATAGATTGTAGGGCGGATTTCCTTGGAAATGGTAGAAGAAGACTTCCGCAGTTCTCTTGCAATCATTGATAAGTTACTTTTTTGTTCAAGGAGAACTTCAATCCGAATTCGGTCATCAAGGGTAAGATGTTTGTTGTTACCAATATAATTAACAGCCATAAAGAGCCTCCAATCTATTCAAGAGGTTCCTGTGCAGAGTTTGAATATAATGTACAACAATGCAAGAGTAAATGCTACCCCATATCATAAAAACTGTTCTGGTAAAAGGAAAAGGTAGAAATAACTATTTCATTTAATACTTCGAAAAAAATAGTTGAATGAAAAAGTAACTGCAACTAAGTAGAAATCATTGAAAAGTCAGCGGTTAATGAAAAAGTTATTGCATCCAGGAACTAAAATATCCTAGTAAGACTAGCTATCTTTTATCGCTTTTATTATACTTAAGGAACAGGAAACGTGATGGGATTCCCTTTTTCAGGCAGCATGAAAAGACGGCTGGGTTACTTTTGCAGAAGTAACTGCTACCCGTCAAACAGCACTTTATGGAGCCTTCGCCCGAAGCTAATGTTGTTTATTTATTTTAGAAGTGAC
>NZ_NFKJ01000012.1 GCF_002160325.1 Lachnoclostridium sp. An181
TTTTGAAGTTTTCGTTGTAACGTACTGACATAGCGATGTCCTCCTTGGTTTGAATAATATTATAATATATTATTCGAACAAGTTGTTACAAATTTACTATATCACTACAAACAGTGGAGGCCGAACAATATGTCAATTTTGGCAGACCAAAAGATTTAAGGTTTGGAACCGGAGATTTTTCGATTATGTTCTGGTACAAGTCAGACGGAAATGATCCGGCTGAAGTTTCAGTTATAAGTAATAAAAACTGGAATACCGGATCCAATCCTGGATTTACAATTGGAGACATGCGAAACGGCATGACATTAAATTTTACTGGAAAAGGTCAGAAACGGCAGGATACCGGGCGAATCAGTGCAGCGACGGACAATACATGGCATCATATAGCTGCCACTTATGACCGTGACGGAAACATGATCCTGTATGTAGACGGAAAGAATACGGCATCTGTCAACATAAGTAAACAAAAGGGAGCAGACATTGATGTTTATGATCTCATCCTGGGCGCTGATGGAATGAAAAGGCAGGGTGTGACAGATTCATGGATAGATGAACTCTATATATACCGCAGCGTTCTTTCACAAAAGGAGATTCAGGATTACAATGCACCTTTTGTTCTTCAAAATCTGATAGCTGAATATGAAGGGATTATAGAAAATTCTACAGCTGCACAGGAAAAGATCGATGCTTTCCGCGATGCTGTTTCTTCTGTAAAACAGGAAGCACAAGGAGTGGAGGATCTTCAGAAAATAGAGGAACTCACTGCCAGACTAAAAGAAGCTTTTGATGATTTTATGCGTCCAGAGAAAGGCATTATGAGCTTTGAAGTTATCAGTGATGTGCATGTTGCAAGCTCAAACCCGAATCATACCAATGCGGCGCAGTTCCGGGATATGCTCTCAGATGTGCAGCAGGATTATCCTGATACAGCAGTCGTACTCAATTGTGGAGATTTTACGGAAAACGGATCGGAACAACAGGCGGATATTTATTTTGATATCCTGAATGAATACGACCAGTTTCCGTATATGACGGCACTTGGAAACCATGATGTAAGATGGAGATCTGGATGGAGTGAGATCAAGGAGCGATATCTTCGGTTAAATGGAAAATATATGGGGGACAATGAAGGCAACGTATATTACGATCAGTGGATCAATGGGTATCATTTTATCGTCCTGAACACGGAATGGGATATCAAAGACCGCGCCTACATTTCACCTGAGCAGCTTGAGTGGCTGGATGCTACTATGGCTGAAGGAGCTTTGGAAGGAAAACCTATTTTCGTTGTTCTTCATCAGCCTTTAAATGATACGTTTAATATGAGCGATGTTTACCCTGTAGGAGAGCAGGATTTTGCATTGAAAGAAGTTCTGCGCAAATATCCTCAGACAGTGATGTTTACGGGCCATGTACATAATGGAATGGGAGAACTGGAAATCATGCAGACGGATTGCGGTACTCTTGTGGACGTCCCTTCCCTGCGTTCTAATAATCAGGGTGACAGCCAGGGACAGATTGGTTACCATGTGACTGTATATGAGGATAAGATTCAGCTGAATCTGCGGGATTACCGGGATGATGAATGGGTCCTTGAAAATACATATACAATCCCTCTGGATCCGTCGACTTATCCTACAGGCAAGGTGTTGGATGTGACGTTTGACGGAGAAGATGCATCAGATAAATCCGGGTATGAAAATCATGGTATTTTGAAGGGCAGTCCGGAATTTGTGGAAGGTATGAATGGCGGCAAGGCGATTCACATCGTTAATTCCGAAAAAGCCAAGCAGTATGTTGATTTTGGAGATATCGAACAGATTAATTTTGGAACCGATGATTTTACAGTCATGTTCCAGTATAAAGAAGGGATATCCGAACAGGGATGTATTATTGGAAATAAGGAACTTGGAGCAGAAAAACCAGGATTCGCAATAAGCAAAGGAGATGAGAAATCTGGGCTGAATCTGGAATTCAGTGCACAGGAAGGAACCCTGTCAGAAATAGAGAACAGTGATGGGGAAGACAGCGGAGAATGGCATGCGGCAGCTGTTACAGTTGATCGCTTGGGTGATATGATTCTTTATATAGACGGAGAAGAGGCAGGCCGCCAGACCATAAATGGGCAGGAAAACGGAACGGAAGAGTCAGAACTTAATCTGATCCTCGGAGCAGATGGTCTTCTGAAAAACTGTGCTCAGGATATCTATATAGATAATCTAAAAATTTATAAGGATGTACTGGGACCAGACGAAATCGGAAGTACATGGAATCCATACAAAGTCAGTGCCGGGGAAACAGATGTAACGATCTCATGGGATATCTCGGAGGATGACAGTACGGAACCTGCATACCTTGTGATCAATGAAGAAAAAGTCGCTGATATTGCATCAGGCGAAACCGAGAAAACGATTTCCGGGCTTACACCGGGAGAGACCTATACAATCGCTCTGGTGACGCACGAAAAATCACGTCCAAACAATTACAGAGATGTTTTCCCGTTTGTAGTGACTACTGAGGCGAAAGTTCAGCAGCCTGTTTCAACAGCAATCTTGGAATATGCGATCGAACTTGCCAAAACTGCGGATACGGATGGTGTTGTGCAATCAGTTATAGACAAATTCAATACAATTCTTGCCAATGCCAATACAATTCTTGAGAGGGCTTTGGAAGGAGATTCATCTATAACACAGGAGAAAGTGGATGAAAGCTGGAAGGAACTGGTAGAGATTATGCAGTATCTTTCCTTTAAACAGGGTGATAAGACAGATCTTAACAAAGTCATTGAATTAGCGCAAACGCTGGATCTTAGTAAATATTTGTCAGAAGGGCAGGATAGGTTTACAGCAGCACTTGAAAATGCAAAAGGGGTTTCTGCAAATAAAGATGCCATGCAGGAAGAAGTGGATCAGACATGGAAAGAGCTGTTATCTGCAATGAGTGAGCTGAGAGTGAAACCGGATAAGAGCGCGCTGGAGAATCTGATCAGTCAGGCAGAGAACATTGATACGGCAAACTATACAAAAGAGAGTGGGCAGGTATTTCATAAGGCACTTGCACAGGCAATCAAGGTATATCAAAATGCGGAGGCTGATCAACAAGACGTAGATAATGCTGTACGGACATTGAAAGCAGCAGAAGATAGTCTGGTTGCAAAAGCAGACGGAGATCAACAAGAGGAGAAATCCGGCATCAGTACAGGAAACAGCAGCAATGTAACTAAAAACAGCGAAACAAAGAACAGCGGTGTCAGATCCGCAAAGACTGGTGACAAGACCCAGGCAGGAGCATTGGCTCTTGTAATGCTTTTGAGTGTATTCGCAGTTGCCAGGACTAGAAAAGAAAGGAATATGTAAACAACATGACAAAAAAAAAGCGGACGATGTAAAAAATATGCAAGAGTGCTGCTTGCAGTTATTTTGATAGTCCTGACATCTTTTACTTCCATACCATTTGATGTGTTGGCCGTAAAACAGGGCAGCAGTGGGCAATTAAAATCAGCCGAATGTTTTGCGGAATGGAACATGGATGAGGGTCAGGGAACAGCGATTTACGATGAATACGGCAATTATGATGGCACATTAAAAGGGAAAGTGGATTGGGCTGATGGCATTAAAGGCAAGGCGCTTTCTTTTGAAGGAGGATATGTAGACCTTGGCATCCCGGACCTGAAAGGGGAATGGACTATGGCCCTATGGGTGAAAAAGGGGACGAATACACATACCAATTCCGTTCTGATAGGTGGGAAATCAGCTGAATTAAAACTGGAACAGTACAATAAAACAAAAAAACTGGGAATCACAGTTGTTGGAAAAAAGGATTATACTTTTGATTATGTTCTGCCAGAAGGTGAATGGTATCATTTGGCATTTGTGTCTGACTCCTCGGGAACCAGTCTTTATGTAAATGGAGAACATGCGGGCAGCATACCAGTTGCGATTGATGGTCCGGCCTATCGGCTTGGAGCGGCAGAAAGTTCTGACGAGACAAGTAAAGGAAATATGAGGGCTGTCCTGGATGAGGTCAAAATATATAAGGAAGCATTGACTGCAGAACAGATCAAAGATATCTTTGAGGGAAATGTTACCGATTATACGAAAGAGGATCTTTTTGGGCTGTTAGAACAGACACAAAATTATGTGAAAGAAGATTATACAGAGAAAAGCTGGAATACATTTGCAGAAACTGTTGCCAAAGCAAATGAAGTCATCGCAGATGACAATGCAGCCCAGGCGGATATAAACCGTGCTTATAAACAATTAAAATCCTCCATTGAAAAACTCATCGAAACTGTAGGTGAAAATGAAATTCATATCGGAACGTTCAATATTGCGGCAAACCGAAAACCAGATATTGAAACCATGAGAACGGTCATGGAAGAGAAACAAATAGAAATTGCAGGGATTCAGGAAGTAGATATGTTTACGGGAAGAAACAATTACGATATGCTTCAGAAATTTGTAGACGGTGGCTACTACAGTAATGCATACTTCCAGAAATCCATTGATTACAGCGGTGGTGAATATGGAAATGGAACTTTATCAATCTATCCGTTTTCTGATACAGGAGGAGCTTTATTGCCGGCTACTGAAGGAATAGAAGGGCGCTCTTATTCGAGGGTGATCCTTGAAAAAAACGGCCGTCAGATTGCTTTCTATAATACACACCTCTCGTATGAGAATTACGAATCGAGGAGTGAGCAGATTAAGACTATTTTAGCAGTCATGGATAAAGATCCTACTCCGTATAAAATTCTTACAGGTGATTTTAATACTAATGTTTCCAGATCAGAATTCTATCCGTTTTTGCGAAACTACAATATTGCGAACGGAAAAGATAATGTTTGGTATGATACTGTGAAAAACGAAGATTCCGGCAGTGCGAAATCACTGTGTATTGACAATATCATTACGACCCGCAACATCAAGGTCAACAAAGTAGATATGTATGAAAGTGAACTGTCGGATCACAATCTGTTCTATGCAGAGTGTGAATTTCTGGATGAAGAACAGCCGTCATTCCAGCTCCTTGATATCCGGGTTGATGAAGCATCTGATTACGATGAAGAAAAATATACACCGGCAAGTTATGCAAAACTTCAAAAAGCAATGGAAGATGCAAAACAACTGTCTAGTCAGGCATCACAGGCTGAAATCAATGCCGCAGTCGATGCTCTTGAATCAGCAATGGAAGGACTGGAAAGGATTCCGGGCGAACAAACAGCTCAGCCGTCTCCGGAAGAGCTGAGGGAAGAGTACGAATATTACGATGTACTAAGCGATGAATTTAACGGAAGTGTCAGCGATATGTGGCTGATGGACTATATGCCATGGTGGAGTGACACAGCAAAAAGGGAGCAGAGCGGAACGAAAACAAGATACCGTTTTATTGATGCAGACAGTGCGGATAATAAAAGTTTACAGATATATGTAAACGGCAACAATGTGATGGACAGTGAGAACTTCCAGCCATACTATCTGGAAAAATTATCAGGTCCATCCAGCCTCGAACCAAGAGAGCGGTATCTGGCGGATACCAGTCAGAAAAACAGTTTGAACAGTAAGTTTGCGGGATTCATGGCAGGATCCAAGGATTACCTCAATACATACCGGGGACAGAATGCGCCGATTGAAAATCATTCAACCTATAAAGATTCCGGAGCAACTACATACGGATATTTTGAAACAAGAGTCAAATTCATGTCCATAAAGAGAGGCCAGGGGATTGCGCCTGCATTCTGGTTTATCGGGATGCAGGATGAGGCGGATGAATTAGGAGAAGTAGATGTATTTGAGATTATCGATAACCATACATTGGATTTTACGATTCATCCAAAAGGAGATCCGGATATTAAGAAGGTTACAAAAAGGATAACATTTGACGAAGATCTTTCAAAAGAATATCATACGTATGGTGTTTTATGGGATGAAACAGGATTCAGCCTGTATGTGGATGGAGAATTTATTTATAAACATGATCAAAAGATTGATTACAGAATGATCCCGATCTTCTCTATTAATCATCATGAAAACGGGTGGATCGGAAGCGTTGATAATCAGAATCTTCCGGAAGAAAGAACAATGGATATTGATTATTATCGTGTATTCAAAAAGTCCGGGACAGATCCTGAACAAGACAAAGCAGATCTTCCGGATATGGAAGAGGGAAATAATGTATCAAAGGCAGCGTATATATCTTTGTTCGGATTAACAGGAGTAGAAGCAGATGAAACACCAATGCAGTGGCTGAACGATATGGACACAAAGAACACGGTTCTAAGCGGCAAAAACGATGCAGTGGGCAATCCTATCAAAACATCTGTTTTACCGCAATACTTGAATATTGAGTGGAAAACACCGGCAGTGTTTAATACGATCATACTTCATGCCCAGAATGCCTTGTCAACGGCGCCGACCCTGATAGATGTCGAGGTGTCAGAGGATGGTACAAAGTGGAATCCAATACTGCAGGATGTCAGACTGGAATGGAAAACAGATTCCCAGGTTGCAGAATCGCAGAAAATCGTTTTGCCAAAGACACAGAAGGATAACTTGCATACCCGTATTGTCATCAAAGAGGCTAATATGAAAAATGGTCAGTTTGGTCTTTGCGAAGTGGAAATTGGAGAAAATATCGAGGCAATGGAGCCGGAATATCTGCCTCTTCCGGATGCTGTATTGGATACGGAGGCGATAAAGAATTCCGAGTTTACTACATGGGAAATGGAGGATTCTTTAACTTCTGAAAATGGAATGAAAATATCCATGGAAGAAGGCACCGCGTCATATACGGACAGCGTGGAAGGAAACGGAAAGGCATTAAAGATTGACGGAAATACGCAGGTGGTGAAAGCACCTTTAAAAAACAGTGAAGGCCAGCAGCTGAAAGGTGATGAAGACTTTACGTTAAGTATGTGGATTAATCCAACATATGTCAGCAAAAAGACCGGAAACAGTAAAGATCAGATTATCCTTGCCCAGCAGACAGGAACGAGCGGCGGCCGTCCATGGATGTTTTTATATGAAGGAACATTGGGAACTTATATCGGAAATGTAAATACATTTGGAAAAATTAAGGTGCAGAAAGATACCTGGCAGCATGTAGCAGTGACATTTAAAGTAACAGATAAGGAAAAGAAACAGGCAGAAGTTTGTTTATATGTAAATGGGAAAGCAGATACAAGTGCGACAGTCACATATGAAACAGACAGCCTGGCAAATCCGGAGCTGCTGCTTGGAAGACACAAAAACATGAAAAAAGGACAGTACCAGGGGGCAATGGACGAAATAACATTGCTGAAACGGGCATTGACTGAAGAGGAAATGGCTGCATTATATGAAGCAGACGGAAAGGTTGACCATATAAGCAATAAGATTTATGATGCAACTTCTGTAACAAAATTACCGGTTATATCAGGAAAAGCAGGAGAGCTGCAGCAGACAGACCTGGATTTTGCTGAGAAGATAAGCGTTGTATTTGAAGATCTGTATACAGAGGATCTTCCGGTAATCTGGAATCAGGAGGAGATTGACAAGATTGATCTCAACAAGCCAGGCACCTATACTATCCACGGTATTTTGGATATGTCCGGATATCAGAATATAAGCAATACAAAAAATCTTTTTGCCGAACAGCAAGTGGAGATTAAAGAGCAGGTGAGTCTGGCCCAACTGGCAGCAGTTCTGGACAGAGTCAATGCAGTAAAACAGGAGGAATATACGGAAACAAGCTTTGATAAGTTTATCGCGGCATGTGAAAGCGTTCAGACGCAGGAAACATTGCTTATTATAGGAAAATACCCTGAATTTTCTGTGCCTGAAACAGTACCGGAATATGCAACACAGGATCTTGTAGATAAAATGGTATCAGATATAGAAAAGGCATTTGATCTTCTGGTCAAAAAGGACGGGCAGTCTAAGATTTCCACAGCTGTTCTGGAATATGCATTGGAGCTGGCCAAAAAGGCAGACACAGAAGGGGTATTGGCATCCGTAGTTGACAAATTCAACGCAGCAGTGGAATCAGGTCAGGCACTCCTTGACAGAGTTCAGGCAGGGGATACAGCTATAACTCAGGAAATGGCGGACAATGCATGGCAGGAGATCATCAATATGATGCAGTATTTGTCCTTCAAACAGGGAGACAAGACAGACCTTGCAAAAGTGATCGCTCTGGCAGATGAGATGAACGCTCATATTTCTTCTTATCTGGAAGAAGGCAAAGATGCGTTTGTGAAAGCGCTTGCAGATGCAAAAGAAGTGCAGGCAGACGGCAATGCAATGCAGGAAGAAGTCAATGAGGCATGGAAGGATCTTCTGACAGCAATGGCAGGTCTTCAGAAAATCCCGGACAAGACAGCATTGGAAGAACTGTTGAATAAGGCAAAAGGGCTTAATGAGGCTGACTATGAGACAGCAAGCTTTGGGGCATTTGCCAGGGCGCTTGCTGATGCAAAAGCAGTCTATGAAGACGAGCAGGCTACAACGGCAGAAGTAAACGCAGCAGCAAAAGAGCTTGAAGGAGCAATCGCAAAACTGGCACCTGCAAAACAGACAAAAGAAAATACTGTAGTAAATGCAGGAAACCAGGCAGGCTCCGACGATAAGGCAGTGTCCGCAGATAAGAAAGATGCAGACACAACAAACAGGACAGCGGAAAAATCTGTCAAGACAGGCGATGTGGCGAATACAGCAGCAGTAGCAGCAGTGATGTTTGCAGCAGCAATGACAGTAGTTATGGTTTATACTAAGAAAAAAGAAGGACGTTAAGCTCTAAGTTAACAGTTGGGCGTATCTTACGAAGAAAATGAAATTTTTTGTAAGATACGCCCTCTTTTTCTTTATCTGCATTCGCACAGATCATGAAAGATTTCCTGATACTGTCTGGAGAAAATACTGTCTCTGCGCCAGATAAAACTAAAATTGTGGCAGATCTGGCAGTCGCTAAGAGGAATCTCCCGCAAAGATCCTTCTTTTAATTCATTGGCTACAGCTGCATGGTATAAAAATGTGATGCCAAGACCGTTTAAGATAAGAGACTTGAGTGCAGAAATACTCCCCACTTCTGTTGTATGGTGGAATTCATCCAAAGAGAGATTTCTCTCATCCAGTGCTTTTTCCAGAACTTCTCTTGTGCCGGAACCAGGTTCCCTTAAGATGAGCGGCTCCTCCAGAAGATCTGCAATACAGAGTGGTTCCCTGCCGATTGCAAACTGATATCCCGCTTTGCAGACCGCAATGTATTTTTCGATGGAATACGTCAGATAATCGTATTCATCCTTGTCAAAATACCCTTCAATGATGGCAAAATCAATGTCCCCTGATGTAATCTTGTCCAGCAGATCATGGGTGTTGGAGACGATCATTTTGATGTTTGTTTCCGGATGTTTCTTTCTGTAATGGACCAGATAATCCGGCATGACAAAAGCGCCGACAGTCAAAGTGGCACCAAAGGTCAGAGTCGGATGATGGGTTTCGATTGCCTGAAGTTTTTCCATCAGATAAATCTGGTCGTGTTTCATCGTTGTCACTGCTTTTAGAAGGACCTTTCCGGCTTCTGTCAAAAACATTTTCTTTCCCTGGAAGGAAAACAGTTTTACACGGTAATGTTCCTCAAGAAAGTGGATGTGCTGTGAAACCGCAGGCTGTGTGATATGCAGCGTCTCCGCAGCTTTTGTATAGTTCATATGTCTGCACACTTCCAAAAAAGTATTTACACGAAAATCCAGCATAATTCCTCTCCTCTATGTTTGTATATTCCTCGCATTCTATTATGCATTACATTGTACCATAAATATATCTGATAATAATATAAAAATATATAATTTTATTTAATGATAAAAAATTAGTATATTGTGGAAAGAATAAAAAGAAGTGGAGGAATCTAGTATGAAAAATATGAAAGAAAACAGTATGGGCATTTTATTCTGCCTGGCAATCGCCATTCCTGCATGGTTTTTAGGCAAATGGTTTCCGATTGCAGGAGGTCCGGTGTTCGCCATTCTCATAGGAATGTGCCTTGCAATGCTGATCAAAAAGACGGATTGTCTGCAGCCGGGAGTGAAATATACATCAAAAAAGATTTTGCAGTATGCGGTTATTTTGCTTGGATTTGGCATGAACCTGTCCGATATTTTGGCAAAGGGGAAACAGTCACTGCCAATCATCATTGTGACGATATCCACATCCCTTATCATTTCCTTTGTTATCTATAAAACTATGCATATGCCGGCGAAAATTTCCACGCTTGTGGGAGTTGGGTCCTGCATTTGCGGGGGCTCTGCAATTGCAGCCACAGCGCCGGTCATTGACGCGGATGACGAGGAGATCGCGCAGTCCATATCCGTTATCTTTCTGTTCAATGTCATTGCAGCCATCATTTTCCCTGCGCTTGGGACAATCCTTGGGCTGTCAAATGAAGGATTCGGACTTTTTGCAGGAACCGCTATCAACGATACATCGTCTGTGACTGCAGCAGCCGCGGCATGGGACCAAATTCATGGCAGCGCCACTCTGGACGCAGCAACGATCGTAAAACTGACAAGAACACTTGCGATCATTCCGATCACACTTGTTTTGGCGATGTGGCAGATGAGAAAGGCCAAAAAAGGCGGGACACAGGCAGGAGGAACATTCAGCCTAAAGAAGATCTTTCCGTTTTTTATTTTGTTTTTTGTACTTGCCTCAGTGATCACCACGGTATTTTCCCTGCCGTCCTCAGTGACAGCTCCGCTGAAAGATCTGAGTAAGTTTTTTATCGTGATGGCAATGGGCGCGATTGGATTTAACACAAATATCGTAAAGCTTATCCGCACAGGAGGAAAGCCGATATTTATGGGGCTTTGCTGCTGGATCGGCATTGCTGCGGCAAGTCTTCTGATGCAGCAGATACTTGGAATATGGTAAAGATAAAAGTTATCTGTTATAATCAGCTACAGAAGACAAAAAAGGAGGAAGATAGTATATGCCATTTATAGGTGCAAAGGTTACAGTATCTGTTGACAAACAAAAGGAAGAGAAACTGAAAAAAAGACTGGGCGAGGCTATTTCCACTATTCCCGGAAAATCCGAGAACTGGCTGATGGTTGGAATTGAAGACAATTATAAGCTGTATTTTCGGGGAGATCAGGATGGTGAGAGCGCGTTTGTGGAAGTAAAAATTTTTGGAAGTTCAACGGATGATGTGTACGAAAAATTAACTGCAGTTATCTGTGAAATTTTGGAAGACGAGCTCGGCATTGCAAAAGACAGGACTTATATAAAATATGAAGAAATCCAACACTGGGGATGGAATGGGACAAATTTCTAGAAACTTCTATTCATTTTGACAAGCAGTGCGGGAATATAGTATGGTAAAAAGTGCAGAGGTTTTGTATGAAATTTCTGAAGAAACATGGTGTTATTGTGGCTGCAGCATTGATCGTTGTTGTGGCTGCAGCCTACTATATTCCAGGGGCAGTCCGCGTGACAAGCAATGTCAATGGAAAAGAACTTCCTATTTATTCTGTTGAGACAGATAAAAAGCAGGTGGCGCTTTCGTTTGATGCAGCGTGGGGAAATGAAGACACAGAGATCATTTTGGATATTTTGAAAAAATACAATCTGCACGTAACCTTTTTTATGACCGGAGGGTGGGTGGAGTCCTACCCGGAGGACGTAAAGAAGATTTATGAGGCAGGACATGATCTTGGAAATCACAGTGAAAACCACAAAAATATGTCCCAGTTGTCGGATGAAGAGCAGAAAGAAGAATTGATGACCGTACATAATAAGGTCAAAAAGCTGACGGGATGCGATATGTTTCTCTTTCGGCCGCCGTACGGGGATTACAATGACAGTGTGGTTTTAAATGCACAGGAATGCGGATATTATCCAATCCAATGGTCTGTTGACAGCTTGGACTGGAAAGACTATGGCGCGGACAGCATTATCGACACAGTGGTGAACCATAAGGAGCTCAAAAACGGGGCGATCATTTTATGCCACAATGGCGCCAAATATACAAAAGACGCGCTGGAGACAATGATCCAGAAAATCCTGGAAAAGGGATATGAGATTGTACCGATATCAAAATTGATCTATCGGGAAAATTACCATATGGATGTAACGGGGCGGCAGATTGCGGACCAGTAGGGAAAGCGGATGCCGAAATCCCATATATTAAGGAGAAAAGTATGATAAGAAAATTAGAAAAAAAGGACAGAGAAGAATATTTGAAGATGGCCCATGAATTTTATCATTCACCGGCAGTTCTTCATCCGATACCGGATTCTTATATGGAAAAAACATTTGATGAATGTGTAAATGACAGCGTTTATGCGGAAGGGTATGTTTTTTTGGAGGAAGAGCAATATGTCGGATATGCGCTCGTCTCCAAAACATACTCCCAGGAAGCAGGAGGATATGTATACTGGCTTGAGGAACTGTATATCAGGGAGGCATTCCGAAGCAAAGGGCTTGGAAGGCAGTTTTTTGTAATGATGGAAGAAGAGAAGAAAGGGGCATCAAGGTTCCGGCTGGAGGTTGAAGAGGACAATGAAAAGGCAATTGCTCTTTATAAACGCCTTGGTTATAAAACGCTGAATTATACGCAGATGGTAAAAGATTTTTAATATACACGGAAAAGACAAAGGAGAAGACAGACATGAGATTTACAAAGATGCAGGGGCTTGGAAATGACTATGTTTATGTGAATGGTTTTACAGAGCATGTAAAAGACCATGCCCAAATGGCAAAGTTTGTCAGTGATCGCCATTTTGGCATTGGTTCTGACGGCTTGATTTTTATCAATCCAAGCAAAGTGGCTGATTTTGAGATGGAGATGTACAATGCGGACGGCTCCAGAGGAAAGATGTGCGGAAATGGAATCCGCTGTGTTGCCAAATATGTATATGATTACGGGTTGACAGATAAGACAACGATTTCTGTGGAGACGCTTGGAGGGATCAAATATCTGGATTTAAGCGTGGAGGACGGAAAGGTAGTGTCTGTCCGCGTGGATATGGGAGAGCCGGTTTTAAAACCAGAGGAAATCCCGGTCAGGGCAGAAGGGGACACAGTCGTGTCTAAGCCGCTGGAAGTAAACGGTAAAACGTATCTTATGACAGCTGTGTCTATGGGAAATCCTCATTCCGTCATCTATGTGGATGATGTAAAAGGACTGGACCTGGAAAAGATGGGTCCGGATTTTGAAAATCATGAGGTATTCCCGGACAGAGTCAATACAGAGTTTGCAAAAGTTATCGACAGACATACGGTCGAGATGCGTGTATGGGAGCGTGGTTCAGGGGAAACACTTGCATGCGGAACCGGAGCGTGTGCGGTTGCAGTGGCAAGTATTTTAAATGGATACACGGACAGGGAAGTTACCGTAAAACTGCTTGGAGGAGATCTTTTTATTGAGTGGGATGAAAAGACAAACAAAGTCTATATGACAGGACCTGCACAAGTAGTGTTTGATGGAGAACTCAAGTGTGATGAGAGTGGGAACTGTTAAGGAAGAAAACTGTGTTGATGCTGCCGGAATCTCCGGATATTGAAGGAGTTTTTGCGGCAGCAAAAAAAATTAAAAAAATTTGGAAAAAAGGGTTGCAATTTTTTTATTCTTTGTTATAATAATACTTGCGCTGAGGAACTTACGAAAAAGTCAAAGAGATAATGCGGATTGGTGTAATGGCAGCACAGCAGACTCTGACTCTGTTAGTAGAGGTTCGAGTCCTCTATCCGTAGTTTTAAGCGCATCGGAGTGTGGCTCAGCTTGGTAGAGCGCTACGTTCGGGACGTAGAGGTCGCGTGTTCGAATCACGTCACTCCGATTTTTTGTTGAGAGACCGCAAAGCATTGATTATGGGCTTTGCGGTTTTTTCGTTTTACTTGTGCACCGGAAAAGTAAGGGATGAGACTGACAAATGCAAAGCTGTAGAGGTATGTGACAAACCATAGGCATACTGGATAGAGCAATCTATCTGGTATGCCTATTTTTTTCGGCTGTCGGCTTGTTGTATTTTGAGCTGTATTTGGAGGGGAGTGAATCGATGTTCGAGATACTTTTTATAGATATTACAAAAGTTCATCCCTATCGCTTGGAATATATCTGCAGATATTCTGCACATCACAATGTAGGATACGGCAAAGATCATTAATTGTGGTTGTGTTTAAAGGCTTATTTTTACGGAGTTTATCTATAGTAGAACTAGAGATATGATAGGTGTTGATCAAAGTATATGTTGATTCTTTCGATGTCTTTAATGTTTGCCAGAATGGGCTATAGTCAATCATGCCGCACCTCCTGTATGTTTACAGAATAGTATGTAGTTGTTTTATTGACTATAGTCGTTAAAAAGACTATAATTATATTATGTTACAAGGAGAAAAGAGTCGATGCAAGATACCAAAAATCCAGATGAAAAATTCTGGGAATTTATATTCGGAGATGACTTAGACTTTTACGAAGATTTTATTATTAATCTATCTGATGAAGAACAAAAAACGTTCTTTGCGGACAATCCTGATTTTATGATGGATTTTTCGGTGAGTCGGGACAAGATATTTCTGTTGAGAGATCCGGTATATAGGGGAATCTTGCATAAAATTCAAATGTATGAGAGAGGGAAAAAGATGGAAAAGAGTTATAACTGTAGCAATTCTATAAGTTGAAAATTCGTCTTAACGTATGGTTAAAATCCATTCAACAATGAGAAATAAAATAGTTTACATAATTAATGTAGATTACCTGGGGTACTGTGACAGGCTGTCTTAGCTTTTGACGGTCAGGAACACAGAAAACTATAGTCTGAGCTTTAGAAAAACAAGAATCACAAAAGGCTGACAGTATACATGTGAGTATGCTATCAGCCTATTTTTTACTGAATCAGTGTATCAGCTTGACAAAAAATATCGCAAAAAAGACCTTAAAAACATTAAAAAACTGATAAATATTAATATGTATATTTATTGACGATATTATCTGAATATGTTATTCTTGATTCAAAGAAAATAATTTGTGCAATTTTTTAAATTATGAATATTAAATAGAATTATAACTTAGTGATAAAAGCTAAAAAATCAAAAAATAATGTGGCAAGTTTTGAGTTATGCACAAATTTGAATATGATGTTTACTGCGGAGGCGTGCAAAGTGGAGGCCCCCTCATGAATGAGGGGGAGTTGATACCGGCTTGCCCACTTTGTTCTTACAGAAAATCGAATATGAGATCAATTTATATTAAAATGAATGGCTAAATCGCATTGATATTTTTACATAAGTGAGATTTGGAAAGAAAGGAGGAAGGAGTGGTATCTTCAAGATTATTTTAATATCAGCTGCGATTATTAGACTGATCAGAGGTATGAAAAGTGACTGAAATGAGCTTTCTGATAAGTCCACATAGATGAGAAAATATTTGTGTTAAAAACTGGGAAAGGAGAAAAAGATTGGATTTTGTAAATCCGATACTGGGGTAAACGATGGGAAAAAAGTTAAAAAAAATAGTTATCTTGCCGTTGATAATATGTATGTTGCTGAACGTTGTTGTATTGCCGATAAAAGCTGTAGAGTCGGCAACCGGATTGCTTACGTCAGATTTACTGAAGAGATTTACTGTCGCAAAAACGGTCAATGGGTTTAATGAGAAAAGTAAATTGTGCGACGGTCTTATCACCGAAGGTTCCCGAATGAGTTCAGGAGTTGATTCGGCGGGTGAATATTACTTTGTGTCGCACTTTAATAATGGAAACGACGCTACGACTCAAAAAGTAAAAACTGTTGTGATTGACTGGTATGCAAAAAACTTTGATTATTATCTCGTAAAGCAGCACACTGGAAAATGGGAATCCAACGATGATGCATGCAGAGTCTATACAGATTTGAGTCAGTCATCGAATCAGGAACAGTTTACCATAAAGCGTGGGGCGTATCATGATACGATTATATTTAATGAGCCGGTAGATGTGAGAAAGCTCAGTATTATGGTGCCGCAGTCTGCCTTTCATTCATCAGCGACAAACGTGTTTGGCGAAACAATAACAAATATGAATTATATTTCAATGACGGAATATCAAATATACGGGGAAGGCGAAATACCTGAATTAACACCGCAGCAAGTGGCATATGAGATCGACCTGCAGAATATGACTGTTGAGACAACGGAAAATAAAGTAACATTACCTTCTGCTTATGATGAAATATTGGAAGGATATGATATTACATATCATTGTTCCGACAATACTGTGATCGACGAACAGGGGAATATCTTTACACCGGAAAATAACCGATACCTGACTTTGTCATTGACCTTGACGAAAAATAGCAGCAGTGTCAATACGAGGGAATTTTCTATTTATGTTAAAGGAACAAGCGGGGAAGACAGTCTGGAATTCCGTCAGAATCTTGCCAGAAAAAAAGGAGTAACCGCTGTAGCCAGTTCCGAGGAGGTTGTAGGTGCGAATAAGACATTATCGTCTTCATTGGCGATTGACGGTGTGATCGACAATGACCACCGGTGGGCATCTCAGAATAATGCGGGAACAGATCCGCTACCTGAAGAATGGCTTCAGATAGATTTGGGAGAAATTCAGAAAGTAGAGCAGATTGTTCTTCACTGGCAGCGCCCGAATATTATAAACTATCGTGTTGAGGTCAGCAGTGACGGTCAGGTTTATTCTACGGTCTATGAGGGCACGGAGAAACTGACGGCTGATACATTAAAGACAGTTATTAATTTGGAAAGTGAAATGCAGCAATTAAGATATGTCAGGATATCCAGCGGTGAATATGATGATACAAAACCTGACGGATCTAAGGGAGGATATACGGCTGTATCGCTTTTAGAGGTGCAGCTGTTTGATAATAAAAATGAAAGTTATCCTGAAATATCGGACGTTGAAACAGCGAGAGCGTTTGTTGAGGACAACAGTACAAAAGGCGGAGTCATAGGTCTTGATCAGGACAGACTGAACTATATTGATCTGGAAAAGTACGGATATGATGTAGAAGTCTGCGCAGATTACGAACAAGTATTGGGAAAAGATGGAGAAGTGTACCGCCCATTGACAGATACGACAGTCAAATACATATATAAAGTAAGCGATGGATTTGAAAAAAGCGAATCAGCTGAATATGTGCTCAACATAGCAGGACAGCATCAGGATGCGGGTATAAATGCAAAACCTAATGTCATTCCTGAACTGGCACAATGGTACGGCGCTACAGGGGAATTCCAGATGACGGAACAGTCTCGGATTATTTATAACGAGGATGAGCTGGAAAGAGTGGCACTGGCAATGCAGCAGGATTTGTGTGAACTGAAAGGAATTGAGCTGGAAGTAGTCAAAGGCGAAAGTCCTAAAGCAGGTGATTTCGTATTTGGGTTGGCAGGAGAAGATTCCGGTCTGGGCAAAGAAGGATATGAGATGAATATTGCGGACTCTGTGAAGGTGAACGCTGTGGCAGAAACAGGTGCATATTATGCTACACGCTCTATATTGCAGATTCTTGTTCAAACGGACGATAATGTAATAGCAAAAGGGCTTGTTCGGGATTATCCGAAATATCAGATCCGCGGGTTTATGATGGATGTGGCAAGGAAACCGATTCAGCTGGAGACTGTGGAGCAGATTTCTAAAGCTATGGCTTGGTATAAACTGAATGATTTCCAGATCCATCTAAATGATAATTATGCAAAAATGGAAAAACATCTGGAAAACCCAAATCAAATTGAATTTACTCAGGAAGAGTTGGAGGCGTTAATGGATGAAGTCTATTCCGCGTTCCGGCTGGAGTCAAACGAAGAAGGGTTGACTAGCACAGATCTTTTCTATACGAAAGAGGAGTTTAAGAATTTGTATGATGAGGCAAATGCTATGGGGATTAATATTGTCCCTGAAATAGATGTACCTAGTCACTCCTTGGCATTTATCAAAAATCACAGAGATTTTTACTATAAGGGGACCATACACGGAAAGCCAAGCGCAGACCGGATTGCCATGCTGGATGTGACGGACGAAAGGGTTGTTGAATATATCAAAGGAGTTTTTGCTGAATTTATAGACGACGGAACATTTAAAGGAAATGTTGTAAATATAGGATCAGATGAATTCTATGGATCAAATGAAGATTACCGGAAATTTGTGGATGAAATGCTGCGATATATTAAAATAGACAAAGGACGTACTCCGAGAGTCTGGGGCAGCTTAACGAATAAAAGGGGCAGCACAGAAGTCTACAGTGATGGCGTTCAGATGAATATATGGAATACTTCCTGGGCAAATCCGACAAAGATGCTGGAAGAAGGATATAATCTGATTAACATGAATGATGTCGAACTCTATATTGTAGCCGGAGGTAATTATTATCACGATTATTTGGATAATGAATATATTTACAATACTTTTGAGCCAAATCGATTTAAAAATGTTGCTACTATTCCTGCAGGAAATGAGCAAATGCTGGGCGCAAGTTTTGCGCTGTGGAACGACGGGATTGATCTGTCCTCAAATGGTGTCAATGAATTTGAAATTAATCAGCGTATACTGAAAGCGCTGCCTGCAGTATCGGCAAAAATGTGGGGTGACGGCGGAGACAGTAAAGATTTGACTTATGATGAGTTTGAACAGTTAAGTCAGGTGATCGGGGAGGATATCCCGGGAGCGAATCTTCTTAGTGAAATCGACAGTGTAACCGATAAAGTAGTGGACTATGATTTTGACCATGGATCCTTGAAAGACGAATCCGGAAATGGGTACGATATTGTATCTGAGGAGAATGTAACTTTAGCAGATGATGTTCTAGAGTTAAAAGGCGGTAAAAGTTTTGTTTCAACAAATCTGACAGATTTAGGACCTGTAAATCATTTAAGTGTATCTGTTTACAGGGATGAAGACAGCGATGACAGTGAGCAGATATTATTAGAATCCGATCAAGGTACGATTAAAGCAGTACAAAAGGAAACCTTACAAAAGGATGGAACAACTGTTAAAGGAAAAGTTGGTTATTCTAGAGAAGGATATGATTATTCGTTTGATTATGAACTGCCGAAAGGACAATGGGTAGATCTGGAAATTGTTTGTGACCAGCAATCTGTAAGGCTTTTTGTAGACGGCGAATTGACGGATACAAAGCCGATTAAACAGATGCTGCCGAATCATAAAACAGATACCAATATTCATGATACAAGCAAATATCGCTTGGAGGACTATCCTACTTTGGTATTGCCTTTGGCAAAAATCGGAAGCGAGGAACATGCATTTATAGGTAAAATTAATAATTTTAAAGTATATAATAAGGCTGTGTCAGATATTGATTATCAGAATCTGCTGAAATATATAGAGTCTTTAGATGAAGAAGACTATAGCAGTAATTCATGGGATAATTTACTGAAAGTTTTAGAAGAAAATCAAATCATTGTTAGTGACACAACCACACAAAAGGAAATCAATATCGCTGTAGAAAATATTGAAAATGCAATAGCTGCACTGGAGTCAGGCGAACCTGAGAAAATTTCCACAGCAGTTCTGGAATATGCGATCAGCCTCGCAGAAACTGCAAACACAGACGGAGTGATCACCACTGTTGCAGAGAACTTTGAACAGGCGCTTGCAACTGCAGAAGAAGTGCTTGATCTTGTACAGGCTGGAGATACTTCTGTGACACAGGCAGATGTGGACGCAGCATGGCAGAACCTGATCAAGGCTATGCAGTTCCTGGAATTCAAACAGGGAGACAAGACAGATCTTGAAAAAGTGATCGTACTTGCAGAAACAATGGAAAAAGATCTGGATTCCTACCTGGATGCAGGAAAAGCAGCATTCCAGAAAGCGCTGGACGAGGCAAGAGAAGTCTATGCAGACGGAGATGCAATGCAGGATGAAGTAGACAGTTCCTGGAAAGCATTGATGGATGCAATGGCAAATATGCAGCTGAAACCGGATAAAGGCAGACTGGAAGAACTGATCCTGAAAGCATCCATGTTCAATGAAACAGATTATGAGGCTGAATCTTATGCAGCAATGCGCACAGCACTTGCAGATGCACAGGCAGTTTTCGCAGACAGCCAGGCAACAGCAGAAGAAGTACAGGCAGCAGAGACAGCACTGGAAGGAGCAATTGCAAAACTGACACCTGCAAGCAAAGCAGCAGAAGAGAGCAAAGACATTGTTGTGAACGCAGGATCAACAGATAATAACGGAACAACAGATTCCGGCAATACATCCAGTGGAAATGCGGCAAATACAGGAAGTACAGCAAAATCTGCTAAGACCGGAGACGCAGCAAATGCAGCATTACCGGCAGCAGCAGGAATTCTTGCGGCAGCAGCGGCAGTATTCATCTGGAGAAAAAGAAAATAAGAGAAACTGTGTATTCAAAAATAGCAGATACATAAGGAAACAAAAGGGCATCGTCCAACCAGCTGTTTTGCTGGTTGGACGATGCCTTTTGCTTTTTATGTATTTTTTAAGATTAGTCTAGTGTTTTAAGTAAATCCATTATTCTTTGACGAGTTTCTTCATGGCTGTAAGCAAGTGAGCTATTTTCAAGGCTTTCCATGTAATCATAAAATGATTCTCCAATACTACTTTCCGAAATATAAAATCCGAGAAAAGTTTGATCTTTGTTGAGGAAACAAAGAAAAAAGGAATAATCAGAAAAAACTTCATAGTAGACATTTTTGGCAATTAACGGTTGATTTTTTAACATAGTGTAACGATTTTTTTTGAAACTAACATCAAGAAAATGTTGTAACATCCTTTTGCGTGTTTCTACAGGAAAGAAAGCGGATAAATATGAGTATGGCCCTGATAACTTTCCTGTATTTACAAAGTGTAGCAAGCCATCCAAAGTGAAATAATTGTGGAAAGAGACTGGAAGATGATAGTGTTCCCGAAAATCATGCATTAATGTTTCCAAAGAGGAAGTATAGGTATCTGGAGCAGCAGCTTTAAAAATATCCAAATCATAAATCAGAGAATGCGGGCATGGCTGAGATTCTAGAATAAATGAACAAGGTTGCTTTTCTTTGGCCAATTGACTATAGAAATTTATAACTTCTGTAGGAGTCTTGGCTACAAATAAAAAAGGATCTGCCATATGAAAATATTTTTTAAATTCTTCATGGTATTTAGCTATGGTGCAAGGTTCGTATAATATTTGAAAATCATAGAAATCAGCAGAAAGCAAAAAAACACAATCTTTAGAAATTATATAGTATGGATAAAGAAGACCACATAGTTGTAGTTGTGAATCTTTGCAGTAAAAGAAAGCTGGATGATAATGTTCATATTGTGTTAATGCAAAAGAAATCACACATAGTAATGTTTCGAGATTAGAGTTGACATTATCGCAGACAGCTGGATTTTGGCAAATAGGAAAAAGATGATAAACATTAAATTGCTTATGATATTTTTCGGCAAGTTTTAATAAAATTCGACAAAATCCAAGACAGTCTGGAGGAAGATTGGTGTAAAGAAAAGGTATTTCATTAGAGTTATTTATCAATTCCTCAAGAAAGTTATGAATTGCAGATGCCGCGTTTTCAGATAGCAAATGGAGATTTTCATTTGCTAAAGGAATAGAAAAATTATTGTTGGCATTTGATGACGCAAATTGTTCTAAAATCAGTTGAATATATTTCCGGTTGTAATAAGCTGTTTTTCCGATGCGTTCCTGCTCGTAAAGTTCCATGAGTTGCGCTTTTTCTGTTGGAGAAATGCGCAGATGAGAACAGAATTTTGCAAAGAAGTCCGGTTTAGGTAATCGAGTACCTGACAACATCCTCTGCAGAGAGGTTTGATTTAAATTAAAAGTATTAGAAAATTGATACTTTGTCATGCCAGTATCGTGCAGGTATTTTTGGCATGTTTCACTGAAATTAGACATACGGTACCTCCTCAAAATGATTTTGTTCTGGCATTATTGTAATATGGCAAAATAGGATATTACAAGCAATAACGTGAAAAAGGCAGAGCATAATAAAGAGCATATATTGAAAGGAGATAAATAAAAATGTAAAATTTGAGAAAATATCAGAAAATAAAAGGAAGTGGGACAAAATGAGAAATTATTTTAGGGGGAATTTTAGGGAGAATAGATGTAGGACTATAAGTGAGCTGGAAGGGCAATTAAAGGAAATCTATGATCAGGCAGATGAAACATATGAAAACCGTGTGAATAATATGCATGACCAAAATATGAAAAAATATCAAGAATTTTTGAAAGAAGTTAATCGAATAATGGAGGAACTAGGAAATGACAGTGGGGAAGAAAAACTGGCAAATCTGGTCAGAGGAAATATTTATCTCAGGATGGGGCAAAGTCAGAGTGATGTTTTAAAAGAGTCAGATATTTATTATCAAAATGCGGCGGAGTGTTTGGAAATAGCGTTAAAAAAGGAAAATGTGTCTGAAGATGATGAAGGGGAGTTGAATTTACTTATAAAATTGAATTTAGGAAAATACTTTCGTAACATTGGACAGAATGGATCAAAAGAGCATTTTAAATCTGCGTTGGATTATTTTAGCGAGGTTAAAGAACAATGTAAGGATAAGGGTAAAAGATGGAGAAAGCATCTCTGTATTGACGCAAGTGTAAATATGGGACGTGCGTATGAAGGTCTTTATGAATTTGAAAGTGCTAATGGAAAATATAACCTAATTATCGGCGAGTATGAGAAGGAAAAAGACGAGTGGAATAAAATGGGGTTTAAAGGTTATTATATACAAGCTAAAATTAGAAAGGGGCTTGTTTATCGAAAACAAAGAGAATATGAACAGGCAGAAGAAGCGTTTCAAGAAGTACTAAAATCAGACCCTAATAATGTGGATGCTAAAAATAATTTGGTTGTATGTCATCGCAAACTGGAAAAAAGAATTGATAATAATGATAAAAAAATTATAGAGGAGTATTTTGGGAAAAATCGGTTTGCAACTGTGAACTATTTGAAGTGGGCGATTAAAAACAAACCAGACGAAGAGGAGATATGTGAAATTACAAAAAATATGCTGGATAAACATTATGGCAGTGTAGAAGAGATAATTGAGGATATGTTAAAAGAAAATCCAAAAGACAGGGAATTACAATTGATTCAAATGTTGCAGTTCAAGGAAAAAAGGGAATACGAAAAAGCAATTGAAGTAGGGCAAAATATATATGAAAATATGCCATTTATTAGAAGGGGGACTATTAGCTTAAAAGCTTATTTTAATATGGCACAATGTTTGATGGAACAGAAAAAATTTCATCGTGCAAAGAAAATTTTGACAGATATTCTAGATGAATGTAGCGAAGATATACTGGCACAAATAGAAATAGCGCGATGTGAGATGTGTATGAGAGAATTTCAAAAAGCCAGTGAAAAGTATAAGGCTGTGAAAGGAAAAGAGGAGTTTAGAAAGCTTAGCAAAAAAGATAAAATAAATTTATTAAATGATTTAAGTATGTGCTACTTAAGGATGGGAGAAGCAGAAAATATAAAAGAAGCAGGAAATACAGTGGACGAGGTTTTGAGAATAAGATCAAAAAACAGGAAAGCTTTGTATATAAAAGCTCTTTGTTGCAGTAAAAGTGATGAAAAATTAAAAGAGGCTATACAATATTTTGAAAGTGCTAAACCACAAGGTTGTACGGAGCTATATCTGGAATCAGATTTAATCAGTTGTAGATATGCTCTTTGGAAAAAAGATAAAAAACAAAATATGAACCAGATTGAGGCTATAAATAGACAATTAAAACTTGTGCAAAAAACGCCTTGCTCCTTGGAAACCTGTGCAGAATTAAGTGAGTTATTAGATGACTTGGAAGAAATGGAAGAAACAATAGAGCTTTGGAAAGATTTATGTTCAGCAATATCCGGAATCAATTTGATAGAAAAAGAGGAGGGGTATACATATTTTTCGAGCTTACAGAAAAAGAAAAAATTTATAAAGTTAGAAGCAGAGAAAAGGGGGAAGATTTTAAAAGAACTATTTGGCTTATTTAAGGAAATTAAGGAAATAAAGGGGTTATGTAGAATTACGAATATATATGAAGATGAGGAGGAGATAAAAGCCGAGGAAATTAATGGGAAAAAACCGGCGCACTATACAAGTTTAAATACATTGAAAATATTATTACCAAAAGACGATGAAAAAGAAGAAAAATTGCGCCTTTGGAATACTGCTTATATGAATGATCCATTTGAAGGAGAACTTTTCATTAAAATGTTGAAAAAAGGATTTGAGTCTGAAAAAGATGCGCAGACAATACTTCAAAAGTATTTTTTGCACTTACAAAACAATACAGCGTCTGATCAGTCGCAAGAGAATAAACCGGGGTTGGCACCAGTGAATGGCAACGTATATATTTTGAGTTTTTCAGAAGAACATGATGGAATTCAAATGTGGACGAATTATACAAAGCATGCAAAGGGAGTTTGCCTTGTTTTTGAAGATGATTTTTGGGATGTCAGAAAAAAGCAAGGGAACGAGAACAATCGCTCTGTGTATTCTGATTCAGATTATCCACTTTATAAAGTACAATATCTTAAAATGAAAGAATATACAGACAGTGAATCTGGAAGTGATATTTCCCCAATAAAGGAATGTATACAAAAAGCATGTAAATATTTATCAGAACTGGAGAAAACTTTTCAGGATGAAGAGATAAAGCCAAAATGCCAAGATATTATACGAACGGTTGTAACAGATATGTTAAATGAGGTCAGATTTCTTTTTAAGGATCCGGAATATAAACACGAAAAGGAACTGCGGATGATTCGTCAATCTTATAATCCACAGATTGAAATGGATGTATATAAGATACCGAGACTCTATATTGAAGTAGAAAAGGAAGTTCGATTCAATGAAGTAAGATTGGGACCAGCCTATTCAGAAACAGAAATCAATGAAATTGTTTCATGGTTATATGCGACGGGAAAGGTAAAGAGAGTTGTCCGCTCAGAACGACATTATAGGTAATAGCTTGAGAACGTTTCAAATTTTGTGTAAACCGTAAAAGTTGATATAAGATATGTCATTAGTTACTGGGACAGAACCTTTAAAAATCAGGCTCTGTCCCATATTTTTATTTTTCATCATCTACAAACTCAAATAGTTCTTCAACAGTTACATGGAAAACTTTTGCAATATCCATAGCTAGTTTCAAAGACGGATTATATCTTCCATTTTCAAGATGAACGATGGTTTCTCGTCTGGCAGAGACAAGTGCCGCCAGTTCACTTTGTTTTAATCCAGCTTTTTCTCTATATTCTTTTATCTTTGTTTTCAGCATAGGTGATTACATCCCTTTCTTATCAATGATACTAAAGATTACAGCTCTTAAAATTGTAAGTAAGAGAATGCTGGTCAGGATGCAGTATCCTGCGATTTCTCCTGAAAAATCGGAGAAGATACATGCAACAGCAGCAATGATCATTAGTGTATAAGCAATTTTCAGGCAAATGGAATCTGTTGTTTTTAGGTTTTCTTTTGCAAATTCATCGAAAATATCTTTTCTTTTTGCATAGGAAATCTGGTAGCCAACAAGGAGTCCTGCAGCAGCAAAAATAGCGGTTTGGATATACATATAAGCCGGACTCCAGCTATCCCTTGTGCACATCCAGTAATATACCCAAAATAGTACGGCTGGTGTGATTTTGAGGAACATCCATGTTCTTAAATTGATTGTTGTTTTTTGTGTTTTCATAATCAAGACCTCCAATGTGAAATATTTCTAACTTCTTTGTGTTAAAAATATATCACTTCTGATGTGGAGAGTCAATAAGAAATGTGAAATATTTTTAACTTTTTGGGGCTGCTCTAAATAGTTATCTCAATCTGATTTCCTTCTATTCCAATGATGCAGCTTTCATAATATCCATCACCAGTTGTGCGGGGACCGCTGATCACTTCAAATCCATCTGCTTTTAATGTGTTGGTCAGTGCATCAACATTTTCCTTGCTGCCAACGCTAAAAGCGATATGGACAAAACCGGTTCTTGCAAGCGGTTTTTCCATGTCTTTCATATCTGGCTTATTCATAATTTCCAGCCGTGCTCCATCATCAAATGACAAAAAGTATGAGCGAAAATCTGTATTTTTGTTATGGTAACCGTCATTAGAGACAGCACCGAGATATGTTACAAAGAAATTTTTTGCTTTTTCTAAATCTGTTACATACATGGCAATGTGTTCGATCTTCATAAAAAGTCACCTCAATTTTTATTGATAAATATAATATAGCAAAAATATGGCAGTTCCGATATCTTTTCTCGCCAAAATAAGCAGAACAAAAGAAGTGCCAGGGGCAGAATCATCACTCTTTTGTCCACTCCAGTTGAATAAAAGAAAGAGGATAATTATAATTTATGTTGTAAGTATATGGAGAACAGCAAAATACATATGGAGGGATAATTGTGAAACGACCGTACATGATTTGCCATATTTTAAGTGCTCTGGATGGAAGAATTTCCGGACCTTTTATGGGAACCACAGAAGGTGCAGAGATGGGAAAAGCGTATGGAGATATCCGCAATCAGTTGGCAGCTGATGCCTGGCTGTTTGGGACAGTAACTGTCAAAGAAATGACCGGAAACATCAAACCTGAGCTTGAAAGATCCGGCAATCAGGTGGCATTGGGGGATTTTATCGTAAAGTCAGAGGAAGCCTTTTATTATATTGCAGTGGACGCGCAAGGAGAGATCGGATGGAAGTCCGGTATATTCCATAGACAGGGGGCAAAACCTGCACAGGTTATTGAAATACTCACAGAACAGGCGTCTTTGGAAGTTCGTGCTTATCTGCAGGAAAAACAAGTTGCCTATATCATTGCAGGAAAAACGGAAATTGACTGGAAACTGGCAGCAGAAAAACTTTATGAAGAATTTGGAATCCGCACAATGTTGATCTGCGGAGGTGGAATGATCAACTGGTCATTTCTTCAGGCTGGACTATTAGATGAACTCAGTCTTCTGATTGCGGCAGCAGCAGACGGAGCTCCGGGAAAACCAACGGTATTTGACAAAGTGCCGTTTTTATCAGTGGGAGTTCCAAAAGAGTTTTCGTTAAAGAGTATAGAACGGATCGGAGAAAATGGAGTCTGGTTAAAGTATCAGGTGAAGAATTAAAAATGTGCAGATTTATTTTAAATAGAAACCCAGGAGATTATTTCTCACGGGTTTCTATACTTTTCAAAAGTTCTTTTACATATTTGGTGAGATATTCACGGCATTCTTTCACAAGCGCATGATTCTGGCTGCTGCGGTATATGAGGATATCCTGGTTTTTGATTGTTGCAAACGAACAGTCTTTTAATACCATGTCATAATCATTGAGCATGTCCAGGGGAATCGGTGAAACCCACATATAGGAATCCTTTATATTTTCCAGTAAATTGATCTGGCTGCCCCTGTCGTATACATAAATTTTTCTCTTTTTATGTTTCATATCAGGACCGGGATTGATCTGGGATTTCTGGATCGCAAGCACGCGGTCATCACCGTGGATAATCTCTGTGTAAGGTTCCAGTTTTTCGTAAGGGATGTCCTGATATCGGCTTAAGGGGTGGTCCTTTTTAAATACAATCCGAAGTGGGAATTCCATCAGAATCTGCATGGAAATATTTTTTGATTTCAGCAGGGTTTTATAGGAATCCGACTGCTCGCTTGGAATACGGATGATTCCAAGGTCAGCATGTCCGCTGCTGACATTCTCGATGACCCGGTTGGTGTTGGTCTCCAGGATATGCAGATCCAAAGGGGCACCGCTATCCACAGTATGGTTAAGCCATTCGGAAATTCCGCGGACAATATAGGAGGAGCGAGAAATGGAAATGCGAAAACGAAATGTTTCGCTGTTGTCTGGACTGTACTTTTTCTTCAGAGAATTTACTTGTTCTATGATAGCATCAGCCTGGATGAGAAATTCTTCCCCTTCTGGAGTTAAAAGCACACCATTTGGAGTTCTCTTGAAAATCTGAATCTGAAGCTCTTCCTCCAGCTCGTGGATGGCATTGCTGATATTTGGTTGTGATTTGTACAGGACATGGGCAGCCTTTGTGATAGAGCCTTCCTGTGCAATGGTAAGTACATACTGCAGCTGCTGAAGTGTCATTTGTTTTTCCTTTCTGAAAATCATAACTACATAAGATTCAAAATTCATATACCCTGATAACAAAAGCATATTTCCACGTTGGAAACAGAAGAAATTATAATTAAATACAGAATATATGATTATCACATACCGTTATTATATAAAGGCATGAAGAGAGGTGTCAACGGTAGGGTTTGAAACAAAGGAGGCATTTATATGGCAACAAAAGTGGCAGTGCTGGGCGGAGGAAATGGAGCCCATGCAGCAGCGGCAGATTTGACAATGCGTGGATTCGAAGTACATATGTATGAGGAAGAACGGTTTGTGCCCAATATGCAGAAGGTGTTTGACACGAAAATGATTGAACTGAAAGGAGCATGTGGCAGTGGTGAAACGCATATTGCAATGGTCACAAGTGATCTTCGTTTGGCAGTGGAAGATGTAAAATACATTCTTGTTGCAGTGCCGGCATTTGCGCACGCAGGGTACGCAAAGAAACTTGCAGATGTTGTAAAGCCAGGGCAGATCGTGTTCGTACTTCCGGGGACATTTGGCTCTTTAATATTTTGGAAGGAATTTAAGAAAAAAGGAATTGAGGATGTGGCAGTAGCGGAGACGCACACACTTCCTTATGCAACGCGCCTTACAGGACCGGGTCAGTCTCTTGTGATGAGCAGGTTCAATCCTCTGAAAGTCGGTGTGATTCCCGCAAAACGGACCGGGGAAGTTGTGAAAGAACTTTCTGTGCTGTTTGAAGGACTGGAGGCAGTTGAGAGTGTCATTGCCTGCGGCCTTTCCAGTTTAAATCCAATTATCCATGTACCTGGCTGTATTTTAAATGCAGGAAGGATTGAGTATGCAAAAGGAGACTTCCATTTTTATACAGAAGGATTTACAGACTGTGTAGCAAGAACTACGGAGGCAGTGGATAAGGAGAGGATCGCTATTCTGGATGCGTTTGGATATGAATCTGATATTGCAGCGCACGGGGTTGGCGGAGCAGTAAAGACGGATGATATCAAAGAGGCCATTGCATCCGATCCGAATTTTGCAAAGATCACAGGACCTGCGGATGTAAAAAACAGATACTACTCTGAGGACATTCCGTTTGGAATCGCATCCTGGGCAAAGCTGGCACATTGCTACGGCGTACAGACACCGGTAATGGATTCCATGGTAAATTTAGGAACAATACTTCTTGGGGAGGACTGTTGGAACAGTGGAAGAAGTCTTGAGGAGCTTGGAATAGATGGCATGAATCTTGAGACATTAAAGCATTATCTGATAGAAGGTTAAAAGAGGAGGAAAAAGCTATGAGCTATAAAAAAATCACACCATCAGAATTAGACGAGAACATTTTTGATATGATCAGTAAGGACTGGTTTCTTATGACAGCGCAAAAGAATGAGATTGTAAATCCGATGACAGTGGCATGGGCCACCATGGGTATCCTATGGCAGAAACCGGTTGTGATCGCGGCTGTTCGGCCGGAGAGATATACCCATGAGATTGCGTCACAGTCTGATACCTTTTCGCTGACAGTGTTCGATAAAAGCTACCGGAAGATGCTGGGATTTTGTGGAACCAAATCCGGCAGAGATTACGATAAAGTAAAAGAGTGCGGCCTGCATGTGCTGCATGAAGGAGAAACACCATACTTTGAGGAGGCAAGGCTTGCGTTTATCTGCAAAAAACTGTGTGTTTTCCAATTAAAAGAGGAAGATTTTCTTGGAAACAAGGAGTTTACAGGTAAGTGGTATGGTGGTGAGAACAGCGCAAATGGAGAAGGAGGAGGCTATCATCACCTCTATATTGCAGAGATTACGGATATCCTCGTAAAGGAAGAATAGAAATGGCAAAATAGTTATAGAAAGAGGGGATAAGAAGGTTATAAAAGTCAAGTCTGCGGCGCAGACATCATATGAAAAACCGGGTTCACATCCATATATGCAGATGTGAATCCGGTTTTTTAGCATTTCTTTTCTTAATTTAAATTATATTACATTTTCTTCTTTTTCAAGATAACAGATGTCGCTGCCAAAGCCCCAAGCATTACTACTAAAGCGGTAGCTGCATTTGCTGTATCCCCTGTCTTTACTGATTTTTCGGATGTTGCTTTTGTGCTGTCATCCTTTGCAGTGTCTTTGGTATCCGTTACGGATGCTGCATTCGCTGTCAGATCAGAAATGGTTCCGTTTGTTGCCTTATTTTCCTCTTTTTCAGCCGCGGACGCTACTTTGTCCATTGCTGCTGCCAGAGTATCCACTGCTGTTTTTACTTCTTCTTCTGTCGCCTGTGCATCTGCATATACAGCCTGTGCATCTGCAAGCGCTGTGCGGAACATTGCGGCATCTGTTTCACTTACATCTGCAAGGCTTACGGTCTGTGCGGATGCGATCAATGCCTCAAGTGCATCTTTGCTTGGTTTCAGTCTTAAATCGCTCATCGCTTTTAAGAGAGCCTTCCATGCACTGTCCACATCCTCCTGCATTGCATCTCCGTCTGTATTCACTGCCTCTGCTGCTGTCAGGGCTTCGTTAAATGCATCCTGTCCTTCGTCCAGATATTTGCTCAAATCAAGGCTGTTTGCCATCTCAATGACTTTTGTAAGGTTTTCTTTGTTCCCTTGTTTGAAGGAGAGATACTGCATTACACTGATCAGGTCTTGCCATGTCTGGTCTACTGTTTCCTGTGTCAAAGTTTCATCTCCTGCTGCAGCTCTGTTCAGGATATCCTGTGCCTGAGCTTTTAAAGCCTCAAATTTTTCCACTACTGATACAACTACACCGTTTGTGTCTGCTTTGGCAGCAAGTTCGAGTGCATACTGAAGAACATCTGTATCAACAGACTGGATTGGCTTTTCAACTGTCACGGTAAATGAGACAGTCTTTGTGACATCATTTTCTGTATAGGATGCCGTCACATTCTGTACACCTTCTTTGGAGGAGTCGAATCCTTCGATCGTAGCGTCTTTGGTCACATCTTTTGTATATCCGGAATTGTAGTGAGCCAACACTTTGAAATTCGGCTCCTGTCCAAGAATGCAGGTATCTTCATTTTCTGCGGTCAAGCTTTCCAACACAGATAATTCAGGAGATATCCAGGAATAGGATACCCCGGCAATCTGGCAAACACCCTGTGCCTGCAGCAGAATCGACTCATATCCCTGGGAGCCTGTTACATATCCAGCGTTGCTTACGATGTCAAGAAGTTTGTCGCCAGATTCGTAAGCAGAAAGAAGAAGTCTGGAATTATACAGAAGACATCCGCGAGGAATATGGTAATCACTTGTGATCATGCAGATGGAATCGATCTGCGGATAAGATTCACGAAGGATTTTGTAAGTAAACTGAGCGTTTTCCACTGTGCTTGTAGATTTGTTTTCCACAATGACACGATTAGGATCAACACCATTGTCGATCAGCCATGCTGCCATTTGGTCTGCTTCTGTTGCAGACGGATTTTGGGATGCGGTACCTCCGCCTGTGCAGGCAACATAGGCATTTGGATATTTCTTTGCGCTGTCCAATGCAACCTGCAGTCTTCCGATGAGCTCGTCCTTCATGGTTCCGTCAGGTTTGAGCTGGAAACCAAGAACAACAAAGCAGAGACTGTCATCGTTTGCAAGTCCGTCCGGGGCAACATTAAGGTTTACCGGCATTTCTGTGTTGACGTAGCTCCAGTAATCCATGATCTTTCCCCAAACCTCTCCGGTTTTTGCGTTTTGTGCTGTCAGATCGGCCAGAAGGCGTTGGATATCAGTTGAGGCTTTTTCCTTATGATGACCATAGTAGGAAATCATTTCCTCAATGATCGCAGATTCTTCCGGTGAATAGGCAGCCTGTGTTGCTGGCGCAGCCACAAATACTGAAGTAATGACAAGGGCTGCTGCCAGTAGGATACGTAAAAATTTTTTCATAAACGTATCCCCTCCTTTCCGTTTTTTGTTATTAATAATTTTAAAAGAACTTTTGACAAAAATCAATAGATATAATCCGGTAATTATTTATCTTTTTGTATGGTTTTGGTGATGATATAATGAAATATATTAATTTTTGGTGAAGGGAGGGAAACGATGCCGGGAATTTTTCATGTTGCCATTGGAGGAGCGAGTGGGGCTGTGGGAAGGTATTTACTAAGCCTTTTACCTACAAAGGGACAATTTCCAGTCTGGACTTTTGCCACGAATTTTGCAGGAGCGGTCCTGATAGGATTTCTCGCAGGCCTGCTATCCACAAAGCCTGAATACTCACAGAAAATTTCCTTGTTTTGGAAGACAGGTGTGTGTGGAGGTTTTACTACATTTTCCACATTTTCTCTGGAGGCATTTACATTGTTGGAAAAGGGAAATACAGTGCTTGGAGTGGTCTATATAATAGGCAGTGTGCTTACTTGTCTGTTTGGTGTGTACATGGGGAGGACGATGTTCTTTTTTCTGCACTGATATCATAAAAAAATTGTAAAAATATCACAAAAATAAGGAGAAATAAGGTGAAAAACAAATAGATATTTGTGCAAAATACCATGTTTTGGGAAAATGGCATAAAATGCTTGTATTTTATTTGTGCAAAATGTAAAATCAAGTCAAGGATTGTTATCGGAATACCGAGCAAAACCGGATTCATGAAGTAAAACGTATTCCAGGATACGTTTCTTTTTGTGGATTCGGTTTTTTATCTTTTTAGAAAAGATAAAGGGAGAAGATGCAGTCTCATAGTCCGTTGGAGGACATAGTATTATGAGAAAGGAGTTTTGTATGAAAGAGAGAAAAAGAGTACTGGCTGCAGTGCTTGCAGCGACTATGGTATGTGGACTTGTTCCAACCATGCCGCCGATCCAGGCAGAGGCAGCAGAACAAGAATATGAGCTTTATCCTACTCCGCACTCCATCGAGTATACGGATGGAAACTATATTCTTGATGATTCTATCAATGTTGTGTACGAAGAAGGAGTTGACGATGCGACAAAGGCAAGATTCAGGGAGGTAGCAGCTTTAAAAGAGCTGAATGTGACAGAATCTGATGAAGTTGTCAAAGGCAAAACCAATATTCTCATCGGAACAAAGGATAATGAAGACACCTACGTAGACACTTATGTGAAGAAAAACATTGAGCAAAAGGACACTGATCTGTTTGAAAAAACGGACAGCTATATTCTGGACAGTGATGACGGCGTGATCGCTGTGCTAGGAAAAGACAATGATGCAAGTTTTTATGGAGTTACCACATTGTATCATGTCGTGAAACAGCTGGATAGTTTTACGATCCGCAACTTCCATGTGGAAGACTATGCGGACGTTGTAAGCCGTGGATTTATCGAGGGTTACTACGGAAATCCTTGGTCAACACAGGATCGTATCAATCTGATGAAATGGGGCGGTTATTACAAACTGAATTCTTATTTCTATGCGCCAAAGGATGACCCGAAACACAATTCCAACTGGCGTGCCCTCTATACAGATGAGGAGATTGAGACAAAGATCAAACCTCTGGCACAGACAGGAAATGAGTCCAAATGCCGTTTCGTCTATGCACTGCATCCGTTTATGTACAATGCGATCAAATTTGACAAAAATGCAGGGTATGTACAGTATCAAAAAGATCTGGCAGCAGTACAGGCAAAATTTGAGCAGGTCATCAAAGCAGGAGTGCGCCAGATTGCAATTCTTGCCGATGATGCTGCAAATGTAGGTGCAGATAACTATGTGATGTTTTTGGAAGACATGACAGAATGGCTTCAGGAGATGAAAAAGACATATCCGGATCTAAAAACAACTCTCCCATTCTGTACACAGGAATACATGGGAAGAGGAGAGTCATATTATTCCAGATTCCCGGAAAATGTACAGATTGTTATGACAGGCGGAAGAATCTGGGGAGAAGTAACAAATCAATTTACAGAGGACTTTACCAACAATGCCGGCCGTGGACCATATATGTGGATCAACTGGCCTTGTACAGACAATTCCAAGAAACATCTGATCATGGGAGGATATTCAAACTTCCTTCACCCGGGTGTGGATCCTGACAAAATCCAGGGAATCGTGCTGAATCCAATGCAGCAGTCTGAGCCAAGTAAAGTTGCCATCTTCGGTAATGCGTCCTATTCCTGGAATATTTGGGAGACAGAAGAAGAGGCAAATCAGGCGTGGGAGAATTCCTTTAAATATGTGGATCACAACTCCGCAATCGAAAACGATGCATCCAATGCTTTGAAAGAACTTTCCAAACATATGATCAATCAGGCAATGGACAGCAGAGTTGTTGCTCTGGAAGAGTCTGTGGAGCTGAAAAAGAAACTGACTCCATTTAAAGAAAGTCTGACAAGCGGTGACTATACAACGGAAGAAATTGAAGACATTGAAAATGAGTTTGAGATTCTTCAGAATGCAGCAAAAGTATTCCGTGCCCAGGCCGGAGATGAAAATCTGAAAGACCAGATCGTGTACTGGCTTGACTGCTGGGACAATACAACTTCAGCAGCGCTTTACTATTTAGAGGCGCTCAAAGATTATAAATCTGGCGACAGTTCAAGCCTTGTAAGCAACTATTCCAAAGGACAACAGCAGTTCAGTGAATCCAAGACACATGGATTCCACTATGTTGACCACACAGAGTATGCAGAAGTAGGTGTGCAGCACATCGTGCCGTTTATCACAGCTATGGAAACATATCTGTCCAAAAAGGTACAGGAAGTTGCTGATCCTACGGTTGTGACACAGACTTACATCAGTAATGCTTATAATACACCAAGTGTTGGCAAGATTGAAAATGCGCTGGATGGGGATGATGGCACGTCAGTTCAGTTCTATAATCCGAACTATGTATATAAAGATCAGTATATAGGGGTAGAATTTAACCGTCCAACAACAGTAAACAGTATCCGTTTCTTATTAGGAGGTGGAAAAAACCATTTCTACTATTCTAAACTGCAGTATACAACAGATGGAGAAACATGGAAGGATGTAAACGGAACAGAGTACAGCCGTCCATTAAATTCGACAGAGCCAATTGAAGAAAATGGATTGAATCTTGAGAATGTTACAGCCGTACGTTTGATCGCTACAAGAGACAATAATGTTGACAGCTGGCTTTTGATCAACTCTATTGATATCAATAAAGTGGAAGATGCAACAGATAAGGCATATGATGTTTCTTCTGTATCCTTCTCGTCTGAAGTAAAAAATGCAGGTGGAAATGTCAACAATGTTGTGGATGGAAATAAAACAACAGAATTGTGGCTGCAGAACAGCAGCGGAGCAGATAACCTTCCGGTAAACGGAGCTGTGATCCTTGACCTTGGAGAAGAAAAAGAAGTAGGTTCCGTATATATAGCTCAGGATACAGCCAGAAACAACGGCGGGGATATTCTGGATGAAGGTGTAGTAGAGTATAGTTCAGATAAGCAGACATGGAAAACGTTTGGAGAGCTTGTAAAAGCAAACGAACAGACAGTTCAAGGTGATGTGACAGCCCGTTATATCCGTGTGCGCAATACAAAACAGGTAGCAGTATGGTGGCGTGTCAGTGAGATTTCCGTATTTGCTCCGGTAAGAACGACAGGAAAAGAAAATCTGTACACAAACTCTGACGATGCAAAAGATTTCACAACAACTGTAGAAGAAAAACGTGCGGATCTTTCTGAAGGTACAATTACTTTACAGCCAGAGGAGTACATAGGAATCGATTTAAAGGCCATTCAAAAATTGACAGCACTCGATGCAGCGATCGAGGATGGAGATGTGAAAGTCGAAGCATCCAAAAACGGAGTGGTTTGGGAAGAACTCACAACAGGTGATCTGAAAGATACAAAAGCCCGTTATATTCGTATCATCAACAAAACCAAAAAAGAGCAGGAAATTGCAGTAGACAAATTCGAGGTAACGATTGGCGGAATCGGTGTGTTGGGAGAGCTTATTTCCTCAGATATTAACGTAATTAGCAGCTGGGGAGATACTAGAAATGACGGAAAAGCCTTTGATGGTGATGTATCTACAGCAACTAAATTTGGAGGACTTCCGGTAAAAGGAAACAGTGCTGTATACAGTTTTGGTCAGGAAATTGATGTCCGTTCATTAAGAATTTATGTGGCTGACAGTCAGACAGATTACATTCGTGATGCTAAAATCCAGCTTTCCACAGACGGAAAAGATTGGAAAGATGCATTTGAAATCGGGGATGGAGTGACAGATACAGACAGAACGACATCACTTGGAGGACTCGGACTTGGAAATGTTGACACCAATTATCCGAATGTACGTTATTTTGGAAATGATGCCATAAATCAGAAAGCATCCTATTTAAGAATTCTTATTACAGCAGATTATCCAAATCGTGCTCTTGTGATGAACGAAATCATGATCAATGGCGGCGAATATATTTCCACAGAGACAAATGCAGCGTTTGAGGGCACTTTGGAAGAGAGAGGACACAAGCCGAGCAACATGCTGGATAAAGATTTGGCTACAACTTACAAACCAGCATCTGAAAACGGCAGCATGAAATATGACATCTCAAATCCGGAAGGACTGAAAACATTCCGTATCATTCAGAACGGAGAGGCAAGCAACGCGATTGTGACAGCAGAGTTCTATGAGGATGGAAAGACAACAAATACCGTTGTTGGAACACTGGCACAGGCGATCAATGAATTTATGATTCCGGAAGGAAAAACACTTCTTAGCGTCAAAGTGGAATGGGGAGAAAAGATTCCTGAAATTTCTGAGATCATCACACTTGGGATGGAAGTAGCAGCAACGGATAAGAGCGAACTGGAAGAGCTTATCGCAGCTGCACCGGACGGATATGATTCCTGGACAACTTCCTCAAAAGCAGAATACGATGCAGTAAAAGCGGTTGCAGAGGAAGTAAATGAAAGCGAATATGTTTCTCAGGAAACAGTAAACAGCGCAGTCGCAGCGCTTAAAAAGGCAATCAGCAATGCAGAAGTAAAGGCAGACGTATCTGCACTTCAGGCATTGATCGATGAAAATCTTGTAAATGATAACAATGTATACACAGCGACCAGTTTTTCTGTGTATGAGACAGCGATCGAAACAGCAAAAGAGGCCCTTGAAAATGCCGATGATATTTCAGAGACTGAGGCGGCACAGCTTGAGTCAGAGATCACAGAGGCAAAGGCGGGACTTATCTTCTCCATCCGCAACCGTGAGATCGCAGAGACAACGATCCGTTCCTACAATGAAGATCTGGCGGCATCCTACACAACGAAGAGCTTTGCAGCATGGACCGAAGCCTATGAGATGGCAAAGGCTTTGATTGAGAAGGATAAAGCAGCGGAAAAAGAAACTGACAGGGTAAATCCAACAGAGTTTGCCGCAGTGACAGAAAGCTACAAGACGGCAGAGGCTGGCCTTGTGAACGTAACAACATTGGTTGCGGCCATCGATGAATTTGAGAAAACAGATGAATTCCTTTACACAGAAGAAAGCTTTGCGGTATACAAGAGTGCAGTGGATGAGAGCAGAGCACTTCTTTTGAATGGAACGAAAGATCAGATCAAAGCAGCGGTTGACGCGATCGAAACAGCAAAGGCAGCTCTTGTTCCAGTGGAAGAGGATGATCTCCAGTCTTACATCGACGCGGCGAAAGAACTGAAAGCAGCGGATTACACGGAAGATTCCTACGCAGTGCTTGCGGATGCGATCAAAGAGGCAGAGGCAAACATTGACAGCGACAATCCACAGGAATGGATTGAAAAACTGCAAAATGCAACAAAAGAACTTGTATCGGTTGTTGCGTTAAAAGAGCAGGTTGCCAGAGCAGAGGGACTTGCTGCAGAGGATTACACAACATCCTCTTATGGAAACTTGACCCAAGCAGTTGAGGCGGCAAAGGAACTTTACAAGGACGGTACAAAAGAGACTGTTGCAGCAGCAGTTGCAGCGATAGAAAATGCGATCACAGCGCTTGAGGCAAGGGCAGAAGGCATGGATGAATATCGCGATGCCATTGAACTGAAAGGGGCAGCAGGATACACAGAAGATTCCTATGCAGCATACAAAGCGGCGTACGATGCGCTTATGGCCCTCGACAGCGAGGACACATCTGTAGCAGAGTTTGAAGATGCAAAAGCAGCGTTTGAAAAGGCAGAGGCAGAACTTGTCGTAGCAGGCGAGGCCGAAGAAGTAAGCACAGCAGTGCTTGAATATGCTCTGAAACTTGCAAAAGACGCTGACACAACTGGAGTTGTAGAATCTGTTGTGGCAAGATTTAATAAAGCTGTGGAAAATGCACAGGCTCTGTTAGAGAAAGTGCAAAAAGGAGATGCATCCATAACACAGGAAATGATTGATGAGAGCTGGAAAGAACTGATCAATGTAATGCAGTATCTGTCCTTTAAGCAGGGAGACAAAGAAGATCTGAACAAAGTCATTCTTATGGCAGACCAGATCAATCTGGACAAGTATCTTGCTGAAGGAAAAGAGGCATTTACAGCAGCCCTCACAGAGGCAAAAGCAGTTGCTGAAGATGGCGATGCAATGCAGGATGAAGTAAATGACGCTTGGAGAGCACTTTTAAAGGCGATGAGCGAGCTGAGGCTGAAACCAGATAAATCCGCTCTGGAAACTCTTATCAAAGAAGCGCAGGGACTTGACACAACAGGAAGCAGCGAAAGCGATGTAGCGTCCCTTACAAGAGCCCTTGCAACAGCGATGAGCGTTTTTGAAAACGAGGAGGCCACAAAAGAAGAAGTGACGACAGCAGCAAACGACCTTGAGGCAGCTGTAAGAAAGATCCAGGCATCCACAGGTGAGACTGGACAGGCAGGACAATCCGGAACAGGCAGTGCAGCAACAAATGCATCTGGCAAAACAGATAAGAATGCAGGAAACAGCAGCCAGTCTGCAGCAACAAATAATAAAAATGCAAAGAGTGCAAAGACCGGAGATATGACAAGCCCGGCAGCAGCAATGGCGGCATTTGCGCTGGCAGCGGCAGCAGGAGCTGTAGCACTGAAACGCAAAAAAGAAGAAGAGTAAATCAAACATTCAGCTTGAGAGATCAGGCATAGAAAGGATCATTGCGAAACAGCTAAAGGTGCTGTGGAGCAATGGTCCTTTTCAAAAAAAGGAGGAAAAGGCATGAAGAAGAGAAAAAAATGGTCAAAGAGAGTATTGGCTTTGGCTGTAAGTGCATCCATGTTGTTTTCTGGTCAGACATTTGTCTTTGCCATGGACAATGCAGCAACGCTTGCAGTGTCTGAGGAAGGAATGAAGGGATACTGGGACTTTGAAGGCAGTGACCCGATGATAAATGGCGGGACCGACAACGGACTGAAAGGCCAGCTGAAAGGAAATGCTGTAAGTGTCAAAAATACAGATACAGAATTTGGAAGTGTTCTTCATTTTGACAAAAGAAACGGAGAAAGTGCAAGGATGCTCATCCCAAGTGCGATCAATTCAGGTGGGGAGGATATGACAATTTCTCTCTGGCTCAATCGCTCTTCGACACTGAATTCGTCCGCAAAGACAATCATTCTTCAACAAAGCGGAAACGGACGTACACTTCTCTACAATCAAAATGAGCAGTATGTGACATATATCTCAGCAGCGGATGTCCCGCTTGGAAACAGCAAAGGCATGGATAAATGGGAACATCTTGTGCTTGTAAAATCAGGACAGTCTCCGTACACCGTCAAACTCTATGTAAACGGAGAGCAGACATCGCAAAAAGAGTTAAGCCAGGGAGCAGTCAACGCAGTGACGGATCTCATTATCGGTGCACACAAAAATACCGGAGATACAGGCCAGTTTGAAGGGGATATCGATGAACTTCGCATCTACAACAGAGCTGTTACAGAGGAAGAAGTTCAGGCACTGTTTGCAGAGCATGAGAATGTGGTGCTTGAGCAGGAGCTTTCCGGTATACGAAAAAGTCTGAAAAGTTTGATAGACGAAGCAAAGGAAACCTATGATGAAAATCAGCTTGAAGATGGAAATGCACAGCGAATTGCCTTGAAAGAGGCGATAGAAAAAGCTGAAAATATACTTGAGACGGCAAAGACAAAAGAAGAGCTGCAGGCAGGTTTCGACGAGTTGAACGCGGCTTTGAAAGCTTACAACGATGCAGCTATGATGCTGACGATCGATCCGGGGGAAGTGAGCAGGACGATCGGGGATGCTATCTTTGGGATCAACCATAGATATGGGTTCAACGGATATGGCAGCTTTGACTCAGAGACCATGCAGATGAAAGAGGATTTCACAAAACTTTACGATGAGGCCGGATTTGGCTCGCTGCGTTATCCGGGAGGAACGATCTCCAATCTGTTCAATTGGAAGGAGACGATTGGAGATAAGGAAAATCGAGTGCCGCAGATCCATGGATTTTACAACAATGCAGGACAGCATGGCCTTATGCCGAATTTTGGGCTTGGAGAAGTGGCGGATTTTGTGCAGGCAAATGATTCAGAGCTTGTCTATGTTTACGCGCTGGCAAGAGGAGATGCCGATGATGCGGCAGATCTGGTGGAGTATCTCAATGCAGAGGTTGGGTCAAATCCAAATGGAGGAACTGCCTGGGCGGACGTCAGAGCAAAAAATGGACATGAGGAGCCGTTTGATGTCCGTTACTTTGAAATTGGAAATGAAATGTATCAAGGCGGAACAGACGGAACAACAGCCCAGACATATTGGATCGACGATGTTCCGGGCGGCGCATTGGAAGGCTATGTAAACGGTGGCACTGCAACATTCAAAAAACAGTATGCGGTTGTGGAGGGCGACTGGAATGAATCACAATCCTACTCAGACGGAAGTGCAGACCAGGTATTCTACATGCGTTATGCACGCGTGGAGAAGGACAAAAATGCAGAGGGCTATGCGGACTTTACAGCAGTCAATAAAGGAAGCGTACATGTGTATGTGGCAGGAGAAGAATGGAACCTTGTGGATGACCTTTCCGCAGTTTCGGCAGATGAAAAGGCTGCATGGGTAGATTATAAGACAGGCGCCATTCATTTTGGAGATGGTGTGCACGGCGCCATTCCTGCAAAGGGAGGCCAGATCCGTGTGGACTATAGTGTGGACAGAGACGGATTTGTGGCAATCTCTCAGTCTATGCGGGATACCATGGACCAGATCAATGAGTACAACAGGGAAAATGGAATTGAAGAGAAAGAATTTTATGCATATTCCAGTTTTGAAACAGAAAACTTTGTCACAAAAATGCACAACGAAGGATGTGACACACTGTATGACGGTTTGACGATTCATCCGTATTCCGGAACACCATCAGGCGGAAGTACAAGTGAGAGTGCGAGAGAGACATTTTACTACGATGCAATGAAAAAAGGAGATGCCCAGGCAGCAAAAGTACAAAACTATGTGACTTTGATGCAAAAGTATGACAGCACAAAGGTTCCGGTAATCTCTGAGTATGGAATTTTCCGTTCCACAGACAAAATGGTGCGCTCTCAGACACACGCGCTTTACATTGCAAGAGCGATCATGGAATATGTGAAACTTGGCAGCCCGTATATCCAGAAACATTGTCTTGTGGACTGGTATTCAGACGGTGCGGATTCCCTTGGACCAACCCAGCAGGCGGTGATTCAGGCAGTCAGTGTCGGAGGAGATACAGCTACAGGGGAAGGGGAATTTAAGTTTTTCTCCACTCCAAGTGCAAGAGTGTTTGAAATGCTCAACAGCTCCTTTGGAAATCAGGTGACAAAGGCAAGCCTGAATGCCAAACAGATGTTAGACAATGGTGTAGCTCAGTATTCAGTCCTGACAAGCAAGGATGAAGAAGGAAATGTATATGCTGCGATCGTAAATCTGAATCTGGAGAGTGAAAACCAGATGCAGGTAAGGGTGGACGGATATGACTTGAGCGGAAAAACGATGGAAATCCAGCAAATTTCCGGAGCTACCTTTTATACAGAGAATACCCTTGAAGAGCCTGATAATGTAAAAGTAGAAAGACATACTGAGGCGATCGAGGGAGAAAATGCAGTCCTTACTTTGAAACCACACTCATTTACAGTTGTCAAAATTGTGGATGCTTTAAATGAGACAGAAGAACCGGAAGGTAAAGTGAGCACAGCAATTCTTGAATATGCACTGGGGCTTGCAAAGACAGCAGATACCAAAGGTGTGGTGGCGTCTGTTGTAGAAAAATTCAATAAAGCCATGGAAAACGCACAGGAACTTCTTGATAAAGTAGCAGACGGCGACACATCTGTTACGCAGGAGATGATCGATGAGAGCTGGAAAGAACTGATCAGCGTGATGCAGTATCTGTCTTTCAAACAAGGAGATAAGACAGATCTTGAAAAAGTCGCAGCTATGGCCAATGGGCTGGATCTGAACAATTATTTGAGCGATGGACAGGATGTATTCCTTGCTGCCCTGGAAGTTGCAAACAAAGTCCTTGAAAATGAAGATGCCATGCAGGATGAGGTGGACAGTGCATGGAGAAATCTTCTGAAAGCTATGGCAGATTTAAGACTCAAACCGGATAAATCTGCTCTGGAAGAGCTTGTAAACACAGCAAAAGGAATCGATATGAGCGGAAACAGCGAGGAGGAAGTGCAAAACATGCAGACAGCACTTGCCTATGCAGTGGAAGTTCTGGAAGATGAAGAGACAACAAAAGAAGAGGTTGCAAAAGCAGAAGAAGATTTGAGAGCAGCGATGTCAGTTGTTGCGGCATCTGAGAAAGAAGAGAATGTACAAAACCAGAATCAGGATGTACAGGAAAGCAAAGTTGTGGCAAGTGTAGATCGGAATTCTGACACCAATGAGCAGACCACAGATTCCGGTTCCAATGCAAAAAGCGCCAAGACTGCAGATATGACAAATATAGACACCATGATGGTGATATTGGTAATGGCAGGAGCGATACTGGCAGTTGGAATTACAGCAAAAAAGAGACAAAACAGATAGATAATTTATGATGTGAAAATGGGGAGCCCAGACTTATATTCGTTTGGGTTCCCCATTTTTTACAATATTTTATTCCTTTGGCGGGAAGTTTGTGCACAATAAATAAAATAAGAAAAGAATAGAAAAAGTTATTTTTGCTTTTCGATGAAAAATAAAACAAAAAGGAAGAATTTTTTGACAAAAACAAACGATATCACCTATAATAGAGAAAAATGGTTGTTCAAGTATGACAAGAAACCAGTTGGTTGAACAACTTTTTTGAGGGATGCAAAGTATGACAAAAGAAAGAGGAGGAATGAGGTAATGAGAAGAAAAAGGAAAACTTTGAAAAGAATGGGTTCTATGGTCTTGGCAATGCTGATGTGTGTTGGAGGATTGCCGGTGAATACCGAGGCAGAAATGCAGGACAGTAAAAATGTGATTTTGAATTGCCCGGTAACTGTGACAGGAACAGAGATCAACACCAGACCAGATATGACATTAGATAAAGTGAATGATGGGAAAATGGATACTCGCGTATCAACAGTAGGACAATATGATGAGGATATTGTTTTTGAGTTTGCTTTAGATGGTGCTAAATTAATTGACAGAGCAGAAATATTTGAACGTTGTGACCGTCAATATGGAGATGCTCCACGTATCGATGAGGTTACTGTCCAGGTTTTGGATGGAACTGAATGGAAAAGTGTAAGCAATGCTGTGAAAACTTCTCAAAATGAAGGGAATGAATTGGAACACATTACTGTTACATTTGATCCGATTGTTGCAAATGGAACGGTGCGGATCATTACAAAGGACAGGGAAAAACAAAATCCGACCATATGGGAAATGGAAGTCTATGGTACAGATACGGAAGGACCTGCATCCCATAACATATCTTATAATCTGGAACATTTGAGCGGAAATGGGCCGGAAAAAATTGAAATCGGAAAAGATTTAAGATTTACTTTGACAGCAGACTATGGGTATACACTTCCTGAAAATATAAAGGTGACCACGAACGGTGAGGAGTTAAAGGGAGGATATACATATGATAAAGAAACAGGAGAAGTTGTCGTATCGAAGGTAGATGGTGATGTTACGATAACGGCATCAGGTGTACGAGGTGAGACTCCTGCAAACGGTCTGATACGGTTGAACAAAGGGGAAACAGCTGACATTGCCACAAGTTTTCAGGATTCGCAAACACCAATAACATGGACATCCGGAAATGAAGAGGTCGCTGTTGTTGATGCGAATGGGAAAGTCACTGCCATGTCTGAAGGGACAACCGTAATTACTGCAGCTGCCGGGAATGAAACAGAATATTGTACGGTTGTTGTTGATGGTTATATGCGCACATGGTATGACGAACCTGCCAAAAGCTGGGAGCGCGACTGCCTTCCTATTGGCAACGGAAACCTGGGTGGTATGATTTATGGCAATACAGAAAGGGAACGTATTCAGGTAAATGAAATCACATTATGGAGCAAAGGAAACAATTATCAGGGCGGAAATGTTGAAGGCGCATGGAAGAATCTGAAACCGATTCAGGATGAGATGTTTAGCCGCCTTGACAATAATTTCAGTGGTATCAATGTAAATGGTATTCTTGGAAATGAAAGTGGATGCGGTGCTTACCAATCTCTTGGAGACATCTATTTTGATTTTGATGGAGAGGCTCGCACGGAGAATCCTAAAAATTATGTGAGAGAACTGGATTTGGATGATGGATTTGTACGTGTATCTTATGAAAATAAAGGGGTTCAATTTACTCGCGAATATATGGCAAGTTATCCGGGAAATGTGATGGCGTTTCGTCTGACATCTTCCAAGGAAGATGCATTATCTTTTAAACTTGATTATAATCAGGGAGACGGAAGAACTGCTATTATTGATAAAGCGGAGGAAAATGCTATTGTTTATCAGGGAAAGGTGAATGCCGGCGGTATGGCGTTTGCAACGAAATTGAAGGTAGTTGCTCCTGATGCAGATGTCACTTGCAACAGTGACGCTACCATTTCTGTTTCAAATGGTGAGGATGTATTGATCCTTATGTCTGCTGGTACAAATTACGATATTACGGAAAGTAAAAATATCAACAACATCAGCGACTTTTATACAGCAGATGGTGATTATCTGGATAATGATGATCCAAACGGCAATATCGTTATGTCAGAGGTTACTGCCCGCGTAAATGATGCAGCAGAAAAAGGATATGCAGAATTAGTAAAAGCTCATATGGAGGATTACCAGGGGATCATGGGACGCGTTGATCTGGAACTTGGTGATGAAGAGAAGGCGGCAATGACAACAGATGATCTTTTAGATGAATATAAAAAAGAGCGCAGTAATTATGCAGAGACAGTACTGTTTCAGATGGGACGTTACCTGCTGCTGTCATCTTCCAGAGATTCTCTTCCTGCTAATCTGCAGGGGATCTGGAATGATTCTAACAGCCCAGGCTGGAATTCAGACTATCATTTTAATGTAAATCTTCAGATGAATTATTGGCCTGCATTTGTCACAGATATGAGTGAGACAGCGATGCCATTGGTCAATTATATGGATTCCTTACGTAATCCTGGAAATGTAACTGCTCGTGAACATTTTGGAGTTGAGGATGGCTGGGTTGTGAATACGGAGGCGAACCCGTTTGGTAAGACTGCACCTGGAAGTGCTTTCTCATGGGGATTTACACCTGGAAGCGGTGCGTGGACTTGTCAGAATTTATGGGATTATTATGAATTTACAGGAGATCCGGAAGTGCTGGAGAAAATATATCCAATCTTAAAGGAAGGAGCCGAATTTTGGCTGGGTTACATGGTGGAGGATCCTCGTACACGTACAGAGGGTGTAGAAGGAACCGGTGAACTTGTAACTGCTCCGGGCGGTTCTTCTGAGCATGGGCCGGTTGGTGTTGGCACAACTTACGATATGTCTCTTGCATATATGGAAATGCAAAATACAGCCAAGGCGGCAAAAATACTTGGTGTTGATGAAGGTCTGCAAACACAGATACAGGGAGCGCTGTCCCGTATGAAACCATTTTGGATCGGCACGGACGGTCAATTGAAAGAATGGCGTGAAGAGACAGGGTACAGCAGTATGCCAGGAACAGAGAAACTTCACCGGCATTTGTCTCATCTTCTTGGATTGCATCCTGGAAATTTGATCACTAAGGAAGGCGGCGAGTTTTCGGAATATTATGATGCAGCTGTACGTGCATTAGAGCTCAGAGATGATGGAAGCAGTGCAGTAGGCTGGAGTATGGCTCAGAAGGGAAATATTTTTGCCCGTGTAGGAGATGGAGAAAAAGCTTTGCATCATATGAATCTTCTGTTAACAGAAGGTTTAGGGGATAATTTGCTTGATGTTTATGTTCATCCAAGCTGGGGAGATATTTTCCAGGTTGAAGCAAATATGGGATATACAGCTGGTGTAGCAGAGATGCTCCTCCAAAGCCATCAGGGCTTTATTGAACCACTCCCGGCACTTCCAAAAGCATGGGCAGATGGTTCGTACACAGGCCTTGTTGCACGTGGTAATTATAAGACAGATGCTGTATGGCACGACAGTCATCTTGAAAAATTTGTTGTTCGTTCTACGAATGGAGGAGAATGTATTGTCCGTTATCCTAATATATCAAAAGCAACTCTTAGCGGAGGTACATTTACTGTAATCGATGTAGATACTGTGAAAATAGACACTGTAAAAGGCGGAGAATATGTATTTGAAAATATCCCTGCAAGAAAGAGTGTTGAAGAAATTAAAGTTGAGTCAGAGAGCGGTATTACTTTATTAGAAAAAGCAGGGCAGTCAATTGCGCTGACCGCGGACGTACTTCCGGAAGATGCAGATAATAAAGCGGTAACATGGAAAGTAACAGATGAGAACGGCGGAGCAACGGAGTGCGTAACTATTGATGAGAATGGTGTGCTTACTGCAACGGATAAACTTGCGCTGCAAAATGTTAAGGTTACTGCAACAGCGAAAGATGGCTCTGATGTCAGTGGAGAGTGTATGATTTCTATTGCTACGGACCGGGAAACGAAATCGCAGAACGTAGCCCTTAACAGACCTGTTAAAATGACAGGTGCGGATATTTATAATAATGATACTATGAAACTTACGAATATCAATGATGGAAATCTGGATACCCGTATGGCGGTTGCAAATGGCGGACAGAAAACAAATGATATACAGTTTGATTTTGAATTAGAAAATGAACAGAAAATTGAACGAGTTGAGCTGTATGAGTATCTGGATCGTGGATGGGGAGCAAATGGACGCATTGACAAAATCGAAGTTCAAATTCAAAAGGATGGCAGCTGGGAGACAATTGCCGCAAAAGATACCCCGGATAATGGAGAAGGGGATGGCAAGCGTTGTATAACAGTAGAATTTGCCCCGGTTACAGCTACAAATGTTCGGGTTCAGGTGACAGATAATGAGAAAGCGGATCCTACTATTTGGGAACTGGAAATTTATGCAAGCAGTGACTCCATGCCATTGATGGATAAGGAAGCATTAATTCAAAGATTGAAAGAGACGGCTCATTTGACAGAAAAAGACTTTGTTGGTATCAACAATGGCTGGGAAACCTATCAGAATGCACGTAAAGAGGCTCTGGAAGTTGTGAATGATCCGAGAGCAGTTCAAAAGGAAATTGATGATGCACTTGATAATTTGAATGTTGCACTTAAAAAAGATGGACTTCGCACAGACGTACTTGCCTACCTTGTAAGCATTGTAAAAGATCTGGACACAGAAGGTGTGATCGATTCTGTAGTTGAAATGTATCAAGAACGTCTTGCAGCAGCAGAACAGATCCTGAAAGATGTGGAGAACGGCGGCATTTTCATTACGCAGAAGCAGATTGATGAAACAACCTGGAATCTTTTGGAGGTTGTTCAATACTTCAGTTTTATACAGGGAAATAAAGCAGAACTTCAAAAAGTGATCGATATGGCAAAAGAGATTGATCTTGACAAATATCTGGAAATAGGACAAGAAACGTTTACAAAGGCCCTGACAGATGCAGAAACCATAGTGGGTGACGGTGATGCAATGCAGGACGAAGTGGATACTGCATGGAAAGCACTCTTAAAAGCTATGAGTGAGCTTCGATTAAAACCGGATAAAACAGTGCTTGACAATCTTTTGAAAGAAGCGAATGCAAAAGATGCAGGAATGTACACAGAAGAAAGCTATCAGGTTCTTTGCACAGCAATGGCAGAAGCATCCGCTGTGTATGCAGATGAGCAGGCGGACGAAGAAAGCGTAAACAGTGCAGCGGAATCTTTGGCAGCTGCAATGGAAGGACTGGTTGCAAAAGAAGAGGGACAGAAAACAGAGACAGATGCAGTTGTTAAAACAACAAGCACAGCAAATGTTTCTGAGAATAAGGAAACAGTTAAATCTGCCAAAACAGGCGATCCAATGGATATGACATTGTATATCGCATTGATGGCAATGGCAGCAGTAGGATTGGGTACGGCAGTAAAAATGAGTAAAAAGAGAAAATAGTGAACCAGGATAAGCAGGGTGTCGCAAAATCATCAAATCAGATGGCGGAGCGGTGCCCTCGCTCCATTTTTTTAAAAGAGAAGTATTATTTTGTGTAAAAGCAGTAAAAAATATGAAAAAATATCCATTTTATAGTCGGAATATTATTGGACTGAGTAGTCTGGAATTTGGAAAAGGTATATAATAAAATTCGGTTACTAAAATTTTCAAGGAGGGAAAGAGAAAATGAAAATGAGAAAACGAATGAAAACCTGGGCCGCATTATTGCTGGCAATTATATTAGTTATACCTGCAATGCCTGCAAAAGCCTGGGTGGCGGACAATGGTGACGGGACATTTACCAATCCTGTCATGTGGGGAGATTATCCGGACAATGACATTATCCGGGTTGGGGACACGTATTATATGTCTTCCACAAGCATGCATTTATTTCCGGCATGCCCGGTCATGAGTTCCAAAGACCTGGTAAACTGGAAATACGAAAGTTACGCATTGTCAGAAGAGGATGCGCTGAGACTGGCGAACAATGACGATGGTCTGACATTGAAAAACGGAAGGTCTGTCTATGACATGGGACCATGGGCCACAAGTCTTCGCTACAGCGAAAAACTTCAGAAATTTTATCTCCTCGTCAATATGCAGGACGGTGTGGATACAGAGTACGCGATCCTTTGTGTAGCAGATCAGGCATCCGGACCGTGGAAGGCATATCGGCTGGACAATCCGCAGGGCGCGATCAAAGGCCTGTATGATCCTGGCCTGCTCTTTGACAAAGACCCGGTGACTGGTGAGGAAAATGGAGATATCTGGGTTATTCATGGGCAGGGCAGCCTCTATGCGTCCAGACTCAATGTAGTAGATGAGGAAACAGGGGAACTTGCAATGGATGAGGAAGAGAGAAATATACCGCTGTATGATTATACAGACGGCGGATACAATGAGGGATCCCATGCCTACAAGTTTGGGGATACATACTATATTATCAGCACCCCGACCTGGAATGGAACATCCACGAAAAAATCTATTGCGATCCAGACAAAAGATCTGCTGAATGGACCGTATGAAGTAAAGGATATCATGCGAAGCTACATGAACTTTGGGGATAATGGTATCCATCAGGGAGGAATTGTGGATGTACCGCAGGAGGACGGCACTTCGCAGTGGTGGTCCGTGATTTTCCAGGATCGCGGAAAACTGGGCCGTGTACCGACATTACAGCCTGTTTACTGGGAAGAGGATGAAAATGGTCTGAAGTGGCCAATGCTTGGAGTCCAGGGTAAAAATGGGGACCAGGCCGCAGTCACAATGGAAAAACCAAATACAGGAGCCAAGACTACTCCTGCAAAACCAGCGGATTCCGATGAATTTGACAGTACCACGCTTGGAAATCACTGGCAGTGGAACCATGTCTCTGATCCGGAAAAATGGAGTCTTACAGAGAGACCAGGATATATGAGACTGCACACAGCAACTGTGACAGACAGTCTTACAACAGCGCAGAATACATTGCGCCAAAGAGTTGTGGGACCGGAAAGCGCTGCAACGATCAAGGTGGACATTTCCGGCATGCAGGACGGTGATGTGGCAGGACTTTCTGTGATCCAGAGAAATTACAATTACATCGGAGTTACAAAAGATGGAGAGAACAAGAGAGTTCTGATCAATGACAATGGTACAGAACAAATTTCTGCCAAGATTCCTTCTGATACAACAGAAATCTGGTTTAAGGCATCTACGCCAAGATTTGAATACAGAACAGAGTTCTCCTACAGTCTGGATGGGGAGAACTTCACAAGACTTGGCGGACGCTATGAGATGCACTATGGAAACTATGTGGGAATGGGATTTGGCGCATTTAACTTTGCAACAAAAGAGCTTGGCGGTTATGTAGATCTTGATTACTTCCATATGGACATGCCGGATGATCATGGAAACTATAATGCACTGAATGAAAAGATCGAGGCTGAGAGATATGATCTTCAAAGTTATGACATTTCCCGCGGAGAACCGACAAGAGATTACAATCCGCTGACAACATGGACAGCAGATTATGCGTACACAGACAACCTGTCAAAATCAGGCGGAGCTTATGACCTGGCTCTGGACAACTTAAGAGACGGCGACTGGGTGACATACAACCGCGTGGATTTTGAAGATGGAGCTGACTGGATGAATTTCAGGGTATCTGCAGTGGCAGACGCATGTCAGATCGAAGTTCGTTTAAACGACGAAAACGGAGAAATTTTGACAACTGTGGACATTCCAAATACAGGAGACAAAGAGACATTTACCAATGTGATCGTTCCGATTGAGAATTCTCCAAAAGGAGTGCAGAAACTTTGCCTTGTTTACAGAGGAGAGGCACAGTCTGCCAGAATGAACTGGTTTATGGCAGGAAACGGTGAAGAGCCGGTGAAACCGGAAGTACCTGCAAATCTTCAGGCAAAAGGCATCGGAGATACCAAGATTGAATTTTCCTGGGACAATGTGGACGGTGCAAAAACATACGACTTAAAAATCGGCGATGAGCTCATCAGCAATGTGACAAGTCCGTTTGTAAAGACAGGGCTGCCGGAGGGCGCACTGTACAAAGTGACAGTCCGTGCAAAAAATGAAGGCGGATACAGCCAGTGGAGCGATCCGGTGAAAGCATCCGGTCAGGGAAATCCATATAAGATTCCGCAAAACAATATTTCCAGTCCGAAATTCTCAAGCGAAGAAACTGGAGGAGAAGGACCAAAGAGCGGTTATATTTCCGCAATTCTGGATGGAGATGACAGTACATTCTGGCACAGCGCATGGAGCAGCGGAAACGCACAGCCACCGCACTGGTTCATTCTTGATCTTGGAAAATCCTATGAGGTCAACAAACTGACCATGCTCCCAAGACAGGGCAGCGGAGATCTGCCAAATGGGCTGATCCGGAAATTTACTCTTTTGTACAGCAACACAGGAACAGAAGATGGAGATTTCACACCTGTATTTGAACAAAAAGAACTCTCATCAGGTGTTGGACTGAAGACAGTTGATTTTGAGCCTGTGACTGCACGTTACCTGAAAATCTACATTGATGAAAGCCACAATGATTTTGCATCCCTGGCAGAGATCAATGTGTTCCGAAGCACGCCGGATACAACAGGACCGAATGCACCGGCAAATGTGACAACCTCCATTCGGTGGGAAGGGGAAACTCCGGCAGTTGACCTGAAATGGGATGCAGCAATTGACGAAGAGTCCGGTATCCAAAGTTATTCCATTTTCCGGGACGGACAATTTCTCGATATCACAGATGGCTTGGAATATACAGATACAAATGTGGAAGAGGGAAAAACATACAGTTATGAAATCGTGGCTACAAATGGCGCCGGTGTTGACGGTGAGGCAGCAGCGGCAGAGGTGACAGTGAACACACCTCCAAAAACCTATCAGATTCCACAGGATCAGATGACAGCAACAGCATCCAGTGAGGAGACGATCGATGAGGCTGGAACAGGACATGGATTTGTGACAAATGTGCTGGATGGAAATCCGGATACATTCTGGTGTACACAGTGGAGTGACAAAAACCCAGACGGCAAGCATCCTGGACCACACTGGCTTTTGATCGATCTTGGAAAAGTCTACACACTGGATCGTGCAGAATTCCTTCAGAGAAACTTAAATACTCCGCATGGACAGGTGACGAAATACAACTTATCCTACAGCGTGGATGGGGAAGAGTATACGATGCTTGTAGAAAACGGAACCTGGAATCTGCAGAACCAGTCCAACACCGTGCAGCTTGGAAATATTCAGGCTCGTTATCTGAAACTGGACTGCCTGGAAGGACAGGGGACATATGTTCCGGCGGCCATGGCGGAAGTCAATGTCTATGCAGTGGAAGAGCAGCCAGAAGAACCAGTAGAATTATCTACAGAAGTTCTGAAATATGCGATCAGCCTTGCAGAAAAGGCAGATACAACGGGAGTCATTGATTCCGTGAAAACAGCTTTTGAGAACGCTTTGGCTGACGCAAGGAGAATGCTCGCAGACGTAGAGGCAGGAGTGAGTGGAATCACCCAGAGCGATGTGGACACATGCTGGCAGAACCTGATCAAGGCAGTGCAGTATCTGTCCTTCAAACAGGGAGACAAGACAGACCTTGAAAAAGTCGTTGCTCTGGCAGCAGATATCGAAGGAAGACTGGATTCCTATCTGGATGATGGAAAACAGGCATTTACAGATGCACTTGCAGCAGCAAGAGAAACCCTGGAAGATGGAAATGCTATGCAGGATGAAGTGAACCAGGCATGGAGAGGTCTTCTCGAGGCAATGGCAAACTTAAGGGTGAAACCAGATAAGAGCGCGTTAGAAACCTTGATCAATGAGGCATCTGCACTTTCCAAAGATGTATACGAGGCAGAAAGTTTTGAAGTGATGAGAACAGCCCTTGCGGGGGCTAGGGAAGTGTTTGCTGATGAAAATGCAGACCAGAAGGCTGTGACAGCAGCAGAAGAAAACTTAAAAGGTGCAGTTGCAAAACTGGTACCAGTATCTGAAGGAGCAAAAGCGGAAAAGAACAATATTGTAAAAGAGGCAGCAGGCAAACAGGCGAATGGGGCAGGAACAGCTGCGGCATCAGCAAAAGCAAATGCAAACAATGCAGCAAAATCCGCGAAGACAGGAGATGCAGCAAATCCGGCAGTAATGGCAGCAGCAATGGCAGCGGCAGTTGTATTGCTGGCCGGAAGAAAGAAAATCCGAGCGTTTCTTGAGACAAAACAGTAAAAGTGATAAGTTGACCTCAGGAACAGTGCGATATGATTTTGGGGATTGTTTCATTCCTGACACAGTTATTTACATCAAGTCCGGGAACGTATGGCATGATGGGAGAACGAAGTGTACAATATTTTCTATACGTAGATGCGAAAGACCTGGAACGGGCAATGAAACTGCGAAACTAAAAAAGTTAAGATGTCGGTAAAGAAAAACCGCGGCTATTAAGTTCACTTATGTGAAAAATAGCTGCGGTTTTTATGATTTTAATGAATAATTACCTCATATCCTTAAAATATGTGGTAACAAAACGAGATCAAAAATGGCACAAGGGCGGACAGGAAAGCTCCGTTGAAAACAGCCAGCACCACGGTTTCCGGGTTAGTATATTTGATCAGCATGGGCAGCGTAGTGTCTTCACTTGTTGCGGCGGCGGGAGCAATGCAGCTGTAGTAGTTTAAATGCTTTGAAATCCAGGGGATCGAAAAGAAAGAAAAAATCTCCCTCATCAGATTGCTGAGAAAGGCAGTACTGCCGATCGCAGCTCCGTAAAGATTGGTGATCGATACCCCGGCAAGGCTGTACCATCCAAGTCCGCTTGCAATGGCCGTGGATTCTCCCAAAGAGAGAGGGAGAAACGCTGCACAGACAAGCCCTCCGGCGATGGAGCCGACAATGATCCCGACAGGAATAATAAATATTTTTATGTGGTATTCTTTAATCTTATCAATGATCCCGCGGTGCATCCCAACACTGATTCCCACAAGAAACATCAAAATGTAGAGAATGAAGTCAGTGTGTGAGACAAGGATGGTGATAAGACCAAGATCCGTTCCCGAAAGTCCGTACAAAACTCCTAGGAAGAGGGAGGCGATTGCAAGCAAAACCATCAGCACACCTCCTTATCTTTTTTCTCCATGAATTTTCTGCTGAGGATAAACACAAGGATCATGGAAAAGAAAGAAGGGATAAAGCACAGGATAAAAGACTGCAATCCCAGTGATGTCAGCTCTTTGATAAAGTTTTCTCTGCGCCCAAGCATGACACCCATGGAAAAAATAAGAAGGCAGGTACAGATGACCTGAGCATATTCATTGAATTTTTTGTATTTTGCCGGAAAAATCCGGTTGCCGATAAGTCCTCCGGCACACATGATCAATAAAATGTCCATAGTAATACTCATTCCTTTGTACTTTTGTAAAATCCTTGTCTAGGATAGCATGGATATATCAGAATTGACAAGGAAAATACACCTATTTGTTGTGAAAGTAAGCGTTCGGATGGTATAATGATGCACATAGGGGGACAGAAAGAATATGGCAACAATGATTTCAAGCCCAAAGGAGGTAAGTTATGAGGAAGATGTCAAGGAAAATCTTCTGTCTTCTGACAGTATTTTGTATGCTTACAGGCATGATACTTCCATCCGGAAGTGCTGCGGCAAAAGAGACAGAAGGAAAAGTTTCGGAGACGGCAAATTATAAAATTTATCCGACTCCGCAAAAGGTAACAGATGAAAATACACAGATCACATTGAGCGAAGAGATCAATGTCATCAAAGAGAGCGGAATCGACAAGATAACGGAAAACCGTATCAATGAGGTGTTGGAAGAAGCAGGATATCAGGTATCCTACAGTGACAGCGAAAAAGCGGACAGCACGAACCTGTATGTGGGGATCAACGGTTCAGGCGAGAGTGCAGACACCCATGAGAATGTGCCAAAAGACGTATTTGCAGAAGGGGAGAATAAATACGACATGCACGTGCTCAAAGTTTTTGAGGACGGAGATATTGTAATCCTTGGAAAGGATACGGACGCTGCGTTCTATGCGCTTGCTACGCTGGAGCAGATGTTCGCACAAAGTGAGAGCGGCACTTTGAAGGTGTCTACATTTGAGGATTACGCATTCCAGAAATACCGTGGAGCAGTAGAGGGATATTATGGCTATCCGTGGAGCGTGGAGGGCACGCTGGACTGGATGGAATTCGCAAAACGCTACAAAATGAACATGTTTTTGTACGGACCAAAATCTGACCCGTATCATCTTGGAAAATGGGACGAGGAGTATCCGGATGAAGTCTCCGAAGAGGATTCCAAAAACGGAGTGCGCACCAAAGACGAGATGAGACAGTACGCAGAAGCAGCGGCTGCAAGCAAAGTAAGCTTTGTCTGGGTGGCACACCCTGCAATGCAAAAGCCAATCGATTTCACGAATGAGGAGACGATCGAAGAAGGACTTGTGCGTTTGATGGACAAATTCAGTCATATGTATGATCTTGGTGTTCGTCAGTTTGGTATTTTTGTGGACGATATTTCAGAATCAGTGGCAGCACAGACAGCGGACATGCAGGTATACATGTTAAACGAGATCCAGAACCGTTTGTATGAGAAATACAATGGAGAAGGCCAAAGTCCGGAAGATCAAGTAAAAGGATTATTTTTCACTCCGGCATGGTACACGACCGGATCAAGTTATGGAGCCAGCTGTCTGCCAAAATTTAAGGCAGTCCATGAAGATGTGGAATTCTGTTTCACAGGAAACGCAGTATTTTCCAACATCAGCAACAGTTCAGCGACAACATTTAAAAACTGGCTCGGACGTACACCTGTCATGTGGTGGAACTATCCGGTAAACGATGCCAGCGATGCTGTTTTCTATACAAACCCGATCAATCATTATTACGGACAGGATTCCAATCCGACTAATCTGGAAGGTGTTCTCTCAAACCCAATGAACTATGCGGAGGCGTCCAAAGTCGCATTCTTTGGACTTGCAGACTATACATGGAATCCGAAAGCTTTTGACGCGATGGCAAACTGGGAAGACAGTTTTAGAGCTATGATGCCTGACGATGCGGATATGGCGGCAGCGTTAAGAGAAGCATACGGAAATCTCAATCAGACCTTTGTTCCGGCTGATGTAAAAAATGTTCTTGACGGATATCAGAGCGGAAATAAAGCATCTGCGGCAGCTATCCGCGATAAAATGTATACGATCATGGATGCTATCAAAAAGGTAGAAACATTGGCACAAAGTGAACGTGTGGCGGATCAGCTGATCGTTGAGGAAGCACAGACATCTTTCAACAAGCTGTATGACATGGCAGCGCTGATTGGAGGAGCTATGGCAACAGTATCCAGCGATGATCCGGTGGATCAGGTTCATGGTTATTACATTGCTCAGGAGGCAATCGAGAGACTGGATACTCCAAAGAATGAACGTTACCAGATCATCTCTTTGGAAGGAGCAGGAGAAGATATCTACAGCAGCGTTGTGGAAGCCTGCCCGTCAGAGCGCGGACTTGAGCCGTTTATGGCAACAGCAAGAGAAGTGCTGGATGACTTTGCAGTGGAAGACGCAGACACAAGCGGTGTTGCAATTGAACAGGTGAACATCACACCAAATGAAAATGTGGAAGTACGTCAAGGAACGACGCAGCAGTTTTTGGCAGCTGTGGATGCAGACAGAGAGAATGTAAATGAAGTACTCTGGTCTGTAGAAGGTGCCGAGGCAGAAGGGACATCCATCAACAAAAACGGAGTTCTGACTGTAGACACAGATGAAACAGCACGAGAGTTGAATGTGACAGCAACATCTGTATATGACAAAGAAAAATCAGTGACAGTCAAGGTTACAGTTATTGATAAAATTTATACGGACCCGACCATTCCGGTCAACTTAGGACCACAGGCAACCATCCTTCACGCAACCGGATCACCGGCACAAGGAGAGGGACCGGAATATGCCTTTGACGACAATGATTCCACAAAATGGTGTACAGGAGGAAGCCTGTACAGAAATCAGTGGCTTGCATTTGACCTTGGTGCAGTGAAAACCATCAGTGAATGGCAGATGGTAGGCGGTGGAATTGAGCATGAGCTTTACACACCTTCAGCATTCTCTTTGCAGGTACTGAAAGATGAAAATCCAACGCAAGAGCAGTTAGCGGATGTCTCTTATCTTGGAAACAATGACAACTGGGAAACTGTTTCAGAATATACGAATAACACAGAAAATGATGTGAGAACAGATTTCGATCCTGCGATCGAAGGAAGATATTTCCGTTTTTATGTGGCAAATGCCATTCAGCCAGGAGCACCGTATCCGTCAACACGTATTTTTGAACTGCGTGTATTTGGTGTGGACAAAGCAACTGTAGAGCGTACCCATTCTCTGACGATAGATTCCAATATCAAAAATGGAACGCTCGCTGTGGACGCAGCTCATTTTGAAGAGGGCGCAAAAGTCAATATCCAGGTTTTGCCGGATGAGAACTACCAGCTGAAACCAGGATCTTTGACATACAATGGTACACAGATAGAGGGAACTTCTTTCCTTATGCCAGGTGAAGATGTTGTGCTGAGCGCAGCCTTTGAACCGATTTCAGAAAGTAAACTTTCTACAGATGTGTTAGAATATACACTTGGACTTGCAGCTACAGCGGACACAGAAGGTGTGCTGCAGTCTGTTGTAGACAGATTCCAGAAAGCCGTGGAAAATGGACAGGATATTTTGGACAGAGCAAAGAGCGGTGATGCATCTGTGACCCAGGAAATGATAGATGAGGCATGGAAGGAGATCATCACAAGCATGCAGTATCTTTCCTTTAAACAGGGAAACAAGGAAGATTTGCAGAAAGTGTATGACATGGCGGCAAATCTGGATTTGGACCGCTATCTGGAGGAAGGCAAAGAGGCATTCCGGTCAGCCCTGACTTTGGCTGAAACTGTGTTGAGTGATGGTGATGCGATGCAGGATGAGGTAAATGGTGCATGGAAGACATTGCTTTCGGCCATGAGTGAGCTTAGGCTGAAACCGGACAAGTCTGCATTGAATGAGCTGATCGTCACTGCGATGTCTCTTAAGGAGGACGATTACGAGGCGGAAGGATTTGCAGTGATGAGAACAGCCCTGGCAGAAGCGACGGCAGTATATAAAGATGAGACAGCCACAGAGGAAACGGTTGCAAAAGCAACGGCGAACCTTCAGGACGCTTTGTCCGGTCTGAAACAGGCATCTGCTGAAGATACCCGGAATACGCAGACAAGCACAAATACAAATGCCAATACCAATGTGGATCAGGGCAAAGCAGACACAGCCCCAAATTCCAATGTAAAGAGTGTAAAAACAGGGGATGAGACAGTTGTAGTATGGCTTATATTTGCAATGGCAATGGCAGCGGGGATCTGTTTTGCACAGAAGAAAAAAATGAAATAAGGGTTCCATGGATGGGATGTAAAGAGCTCTTCCGGCAGTCTGCCGGAGGGGCTTTTTGATTTTTATCCGCAAAATGTGTTATACTAATCCATCAGGAAAAGAGGGTGATAATATGTCCGTAGTGGATAAATATATAGACTATGTAAAAGAAGAGGCAAAAGTGGAGCCAAAAAAGGGATGGAAGAAGATGGTGTTTGGTTTTTGGGCAAACAAATGGAAGACAAAGCTGGCGCCCAAAAAGGGGATTTCCAAAGGGTATCAAAAGCTGGAGGCCATGATGATGTCTCTTGTGGCAGACACACTTGGAGAGAAGAAACCCTATGTTTGGGGAAATATTTTCGCGCCGTGTGAGTTGATGCAGTGTTTTGGACTGCAGACTCTCTCCATTGAATGCCTGTCCTGTTATTTGACAGGCTTTCATCTGGAAGACTATTTTATTGATTATGCCCAAAACGAGGGGATCGCGCCAACGCTTTGTTCCTACCATAAAACCTTTGTGGGGGCTGTGGACAGCCAGGTAGTGCCAGGTCCTGACTATGCGGTGACAACATCGCTTTCCTGCGATGGAAATTTAAATACATTCCGCTATCTGGAAAAAAAGATCGGTGTTCCGTTTACCTTTCTGGACGTTCCGTATTCAGATGATAGAGATTCTGTTGTATATCTTGCCTCTCAGCTTGAAGAACTTGCAAAAGCTTTGGAGCAAAGAACAGGAATACGGTTTTTGGAGGAAAGATTAAAAGAGACGATCCGGATTGAAAATGAGACGAGAAAAGAGCTGATGAAGTTTTTTAAGCTGCAGGCAGTGCATTATTATCCGGGAGAGCTTATCAGCCATCTCTATATGATGATGGGGATGCACCTGCTCATTGGAACAAAAGAATTTTTAGAGCTTATCAAATTTATGGTGGAAGATATCAAAACCTATCCGAAATTTGAAGGAAAGAAAATTTTGTGGGTCCATCTGATGCCGTTCTATCAGGAGAGCCTGAAAAAATATTTTTATGCAAGCAAAAAATATCAGATTGTGGCAAGCGATATCATTCTTGATTTTATGGAAGAGCTGGACGCAGAAAAACCATTTGAGTCATTGGCGAAAAAGATCATCAGAAATCTGTACAACGGCTCCTATGAGCACAAGGCGGATATGATAGAAAAGCTGGCGGACAGACTTTGTCCGGATGCTGTCATACACTTCTGTCATTGGGGATGTAAACAGGCATCAGGGGGCAGCATCATATTAAAAGAGCGGATGCAAAAGAAAGGACTTCCGATGCTGATCTTGGACGGAGATGGGATTGACAAGCGAAACAGCCATGACGGGCAGATCAAGACAAGGCTGGAAGCATTTCTGGAGATGATAGAGAGCGGAGGAGAGACATGTTAGGATATATTTGTAAATATGCACCCGTGGAAATTTTTGAGTCCATGGGAGTAGAAATGGAAAGAATCGAACCGGAGGTTTCCAATTTTAATCATGCGGACATGAAGATGCATCCCAATATCTGCAGTTTTGCAAAAGGAGTGCTGGAGGAGATGCTGCAAAAGGATTATGAAGGCATTATCCTGACTACTTGCTGTGACAGTATCCGCAGACTGTATGATGTACTCAAAAAAGAATATCCAAAGAAATTTATCTATATGCTGGACACGCCGAGGATCACAAAAGATGCAGGGATTGTCCTCTATGAAAAACGGATCCGCCAGATGGTGAAAGCATATGAAAGTTTTTGCGGCAAACATTTTTGTGAAGAAACATTCTTGGAGTTTTTGAAAAAGAAAAAAAAGACCCAGGAGATTTCTGTGAAAAAAGACGTGCCAAACATTGGAATCGCAGGTGCAAGGGCAAATGCGAGCATCAAAGAGATTCTTGAAAAAAACAAGGCGAATGTGGCGTTTGATGTAACCTGCACCGGACTTGCAAGAAAAGTTCTTGTGGATGAGAGGGAAGTTTTGACAGGTTACACAAGAGGACTGTTAAGTCAGTTTCCGTGCATGAGGATGGAGACGGCAGCGAACAGGGAGGAACTTATCCTGCGCTATATGGACAGTGTGGATGGGATCGTGTATCACACGGTGCAGTTTTGCGACAACTATTCTTATGAGTATGCATGGCTCAAAGAAGTGGTGAAAAAGCCAATGCTGCAGTTGGAAACGGACTATACAAGGCAAAGCTACGGACAGGTATTGACAAGGCTGCAAGCATTTTTAGAGTCGCTTACAGGAAATAAAAAGGCGAAAATAAAAAAGACAGGAGAGAAAGAACGTATGTATGTGATGGGAATTGACAGTGGTTCCACGTCCACAAACGCAGTGATCATGGACAAAGACAGAAAGATCCTGGCATTTTCTGTTGTGAGAACCGGAGCAAAATCAGGGGAAAGTGCAAATAAAGTACTCAAGGATGTACTGCAAAAAGCCGGTTTAAAGCAAGAAGACCTTGCAAGGATCGTATCCACCGGATATGGAAGAGTGAGCATTCCATTTGCAGATGAAAATGTCACGGAAATCAGCTGCCATGGAAGAGGCGCCCATTATTTCAATCCTAAAATACGGACGATACTGGATATAGGAGGACAGGACAGCAAAGGTATTAAGCTTAGCAAAACAGGTGAAGTCTCAGACTTTGTCATGAACGATAAATGCGCGGCAGGGACAGGAAGGTTTCTTGAGATGATCGCCAGGACGCTGGAGATCGACGTGGATGAACTGGGTCCGGTTGCCCTGGAATCAAAAGAGAATATTGAAATCACCAGCATGTGTTCTGTATTTGCGGAATCGGAAGTGATTTCCCTGATCGCAAACAATAAAGAAAAATCCGACATTGCAGCCGGGGTGTGCAGGGCGATCGCGAACAAAGCTTACTCGCTTTTGAAACGGGTCGGCGTGGAACCGGAGTTTATGATGACTGGAGGTGTGGCTAAAAATCCGGGTGTCGTGAAGGCAGTGGAGGAAAAAATAGGCGCTCCGCTTTACATTTGCCCGGAGCCGGAAATTGTCGGTGCAACAGGAGCAGCTCTCTATGCTCTGGATAAAATGGAGTAAGGAAATTGTCGAAGAAACGGGGAGATTATGATAAAATAGAAACAGCTAACATAGAATAACCATAGAGGAGAGGGGTGGGGCATATGAAAAAAGGAAGATGCAGTCTGTGTGGCGGGAAACTTGCCGGAAACCGTTGCCGGCTTTGTGGGCTGGACAATTCTTTCAATGACAAGGAGCGGCGATATGAAAGGGAAAGCAGTGTACAAGGCTATGTCAAAGAAGAAAAAGGAAGGTCGGATACTGTTGCAGAGATCAAAAAGAAAAATGTCAACAATTATGTATACAAGCCCGGGAGCTCTCTCAAAAGAACGAAGAATAAGGTAAAACCTGCTCCTAAAGAGAGGTTTATGAAGTATGTCAGTACTCTTATCTGCATTGTTGCGGCCATCAGTGGTCTTGTCAGCTACTTGCCCGAGATAAAAGAGGATATTTTACATATAAATTCTTCGACAAATGAGGAAATTTCGGAAGAGACAGACACATATGCGTATGTAACGCGCGAGATTCCCGAGGAAGGAACTGAATTTGAAGAGTTTTTGGGGCCAGGGTTTTATCAGGTCGGTGTCCATGTGCCGGAGGGGATATATCAGATAGAATTGGCCGATGGAAGAGGCAGCATGACTCTTTACGACGAGGAAAATGTGATCTTTGATTATAGTCTGTTTGGAACAGACGTGGTGTTTGAAGATGAGGTAGTGGAAAAGGATGACATGAGGCTGTATAATGGAGCAACATTTAAGATTGGCGAAGGGGTTGTCTTAAAACTGAAGACATTCAATGGCCAGCCTCTTAAACAGGAATTTACCGAAAATCCACTCAAAGATACAATCCCGGTAAGCGGGGAGTACACTGTTGGAGCAGATGAAGTTCAGGAAGGCATTTATAACATTCGCATTACAAGCGATGAGGGAAGTGCAACCATCACATATAAGGAGGGGGTGTCAGATTATATCTGGATGGAAAAAGAAACGCATCAGACAGAAGATATGGTTTATGAAGAGAATGGATGCAAAAATGTGGTCCTCCCAAAAGGCGCAACGGTTTTATTTGAAGGGGATGGTATTTACCTGGAGCCTTGCGAAGATTACTATGAAGTGGACTACAATACATATTCAAGCAGAATTTTGACGGATTCAGACAGAAACTGTTGAATCCAGGAACAAAACTTCATATGATGATCATATCTTCCAGGAAGGAGGCGAGCACATGGGAACATTTACATTGACGCCGGGCACAATGATCCTTGTCTGGCTGGGACTGCTTATTATCCTGGTTTTGATCGAACTGCTGACAGTGGGACTTACAACGATTTGGTTTGCCGGGGGCTCTCTTGCAGCGATTATTGCAAACCTTTGCGGAGTGGGGATTATCGGACAGATCGTGATATTTCTGGTTGTCTCCTGCATCCTTTTGATTTTTACGAGGCCGTGGGCATTGAAGTATTTAAATCAAAACCGCACAAGGACCAATTATGAAGGTGTGATCGGCAAAGTGATCCGAATCACCGAAAGGGTGGATAATCTTTCTCAGACAGGGAAAAGTATTGTAGACGGACAGGAGTGGACAGTTCGGGCCACGGAGGATAATGAGGTGCTGGAAAAGGGAGAGCTGGCAAAAGTTGTCAATATTTCCGGAGTGAAACTGATCGTAATAAAATATGAGGAGGAATAAGTTATGGGAAAAATGATAGGAACTATACTGGGAATCATAATTGTTTTGATCATTGTATGTATTTTGATATCCTGTGTAAAAATTGTACATCAGGCACAGGCTCTGGTCATCGAAAGACTTGGCGCTTATCAGGCAACGTGGAGCGTGGGACTTCACTTTAAACTGCCGATCATTGAACGTGTTGCAAGAAAGATTGATTTAAAAGAACAGGTCGTGGACTTTGCGCCGCAGCCGGTGATCACGAAAGACAATGTTACCATGCAGATTGACACGGTTATCTTTTATCAGATCACGGATCCGAAGATGTTCTGTTATGGGGTGGCAAATCCGATCGTGGCAATTGAAAACCTGACGGCAACGACTTTACGTAATATTATCGGAGATCTGGAGCTTGACCAGACATTGACATCACGCGAGACCATCAATACAAAGATGCGCTCAGAGCTTGATCTGGCCACAGACCCTTGGGGAATTAAAGTGAACAGGGTGGAACTGAAAAACATCATTCCGCCAAGTGCTATCCGGGATGCAATGGAAAAACAGATGAAGGCGGAAAGAGAAAGAAGAGAGGCGATCCTCCGCGCAGAAGGAGAGAAGAAATCAACGATCCTTGTTGCAGAAGGTAAGAAAGAATCCATTATCCTTGACGCTGAGGCTGAGAAACGTGCAGCTATCTTGAGGGCTGAGGCTGAAAAGGAAAAGATGATCCGTGAGGCGGAAGGTGAGGCTGAGGCGATTCTCAAAGTACAGCAGGCCACAGCGGACGGACTTCGTTTTATCAAAGAAGCGGGTGCGGACGATGCAGTACTCACGATCAAGAGTCTTGAGGCATTTGAAAAGGCAGCGGACGGAAAAGCTACGAAGATCATCATCCCTTCCAGGATTCAGGAGATGGCAGGGCTTGTAAGATCCATTGCGGAAGTTGCAAAGGATGACGATGTGTCAGGAGAAAAATAGATATGCAGGTTCTGATTTTAGAAGATGAAGAGCAGAGCCAAAAAGCGCTGGAGCGGATATTGGGGGAGTGTTCCCCTGGTATCCGCATTTTGAAAGCTCAATCTTTTGGAGCTGCAAAAACGTTACTGGAAAAAAGCGGAAAAATAGATCTGTTCCTGTTGGATGTAAACCTGGGCGGGGAAGAAACAAATGATATTTTGGGTTTTGCTTTTGCAGAAGAAATCCGGAAGAAGAAGGAATATTCTTTTACGCCTATTGTCATGGTTACTTCTGTGGCATCTTTGGAGATGGAGGCATACAGAAAACTCCACTGTTACCAGTACCTGACAAAACCGTTTGAGAAAAAAGACGTGGAAGAGGTAGTCAAAAAGGTGCTGGAAAATGTAAAAGAGAGGAGCTGTATTCTCGTAAAAAAGGATGGGATCAACTATAAGATTTTCTGTGACAGCATTGTATTTATAAAGGCCATCCCGCGTGGAGTCTGCATCTATATGAAAAAGGAAAAAATGGATGTGCTGTACCTTTCGCTGAAACAGATTCTGGAAAAACTCCAGGGAGAAGACTTTTTGCAGTGCCACCGCATGTATGTTGTAAACAAAATGTACATGGAGTACTGTGATGTGGTCAATCAGATCATAAAGATGCGGTACTGGGATGAGACTGTGGAGATCGGAGTGACGTATAAGGCACAGATCAGGAGAGTAATGAATGAAAGATAAGAATAAGCAGATTTTATATCGAGGATTTTGCATTGTAGCAGTGCTTGTGGGTACTGTTTGTTTTGGAAGGCTTGGAGCAATGGGAAAGATAAGCCCGGAGGTTTTTGTTATTTTCTTATTCTTTATCGTACTTGTGTTGTGGAGCATTGCGCAGTGGAAGGTAAATCATGATGCGGTCAAGAAGCAGAAAGATGCGGTGAATCTGTATCAGATGTACGTACAGCCTTTGGAGGGGCTGGTCAAAGAAATCCGGGCCAGACAACATGAGTATGACAATCATATCCATGCACTTGTAAATATGCATTTGACCGTGGATAACTATGAAGAGCTGGTGGAAAAACAGACGGAATATATCAAAGAAACGAGAAAAGACGGAATGAAACAGTACATTCCCCTTCTGCGGATCAGCGATAAGATTTTAGCAGGATTTCTCTACAGTAAAATCATCAATTCTGCTCCCTGGATTTCCACACATCTGGAAATCAAAAATTATGAAATCATTTCACAGGCGCTGGAGCCGGACATCATAGAAGTGGCGGGCGTCCTTGTGGACAATGCATATGAAGCATGCGACGAGAGAAAAAAAGAAGTGTGGATCACATTGGATTCTGTGGAGGATCAAGTGCTCTTGGAAGTGAGAAATGAAGTAGAGAAGGTAAAGATAAGCGATGTAGAAAAGTTTTTTGAAAAAGGATATTCCACAAAATCAAAGGAGAGAGGATTCGGGCTATTCCGTGTGCGTCAGCTCATGGAAAAGACAAAAGGAGAGCTTACAGCGTCTGTTGAGGAAAAAGACGGCATGGAGCTGATCTGCTTTCTGGCAAAGATGTAATAAAAAAGAGAACGGCGGTCAAAACATATATCAGATGTTTTGACCGCTGAAATTTTTTAGTAGTGTATTGGATATTCCAGAATATAGTCATCCATGACAAAACCATTTCCGATATCTGTCACTTCATCCCGTACGATTTCAAATCCAAGATGTTTGTATACGTCCAGGGAATGGCTGTTGTATTTGTTGCATGTCAGCCAGATTTTGTCAAGCTTGCGCTCTTTGGCAAGATCTATAAGATGCCCGAAGACTTCTGTGCTAAGGTGCTGTCCTCTGGAATCCTTCAAAAGGTAAAGTTTGCTCAAAAATAAAGAGCCGTCTTTTTCCGTAACACCTGTGTAGCCTACCATCATATAATCGCTGGAAATGAGAAAGTATTCATACCCATCCGCAATCTGTCTTTTGAGCGCGTCAAAAGACTGAAACTTTTCTACCATGTAATCCACCTGTTCCTCTCCGATGATAGGAGGAAAATGTTCATGCCAGATTTCCTCTGCCAAAGCGGCGACGCCCAAAATTTCCGCATCATTGACAGCAGGGATCATACGTATTTTTTTCATATTGGTTCTCCTTAAAATACTTTTGTTATATAAAAATAGATGTTATTATTATAATAGATGACAATTATGAAAACAATATGAGTTTTTTATCCTTGGAGGCGCATAGATGAATACGTTTGTAAAACTGGAGAATGTAAAAAAAATATATCACATGGGAGAGGTCGAGATAGCTGCTGCGGACGGTATTGACTTTGAGGTCCAAAAAGGGGAATTTGCGGTCGTGGTTGGGGCCAGCGGCGCAGGAAAGACAACAGTGCTGAATATCCTTGGAGGAATGGACACGGCCACGAGCGGAAAGGTTTGGATCGATGGGGTTGACATTACATCATATGGTGCAAAACAGCTGACTGCTTACCGCAGGGATGATATCGGGTTTGTCTTTCAGTTTTACAATCTCATTCCAAATCTTACAGCTTTGGAAAATGTAGAACTTGCTATGCAGATTTGTAAAAATCCTCTGGATGCGGAAAACGTGTTGGAAGAGGTAGGTCTTGCAGAAAGAAAAGATAATTTTCCGGCTCAGCTCTCCGGGGGAGAGCAGCAGAGGGTGTCGATTGCGAGGGCTTTGGCAAAAAACCCCAAACTTTTACTGTGTGACGAGCCGACAGGAGCTTTGGACTACAATACAGGGAAAGCCATCTTGAAACTTCTTCAGGATATGTGCCGTGAAAAAGGGATGACAGTGATCTTGATCACCCATAATTCTGCTATTGCTCCTATGGCAGACCGGGTGATCCATATTAAGAATGGAAAAGTGTGGGAAATTTTGGAGAATGAATCTCCGGTTCCGGTGGAAACGATAGAATGGTAACAGAGAGAAAAGGTGAATTTCGATGAAAAAAAGGAAAAATGTGCTCAGAAAAGATTTTTATATGGAAATCAGAAAAAGTGCGGGCAGATTCATCTCTATCTTCTTTATTGTGGCGCTTGGAGTCGCATTCTTTTCCGGAATCCGTGTAGCGGAGCCTGATTTGCGCCTTTCCGGGGACGCTTATTTTGACAGAAATTCGCTGATGGACATACAGGTGCAAAGCACCATGGGTATTACAAAAGAAGATATAAAGGCATTGCGAGAGATTGACGGAGTGGAAAAAGTTGAGGCAGGATACAGTACGGATGTACTCTGTGCTGTGGAGGGAAGGCAGCAAGTTCTTCATGTACTCTCCAGAAATGACTCCATGAATCAGTTTGTAGTGGAAGAAGGAAGAATGCCAAAAGCAGCGGATGAATGTCTGGTGGACATTGCATTTTTGGAATCCACATCTTATCAAATCGGAGACACGCTGAAACTGGAGTCCGGAACAAATGAGGATTTAAAGGATACACTCAAGTATGACGAGTTCCGTATTGTAGGATCGGGCAGTTCTTCCAGGTACATTTCTTTTGGGAGAGGGAGCAGTACGATTGGAACCGGAGAAGTCAGTGGTTTCCTGGCTGTGGATGAGAGCGCTTTTGATATGGATATCTATACAGAGGCGTGTATTCTTGTGGAAGGTGCAAAAGAAGAGATTGCATTTACGGACGGATATGAAACCAAAGTGGAAAAAGTCATTGACGAGGTGGAAAAAATAAAGGACTACCGCTGCCAGGTTCGCGATGAGGAAATCCGATCCGCTGCGGATGAAGAAATCTTAAAGGCCCAAAAAGAGCTCGATGACGGAAAAAAACAGGCCGGAGAGAAACTTTCCGATGCAAAGAAAGAGCTTTTAGAAGGAGAGAGGTTATTAAATGACGGCAAAGAACAGATTGCAGACGGCAAAAAACAGCTTTTGGACGGCGAGAATACTCTTAAGGAAAAGGAAACGCAGTGGCAGCAGGGATATGAGGAGTATATCCGGGGGAAGAACACAGTAGAAACAGGTTTAAAAGAAATTGAAACCAAACAGAAGGCTGCAGATGAACAGTTTGATATTGCAGAGCAGCAACTTGTAGCTGCCCGCAAAACAATGGAGAGTGAGTTTAACGCTGCAAGGGTTGAGCTTGAGGAGCAACAGGAGAAATGTGAACAGGCAAGGGCAGAGATTGATAAGGCAAAAGAGGGGCTGCCGCTTGTTCAAAAAAAGATAGAAGAACTGAATTCACAAATAGACAGTCTGAAAGAAAATTACAGGGAGCTTGAGGAAGCAATTTCAAAAGCGCAGACTCAGGAGGAAAAAGAAAGACTTCAGGAAGAGCTGAAAAAGGTGGAAGAGTCATTGTCTTTGGCGAATATCTCCTTGGAAAAAATGGAGGAGACAAAAAATCTGCTCATGCAGGCAGCCGCATCTCTCCCGGAGGTTGAAAAGGCTGAGAAAGAGCTTGCCCTGGCGTGGAGACAGTACGAAGAAAATTATGCACAGGCATCCGGGGAACTGAAGGCAAAAGAGCAGGAGTATATAAAGAAAAAGGCTGAAACGACAGCTTGGATGCAGGAAGCAAAAGATCAGCTTTTGTCAGCAGTGGAAGAACTGGATGGCAGCAAAGGGACATTGGACAGCGCAAAAACACAGCTTGATATGGCAAGGAAAGAAATAAAAGAGCAGCAAAGTACACTGTCAAAATCCGAACAGACGATCCTGGAAGAAGAAAAGAAACTGGAGGACGGAAAGAAGGAATATGCAACAGCAGAAGAAGAGGCAATGAAAGAGATTGCGGACGGTGAACAGAAGATAGCGGATGCAAAGGAAGAGTTGTCAGACCTTTCCGGGACAGAATGGTATGTGAACGACAGAACAGTACTTCCCGAATATGAAGGACTTGGACAGAATGCAGACAGAATGCGGGCTATCGGGCAGGTGTTTCCAATCTTGTTTTTTCTTGTGGCAGCGCTTATAAGCCTGACGACGATGACAAGGATGGTGGAGGAAGAGCGCACACAAATAGGAACATTGAAAGCGCTTGGATATTCCAAGTGGTCGATCGCAAAAAAATATTTGGGATACGCGCTATTGGCAACCTTTGGAGGAAGTGTGTTTGGTTTTTTGGCAGGGGAAAAAATATTTCCGTACATCATTGTGTACGCATATCAGATTATGTATCCTTATGTGCCGGATATTGTTGTACCGTATGATATTTCCTATGGAATCCAGGCTGCCGGGGCAGCCCTGCTCTGCACGGGTGTGGCTACCGGGTTATCCTGTTTTGGAGAGCTTGCAGCCCAGCCGGCAGTTTTGATGAGGCCGCCTGCTCCAAAGCAAGGGAAGAGAATTCTTCTGGAGCGTATCAGTCTCATATGGAAGCACTTGAGCTTTACGTGGAAGGCGACATGCCGGAACATTTTCCGCTACAAAAAGCGGTTCTTCATGACTGTGCTGGGCACAGGAGGCTGTATGGCTTTGATGATCGTAGGATTTGGACTGAAAGATTCGATTTATGATATTGGAAATATTCAGTATGATGAACTGCAGTTTTACGACGCCACAGCATATATAAAGGAGGACTTGGATGCCGGGGAGAGGCAAGAAGTACTGGACTATCTTTCGGACAATCCGGATGTGGCTGACTATCTGGAGGCAGAAATGAAACTGGTGGATGTAAAAAAAGGCAAGGAAGAAAAATCATTGTACCTTGAGGTGATCGATGAGGGCCAAAATCTGGATCCATTTATGAAATTTGGGAACCGAAGGACAGATGATACGTACTCTTTATCCGATACGGCAAAAGATGGCGGCGCGATCCTGACAGAAAAAATGGCAAAAATGCTTGGGGTGGAAAAGGGAGATACGATCACAGTCAAAAAAGATGGAAAAACCGTGCAGGTTAAAATCGGAGAGGTCTGTGAAAATTATATGTCCCATTATCTTTACATGACAGATGGGCTCTACAGGGAATTGTTCGGTGAAGAGCCTGTCTATAACAGTGTGATGTTAAAAATGCAGGAGAATGATACAGAAAAGCTGGAGGAGACAGGAGAGAAACTTCTTACGTACAATGCTGTGCAGAATGTAAGTTACACAGACTCTCTGGAAGAGCGGCTTGATGATATGCTTAGGAGTCTGAACCTCGTCATCGTAGTCCTGATCATCTCCGCCGGGATGCTGGCATTCGTGGTACTGTACAACCTGAGCAATATCAATATCACGGAAAGAAAGAGGGAGCTTGCCACACTGAAAGTACTCGGCTTTTATGATCGGGAAGTTTCTGCCTACGTATACAGAGAGAATGTACTGCTCACACTCATAGGGGCTGTGGCCGGGTGCGGACTTGGAAAACTTTTGCACCAGTATGTGATCGTGACTGTGGAGATTGAGGAAGTGATGTTCGGAAGAAATGTTAATTTGCCAAGTTTTCTCTACAGTTTTCTGTTTACCATTGCATTTGCCCTGTTTGTCAACTGGGTTATGTATTATAAATTAAAGAAAATCGATATGGTGGAATCGCTCAAAAGTATTGAATGATCAGATTGTTAGCACTCTTTTTTGAAGAGTGCTAATTTTCTGTTGACATTTTATTTTTCACGTATTAAGATATTCTTTGGATAAAAAATTGGTGATCATTTCATATAAAGGAGTTGTTATATATGGGAACAAAACATGGAAGTTTATCGATCCACAGCGAAAACATTTTTCCGATCATTAAAAAATGGATGTATTCAGATCACGATATCTTTGTGCGTGAGCTTGTGTCAAATGGATGCGATGCGATCACAAAGCTGAAAAAGCTGGATATGATGGGAGAATATCAGCTGCCGCAGGATTACAAACCGGCAATACAGGTTATTGTAAATCCGGAAGAAAAGACATTGAAATTCATTGACAATGGTATCGGTATGACAGCGGATGAGGTGGAGGAATATATCACACAAATTGCATTTTCCGGTGCCACTGAATTTTTGGAAAAATATAAGGATAAGACAAACGATGACCAGATCATCGGTCATTTTGGGTTAGGATTTTACTCTGCATTCATGGTTGCGGATGAGGTCCACATCGATACACTTTCCTGCAAAGAGGGAGCCGTCCCGGTACATTGGGAGTGCGATGGCGGTACAGAGTATGAGATGCAGGATGGAAACAGGACAGAAATTGGTACAGAGATCACTCTTTACCTCAATGAAAGCAGCACAGAATTTTCCAATGAATACCGCGTGCGCGAAGTACTGGAAAAATACTGTTCCTTTATGCCGGTAGAAATCTTCCTTTCCAAGGCAAATGCAGAGCAGGAATACGAGACCATTATGGAAGATGAGCTGCGCGAGGATGACGTAGTGGTGGAACATATCCATCAGGAAGCAAAGATGGAGGAGAAAGAAAACGAAAACGGTGAAAAAGAGATGGTGGAAGCAGAACCTGCATGTGAGAAGGTAAAGATCCACAAACGTCCGGTTGCCATCAACGACACCACACCATTGTTTGCAAAACATCCAAATGAGTGCAGCAAGGAAGATTACATCGACTTCTACCGCAAAGTGTTTATGGATTACAAGGAGCCATTGTTCTGGATTCACCTGAATATGGATTACCCGTTCAACTTAAAAGGAATTTTGTATTTCCCGAAGATCAACACGGAGTATGAGTCCATTGAAGGAACGATCAAACTGTACAATAACCAGGTATTTATTGCTGACAACATCAAAGAAGTGATCCCGGAATTTTTGATGCTGTTAAAAGGTGTGATCGATTGTCCGGATCTTCCGCTCAATGTATCCAGAAGTGCACTTCAGAACGATGGATTTGTGAAGAAGATTTCCGAGTATATTACAAAGAAAGTGGCAGATAAGCTTTCCGGCATGTGCAAGACAGACAGAGAATCCTATGAAAAATATTGGGATGATATCAGCCCGTTCATCAAATTCGGATGTCTCAAAGATGAAAAATTCTGCGACAAGATGAGCGATTTCATTCTCTTTAAAAACTTAGAGCACAAATACCTCACGCTGAAAGACTGCGTGGAGGCAAACGGCGGCACACTTGAGAAAGAGGAGAAAAAAGAAGAGGGAGAAAATGCAGAAGAGAAGAAGACAAAAATCTTCTACGTGACAGATGAACAGCAGCAGAGCCAGTACATCAACATGTTCAAGGCAGAAGGTAAGGATGCTGTGATCCTCACACACAACATCGACTCCCCGTTCATCACACAGTTGGAGCAGAGAAATCCAGTGGAATTCCAAAGAATCGATGCGGATGTGACAGAAGATTTGAAAGAGGATGTTTCAGGGGAAGACGAGGAAACTTTAAATAAACAGAAAGAAGAGCTCACAGAAGTATTCCGCAAGGCTCTTTCCAATGAAAAGCTGGATGTGAAAGTGGAAAAACTCAAAACAGAGGATGTAGCTGCAATGGTGACACTTTCCGAGCAGAGCAGACGTATGCAGGAGATGATGAAGATGTACAATATGTACGGTATGGATGCATCCATGTTCGGCACAGACGTGACACTTGTTCTGAATGCGAAACATCCGCTTGTACAGTATGTGCTGGAGCATAAAGACGGAGAGCACACAGACTTGATCTGCCAGCAGCTGTATGATCTGGCGGTGCTTAGCAATAAACCGTTAAATCCGGAAGAGATGACAAAGTTTATTGCAAGAAGCAATGAAATCATGATGCTGATGACAAAATAATTATTAAGCAGAAAAAAAGAGGCAGAGCCAAAAGGTTCTGTCTTTTTTGACTTTGTGGGGTTCCCTACTTGTTTTTCTTTTGCGCAGAGAATAGAATGAAAAAAAGGAGGGAAGGTCTTATGGGTGAAAAAAACGGTTATCGGCTTATAGAAAAAATGACGCTGACTTTTATGTGGGGGTTTACCTGCATGACCCTTTTCTATCTGGCAGCTGTATACAAAGAGCTGCCCTCTAAGATACCAATGCATTTTAATTTCTGGGGACAGCCCGACAGATACGGAAATAAAATTGAGATCATGATTCTTCCGATCATCCAGATCATTCTGTCAGTCAGTATGCATGCAACGCTACGGGAATTGCGCAAAGCCAGGTACGAAGATAAAGAAGACAATACCAGAAACAGAAATGTAAGCTGTACGGTAGCGCTGGGGACGTCCATGCTCTTCTTTTGGATTGTTTTTTCCAGCACCTACTTTGGAAATGTAGGAAGATACACGGTGTTTGTTATTTTTGGCGGCGTGATTGGAATTTTTGGATATGGCTATACCTATCACAGGAGAAAGTTTGGAAAAAAGGAAAAAAAAGAGAGCAGGGAAAGCGCAGACGAGGGCAATGCGGTGCGCTATGAAGGAAAGGTTGGCATTTGGATGTACGCCCTGCTGATTTTTATTCATCTGATGATCTTAAAAGGCTTGATGGACGATGTTTCCCAAAGAGGAGTAAATATGGGAGAACTGGCAGTCATACTGTTTACGATTCTTTTGGTGGACCTTATTATGCTGCCGATGATGTGGAGAAATTATGTGTTGCTAAAAGAACAGGAACTGATGATTTATTTTGGATTTTTTAAGAAGAGAATTGCTTATAAGCATATCAGGACATTGAAACCAACACATAATCCGCTGTCATCCTGGGCCATGTCGCTGGACAGGATCTATATTTATACGGATTCAGGGGATGATATCATGATCGCAGTGAAGAAGCGGGATGAGTTTATCGAGGATGTGCAGAGCCGATGCATCAATCAATGATAAAGAGTAAAAAACTTTCGGATTGACACACTCCTACAATTGTAATATTATAAAACCATAAAACTACATTTGTAGTATAAGGGGAGTCAGCAATAGATGAAGATGAAAAAATTACTGTGTATGGTTTTGGCATCTGTATGTCTGATAGGATGCGCAAGTACAAAAGAAAAGGAGGAGGTATCCACAAATGGGCAGGGACAAAGCCAGGAAAAAGGCTATGATCTTCCTGTGGATGAAAAGGAGAAAAAGCAAGGAGAGCAGGATTTAAAGAAGATCATTGAATCAGGAGGGCAGGATCCGGGGAAATTATTGGAAACAGCCACAAAGAGCGGGGCGCCGGGTATTTTGGCCGGAGTGGCGGCCAATATGGTGAACTATGAAAAAGCGGATGAATTTTTAAAAAATGCCAAGAGCACACAAAAAGGGGAGATTCAGATATATCAGATCAAAGACGATGGAAGAGTCATCCGCAATCAATTTACTTTTGACGGAGAAGAAATGTTTCTTTTGTATATGAGTGCGCGTAAGGAGGATAACGGGCAGATTGTTTTTGGGGAGACATCTTATACAAAAGTGGAACAGTGGAGGTACACAGACAAAGGATGGTTTGCCTATGAGCTTTGTGCGCCCGAGTGGCCAAAAGTGACAGAGGTGGTCGAGTCCACTTCCATGATTCAGATTCGCCCTGTGGATGAGCGGTATTTGAAGATAGAAAATCAGTACTTAAGACCAGTGGGATATAAGGGAAATAATTTATTTCTTGCTCAATGGCAGCAGAAAGATATGGACAACCTTGACTATATCGGGATTTTTGATACTTTCTATCAGATGATCTACAAAACAAGCGTGGACAATGAAAAATTTCAAAACGGAGTGCCCGCAAAGGAGTTTGAGTCTGTCATACAAAGATTTCTTTCTGTGAGCACAGAAGAATTAAGAAAAAGCCGATATTACAGGGGAGACGGAACCTATTTGTGGCAAGCTTACGGAGTGGGAAATCATGTCGGCAATGAAGTGACGGGAGCAATTCCAAAGATTGTGGATATGAGAGAAAACGAGGATGGCACGTATACACTGGCAATTGAATCCGTTAATGAGACATCCGGGGAGGATTGTGTATTTTCTCACGAATTAACCGTGCGTTTTTTGGAAGACGGTGGTATTATTTATGTGAGCAACCATTTGACTGGATGGGGGAAATACACTGAGCCTGGCTACCAGTACAGAGTGGGAGAATAAATACAGAAAGAAGGGATTTGATTGAGTACAAAAAGAGTAAGATTTTCAGTGTTGGGAAAACTGATAAGCATTTTGTTTTTTCTTTCACTGACAGTACTTGCAGGGCTTGTCTGCATAAAACCGGTCAGCAGCAGTACGATCAAGGATACGTTTATTGACACAGCATTGAGTGATAAGGTGACAGATGTCATCTATGAAGTATACCCGGATGTCAACTCCAGTCAGCTTGAAACGGTTGAAAAATTTGTGGACGAAAATCCGGCGGTTGATAAACTTGTGGACAAATATCTGACAGCCGTGGCAGAAGGTCAGGAAAACTTTCAAGTTAAGGGAACGGAGCAATTGTTTGCAGGACTGAATGAGGAGCTTATAGACAAGGCAGCAGGAGAACTTGGGATCACTATGACCGAGGAGCAGAAACAGCAAGTGACAGAAGTGCTGAAGGCGCAGGAGGAGCAGATAGACAGTGCGGTCAAATACGCAGTGGAAAATTTATCATCTTCAAGTCCCAAGGTAAGGACAGCGCTGAAACTTTATGATATTGCGACATCAACTGCTGTCGTGGGAGGATGTGCAGCACTGACGGTTTTCCTTGGACTTCTTCTCATCATTGTAAGAAAAGACAGGATCCGCTTTATGAATAACCTAGGAATTTCCGGCATTCTCTCCGGAGCAGTCATCGGAGCAGGGGTTCCTGCAGGGGTGTGGCTGTTTGGCGATGATATCACCAATCGGTTTCTTGGGAGAACAGCAGATATGGACGTAAAGATCTGTATGGAACTGGGTGCGCTTTTGGCGGCTACAGGGGTGGTCCTTATTGTGCTGCGGGCAATCGCATGTGTGATCGGAAGAAAATCTCTTTCCAGATAAAGATAAAAGAAATGAATGGCTGTGGAGGAATCACATCTCCACAGCTATTTTTTTGCGGATAAAAAGCTGCTTTGCCATATCATCCCACGCATGCTCCAGAGACTTATCCATGGTAAAGGTGTGCATGGAAGTTCCGGTGATACATTTTAGGGCAGAGCCGTCATAATGGAAATTAAGATACAGACCTTTTACCATATCCGGGGTAAAGGGAAGGTTTGCCTGTGTCAGAAATTTTTGTGTGTTTGCAGGGGAGAGTGAAAAGATCAGTTTCATGTGAAGAGGAGTCTTCTTTCCCTTTACAATAGAAAAACAAAAATCTTTTATCTCCTTCCAGAGGGAATATTTTCGATTGTCAAGGGTCGCTGTCTGTTCTGTGTCAAAAAAATCTAACTGCAGCAAGCCATCTATGTGAAACCGGTTGAAGGTGGTGATATCGGCTTCCATAAACAAAAAAGAATCGAACGTATCTTTGATGAGCAGGTGGGACATACAGTCCTTTACGTCAATGATATTGAATGAAACCATGAAGGTCCTCCTTTCAAAATGGATAGTATCTTTCATTATATCAGAAGCAAAATGCAAATGCACCCGGTGCGTTGACTTTTTAAAGATGAAACAGTATCATTAACGTATGTGAAAAGAAGGAGAGAATAAAACATGAGTCAGACAAGGATGGAAAATGAGCTGTTTGCGTTTATCCAGGAGGCAGTCTCCCCGTTCCATACAGTGAAAGCAGTGGCGGAGCGCCTTACACTGGCGGGATTTGAGAGATTGCAGCTAAAAGATGAGTGGAATTTAAAAAAAGGCGGAGCCTATTATGTCATACACCATGGCACCACGATTTTTGCCTTTACAGTTGGAGAGAAGATGGATCAGAAGGATTCTTTTCGGATTGGGGCATCCCACGGAGACTTCCCGGGATTTCGGATAAAGCCGCATCCGGATATAAAGAAAAATGGCTATCTTAAGTTGAATACAGAGACGTATGGAGGAGTGAATCTGGCAAGCTGGATGGACCGCCCGTTATCAGCTGCAGGGCGTGTCATGCTGCGGTCAGAAAACGTGTTTTTGCCAAAAGAAGTGCTGGTGGATTTACAGGAGCCTGTGTTCATCATACCGAATATCGCCATCCATTTGAACCGGGAGATGAATGAAGGAAATAAATTAAACCGTCAGATCCATATGCTCCCGATTACGGGAATGGCTGATCATCAGGAAGAAAAGGAAGGATTCCTTGACTGGCTGGCAAAAAGAATTTCTGTGGAGAAGGAAGAGATACTTGGCTTTGAGCTGAATATTTATAATAAAGATGAAAGTACATTTGTGGGGATGGAAAAAGAATTTATTTCCGCACCACGCCTGGATAATCTGACCTCTTCCTATGCGCTTACAAAAGCGCTCATAGAAGGAAGGAGGGAAAGCGGGATCAACTTGGCGGTTGTGTTTGACCATGAGGAGATCGGCAGCAGGACCAAACAGGGAGCAGGTTCCACGCTTTTGTCCATTGTGCTGGAGAAAGTGTACAGGGGACTTCATTTTTCAAGAGAAGAGTTTCAAAGTGCCATTCAGGAAGGACTTATGATGTCCGTGGACGTGGCGCACGGATACCATCCAAACTACACAGAAAAGTACGATCCGACAAATCAGCCGGTGTTAAATGGGGGAGTGTGTATCAAGGAGGCCTGCTCTCAGTCGTATGCAACCGACGGAAATGCCATTGCAGTGATGGAGCAGATATGTAAAAAGGAAGGAATTCCATACCAGAAAGCGCTCAACCGTTCGGATATGGCAGGAGGCGGGACACTTGGTTCTATTGCATCTGCGATGTTTCCGGTGCGGACAGTGGATCTAGGAGTGCCTCTGCTTGCCATGCATTCGGCAAGAGAGCTGATGGGAAGAAAGGATCAGGAGAGTCTGGAAAGATATCTGAAAGCATATTTTTCCATAGAAAAATAGAAATGGAGTAAAAAAGTGAGAGAACGGCAGGATAGCAATACTAACATCCGGTTAAATAAGTTTTTGGCCGAGTCAGGGGTTTGTTCAAGGCGGGAGGCGGATCGGCTTATCGCGGGCGGTCAGGTCAGTGTGGATGGAAAAACTGCGGATATGGGGATGAAAGTAAATCCATCCCAGACAATCTGTGTGCGGGGAAAGAAAATCCTCCATGCAGAACGTCCGGTCATACTGGCAGTGAATAAGCCAAGGGGGATCGTGTGCACAGAGGAGAAACGGGAGAAGAAAAATATCATCCGCTTTTTGGATTACCCAGCCAGGATCACCTACATTGGGCGGCTTGACAAAGATTCGGAAGGCCTTCTGCTCATGACGAATCAAGGAGAGATCATCAACAAAATCATGCGCGCAGGAAACAGACACGAAAAGGAATACGAGGTGACAGTGGATCGACCTGTCACAGAGCGCTTTCTTGCGGGAATGGCAGGGGGGGTGCCGATTCTTGACACCGTCACAAGGGAATGCAAAGCAGAGCAGATTGGCAAATATAAATTCAGGATCGTGCTCACGCAGGGGTTAAATCGCCAAATCCGGCGCATGTGCGAATATTTTGGATATGAAGTGAAGACATTAAAGCGGACGAGGATCATGAATATCCGGCTTGGAAATTTAAAAGTTGGGGCGTACAGAGAACTGACAAAAGAGGAGACAAAAGAATTGTACCGCCTTATAAAAGACTCGTCCAATGAAACTGTAATAGAATAGGGGAGTAACATGGAAACAAAAAGACAACGAATGCATACACTTGTGGAGACATTAAATAAAGCTGCCAAAGCATATTATCAGGATGCATCGGAGATCATGAGCAACTATGAGTATGACGCGCTGTACGAGGAGCTGGAAAAGCTGGAAAAAGAGACAGGTATCACCTTGTCCAACAGCCCGACTGTGCGGGTGGGATATGAGGTCTTAAGTGAGCTTCCAAAAGAGCGCCATGAAAAGCCGATGCTCTCGCTGGATAAGACAAAGGAAATCTCAAGACTGAAAGAATTTCTGGGCGCAAAAAAGGCAGTGATCTCCTGGAAACTGGACGGTCTTACGATTGTTCTTACCTACCGCGACGGCAGCCTTTACAAAGCAGTCACAAGGGGAAACGGAGAAATCGGCGAGGTCATCACCAACAATGCCAAAGTGTTTTGCAATATCCCGCTGCAGATTGCGCATAAGGGGGAGCTCATCCTGCGCGGAGAGGCAGTTATCGGGTACCGGGATTTTGAGAAGATCAACGAAGAGATAGAGGATGTGGATGCAAAGTATAAAAATCCAAGAAATCTCTGCAGCGGATCCGTGCGTCAGCTCAACAATGAGATCACAGCGAAAAGGAATGTACGGTTCTACGCATTTTCCCTTGTAAAGGCGGATGGCGTTGATTTTGCAAATTCGAGAATGGAGCAGTTTTCCTGGTTGGAGAGACAGGGATTTGAAGTAGTGGAGCATTATCTGACAGATGCATCAGATATTGAAGAAAAAGTTGCTTTCTTTGAGAAGAAGATTGAGAAAAACGATATTCCATCAGATGGGCTTGTGCTGGTGTACGAGGACATTGCCTATGGAGAGTCATTGGGGACAACAGCTAAATTCCCACGGGATTCCTTTGCCTTTAAATGGGCGGATGAAATCAGACAGACGGTTTTAAAGGAGATTGAGTGGAGTCCTTCCAGGACAGGGCTTATCAACCCGGTGGCTATCTTTGAACCGGTGGAGCTGGAAGGAACCACAGTAAGCCGGGCAAGCGTACACAATCTAAGCATTATGGAAGAGCTGGAGCTTGGCATCGGGGATACGATCGAAGTGTACAAAGCAAATATGATCATCCCGCAGATCGCAGACAATCTGACGCGCAGCGGCATGGTTTCCGTTCCGGACGTCTGTCCGGTCTGTCAGGGACAGACAGAAGTGCGCCGGGTGGCAAATGCAAAGGCGCTCTACTGCACCAACCCGCAGTGCCAGGCAAAACATGTGAAGTCCTTTACCTTGTTTGTGAGCAGGGATGCCCTGGGCATTGACGGGCTGTCAGAGGCAACACTTGAGAAGTTCATCTCCAAAGGATTTATCAAAGAATTTGCGGATATTTTCCATTTGGAGCTCCATGAAGATGAGATAAAGTCAATGGAAGGATTTGGGGAAAAATCATATCAAAATTTAATAGACAGTATTGAAAAGGCAAGGGTGACGACATTGCCCAAAGTGCTTTATGGTCTTGGCATTTCCAACATCGGTCTTGCAAATGCCAAAATCATCTGCAGGGAATTTGAATATGATGCAGAAAAGCTCGTGCGTGTGACAAGAGAAGAGCTGGATGCTATTGCAGGAATCGGTGATGTGATCGCAAAGTCTTACACCGACTATTTTGGTGATAAGGAGCATGTGGAACAGTTTGAACGGCTCTTGAATGAGCTGAGGATACAAAAAGAGGATATCAGTGAAGAAGAACAGACATGGAAGGGAATCAATTTTGTCGTTACGGGCAGCTTGGAGCATTTTGCCAACCGGAATGAGTTGAAAGAACTGATTGAGAAAAAGGGAGGAAAAGTGACAGGGACAGTCACCAAAAAGACAAATTACTTGATCAACAATGACACAGAGTCTTCCTCCTCCAAAAACAAAAAGGCAAGAGAGTTGGAAATTCCTATTATTTCGGAGGAGACATTCCTGGAAATGCTGAAGGGAGAGTAAAAATGAAATTAGGAGAATATTTTCCGTTTTGGAGACAGCTGAAAGAAGAGGAACAAAAAGAACTGGAGCATTCTTTGTACACCCGAATGATCAAAAAGGGAGAACATATTTTTACAGGAAAAGACTGTCTGGGGCTTTTGGCGGTCGTAAGCGGAATGCTCAGAGGCTATATTATCTCCGAAGAGGGGAAGGAGATGACGTTGTACCGCCTGATAGAGAGGGATGTGTGTCTTTTTGCCGCCACCTGCATGATGCCGAATATTGATTTTGAGATCCATATTGTGGCAAAAGAGGACACAAAGGTTGTGGTTTTGCCGACCAGTGTATTTAAGAAAATGGCAAAAACCTCACTCCCTGTTGCCAACTATACAAATGAACTGATGGCATCTCACTTCTCTGATGTCATGTGGCTGATGGATCAGGTGATGAACAAAAGTATGGACAGCAGAATTGCCGCTTTTCTGGTAGAAGAAGCGTCCCTTCTGGATTCCAGGGTATTGAAAGTGACCCATGAGCAGATTGCAAAGGAGCTTGGGACAGCAAGGGAAGTTGTGACCAGGATGTTAAAGCATCTGCAGTCAGAGCGGATGATCGCCCTTTCAAGAGGGGCAGTTAAGATCACGGACGAGAAGGCTCTTAGAGAGCTTGCCGCAGACAGTATTCGTTGATTGTGATGTTGTCACGGAAAAGAGAAAACAGAATGTGTATACTAAACCCATCAATGAAAGATACTAATTCTTAAAGGAGGAATAGATGATGGCAGTAAAAATAACAAGTGCAAATTTCAATGAGGTAGTAAAAGAGTCAAAGGTTCCTGTATTTATCGATTTTTGGGCTGAGTGGTGCGGACCATGCCAGATGTTTTTACCGGTTGTGGAGGAACTGGCAAAAGAAATGGAAGGTAAGGCGATTGTCGGAAAGATCAATGTGGATGAAGAGCCTGACCTTGCAAGACAGTACCGTGTGATGAGTATCCCGACTGTTGTGATCATCAAAGACGGTGAAGTGGTAAAACGAAACGTAGGCGCGCTTCAGAAAAAAGAGGCTGTTTCCATGCTTGAGCAGTTTTTGTAAAATGAAAGGGGTTAAAGTTTCCTACTTAAAATGGCTGAAACTTACTGTCGCAGTGCCTGCTGCAATGGCGATTGCAGAGGCACTGGGGCTTTCTTATGCTTATTCCGCAGGAATCATCACACTTTTAACGATACAGAATACAAAGAAAGAGACATTTGTTCTCGCGGCCAAGAGGGTACTGGCATTTGGGCTTATGACTGTCCTGTGCATTGCCATTTTTCAGGGATTCGGCCATGAGATATGGACATATGCGCTCTTTCTTTTTGCTTTTATTTTTGTTTGCATGCGATTTGATCTGGAAGGCGCTGTGTCCATGAATGCAGTGCTTGCCACCCATTATCTGGCCGATACGATCACGTTGTCTTCCGTAAAAAATGAGAGTCTGCTCTTTATCATTGGGGCCGGGATCGGAGTGACAGTGAATCTTTTTATGCCGGAAAATCTGTCAAAGATCCGGGCAGCGCAAAAAAGGATCGACGACCACATGGGCAGGCTTTTAAAAGATATGGGCGCCCATCTTTTGGAGGAAGAGAAGGGCAGGCTGCTTGACCGTGATTTTTTGCTGCTTGACAAGTATTTTTTCAAGATGGAAAGAGAGGCGACCTTGCGGATACAAAATACCCTGACAAAAGCAGATACATATTTTCTGCGCTATATGGATATGCGGATGGAACAGTGTAAGGTGCTGCAGTGGATGTATCAAAATATCAAAAATATAGAAATGCTGCCGGAGCAGGCAGGGGAGATCGGAAGATTTCTCATAGAGACAGGGGAGAGTTACCATGAAAAAAATAATGTGGAGAAACTTTCCGAAAATCTCGACAATCTAAAGCAGAAATACAGGGAAAGCCCGCTTCCAAAGACAAGGGAGGAGTTTGAGAACCGTGCGCTTTTGATGCAGATTTTGAGGGATCTGGGAGTTCTTCTTGAACTTAAAAGGACATTTGTAGAAAAATTGACAGAGAAAGAAAAAGAGATATACTGGGAGCAGTAGTATAGGTATTTTAGAAAAACTTAACTTGTTCGGGCAGACAAACTGTTCTATAATAGACGCATATACAGGAAGGAGACAGATATGTTGGATAATGAAACTATCATTGTAGATGAAGATAAAAGCACGGACATAGAAAAGAAAAACCAGGAAACAGCAGATGTGGCGGACAAGAAATCTGCGGATGAAAACGCGAACGAGAAGAAAAGCGGACCAGAGCATTATTGTTTTCTCTGCCGCAGGCCTGAGAGTGTGACAGGGAAGATGATAGAACTTCCGAATAAAATTTTTGTATGCCCGGACTGCATGCAGAAGAGTTTTGACGTGATGAACAACGGACAGGTGGACTACAGTAATCTGATGAACATGCCCGGCATCCAGGTTTTTAATATGGCAGATTTGCCAAATTCCGGGAAAAATCAGCAGAAGGTAAAGAAAAAAGAGGAAAAGGAGCAAAAGAAGGCAGTATTTTCCATCAAGGATCTGCCGGCTCCGCACAAGATCAAGGCAAAACTGGACGATTACGTTGTAGGGCAGGAATACGCGAAAAAGGCCATGGCAGTGGCTGTTTACAACCATTACAAGCGGGTTGCAACGGACACGATGGATGACATTGAAATTGAAAAATCCAATATGCTTATGATAGGACCTACAGGAAGCGGGAAAACATACCTTGTAAGGACACTGGCGAGACTTCTGGATGTGCCGCTGGCAATTACAGACGCCACATCGCTTACAGAGGCCGGGTACATTGGAGATGACATCGAGAGTGTTGTCTCAAAACTTCTTGCAGCAGCTGGAAATGATGTTGAGAAGGCAGAAAAAGGAATCATTTTTATTGATGAGATTGACAAGATCGCAAAGAAAAAAAACACAAGCCAGAGGGATGTGAGCGGAGAATCCGTACAGCAGGGCTTGCTGAAACTTCTGGAAGGAAGTGAAGTGGAAGTTCCGGTTGGGGCAAACAGCAAAAATGCAATGGTTCCTCTCACTACGGTGAACACAAGAAACATCCTTTTCATCTGCGGAGGAGCTTTTCCGGATTTGGATCAGATCATCAAAGAGAGACTCAATAAACACTCTTCCATGGGTTTCATTGCAGACTTGAAGGATAAATACGATAACGATAAAAATATTCTCGGGAAAGTGACGGTTGATGATCTGCGCAATTTTGGTATGATTCCGGAATTTATTGGAAGACTTCCGATCATCTTCACCTTAAAAGGGCTGGATGAGGATATGATGGTACAGATTTTGAAAGAGCCGAAAAATGCGATCATCAAGCAGTATCAAAAACTCCTTGCCCTGGATGAGGTGAAACTGGATTTTGAGGAAGAGGCACTGCATGAGATTGCGAGAAAGGCCATGGAAAAGAAGACGGGCGCCAGAGCGCTGCGCTCCATTATAGAGGAATTTATGCTGGATATTATGTATGAGATTCCAAAAGACGACAATATTGGTGAGGTTGTGATCACAAAAGAATATATTGACGGAACCGGAGGGCCGAAAATTCTGCTGCGCGGACAGGCAGGGCTGCCGATGCATTCCGGCACTGTATAGAAGATATCAAATAAAAACCGCTTGTTGTAGAGTTTTAAAAGGAGGAGACGGAAGATGAGAGATTGGTTTGACAAATTGAATCTGGATGAGTGGGGAAGAAAAATTTCTTCCACACTGTCAGAAACTGCGGAGTCAGTTGGGAAGAAGACGGAAGAAGTGATGAGCGTACAGAAACTCAAAAGCCAAATCCGCACTCTGGAGAGGGGAAATGAAAGAGATTTCATGGATCTTGGAAAGATGCTGTTTGAAAAATACAAAAACGGCGACGAGATTTCCGGTGAATTTGTTGCCATCTGTGAAGAAATCGGCAAAAGAAATCATGTCATCGCAGCATATGAAAAGAAACTTTCTCATATCAAAGGAGAGGGGATGTGTAAAAATTGCCAGGCTACTCTTCCAAAAGGAGCGGCTTACTGTCCGGTCTGCGGCGAAAAAGTAGAAAAAGAGCCGATTGATGTGGAGGATGTGGAAGTGGAAGATGTGGAGGCAGAATTTGAGGATGACTTTGAAGAGTCTGATTTTCAGAATGATGCCAATGCCCGGGAAGAAAAAGAGGAAGAAGGCCAAGAAGAGGCAAAGACTCATTGTGAAGAAAAAGAAGAGGCAAAGCCAGAAGAAACCGGAGAGTAAAAATGAATAAATGGAAAGGCATGGGAACAGTGGCAGCACTGTTCCTTATTGATATAAAGATAAAAGAATACGTGGAAAAGCATGTGGGTGAGGATGAAAAGGACCGCCCTGTTTTGGGAGGGAGATTTTATCTTCGGAAAGTGTACAATCAGGGCATTGCCATGAACGGGCTGGAAAAGTATCCTAAAATTATAAAACAGATTTCTTTCGTTCTTTCGTTGTCAGGGCTTGTATCTTACCTTTTTTTGCTTGGAAAAAGGGGGAGGTACCTGGAAAAGGCCGGGATGGCGCTTGTGGCAGGGGGAGCTTTTGGAAATACATATGAGAGATTAGAAAAAGGCCGGGTGACAGATTATCTGGCAATCGGCACAAAAAATGAGAAAATAGGAAGAGTGACATTCAACCTGGCGGATGTGTTTATTGCTCTTGGGACTGTGGCAGGGCTTGCGGGCTTGGCGGGCAAAAAATAGGGCAGAAGGTTTTGGACATCAATACATTGTTTTATAAATTATAAATGATATAAAGAAATAATAAAGTTTCTAAAGGTGCAAAAGAAAGGATGAAAAGAAAATGAAGGAAAATAAATATGATGATTCTGTCTTTTTTGAAAAGTACGGACAGATGGAGCGCTCAAAGAAAGGGCTTGCAGGAGCGGGTGAGTGGAGTGAATTTAGAAAGATGATGCCTGATTTTTTGGGAAAACGGGTACTTGATCTGGGGTGTGGATACGGATGGCATTGCATTTATGCTGCCAGGAACAAAGCAAAGGCGGTGCTGGGCGTGGATATTTCAGAGAAAATGCTGCAAAAAGCAAGGGAGATGACAAAAGATACCAGGATTTCCTATCAAATGGCAGCTATGGAGGATTTGGAGTTTCCGTCGGGCAGCTTTGATGTTGTTTTTAGCTCCCTGGCTTTTCATTATGTGAAAGATTTTAGGGCGCTTGTGGAAAAGATCGGCGAGTGGCTCGTCGACGGGGGAGAGTTTGTCTTTTCTGTGGAGCATCCGGTGTTCACTGCTTATGGTTCCCAGGACTGGTACTACGGGGAGGATGGCAGCATCCTTCATTTTCCTGTGGACAATTATTTTTACGAGGGAAAACGGGATGCTGTGTTTTTAGGGGAACATGTAATGAAATACCACAGGACTTTGACCACATATCTTGGAGCGTTGCTTGAAAATGGCTTTTCCATCCAAAAGTTGGCGGAGCCAAAACCGCCAAAAGAAATGATGGGACTTCCCGGTATGAAGGATGAGCTTAGGCGTCCGATGATGTTGTTGATTTCCGCAAAAAAGGAAGGGAGAGGAGAAAAAAGATGAGAAGGACAGACAGAGAGATTTTAGATGAAAAGAAGATTTTACAGATCATAGAGGCGTGTGACTGCTGCAGACTTGGGCTGTGCGACGGTGAGGCGCCGTATGTGGTCCCTCTGAATTTTGCGCACTGTATGGAAGGGGGAAAGCACATTTTCTATTTTCACAGTGCAAAAGCAGGGCGGAAAATAGAGCTGATACGAAAAAATAAAAAGGCAGGATTTGAGATGGATACTGCACACAGTGTGCAGAGTGCCGTAAAGGCGTGCGGATATACTTTTAAGTATCAGAGTGTGATCGGCCAGGGGGATGTGGATCTTGTGAAAACAAGGGATAAAAAAAGAAAAGCCCTTCAGATGATCATGGGTCATTATTCCGGGCGTTCTGATTGGCAGTTCGAAGATCAGATGGTGGATGCGGTGGAAATCATCCGGCTTGAAGTTTCGAAACTTTCCTGCAAGGAAAATATGTGACAAAAATATATAAAAGGATTGACACTGAAAATCGGAAGAGGTATTATAATGATATCAAGTTGATATCATTATAATAACAAGGAGGGTGTTCGTAATGAGGGAAGAAAGACAGATAGTGGAAGAAAAGGTATTGCACGCCAAAAATGGTTTTGCCATGCTTTTCCTATGGCTGATCGTTTTGGTAGGCAGCATTGCGGTCATGATCGCAGCGCCGGTCATTTATTCTGGTGGAGAAAGTGTGATTTCAGCGGGGCTTTTGACGGTTTTGGAAATAATCGGGACTATCCTGGTGATTGTGGCGATCATTGGTTTTTGCGGACTTCGCATTTTGGAGCCGAACGAGGCGCTTGTGCTGGCTCTTTTTGGAAACTATTACGGCACGCTGAAAAAACCGGGATTTTTCTGGGTTAATCCGTTTTGCACGGCCATCAACCCAACAGTGAAAGGATTTGGAGTGACAGCATCGGGGAAAGCAAATATTTCCATATCTACAATAAACAAAAAAGTTTCCATGAAAGCGATGACACTCAACAACGAAAAACAGAAAGTCAACGATGAACTTGGAAATCCGGTGGAGATCGGCGCTGTTGTCATATGGAAAGTGGAGAATCCGACAAAGGCAGTCATCAATGTGGAGAACTATAAGAATTATCTCTCCATTCAGTGTGATGCCATCATCCGGAATACAGCGCGCCAGTATCCGTATGACGCAAGTGAGGGTGGAGATGAAAAATCACTGAGAGGCAGCAGCCAGGAAATTGCGGATATCATGAACGCAGAACTGCAGAGCAAAGTGGTAAATGCAGGAATCAAAATCATGGAAGTGCGCATCACACACCTTGCTTATGCGCCGGAGATTGCGTCAGCTATGCTGCAGAGACAGCAGGCAGCGGCGATCATTGACGCAAGACAGAAGATTGTGGAAGGCGCTGTGGGAATGGTGGAGATGGCACTTGAACAATTAAATGAAAATGAGATTGTGGAGCTCGATGAAGAGAGAAAGGCAGCCATGGTAAGCAATCTTCTTGTCGTACTCTGCGGTAACAAAGATGCACAACCTATTGTAAACAGTGGTTCTTTGTATTAAAATAAACATTCAGGTTAATACGGGATATGGAAGAAGGTGGTAGTGCAGTGGAAAAAGAAGAGAAAAAAGCAAAAGAAAAGGCAAAAAAACAGGTTCCTTTGAGGCTTTCTGCATCGCTGTACAATGAGCTGGTCCAGTGGGCGGAGGATGAATTTCGGTCCGTGAACGGGCAGATCGAATATTTGTTGACTGAATGTGTGAAACAGCGGAAAAAGAAGTTTCAAAAAGAAAGTGAATAGAAAAGGCGGATATTTGGAGGTGTACTTTGAATATCCGCTTTTTGTTGCGTTATCAGATACGACTATTATGAGACAGGAGGCTATGGAAACAAAGTTGCCTGCACACCGACAGAGGAGCTGCTCACGAGCGACAAAGGAACATTTATTACGGATTAGATTTCCTGATCGACGGAGGCGCTACAGCCTCCTATTTCTATGGACCGCCAGTCTGAATCTTGAGGGAGATGCCTTTGCAGGAAATGCCAGGATACTGGCCCGTATGGCACAGGAGTAGGTGTCAGGATGGATTCGGGACGCGGGAATTTTTTGGAGGGGGGAAGACTTAGAGAGACAGAATGATGAAACTTGGGATATTGGATAGAAAGACATCTGTTCAATATCCTTAATTTTTTATAAATGTCTTCGCGTTGCTTGTTTAAAATGCTAAAATATGTTAAAATATTTAAAAATTTTCGGAATAAACCACAGGAAAGGGATGAAGATAATGAAAAGAAAAAGCGTGAGTATCCTTTTGGCGGCAATTCTATGTGTAGGAGCTGCGTTTCCGGCATACATACAGGATGAAAAAGTAGAGGCACAGGAATCACAAGCAACATTGCAGGGACTGGAGCCTATAGAAGGGCGAGTGATCGTAAAGGTGAATCCTGATTTTGAAGGAGCAAAAGATGAGGAGGACAAAAAGAACAGTACATCATCAGAGGACTCCTATACGATGGAGACACTTTTGACGATGAGTGAATCAGAGGAAGATGCAAATTCCACGAAAGCAAAATCTTCTGCGAACGAAACCGAAAAAATGATGGTGGCGGAATCGGACGAACTGTCTACAGAGGAACTTGTAAAAGAGCTGGAAGATTGTCCGGGAGTAGAGTACGTGGAGCCGGACTATGCGATTCAATCCTACGCAGTGCCGAACGATACTTATTTTGCACAACAGTGGAATCTGCAAAGACAGACAAGCACGACTCCGGGGGCTGCAAATGTGCCTTATGTGTGGGGAGCGACAGAAGGATCGGATGAATATGTTGTCGCTGTAGTGGACAGCGGAGTGGATTACAATCATCCGGATTTAAAGGACAATATGTGGACAGATGAGAATGGAAATCATGGATACGATTTCAGCGGGGACGCTCTTACTTCATCCGGAGACACAGACCCGATGGATGTATTTGGGCATGGGACTCATGTCGCCGGCATTATCGGAGCCAGCGGAAACAATAATATGGGTGTCAGTGGCGTTGCACAGAAGGTGAAGATCGCGGCTTTAAGGGTACTGGATAATGAAGGACAGGGCAGTACATCAATGGCGATCAAAGCTTATGAATATATGTTGGAGCAGAAAGAAAAAGGTGTGAATTTTGTGGCAGCCAACAATTCCTGGGGCGGAGCATATTTAAGCCGCAGTTTCCAGGATATTGTAGATTATGCAGCAAAGCAGGGAATCGTTTCTGTATTTGCCAGCGGAAATACGGGGGCAGATATGGATGCTAATGTAAATGCTCCTTACGGCAGCAACACAGAGGGAACGATTGTTGTCAATGCATCTGACCAGTACGGCCACGCGGCAGATTATTCCAATTATGGAAAGATCAATACAGAATTGTTTGCCCCTGGAGATAAGATACTCTCAACAAAACCTGGAACTATTCTGCAGAAAGAAAAATACGGAATCATGTCAGGAACTTCCATGGCAGCCCCGAATGTGACAGGTGCATATGCGCTTTTGAAGGCTTACTATGGAAATAGCGCAGATATGTCCGAAATCCGGGCAAGGCTTGCAGGAGGTGTCACAAGGACAGAAGAATTAAAGGATTTATGTGTATCCGGTGGATATTTGAATCTGCAAAAAGCAATTGAGTCGCCGTATCCGGTGCTGGATGAGCTGAGCCAGAAAGACGGTCAGGCAGTGATTTCCGGTTATTTCTTTGGAAATGGTATGGGCACGGTTGTCATGGACGGACAGAGTCTTCCGATCGTATCCTGGGGTGACAGAGAGATTACAGTAGAGCTGCCAAAGGGGACTGTGGAAGGACCTCACGAATTTGTGGTGACAGCTGCATCCGATGCATCCCAGTATGGAAGAGATACGTTTGTGCTGGAAAATAAAGGAGTGATCGTGGAAAATGAAACCCTCTTTGATGAACTTCCGGTTCCGGATTATGAGAAACTTGGAGTTTCCCTGTACGATGATGAGTCAATGATGTACAGTGTAGAGTCAGTGTCCGGGAACATATACGTGACAGGAGGAGACCTCTATGAGATGAGAGAGGGCGAAAGATATGTGGTGCTCCTTGTATATAACACGGATGAAAATGAGTGGGATAAAATCAGCACCTGGATTCCGTTAGGTCTTGACGTAAAACTTACTGTATCCGGGGATACCCTTTATATATATTCCAATAAAGGAACCGGATTTGAGATATATTCTTATGATACAGCACAAAATACAGAATTTGTAAAGGTGGCAGAATTTGCCCGTTCAGAGTCAATACAAAACAGCAGCATTGCCACAGATGGAAATAAGTTGTATGTGGTTGGAGGAAGTGAAAGAAATCCTTCTGATGGAACATACGCACCAACAAACAAAGTTTACAGTGTAGACCTTTTATCCGGAGCTTGTGTGGAGGTTGCCCGGCTTGCCAATGCACGTGTGAACGCATCTGTGGAGATAATGGATGGAAAACTGATCGCTGTCGGCGGAGAGAATGCGGATGGACAGTGGGAAAACAGTGTGGAAATTTTTGATGGTTCCAAGTGGACAGCAGGGGTTTCTTATCCGAATGTATATGAAAACCAGATGCCTGCCGCAGCGTCAGGTGTCTACGCAGGACAGATGGTGGTATCCGGTATGATGAGCGATGAGGCGCATACGAGCGATACTTATCTTTACAATGTAAAAGACGGAAAATGGATGGAGACAGATAAAAATTTAGACGATGAAAAAGTCTATTTTGCAGATGGAGTTGTGAGTGGGGATTACTTCTATGTATTTGGAACAACACATATGAAGAATGATACAATGAGCAAGTTTTATCGTCTGGATATGACAAAGGTAAACGCAGTGCCGGCAGTGCCTGGCGATGATACAAAGAACCCGGCGGATGTGCAGGGCGGCGATGACACAAAAAATCAGGAAACACCGCAAAAAACAACAGGTGAGCCATCTGATCCGGTCCAAGGTTCTGACCCGGCACCGACAACCAAAGATCCTTCTGCAACAATTACAAAATCAGCGGTAACTGCACCAAAAGGAACAGCGGGAAAGACGGCATCCGGTACAGGAAACAAAAACAAAGTAAGTGTAAAATCGGTCAAATCCACAAAGAGCACAAAGACAGGAGATGAAAGTACAGCAGCGGTATGGAGTACATTGCTTTGTGCGGCAGGAGCAGCAGTGGTGATCGGAAAGAGAAAACGCCAGTAAGAAAGAGGAAGTGGTATGGCAGTCGAAAATGTAAAAATATATCTGCAAAAACAAGGATGGAACAGAGAAATTTTAATGTTTACACACTCCAGTGCAACGGTGGAATTGGCAGCAGAAACGGTTGGCGTTGATCCGGCAAGGATAGCGAAGACCTTGTCCTTTTATACTGAGGACAAGGAGGGAGCGTTTATCGTAGTTGTTGCCGGGGATAAAAAGATAGACAACCGAAAATTCAAAGAGAGTTTTGGAATGCGTGCAAGAATGGTGTCCTTTGAGAATGTGGAAAAGATGACAGGACATCCGGATGGCGGGGTATGCCCATTCGCAAATCCGGATGGCGTGGAGGTGTATCTGGATGAATCGTTGAGGCGTTTTGAGAGCGTATTTCCGGCAGCAGGGAGTGATCGATCTGCGGTAGAATTAAGCTGTGGGGAATTGGAGAGATATTCCCATGCAAGAGCGTGGGTGGATGTGTGTAAATAGATTTAGAAAAAATTGCGGTACTGGAAACCCATACCGCAATTTTTTTATTCTACCGGGAGCACTCTTGGATATATTGTTCTATCATTAGGAGAGCTTTCGAATTCCCGGCTTTTGTTAAGCTGAAATAATAATATAAGCAAGAATGCCCAAAATCACCTGAAGAATGACAAAACGCATTACAACCTGCGCGTCGGACCATCCGTGATTTTTTCTGACATGGTCATGGATCGGTGTGCGCGTGTTCTTTAAGATGGAAATCTTTAAGAAACGTTTCAGGGAGACTTTGATCAGCCCAAGGCCGCCGTCGATGATCAGAATACCTGCCAGCAAAATAAAGATAAATGGATGTCCGCTCTTCATGGTAATGATGGCAAGGTAAAATCCAAGAGCCCTGGAACCGGCATCCCCCATGAGCATGCTGCTCGGAGAAGAGTTAAAATACAGATAAGCCAACAGCACAGCGATGAAGAGAAAATTTGCCTGGCTGTATTTTCCGAGCTCCCCGTGAAAGATTACGCTGTAGGAAAGCATGGATACAATGCAAAGACTGGCGCACAGTCCATCCACACCGTCGGAGCAGTTGGTGACATTGATGGATACCCAGATAAGGATGATTCCAAGAATAATGTAAACTACTTTTGGAATCAGGATTTCCATATTTCCAAGATGAATCGCTGTGGAATTAAAGTTAGCGAACGTGATCATGGTCACAATGGACAAAACAAGATCAATGGCGCCTTTTTTGTATTCATTCCATGGTGTGCTGGAGGTATCGTCCAGAAAACCGCTCAGCATTATCGCAACGAGCAGTATTATGTAGATGATATACTCCCGGTCAAGAGGAAGAAAAGCGACACTTCCGAGGATAAAACAACTGACAAAGGTAAGGCCTACGCCGCGCAGTTTTCCTTTGGAAAGCTTTCCGTTTACCGCAAAATCGCGTCCCTGGTCTTTTGGAAGAAATGAAAATGGGTATTTCAACGCCAGGAATGTGATGAGAAATGTTAAAATGATCCCGACCAGAATAATCTGATTGGCCGGTATAAAATCAGTGAATAGTTGGTACATGTCTTTTGTCCTTTCTTAATTTCTTTTGTGGCAGTTCTCTACAGATGAAAGAATTCAGAAATTTGTCCGTGGATGATCTGCATAAGCTTTGTCCTTGCCTCCACGCTTGCCCACGCAATATGCGGGGTGATAAAAAGTTTCCGGCTGTCCTGGATATGTAAAAGAGGATTGTCCTCTTTCATCGGCTCTGAGCAGAGAACGTCAAGCCCTGCCGCTGCGATCTGTCCGTCATTCAGCGCATCTGCCAGATCCTGTTCCACCACGATCGGCCCTCTGCCAAGGTTCAAAAAGATACAGCTTTTTTTCATTCTTAAAAAGGCGGATGCGTCCAGCAGATTTTTCGTGTGTGCATTGAGCGGTGCGTGCACGGAGATAATGTCAGATGTCTTCAGAAGAGTGTCAAAATCTACTTGTTCATACCCCTCCTGTTTTGGTGCACCGGATGCGGAATAATAGATAACATTGGCGCCAAAAAGAGTAGCGATGTCGGCAACTCTCCGCCCGATGTTGCCAAGACCGATGATTCCCCAAGTCATTCCGCTTAACTGGTGGAAATGTTCGGCAAAGTGAGTAAAAATTGTATCGTTTACATATTTTCCGCTTTTTACATATTCATCGTAATAGCGCAGTTTTTCAAGAAGATAGAAAAGCATGGCAAATGTATGTTGTGCAACACTTTCCGTTGAATAGCCGGCAACATTTCTCCAGGCAATGTTTCGTTTGTCCAGATACTCCTTGTCCAGATTATTGGTTCCGGTGGCTGTGACACAGACAAGCCTTAGATGTTTGGCCCCTCCAATGGTCTTTTCGTTGACCTCGACCTTATTTAAAATGATCACGTCGGCATCAGCAACACGTTCAGGGACCTGCTCGCTTGTAGAAAAATCATACTTTACAACTTCCCCGAACTGATCGTATGGGGACAAGTCGATGTCCTCTCCGATTGTTTTTGCGTCTAAAAATACAAGTTTCATAAGTACCTCCTGTCTGGTTATCAACTGCATTTATTATACGATAAATGGAGAAGAAAGGAAATGCTTTTCTTGCGGAAAAGAGGTGGGTGTTCTATAATCGGAGTGGAATGCTATACAAGAAAAGAGGAAATTTCATGATACAGGATATCGCGCCGCACAGGCTGCACAATGAATACAGACCCCAGATACCGACCGAGGACAGTCTTTTTATCTGCGCCAGGGGTAGAAAAATTCTGATAAAAGAAGAGGAAGGAACCGTCATATTTCCGTCCTTTCGAGAACTGGATGAAAAAGAACAGGAAAGAGAGTTTGTTTATCTTTTCACTGTGGACAGCACTGCTTTTTTTCTGGGAGAGGAAGAGCTTTCTTTTGAGAAACAAGGGTATTCCTGGGAAAATGTACAGAAACTGCGCACGTTGAGACCGAGGCATCTGGCATTTGCCGGAGTGACCGGTATTCAGCTTTCCAGATGGTATTGTACGAGGAAATTTTGCGGGGCGTGTGGAAATCGGCTGGAGATGGATAAAAAAGAGAGGATGCTTTATTGTCCGGTGTGCGGTACTATGGAGTATCCGAAAATCTGTCCTGCTGTCATTGTGGGGATTATCGACGGAAACCGGATTCTGGTGTCAAAATATGCGGGAAGAGAGTACAAAAAATACGCATTGATCGCAGGATTTGCTGAAATTGGGGAGACTATTGAGGAGACGGTAAAACGGGAAGTGATGGAAGAAGTGGGACTGAAAGTAAAGAATATCCGCTACTATAAGAGCCAGCCATGGGGATTTACAGACACGCTGCTGCTTGGATTTTTCTGTGATCTGGACGGAGACGGCATGATCAGTCTGGATGAGGAGGAGCTTGCGCTTGCACAATGGATGGAGCGGGAGGATATCCCGGATGAGGGAGATGAAGTCAGCCTGACAAAAGAAATGATGGCGGTATTTAAAGAAGGAATCGTTTAGGAGGTGAAAAGCATGTTTGTATTGGAACATTTTTTGCAAGGTCTGGATGGCCTGTATGCTGACAGAAGGGCAAAAGAAGCAGAAGATTATTTGAAACAGGGGTTGAAAAGCGCTGCAAAGGCTGGAAACGATGCAGCTATTCTTGTCATCCTAAATGAACTGATGGGATATTACCGGGCGGCCGGAAGATACGAGGAGTGTCTGCTGTGTACGGAAGAGGCGGTTTCGCTTGCAAAGAAAATGGGGCTGGAAGGAAGTTTAAACTATGGGACAACGCTTTTGAATGCAGCCACCGCATACCGGGCAGCCGGAAAATTTGAGAAAGCCCTGGATTATTATGAAAAGACAAAGGAAATCTACGAGAAAACACTGAAAGGTGAAGACTATAGAATGGCGGCTCTGCACAATAATATCAGTCTTCTGTACAGTGAAACCGGAAGAATGGGCTTGGCGAAACAAGAACTTGAGTCTGCCATGAAAATCATGAAGACACTTGGAAGTCCGGATGTGGAGATTGCGATCACGCACACCAATCTTGGATATTTGTGCTTTCAGATGAAACAGGACGAAGAGGGCAGAGCACATATGGAGAAGGCTGTGCAGCTGTTTGAAAAAAATCCGGACAGCAAAGACTCACATTATGCTTCAGCGTTAGCCGGACTTGCGGAATCAAGATTCCGCGAGGGGTGTTACAAAGATGCTGTTTCCTTTTATAAAAAGGCGCTGGGAGAAATCGAAGAGTGTTACGGGGAAAATGAATACTACCGGATCACCAAGAAAAATCTGCAGACAGCAGAAGATCTTTTAAACAGAACAGAGCGAATGGAAAAAGGTGGGATCAAAGGGCTTGCACTTTCCAAAATGTACTATGAAACATACGGGAAACCGCTGTTGGAAGAAAAGTACGCAAAATATAAACCTCGTATTGCGGCCGGGCTGATAGGTCAGGGCTCCGAATGTATGGGCTTTGACGATTTACAGTCTGTGGATCATGATTATGGGGCCGGATTTTGTCTCTGGCTTTCCAAAGAAGATTTTGAAGAGATTGGAAAACAACTACAAAAAGATTATGACAGCCTTCCAAAAGAATGCCTGGGATTCCCGGCAAGAAATACACAAAAAACAGGGGAAAGAAGGATCGGTGTTTTCCAAAGAGAAGATTTTTTCAAACAGCTGACAGGTTTTTCTAATGCTCCAAAGCTTGGCAAAAACGGGGACAAGCTTTGTCAAAAAGACAAGGAAGCATGGAGAGGGATGCAGCCGGAAGGGCTTAGTTGTGTGATGAGCGGCGAAATTTTTGATGATCCATCCGGAACATTTTCAAAGGAGAGGGAAGCATTTTCCTTTTATCCGGAGGAAATATTTCTTGAAAAATTGTCTGTATCTCTTGGAAGAATGGCACAGGCAGGGCAGTATAATTATGAGAGGATGAGGCGCAGAAAAGACATTGGGGGCATGTATTTTTGCCTGGCGCAATTTTTGGATGCAGCGGTGGATACAGCATATCTTCTCAATCGTATGTACACGCCAATCTACAAGTGGAAGATGAAGGGAATGAAAAATTTCCATACGCTCAAAGAAATAAAAGAAAAGCTTGAAAGAATCCAAAGCCTTCCTTGTGATATGGAGGGCATGGAAACGAAAATAGAAGAAATCTGCGGAATGATTTCAGGGGAGATGAGAAGACAGAAACTTAGCACATCATTTGACAATTTTCTGGAGACACACAAAAGGCAGGTGGAGGAGAGGGCCCTTGTGCTTGACATTGTCAAGGAAGAGTGGGAACAATTCCAAAACGTACAAAATGAAGGAGGAAGAGCTTCTTGCCAGGATGACTGGGAGACTTTTGAGATTATGAGGAAGAGCCAGTTTTACACATGGAGGCAAGATGGGCTCAAAAGTTATTACAAAGACCTAGTGCGGGCAAAAAAACAAGGATGGAATCTTCTGACAGAGAAGTATGCAAGGATGATGGAGAGCACTGCGCCGGAAGAATACGAGAAATGGAAGGATATTCTCCCAAAAAGAAGTGAGAAAAGGAGAGAGCTTGAGGAGGAGATCATCCGTACAGAAATCTCATGGGCTGAGAGGTTTTCCATGAAATATCCGCACCTTGGAGGAAGCGGCAGATCCATTCACACGGCGGAAGATACACCGTGGGATACATCCATGGAAACCTATCTTCGCGGGGAACTAGGGACATACTCGGATGAAACATTGTCGAGGTACAAGGATATGATCGCCGGATACGAAAGAGAGGGAAAAAATCTTACAGAAATGAAACTTACATTCATGACCTTCTTTTACGGATACCGCTCTCTTGATCAGGCAGAGCAGGCCATGGGTGCACAGGAGACAAGAGACAGGCAGTGACAGGATATTTATGGAATCTTCCTAAAGACAAATATTGACAGGGAGGTTCCAAATAGTTATACTTTTCATAGAAAAGAGCATTTGTGATTATATTATCTATAATTGTAAATGCTCTTTTTGTGCTTTTATTTTAGAATAATCTGGAATCATTCAAGTGTGGAATTGATAGAAAGGAGAGATAGAATGGCAGAAAAGATGACTATAAAGAAAAAGACAAAAAAATTTATCCTTGACGTGATCATGGATATCATCGGAGGGACCCTGATTGCTGTGGGAACATACAATTTTGCTGCATTCGCCAATTTTCCGATGGTTGGCTTAAATGGGATCGCACTTATCTTTTACCAGTTGTTTGGCACACAGATCGGTCTTGTTGCCATGCTTTTAAATATTCCGATCGCGATTTTCTGTTTCCGTATTTTAGGTCGTGGATTCTTTGTGCGCTCAGTTCGGACCATCATCATCACATCGGTCATTATGGACTACATTGCACCGCTGTTTCCGGTATATGAAGGGGACCGGCTTTTGGCAGCCATTTGCACAGGAGTGCTTGCGGGGCTTGGATATGCGCTTATTTACATGAGGGATTCCTCCACAGGGGGAGCGGATTTTATCATGCTTTCTATCAAAGCTAAAAATCCGCACATTTCCCTTGGGAAAATTACATTTACGACAGATTTCATTATCGTTTTGATAGGTACCTTGATAGTATCCAAAAATGTGGACAGTCTGATTTATGGAGTCATTGTGACGTATCTTTTGTCTATTGTGGTGGACAAAGTTATGTACGGTGTGGACTCCGGAAAACTGACGCTGATCGTGACAGAATATCCGGAAAGAGTTGCCGAGCAGATCGATGCTCTCACCGGTAGAGGAGCCACGTTTCTGAAAGCTCAGGGAAGTTTTTCCCAGGACGAGAAGAAAGTAGTTTTATGTGCCTGCAACAATAAGCAGATGTTTACGATCCGAAACGCAGTCAAAGAGATCGATGACAAGGCTTTTGTTATTATCATGGAATCCAATGAAGTGCTTGGTGAAGGATTTAAGCCTCATTGAAAGTAAAACAAAGGATGCGCGGAATACAAAAAATCCGGCATCCTTTTTAGTGCGCAAAAGTTAGTTTTGGCTAATAAAATAAAAACGATAATTATTATCGTTGACATTGGGTGTGAAACAGTGGTATTTTAAATACAAGTTAGAAATAACTAACTAGTGTGAATGAATCATGGAGGCTCCAAAAATCAGAAAGCATAGTTTGAGCTTTCTGATAACGGCCTCCGAAAGAACAGGAAATTGCTGATAAAGATCAGAGAAAAAAATAGAAAGGGATGGTAAAAGAAATGAAACATTTAAGAATCGAAAAAGTGATCGGAAGGGAGATTATTGATTCCAGAGGGAATCCGACTGTGGAGGCAGAAGTTTATCTTGCAGACGGAACAATGGCAAGAGGGACAGCTCCAAGCGGAGCATCCACAGGTGAATTTGAGGCGCTGGAACTAAGAGATGGAGAGAAAGAAAGATACCTTGGAAAAGGCGTGCAAAAAGCAGTTGCAAACATCAATACGATAATCAATGATGTCCTTTGTGGAATGGATGCATCCGACATCTATGCAGTGGACAATGCCATGATAAAGGCAGATGGTACAAAGGATAAGTCCAAACTTGGAGCAAATGCCATTCTTGCTGTTTCCATCGCGTGTGCAAGGGCAGCGTCTGTGGCACTTCAGGTGCCTCTCTATCGGTTTCTGGGAGGAATTTCCGGAAACAAACTTCCGGTTCCAATGATGAATATTTTGAATGGCGGAGCACATGCGGCAAACACTGTGGATGTGCAGGAGTTCATGATCATGCCGGCAGGAGCGCCAAGTTTTAAGGAAGGCCTTCGTTGGTGCACGGAAGTATTCCATGCACTGCAGGCGCTTTTAAAGGAAAAAGGACTTGCCACATCCGTGGGAGATGAAGGTGGATTTGCACCTGATCTGGACAGCGATGAGGAGGCCATTGAGTATATTTTGGAGGCAGTACGCAAAGCGGGATATGAACCTGGAAAAGACTTTGTACTTGCCATGGATGCGGCATCCAGCGAGTGGAAAGGGCAGAAGAAAGGAGAATATGTCCTTCCGAAATGCAAAAAGAAATTTACTTCTGAAGAATTAGTACAGCACTGGAAGGCACTCTGCGAGAAATATCCGATCTACTCTATCGAGGATGGGCTGGATGAAGAAGACTGGGAAGGATGGAAGATGATGACACAAGAGTTGGGAGACAAGGTGCAGCTTGTGGGCGATGATCTGTTTGTGACAAACACAGAGCGTCTTTCAAAAGGGATTGCAAATGGATGCGGAAACTCCATTCTCATCAAACTGAACCAGATTGGCTCTGTATCCGAGACGTTGGAAGCGATCAAGATGGCGCACAAAGCAGGATACACAGCCATTTCCTCCCACCGTTCAGGAGAGACAGAGGATACCACGATTGCAGATTTGGCCGTGGCCTTAAATACATGCCAGATCAAGACAGGGGCGCCAAGCAGAAGTGAGCGTGTTGCAAAATATAATCAGCTTTTGAGAATCGAGGAAGAGCTTGGGGAGGGAGCATGCTACCCTGGGTTCCAGGCATTTAACAGAAAAGAATAAGGAGGGAGATCTATGTCATTGATTGGAAAAAAAGTAAGTGATTTTAAAGTGCAGGCATATGTAAACGGTGGTTTTAAAGAGGTGACACTGGAGGATATCAAAGGAAGATGGAGTTTATTTTTCTTTTATCCTGCGGACTTTACCTTTGTGTGCCCGACAGAACTGGAAGATCTTGCAGATAAGTATGAAAATTTCCAGAAGATAGGCTGCGATATCTACTCTGTTTCCTGCGACACCCATTTTGTACATAAAGCATGGCATGATGCATCGGAAAGAATCCAAAAAATTCAGTACGCTATGCTTGCAGATCCTACAGGAAAGCTGGCCAGAGATTTTGACGTCATGATAGAGGAAGACGGCCTTGCTGAGAGGGGAGATTTTATTGTCAATCCAGAAGGTGAGATTGTGGCCTATGAAGTGACTGCCGGAAATGTAGGGAGAAATGCGGATGAGATTTTCAGAAGAGTCCAGGCATCCCAGTTCGTGGCAGAACATGGCGACGAAGTGTGCCCGGCAAAATGGAAACCTGGTGAAAAGACATTGAAACCAAGCCTTGATCTGGTAGGACTTTTATAACAAGGAGGACGGGAGCTGTAAAATTTGAAACAGATTTTACAGTTCCTTTTTTGAAATAAAGACATTTGGAAAGCAATTTGGTAAATAGTCAAGAGTTATTTTAAAAAGATTTTCATACAAAAGAGTAACCTTAATAGACCTACGACGTATTTTTCAAAAAAGGCGTAAGTTAGGAATTCGATATGGATTACCTACTCTTTTCCGGAGAGTAGAGTTGGCCTTTGTCCAGCAGA
>NZ_NFKJ01000013.1 GCF_002160325.1 Lachnoclostridium sp. An181
TTTATTATATCTCATTCATTTTTGTTTGTCAAGAACTTTTTTATTTATTTTTTCAAGTCCTTTCCAAACTCCTCCGCCGCTCTTTGCGACAGCCATATTAGATTATCATATATAAGCACCTTTGTCAACCAATTTTTTGATTTTATTTTGAATGCTTTTTTGATAACCAAAAAGCCCACTGCTCTCACAGTGGACTTTAATTTTATCATGCCATTTTTATTTTTGTCAAGTCTTATTCTCATCTTTATTAAACTTTTTTTCATAACACCGCATTATCTGAATTTCATCAGCATATCCATAATATAGTTGTGTTCATATAAAAACTGTAGTATGGAATTGTCTTGTATCATTGTCATGCAGTCTTTTCCCCACTGGAAATTATATCCGAGTGTGATGACAAGGAAAGCTGTCCACACGATCACCAGCCAGATGGCAATCCCCAGTGCCCCTCCGGCCACACGATTGAGGCCGTGAATCACCGGCAGATCCGAAATGATCCCTGCAATGAAGAGAATCATACGGATAATAATGGAAATTAAGATAAAAGTAATGACAAACGCAATAATATCGAGAACAACCTTTGCCAGGTACGCACTCACATAGTCTACAAAATTATCCACTCCCAGCTCTTTGTAGACTTCCTCATTATTGTTTGCCCTCAAACCATCCTTAAAAACCTCCGGCAAGTCAGCGCTCTGAATGGCCTTCACCTGTTCCTCCCGCGGGATCTCAACTGTTTTTGCGAGCTCTTTCAATTTCTCATCCGTAAGACCGTATTTTGACAAATCTATTTTCGACAAATCCACGTCTCCCGGAAGATCTGTCCCGGTGAGTTCTTTAAACTTCTGTCTGAGCATTTCATTGCCTGTCTGCTTTGCCTCAGACACAAAGATACTCTCACACTTTTCCTGTATCATATCATCTATTGGAGTGAGTGTGTGCAGCGCTTTGCTGACATACGGCGTGGCAAGCACCACAAGCACGATTGTTGCAGCCGTGGCAGCCACAGACACAATAATTTTAATAAATCCTCTGATGTACCCTACTATCACGCAGATGAGAAACAGTATCCCAACTGCTATCAATAACCAATTATTCATCTTCGCTCTCCTATTTCGTCAGCCTCATTTCCTTCAGGCCGCTCATTGTTATCGCACAGTACTTGTTCATACCCTCGGATGGAAATATGTTCACAATATCCTCTTCCAGTTCGCCTTCAAAACGGTGTACCCCCTTTGCAGTAAAAATGCTGCACTTCTTTCCATCGTAGAGGATAACTTCATCTCCTTCTATCTTCATATTCCCGTACTCGCTGTCCAGCTCCTTCAAAAAAAGCTCTTTTCCATTTGCTGTGTAGACCCCCAGCACGTCACTGCCGCTTTTGCCCTTGAAAATAATTCCGATATAATCTTTATTGTAAAATAGACTTTTTACTTCTTTGTCAAACTTGACCGTTTCATTTACCTTTGGCCGCCTGGTCCCCTGACAGAGGATCATCTGTTTTGAGCCTACCATCACAGACTCGTCGCCTCCCATAAAAAATACGGATGGAATCACCTCGTCTTTGTATGTAAACTCCTCTGATTTATAATCACCCTCCCCTTTTGGATCACCTCCGAAATCATAGTACACGACTTTTGATGTCAGAACATTTTCCTCCACCAGCAGATAAGAGACCGCAAGAATATAACCGTCCCTTGAAATCGCAATATCCACCGGGTATCCGGCTGTCCGGAATGATGATCTGTTTTCCACCAAAATATTTCCGGCCGCATCATAACAGACAACCTCCGCCGTGCTCTCCTCTTTCAGAAGAACGCTCACGATCCCCTGTCCGGAGACAACCACTTTCTGAATAGGCTTTGTTGTCTGTATCTTTCCTTTGAGCCCCTTTTTGTCAAATACCAGGATCTCATTTCCTCCAATATCTGCAACCGCTGCGGACTCTTCGCTTACTTTTGCCTCTGGATCGTGCAGCTGACACGCATGACTCCACTTTTCCTTTCCGCGCGTATCCATAAGACTTACTTTGTCGAGCCCATATCTTAAAATTCCATCTGCAAAAGTAATATACTTATCCTGCGCGAACTCACTGCCATCCGCCGTGTAGACAACATCCATATCAGTATATTTGTGAAATGTGATAAACAGGTAGACTCCTGTTATCAAAAACATAATGGCTGCAAATGCAATCAACATGTGTTTTTGAAATTGCTTTTTCCTGAATCCATCCCGCCTTCTCACTGTTTCCCTCGCTTTTGCTCTCTTTGGAACTCTTCGCTCAAGCATTGCCACCTCTTCTTCTTTCACAACCCTTAAGTTTGGATTTCTCTTTTGTTTTGCCATTTCATGTCCACCTTTGATTCTTTTTATCTATACTCCGTGTTTCTTAAGTATAGCACAGTTTTTCTTTAAGGTAGTAATAATTTTTGTCCGATATAGATTAAGTCATCATCGGAAAGTCCGTTCATTTTGCAGATTGCTTCCACATGACTGGAATCTCCATATATTTTTCTGCTTATCTTTGCAAGCGTGTCACCTTTTTGCACAATATAAAAGTCATCCTCGTCCACTCCATTTGAAGGATCTGTTTGTTCTGTTCCTTTGTTTTTTTCTTTTTCAGTCTCTGTCTCATTTTTTTCGCCTGTATCTACATTTTTCTTTTGCTCTTTTGCGCTGCTCCCGACATTTTCGGAGAGAACCTCCAGTGAACTTTGCACGGACTTCATTCGGTCATAATTATTGATCATGGTTACGCCGATCACAAGAACAACCAGTACAAGAAATGCACTTGCCATGTACATAAATCGGTTCGATTTTTTCTGTTCCTGGAACTGTGTCTTTTCCTGGACTATGTCACGAAAACTCTTCGCAGCCTTATCTTCAATAACTTCACTGGGTGTCATCCCTATGCGGTCCCTTCTTGCAACCATATAGTTCTGCATGTCCGGATTCTTTTCATAAAAAATGTAATATCCCCCAAGCTGCATAAGATCATGGTATTTATATGTATAGATCTGCTCTTCCTGTTCCCCTTGTTTTCGTATAATAAAAAGAGTGCTGCCCTGCGGAAAATATGTCTCCTGAAGGTTCAGGATGCTCTCATCCATTTTCACGGACAATTCTCCCGGGAATAAAAACCAGCCTATCAGTTTCCCCTGTGGAAAAAACTCTCCGCATTCTTCCTTTGTCTTATCAAAACTTTCTCTGGTGAATCCTATATTTCCATCTTTTGTATCCAGCTCATTTATCTTTACGGCACCTGTTATGTACACATATTCCTGTTCTTCATCCTGAACACTCTCTCCGATCAGGACCGCGCCCATTGGTTCCACGGAACCATTGCACTGATTCAAGAATGTATCCACATAATCCTCCATATAAACCTTCGGACTGTCGCTGACATTTCCGATTTGCCTTACATTTTTTGGCAGCTGTCTTTTCATTCCATTCACCTCATCTTACATATTTTTTTCAAGGATAACACATCCTCTTTGCCGAATTTATCAGTTACTGTCAGCGTGTCCGAAAAGTTTTCGACAGCACCTCCCTCCCTTATTGAAAATCATACAGTATCATTCAAAGAAAACTCGGATTATGACAGAAAAAAGGCGTTGACCCCAAACGGAATCAACGCACTCTTTTCATTAAATTTATCCTCTTTTTCTTCTGAATGCCGCAAATGCCGCAAGTGCTATGGCAGCCCCTGCTGCAAAGGGGAGTGCTGTTGTCTCATCTCCTGTTTTTACGGATTTCTGTGTGTTGGATGTTGTATTGTTTGCAGATGTTGAAGTTATTGTCGCTTTTTCTTCATTTCCTGCTGCCGGCTGTGCCCCTGCGTTTGCTACTGTCTCCCCTTTTACCGGTGTCAGTTTTGCAATCGCGCCTTCCAGCTCTGCCATGGATGCATCCACTGTTTCTTGTGTTGCATTTTCATCTGCAAGCACTTCCCTGGCAGATGCCAAAGCAGTGCGCATTACTGCAAAGCTTTCCGCCTCATAATCATGCTCTGCAAATCCTTCTGCCTGTGCTACAAGATTTTCCAGGGCATTTTTGTCTGGTTTAAGCTGCATATCTGCCATTGCTGTCATAAGGTTTTTCCATGCTGCAGTTACTTCTTCCTGCATTGCGTCCCCATCGTCAAGTACCTTTCTTGCTTCATCTAAAGCTTTGGTAAACTCCTCTTTTCCTTCATCAAGATATGCATCTATATTTTCTTCCATTGTCTTGGCAAGCACAATTACTTTTTCAAGGTCTGCCTTATCTGCTTTTTTGAAGGACAGATACTGCATGGATTTGATCAGTTCTTTCCATGCGTCGTCAATCATAGTCTGTGTAACTGTTGTATCACCATTTTGGACTTTTGTATAAATATCATTTGCATTTTTGTATGCTTCTTCAAATCTTGCTTTTACGGAGTCGATCACATCTTCTGTTTCAACGTCTTTTGCAAGTTCCAGTGCGTATTCCAAAACTGCTGTGGAAAGTTCTCTGTGAACCGGCTGATTTTCTACTTTCTCCACACATTCCTTCAATTCGAGATATGCCTGCAGCATATTGTCAACAGTTGACTGTTTTGCATTTTCTACTGCATCTTTTAAGTTTTGTGTTAAAACTTCATCGTAAATCTGCTCGTCTTCATTGTCTTCTATTTTCTGTAACAGATACTCCGCATAGAAAATAGCCTCCTGTACAAGCGCACTGGAATCTCCCGTCACATTGTAGTATGTCTGGATGTCTTCTTCACTTAAAGGACGGTTCCACATTTCCAGCTCATCCATATCAAAGCCAATGTTTCCGTATGCTCCTCCGCCGTCTACACCAAGCAGCATATTTAAATTACTTGTCATATCCCCTATTTCTGCAATAGATGTTTCTTTGTACAGCACACCGTCCATATATGTTCTTGCAACCTGATTGGTCCGGTCGATCGTAAATGTCATCATATGCCAGCTGCCCTTGTACTGAGGTACTTGTCCTGTCGCGTAAACACCATTTGCGTCATCTCCAAGTGTAAACTCGATTTTTTCTGTGTTTGAACCTTCCGGGGCAATATTGATTCCTTTTCTGTACCAGTTTGTCCAGTTTTTATTGCTGAGAATAGAACCATATCCATTACAGGAATTTACTTTTGTCCAGAAATTGATCGTCAAGTCTTTGTCCACGCCCAGATTCCACTCTTCACGATTTCCAAGGTCCACATAATCGTTTCCGCTGCCTCCGATCGTCACAGCTTTTCCAAAATCTGAACGGTAACTTTCTGTATAATCCACATTTCCATGTGCAGCCGCATCTTTCTGTCCGATTTCATCTGTGAGACTGCCTTCAAAATTCATCTCAAAGAATTTTCCGTTTTCAATATCATCCGGCAGCACGGTTCCACCGTCTATTTCCGGAAAACTTAATTCTCCCGCGGTCCGGAAAGTTCCTGTCAGCGGTTTTTCACTTCTATTCCCAAAATCATCCACAGCATAAATTTCTACTGAATAAATCCGCCCTGGTTCAAGCCCTTCAAATTCAAACAGCATGGTGTTTGGTCTGTAGTAATATCTTGACAGAGAACGGAAAGTTCCGTTCACTGATTTTTGGGCAGGTTCTCCTTTGACCGGAATCTGTTTTACTTTCATGGCAGCGAATTGATTTGTAAAAGAATCTTTGACACTTACTTCATAATGATTGACCAGCTGATCATCCTGCGCATGATCGAATCCAAACGTCAGACCTGTTTCTGTTACATTGGATGTGTGGATTTGCGCAGTCTCTTCAAACCATGGCGCAATTTTACTTCTCTGGTCATCTGTATAACGGAATCCTTCTTTCCCATTTGTTGTATCTATGATCCAAGGCATTCCGATCCATCTTTCATTCGATACATCAAATCGGCGGATAACTGTTGTTCCATCCTCCAAAACAGAGATAAAGTTACATGTTTTCTCCGGTATCTCTAAGTTTCCGGTATCCAGATATCCCCCTTCTATAAAATCTCCCGGCACGTCTTTGTAGATATAATTCATGGAGCCATTCTCAACGACCGTAAAGTTTTTCTGATAAATTGCAGATTCTTCTTCTACCGGAAAATGTGTATGTGCTGAAAACAGCATTGCCTGTGGATAATCGGCAAGGATATTTTGCACATCCATTCCCATCGTGTCGTATACTCCGGCCCACTGACCTCCAAGCGTTGTTCCCTGATATCCGCTGTGAGCCTGCACAAAAATCGGCTTTGTCGGATCATAATCACTGGCTGATGTAATCTCCTCCAGCGTTTTTTTCAGGAAATCCTGATAACCGCTCTGCTGTCCGCCGTATCCAAATGTACTTTCACCATTATAATCCAAAGTAATAAAATCATATCCATTTACTTTGGTGTGCAGATTTCCCACGTAGTTTGTCTCACTGTTTCCATAAAACCACTGTCCATCCTCTCTATGGTTTATATCAAACACATCTCCCATGACATCGGCAAAATCATGATTTCCACTGGCCAACATGACAACCGGTTCATAATCCCCGAAATTTTCCGTAAATACCTGATCCACTGCCGCATACCAGCCTTTTGCATAATCCTTTTCACTGCCAGGATCATTTCCTCCCACAACATCTCCATTATCCATGATCGCATCTATTTGAAAATTCTTCTCATCCGCCCATTTTCGGATTCTCTGATACAGATAATTTTGCGCCTCATAACTTACTTTTTGTGTGTCAGAAATATCTTCCGGTTTTCCTCCAAATTCAGTATCTGACATTGTTAAAAATTCAATCTTTGTTTCTGCATCATTATACGCATTATTAGCCGCATCGATTTTTTTCTGTGTGATTCCTTCACTTGTCTGTTTCGTTTCCTTTGCCTGCACCTTCATGGATGAAACCGCCGGAACTGAGTTTAGCAGGACTCCTCCTGCCACTGCAAGCACTGCGATCCTTTCGCATTTCTTTTTCCAAGATGTTTTCATGTCTTCACGCCTCCTCATACTTCATTTTCTTTTCATCATCTTGCACTTCAAATATAGGCGAAACAGTTTATAGGCAAATCAAGACCTTGAAAAACCTGTGTAAATTTTTTTCTCTTTTGTAAATAAAAATGTTTTCTCTATTCCATTGGATTTTTTGCCGGAATGCCGGAAATCTCCTCTGTTTTTTTGTTCTTTCTCCAAAACTCTGTTTTTAACAGACGCAAAAGTTTGATCGAATGTTCTTTTTTGGTCAGCAAAATTCCTGCCGTCAAGGCAGTAAACGGCGCTACAGTTACAAGGCCGAAACTTCCCACAACCGTATCCAACACTTCTGATGCAACATATTTATAGTTCAAAATATGGTCGATCGGCGTTCCTTGCGCCATAAATACCATGAGCAGCGTCACATATCCTCCGGAATACGCAAGCAAAAGTGTGGTAGTCATTGTCCCCATGGCTGCACGGCCAACATTCATACCGGATCTGGCTGCTTCCTTCCACGAAATATCAGGCTTTTTTTCCACAACTTCATGGATGGCTGAAGTAATATCCACTGACAGATCCATCATTGCCCCGGATGCTCCGATAAATATACTGCTCATAAAAATAGCAGTCAGGTTCAAGTCCTGGAACCCACTGTACAAAAGAGACTCTGAATCCGGCATGACAGCTCCATGAATTTTAAACATGTCGGTAAATACAATACCCAAAATGCAGGTTGCCATAATCCCGAGCAAAGAGCCAAGGGAGGCGGTTACTGTCCTCCTGTCAAATCCATACACGAAGAAGATGATCATCACTGTCAAAAACGTAGTGATGAGAATTCCCACCCAGACAGGGGAATACCCTTTCAGATACGTTGGCACAAGAACTTTCCATATAGTCAATACTGTTATGGCAAAAGAAAAGATTGCCTGAAATCCATTTTTTCCGGCCACGATCACCAAAAATACCGCAAAAACAGCGAGCAACAGAATCTCCTTGTCAAGTCTGAAATGGTCCGACATGACCGCAGAAGTGATCTCCTGATCATCATTATAACTGATCGTAACAAACGCTTTATCGTTCACCTTGTAAATTTTATCTTTTTCCAGAGAACCGCTCAAAAAATTTACACCGGTTATTTCTTTTCCTTTAAACATTCCGTTTTGAATGCGCATTTTGCATGATTGTTCTCCCGACTGGATCAGTCCGGAAGTTTTTACTGTTGAATTATCAACTTCCGTTACCAGGCCAACCGCACGTTCCGTTCCCTGATAAATCAAGGCATCCTCATAGCCTGTTGGTATGGCTATGAGGATTAAAATTACAACGAGACCGATCACAATATTTAGGAGCAAAGAATTTTTCTTTGTGAAAAAAATCTGTTTCATAATTCTATTTTACTCCTGTCAGTGCAGCTAATTTTTTGTAGATATCTGTGTTGTCATAGTATCCGTCAAACTCGTCTTGTCCAATTCCTTTTGCAAACACTTCAACCGGGAGACCTGTATGCGCATAAGAGCCGAAATTGATACCGCTTTTATTGTTCAGGATATGTGTGATGGTAACTGTAAGCGGTTCATAACTTCCGTATTTCACATATTCATCCTGCCCGAATTCTTCCTCTTCTCCGGTTCTTGACATGGTTGTATCGTACGCTTCTTTTAATTTATCGTACTCATACTGAGTCATCACAAGACTGCCGTCATTTTGAGATTCCGGATGCTGGTTTGCATTGTCTTTTTGCTGTAACTGTGTTTCATTTGTCACCGGCGCCCGAAGACCGAACAGCTCTGTAACGTCTTTCATGACTGTATCAAAATCTGTCTTGTTTTCTTTGTAGCCCGCTACATAATCCGAGTCAAATTTGGCATAGGAAATTTTCTGATTATTAAAGTTTGTAAGGAAGGTATCATAATCTGTTCCTGCATATCCGATTGTCAGACCACCGGTTTCATGGTCTCCTGTCACAAGGATCAATGTTTCGTCCGGGTGTTCTTCATAAAATTCTACAACCTCGGACACCGCCTCATCCAATGCAATCGTATCTGTGATCGTAGATGCGGCATCATTTGCATGGCAGGCCCAGTCAATCTTTCCACCCTCTACCATCATAAAAAATCCGTTTTCATTGTCGAGCATTTCAATTCCTTTGTCCACATAATCAGCCAGCGCCCATTCTCCTTCTTTTAAGTCCATATCGTAAGACATTGCATCATCATCAGCCAAATGTTCGTCGATCACAATTGTCTTGCCGTCTTTTTCTGTAAGGGCCTCTGCCTCTTTCTGGGTTTTCACTACTTTATATCCGGCCTCCTCGGCACATTTATATAAGTCTTTTTGTTTTTCATCTGCACCTGTTGGTTCCAAAAGCGCACCACCTGCAAAATAATCAAATCCGCTTTCGATCATTTCCTGTCCAATCTCATAGTAATTACTTCTGGACTCCTGGTGTGCATAAAATGCAGCCGGTGTAGCATGGTTGATATTGACAGTGGAAATCACGCCGACTTTATAATCCTTTTGTTTTTTTAACTTTTCCGCGATCGTTTCATATTCTTTACTGAAATCTTCGCTGACATTGATGCTGCCGCTCCATGTTTTTTCTCCGGTTGCGATTGAAGTTGCTGTCGATGCGGAATCCGGCGCAAAGGATGTGCTGTCATATGTCTGTGCGGATCCGGAAACAGGGAATTTCATCATCTCCAGATTTGTCTGGCTCTCCAAAATTTCTTTTTCTTCTCCGTCCACAGTCAATTTCTGCCCATTCTCTTCCAATGCATTTGCACTTTTAAAATAATTAGTCAACTGTATCTGCGGATAGCTCATTCCATCCCCAATAAATAAAAATACATATTTTGGAATTTTGCCGTTTGTCCCACTTTCTGCGGATGCCGTTTTGTTTCCTGTTGTTGTTCCTGTACATCCTGTAAGCATACCTGAAATTAAGAGTGCTGACATCATCATCAGACATACCATTTTTTTCTTCATATTGTTCCTCCTGATACTTTATCCATACTATTGTCAGGATTATATTACTAAACTCATGGACATTGTATCTATCCAGAAACTGTAAAACATATATCAATTGTATGTAAAATCAGCCCCCTCTCACCTTCTCTTCGAAAAAGAAAAATCGGAGATACCAAATTTGATATCTCCGAAATAAACACGGTTTTCTTACCATCTATCTTCGTTTACTCGTCTCACAGGCCCCACAAAATTTATCTGTTAATACAGTGATCCATCCTTCCTTTGTTTTTGGAAAACGAAAGAAATTCAGCGGCCACATGTGAGTCAATATAATGTCTTTTTCGACACGATTTAATTTCCAAAACTTACTCGCGTTTTTATATGCAGTTTTTGGATGCGTCAATCCATGAAAATGGTCTCCTGTTTTCTTTGCATGCGTATGCCAGTCATACAGGAATAAATCGTGCAGCATCCCCGCCCTGGCAGCCGAGACAGCGTCCAGATGCATAAATCTACACAGCTTATAATTATAATAGGCCACATTCATGCAGTGTTGATAACAATTTGTATTTCCGTGATGCGCGTACAGTTTCATTCTAAGCACAACCGGATGTCTGGCCAGGTCTTCTATGCACTTCCAGAAATCTTGGTGCCATTGTACCTCTCGAAATTGCTGTTCTTTTTTTATTCTGCTTTCTATATTTCGAAATCCAAACATCCGTTTCCTTCACTTCTCTTATTCTACAAATGTTTTTACTTTCTTATAAATGCTCTTTGCATCCAATCCGTATTTTGCGATCAATTCCAAAGCCGGACCTGATTCTCCAAACACGTCATTGATTCCAATCTTCATGACTTTGCATGGCATTTTCTCGCACAGTACATCGCAGACAGCGCTTCCAAGTCCTCCGATCACGGAATGTTCCTCAATCGTCACCACTTTTTTGCACTGTTCTGCGGCTGATACAACAAGTTCTTCGTCAAGCGGTTTGATCGTGTGGATATTAATAACCTTTGCCTGGATTCCGTCTTTCTCCAGCATCTTGGCAGCCTCCAAAGTTTCATAGACTTCCAGACCCGTAGCAATAAGCGCAACATCGTTTCCTTCTCTTAATACTATTCCTTTTCCGATCTCAAAATGATAATTTGACTCATCATTTACAACCGGAACCGCAAGTCTTCCGAAACGCAAGTATACTGGTCCTACATATTCAAACGCTGCTTTCACTGCAGCTCTTGCTTCAACATCGTCCGCAGGATTGATGACAACCATACCAGGTAGCATCCGCATAAGCGCAATATCCTCATTACACTGATGTGTCGCTCCGTCTTCACCAACAGAAATTCCCGCATGTGTTGCGCCGATCTTGACGTTCAATTTTGGATATGCAACAGAGTTGCGAATCTGCTCGAATGCCCTTCCAGCCGCGAACATAGCAAAAGAACTCGCAAACGGAACTTTTCCCGTAGCAGCAAGGCCCGCAGCTACACCGATCATATTTGCCTCCGCAATCCCACAGTCAATGTGACGCTCCGGGAAAACTTTCTGGAACATTGCTGTTTTTGTGGCACCTGCCAAATCTGCATCAAGGACTACCAGTTCCTCGTGCTCTTTTCCAAGCTCAATCAATGCATTGCCAAAGCTTTCTCTGGTTGCAATTCTCTTTACTTCTGACATAATGCCTCTCCTTTCTTCTCCAATTCTTCCATTGCGGTTTTGTATTCTTCTGCATTCGGCGCTACTCCGTGCCAGGACGCCTTATTTTCCATAAAGGAGACATCTTTTCCTTTTATTGTCTTTGCAATGATCACAGTAGGCATTCCCTTTACTTCTTTTGCTTCTTTGAAAGCTTTATCGATTTCATCGTAGTTATGTCCGTCGATATTGATGACATGGCAGTTGAATGCCTCAAACTTTTTGTCAATTGGATATGGAGAGTTTACTTCCGCCACATCGCCGTCAATCTGAAGTCCATTGTTGTCCACGATCATCACAAGATTGTCAAGTTTTCTGTGTCCTGCAAGCATGGCAGCTTCCCATACCTGGCCTTCCTGAAGCTCACCGTCTCCAAGCAGTGTATATACACGGTAATCTTTGCCTGACAGTTTTGCGGAAATCGCCATACCAACTGCCGCGGACACGCCTTGTCCGAGAGACCCGCTTGACATGTCAACTCCCGGAGTCTGTTTCATATCCGGATGTCCCTGAAGATAAGACCCTACATGGCGCAGTGTCCTTAAATCCTCCACTGGGAAAAATCCCCGAAGAGCCAGCGCTGCATAATATCCGGGTGCTCCATGTCCTTTTGACAGGACAAAACGATCGCGATCCTCCATACGCGGATTTTCAGGGTCTATGTTCATCTCCTCAAAGAATAAATACGTATATAAATCCGCAGCAGACAACGATCCTCCTGGATGACCGGATTTCGCATGAAAGACTGCCGTCACAGCACCTTTTCGTACTTCATTTGCAGTTTTCATCAGTTGTAATTTGTTCATGAAAATGCCTCCTGTGCTTTACTTCTACTTTCGTTCACCTTGTTTGCTTTCCTATTCTACCATATTCTTATATCTTCTTAGCAAATTTTTTATCTCTTCTATCATTTTTTCTGTTTTGGCGCAAGAAACCAGGCCGCCCATCCATAGTTTTGGGCATATTCTACATTTATCGACCTTTAGGACCTCCTGTTTTCCTAAATTTGCGTCCTGCCTTCCAACGCCCGCAAAAGCGTAACCTCGTCAATGTACTCCAGATCCCCTCCAACCGGTACGCCACTTGCGATTCTGCTGACTTTGATCCCTGTAGGCTTGATCAACTTGCTGATATACATTGCAGTCGTCTCTCCTTCCAGACTTGAGTTTGTCGCAATAATAACCTCCTCGACATCTCCTCTAAGACGCTCCATCAGCTCTTTTAATTTAATATCAGAAGGACCGATTCCAAGCATCGGAGAAATCGCACCTTGAAGCACATGGTACACTCCATTGTACTTTCCTGTCTTTTCATATGCCGCCAGATCCCTGGAAGTTTCCACCACCATGATGGTCCCATGGTCCCTCTCGGAGGACGCGCAAACCGGACAAAGCTCATCATCTGTCAAAGTATAGCATTCCTTACAATAGCGCACATTATTCCTTGCATCCAACATGGCTTTTGCAAGTTCCTCCACCTGCTCTTTCGGCATGTTTATCATATGAAAAGCCAGCCTCCCGGCTGACTTTGGTCCAATGCCCGGAAGTCTTGATAATTCTTCGATCAGTTTCCCTATCTGACTTCCATAATATTCCATATCTATATCTGCTCCTGTTTTATAAAGCTTTAAAATAATCCCGGCATTCCACCGCCAAAGCCGCCTGTCAATTTTGACATTGCGGACGCTGATTCTTCATCTACTTTTCTGAGCGCCTCATTGACTGCTGCCACGATCAGATCTTCCAGCATTTCGATGTCATCCGGATCCACAACTTCCTCATCCAGTTTCACTTTCATGACTTCCTTCACTCCGGAAACAGTCACCTCAACAGCTCCGCCGCCTGCAGTTGCCGTGAATTCCTTTGTCTCCATCTCTTTTGCCTGTTCTTCCATCTGGCGCTGCATTTTCTGCGCCTGTTTCATCAAATTCGCCATGTTGCCCGGCATTCCGCCTCCCGGGAATCCTCCACGTTTTGCCATGGTAAACCTCCTTATTCTTCTACAATAATCTCTGTTCTTACGATCTGTTCCAAATCCACATAGTCTTCTTCAAATCTTCGCCCATCTTCCATCTGACGCACTTCGATTTCAACTTCTCTGCCCGTTTTCTCTGCGATAAGACGCTTTATCTCTCCCGTATGCTCTGGTTTTCCCACGACCGCTGCCCCAAGTGCATCGGGCATGACAATCAATAACTGTCCTTGGTTGCCCACGCTCAGCTTTGCCATCTTTAAGTAATTTTTCAGCATCGGGGATGCATCTTGTATAAGCCTTCGGAAATCTTTGACCACTGCTGTGACATCTTCAGGCACTGCTTTTGGCAATTCCTTTTTTTTGCGCGGTTCCTCTTCTTCTAGTTTTTGATACGGCACCGCTGCAGTCTCTTGCGCCGGCATAAACGCTCCTTGTTCTATCTTTTTTTCAAGGGCACGAATCCGTTCTGTCAAAGACTCGGTATCTGTCTCCATCTGCGGTCTGCAAAGTTTGATAAACGCGACCTCCAAAAGCACTCTTTTTTGCGTCGCATATTTTAACTGTCCGGAGAGCTCCGAAAAAATGCGGATATAACGCATCAATGTATCTGTCTCCACCAATTTGGCCTCTTCTTTTAAGACTTTTAAATTTTCTTCGGATACATCGAGCACGTCCTCCATATTATCAGAACTTTTTGCTAATAGCAAGTTCCTTAAATACCACGTAAAATCTGAAGTCACCAAAGATAGCTCCCTGCCCTGCATTACCAGTTCCTCCACACATCTTAGGACTCCGCTCACATCATAAGCCGCCAGTTTTCTCAAAAGGTTCCCAAACACTTCAGTATCCACTGTTCCGAGCACTTCCAGGACATGTTCATATGTGAGTTTCTGGCCAAGATAAAAGGCAATACACTGGTCCAGAAGACTAAGAGCATCCCTCATGGAACCGTCGCCTGCCTTTGCTACATATCGCACAGCCCTGTCCTCAGCCTCCACATGCTCTTTTTGAAGCAGCTCGCTCAAACGGTTCGCGATCACGTCGATCCCGATCCGCTTAAAATCATACCTTTGACATCTGGAGAGAATGGTCACTGGTATTTTATGCGACTCTGTGGTCGCCAGAATAAAAATCACATATTCCGGCGGCTCCTCCAAAGTCTTTAAGAGTGCGTTGAATGCTCCTATGGAAAGCATATGCACCTCGTCGATGATATACACCTTATATTTCCCTGCTGTGGGACGGTAATCCACTTCTTCCCTGATCTCACGGATGTTGTCCACACCATTGTTGGATGCCGCGTCAATTTCAATTACGTTCATGGATGCCCCGTTTGCGATCGAACGGCACATGGCACATTCCCCGCAAGGGCTTCCATCCACAGGGTGTTCACAGTTGACCGCTTTGGCAAAAATTTTGGCCACCGTTGTCTTTCCTGTCCCCCTTGTGCCACAGAATAAATATGCATGTCCGATCCTATTTGCCTTGATCTGGTTTTTCAATGTTGTGACAATATGGTCCTGTCCCTTCACATCACTGAATTCGTCTGGCCTGAATTTTCTGTATAAGGCAGTATATGACATCGTTTCCACTCCTTTATTGTATTGTCTCTATTCATCTCCAAAACTGATTCCTGTCCATCTTGCCTCCTGGATGATGCTGGATGCAGGATCTACACATTTCAGCTTTCCCGCAACCTCTCCAAGCGGCACTTTCGTGATCTCCCCGCTTTTGATCGCAACCATATATCCGTACTCTTTATTCCAGATTAACTGCGCTGCCGCTGCTCCGAGCCTTGTCGCAAGCACACGGTCATACGGGCAAGGAGAGCCGCCCCTTTGCGTATGCCCAGGGACCGTAATGCGCACTTCCTGCCCGCAGCGCGCCTGTATCTGCTCTGCAATTTCATATGCAATGGACGGATATTTTCTTTTTTCCAGTTTCTTTTTGTACTCCTTCTTTGTCAGCGCTGCGTCTTCTTTTGAGATAGCACCTTCTGCGACCGCAAGAATGGTGAATTTCTTTCCGGAAACTTTTCTTCTTGTAATTGCCTGTACGACTTTATCGAGGTCATATGGAATTTCCGGCAGCAAAATAATATCTGCTCCTCCTGCGATACCTGCATGGAGCGTTACCCATCCAACCTTATGGCCCATGACTTCCACAATAAATACACGGCTGTGGGAAGTAGCTGTTGTATGGATACAGTCTATGGTCGTCGTGGCAACATCCACAGCACTCTGGAATCCAAATGTCATGTCTGTTCCCCACAAGTCATTGTCAATGGTTTTTGGCAAAGTCACGACATTTAATCCTTCTTCCCTTAAAAGGTTTGCCGTCTTGTGTGTGCCATTTCCTCCAAGAACCACAAGGCAGTCTAAATTTAATTTGTGATACGTGTGTTTCATTGCCTCCACCTTGTCAATGCCATTGGAGTCCGGCACACGCATCAGTTTGAACGGCTGCCTGGATGTCCCAAGAATGGTCCCTCCAATTGTAAGGATTCCGGAAAAATCTTTCGCTGTAAGCATATCAAACTCCGAATAGATGAGGCCCTTGTACCCATCCTTGAATCCATAAATTTCTATGTCATTCGTCTTTGAGTATAATCCCTTCACTACACCTCTCATCGCCGCATTCAGCGCCTGACAGTCACCGCCGCTTGTCAGCATACCAATACGTAACATCTTTTACACATCCTTTCCATTGCTTTTCATAATTTTTATTATATCCCATTTTATCCTTCTCAACAAGAAAAAGAGCCGCCAATTTTGGCGTGCTCTTTTTCTCCTGCGCAGATTATTTTCCTACTTTTTGATAAAATTCATCTGAAAATTTTTCTCTTCCTCCACGCCTTTCCAACAGAAAAATTCGTGTTATAATAAATAAGGGGCAACACTGCCCGCAATTTTATAAATAATCGAGGTAACATCGCATATGGAAAGAAATGATTTATGCTGGTGTGGCAGCGGCAAAAAGTATAAAAAATGCCACATGCAGATAGACGACAAATTATTATTGCTGGCCGCAAAAGGAGAAATTGTACCTGACAGATCCATGCTCAAGACTCCCGCCCAAATAGAAGAGATCAAAAAAAGTGCTGAACTGAACACCGCTGTTTTGGATTATGTGGCGGCCAACATCAAGGCTGGCATGAGCACAGCCCAAATCGACAATCTTGTATACACTTACACAACCGAACACGGAGGGATTCCGGCTCCTCTTGGATACGAGGGATTTCCAAAAAGTGTCTGCACTTCTATCAACAATGAAGTGTGCCACGGAATTCCGGATGAAAACATTATTCTTCAGGAAGGAGATATCATCAATGTAGATGTTTCCACCATTTTAAACGGATATTTTTCCGATGCCTCCAGAATGTTCTGCATCGGCCAAGTATCGGAACGTGCCAAAAAACTGGTGCAGGTAACAAAAGAATGCGTGGAGCTCGGATTAAAAGAGGCTAAACCTTGGAACCATCTTGGGGATATTGCATATGCCATCAATTCCCATGCCCAGGCAAACGGCTACTCTGTTGTGGAGGATATCGGGGGCCATGGAATCGGACTTGAATTTCACGAAGATCCGTTTGTAAGCTATGTGACTCCAAAGGGAAGCGAGATGGTCCTGGTGCCTGGCATGATGTTCACCATTGAGCCAATGATCAACGAAGGATCCCCTGACTTTTTCGTGGATGAGGACAATGGCTGGACTGTATACACCGAAGACAACGGTCTGTCCGCTCAGATTGAATACATGGTTCTGATCACTGAGAACGGGGCAGAAGTGCTGACAAAATAAAATACCGGATATTGCAAAAGGCCTGAAAACAAGTTTTCTTGTTTCCAGGTCTTTTCATCAATCACCCGCAAATTGACTGTTGTAAAGATTTGCATACACGCTGCCTCTCCTTATCAGCTCCTCGTGGGTTCCCTTTTCCACAATGTCTCCATTCTGCATCACCAGGATCAAATCTGCATCCATAATGGTGGACAGTCTGTGGGCAATAACAAAGCTGGTTCTGTCTTTCATCAGTACTTTCATTGCCTTTCCTATTTCAAGCTCTGTCCTCGTATCCACACTGGAGGTTGCCTCATCCAGTATAAGTACAGAAGGGTTGGCAAGCAATGCCCTGGCAATCGTCAAAAGCTGTCTTTGTCCGGCAGAAATTGTCTCTATGTCATTTCCAAGAATCGTATCATACCCTTTTGGCAATGTGCGCACAAAAAAATCGACTCTGGCCGCTTTTGCGGCTGCAATGATCTCTTCCCTTGATGCATCTTGTTTTCCATAGGCAATATTTTCGGCAATGGTTCCTCCAAACAGCCATGCATCCTGAAGCACCATCCCAAAATTCTCACGGAGATTCTTTCTGCTCAAGTTTCTTGTATTTTTCCCATCCAGAAAAATCTGTCCCGCATCCACTTCGTAAAATCTCATAAGAAGATTTACAAGCGTAGTCTTTCCTGCACCTGTACTTCCCACGATCGCCACCTTTTCTCCGGGCTTTACCACAAAACTGATGTCGTGCATAAGAGTGCGCTCTTTCGTATAGCCAAACCGCACGTTCCGAAATTCCACGTATCCTTTTGCATCCTTTACCTTTTCTGACATTTTCCTGTCAGGCTCAAGCTCTTGCTCATCCAAAAATTCATAGATCCTCTCCACTGATGCCAACGCTGACTGCATTGCATTCACCATATACGAAGCTTCAGTCAATGGTTCGGCTGACTGGTTTACATACTGAAAAAATGCCTGAAACGCTCCCACTGACAGTACACCGTCTATCAAAAATTTTCCTGCTGCCAGCGCAATGCACACCTGTCCCAGTCGATTCACCATCCGTATAGCCGGATTGATAGCATTTATCATAAAATCTGCTTTCCGGGCAGTTTCCGCAAGTTCTTCTGTCGCAAGACGCATCCTTTTGGCGCTGCTCTCTTCCTGGCCAAATGCTTTGATGATGGTTCTCCCGGTGTAATATTCTTCCACCAGTGCATTTACATTTCCCATACATTGTTGACGTTTAGCAGCCAGATGCAGTGTCTGTCCGGAAAAAAGTTTTGTCACAAACATGGATAGCGCGATAAACACAAGGAATATCAATGTCAGACCAGCATGAAAATAAAACATCATAATAAGGGATCCGATAATAAGCCCTGTGGATGTAAATAGCTTTAGCAGCCCTGTCTGCAGAGCCTCTGCCATTTTATCCAAATCGTTTGTACAGTAACTTAAAATTGTCCCTGTCTTATGCCTGTCAAAATAGGATAAAGGCAGACGGTTTAATTTTTCACTGATATCTGTACGCAGCCTTAAACTTAACCGCTCTGCAAAGCTTGCCATCATAAATGCCTGTACTGTGGAAAACAGCCATACTCCAAGATACATCAAAAAAAGAAGAAAAATTTCCTGTCCGCCTTGTTCCCACGTCACCCGGAACGCAACTCCAAGTCCATTTGCCGCCTTGATATTTTCCCAGAGCCGGTTCACTATCCCCGCGCTGTAAAATGGTGCTGCCACAGAAAGTATCGTATAACATACAACGGAACCCAGAACAATGTAAAGTCTCGTGTGCTGCTCTTTTACGGACTTCCACATTCTTTTGAAAGTCTGCATTGCGCGATGTGGTTTTTCTACACCATACCCGTCATCAAACACCAGATTTTCATCTCTATTGTCCATCTGTCTTTCCCCCCTTCATCTGTGATTCTGCAATTTCTCTGTAAATACTGCATTGCTCCATCAGCTCCTTGTGCGTTCCAAGCCCTGCGATTTTTCCATCTTCCAGCACAATGATCTGATGTGCATTGACGATCGTATTCACACGCTGTGCAATGATCAGTACAGCTGCATCCTGGATTTCTTTTGAAAGCGCCTTTCTAAGCGCTGCATCCGTCTGAAAATCTAAAGCGGAAAAACTGTCATCAAAAATATAAAGATCCGCTTTTCTGATAAGCGCTCTTGCAATGGCGAGCCTTTGCCTTTGTCCCCCGGAGAAATTGGTCCCTCCCTGTGCAACAAACGTATTCAGCCCCTGGGGAAGAGAAAAAACAAAATCTGCCTGCGCTGTCTTTAAGGCCTTTTCCATCTCCGTTTCCGTTGCCTGTTCATTCCCAAATCTTAAATTGTCTGCAATCGTACCGGAAAAAAGCCATGCCTTTTGCGGCACATAGGCAATTTCTTTTCTAAGATCTTTTTGCTGTATCTTCCGGATATCTATGCCTCCAAATACAATCGCTCCCTTTTGTATATCGTGGAATCTTAAAAGCAATTTTGCTATCGTGGATTTTCCACTCCCTGTACTGCCGATGATAGCTGTTGTCTCACCCTTTTTACAGGAAAAACTAATGTTGCCAAGCGTCGCCTCGTCTGCATCCTCAAAACGAAAATCCACATTTTGAAATGCACATACAGTGTCTTTTACTTCTTCCATTTTCCCACTTCCATCATAGATTTCAGGAGAATGAGACAAAACCGCATCAATTCTCTCAAGGCAAATTTTTGCTCTTGGAAGAAGAATGATCACCATCTGCGCCATAATGACATAAAAAAGGATTAAAATCGCGTATTCTGTCAGTGCAGTGATATCTCCGATTTTCATAAATCCCTGTCCGATCCGGTTGCCGCCAATCCATAGAATTGCAACAATGCACAAGTTCATGACCAATATGGCAAGACTTTCCAGCCCCGCAAAAAGACGATTGGCCTTAATGGAAGACAAAGCATAATCCTCAAATGATCTTCTCATCCTCTTCTCTTCATATTGTTCTTTATTAAATGCACGAAGAACTCTGACTCCTGTTATATTTTCCCGGAGCACCACATTGATCCTGTCCAGAAACTTTTGTAAAGATCCAAAAATCACCGCAGCTTTTCTTGTGATAAAAACTGCACATACGATAACCAATAAAGTGATCCCTACGAGCAGTGTTCCCATAGCCTTGTCAATAGAGAACGCCATGACCACTCCCATCACGCACATGATCGGAACCGGAAGAACCATCTGAATACTCCACACAAACGCCTGCTGGACAATATTTACATCATTTTGTGTCCTTGCGATCATAGAACCTGTACCAAACTTTTCAAAATCATGATCCGAGAACCCCAATGTTTTTTCATACAGCGCATTGCGCATATCTCTTCCGATCTTTGCAGACAATACCGCACACAGATAACTGCCAAATACAGTCCCGGCACCGGAAAGCACTGTCACAAGAAACATCAATGCTCCTTTCTCTGCGATCACACTAATAGACCTGTTTCCAACTCCTTCGTTGATCATCCCTGCCGTGAGTGTGGGGATAAAAAGCGCTCCCACCACATCCAGGAGCATTACCGCAAGTGTAACGACACACCACAGCTTATATGGTTTTAAAAATCTTAAAATCATCTTCATGGCACACGTTTTCTTCCTTTCATCTAAACTGCTCTTCATATACTTCTTTCAGACACGTTCCAAAATATGCCACCACTTCAATAAACTTGTCGGAATATTTTTTAAGTGTCATCTCCATGGCTTTTTCTTCGGCCCGGTAAAGAATGTCCAGACGTTTCTGTATGTATTCTTTTCCCTTTTCAGTCAAATGCATTTCCAGTTCTCTTCGCTTTCCCGGTATGGGCCGCATCATAATATACCCCTCCTTCTGCCACTGCTTTGTGATGGTATTCAGCGTTGTCTTTGGTATCATCCATTGCTCATGTATCTGTTTTTGTGTATGCGGTTTTTCATCATCCATGGCATACATCAGACACAGCTCCGACTCCTTCATATCCAGTTCTTTCGCATACGCATAGTAACCTTCGTCCACATTATTGATCGCAACCGCCAGTTCACGAACCTTTGTTTTCATATCATCTTTCATTTTCTTCCTCCTGTTTTTATATTCACTTATACAAAAAATCCGAAATCGTATTTCTATTATAATACGATTTCGGATTTTTGCAACTATTTTTCTTTTACTCCTGATAGCGGATCCGTTCTACAAGAGATTCTTTTTTCACATTTCTGCTCAAAATATAGGACAGCATAAGCTGCATGACCGCCAAAATCAGGATCATTCCAATGATTTCGGCAAAAGGAATATGATAGACATCCAGCCCAAAATAGCCATGTTCTTTTCCATAAAGGAACAGAGCATATCCAATTGGCATGCCAACCAAAAGCGACGTCAGGATACTTCCCACAGTGAACAGTAACCCTTCATTTCTGAGCATCCCATTCAACTGCCTGTTCGTCATGCCAAGTGCCTGCAGAACCCCAAGCTCCCGTTTCCTTGTAATAATACTGATAATGATCGTGTTTGCCATATTCATAAACGCGATCAGCCCTACAAGGAACAAAAATGCATAGGAAAGTGTCTCAAACATCCCGAGAGTACTCTTTGACGTTTCAAGCGCTCCTTTGTAAGTGCTGATTTCATAGTGATTTTTTCCTTCCAGGAGCTTTCCTATCTCTGTCTCCACTCTCTGACAGTCTCCATCCTTGCAGTCCACCCAGATGGTACCGATACTTTTTTTGTCAAAACCAAGTTTTTTGTATGTATCCTCTGTGATTACCCAGTCCGCATCTACACTTCCAAATGCACCCATGATTTTTCCACTGTATTCGACCGTTTTATCCTGACTGCCAAGCTCAAACTGCACGGTCTCGTTCAGCTTATATCCTTCCTCCTCCATAAAATAACTCCAGCCATGGATCAGGGCGTTTTCCCTTGACGCTTTGTCATAGTCCACCTCGCCTTTCAAAGAGCCTTGCCTCACTTCCCTGTCAAACTGCTCTTGGTCCATCACACAGATAGAGTGGAGGACATTGTCCTTATCATATGCGTACAGATAATTTTGTGTTTTTACCTCCATCACTCCGTCTATCTTCCCGATTTCATCCGCCAGCACCTCATCCAGTGGATTATTTTTCAAAACAGAATCCAGATTATTCTCCGGGTAAGCCGCATCATCTTTTTCATAACGTAAATCAATCTGGAACTGTCCGTACTGCACATATTTTCTTGCATCATACTTTACGCTCACATTGCCTGTAAAATTTGCGGCAACCACAAACAGCACACAGGACAGCCCCATTGTAATGATCGTTGTCACTGTTCTTTTTCTGTTCATCGCAAGATTTGCCGTCATCATCGCATGAACAGACATTCGCCTTTTTCCCTTTCTGAAACCCTGAGACTTTTTGGCATTTTCCTGAAAACGGATCGCCTCTACCGGAGAAATCTTTGCCACCAGTCTCATTGGTTTTTTCAGCGCTGCCCACACAGTCAAAAATGCAGCCAGCGCACAGAGTAAGAGTAGCGGAATAGAACAAACTGAAAACTTCACGCTCGTATCAGCCATCAAAGATGCACTGTTTTCTTTCAGCCAGTAATCCAGAAAAATTTTTGTGATTCCAGTTCCAACAACAAGGCCGGCAGGAATTGTCGGCAGTGCAAGAATCATCCCTTCCCTGAACACCAGTTTTCTCATCTGCTTTCTTGTCGCTCCAAGCGCCTTGATCTTTCCGTATTCCTGAATTTTCTGTGCGATTCCTACCTGAAAAATATTGTAGATGACAAGGAGTGAAAACAAAAGTACAATGAACGCGACCACCACGCATGTGACGATCATCTCCATTCCCGGATCAAGCACCCACATGGCAAAATAACTATTGATCACTGTCTGTTCCGGATTGATCCCGCATGTTTTTGCCAGGTCTTTTGCCACTGGCTCCAGTGTTGTGGAATTGACTGACACAGCATCCGAGAGGCTGAAATATGCATTGTACGATCTGTCCTTTTCACTGTAACAGGAATTGTAGAATCCCTCTGAGATATATCCTGTATATCCCTGATTTTCCATCTCCTCTCCTGCTGTCTTTACAATCCCACTGATAACCAGTGTTTTTTCTACATACGCTTCCTGATTGTTTCTTCTAAAATTCAAAGAAATCAGATCTCCAGGTTTTGCATCCGGATAACCAAGCTTTTCAAACAGCGCCTTTTCTCCTGCAATTTCATCCTCCGCTTTTGGAAAATGTCCTTCTGACAGCCTTCCTTGCATATTCGTCATTGTAAGCGCAGTATCACCCATCCAGGCAAGACTTATATTTGTGTTATTTTCCACTTCCCCGGCAGATGCTGCCCTTCCAATCTCCTCTATCTCACCTCTTTGTTCCAGTTTTTGGATCTGTTCTTCTGTCACACCCACATAACTTCCATAGTAGTTTCCGTACAGATCTATGGCATTATCCCGCTGGTATTTGATATTTCCGTAGCCAAAGGACGCAATCGCCGCAAGGAGTGTTGTTGTGAGCAGGATTGCTGTCATGAGCAAAATACTTCTCGTCTTATTCTTTTTATTATTGTTGAGCGCAAGTCGTGTGATCATTTTCATTTCATCTCTTCCACCTTTCCATCTTCAATGATAAGAATCCGGTCAGCAATCTGCGCAATTTCATCATCATGTGTGATCATCACCAGTGTCTGCCCGTATTTTTCCACCGACATTTTCAAAAGCCCCATGACCTCATCACTTGTTCTGGAATCCAGATTTCCTGTCGGTTCATCTGCAAAAAGAATGTCCGGTTTTGATGCCAGCGCCCTTGCAATGGCCACTCTTTGCTGCTGTCCGCCGGAAAGAGTGTTTGGCAGGTTGTGCAGTTTCTTCTCCAGTCCCAAAGTTTTCACGATATCCATGACAAAAGATTCATCTGTCTTTTTCCCGTCCAGTCCAACAGGGAGAACGATATTTTCCCAGACATTGATGGAGGAGACCAGATTAAAGGACTGAAAAATAAACCCAATCTTTCTTCTCCTGAAAATGGCAAGTGCGTCCTCCTTATAGGAAAAAATATCCTTGCCCCGGATAAACACCTTACCGCTTGTAGGGTTGTCGAGTCCGCCAAGCATGTGCAGCAGCGTACTTTTTCCGGAACCTGATTTTCCCACGATCGCCACAAATTCGCCTTTCTTTATCTCAAGATTTGCATGCTGTACAGCACGCACCTCATTTTCGCCGTTTCCATAATATTTACACAGGTTTTCTGTTCTCAATATTTGATCCATATTTCTAACTTCCTTTCTCTCTCTTCCACATGTTGTTCTAACATACAGCATACTCTGCTTTTCTTACAATGACCTTTCAAAAGAAAAAAGAAAGCCTTACAGTTCTGTAAGACTTTCTGCCTGTTCATATGGGAGCTGTATGACAAACATACTGCCCCTGCCTTTTTTTATCTGTCCGGCTCCCACTGTTATGGTACCGTGGTGTCCACTTATAATCTTCCTCGTCAGATACAGGCCGATTCCCTGACCTTCTTCTTTCTGAACCTCTGTTCTTTCTCCTCTGTAAAATCTTTGAAAAATTTTATGATACTCCTTTGCCGGAATTCCAATTCCCTCGTCTTGAATTTCCAGTCTCAGAAAAGAAGTCCATTTTTTTACCCGGATGGAGATGGTTGTCCCCTTTGGACTGTACTTCACTGCATTTTCCAATACATTGATTAACGCCTCGCACAGCCATTTCCTGTCATGCCAGATCACAAGCTCTTCAATTCCTTCATCCCCATCCAGTTCAATTTCCATGTCTTTTGCCTCTGCCTTTTCAAGGATCCGGTTCACCGCCTCCAAAACAGTGTCAAAAATTCTGGCTTTCTTAAGCCGGATCTCTATCAGCCCCATCTCAAGTTTTGAAACATTCACAAGCGTTTTGATCAGCTGCTCAAGTCCCTCAAGCTGGCTGGCAAGCCGCATTTCGAATTCTCGTTTTTCTTCTTTTGTCAATGTTTCTTTTTGTAGTATTACAAAACAAGAATTCAATGCTGCCACCGGTGTTTTCAGCTGATGGGAGATATCAGTCACCAAAGCTTTTATCTCTTCTTTTTCTTGCCTGGCCTGTGTTGTCACAAGATCCAGATACTCGCAGAGGGAATCCAGCTGATCCAATACCAGTCTGCTGTATCCTTCCTCTTCCAGATAATCATCGTAGTAATCGGGCTTGTAATTGCCTCCACGGATTTCTTCCAGATACCGCACAAGTTTCAGCCATTCTTCTTCCTGCTCTTTTTTCGATTTTCTTCTTTCATACAGCAAAACAGCCGCATATGCCGCATACAGCATTAGACCGCCTGCCCCGGTGACTGCGCTTTTCAAACAAAACTGTCTGCCATACTCGCTTGACTCCATGCTGTTATATCCATACTCTTGCAGAACCTTTTGTGTCTCGCGGTCTGAAATCTTTTTTGTTCCTTTTATCGTAAAAAGAATGTCTTCCGTCTTCCCTTCTGTCCTGATCACTTCCGCCATGATCGCCATCTTATCACAGTACTCTCTATAGTGGGACCATATGGATCCCAGCGTGACTGCCAGTATTACCACTGCCCCCACAATCAACTGGACTAGAAGTCTTTTTTGTTTCTTTTTCATCCTCTGACTTCCTGCCCTTTCACGCATTCTTGATCCCATACATACCCAAGGCCTCTGACATTGCGGATATACTGTGGTTTTCCAATCTCCGGCTCAATTTTTTCTCTCAGCCTTCTGATATTGACAGCCACGGTATTCTCATCCACAAACTCTCCGTCCGCGTCAAAAAGCTGTTCCAGAATCTGTCTTTTTGAGAGAATTTGTTTGGGATGTTCCAAAAACAACCTGAGCATTTTCCATTCTGTCTTAGTAAAAGTACTTTCTCTGCCCTGTCCTTTTGCTTTCATCTCCCGAAGGTGAAACTGCCAGATCCCGGATTTGACCACATCTGAAACCGCCTGTTTATTGCGGTTAAAGTATGCATTTACCTTCAGGACAAACACGGAAAGACTGAATGGTTTTGTGATATAGTCGTCCGCCCCTGCCTCGTACCCTGCAATCTGGTCAAACTCTCCATCCAGAGCAGTAAGACAGATTATATGTACACTGCTTTTCTCCCTTACCTGCTTTATGAAATCAAGACTGTTTCCATCCGGCAAATTGATATCGCAGATCATCAGATCTATCTCTTTTTCGCGGACAAATTTCCTGGCTTCTTTTATGGTCCCTGCACTGTAGACCGTGTATCCCTCTTTTTCCAGTATAAACTCTATCCCTCTGTTTACACTTTCCTCGTCTTCCAACAATAATATTGATGCCATATGTTATCCCCACCTTTATAGTTATCAGTATAAAATATTTTAAGGAAGAAAGCACTCTAAACTTTGACAAATACAAAAAGAGTTTTGCTCCATAATAAACATTACTTCGCAAAACTCTTTTTTAATTTCAAGCGGGTGATGGGAATCGAACCCACGTATCTAGCTTGGAAGGCTAGTGTTCTACCATTGAACTACACCCGCACAATGCCCAAAGCCGGAATCGAACCAGCGACACGAGGATTTTCAGTCCTCTGCTCTACCAACTGAGCTATCTGGGCGAAAATCAAAGTCTTTGTCCGGTCTCATCCGCTGCACAAGACTCTTACTATTTTACACGCAAGACTCTCATTTGTCAACACTTTTTTGAAAAAATAAAAAGCGTCTCAAGCCATCATTTTTAAGATTTGAAACACCCTGACCCAATCAATGCCGGCGACCGGAATCGAACCGGTACGGGAGGATAAGTCCCGCAGGATTTTAAGTCCTGTGCGTCTGCCAGTTCCGCCACGCCGGCAAAGCCTTTCCGCATAGCGGAAATGGATGGAGGTGGATTCGAACCACCGAAAGCGTTGCTAACAGATTTACAGTCTGCCCCCTTTGGCCACTCGGGAATCCATCCATATCTTGACATTTTCAATGTCCTGACAAGTTGTTATTATACAGTACATGCCCTAAAAAATCAAGCACATTTTATAATTACCCAAGTTTCTCTATGCCCTTTTTAAGTAAAAATGCGGAAAACAGACAGCTCTGATACTCTCTGAGTTCCGCATAAGCTTTTTATTCTGATGTGGTTGTATATTCTTCCAATACTTGGCCTTTTTCGACTTTGTTGATCATCTCTTTGATACTGTCCACACTGTTCTCATCAGGCAGGCAGACATAAACTGATTCGCCTGGCATGGAATAACAATCTGAAGTTCTGTACTGTGTTCCTTCAGCTGCAACGGATGTAATATACCACTTCGCATTTGTTTTCAGCTGATTTCTGATCAGTCTTGTAAGCTGGTCTGTAGACATATTCGTATCCACACTCTTTGCCACACTATCCATAATGCTTCCGGCTTTTACAAGCATATTCGGGGTGACCAATTTTTTGATCATTCCGGTCAATACGGCTTGTTGATTTTTTCCTCTCTGATTGTCTCCGTCTGCAAGATTATGTCTTTCTCTGCAGAATGCAAGCGCTTCTTTACCGTTGAAATGATTCATACCCTTCTTTACGGAAACAACCGCACCTGCATCTGTTCCGGTCTCAAACTCATACTCAGACACCACATCCACTCCTCCGAGGGTGTCGATGATCTCAATCATAGAAGTAAAATTTATCCTTGCATAAAACGGAATATCCACTCCGTACAGTTCAGACAAGGTCGCCATGGAACGGTCCACTCCGTACAGGCCGGCATGCGTCAGCTTATCCTCCTGTCCTCTTGAGATGCCCGGTATCGGGATATAGTAGTCTCTTGGCGTGGTCACAAGAAGTATCTGATGTGACTGCGGATTTACCGTGGCGATAATGTTGACGTCACTTCTGCTCGTCTCGCTCACATCTCCGTACGTGTCAATTCCACTGATATAGACAGTAAAAGGCTCCTTTTCAACCGATACATCCAGCGACAGATTTTCCATCTCTGTCTTAATTTCATACTCATAGATGACTTTTATACTGTCTTTGTAAGCTGAAAATGATTCCTCAAGTAATTCTGTGTAACCTTCATTGTAGATAATGGCTTTTACTTTTCCATCATGCAGCGCTTTTGCCTGCTCACTGATATTATCATAAGTCTGTGTCGCCACCTCTTTGCCAATCTCTTTGTTGATCTTATCCACAGCCTTCTGCACTTTCATACCATCCATCTGATACTGAACACCAAAAGTATAGTCCTTGGCATCCTTCAGATCATTTGCACTGTCATCCTTGAGCACAGCCACAACCATACGGTCCAATTTATAATTTGCATTTGTGATCTTTCCGACAATATCGTATGTTTTATATACCCAGAAAGAACCAACCAAAAGAATAATACTTACAATAACGCTGAATATCTTTCCTGCCAGTCCTTTTTTGCTTGCTTTGAGCTGACTGAACAAAGTAAGCAGCGCAAGCAATACCAGTATACCTCCTACAGCCAAAAGCTGCAGTGTCGGCACAATATTTAACCAGACTAAAAGCGACATAAAAAGCCCTGATGCCATCAGCTGAAGTACAAACAGGATGAGTCCTGTATTCTTACTTGGCCTGTTAGCCCGGTTCTCCATACGTTTCTGGTGCTTTTTCCGTCTTTCTTCCATCCTTTTTAATTGTTCTTCCTGACGCTTTTTTTCTTTCTGCGCTTTTCTTTCAGCAATTATATCTGCGTCCCGAGATTTCTGTCTGGAAGTTTTTCTATTTTCGTTTCTGTTTCTTTTCTGTTCCTGTCTCTTTTCAAGCTGCCCTGCTTCGAGTTGATTTCTCCTGAAATTCTCCTCCTGGCGCCTTCCGGCATTTCTTCTTCCATTCTCTCTTTCGGCCATATTTCTCTTTTGTTCCTTTCTTCAATCAATCCATATGTACCGCCGCCATTATAACATCGTTTGATATTGAAGACAACTAAAAATTCCCGGCCTGCTCTTTTTCCTCCAAAATCAACGCTGAATGGGGACCCATTATTACTACTATTTCTCCATTCTCAATAATATATTCCTCATATTCTGTAGTATAACCTTTTTCATAGGAATACAAAAGTCTTTTCATTCTTCCCGACATCGCCGTCTCTGCCATCCAAACCGGAACGACCACTTCCCGGCGCTCTTTTGAATTATTTATGACAACAATTATTTTTTCATCTTCCATAAATCGTCCGTAGGAAAGCAGATGCTCTCCCCACGTCAGCATTTTTACAGAACCTGTTTTTAAAACCGGATGTTCTTTGTGAATACGGATGATATCTTTGTGGAACTTAAGCAGTTCCTGATTCTCGCGTCCCCAGGGATAAGTTCTTCTGTCATCCGGGTCTGTGTATCCGCAAAGCCCGGCCTCATCCCCGTAATATACAGTAGGTGCGCCCGGCCATGTCATCTGTATGACCACAGCTTCCCTCATCACACATTCCATCACGCCTTTTTCTGCATCCTCTGAGTTTTTGTATGTAATTCTGCCAGGCTCTCTGTTGGTCCTTGTCAGAAAACGGGAATGGTCGTGATTAGACAGCTCATTCATAGCTGTCTGAAGAGACGGACACATCATGTTTGCCATATGATGTCTCATAGCTCCTATGAAATAGTCCGCATTTCCGTACAAATCTCCTCTGTACTCATCACTGTGTTTCTCCATTCCTGTCAGAAACCATGTGACAGGCTCCATAAAGGCATCGTAGTTCATGACTGTATCCCACTCATCACCCTGCAGCCAGTCGCTTGGGTCTCCGTAATGCTCCGCCAAAATAAGAGCCTCAGGGTTTGCCTCTTTTACTGCTTTTCTGAACTTCTTCCAGAATTTGTGATTGTATTCATTGCCCTGGCCTAAATCAGCGGCCACGTCTAGACGCCATCCATCCGCATTGTACGGAGGGCTGACCCATTTACGCCCGATATTTAAAATATACTCTTCAAGCTCCCTGGATCCTTCATAGTTGAGTTTTGGCAGTGTATGATGTCCCCACCATCCTTCGTAATTGTCATTTTGCGGCCAGCACTCGCCCTCCTGATTGTAAAAATGAAAGTAATCGCGATAAGGGCTTTTTCTGTCCAGGTAAGCTCCCGGCGCATATCCGTCCGCTTGTTCATAGATGCGCTCAGCATCCATCCACTTGTTAAAGGAACCACAGTGATTGAAGACCCCGTCAATGATCACCCTTATATTTCTTTTATGCGCTTCCTCCACCAAGCGGATAAAGAGCCGGTTGCTTGCCTCCAGGTTTCTCTTGTCTGTGGTGCGGACCCGATACTTTTCCGCATTTCTGTTGCTCATCGCATTTTCAGGAAGCACTCCATCATGATCTACCACGATCTTTCCAATATGCGGATCAATATAATCATAATCCTGCGTGTCGTATTTGTGGTTGGATGGGGAGACAAACAGAGGATTAAAATAGATGACTTCTATTCCCAGATCCTCCAGGTAATCCAGTTTTTGGATCACGCCCTCCAGATCCCCACCATAAAATTCTCTGACATCCATAACCTCTGGATATTTATTCCAATCCGTCACTCTGACACATTTTTGATTGATATAAATGTATTCATTTGTCTCCACATCATTGGTTTTGTCGCCGTTGAAGAAACGGTCCACATAAATCTGATACATGACCGCCCCTTTTGCCCAGTCCGGCGTGCGGAATCCCGGCACTACATTGAACTCATAAGTCCCGACTCTCTCCTGTGTCACTCCGCCACGGTGAAAATAGCAGACATCATCTCCTTTTTTCACCTGAAAGTAATAGCTCAATCCGCCCACTCCGATCCTGACCGAAGTTCTGTAAAAGTCAAACGTATCCCCTTTTGTGTTCTTTTCCTTTTTCATCTGGATATTTCCAAAACCCGTCAGCAACCGCACTTCATCTGCATCATCTTTAGCCGTCCGAAAGCGGAGTGTAACCACATCCCCGACTTCCGGCTCATTGGGAAAAATATAGTTTTCTGTTCCGTCACTGAATAATGCCTGTAAGTTCATATTATCATCCTTCTTATGCTTCCACTTGTTCTGTTTGCTCAAACAAGGCCTCAAATTCTTCCCTTGTGATCTTTTCTTTTTTCAATAAAAGGTCCGCACACTTGTAGAGCACACCTTCATTCTCTTTGATGATCGCTTTTGCTTTTGCGTAGCATCCATCAATAATGCGTTTCACTTCTTCGTCGATCTGACCTGCCACATTTTCGCCATATGCTCTGGATGTGTGGGCCAAATCTCTTCCGATAAATACTTCATCGCTGTCGTTGTCATAGTTGATAAGTCCAAGTTTTTCAGACATACCAAATTTTGTCACCATTGCCCTTGCCTTTGCAGTTGCGTCTTTAATATCCTGGGATGCTCCTGTTGTAATATCGTCAAATACTTCTTCCTCAGCTACGCGTCCCCCAAGGGCTACTGTGATATCCTGAAGCATCTTTCCTCTTGTATTGAAAATGTCATCTCTTTCAGGCAACGGCATGGTATAGCCCGCAGCCCCAACTCCTGTCGGAATGATGGAGACACTGTACACCGGACCTACGTCCGGCAGTACATGGAATAAAATTGCATGCCCTGCTTCGTGGAACGCGGTGATCTTTTTCTCTTTGTCCGAAATTACACGGCTCTTCTTCTCTGCGCCGATCCCGACTTTTACAAAAGCATGCCTGATATCCTCCTGTCTGATATAGACATTTCCGGATTTTGCCGCCAGAATGGCAGCCTCGTTGAGAAGATTCTCAAGGTCTGCTCCTGTAAATCCCGCTGTTGTCTGCGCAACCTGTTTTAAATCCACATCATCCCCCAAAGGTTTCCCTTTTGCGTGAACATTTAAAATTTCTTGTCTTCCTCTGACATCAGGCCTTCCCACAGCCACTTTCCTGTCAAATCTTCCAGGCCTTAAAATCGCCGGGTCAAGAATATCCACACGGTTTGTGGCCGCCATCACAATGATTCCTTCGTTTACGCCAAAGCCGTCCATTTCCACGAGGAGCTGGTTCAAAGTCTGCTCCCTCTCGTCATGGCCGCCGCCCATTCCAGTGCCGCGCCTTCTGGCCACTGCATCGATCTCATCGATAAAGATGATACACGGAGCATGTTTTTTTGCATCTTCAAACAGATCACGCACCCTGGACGCACCAACGCCGACAAACATTTCCACGAAATCCGAACCTGAAATGGAGAAAAACGGAACGCCCGCCTCCCCTGCAACAGCTTTTGCCAAAAGTGTCTTTCCTGTTCCCGGAGGCCCTACAAGCAGCACACCTTTTGGAATTCTTGCACCCACCTGAATGTATTTTTTCGGGGATTTTAAAAAATCGACGACTTCCTCAAGCTCCTCCTTTTCCTCAATCAACCCTGCAACCTGTGAAAATGTCACCTTTTTGTCCATATCCGTGCTCATCTTTGCACGGCTTTTCCCAAAGCTCATAGCCTTTGCATTTGTTCCGGCCCCCTGCCTGTTCATGAACATAAACAGGATGAATACAAGTGCCACAGTCAAAAGCATTGGCAGCAACGTGGTTGTCAGCCAACTGTCCTGCGGAACCGGCATTACTTCGTATACAATATCCTTTTCGTTGAGAACTTCTTCCACCTGTTTTACATCTGATACAGTCACAATTTTTATCTCACTTGTATCTTTGAGCTGTATCTCTACAGTTCCCGTAGGAATTGCTTTATTTTGCCTTACTATTGCGGCAGAGACATTGCCGTCCTCCACCTGCTGTTTGAATTCCTTGTAGGAGATTTGCCGCTCCCTGTTTTGAGCCTGGTTTGTCATCCAAAATACTCCTACGATCATCAGCAGCAAGAGGAAAAAGGTCACGCCGCCTACCCTGCTGTTTCTTTTTTTATTCAATTTTCCATTTCCTCCTTTATTCCGCGCCTTCTACCACACCGATATACGGAAGGTTTCTGTATTTCTGCGCATAATCCAGGCCATATCCCACGACAAATTCATCCGGAATATTAAACCCAACATAGTCTACTTTCACGTCCCTTACACGGCGCTCCGGCTTATCCAGCAGAGTACAAAGCCTCATGCTTTTCGGCCCTCTCTTTTTCAGGATTTCCAAGAGATAGAACAATGTGCGCCCCGAATCAATGATATCCTCCACGACAAGTACGTCTTTTCCCTCAAGCGTTTCATCCAGATCCTTTGCAATCTTTACCACACCGCTTGACGAAGTGCCGTCTCCGTAGCTGCTCACGCTCATAAAATCCATGGATACCGGCACTGAGATCCTCTTTGCCAATTCACACATAAAAAATACGCCGCCCTTTAAAACACAGATCAGATGCACCTGTTTTCCCGCATAATCCTCACTGATCTTTTTGCCAAGTGTCTCAATTCTCTCATTTACCTCTTCTTCCGGTATCAATACTTTGACTGTCTCTGCCATCTTCTTCTCCTCCATCTATTTGTATTTCCAAAACTGTCTTCGTATGTCTGCCAATTTGGTATGTGCTGCTCGTACGATATCCCACAACCCAGAGAATGCAGTTTCCGTTTGCTGCCAGAAGGATCTTCCCTCTCTCCTGACTTGGAATCTTCTCATTGATAAAGTAAGATTTCAGTTTCTGTCTTCTGCCTTTTTTATCAATGATAAGATAGTCTCCGGGCCTGCGGGTGCGTATCTCCACATTACCTTTTATTATATCATAGTCAAACCATTTCGTGTACTTTTTTTGCGGCGGCTCCATGTCCTCTTTTCTTTCAAAAATTCGAAAAGCTGCCCTGTATGGGCCTTTTTCCGCCATTTCTTCCAGATCTTGCGTATATCTCTCAACAACCACACCCTCATATATTCTTCTTGCCTGCATCCCGTAAGGCAGCGAAATCTTACGCCCTGTCTGCAGGAAAAAAAGATTCTCCACACCAGAAACATGTACCTGGCCAATATCCTTTTCTTTTTTTGCACACCTTGCAAGTGCTCTGTGAATGACCATGGTCCGCAGTATTTTGGGCACATTTCCCCACAGAGAGGACAAAAGCAAAATCCTTCCTTGATCCTCATCCACATGTTCTTTGTACACCGAGACTGTTTGGTCCTCCATGTAGTCGGATACGAGCCTTATCTGCTCCATTGTCTGGTTCATATGAAGAACCGCCTGAGTATTTACCTCAGAGGCAAGAAACGGAAGGACGTTGTGCCTCACACGATTTCTCGTATAAATGTCTTCAAAATTGGTAACATCTGTACAGTACAAAATACCCTGCTCTTTAAGATACCTTTCTATTTCCTTTCTCGACACGCAAAGAAGCGGCCTGATCCAAATTTCCCTTACAGGGTACATTCCTCCAAGCCCTCTAAGGCCTGTCCCTCTCGCCAGATGCAAAATCATCGTTTCTGCATTGTCTTCCATGTGGTGGGCAAGTGCGATCTTTGCTCCTCCTACTTTCCCGGCTGCATCCATGAAACATTCTCTGCGCACTTCCCGCCCTGCCTCCTCTGTAGATTGTTTCCTTTTTTTTGCAATGCATTCGATATCCTTGCGATAAATCATGCAGCAAATTCCATTTTTTCTGCACACTTCCTCCACATATCTTTCATCCTCAAGCGCCTCCGTCCCCCGCAGACAATGATTCACATGCACTACTGTGATCTCAAGAGCATACTCTTCCTTTAATTCCATGAGCATGAAAAGAAGGCATATGGAATCTGCACCTCCCGATACGCCTACAACTACTTTGTCCCCTTTTTCCAGCATATGATACTCTTGCACATATGCCCTCACTTTTTCTTTCATAACGAACATTATCCTTTGTTTTATGTTTATGATTAAACTCAAATATATCAGATTTTCCATATTCCTACAACAAGAACCGTCATATCATCCAGCGGAGCCTCGCCTGTGAACTCCAGCACCTGCTCAAGAATATATTTTGCAATTTCTTTGGGATTTAAAAATGCGCATCCTTTGACGATCATATCCATCAGCACATCCTGTTCCTGATATGGGAACGCATCCAGTACCCCATCCGTTATCATGATCACAAAATCTCCGTGCTCCAGCTGTCTTACAGTGCATGCAGGCTCCAGTTTTCTGACCACTCCAAGCGGAAGACTTTCCGACACGATCTTTTCCACCTTTTCCCCGCGTTTTATATATGTAGTGGATGCTCCTACTTTCATGGATTCATAGGTTCCGTTATACAGGTCAAACACCGACATATCCAGAGTGGAAAAACAAATATCCTCCCTTCCCATCACAAGCGCTGTATTCATCATCTCCACAGCTGTCTCCTTGGGAAATCCGGCATCCAGAAGTTCTTCCAGCATCTCCACCACCATGGCACTCTCCTTGCTGGCTTTTTCCCCGCTGCCCATACCGTCTGAGAGTACTGCTCCTTCTTTTCCTCCGGGCAGTTTCATCATCAAAAAACTGTCTCCGGATACCTTTTCACATCCCTTTCCAATTTTGGCCACGCCCTGCAGTGTGTAATAGCATGGTCCTTCCACGCAGATGACAGTGGCATAATCATATCCTACGACAGGACGCTGTGCATTACCGGCCACCATATTCCTGCCAACGCATTTTGAGAGAACACGCAGCATTTCTTTTGTCGTGATACAAAGATTTTTGGCGGACTTTAAGGTCAGATGAATTTCATATCTTCCGTCTTCTGTCACAAAAAACACCGTACTCAAAATACGAAGTCCGATTTTGCGAAACTGGTTCTTGATCTTCTTTTCCAGATGCTCATCCTCAAAAATGCTTGCCTCCAGTTCTCTGGCAGCATCCATTACCATCTTGGCGAATGTATCAAGCTGTCTTGCACACCCTTCCCGTTCCTCCGCAATCCGGTGATTCCAAACAAGCACCTGCTTTGCATCCTGAAAACGCTCTAATGTTTCTCGCAAAAATCTCGGCGCCTGAACACAGTGCTTTTGCAGTCTGCGCTTAGTCTCCATATTCAGCTCAACGCCGTACTCCTCCACAGCAGACATGATCTCATACACCATCTGATGCATGTACACATCTTTGTTTTCACTGCACGTTTCCTTGTACTCACATTGGCTGCACACATTTTCCTTCACCGCCGAGTATATCTCTTCCATCTCACCCTGTCCAAAACTTTTGTCTGTCGCCTCCAGACTTAAAAACCTATCCGTAAGATGCTCCAATGATTTTGCGAATTTGTCCATCCTCACGACATACGGATTGTATATTACGGTATACCCTTCTTTCACTTCTGCCATTATACCCATTCCTTTTCTATAATAAATGTTCGTTGTTTTACAATGTAATCGAAAAAATAGCTTTAGGTCATACCTAAAGCTATCTTTCGTAAACTCTATTTCTCTGGCTCAAAAATAATCTCATCTTTTCCTGCCAGTCCTAATTTTTCTTTTGCAATCTCTTTGACATATTCATCCGTTCCAACGTGCTCTTTTATCTCTTCAATCTCCTGTGCACGTTCTTTTTCCTGTTCTAACTCCTTTTGGATTTTTGTCTCCTGCACTTTGTACTCGGCATTTTTTCTGGAAAGTTTCATGCCGTTTACTCCAACGACTACAACGAGTAGGAACATCGCTCCTCCGACAAGCAGGATGCTCGCCTTATGCCGTCTGATGTCTCTCCGTCTCTCATGCACTCTTTTTTTCTTGTTGATTTTATTCATTTTCTCCATCACCTGCTTATCGTTTTTCATGATGCGGTTGTTTTTGTCTCCTGTCTTTTTATATTAGCTGTTTTAATCCGATTTATCAACCACTTTCCTATGCTTTTTTCGGAAATCACGGTACAATTTCTGACCTGTTTTTTCTATTTTCCCAACCAGAAATGCACTCAAAATCATACTGCCTACAACTCCTAGTACAAAGAACCAACGTATACTACCACTGCTTGTATGGTACATTTCGACAAAAAGATACACCGCTGTAAAGATCCAGAAAAGTACGTCCTCCGCAGCAACTGCTGCCCTGGAATGTTTTTTTATTCTTCGAAAAACTCTGAGCGCTGTGTATATCACATACACGATAGCCCCCGCTTTGCATGCCTGGAGAAAAATCCACGCCTCCACACTGATCCCCAGCATTGGCATCACCGAAACAGTTTTGTGAGAAGATTCTCACCTTGCTTTTTTGCTGAGTGGATTTCCGAATAAGCCACACTGTCAATCGTACCCGATAAATCTACCTCTCCCTTTTCCAGGCTCAATCTGTTTACGTGCAGCCCGTTTCCCTTTACCATGAGCATCCCCTGCTCTGTCTCAAGCAGGACTTCATTCAGGTCAAAAGAAAGCACGTCCAGCACCCCTGTCACAAGACTTGTCTTTCTATTGTTCACCACAAGTTTATGATTTTTAGGAACTACTCTTTCTTCCATCTTTTCTACACACCTTTCCATTTTGGCATCTTCTTTTCCAATTGTATGAAAGGTTGTATTATTTTATGACTCTTCTCCTACAGGTAGCGGAACAGCTCTTTTGCCTGGTCTTTTTTTGTCGTATCCTGAATATCCAATACCTCAGCCTTTACTGTCTTTGTTCCAAACTGGATCTCGATCACATCTCCCGGTTTTACCTTTACAGATGCCTTTGCCTGCTTTCCGTTCACAAGAACACGGCCGGCATCACAGGCTTCATTTGCCACAGTCCTTCTCTTGATCAGCCTTGAAACCTTCAAAAATTTGTCTAACCTCATGTTCTTTCCTTTCTGTTTCCACGAATATAAAAAGTGGAGACGCTTATACTGCATCTCCACGGATATGATTTTCTTAGTTTACAGCATCCTTTAATGCTTTTCCAGCTTTGAATTTCGGAGCTTTGCAAGCTTCAATCTTCATCGCTTTTCCTGTCTGTGGATTTCTTCCCTCTCTTGCTGCTCTTTCGCTCACTTCAAATGTTCCAAATCCAACTAACTGTACTTTTTCACCTTTTTTCAATTCAGCTGTCACAACATCAACAAATGCTTTTAAAGCCTTTTCAGAATCCTTTTTAGATATTTCGGCCTGCTCTGCAACTGCTGCAATTAATTCTGTTTTATTCATGAATCAAATCCTCCTCTTGAATGCCGCAGACATTTTGTCTACCTATTTCCCCGCACAGTACAGGCATTTCTGCCTTTTGTTTCAGGGGTTTCGCCGTCTACAATAAGTTATAACCGTTTCCCTATGCTTTGTCAAGGAAATTCCCCCGAAAACATGCTGAAAATCCCTTGTTTTTGGGCGTTTTATAACATTTTTTCAATCATAGCGAGGACTTCTTTTCCAAGAGCTGCGGATTTCTCGTCTGCATCTTCCAGCGAAGTGCCTTTTACACCATAATAAAACTTGACTTTTGGCTCAGTTCCGGATGGTCTTACGCACAGCCATGCATCATCTGACATCTCGTAATAGAGGACATTGGATGTTGGAAGTCCAGTATTTCCCTGTTCTCCTGTCTTCAAATCCTTGACAGTGTCCTCCTGGTAGTCTCTTACCTTAAGCACTTCGTATCCTGCAAAGGATACCGGAGGATTTTTGCGCAGTGTAGCCAGGATTTCCTGAATCTTTGCAAGTCCCTCAATCCCTTTGAGCGTGATGGACTGAATATCGTCTTTGTAATAACCGTATTTCTCATACATGTCGATCATGGCATCCCAAAGCGTTTTTCCCTGTGTCTTATAGTAAGCAGCTGCCTCACACAGAGCCATTGTGGCAACAATCGCATCTTTATCTCTGGCATGGGTGCCGATAAGACAGCCATAGCTTTCCTCAAATCCAAACAAATAATTGCCTTTCTTTGTTGTCTCAAATTTAAGAATCTGCTGTCCGATATACTTAAAGCCTGTGAGCACTTCAATGAGACCCACGCCATAGTGTTTTGCGATCGCGTCCGCCATATTGGAGGTGACGATCGTCTTGATAAGGTAGCCATCTTCTGGCAGGCCTGACATCTTCTGTCTTTCGCCGATTTCGTAATCAGCAAGCAGGCAGCCTGACATATTTCCAGTAAGCACTTTGTACTCCCCTGATTTTGCATCTTTCACATATACACCCAGACGGTCTGCATCCGGGTCTGTGGCAAGGATCAAATCCGCGTCCACTTCTTTTGCAAGCTTTAAGCCAAGCTCAAACGCTTCCTCGGACTCCGGATTCGGATAACTTACTGTCGGGAACTCCCCATCCGGCATCTCCTGCTCTTTTACAACATACACATTCTCAAATCCAATCTCTTTTAGCACACGTCTTGCAGGAATATTTCCTGTTCCGTGCAAAGGAGAGTACACAATCTTGAGCTCTTTTCCCACAGCGTCAATAGCATCCTGATGGATCACCTGTTTTTTCAGCTCCGCGATATAGGCATCATCCACTTCCTTCCCGATGACTTCATACAGTCCCTGTGCTTTTGCCTCTTCCTCAGACATGGTTTTGCACACGCTGTAATCAGTGATCGCCTTTACCTCATCCATGATCCCTTTGTCATGAGGAGGGGTGATCTGCGCACCGTCCTCCCAGTAAACTTTATATCCGTTGTACTCAGGAGGATTGTGGCTTGCCGTAATATTGATTCCGGCAATGCAGGAAAGATTGCGCACTGCAAAAGAAAGCTCCGGTGTTGGGCGCAGTGTCTCAAAAATAAACGCTTTGATTCCGTTTGCTGCAAGACACAAAGCCGCTTCATTTGCAAACTCCGGAGACATCCTGCGGGAATCATATGCAATTGCCACACGTTTCTTATCGTTTCCGCTTTTTACGATATAATTTGCAAGTCCCTGTGTAGCTTTCCTCACAGTATAAATATTCATCCGGTTTGTGCCTGCTCCAATAATTCCGCGAAGACCTGCAGTGCCAAACTCCAAATCTTTATAAAATCTTTCTTCGATTTCTTTTTTGTCCGATTCAATTGCCTGCAATTCTGCTTTGGTATCTTTATCAAAGTAAGGATTATCCAGCCATTCCTGATAATTTTCTAAAAAACCCATTGTTTTTTACCTCCTCATTTCTTTTGTTACATTATACATCACCCTATCACAAATGAAAAGAAAATATCTGCCTTAAAAATGAGGATTTCTCTTTTGTCTGGCAGATTTCCGTCTCCAGTTTTTCCAGACTTTTTACCGGGATCCATGCCTTGTTGGAGCTGTAATATGTGTCCGCGATCTTCCAGAATTTTTCAGGATAAGACAGACGTATGGCAAGATACTCCATCTCCTTTTTTGTGAGAGGCCGCACGGACTGGTACGCCTGTATCATCCTGTCTCCAAGACGCTTATCCCACCTTGTCTTTTCCATGGTCTTTCTCAGAAAATAATAGAAATCCGCAGCCTGCACTCCGATGTGAAATCTCTCAAAATTTGTCACTTTAATTTGACCCTCGGCTATTAGAAGATTGTGGTAATTATAATCCCCATGTGCAGCCCACCTATTTTGGATACTCTCCGTTCTAAGTTCCTCATATTCAGACTGCGCAAGCCTTTCCAGTGTTTTTTCCGCCAACGCATACATCTCCTCAAAACATCCAAGGAACGCTGTTTCAAATGTGCCCTTCTGCACCCGGCCTCTGATAAAGGAACGCACTTTCTTTAGCTCCCTGTTGTGCCGTTTATATTCATCGAGAAGATTTTCTTCCAAAAACGGGGACTCCTGTGAAAGGCGCATAACCTGGTGCAGCTTTGCCAAAAATCTGCACGCCTCCAAAAGTTCATATTCTCTTCGGATGTCACATTCCCTGGCAGCAAACCAGTGTTTCACAATATAACGCGTGCCGTCATCCATTTCCGTCAAAAGTCCGCCTTCTCTATTTTTCAATATCGCATCCGTCTCGATCTCCCCGCTTATCTGCTCCTGCAGCGCGTTCATCGACTGCAGTCTTCTCTCGGACAGCATCCATTCTCTGACCAGGAAAATCCCTTCCCTGGCTTCACACAAAACAGCACCCCTCACTTTCCGGGTGCTGCCTACATCTATAGGATAACGCTCTAAAACATCCTGTTCCAACTCTCTCATACTTGCCCCCTGTAGTTCATAACATATTCTCTCTAATGTATGACCTACAGCCCCCAAGTATGTCTTGTTTGGGCATCCTCTTTTACTGATTTTCCAGTTTGATGTATTCTCTTGCCTTTTGAAGAAGGATATCCTTTTTGTTTCGTTCCGGCTCGTCTATCACCTCATCCAAAAGCCGCTCTAAAATCTTTCCAAGGCGAGGCCCTGGGCTGATCCCGACCGAGATCAGATCCTTCCCCCTCACGGCCAGCTCTTTGATAGAGACACATTCCTGATTTTCCAGAGAACGGCGGTAATACATTTCCACAGCTTTGATATTCTCCTCTTTTTCTTTTCTTCGGTAACTGCTCTGCCCTTTGATGTCTGCCTTGCGGATTTCCAGATAATAAGGGAACATCTCTTTTCCTATGAGATTCATAGCCCGACGCACTTTCTTGGCGGTGATCTCATCCTGGTAGAGATAATCGTGATATCTGACGAGCAAACATACCTTGCGCAGTGTGTCATTGTCAAATTTCAGCCTCTTTAAAATCTTTTTGGCCATGACCTCCCCCATTTCCCCGTGCCCTTTGAAATGGGCAATACCCTTCTCGTCCACAGTCTTTGCATCCGGTTTTCCAACATCATGCAAAAGCGCTGTCAGTCTAAGATACTTATCTGCACGTACATTTCTAAGTACCCTCAGTGTGTGCTCTCCTACATTGGCGTCATGATATGGTGTCTCCTGAGAGGTCTGCATCATGCGGTCAAACTCCCATAAAATTATTTTTGTGATTCCAAGCTTATAGAGCTCTTTCACTTTCTCCGGGTGCGAGGATACTAGCAGTTTTACAAGCTCTGTCTGAATCCTCTCCGCACTGATATTTTGCAATGTTTTTGCGAAAACCTGAATGGCTGCCCTTGTATTTTCCTCGATGGCAAATCCAAGCTGGGCCGAAAAACGGACTGCTCTCAAAATCCGAAGCGCATCCTCCGAAAACCTCTCTTTTGGCTCTCCCACACAGCGGATAAGCTTATTTTTTAAATCCTCCACACCACCGAAAATATCGACAAGGCCTTCTTCCTCGTTGTAAGCCATTGCATTGATCGTAAAATCTCTCCTCTTTAAATCCTCCTCAAGACTTCTCGTGAACAATACTTCCTTTGGATGGCGGCTGTCTTCATACTCTCCGTCAATCCGGTATGTTGTCACCTCAAATCCTTCCCTGTCGATCAGCACTGTGATTGTACCGTGCTCAATGCCCGTGTCCACTGTTTTATCGAACAATGCTTTTGTCTCATCCGGAGTTGCGGATGTTGTGATATCCCAGTCTTCGGGCGTTCTTCCAAGTATGGTATCCCGTACACAGCCTCCCACTGCATACGCTTCGTATCCATGGTTCTTCAGCGTGCTTATGATTCTCCCCACTTTTTCCGGTATTTCCATTTTCATCTCTCTTCGCTCCTTTTTCTGTTTTTTCATTATAATAAAAACCCATATAAAAGTAAACACAACAAAGGTGTGCTGCAATCTCTCGATATTGGCACACCTTTCTATGAATTTATTTGGAATATACCCGGTCAAACGTAACTGTTGCCTTAAACAGATCTCCGTCCAGATACAAATCCAGTTTTCCTCTTTGTCTCTCCACAAGGCTCTTGGCAATAGAAAGTCCAAGTCCGCTGCCTTCTGTACTTCTGGATACATCCCCTCTTATAAATCTTTCTGTCAGCTCATCCGCAGAGATGTTGAGCGGCTGTTCAGAAATATTCTTCAATGAGAATTCCACCTTCAGATTGTCCGCTTTGATATCCGCATAGATTCTGGTCCCTTCCATTGCGTATTTTGCGGCATTGTTGAACAGATTCTCCAAAACTCTCCACATTCTCCTTCCGTCCGCATAAATGTACACCGGCTCCTCAGGAAGATTTAAAATTACTTTTAAGTTTCGGTTTTCAAACTTTTCACTGAACTCGCCGTTTGTCTGCAAAACCATCTCCACCAGATTGATATTCATGAATTCCAGCTTGATGTTGCCTGAACTTATCTTGGATGCCTCCACCACATCTTCAGTCAATGTTTTCAGGCGCTGTGATTTTTTCTCCAGAATGTCCAGATAATTTTGTATCTTTGGATTCTCAAAATGCTCCCTCTTTAAAAGATCCACATAATTGATAATGGACGTCAATGGTGTCTTGATATCGTGAGACACATTTGTGATCAAATCTGTTTTCAATCTTTCATTTTTGATACTGGCCTCAACAGCAGTATTCAATCCCTCTCCGATATGGTTAAGTTTCTCTGCCATCGCAAGATGGTCTTTGTGAAGTCCCTGCGTTGGAACCTGGTACTCCAGATTGCCGTCCGCAATAGAAAAAATACCATCCTTCAGTCGCTGCCTTGCAATTGCTGTGCGCACCATATATACAAAAGCAGCCGCATCTGCAATCAGGCACAGGAACGCGATAGCGTTGGACCCGGATATTGCCAGATAGTGCAGAAAAATGAACCCAAGCATTCCTACCACTGTCCGAAATGTACATTTTCTGTTATCCCAAAACTCTTTTATTGCATTTTTTAAAATATAAAGCAGACTGTTCTTCCAAAATGTTTTAGACTTCAGTCTTCTCACAATGGACAAGTAGCCTATCGTTCCCACAAGACATGTGGCAAATGCTCCGAATCCCATATAGACAATACTGCTCACCGGCACCTGTTCGATCATGCCAGTGTAATATATTCCGTTCTCATACACGATTTCCGTCTGATTGTACATGGCAAAGTAGCCGTTGAATCCAATTCCCACAAACCATATGGCGAAAAACCACATCACAACAATGATAGCCACTGCAATCTCCGTTTTCCATTTGTCAAACCAACTAAGTTTAATCCCATCATAGCCGTTCACATGGCCCGCTGTTGCTGTAAGCCAGATAAAAATAATAATGAACAAGACCAGACATCCCCAGATCACCGGAGCAATGTGACTTAAATTCGGCATGACTTTCTCATATAACACCGCTTTTTCGCGAAATGTATCCTGTATTGGATACTTTGTGTCCATGCCTGCAACAAAAGTATAATTGTCATAGTGATTTCCAAGAAGATGATTCCATTTTGCAGCATTTGTGCTCTCCATGGTAGTTGAAAATTCTTTCAGTTTTGGTTCCGCCACAACATATTCTTCGTTTTGCTGTTTCAGTTTCTCAACATTTGCAGTTCCCGCATCATAGTCCGTAAACTCAGGAAGATTGCTGTATGCTTTCTTCGCATCATGGTCAAGCAGCAGGTAAGAAAAATTGGTGTTCCCTTCGTCCAGCCCGCTCTTGGCCGCCTCATAAGAATAAATATCATCCTGCAGCGCGTTAAGTGTTTCAGAAATCCTGCTGTATACATCCGACATTTTCCCGTTCAGCTCTGCATTGGAATTGACGATACTGAGAAGATTATCTGCTCCGTTTGGCTTGCAGGACGTTATTTCCCGGATACCGTTTGTAAGTGCCCAGCAGTCCGAATACAAAACATTGGCATTGGAATCCGTGATCGGATAGGAAAGATCATATGATCCGGTTCTGTATCCCTCTTTTAAATCGTAAAGGACAGATTGCTTGTCGATTCCGTATTCTTCATCAAGGTTTAAAAAATTCAACTGGCCGCTTTCAATCTGTCTTGCAAATTCGTCATAATAATAATAAAAATAAGACCCATCTGTTTTCTGACACACCACAATATTTCTGTCAAGATTTCCTTGGGTATATTCCTTAGCCCACTTCAGCAGATCTGCCAGACGGTATGTCACTGCTCCAGGCTGCAAAGATGAACTGTCACCGGAATTATAATTTAAAATATCGATCAGCTTATTCTCATCATATTTTCCATCAGTCTCAAATTTTTCTTCTTTATCCAGAAATGTCACAGCGCTCAACGTGGCATAAAACATATCTTTTTCAAAGCTTACTGTCTCCTCATACTGTTTCGGCACAGCTTTTGCTGGGTTTAAATACTTCACCCCTGCATACGTACCTATCCACATCACACTGATGACAATGAGCACAGCCAAAATAAGCTCTAAAACCACCAGTATGCCCTTGCACACCATGGAATGATACCACTTATTCTTCATTCAAAACTTCCTTTCTAAAGTTTTTCTATCTTGTATCCGACTCCCCAGACAACTTTTAAATATCTTGGCTCCTTCGGATTGATCTCTATTTTTTCACGAATATGCCGAATATGTACTGCCACTGTATTGTCAGCTCCAATTGCATCTTCGTTCCAAATACTCTCATAAATCTGGTCAATAGAGAAAACTTTTCCTTGATTTTTCACCAACAACAGCAAAATGTTGTATTCAATCGGCGTCAGTTTCACCGGCTCTCCATCCACTGTCACCTCTTTTAAATCGTCATTGATCTTCAAGCCTCCCACTTCGTAGACTTTCTCCGACTCTTTCTCCACAGAACTTCCAAGCTGATTATATCTTCTAAGCTGAGACTTTGCCCTGGCCACAAGTTCCAGCGGATTAAATGGTTTTGTGAGATAGTCGTCTGCCCCGATATTCAGGCCCAGGATTTTATCCGCATCCTCGGACTTTGCAGAGAGAATAATGATCGGAAGTCTGTATTCTTCCCTGATCTTCAATGTAGCGCGGATTCCGTCCAGCCTTGGCATCATAATATCTATTATCAACAAATCCACCTGGTTTTCCTTCAGGCTTTTGATTGCCTCTTCTCCGTCGTAAGCTTTCAGCACATGATATCCTTCCTGGGTCAGATAAATATCAATTGCCTCCACGATTTCTTTGTCATCATCACATACTAATATATTATACATTTTCATCACCTCCCTTACAGTATACAAGAATAACAGATATTTTTTAAGGTCCGTTCACAGAATTTATTAAGAAAGGTTTAAGATTGATTTCAGACACAGCGAAGGCCCACCGGCAAAAAGCCGGCGGGCCTCGTTGTTTGTATAGTTATCTAAAGGAATGAGAGTAAAGTGACACCTGGAGGTTTCTCCCCCAGGTGCTTACTTTATGAGGGGGGAGATAGTGATTTGTTTATCAACTATCTGACTCTTAGTATACGCAACAAATGTGTCCAAAGTATGTTGATTCTATAAAAGAAAACGAAATTTTATTAAGTAGTTCTTAAGAGAAACCGAATTTCAGATAAAGGTGTAATCTGAAATTTCAAACAGTCTCTTTCCCCTTTGGATTTCTGAAACAAAAAATGCCTTTGCTTTTTCGTATCTGGAAAACAATTCTACAGCCTCTTCCACGTTCCCGTATACTTTCCAGTATCCGCTGTAAAGGTAATTTTGTCCTTCATTTTCAATAAATCCCATGACATCGCAAAGCGGGTATCCCAAAAAGATACCAATCTCATGAGGAAATTCCAATTTATTTTGCTTGTATAAGGTAAATCTTTTTTGAAGTCTTGCAAGCAATGGCTGTAATCGAAAATCTGTATATCCGCATCTTTTCATAAAGTCGAGTACATCCTCATTTTCAAATAAAGAAACCATCAAGTCCGGCTGATAAATCAGCCAGAGGTTTTTTCCCGCTCCAAGATACAGTACACGGCACGCTGCCGCTGTTCCTTTCAGAGACGTAAAGACCTCTTTTGTATGTCTGCTCTTTAAGATCAAAATATTAGCCGGTTTCAGCCTGGCAAGTACAGGCGCACACTGGTGTGCAATCTGAACTTCTATCGGTGTGGCAAAAAATGGATTCATCCTGATCATACTCCTTTCTTATCTTAGTTAGAAAAAACTAACCATCTATCAAAAAAAATATCTTCCTCACAAGTTAGAATTAACTAACCACATGTTACCATGAAACTTATTCACGGTCAATCCATTTTATTCTAAACGTGGTAGGGGGAATATTTCTGAAATGGAAAAAAGAGCCGTTTCCGAACCGGCTCTTTTTGAGGAAAGTTATGAAAAAGAAAATTTATAAAATTAGTAGTTGTAAGTTTTCCTTACGAGTATTACTATACCCGGAAAATATGAGGATTATGTGATAAAAAAATAAAAGGATTGTGAACACTTTTGCTTTTCTGTTCATAATTTGGCAATACGTTTACCTGACAAAAGCAGAGTGGCCCTTTATCATATTATATAGGACTACTCTGCTTTTTATACTTACAGGATAAAAAATATTGCGATCAAAACAGCAATCAAAATGACCAGAATGGAAATTATTATCATAAACAACGGCAGTTTTGATGTAGAGACTTCCACGTCATCGTCCTCATCCCTCTGCGAAAGCATATGTTCATAATTGTCGCGCATTTCCTGCTCTCTTTTCTCCCGAACCTGTTTTGGCGGGATGTTGGAATAACGGCTTTCTGACTCCTCCCCGGACGGCTGTTCCTGTCTCTTTTGAGGCTGATTTCTTCTTGCCTGCTCCCTTCTCTGTGCATCCCTTGGCTGCTTTTCACGATTCTCCGCTGCCTGCCCGTTTGATATATTGTCTTTTTCTGCCTCCGCTTTTTTCTCTTCCTGGGCTGCTTTTTCTTTTTCCGCCTTGGCTGCCTGTCTTTTTGCTCTCTGCTTGTCCAGGTTCCATTTCTTTTTGCAGTCTCTGCAGATTGCAAATTCGTTGAAAATTGCCTCGCCCTCTGACGTCTCCCCTACTTTTTCATTTCTTATCAACAGTTCTTTTCCGCATTTAGGACAGTTCATCTTTATACTCCTCTCTGTACTGTGAAAGTTTTCCAGCAGTCTATTTCTATACTATTTAGAATATACTGAAAATCAGAAAAATTCAATATGATTTCTCGTTTGGATACCGAAAGCATAAAAGCCTTTCCTAAAAATACAGCACAACGAAAAATAACGGAGCTGCCAAAGGCAGCCCCGCCAATTTCAATTCCTATTTACATTTTCTTTCTTTTGAAAACTACTGCTGCCCCTGCCAAAACTGCAAGCATTGCCGCCATTGCTCCTGCTGCGTTTGTTGTATCTCCGGTCTTCGCAGATTTCTCTGATGATGCCTTTTTGCTCTCAACTTTTGATGTATCTTCTGCTGCCGTATCTTTACTCTCTGTTCCCGATGCATTTGCTGTCACATTGGACGTAGTTTCATCTGCCGTCTTGTCTTCCTCATCTCCTGCTGCGGATGCTACTTTGTCCATTGCTGCCGCAAGAGTATCCACTGCTGTCTTTACTTCTTCCTCTGTCGCTTGTTCATTTACATATACGGCCTTTGCATCTGCAAGCGCTGTGCGGAACATTGCTGCATCTGCCTCTTTTGCGTCTGCAAGGCTTACTGTCTCTGCTGACGCAATCAGCGCCTCAAGTGCGGCTTTGCTTGGTTTCAGTCTTAAATCACTCATTGCTTTTAAGAGAGCTTTCCATGCACTGTCTACTTCTTCCTGCATTGCATCCCCGTCTGCGTTGACTGCCTCTGCCACGCTCAGGGCTTCGTTAAATGCATCCTGTCCTTCTTCCAGATACTTGCTTAAATCCAAGCTGTCTGCCAACTCAATGACTTTTACAAGGTCTTCTTTATCCCCTTGTTTGAAGGAGAGATATTGCATCACGCTTATCAAGTCTTTCCATGTCTGGTCAACCATCTCCTGTGTCAGAGTGTTATCACCTTTAGCAGCCCTTGTAAGGATATCCTCTGCCTGAGACTTCAAAGCCTCGAATCTTTCCACTACAGATTTGATCACTCCTCCTGTATCTGCTTTGTTTGCAAGACCAAGTGCATATTCCAGTACTGCTGTGGAAATGTTTGATTGTTCATCGCTGTCTTTTTCTACATAAAGGTAATTGCTCTCGTATCTTATTGTGCCTTCCTGATCAACTGCATCCACCTTTACATAACCAGGAGCGTTCTGTGCCGGCAATTCCAAGTACAGGCCATCTTCTGCGGTCAGAATTTCCCTCTCCTGCATGTTCTCATCATAGAAGACTACCCTATATAATTCGATATTTTCATCTTTTATCTCATTCCAGTTAAGAAGATTGCCATTCTGTTCTAATTTTAACTCGGATTGTACCAAAACACCATTGTCCATGTCATTTTTTATTTGCTCTTCTGTCAATGCGCAGTTATAGATAACAATTTCATCCAAAGAACCATTTAATCCCATCAAGGAATCGTACTTGTTTTGCCCTGTCTTGTACTCTGCTCCTGCTTTCAATGTGTATCCAATTTCCGTCGTATCCGGATCAATATTGGAGGCGATTGTTCCTGATGCTACATTTTTTCCGTCCACAAATAATTTGACTTTTCTTTCATCTCTTGTCAATGCAACATGGTGCCACTTTCCTGCATCCAGCACTGCATCTTTTGTACTTACAGTGACCTTATGGTTCGTCTTGTACAATTGGAAATTCAACGTACCATTGTTCGTATACAGCCACCATACACCTCCGTTTACATTTCCGGAGTGGCCATGCGTCAAAAGAGTCTGACTCGTGCCAGGGGTGATCTTGTCCAAATTAACCCACAAACTTACAGAAAATTGATTTTGAAGTACACTTTCTTGTCTTCCAAAGTCCACATACTCGTCCGCAGCTCCAAAATGGAGGGCTTTCCCGCGAATTCCTTCTGTCTCCTGAGGCGTTCCTACAAGTTTTCCTTTTATACCGCCAAGAATATCTTCTGTCTCCCCTGCCTGTGCACTGTCCAGAGACTGGTACATCATAATATTCCCTTTATCTCTTACACAAAGAACAATATTATGGCATGTGTTTTCGGATTTTGCTTTGTCTTTGACATGATTTACAGTTAGTTCATATGCAAAAATTTCCTGTCCTTCCTTTTCTCCTTCCACAGTAAGCTCCACAGTTCTGCTGTCTTCTCCTAACATCGCTTTTGTTGTATGAAGTCCATAATTCCAAAGATAATTATCTGCATTTTGAGCAGTCTCCTTTGACACAGCCTCGTCAAAGACCACCTTTACAGATCCTTCTCCTGAAAATTGAGCTGACAGGATTTTCGGAGCCTGCATGTCTTTTCCCGTCGTGGCCTTGATTTCTGCCGGATCACTTTCGTATCCTGCACTGTTGACTGCTTTTACGGAAAATGTATATTCTGTTTCCTCTTCTAATCCGCTTATTGTATAGAATGTATCTTCCGTTTGCCCTATCTTCTCACCATTCTGATAGATCTCATAATAAGTGATAAGTCCGCCTTTTGGCTCTTCCCAGCTTAACGTGATATCAGAACTTCCTTCTGTCTGTTCTGCCTCCAGATTTTGTATCTTCTCCGGTTGTTCATATCCTAAAACTCCAAGTCCTTCCTTTACCAGTTCATAAGTGTCTCCCGTCGGTTCTGTTGCATATTGTTTTCCTTCAAATTCTCCCTTTCCTTTTCCAAAGTCGATCCAGAGGGCATCATACCATTTGTCAAAATTCACTTCCCCGTTTGACGTTTTCACTTCCGGATATGGCTGGGCCTCGCCTTTTAAGTCCGCAAGGTTATTTGCAAAGAACATTTCCCACTGCCTGTAATATACATCTTTTAAATATCCATTCCATGTCTTATTTGCATAATTTAAGAACATGCCTTTAGCACCGCTGACTCTTGGACCCCATGTCGTATTGATCTGTTTTGCATCCATCTCCATCAGCCTTTTGCCCTCTTCGCTTGTGGCAATATTCTTTGCCTGTTCTATCCAAGGGCCAAGCATGAAGTTTTTATTGGTACCAGTGATCTCATCCAGAATGAGGATGGCATCCAGCCATTGTCCTGTAAGTTTTTCATACAGGTCCACATTACCTTCCTCAAAAGCTTCTTTTATCTTTGGCAGGGCCTCTCTTGTGTATGCTGTAAACACCTGGGTTGTGACCAAAATTAAATCATATTGATATGTGTCTGTATTCCTGAGGGCAGGTGACACCTGTAAAAGCTCTTCCAACGCCTCCCTCATTTTTACTGCATCGAATCCTAAACTTCCAGGTCCTGTCGGGCTTGCCATCGTACCTGTATGGGACGGTGACATTGCAAACAGAATATCTCCTGTAGGATTATTGCCTGTTTTATTGTAAACGGTATCTCCCAAAATTTCCCATGCTTTTCTTGCATGTTCATCCGGTTTTCCATTCACAAGTCCGTACCTTCTGTCCGCATAATTCAAAAACCATTCTTCCCCGTCTATCGGCCCGTCCTGCCATGCCAATTCTCCTAAAGATTCCAATACAATTGGCTCATGATGTCCGCCTTCCGGGGCAACTCCTACTCCATCCATTTTTGAACCAGGTTTTGCTTTTCTCTCCCAATACTCCTGGGATAAATCTTTGACTCTAGAACCCATCGTAGTTCTGGACCCCATAGAATTCAGATGGCTGAATCCATACTCTGCCCCATTCCATCTTTCTTCACGGTCAAACTCACTTGTGGTTTTGATATCATGGATAAATACCTTGCTTGTATCTGTTCCTTTTAAAATGTCTGTATTCGGTCCGGTCCAATGCATAATGTGCCATGTGGCATCCGGATGCACTTTCAGCATTTCTGCCTGTACACACCTTCCTACGTCTTCTCCTTTCACGCCTCCCATGGTTCCGCCTTCATTGAACAGATCGATCTTCCAGTTTTTGCATTCTCCAAACAACTCCTCCTGGATACGGTAGTATGTGGATGCAAGTTTCGGATAAAACTCGCTGGTTGACTTCAGCCATCCTGGCCTTGGCATCGATGCCCAGGCTCCCTGAGACACAACATCTTCTTTTGGAAGTCCTTCTATTTCATCTGCCGCATAGGCAAGATATCCTGAACAACCTGGCATGATCGGTTCCATTCCAAGCTCTCTAAGTCTTTGGCAAACTTTCTGTCCGATTTCAAGCCGTGTCTGCATGATGTCCGGTGTCATGGAGGTCATGATATTCGGCGAGTTGATCTTATCGTCTGCCTTAAATCTCCAGGAACCTCCTAAAAACAAACTTGGTACAAAACTGACTCTTGGCATCTCTTCCAACATGTCAGACACTCCAAGCTCTTCAAATGTCTTGTAAAATACATTTTCCTGACCAACATACACAAGTACCTCATTGAATCCATTTAATGCAAGAAGATCAATTTCTCTCTCCCAGTCTTCAAAGCTCCAGAAGTTTCCATCATACTGCTCCGTCATGTCATTGCCAGCAAAACGTCTTTGGGCATTTGTAGACTGATACACCGGCTCCTTTGGCATCGGCAGATTATCAGGGAGATTTACCTGGTCTTCCTTCCAGCTGATATTACAGTTTGCCACATATTTCAGCCAGTGATTGAATCCTGTCAGGATAGAAGCATTCGTTGTAGCAGCAATGACAAGTTTCCCGTCCTGTTCATAATACTCATAATAGTCATAGTCGCAGGATTTCTTATCGATCGCGCGAAGTTCAATTTGGGAAAGCTTATCCTGATTTTTCTCTCCTACAAGTCGCTTTATGGAGTCCATAGCCGCTGTAGTATCAAATGCGTGCTGTTCTGCAGGATTTCTCACAATCAGACCATCGATCCCTTTCTGAAGCGCTGCCACATTTTCTTCGATTTCTTCTCCGGTCATCCCCTTCTGGACTTTATATTCCACATCTTTTATGATTTGAGAGAGCGCATAATATGTATTTGCATAATAATGATTATCCTCATTTGTAATTGCCTTTGCTTCACCTAGCTTTACTACCACCTTTTTCATATCTCCGATATCCTGAAGATCAGCGATAGCATCCTCTATCCGCTCTTTTGCAATATCAATTTCATCCTGAAGATAATATTCTCTTTGCAGCAATTCTTCTGCTTCAGCAATGACTTTTATAAGACTATCAAAACTTTCTTGTGTATAATCATCTTTGTTAAGTTTCTTTGCTTCCTCTAAAACTGTTTTTAATTCATCTGTCCGTCCGTTTTCTATATTTCCATCCAATACTCTCAACTCTGCAATCGTGACATTTTTTGGATTTTTTGGTTCCTGGGACACTTCGACTGCCTGAAGCTTTATATGTGTAACATTTTCCACTGGTTCAAAAATTGCATACTTCCATTCCTTTCGCTCGTTCCAAACTCCTTCCGTCTTTTTTTCATAAGTTTTGCCACCGTCTGTACTTACATAAACTTCGTATGTCGTAATAACACCGTTTAAGTCTCCACCCAGGAATTTATTTCCTCTTGGCAGTTGTGCAAGTCCGGACACGGTTCTTGCTTCTCCAAGGTCCAGTGTGATCCATGCATCTTTCATCTCAACCTTGTCCCACTGACCTTCCCATAAAGTATCCGGTTTCTTGTCAAGCACCCTGTCTCCACCATAATTTCCGCTCTGCTTTGTACCTACACTCGCCTTCATTCCTGCAACATCATAAGTATTGTCCGGTTCCTGAAAAGGATTATAGGGTTCATCTACCCCTTCTGTTCCAAGAGCCATGACCGTTCCCTGGCAGACAGATGTACATAAAATGCATCCTGACAAAATGAGTCCTGCCATTTTTTGCAGTTTTTTTCTTTTCATACAGATTCCTCCATTTCATTTTAATCTTTGTATTTTGTCCGGAAAAATACATATTTTTGGTTGTTTTTCATTACTTTGTTGTCTAAACCTTTCTTTTATTATACAATATGTATATATCCCTGGCTTGTCAAAAACCGTCCTGTTTTTATCGGTTTTTGTAAAAAACAGAACTTATTTATAGAGGAGTATTTTACCATGAAAATTTCCAGCACATCAAAAAAAGAACTCTTAACCGAGTTCTTAACTTCTGAGATCGTACAGATTGCCAATATTCAATATCGGGACAATGACTATTTTTTCGCCAAACATATGCATCCAAACATGGAAATCTACCGTATTTTGGAAGGATGCTGCTATATGGATATTGGAAATCAGAAAATATTTTGTGAAACCAATGACTTTATCCTTGTTCTTCCCAATATCGTACACTCCTTTTATCTGCCCCCGGACGCTGCCTGTGCTTTTGAGCACATCCATTTCTCTCCGTATGTTCTTGGAGAGATCGATATGGAGGAAATTTTGGGCTGCAGTCTGGACTTGCTGACTGCCCTCACTTTTTGCTATCAGTCTTTCTGTCATTTTCCTGCAGATGCTTTCATAAAGGATGCTGTTTTTTCTATTATCTTTGAGATGGAACGTCCAAGCATCTTTTCTGTGCCGCACATGAACCTTCAATTGCTCGATCTGCTTCTGCATGTAGTTTCTCTTTCAGATAAAGATTTTTCTTCCTACACACAGAAATATTCCACGCAGAATATGTATGTGCTTTTTGCCCTGCACTATATTGAACAAAACTACGCAAAAAAATCAAGATCGAGGACATCGCGGAAAAGCTTCATATTACCTGCCGATATCTTAGCAAACTGTTTTTGAAACATATGAATATGACTCTGCTCGCCTACACCAATGTATTCCGCATGAACCAGGCAATTAAACTTATGGCTGATCCATCCCTCACTCTAACAGAGATTGCTGCTCTTGTGGGCATGAACGATTCCCAGCACTTTTCAAAACTGTTTAAAAGTACGATCGGAAGTTGTCCAAACGACTACCGCAGAACCTTAACTGTGGAGCATCTGCAGCTTTAGCCATTCGTAAATATCCCACATGACCCGCCCCCTGTCCGTCTCATTTAAAAGTTCATGTCTGTCTTTTTCATACAAATGCATTCGCACTTGTTTCAGTCCTATTCTTTTATACTCTTTGTACACTTTTATCACTCCCTTCCCAAATCCTCCTACCGGATCGTCTTTTCCAGACACAAGGAAGATTGGCAGGTCTTTTGGTATAAGATCATTTCGCTTTGTTTTGGTAAGTTCTAACATCCCGGAAAACATATGATAGTACGCATTGACTGTGAATGTAAAATTACACCAGGGATGTGCCAAATATGCGTCTACCCTGCTGTTATCTTTTGACAGCCAGTCCATTTTGGTCCTTGCAGGTGCAAACTTTCGGTTAAACCCTCCAAAAGCAAGCCTGTCTACCCATACACTTCTGTAGTGGTCCCCTTTGACTTTTGAAAAGACCCTGCACAGAGCCATACCGGCGCGCAAAACAATGGCAGGCTGATGTCCGCTGCCCATAAGGATAACCCCTGCAAGTCCTTCCCCTTTTGTCTGGATATACTGGCGCACCAGAAAGGACCCCATGCTGTGCCCCATCAAAATATAAGGAACAGTCGGATATTTCTTTTTTGTACAGACTCTCAATGTGTGGATATCTCTCTGCAAAACTTCATTGCCTTTTGTCTCGTGAAAAAATCCATATTCCTCCTCTCCCCTCACAGATGCTCCGTGCCCCAAATGGTCATGCCCAACCACATAATATCCTTTTTGGACCAGAAATCTTGCAAATTCATCATACCGGTCAATGTACTCTACCATGCCATGACAAATTTGAAGGACAGCCTTAGGTTCTTCCTCTGGAATCCACTCTATTGCATGAATGTCGGTTCTTCCATCGCCCGATTTGAAATAAAATTCATTCTTTTTCATTTTTTCATTTCTCCTGTCCATCATTTTAAATATAGTAAAAAGATGGCGGAAACTGAATTTCACACCACCTTTTTTCTTTTTTATCTTTCTTCCATCTTTACATATTCTCTGTGCTCAGCCAGCGGTTTATACGCCGGACGGATGATCTTATCCACATTGATAAGTTCTTCCAGCCTGTGGGCACTCCATCCAACTATACGTGCGGCTGCAAATATCGGAGTATAAAGCTGCTTTGGAATTCCAAGCATGCTGTATACAAGTCCGCTGTAGAAGTCCACGTTGGCATTGACACCTTTGTACATCCTTCTTCTCTCTGCAATGACTTCAGGCGCAAGCTGCTCTACCATCTCGTAGAGTGCATACTCTTTTTCTCTTCCTTTTTCCTGGGCAAGCTGTTTTACAAATGCTTTAAAAATATCTGCTCTAGGATCAGAAATGGAATAAACCGCATGTCCCATTCCATAGATCAGCCCCTTCTTGTCAAATGCTTTTTTATCAAGAAGATCTTCCAGATACCTTCTCACTTCATCTTTATCTTCCCAGTCTTTGACCTGTTTTTCCATATCTTCAAACATACCTGTCACCTTAATGTTGGCTCCCCCGTGTTTTGGACCTTTTAAGGACGCCATCGCAGCCACCATAGTAGAATATGTATCCGTTCCGGAAGAGGTCACGACATGAGTAGTAAAGGTAGAGTTATTTCCTCCGCCGTGGTCCATATGCAGAACCAGTGCCATATCAAGAATTTTTGCTTCCAATTCACTATACTGTCTGTCTTCCCTTAACATCATCAGGATATTTTCAGCTGTGGACAGCTCAGGATATGGCCTATAGATGTACAGATCATCTCCTCCGTGATAATTGTAGGCATGATAACCGTAAACCATCATCATTGGGAATTGACTGATCAAATTCAGACATTGTCTAAGAACATTCGGGATACTGGTATCATCCGGATTTCTGTCATAGGAATACATGCTGAGCATAGAGCGGGATAAACTGTTCATCATATCACTGCTCGGTGCCTTCATGATCACATCCCTTACAAAGTTAGGCGGCAGCATTCTCCTCTCAACGAGTGTATCGTGGAACTCTGCCAGCTGTTTCTCATTTGGAAGATCTCCGAATAGAATCAGATATGCAATCTCTTCAAACCCAAAATGGTTTGCCTCAAGAAATCCTCTCACCAGATCTTTGATATTATAACCTCTGTAATAGAGATTTCCTTCACATGGCACTTCTTCGCCGTTCACAATCTTCTTTGCACAGACATCAGAAATATTGGTCAGTCCTGCAAGAACACCTTTTCCGTTTAAATCCCTTAAACCTCTTTTTACCTCATATTTTGTGTACAGCTCACGCTCAATGGCATTATTTTTTTCACATAAGGCGGCAAACTCCTGTATCTTCGGAGTGTTTTCCAATAGGTTCATCGTTACATTTTCTGCCATAATGTGCCTCCTCTCTCCCTGACATTCTGGTCAGAGTCTCTTTTTCTAAATTATCTCCAATGAAAGTATTATACTAAAAATTTGTGTGTTTTACAATTATCACTCTCTAAACATTTGTTACGTTTTATTAAATATTTATAAAAAAGGAACCCGTATTTTCGACATTTTATCTAAATAAGGTTCCTTTTCATCTATTCTTTATGTCTTTTTAAATAATTGGCAAGCGTTGCAAATTCTTCCAATGACAGCATCTCACCCCTCACATTGACACCTTTTCCCAGTGTTTCCACTGCATTTTGTATTTCTTCTTTTGAAAAATCCAATTCCGCACTATTTTTCAATCCATTGACCAGCGTTTTTCTTCTCTGATTAAATGATGCCCGGATCAGGCGGAACATCAAAGATTCATCCTCCACCAACACTGCAGGTTCTTTGCGTTTTGTAAGCCTTATGACCGCAGAGCTCACTGCCGGTCTTGGCATAAAACAGTTTGGCGGAACATTTGCCACAATATACGGAATGGCATAATACTGTACAGCCAGAGAAAGTGCCCCATAATCTTTTGTCCCTGGCCCAACCTGCATTCTGTCAGCCACCTCTTTCTGGATCATCACAGTTATGCTCTCCAGAGGAACATGTTTTTCAAAAAGTCCCATGATGATCGGAGTTGTGATGTAATACGGAAGGTTGGCCACGACTTTGATCGGACGCCCTTCATTCTCTTCCAGCGCCAGTTTTGCAAGATCCAGTTTCAGCACATCTTCATTGATGATCCTTACATTTTTGTATTCTCCAAGTGTATCTTCTAAAATCGGGATCAGTGACCTGTCAATCTCCACAGCAATGACCTTTTTTGCTGCACATGCCAGGTATTGTGTCATTGTCCCGATTCCGGGACCGATTTCCAAAACCACATCTTCCTCTGTGATCTGGGCGGAAGAGATGATTTTTTCCAGCACATGTGTATCGATCAGAAAGTTTTGTCCGTACTTTTTCTGGAAAGAAAACTGATACTTTTGTAAAATCTCTATCGTATTCTTTGGATTGCCCAATGTCGGCTCTTTCATCATATCTTCTCCTTTAAGTTTTCCTTTGCATTGATTCCAAATAACTTTCTGGCATTCTCTCTAGTGACGTCCACGACTGTCCGAACATCCACGTCTTTTAGCCTTGCAATTTCTTGTGCCACCTGGTGAAGATAAATGGAACAGTTGCGTTTTCCCCTGTACGGCTCCGGAGCAAGATACGGGCAGTCTGTCTCAAGAAGGAGTCTCTCAAGAGGAGTCTCTTTGACTACCTGTTTTAATTTTTTTCCATTTTTAAATGTCACAACACCGCCCACGCCAATATAAAATCCCATTTTTACATATTCCCTGGCAAACTCCGGAGAGTAGGAGAAACAGTGGATAACACCGCTAAGCCCTTGTGCGTGCTCTTTCATGACGTGGAGCGTATCATCCGCAGCGTCCCTGCTGTGAATGCACACAGGCAAATTGTGCTTTCTGGCCAATTCAAGCTGCCGGATAAACCACTTCTTCTGCACTTCCCTTGGCTGAATGTCCCAATGGTAATCCAGACCTATCTCTCCTACTGCCACAACTTTCCCGTTGTCCAAAAGCTGTTCTACCCAGGCAAAAGTTTCTTCGTTTAATTCTCCGGTCTCATCCGGATGCACCCCAACAGCAGCAAAAATAAACGGGTATTGTTCTGTCAACTCCACACTCCGCTTACAGCCTTCTAAACTGGCCCCAACATTGATGATCGTTCCAACTCCCTCTTTTTTCATATGCGAGAGCAGCTGTTCTCTGTCCGCGTCAAACTGCTCGTCATCATAATGTGCATGACTGTCAAAAATCACGTCATTTCCTCCTGATATAAAAACTATAGTTTCTCAAATTTAGCAGATCTTTGCTCCTGCCGGCATATCTTTTTCCGGGACCATAAGACTTAAGTTTCCGCTTTCATCTTCTGCACAAAGGATCATTCCTTCGGACATCATTCCCGCAAGCTTCGCAGGTTTTAAGTTTGTCACTACCATTACTTTTTTTCCTACCATGTCCTTGGCGCTGTAATTTGCCTTGATGCCGGACAAAATCTGTCTTACCTGGCTTCCGATCTTTACTTGTGAGCAGAGAAGTTTTTTTGACTTCTTTACCTCCTCGCAGGCAATGATCTCTCCTACCTGAAACTGCAGTTTTGCAAAATCATCGTAAGTGATCTCCGGTTTTGCCTCAAGATCGATCACATTTTCATTCTCCTCTTTTTCTTCCTCCTGCACAGCCGGATGAAGTTTTTCCACCTTTTCCATCACTTCATTTAAGTCCAGTCTTGCAAACAGGATTTCCGGTTTTTCTGTCACATGTCCATCCCCCAGCTGTGAGAGAATCTTTTCGGATGTCTCTGGCATAAAGGAGGAGAGGAGTTTTGCTCCCTCTTGAATACTCATGATCAGATTGTACAAAACTGTTTCCAGTCTGTCTTTCTTTTCCTCATCTTTTGCAAGCACCCATGGTGTTGTCTCATCAATGTATTTGTTGCAGCGTTTAAATAAATTAAAGATTTCTGTGATCGCATCTGCCACGCGCAGCTCATCCATCTTTTCTTCTACCAATTTTGGTGTCTTTTCTGTCACAGCCTTTAAATCTTCGTCTACTTCCTCAGCCACATGTTTGTCTGTGACCACTCCGCCAAAGTATTTGTTTGTCATTGACACGGTACGGTTCACAAGGTTTCCAAGTGTGTTGGCAAGATCAGAATTCATGCGCTCCACCATAAGCTCCCAGGAGATCACACCGTCATTTTCAAATGGCATTTCGTGGAGAACAAAATAGCGAACCGCGTCCACTCCGAAAAAGTCTACCAGCTCATCCGCATAGAGAACATTTCCCTTTGATTTGCTCATTTTTCCATCGCCCTGCAAAAGCCACGGATGTCCGAAAATCTGTTTTGGCAAAGGCAGGTCCAAAGCCATAAGGAAGATCGGCCAGTAAATTGTATGGAAACGAATAATGTCCTTTCCGATCAGGTGCAGATCCGCAGGCCAGTTTTTGTTGAACAGCTCTTCGCTTTCCCCGTCACAGTGGTATCCGATTCCTGTGATATAGTTTGTGAGCGCATCGAGCCATACATAAACGACATGTTTTGGATCAAAATCTACCGGGATTCCCCATTTAAAAGAAGTTCTGGACACACACAGATCTTGAAGCCCCGGGAGGAGGAAATTGTTCATCATCTCATTTTTTCTGGACACCGGCTGAATAAATTCCGGATGTGTGTTGATGTGTTCGATCAGTCTGTCCGCATATTTACTCATCTTGAAGAAATATGCCTCCTCTTTTGCAGGCTGCACCTCACGGCCGCAGTCCGGACATTTTCCATCCACAAGCTGGGACTCTGTGAAGAAAGATTCACAAGGAGTACAGTACATTCCTTCATAATATCCCTTGTAAATATCACCTTTTTCGTACAGTTTTTTGAAAATCTTCTGTACTTCTTTTTCATGGTACTCATCCGTGGTGCGGATAAATTTATCATAGGAAGTATTCATCAAATCCCAGATATTTTTGATGGTTCCTGCCACATCATCCACAAATTGTTTTGGTGTTACCCCTGCCTCTTCTGCCTTGAGCTCGATCTTTTGTCCATGCTCGTCCGTTCCTGTCTGAAAGAACACGTCATATCCCTGACTTCTTTTGTATCTTGCGATCGCATCCGCAAGCACGATCTCATATGTGTTCCCAATATGCGGTTTGCCTGATGTGTAGGCAATCGCTGTTGTCATATAAAATTTCTTTTTGTTCTCCAAAGTTCTCTCTCCTTTATTCATTCTGGCAGTGAAAAAAAATCCGCCTTCTATATTTCATAGAAGACGGAATGTTCCGTGTTACCACTTCTCTTCACATCTGCCTCACAGCAGATGCCTCATAAGGTCTTTGACCTGTACGCTGTAATGGGCGCTCCCATCAGAACCTAAAGACATTTTCTCTCAGTCCCGCCGCTCCAAAGCCATCTTCCACATTTTCCGAGCTCGTCCCTTCTCAGCACACAAGACTTCTCTGTAAAACCGAAAAAACATGTACTCTCTTTTTCACTGCATTTTTTAATCTACAATTTGTCTAAAATCGTAACACAGCAGTAGATGGATGTCAAGATAGGACGATTTTCTTGGCCATCCATTTTCCTGATGGAAAATAAAACTACAAAAACCGCACTTTCAATTTCACCGGCTGATGATCCGTATACTCAAAGTTGGTATCTACGACTTCCACAAGCTCCACTTCCAGATTATCCGACACGATAAATCCATCCAGGACATAAACCTGGGAAGTCTCATAATCCCCTGTGTAAGGCTGGTTCAAAAGCCTGCATGTTGGATAGGAATCATCCACTGCAAAAGAAAAATGTTCCGGGATGTCTTTCATCCCAATGGTTCCCGGAGTCCAGTCCTCTTTATTTTTCACCGGATATTTTTCAATCCCCTCAAACGTCTGGTTAAAATCTCCGCCAGCGATCACATAATTGCCTTTCTCATATTCTGTTTTTAACTTCTCGGCCAGCATTTTACTCTGGGCAATTTTACCCTCTCCGCTGTCATATGCCTCCAAATGAAAATTGATGAGCACAAGTTCCTTGTCTGTCCCTTCAAGAGGAATCCTCATCTCCAGCATACATCTTTTTAAATTGCATGTTTTCACTGGCCAGGAAAAAGATTCCGGAAGAGAAATCCGTTTTGCACTGTCCACTTTTATATCCGTCATGGTCGTGATACCGCTTTGCACTTTTCCAATTGGAGGAAGAGGATAGGGTACAAAGTCACATTTAAAATTGTACGCCATCACAGATGGCATTTGTAATGTTTCCTCCAGATACCCCTGTTCATCTATGTGAAAGGAGCGCTTAGAATCTTTATCCACTTCCTGGAAAAAATACACGTCTGCAGAATGTTCTTTTAATATATCTGTGATGCCTTTTAAGTTTTCCTCCACTTCTTCTTTTTCTTTTGGCTGTACCTTTGTTCCTCCATCCATAAAGAAATCTTCTGTCTTGTTCAGACCTGCATAACCAATGTTGTATGTTAAAACAGTCAGCGGTTCATGAATACCAATCTTTCTTCCGTTCCTTGGCACTTCAAGTATTTCCTCCTGCTTTGGTCTGTATTCCCGCACTGTAAAATAAATCAGAACAGCCGCAGCCAAAAGTATAAAAACCAGAACGATCATGCCTATGATTTTCCATACTTTCTTTTTCATTCTTTTCTCCTCTCTTTTATATTTTCTCCCCTTATTATACACAAAAAGAACGGAATACAAATGCGTTTTATCTTTGTTTTCTCTTTACAGCAATAACTGCCGCTGCTGCAAGCGCCATAAGTCCTGCCATTGCCGCTGCTGCCTGGCTGTCTCCTGTTTTTGCAGATTTTATCTTATCTTTGCCGCTGTTGAAAACGGCATTTTCTTTATCAGCTGTATGAACTACAGCAGATGTATCTGCATTTACCACAGTTCTACCACTGTTTTCAGACGGCTGTTTCTTTTCACCCGATGTCAGCCTTGCAATTGCCCCTTCCAGTTCTGCCACGGATGTATCTACCATCTCCTGCGTTGCATTTTCATCTGCGATCACTTCTTTTGCCTCTGCAAGCGCTGTTCGCATTGCTGCAAAGTCTTTTTCTTCATAATCAACCGCACGGAAGGTTTCTGCCAGGGATATCAATTCTTCCAAAGCACTCTTGTCCGGAATCTTCTGCAGTTTTGACGCTGCCAAAAGCAATTCCTTCCACGCACTGTCCACTTCATCCTGCATTGCATCTTGATCTTCAAGTACTGCTTTTGCCTCTGCGAGCGCCTTTGTGAATTCTTGCTTTCCATTCTCCAGATATTCTTCCAGTTTCAGGCTTTCTGTAAACAAAATCACTTTTTTCAGGTCTGTCTTGTCGCCTTGCTTAAAAGACAGGTACTGCATTGCCTCGATAAGTGCCTTCCAGCTTTCATCAATGTCAGCCTGTGTAACGGATGTATCGCCTGCCTTTACGGCATCGAGAACTTCTTTTGCGTGGTTCAGAGCTTTCTCGAATCTTTTTCTCACAGAATCCACCACTTTATCTGTATCTGCAGTTTTTGCAAGCTCAATGGCATATTCCAGCACCGCTGTGGAAACGCCGGAAGGCTCTGTCTGTTCGTCCCCGACGATCACATCAAACTGTGCCTGAAGTCCTTTTGTATTGACCAGATTATATGTATATGGCAGCTCGCTGACCACGCTTGTCCTTCCTTCCACAGAAGTATCCACACTTTCCGGTTCCCATACAGGAATTACCTGTACATCTGCCGCGCTTTCGTCATTTTCTGCCTGAATGGATGCCTTCACAAGCTTTGGCATTTCCACGGTTCCATTTACATCAATTTTCTGATCTTCAAATTCTTCGACAGACACATACTCCATCGACGCATGTCTTCTTACTCCGTTTACTTCCACTTCCCGAAGACCGATCGCATTTCCCGCCGCATTTGCATTGATGCTGTGGAAAAGGAGACGTACATATCTTGCCTGTACCGGCACATCCAAAGTTACCGAATCTGTCGGATAAGTCGGTCCATTGTCTTCCTTAGTAATCGTATCCAGGGTGATCCATTTTGTCTTATCATTGGAAATTTGAATTTCATAATTGGTCGGGTACACCTTATTGTAATACTTCATGTTGATCTGAGAGATCAGATTTGTGTATCCTCCAAGATCCACGATGATCCACTGTGGGCTCACTGCCCCATTTCCCTTCAAGTATCCGCTGTCCCATTTTGTATTTAGATCTCCATCCACTGCGGATTCTGGTTTTACGTTTGGAGTCTCAATTCCGGACACCTCTACCGGCTGTTTCAGAGCAAGGTTGACCGTATCTTTTGAATCTTCCACATTGCTGTCAAGGTAAATATTTTCCACGGCCTCCCCTACATCGCCGGATGTATCTTCACCGTATTTTACGAGGATCTCATTGATCTGTACGTTACTGTCCTGCTCAAAATCCAGATGAATGGCATAGATATCTCCATCCCATCCGCCAAAGGTCTGTGTCGCATTCGTAAGTTGTCCAAGATTCTCTACTGTACCATCTGCCTTTTCAATGCTGACATTGGCGTTAGAGGAACTCCCCTGCATAATGGTAAATTGTTCTACATTCACATTGTCTGTAATCTGGTAATCCAGGTAGGCTCCGTCTTTTGCAGCCGCCACCTGGAATACGCTGGATAAGTCTTTGTCATTGACAGCTTTCACATCCCCGTTTGTATTGGTTGTGATCGGATTTGCATTTGCAGTCTCCGTCTCTTGTTCGTCTTTGTTTACATAAATTTCATGAATCTTCAAATACCAGCCAATCGGCGCTGTGACTTCCAGACGTACATATCTTCCTTCTTTTCCCCCTGCGTCACAAGCGTAGTCTCTGTAAGGAGGCCTGATCACCCCATTGTCCGCAAATGTGCTGATTTCCGTAAACTCTTTATTGTCTTTTGAGATGGATACTTTTGCATTGTAAATCCGCGGATTTCCGTCTGCTGTCACAAATGTGACGTCATTGATCTCCTTCACTTTTCCAAGGTCAATGGTCAGGTAATCTCCTGTTTTCTGCGCACGGTTTGTCCATGCATAGGTCGTCTCATCCCCGTCAAACATCATATCCCATGTCCCTGCCTGAAGTTCTCCCATGTTAGTGCTCTCAAGAGACATTTTCTGTTCCAGATTTTCAATCACTACTGCAAGCTTGTGAAGTCTGATTTCCTTATCTTTATCGGAATCATTTCTAAGGCGAACATACCTGGCCAGAACAGATTCACTAAGCTCTCCTGCCTTGGCTTTTGTCCATTTATCTCCTCTTAACGAATATTCCAGCGTAAGTCCTTCAACGCCCTCTCCTTGCAAAAGGAAAGAAGAAATCTTTGCAATATCCTTTTTCTTCATACCAATATATTGTCCTGGCTCTAAAGTTACTTTTCCGATACCCCGCACTCCGTACTCTTTATCTTCAATGGTAAGAGGGTACTGTGCATATTCATCCATATTCGTGTAAATTCTGTCTGCCGGGATTTCCTCATTTCCTTCTGCCAAAATTTCATCAATGGCTGCTTTGACATCTTCCATACATGCCTCCACAAAAGGCACAAGTCTTTTACTTCCGGATTTTACATTCGGCCTGCTGGCCCCATCCGGAAACTGGTATACCCGGTTGTTGTATTGATTCATTTCCGCGGATGCAGATGCAAATTTTTCCCATACGATTCCTGTGTCAGGGTTCTCTTTTAAAAGCTCCACCTCAGCTCTTAATAGCTCTTCCCCGGCCTTTGCCACATTGGAAAGCGCCTCAAGCCATCCCTCACCGCCTTTGGTGTTGCCAGGATTTGAAAGCTCCTGAACAAGTGCGCTGTTATTGCAGTTTTCCATAAAGTCCGCAACTGCTGTCTGCATATGTGCAAACTCTGCAATAAGCGCCCCAAGCTCTTTATCATCTACGGTCAAGGTATTATCCGTAATCTTTTTCTCAACACTTTCCAGCTCTTCTTTTATGTACAATGATTCCTCAAACCCCTGAGGCACTCTTCCGGAACCAGGGCAGTTTGACACATTCCTTGCAATAGTCAGATATGCATCATAAACTTCCGGCTGCAGATATTTAAAACACTGCTCCCATACTTCTTCTGTGTGGGAAGAATAATCGTTCACGTTCCAGAAATAAGATGCAAGCTGGAATAATGCCACCTTGTCTGCCTCAGCAAAGAAAATCGGGTTGGAAACTGCACCTGCGAGTCCTGTAATGTTATCGCGAATGTAATGTGAACTGCTGCCAAGAAAAATTCCCGATTTCGCATGCTCATTGCAAGGATAATTCACCCAGAACACCGGGCTGTGCCCTGTATTGTTGATCACAAAATCAATGGCACTTTGCTCAAATGGAGAATTCACATCAAGCCCTGTCCAAAAAATCAAAACATCGTCATCAAAGCCTTTCATGGCATCCAGCTCTGCCTTGTTTGCCCACGCATTGTTGTACCCTTTCGGACAATAGATAATCGGCTTGCATCCTTTTGGCTGAATATATTCTTTGTTCAGATCATTGACCAGTTTGACGACCATTTCATTGGAACCGGCTCCAAAGTCGTCATTTAAAATACAAAATCTTCTCACACCGATGTCATAAAGCTGGTCAAATTTTGCTTTTAATTTTTCTTTTCTGGCCTCATATTCTGCATTTGGCTCCGTGATGCCGTTCAGCATGGCAGTCAAATGTACGGACCACGAAAATTCACATTTTGTCTGATTTTGAATTTCGATCAATTCTTTGAACTGATCGATCGTATCCTTTGGATAAAGCTCACTCCACTTACCTGTGTGGTACGGATCTGTCTTGGACGCATACACATAGAGATTCATCTTCACATCCTTTGTAAACTTCATCAGACTTTTTCTCTGCTCATGATTCCAGCCTCCGTAAAATCCTTCGATAAAACCTCTTGCATCAATAGAAGAATAGTCCTGAATTTCCACCGGTAAAAATTTCTCACCGGCAAAAGAAGAAAACATCATCTTCAGTGTGGCCACTCCGTAAAATACTCCGTCTGTGTCAGCTCCCAGGATCACAATATCTCCATCTTTTGCATACAGCGCATAGGCATCATTGTTTTCAAACAGTGAACCATCAAGATTCTGGTTTTCAAACCATTGATCTGCTTCATCCTGGCTGCCCCTGATGCCGAGAATAATGTCATTTCCTTCTCCTGTTTCATCAGAATATGTCTCCTCTCTTCCGTATTCATTCAAAACTTCTGCCAGATAATCCTTTGACGCTGCATCAACACCTTCCCCGGCAACCACATTGACTGTATCTGCTATGGTAAATGTATCTCCCTGCGGATATGTGATCTTCTGCGGTACCGGATAAATCTGGTACTTATCCGTGATGCTCGCCGGATCATTTTCCTGCCAGTCAGATTCCCATGGAGACTTTACATTTTGGGGTTCCGCCGAATCTCTGGCACTGACTGGAATATTTGGGAACATGGTAACAATCATGGATGCTGCGAGAACAGCGCTTGCCATTTCCTTCCAAATTCTTTTCTTTTTCATTTTTTCCTCCTTGTCGTTGAATCCTGGTCCTCATTGTGTCAATAATAACTTCTAAATACATCTTACCAATAATTCATATTTTTTACACCCTATTTTTGTACGGATTATCCATTTTTAGGACTTTCATTTTTTCCCGTCTTTTTACATATTGTTTATAAAATGTATTCATATGGAGGATTTCCATGAAAAAATCATCCTTTTATTCTTTCTTTCAACGCAAGAAAATCCCTGCTTTGGCTGTTTTTCTTCTTGGAATCTTTTTGCTGTTTGCTATTTTATTCTGCTTTCTCCCTTCTTCAAACAAAAAATTTGAACATTTCACATCCGAGCTGTTTAAGCAGGAAACAGTCTCCTCTACGCTAAATCTGCACTACACACTGGAAAATCCGGAAAAGTTCGGCATCCCCAATGCACCAGTTACATTTGGGAGTTTTTCCACAGACTCCACTGCCTACCGGGCAGCCCTGGAGAATTACCTTTCTTTTCTGGAAACGGTTGAGCCTGACAGACTTTCCAGAGAAAACCAGATTACATACGATATCCTGAACTCCTATTTTCATACTGCACTTGACGGTGCTGACTTTCTCTTATATGAAGAACCTTTAGGACCTGTGACCGGACTTCAATCACAGCTTCCGGTACTGCTGTCTGAATATCAGTTTCACAGTAAAGAAGACGTAGAGACCTATCTTAAACTTTTGACAAAACTTCCGGAATATTACCAGTCACTGTCTGATTTTGAGAAAACAAAATCCGAACAGGGTCTTTTTATGTCCCCCGATACAGCATCTGCAGTCATTGAAGAATGCCTCTCTTTTGTTTCCATGGGTGAGGAGAATTACCTTTTTTCTACATTTGAAGAAAGAATAAATGAACTGGAGGACTTAAGTCAAAAAGAAAAAGAAAACTATATTGAACAAAACAGCCAATGTGTAAAAACTTGTGTATTTCCATCCTACGATTCCCTTTCCAAGACTCTGGAAACTTTGAAGAATACCGGAGTAAATAAACAGGGTGTGTGCGGCTATCCGGACGGGAAATCTTATTATGAATACGTCCTAAAACGCGACACAGGTACCTCCCGCTCTGTGGAGGAACTAAAATTTTTAACTCAGAAACAGATGGTGGATGACTTGAACTCTATGAAAACAGCGCTTACTGACAACAATACAGACATTCAAAATACAAATACTTCGTCCTCCTACACCCCCCTTGCTAATACAGAACCGCTGAATATTTTGAATGACCTGAAAACCAAATCCACCTCCTCATTTCCAGACGGGCCTTCTGTTGATATCGAGGTAAAATACGTGCCAAAAACAATGGAAGAATATCTAAGCCCAGCCTTCTACATGGTCCCGGCCATTGACAGCAGCAGCAAAAACACAATCTACATCAACCGCGGGCAGACAATTGAAGGTCTTGAGCTCTACACAACACTTGCACACGAAGGATATCCTGGACATCTGTATCAGACTACATATTTTGTCTCCACAAATCCTGCTCCCATCCGCTCTCTCTTTAGCTGCGGCGGATATACTGAAGGCTGGGCCACATACACAGAGATGATCTCCTACTACTATGCCCCGATTTCCAAACAGGAAGCAACACTGATGCAGAAAAACAAATCGCTCACCTTGGGGCTTTACGCACTGGCAGATATTGGCATCCACTACGAAGGATGGGATCTTGGTAAAACAAACGCATTTTTCGGAAGTTTTGGCATTGCGGATGCAGCGACTGTCCAGGAAATCTATGACCTGATCGTCAGTGATCCTGGAAATTATCTGAAATATTATATCGGATATCTGGAATTTCTGGAGCTGAAAAAAGACTTCATATCATCCAGGCAGGATACATTTACCAATCTGGATTTTCACAGACAGATTCTTGATATCGGCCCTGCACCTTTTGCAATCCTGCGAAAATATATGGATCTCTGACACAAAAATGGGGAATTGAAAGTTTTGTCCTTTCAGATTCCCCGTTTTTTATTCTTTATCTACATACACATCCACGTTCCCAAGACCACGCTCGCTGCAAGTCCTGCAAACGTGGCGACAAGAGCGCCGGAAAGGGTATATCTTGTCTTCGTGACCTTTGCTGTCATAAAATATACACTCATTGTATAAAAAATAGTCTCCGTACACGCCATTGATATAGATGCAATCGTGCCTATGTACGAATCTGTTCCCGCGTCTTTGTAGATATCCAAAAGAAGTCCTGTTGCCGCAGATGACGAGAACATTTTGACAATGGTAAGGGGGACAAGCTCCCCTGGAAATCCAACATACCCGCTCACCTTTCCCAAAAGCCCTGCAAGCATGTCAAGAAATCCGGATGCGCGCAGAATCCCTACTGCCACCATAAGGCCCACAAGCGTAGGCATGATCTTTAAAACCGTTCCAAAGCCACTCTTTGCGCCTTTGATAAACTGGTCGTACACAGGATTTCCCTGCAAAAGACCGTACATGACAATCCCGAAGATGACAAACGGAATGATAAAATCGCTCAAAAACAAAAAAAGTTTCATGTCTCCTCCCATTTACATTCTTTTCGTAAATTATATGAGACATGAAACTTTATCTATTCCTCTTCCTTATGCAAGAGACTGTGCGATGGCCTTTGCAAGATTTTGTATTTCTTCATGCTGCTCTGCCTTCATCGCAGACTTCAGTGTCACCTGCTGCTCCATCATCGTATTCTTTTTCAGACCGGAGAGGATCTCCATCATCTGCTTTGCAGCTGTAGGTGCCCATGTGCCGTTCTGGATCAGTGCGATCGTCCTGTTCTGCAGATTGTGCGCCACAAATTCATGGAGAAGTGTCTCCATCTTCGGGAATATTCCGTTATTATATGTCACGGATGCAAATACCACATGACTGTACCTGAAAGCATCTGAGATAATATAAGACGGATCTGTGGCAGAAACATCGTATACTGCAATATTTTTCACTCCATTTTTGCTAAGCTCAGCTGCCAGAACATCTGCCGCCTGCTCTGTATGTCCGTAGATGGACGCATATGCGATCATCACAGAGTTTTCTTCCGGTGTATAAGTGCTCCATTTCTGGTATTTATCCAAAATCATATTTAAATCTTTTCTCCAGATCAAGCCGTGGAGAGGACAGATCATACGGATATCCAGACCTGCTGCTTTTTTAAGGACCGCCTGTACCTGCATGCCGTATTTACCTACAATGTTTGTATAGTATCTTCTTGTCTCATCCATCCAGTCGCTTTCATAATTCACTTCATCTGCAAACAAATTGCCGTCAATAGCCCCGAACGCTCCAAAAGCATCTGCAGAAAAGAGAATTCCTTTTGTGCTCTCATACGCGATCATGACTTCCGGCCAATGCACCATCGGTGCCATCACAAAGTGGAATGTATGGGTTCCGCTTTCAAATGTATCTCCTTCTTTTACAAGAACTGCCCTTTTGTCAATGTCAAAATCAAAAAACTGTTTGATCATTGTCACGGTCTTTGCGTTGCACACAATCTTCACTTCCGGGTGGTGTACAATCACTTCCTGCATTGTAGCGCAGTGGTCCGGCTCCATATGTGTCACAATGAGATAATCAAGTTTCCGATCTCCCAAGACTGCGTCTACGTTTTCCAAAAACTGTTCGCTTGCATTTCTGTCAACAGTATCCAAAAGTACAGTCTTTTCATCCAGCAGAAGATAAGAGTTGTAAGATACTCCCTTTGGAACCGGATAAATGTTCTCAAACAGAGCAATTCTTCTGTCGTCAGCTCCGACCCAGTAAAGATTTTCTGTAATTTCTCTTGCACAATTCATCGTCTGTCCCTCTCCTTTATTTGACTCTATTTATTTAATCTACTGATTTTATGTTTACAGATTATCTTACCATAATCTTTCTTTTTTGTCCCTAGCAGATACGCAAAAAAAAGTACAACTTATTCTCTGTTTTCGAGAATAAGCTGTACATTTTATCTAATTTATTTATTTTGCCTTTCTTTTTCTGATTGCCAGAGCAGTCAGCGCTGCTCCTGTCATCAAAATCAGCCATACCCAAGCCTGTGTTGCATCGCTTGTCTTTGCAGATTTTACTGTCTGCACTCCTGTATCTTTTTGTGTTTCATTTTTATCAGCTGATGTGACCTCTTCACTTCCTTTGGCATTTGCAACGGTATGTTCATCCACACTGGATGCAGGCGTAAGTTTCTCCATGGCATCTTTCAATGCACCCTCCGCTGCTTTTACATCTTCGGATTTTGCCTGCTCATCTTCGTAAACTGCTTTTGCATCCGCAAACACAGACCTGAATGCTGCTAAGCTTTCTTCCTCGTAATCGGATTGCAAAAGTTCTGCTGCCTCTTTTAACAGCTCTTGCAGCATACTCTTATCCGGTTTCAGCTGCAGTCCTGACATTGCACTCAAAAGAGTTCTCCAGGATGTATCCACCTCTGTCTGCATTGCATTCCCATCTTTGTACACTACTTTTGCATCTGCAAGCGCCTGATTGAAACCATCCTTTCCATCATTCAGATAGTTGTCAAGATTTGCTGCCATCTCTTCTGCCAATTCTATCACTTTTCCAAGGTCTGTCTTGTCTCCCTGCTTAAAGGACAGATACTGCATGGCAAGGATCAGTTCCTGCCAGGCATTGTCGATTATTTCCTGCGTTACATCTGCATTGCCGGTCTTGGCTTTCTCTAAAACTTCTTTTGCATTTGCAAGAGCTGCATTGTACTTTTCTGCCACAGATGTGATCACACCATCTGTATTTATATCTTTTGCCAGTTCAAGTGCATACTCTAACACTGCAGTAGATAATTCTACAGGTTCCTGTGGACGCTGTGCCAAAGGTTTTATGAATTTTGCATCTGCCCAGTCTGCGTGGTCGTTGTAATTATTAGCGCCTTGATCTGCAATCAGCTCAATCGTACTTGCGCCTTTTACATCTACTTCCACCTTCATCATAGAGTCTGCCACTGTCATTTCTTTTTGGGAATTGAATTTTTCCACGCCATCCACGAGTACGCGGAATGTTACAGAACTTGGCACATTGCCCTGGCTTACCTGGTAATAGTCGATTCCAACATAAGCCTCAAATATTTCATACCCCTGTCCCTCGATATTGTAGATGATATTTGACTGTGCATGCGCACCGAGACCTTTTGCGAATTCTACCCGTTCGCCGTCCTCATTCACGAGCGCGATCGCTCCTCCGCTTGGACTTCGGTCAATTTCAAGGTTTCCATATCCTACCTCTGTCTTTGTGGCAAGATCCATTCTGTCAGATGCGTATTCCAGACCTTCTGCTGATATAACAATGTTGTAAACTTTCTTTGTCTTTCCATCCGGTGCTGTGACTTCTGCCTGGACCTTGTTTTCTCCTTCGTAGATTGTAAAGTCAGCCTCTGCTTTTCCAACACCCTCTGCTTTTTGTGTATCTGTAAAGAGCACTACTTTTGCATCATCCATCAGTGCTTTGGCCTGTACATGAAGTGTTCCTTTGTTCATATTAATGTCATAATCCAGTACATCCGGTTTTAATGCGTCAAACGCAGGTGTCATCGTCTCATCTGTTTCAAGACTCAACAGATCCGCATTGTCTTCACTTTTAACCACAATATTCAATGTGTAGAAGGAAGTTATCCACATATTTTCCGACTTATTCGCAACAATGATACGATTTAACCCTTCTCCCAACTCATACTTGGCTGTAAGTCCTTCTGTGCGGACATTGTCTTTTGTGATGCTCGTTGTCTGTTCCTGCGCTCCCTGTACTGCCTCAATCGAAACTTCTGCATCCTCTTTTTCAACATAGACTGTATATTCTTTTTTCTCCGGTTCAAATCCATCTACACTCCGTCCGTTTACTTTTAAATCAGCAAGTGTAGATTCGTTATATCCATCTCTGAATAGATACAGACGTATTGACTTCTGAGTGATATTGTCAACTCCTGTCAATGTAATATCAAATGCATTGATCCCTGCAGTCAAATCTATATTTGCCAGGAATACCCCATCCTCCTGCGACTCATTTTTTACTTCCTTTTGGAAGAAAGACCGCGTAGCTGTGATTCTTGATACGCTATCATTTGTCTTTATTTCAATCTTTGCATCATCTGTGGTCAATGTTTTGAAATAACTTCCTGTTTCTTCTTTGATCGGTGCATCCAGGTTCACATTTTCCTCATTTACACGCAGTCCCTGCACTTCAATAGTTCCTTCCTCCTGCGTGCGGATCTTGATCTTGTAACTTGTGCTGCCTCTTTCAACTATCAATGTTTCCGGCAGTTTTATGATTGTTTCACATGCATCGGATAATTCTGCCAGAATATTTCCATCTTCATCTTTCAGGATTGTATCCACCTTTGCATTCTCCATGTCGTAGGATACGCGAATTTTATTTGCAGCTCCTTTTGGCATTATAAACACTGCGTCTTGTTTTTCAAATCCTTGTACCTTATTTCCATTGATATAGAGATTTTTCAGTTCTTCGTCCTCGCTTGTGTTTACTGCAACCTCTTCTTTTGAGGAGACCATCGTTCTGGACGGTTTTCCATATATATCCATGGCTGTCACTGCAACCTGAAGTACACCTGTTTCCTTCGGTGTGTATGTGCTGTTTGAAGTATAGATTACATCCTTTGTCCCGTCCTCCTTTTCAAGAGTCCACTGATAAACCATGCTGGATATCCCGTCTCCATCAGCCGCCTCTGCCTGAGCAGCCGCCTTTTCATTCACTCCGTTTACAGTAAGTTCAAGCTGTTCCACAACCGGTCTGTCATTGTCAAATTCTGCAAAAATCTGCTTTGCAGATGCACTTCCCATATCTTCACTTGTGGTCTCGCTTGCCTTTGCAATCTTTACATTTCCAAACATTGTTTCAAAATCTCTTCCGCTGTTTTTCCATGCGCAAAGTGCAAGATAAAGATCTCCGTCCGTAATTGCATGGATGTTGTTCTGCGTATTGGCCATCTGCCAGGTTCCGTTTGCATCTTTGTATCTTACTGTCGCTGTATCATCTTGAATTTCAATCTCAAAGGTTGTATTCGTCAACTGGTTGTCCTTTGCATTTCCGTTTCTCTCAGAAGCTGATGCGTTTTCTTCATAGACAGCAGTCACTCCGGACATGTGACCCTTTTTGCCGACAGAATAGTAATTATTTCCGTCTTTGTAAAGGATAATTCCTGCGTTGTTGTATCCTTCGCCTGTAACAGGAAGTCCTTTTACATCCACCTGTATCCTTAAGTCTTCCTTGTATTCTTTTGGAATAGCAAATTTTACAAGGTTATTGACATTTGTGCTGCCCCCGTAAAGCTCGCTTCCTGTCTGGGCAATAATTCCGATCTCGTCTTTTGTGCCGTACAGATTTTCCGGATACATGTTGTCAATCGTTACATTATCGTTGTACAGATGGTTGGTATTTCCATAGCTTTTTTCAAAGCTGTTGATCATCAAAATACCTGCACTCTTTCCGTCTTTTGCGGCCCTCACAAGGACAACGCCCTCTTTTAGGGCTGTATAGGAATCTCCGTCCACAACTCCCAGGTTACTTGGCTGTCCGCTTACCGGATCAAGAACTTCCAAAATCGCACCTTCTGTGTACGTAATGGATGTACTTTGGCCCTCCTCTGCAAATTCTGTCGTATCCGCACTGATCACAACCTCGCTTGCCTGTTTTTCGCCTACTGTGATCTTCGCTTCATCACTCTTTACAATGGTTCCATTCCACTCCACATATGAGAGCAGTGTCACTTCTCCTTCTTTTACACCTACTAACTCCTGCTGTTCATTTACATATGCAACAGACGGATCCGATGTCACATATTTTACCTTTGATGCACTGGTGATCAAATTGCCTCCTGTCTGATTTAAAGTCAATTCATTGTCTGCTATCTCCACATCTTCCTCTGACATTCTGTCTCCGCTTGTCGTCACATTTAAGTTTAGTCCGTCATCATAAGTGTTCCCCGAAATTTCTACGTTTTTACAGTTGGTAAATTTGAAGATATCCTTTGTAAGCGTCGTCTCATGGACCTCTGTGGAAACTTTCTGCTTTTCTCCGACTGCAATAGTATTTTGTGCATTCAGTTTTAAAGAAAGTCCTGCATCATCGCGAAGGATCTTATTGTTTACAATTTTAAGTCCATCCACACCATTTGCAGTCACTACATTGTCGTTTGCCATATGAAATTCATTTCCCTCAATGGTAATGTTCCTGTGCACAGGGATATCCCCTTTTGACGGAGGCGCATCCTGCACACCTGTGAGGACAACCGGATCCACAAAAATACCGGACACATTTCCCCACTCGTTTTGTCCGGTCGGCCGGATATAGAACTTGTTGTTGCGGATCGTCATGTCCCGGATCGGCCCGGATTCATACCAATAATTTGCGTCATTTGACAAGTAAATGTTTGCCATTGCCATGTTGTCAAATGTGTTATTTTCAATAATGACCGGTTTTCTCACCGTACAAAGAATTCCTCGCGTCGGAATGCTCTTCATATGATTTCCGCTGATATGTACTTCCGGCGTGTATGTCACATTTTCTGCCACATACAGTCCCTCCTTTTGTGAAGAATTATTTCTTGTAACCTTTATACGCAGATCATTTAACGTCTCTTCGCTGAATTCTTCCTTAAACGTCACGATTTCTGTGCGCATGTCCAGTTTCTCACCATTATATTCTTCCCCCGGAGCGATTGAGGATTTTACAATGTATGGTTCATCTTCACTCTCACCTGCCGGCGGCTCCAGATATGTCCTGGAGTAAAACAAAACCTCGTCTCCTTCATGGAACTGCCTGAATCCTCCCTGCTGTCCATGAATGTATTGCACTTTCAAGGTACGGTTGTCAATGACTTCCTCCACTCTCATATAACTTCCGTGGATATTGATCGGATCGTCATGGGACATGGAAAAATTACAGTCCGTCACTTTAAAGTAACCGCCGCATCCTGCTACATGGAGCTGGTCTGCATTGCTTGTCGTATATTTTCCAGTACCGTATCTTGGGAGAAAATCCACGCCTTTAAACTCTACATTTTTACACATCTGTGTCAGCCATCCAAAACCACTCAGATAGTGCACATCAATGTTGTCCACCAAAACATTTTCACTTTCCCAGAAAAACGCTCCTGCTGTCTTTCTCGTGGCAGAATCGCTCAGAAGGAAAATGTTGCCCACTTCCTGGTCTTTTGGTCTTTGTCCATCATACGTGAATCTCAAAACATTTTCACCTGTTTTTTGTATGGATGATACATTTGTAAATGGATTGGAAGCCGCCTTGTCACTCGCCCTTGCAACAGTCTGATCATATCCTTTGTATATAACAAGATAAGCGCAGAAATCCGCACTCTGTTTCTCCCAATAAGGTTTTCCTGTAACCGGGCTTGTCTCTCCTTGCCATGTTATATTTTTTCCGTCTTCACTGATCACATAATCATAATTGGCAGGAATATAAAAATCCGCATATTCCTTTCCATTTTCATCTACACCATTTCCAACCACGCTGATATCCACAGTATCCGGGTCCTGATAATCCAGCACAAAATCATGGAATGTCACATTTTCACTTTCTACTGCAGCAAGCGCCATCATATCGCCATGCATGATGAGCGACGAACCATTTCCCTCAAAGGTCACATTGTCCACATTCTCAAGAAGAATTGCAATTGACTTTTCCGGGTAGGACAAACTGCTTGTGTTTGACGTATGATACACCCTCTTTGCCGCATAATCTTTCCAGAAATGGTATTCTCCTTTTGGGAAATTGACAGTTACACTTCCCTGTGTCTCCTTTGCTTTTTCCAATGCCTTTTTCACAGCATCCGTACTGTCATTTTTTCCGCTGGGATCTGCTCCAAACTTTGTTACATCAATGACAGTACTACTTTTTTCCTTTGCCTGTGCATGCCCCATTCCGGTGATGCCGACCCCGGAAATCACCATACACACTGCCAGCACGACTGCGAATAGTTTTTTCATCATAAACTCCTTTCCTTTTCTCTCTCTTTATACTGTTTGGTTCATCAAAAAGATATCACTTTTCTTCAACTAAAAAAATACATTTTTCTACTTTATTGTTATAATTTTTTATTATAACATTTTTTTAATTTTAATTATAAATTTTTTCCAAAATTTCAAAATATAATTATAAACATTTCAATTTTTAAATTATAAAAGGCAAAGAGTTTCACACTCTTTGCCTTCTGTCCTTCCATTTACAAAACAAAATCCCGGCTCCCGTACTCACACAGGTCGCCACAATCCCGGCTCCTACTATTCCGGCCGGGTTCACACTGCCATACTGACTCCTGTAAGCGATTACATTCATCGGTATCAGCTGCAAAGAAGAAATGTTCAAAATCAAAAAATTACACATATCATTGCTGGCCACTTTACTGTTACCGTTGAGCTCTCCCAACTGCTCCATGGCTTTTAATCCCGCAGGTGTCGCAGCCCATCCAAGCCCCAGCACATTCGCGATAATATTGGTGCAAATATACCCTTCCGCCGCATGCCCTTTTGGCACACCGGGAAAGAAAAACCGGATAAATGGCCGAAGTTTCCTGCTTAGCCCCTCTATCATCCCTGCTCCTTTGGCAATTTCCATCAGGCCCACCCACAAAGCCATGACGCCCATCATCGTGATGCAAAGTGTGATAGCCTCCTTGGATGAATCCACTGCTGCATTGGTGATTTCCGGCATTTTTCCTTGAAAAGCACCGTACAGAATACCCACTGCGATCATACCTGCCCAGAGTTTATTTAACATACATTTATAACTCCTGTTTTTGATATATATATGTTTTCCTCTGATTTTTCATTCAACCATCAATCATTTATAAAACTTTTTAAATCCCATTACAGCAGCCAGAATTCCTACACCATATAACAGAATGGACAGCTCATCTGCTGTTTTAGGTGCCTTCTTTTCTGGTTTTTCATTTTTTTCTGTCTCTTCCTTATCCTGACCCGGCAAATTTTCTACCTTATCCACTACTGTTATCTCATGTTTTATTGGAGACAGATATAAAACATCCGAATATCTGGTTCCATCCATCTCCATATCTACACGAATACCGGATATATTGATCTGCTGCACACCTGGTTTTAATGCACGGATTCTTTCATCTTTTACAGAAATTATTTCATTTTCCTGGACATATGCATGAAAGGTTTTGCAAGTCTGGCCATTCCAAGTTACTTCCGGTTCTTTCTCTTCACCCGTATACATTTTATCCGGCTGAACGGTGACATTGTCTTCTATGCCACTGTTCTGTACTGTATAGATCAGTTCTGTGCCAATTTCAAATTCTAATGGAGCCACTCTCTCCAACTGCTGAAACAGGACTCTCACCTTATATTTTTCCTGCAGTCCCTCTTTTGGCACTGTGATGGTAAAGGCATAGTCGGAAAGTTCCTGCTCATCTGAAATTAAAGTTCTGTTTCCATCCATATCCGTGACTTCCACCCAGGATATCTTTCTGTAATGATCCGGGATATCTAATTGAAATGGCTCGGATGTAAAAGTACCGTTTTCATTTTGTTTGGAAATATCAAACACAAAACAATTTTTCCACGAAACACTGTCAGTCGGCGAAACATAGACATTCTGTATGTTAAAAGTCCTGTCAGCTACATACTCTTCCTCATCTCCCTGTACCTTAAATGTGATCGTAGGCTGCAATATAAAGTTTCCATTGAGAGCCTGTTCCTTGTCTATTGCAATTTTAAATCGGAATGTATTTCCCATAATCTGCAGATCAACTGCCCGGAAAATATTCTGAGGAATGGAGCTGTCCCACAGACAATTTCCTTTAAATTCTACTTTTACATCTTCAAGTTGTACCTTTTCATTTCCATTTCTATTGATGCGGCCAACAATATAATCCTCAGATATATATTCTTCTCCTCTTGTGTCAATATGCAATACTTTTTTATTTTCTATAGAAACATCCATTCCATACTCTGCTTTTTGCGTATAATGAACCGGCACATAAACACTCAAATCTGTACCATAAAAAGCAATTTCCAATTCCCCGGTAAATTCTCTGTTTACCCCCACCTTATTTTCTGCAAATTGGAGCACAGCCTCATTTTGTTTAACATCATAAGAAAGTTCTACTCCTTCCGGCTCTGTCCCGCTGAAATTTACCTGAATCAACGATTCCATTTCAAAGATAGACATGATAGTTTCAAAATGCTTTTCTACCCCTCCCATCCCTTTTATTTCCGGTAATGGGATTCTGTATTCTCTCCCTTTGGAAGGTATTTGAATATCATTTGTTCCCTCAATATTCACACTTTGATTTGTGGTTCCAACCATGATCGCTGTTTCCTGCTGTTCCTCAAAGCCTGGCATGCCTCCCGGCCACATTTCCTGATATTCCTGTGTCAGAAGATTTTCCAGTACAGAAAAATCTGTTATATGGTTTGCGCGAACTAGAATTGTTTTCAGATTTCCACTCTCTGCAACTGGTCTCAAAAATGAGATATCTTCCACGCCATTGCTTTCTATGCTAAGATACTCCAAATTTGTCAGTTTTCCAAGTGGAGAATGGTCAAAGCGTTCTCCTCTACGATTCGCAAAATGCATGTCCAAAAATTTTAAATTTTTCAGATTTCCCAAAGGTTCGATTCCGGAAATAAAATTATTATAAATATTGAGTCTCTCCAACTGCGTCATATTTCTCAATGGCTCTAATGAAAAAATATTATTTCGGTCCAGATCAATGCTGGTCAATTTTTTTAAATTCTTCAAGGGAGACAAGTCAGTAATACGATTTTCACTCAAATCCAAAGTTTGCAGATTAACCGCATACTGCAGCCCTTCCAATGATTCAATCCCCCTGTTATGTTCCTTCAAATCTTCTGCAGGACTCTCTATATATGGCATAGAATCACTGTTCAATTTTGTCAGCCTTTCCATATCTGCTTTTGTAATTTTATCGCCTTCCTGTTTTCCCAATGTGTCACAAATCAACTGATTTAAATGGGCATCCGGTATATTCACCTCAGTTTCTTTTTCCGTCATCTCTGCCGCCTCAACTGTCCGCATACTATTTCCGATTTCCGAAATTTTAAACCCTGAAATGCACATACTTACAGTACAAGCGATAGATAACATTTTTACAATACTTTTCTTTTTCATTCTCTCACTCCTCACTTAATTATTGCCAATATTATATCTTTAGTTAAATACGTTAGACAAATTGAAAATAAATATAATTTTGCTCTTTTATTTCTTTTTTCTATAAAAAACACCGCATAGCTTTTATTGCTATGCGGTATCTTTTACATGGCCGAATGACAGGAGTGTACGGCCATATTTATTTTAATTAGTTTGTAATGACTTTTTCTGTCTCTTTGTCAAATACGTGAATCTTCTCTGCGTCAAATGCAAATTTCACTTTATCGCCTGTTCTTGCGGTTGTTCTTGGATCAACTCTTGCTGTCATGCTTGCACCTTCATAATCAAAGTACAGATAAACTTCAGCACCGAGCATCTCATATACACGGATTGTAGCTTCGATGACTGTTTTCGGTGAAGAAGAAATATACATAGGCTCATCATGTACATCTTCCGGACGAATTCCAAGTACAACGGTCTTTCCATTGTATCCGCCGTCGATCAGTTTCTTTGCTTTTGCCGGAGGAAGTTCAATCTTTGTAGGACCAAGATTTAAAAGAGCATCCTCTCCATGTACCTCAACAACAGCATCCAGGAAGTTCATCTGCGGTGATCCGATGAAACCAGCAACAAACAGGTTGTAAGGTGTATCGTACAATACTTGAGGTGTATCTACCTGCTGCACGATTCCGCCATTCATAACTACGATTCTTGTACCAAGCGTCATAGCCTCTGTCTGGTCATGTGTTACATAAATGATCGTTGTACCAAGTCTCTGATGCAGTTTGGAGATCTCAATACGCATCTGTCCTCTTAACTTAGCATCAAGGTTTGATAAAGGCTCATCCATGAGGAATACCTTTGGATTACGCACAATGGCACGTCCCATAGCAACACGCTGTCTTTGTCCACCCGACAAAGCTTTTGGTTTACGGTCGAGCAATGCTTCCAGATCAAGAATCTTCGCTGCTTCTCTTACCATTTTATCAATCTCTTCTTTTGGAACTTTTCTCAGTTTCAGGCCAAAAGCCATATTATCATAAACTGTCATATGTGGATACAGCGCATAGTTCTGGAATACCATGGCGATATCTCTGTCTTTAGGTTCAATATCGTTCACCACTTTGTCCCCGATTTTTAACTCTCCGGACGTGATATCCTCCAATCCTGCGATCATACGCAGTGTTGTTGATTTTCCGCATCCTGAAGGTCCTACAAAAATGATAAATTCTTTATCTGCAATTTCAAGATTGAAATCTTTTACGGCTTCAAATCCATTTGGATACACTTTGTTAATGTGTTTCAATGATAAACTTGCCATTGGGCTGTTCCTCCTTAATTTCTAACTTGATTTCGATAGTAACAGTATAAAAAAAAGTCCCAGAAACTTCTAGGACTGAACTGCACAAACTTTTGTTTCAATTTTATACAACATGACGAACCCCTTATTTTTCCAGCAGGGCCTGATAGATTTCCCGTTTTCCCACACCTCTGTCTTTTGCAACCTGTTTCATCGCCTCTTTTTTCGACATTCCCTTGGAAAGATAAAGTTCCATATGCTCATGTAACGGCATTTCTCCCCAGGCTTTCTGTTCCTCTCTTTTTAATTCTTTTTGATCTCTTCCCTCTATCACAATCACACATTCACCTTGAGGTTTTTGTTCCTCATAATGGAAAATGGCATCGTCGAGGCTTGCCAGGAATACAGTCTCATGCCTTTTCGTAAGCTCCCTCACAACTGCTGCTTTTCTGTTTCCGAGCACATCCTTTAACTCTTTTAATGTCTTCAAAAGTCTGTGCGGAGCTTCATAAAATACCATTGTCCTCGTCTCATCCTGTATTTCCTTAAAAATATACTGTTTTTCCTTTTTATCAGACGGTAGAAATGCCTCAAACGCAAATCTCCTTGTCGGAAGTCCCGAAATTGTGAGAGCAGTAATACAAGCTGCTGCCCCTGGCACTGCGGTCACCGTGATTCCTTCTTCATGGCACATTCTCACCATCTCTTCTCCCGGATCAGAAATTCCAGGAGTTCCTGCATCTGTGATAAGCGCAATATCTTCTCCTTTTTTCAGTCTTTCTATCAGCTTTGTCCCTTTTTCAATTTTATTGTATTCATGATAGCTTGTCATAGGAGTACAAATGTCAAAATGATTCAATAATTTAATGCTGTTTCTTGTATCCTCAGCAGCGATCAAATCTACTTCTTTTAAGACCCTGACACAACGAAATGTCATATCTTCCAGGTTTCCGATCGGTGTTGCACAAAGGTACAGTGTTCCGGCCATTACTTTGCCTCCTTTCCTTCCACATTCAGATTGTAAAGGCGCAAAACCTCATCTGTATAGGAGCCGTCTTCATTATAAACAATGAGAGGGGGCTCCACTGTCATCCTTGAATTTCCATCCTTTGCCCCTTCAATGAGAACCATATTCGGTTCCTTTTTAAGAAACGGATGGACAAGCCTCATCCTCTTTGGCTCCAGTCGGTACGCTGTCATCTTGCTGAGAATCTCCGCAAGACGAAATGGTCTGTGTACCATATAAAATCTGCCTTTTTGAGGAAGTATCCTTGCGCTTTCCCGCAAAATATCATCCAGGCTGCACAGCACTTCATGTCTTGCAATCGTCTTTGCATCTGTCTCATTTTGAATGCCATGCATGCCGATCATATATGGTGGATTTACAGTGATGACAGAAAAAGAAGCATTCCCAAAGATTCGGGATGCCTCTTTGATGTCGCCTGTTACAATATCAATTTTTGAATCCAGTCCATTATGCACAACACTTCTTCTTGCCATGTCTGCACTTTCTTCCTGTATCTCCAGCCCGGTAAAGTGATCTCCCTTTGTCTTTGCCTCAAGAAGAATCGGGAGAATGCCTGTCCCTGTCCCAAGGTCCAGGGCTCTCTCCCCTTTTTTGATTTTTACAAAACTGGATAAAAGAGAACTGTCCATTCCAAAACAAAAACGTCCGGGATGCTGAATGATCTCATATCCTTTTATCTGTAAATCGTCCAGTCTCTCACCTGGTTTCAATTTAATTGTCATTTAATTTTGACCCCTTTTCTCCTTTTTCCAGGGCAGCCAGCTCTTTCATCTCCTCCCTGGAAAGTTTTACATCGTTCTTTCTTCTTCTTGGACGAAATTTCAAATCTGAAACTTTATATTCCCTGATTTCCTTCTCATCGTTTTCCAAAGTAACAACTACTTTCACAAGTTGACGCAAAACACTTACACTGTGTACTTCACCCGAAAGTCCTTCCACTGTCTTTACAGTATCCCCGATAGCCGGCAGCCTGCTGTTGAGCTCCTCATATGTCTCTTCCTCGTTCGTCAGACAACACATCAGCCTTCCGCATACACCCGAAATTTTGGTAGGATTCAGGGAAAGATTCTGTTCCTTCGCCATTTTAATAGAAACCGGGGCAAATTCAGACAGATACGTATGGCAGCAAAGAGGTCTTCCGCAGATTCCAATGCCTCCTCTGATCTTCGTCTCATCCCTCACTCCAATCTGTCTAAGCTCAATCCTTGTCCTGAACACAGAAGCCAAATCTTTTACAAGTTCACGAAAATCGATCCTTCCATCCGCTGTAAAATAGAAAAGAACCTTATTGTTGTCAAATGTATACTCTGCATCGATCAGTTTCATCTCCAGTCCGTGTTTCCGTATCTTGTCCAGGCAAATCTGAAATGCTTCCTTTTCTTTTTCCCTGTTTCTCTCTTCTATTCTCTTGTCCTCTTCAGTGGCAATCCTGATAACTGGTTTCAAAGGCTGTGTGATCTTCTCATCCTCAATCTCTTTGACACCGGAAACGACATTGCCAAATTCAATGCCCCTTGCAGTCTCCACAATAACCTGACTTCCAGGTTTTATATCCATATTGCCAGGTGAAAAGAAATAGATCTTTCCTGCTGTGCGGAATCTTACACCTATTACCTTTATCATCCTCTAATTCTCCTTTATCGTCAGCAACAAAAGCTCCATCACAAGCTCAAAGTTTACATTTGCCTTCAGCCTTGCTTTTGCCTTCTCCAGAGCGTCCAGAATTTCTTCAATTCCCTCATAGGAACTTTTATTTGCCTGATTTTTAATATACTTTAACTGGTCCTTAAAAATTACCCCATTGACGTCCTTGGTTGCCTTGTACAATAGGACATCCCTGTACCATACCATGATCAAATCCAGACAGTCCGTAATCTGAATCTTATAACTTTCAAGCCTTTTGATCGCCTGCATAAGCTCTGTCAGATCCATATCATTGATATACTTAAGTATTTGTATGGTCTCTTCCTTAATCTCATTAAAATGCTCGGATGTAGCAAGCATAATTGCCCGCCCCATATTGCCCTGTGCAAAGGAGGTGCAGATATCTGCCTGATAATCCGGCAGCTCCATCTGCTCCATCAAATATTTCTTAATGAGTTTATCTTTGATATTTTTCAGCTTTAGAATCACACACCGGGAACGAATCGTTGCAAGAAGGCTGTCCGCATTTTCCGCCAAAAGAAAGATCACAGCGTACTCCGGCGGCTCCTCAATTGTTTTTAAAAGAGCATTCTGTGCCTGTATGGAAAGAAGATCCGCATCCGGGATAATATATATTTTATATTTTGCATTGTACGGTTTGATGATAATATCATTGTTGATCATTGTTCTGACATCGTCCACACTGATCGTATTCGGTTTTTCATGACCCACTTTTATCACATCCGGACAATTGTCGTTTTCTATCTGTCTGCACGTACGGCATTCATAACAAGGCTGGGCCCCGCCTTTTTCACATTCCAGCGTCATGGCGAATAAATTGGCAAGCAGCTTTTTTCCCGAGCCTCTTTCACCATTCAGGATATAGGCATGTGAAACCTTATCCTGCTGGACTGCATTTTGTATATATTGAATGATGTCCTTGTGTCCAACAACACCCTGAAATCCATTATTCATATCATGACACCCCTTTCAGGTATTTTTACCTAAATTATTATATCATACCTTCCCTGTCAATCCTAGTAATTACTTCTATTTTTGAAGTTCCCCGCGAATCATATCAATAATCTCCACGGAACATTTTTCTTTATCTGTATTCTGAAACCTTCTTTTTATTCCTGCTTTTTCAATATTCTCCTCACAGAAATCCTCGGAATCAGCTAAAAATCTTCTGCACATCTCCGCATACTTTGGATTGTCCTGACTCTTCTCCCGATTCAAAGCTCTTTGCAGTCTCTCTCCATCCTCTACCTCGACATATATAGGCACAATCTTTTCTTCACCATAGTATTTCTTTACACTCTCATAAGACTCAAGTGTACCAATCATCAAATAATCATTTGTTCTCAAATTAATCTGACCATCGTCCACTGTAAAGTAACGCCATATTCCATACACTGTATTGTATGAGCGCACCTCGACGATTTTTTCCTCTCTTGCAAGTTTAGAGAGCGTCTCTTCCTTTACAAAAAAATACTCCACTCCTTCTCTCTCATCCTCTCTTTTCGGACGGGTTGTATACGGAATGATCGTACACAGATCAGGCAGTTCTCGATGAATCATTTTAAACATAGAATCTTTCCCAGAGCAGCTTTTTCCCATTACATAAAATATTTTTCCCATTTTTTTCACCTAATCTCTTTCTATCTGTATTTTTTTCTCTTCTTTTGTTCCTTCTATTATAAATCCACAGCTTTCATAAAGTTTTACACATTCTATCACATCCAAAGAAATCCTCTCTCCAGGTACAATGAGCGGAATTCCAGGGGGATAGACATAAACCATCTCGGCTGCTATCTTTCCTTCACATCTGTCCCAACAGACTGTCTCCTTTTCTTTTCTTTCCATCTCTGACATGGAAAAAATCTTTTCCGGTCTTGGTAAACTGACCATCTTTTGAGAATACGGCTGATAAATCCTTTCTTTGTCCAGTATTTCCAAAGCATCGCAAAGCCTTTTCATGCCTTGCTTTTTATCTCCCACAGATGTCATTGCCGTCACATAATGGACGGATGCCATCTCCATCTGTAAATGAAACCTGTCCAAAAGCTGCATCAACAGCTTACTTCCTGATATATCTGTATTTTTAGTTGAAATTAAAATCTTAGAAGGCTCCAGCCCATCTGGCTCCATCAAATGAAGATTTTGAAGTTTCCGAAGTCTTTCCCTTGTCTCATTTAACATTTCTGCATAAGATTCAAATACTTCTGCAGCATCCTTTTTCAGCCACCGGATACATGCATCCAAACCTGACATCAATATGTACGAAGGACTGCTTGACTGCAGCATAGATAAATATCTCCTTACTTTGTCTCTTTCAACAAGACATCCATTGATGTGTAAAAGACCGGACTGAGTCAGAGCGGGAAGCGTTTTATGCAGACTGTGGATGACAATATCTGCTCCATATACATTTGCATTCTTTGGAAACACGGGATGAAATCCAAAATGTGCTCCATGTGCTTCATCTACGATCAATGGAATTCCTCTTTTGTGCACACTCTCTGCAATCTTTCGTATATTGGATACAACTCCATCATAAGTGGGAGATACGATCACCACAGCTTTTATATCCGGATAAATGGAAAGCTGCCTTTCCACCTCGTCTTCACTGACTCTCCCGCTGATGGATTCCTCCTCTATATATTCCGGATACAAATATTTTGCATCAAGCTCATTCATGTAAACTGCATTGTACACAGATTTATGACAATTTCTTGCCATAAGAATCCTGTCACCTTTTTTTGTACATCCAAAAATCGCTGCCAGAATTCCAACTGTACTGCCATTTATCAAAAAATGAGATTCTTCTGCTCCGTATACATCCTGTGCTATCATCTGGGCATCTTTCAAAACTCCTCTTGCGTGATGGAGGTCATCAAATCCTTCTATCTCCGTGATGTCCAGCCTGTACGGCAGTAACCCGGTATTCAGTCCTAAAATCTTATCGTTTCTTTTATGCCCGGGCATATGAAATCCGTAATAATCAGACTTTGCATATGCTCTTAGCATTTCATAAAGTGTTTCCATCCACTTCTCCATTCTGTTCATATGATTTTACATTGATAACCATTGTACAGTCTTCAACAATCTTTTGTCAAATGTGCAGCCATAAAAATGATCTTTTTCCTAAAAACAAAAAACGTATCTGTTTTCAGATACGTTTCAAACATGAAGCATCGGGGATTCGAACCCCGGACAACTTGATTAAAAGTCAAGTGCTCTACCGACTGAGCTAATGCTCCATATGCCCAAAGCCGGAATCGAACCAGCGACACGAGGATTTTCAGTCCTCTGCTCTACCAACTGAGCTATCTGGGCTTACTCTATTAAATTTTTAATAGAAATTGCGGGAGCAGGATTTGAACCTACGACCTTCGGGTTATGAGCCCGACGAGCTACCAGACTGCTCCATCCCGCGCTATTTAATTAATTGTAATGCTTTCATTCCGAATTGTCAAGAACCCGTACCAAAAAGCAAATGGATGGAGGTGGATTCGAACCACCGAAAGCGTTGCTAACAGATTTACAGTCTGCCCCCTTTGGCCACTCGGGAATCCATCCAAATAAATCATTTCAGTATTTATTATGAAATGTAAGCCGATGATCGGACTCGAACCGATAACCTGCTGATTACAAATCAGCTGCTCTGCCAATTGAGCCACATCGGCATATTCTGTTTTTAGAAAATAAATGGGACCAATAGGGCTCGAACCTATGACCCTCTGCTTGTAAGGCAGATGCTCTCCCAGCTGAGCTATGATCCCATATAAGCGACCCGGATGGGACTCGAACCCACGACCTCCGCCGTGACAGGGCGGCGCTCTAACCAACTGAGCCACCGGGCCTCGCTTTAAAATAAAGGTTCATGCACCTTCAAAACCACATACAAGGGATAGTTCCTTTCTCTCCATCCATTTCCCACTTCTTCCAGCTCTCCTTGGTTATGCCCTCGACCGATTAGTAACAGTCAGCTCCATACATTACTGTACTTCCACCTCTGTCCTATCTACCTCGTCGTCTTCAAGGGGTCTTACAACTTTACGTTGGGATATCTCATCTTGAGGGGGGCTTCACGCTTAGATGCCTTCAGCGTTTATCCCTTCCCGGCTTGGCTACTCTGCCATGCTCTTGGTAGAACAACAGATACACCAGCGGCCAGTCCACCCCGGTCCTCTCGTACTAAGGGCAGCTCCTCTCAAATATCCTACGCCCACGCCGGATAGGGACCGAACTGTCTCACGACGTTCTGAACCCAGCTCGCGTACCGCTTTAATGGGCGAACAGCCCAACCCTTGGGACCTACTCCAGCCCCAGGATGCGATGAGCCGACATCGAGGTGCCAAACCACTCCGTCGATGTGAACTCTTGGGAGTGATAAGCCTGTTATCCCCAGGGTAGCTTTTATCCGTTGAGCGATGGCATTCCCACTTAATACCACCGGATCACTAAGCCCTACTTTCGTACCTGCTCCACCCGTCGGTGTCGCAGTCAAGCTCCCTTCTGCCTTTGCACTCTTCGAATGGTTTCCGACCATTCTGAGGGAACCTTTGGGCGCCTCCGATACCCTTTCGGAGGCGACCGCCCCAGTCAAACTCCCCACCTGACATTGTCCCCCAGCCGGGTCACGGCTGCTGGTTAGAAATCCAATACCGCAAGGGTGGTATCCCAACAGCGGCTCCATAAAGACTGGCGTCCTTACTTCTTAGCCTCCCACCTATCCTGTACATGCAATACCGAATCCCAGTATCAAGCTGGAGTAAAGCTCCATGGGGTCTTTCCGTCCTGGCGCAGGTAACCAGCATCTTCACTGGTATTTCAATTTCACCGGGTGCATTGTTGAGACAGTGCCCAAATCATTACGCCTTTCGTGCGGGTCGGAACTTACCCGACAAGGAATTTCGCTACCTTAGGACCGTTATAGTTACGGCCGCCGTTTACTGGGGCTTAAGTTCAGACCTTCGCTTGCGCTAAGCCCTCCCCTTAACCTTCCAGCACCGGGCAGGCGTCAGCCCATATACTTCACCTTTCGGTTTTGCATAGACCTGTGTTTTTGCTAAACAGTTGCTTGGGCCAATTCTCTGCGGCCATCTTACTGGCACTCCTTCTCCCGAAGTTACGGAGTCATTTTGCCGAGTTCCTTAACAATGCTTCTCCCGTCGGCCTTAGGATTCTCTCCTCATCCACCTGTGTCGGTTTACGGTACGGGTACAGGATAAACAATAGCGGCTTTTCTTGACGCATGGCTCACATACTTCGCTACTTCTGGTTTCGCTCCGCATCACGTCTTCAGATTGCCAGGCGGTTTTTCCTACCTGACTCCTACCTCGCTTGCCCCGGTCTCTCCATTCCCGGGTCATGCTCTCCACACGTGTCCCCACAGTTCTGTTATCCTGCAGTACAGGAATCTCAACCTGTTGTCCATCGACTACGTCTTTCGACCTCGCCTTAGGTCCCGACTTACCCAGAGCAGATCAGCTTTACTCTGGAAACCTTGGATATTCGGCCGGAAGGATTCTCACCTTCCTCTCGCTACTCATTCCGGCATTCTCTCTTCTCAACAGTCCATCGTTCCTTTCAGTACGACTTCGCCCCGTTGAGAATGCTCCTCTACCGATGTATCTCATACATCCCTGAGCTTCGGTGGTGTGTTTCAGCCCCGGACATTTTCGGCGCAGGACCTCTCGACTAGTGAGCTATTACGCACTCTTTGAATGTATGGCTGCTTCTAAGCCAACATCCTAGTTGTCTTCGAAATCCCACATCCTTTTCCACTTAACACACACTTTGGGACCTTAGCTGCAGGTCTGGGCTCTTTCCCTTTTGACTACCCAACTTATCTCGTGTAGTCTGACTCCCATGAATCATCTTACTGGCATTCGGAGTTTGATATTCTTCGGTAAGCTTTGACGCCCCCTAGGAAATTCAGTGCTCTACCTCCAAAAGACTCTCATGAGGCTAGCCCTAAAGCTATTTCGAGGAGAACCAGCTATCTCCGGGTTCGATTGGAATTTCTCCCCTATCCACACCTCATCCCCACCCTTTTCAACGGATGTGGGTTCGGTCCTCCATTGCCTTTTACGGCAACTTCAACCTGGACATGGATAGATCACCCGGTTTCGGGTCTGCTCCGTCTGACTTCCCGCCCTATTAAGACTTGGTTTCCCTTCGGCTCCAGACTTTTCGTCCTTAACCTCGCCAGACGACGCAACTCGCCGGACCGTTCTACAAAAAGTACGCGGTTGTGCTTTCAACGCACTTCCACAGCTTGTAAACACAGGGTTTCAGGTTCTCTTTCACTCCCCTCCCGGGGTCCTTTTCACCTTTCCTTCACAGTACTATGCGCTATCGGTCACTAAGGAGTATTTAGCCTTACGGGGTGGTCCCCGCTCCTTCCTACAAGGTTCCACGTGTCTCGTAGTACTCTGGATCCCGCTCGCTCCCTTCCGTTTTCAAGTACGGGGCTTTCACCCTCTCTGGCTGGCTTTCCCAAAACCATTCCTCTAACTTCCAGGTCACTTCTCGCGGTCCTAACCCCGGAGTGCACGCACTCCGGTTTGGGCTCTTCCGCTTTCGCTCGCCGCTACTGACGGAATCGATGTTTCTTTCTCTTCCTCCGGCTACTTAGATGTTTCAGTTCACCGGGTTCCCCTCCATGCACTATGGATTCATGCATGGATACGTAAGGTCTGCTTACGTAGGTTTCCCCATTCGGACATCCACGGCTCGATGGATATTTGCTCCTCCCCGTGGCTTTTCGCAGCTTATCACGTCCTTCTTCGGCTCTTAGTGCCAAGGCATCCACCCTGCGCTCTTTCTAGCATAACCAACTCGATCCCCTCTGCGGGTACAGAAGGCATCTTCACATGTATAGCGTTACATGTGTTGGCTGTTCTCAGTGTTTCTTTGGTCTCTCGCCTCTCGGCGATCCACCTCGGATGTCTTGATATTTTTCTCTATCTCTTATATGCGGTTTTCAAGGTGCATTCTGACTGATGTTATCAGTCATCAGAACTTTGAAGGCCTCTTCAAACCTCTGATCACTGGTAAGACCAGCGTCTTATCGTTAACAGCACTTCCCTGCTGATGGGGTTAGCAAAAACCCTTCTGTCCAAAGTCTCTCTCAGGTGCCTTCCTTTTCGGTCTTCCCCTTTTCTCTGGTACTGGCTTTTACCGGTATCTATATGAATCTTTCTTTTTTTACTCTGGCGGCCACCTACTCTCCCACACCGTCTCCAGTGCAGTACCATCGGCCGCTTAAGGCTTAACCTTCGTGTTCGGGATGGGTACGGGTGTTTCC
>NZ_NFKJ01000014.1 GCF_002160325.1 Lachnoclostridium sp. An181
ATCAAGTGGTAGGAGAAAAAAACCAATCCACAGTATCTCTAAACAGTATAGCATACAGACCTTGGAGAGGGTCTATAAATACTACTACTATATAATACGAGGAGAAAAATTATGAGGTTTAAAAACATCTTAAAATATTTATCATTACTTTTAATTCTAAGTATTATTACAATAACTTCCACATCTTTTGCAAAAGCCGCTGATTTAGACTTGCAAACAAAAGCAGAAATGTTCCTAAAAAAAATAGGAACTCCTGAAGAAATTATATCACAATTAGAACCTTGGAAAGTGGAACAGTTTTATTTAAAATATGGGAATATGGAATATTTAAAATTTAGCGGATATGATAAACAAATTTTAGACGTTTCTGAAAACTCTGTATCAGAGGGAACTCCTCAGACTTACGGTAATATTCCAACTTCACAATTACAACTTAGTATTCTAACAGTGGATAATTATAATCCAAATACCAATGTGGTGTCGAGTGTTATTGTAGAATTAAATTATAAGTGGTTAAAAAGACCATTTTTTACTATGACTGATGCCATGACATTTAACTGGGATAGTAATTTATTTGTATTAAAAGGGTTTTATGCACAATCTGGCTATATGATTAGGGACATGTATAACAGGAACCAATGGGCAGAAGTAGAATTTATAAATAGTCCTGCTCGTAGTACTTCTGGTGGAATTGGTTGGTATTTAGAAACAGGCAGAAATATAACGGTACCACCTTCATCAACAGTTATATCTAATAATCAAGGTGCGGCAAGTATCTTATTACATCCTAAACGTACTATATATACAAATACGACCTTAAATAGCGATATGCATTTTAATTATGCACATCAAATTTTAGGAACAAATATTTCGTTAGGTATATCATCAGGTGGCCCAAGTGCAGGTGTTTCTTTCTCAGGCGGATCATATGATGAGTTAGCTGCATATTATACTTACCATTAATTTTGAAAAGATTCAGATTTTGTGTAAAACGAAAAATTTATATAAAATATATCATTAATGGTGAGGGACAAAACGAGACCGTTTCAAGTTGGACCTGTTGACAAACTCATTTCCCCAAGTCTATTTTTGTATATTTTCTTCTGGAATTGAATAGAAAGACTGGTAAATCCGGTTATTCACACCGCTTTTACCAGCCTTTTGAGATTTAATGCAATTGCCGATAAGAAACATTCTTTCGTGGCTTTCTGGACGCCTCTTTTCTGTATCTTATTCAGTTTATATTCCAGACGGAAGGCCATTTTTCTTTACTTTGTCAACAGGCCCACTTGAGGACGCTCCCTCTCGTATCAGGAGCCGGCACAGGCCGGCTCCTTTTTCTATACTATATTAAAAATATCTACCCTTCTAAAACTTCATCGCCATTGCCTCAAACGGCCTTAACGTCATCGACTTCTTTATCTCCTGACCCTCATAATTTCCAATCAAAATTTCACCTTTTCCCGGTTCAAACCCTTCCGGCATAGTAAACTCCTGCGTCTCTTTTCTGAAGTTGCAGATGACAAGCATTCTCTCCTGTCCAAGTGTCCTTGTATACACGTAGAGATTTTTGTCTTCCTCCATCAAAAGCTGATATTTTCCATAGACAATGATTTCGTGCTCTTTTCTAAGCCGGATGAGTTTCTGATAATAATGAAATACGGAATCCGCTCTTCCCATCTGCTCTTTTGCATTGATCTCTTTGTAATTTGGATTCACCTTGATCCACGGCACTCCATCTGTAAATCCTGCATTTCCGCTGTCATCCCACTGCATCGGCGTTCTGGCATTGTCCCTGCTTTTATAGCAAAGATAACGCATCATATCTTCCGGGGCGATCTGCCCGTTTTGGGTATACTGATGGTAGGCATTAATGCTCTCAATATCCCGAAAATCCTCTAGACTTTCAAAGGTTGTGTTTGTCATACCAAGCTCCTCGCCCTGATACACATACGGGGTTCCCTGCATCATATGAAGACATGTTCCAAGCATCTTTGCAGATGCCTCCCGCAGCTCTTTTGTACTCGTATCGCCCAGCCTGGAGATCATCCTTGGCTGATCGTGGTTGCACCAATAAAGGCTGTTCCATGCCTTTCCATAGAGCTCATACTGCCATTTGGACAGCGTTTTCTTTAACTCCACAAGATCGATCTTTCTGTCATTCCATTTAAAAGATTCTCCCCCGTCCAAATCCATGTGTTCAAACTGGAAGACCATGTTGAGCTCCCGACCGTCCAGGTTTGCATATTTCTTTGCCTCCTCAATGGTCACGCCTGCACATTCCCCTACGGTCAGAAGATCATATTTTGACAAAACTTTTTGATTCATTTCCTGCAAATATTCGTGTACATGAGGTCCATTGTGCACATACGGTCCAAAATCTCCGTACCCGTTCTCTCCCACTTTTCCATCCGGCAGCCCGGGTGTTTTGGAAATCATGCTGATGACATCCATGCGAAACCCATCAATGCCTTTTTGACACCACCAGTCCATCATCTCAAATACATCTTCTCTCACTTTTTCATTGTCCCAATTTAGGTCCGGCTGTTTTTTGGAAAAAAGATGAAGGTAGTACATCTGTGTCCTGCTGTCGTATTCCCATGCCGGGCCGCCAAAGCAGGAACCCCAGTTGTTCGGTGCCTGGCCGTCTTTTCCCTCCCTCCATATATAATAGTCCCGGTACGGATTGTCCGCTGACTTTCTACTCTCCACAAACCAGGCATGTTCATCTGATGTATGGTTGACAACCAGATCCATCACGATCCGAATCCCCCGTTCATGGGCAGCGGCGAGCATTCTTTCGTAATCCTCCATTGTGCCGAAATCTTTCATGATCGCCTTGTAATCACTGATGTCATATCCATTGTCATCGTTTGGAGACTGGTACACCGGAGACAGCCAGATGACATCAATTCCGAGTTCTTTTAAATAATCCAGTTTTTCCGTAATGCCGTTTAAATCTCCGATCCCATCCCCATTGCTGTCATTGAAACTGCGCGGATAAATCTGATAAACCACACTTTCTTTCCACCATGTCTTTTCCATTTTCGCTCCTCCTCTATGCTAAAACCAATGCCTGGAAAGGCTGTAATTCCACTTGTCCAAAACAGCTTTCCTCAGTCTTGTAATTCGAAAGGACAATTTTTCTCTCCTCATTCCCTAAAGAAATCTTCTGATTTTCCCCAAGAAAATTTAGGACAATGAGTAGTTTTTTCCCATCCCTCACCCTTTCATAGGCGATCACATCTTTTTCTTCCTCCAAAGCCGGATAGATTTCTCCGTAAGTGAGAAGTTCCCTGTACTCATCTGACTTGCGAAGTGCAGTCAGTTTCCGGTAATAGTCAAGCACACTGCCTTCCCGCTCCTCTTTCTTTACATTGATGGTCCGGTAATTGTCATTGACCGGCAAAGCAGGTTTTCCGGTCGTAAAACCTGCCTGTTCACTGTCATCCCACTGCATTGGCGTTCTGGCGTGATCACGGCTTCTCCTGTTTGCCATGTCCAGGCACTCCTCCTCCGTACATCCTTCTTTTTTCGCTCTGTCATATTGTCCCCACAGCATGATATCCTCATATTCACGGATGTCGGAAAAAGTGCTGTTCGTCATTCCGATCTCCTCTCCCTGGTAAATGAAAGGAATTCCTCTAAGCATCAGATTCATGGTCGCCAGCATTGTCTGGCTCTCATACCCTACCTGTTTTGGGAACCATTTTTCCGCAGCCCTTGGCTGATCGTGGTTTTCCAGTACAACTGAGAGAAAACTTTCTGCTTCTTGTGCCATGGACTGGCTTTCAAACAACTTTTCCTTTACCATGGTGGCATTTACCTCAACCGGACGGTACCACTGGAAAAGTTCCACATCAAGCTCCATGTAGCTAAAATCAAAAATGCTGGAAAAAAGGCCGTCCGGTCCAATATATTCTCTTAATTTTGCCGCATCCACTCCGGACATTTCTGCAACGGAAAATGCATCGTATACGTCAAATGTCTCTTCTCTCATCTCTTTTAAGAAGACTTCGATTCCAGGATAATTGGAGGAAACTTCAGATAAAGCGGCAAGTCCGTCAGCTCCATCGGCCGGAAGACTTTTATAGGAAGGATCTTTTTTGATGTACGTGATTGCATCTACCCGGAATCCTCCAAGCCCCTTTTTAAGCCACCAGTTCATCATATCGTAAATCTCCCGGCGCAGTTGCGGGTTTTCCCAATTCAGATCCGGTTGTTCCTTTGCAAACGTATGATAATAATAGTATGGTGTTCCCTTGATCGGCTCCCATACGCTTCCCCCGAAGATGGAGCGCCAGTTATTCGGCGCTTTTCCGTCTTTTCCTTCTTTGATGATAAAGTAATCTCCATATGGTCCTTTTGGATCCTTTAACGCCTTCTTAAACCACTCATGCTCGCTGGAGCAGTGATTCACAACTAAGTCCATCAAAACCTTGAGCCCTTTTTGTTTTGCTTTTAATAGCAGTTCGTCCATGTCCTCCATTGTACCAAAAATTGGATCAATGGCATAATAATCGGAAATGTCATACCCATTGTCTTTCATGGGAGATTTGTAGATGGGACTGATCCAGATCATATCCACCCCTACACTCTTGATATAGTCCAGTTTTTCTATGATTCCTCTTACATCGCCAATCCCGTCCCCGTTAGTGTCCTTAAAACTCCTTGGATAAACCTGATAAACGATTTTTTCATTCCACCATTTTTTCTTCATGCCTTATCTCCTTGTCTCTTATTTCACTGCTCCGTTTGTCACACCATTTATGATAGCCTTTTGTGCAAACAGATAGAATATCAGAATCGGCAGCAATGCCAACAAATAAGATGCAAACGCCACATTATAATTTGTCCCGAATGTGGACTGGAACAAAAGCTGTGCCAGCGGCAGTGTTGTGGAGCTTTCATCCCCTCCGCTTAAAATGACAAGCGGCATCATGACATCGTTCCATGTAGACAGCGCTGTCATGATCGCAACTGTCGCATGCATTGGTTTCATCATCGGGAAGATTACTTTCCAAAATACTGTCCAGTGGTTTGCCCCGTCCACATAAGCTGCCTCCTCAAGTGCGATCGGTATGTTTTTCAGATACCCTGTGTACAAAAGGGTATTGATCGGCATATTAAATACAATGTATAAAAGTATCAGCCCAAACCGGTTGTCTAATCCCATGATGCTGACTTCTTTTACAAGGGGCAGCATGAGCATGGAAAATGGAACAAACATCCCACAGATAAAATACAGATAGATGCCTTTAAAATATTTGCTTTTTGCCATATTCCTTCCGATTGCATAGGCTGCTATGGAATTTAAAAAGATAACACCTATGACAGCACCTGCTGTGATGACAAAACTATTCCACAATGTATGGAAGAAATTCGTTGTCTCAATGGCCTCAATAAAGTTGTGAAAGGACCACTCTTTTGGAAGGGAAAGCAGCCCTGCAATATTCGTTGTCATGTCGGAAGGATTTTTAAAAGCAATGACGATTGTCATATACAGCGGAAAAAGGATCGTCACAAGCCCCACTGCCAAAAGCAGTGTCATCCAGATATTTTTCTTTTCCTTCTTTGTACGCATTACAGCTGCACCTCCCTTTTATTCAATACTTTCATCTGGAACAAAGATATCAGTACAATGACTACAAAGTAGATAACAGAGTTCGCAGATTGGTATCCAAACTGATCAGCTGTCATTCCTGCCTTATAGATCAACATGGAGATCGACTCTGTAGACTGTGCAGGTCCTCCGTTTGTCAAGGACATGATCTGGTCAAACACCATGAGGAAGTTTCTCATGCACAGCACCATATTGATTGTAAAAAACGGCGCTATCAAAGGGAATGTCAGTTTCCAGAACCGTTTCCATCCTGTAGCTCCGTCAATGGCCCCCGCCTCATAGACGTCCTCCGGAACTGTCTGCAGACCGGAAATATAGATGATCGTATTGAACGCAATGGACTGCCACGCCACAACGATGACAACGCCGATCCACGCAAGACTCGTATTTCCAAGGATACTCACGCTGAGCGTCTCGTTTCCGACCATCTTTCCAAACTCCGGCACAATAAAAGTAAAGATGTAATTGAAAATATAACCGACGATCAAACCTCCAAGAATATTCGGCAGAAAATACATGCCTCTGAAAAATCCTTTTGCCTTAATTTTTGAATTTAAAAGAAGGGCCAGACACATGCTCAAAATATTGACTACGATTGTACATACAATTGCAAACTTAAACGTGAACACATAGGAGTTCAGTACCCTCTCGTCTTTGAACAATTCTATGTAATTTGATAATCCGACAAAATCATAACTTCCAAATCCTTTAAAGTTTGTCACACTGTACATCAGTCCCCGGATGAGCGGAAACGTATGAAAGGTGAAAAACAGCGCAACCATTGGAAGTGTAAAAAGAATGTGGATTCTCTTTTGCTTTTTCATCTCACTTCTCCTCCTTCAGCTTTCGGATAATATCCTTATTGGCTTTCTGCCATTCTTTATCTATCCTGTTTAAAAAATTGTCTTTGTCCCCGTCGATCAGATAGGTCTGTACAAGCTCCGCATAAGGAATGGCTGCATTGTAGACAGACTGTGCACTCATAACAAGGTCTTCCTCCTCAAAATAATGTTTGACCTCGTCAAGCTGTTTTGCATAAGTGAACTCTCCTTCAATCGCAGGAACAGCTGTCTGTTCATCCATATACTGCTGCATACTGTCCTCTTCCGTCAAAAACTCAATAAACCGCATACATTCTTCTTTGTGCTCTGTAGTCCGAAACAGAGAAAACATCAAATCAATCTGCGTTGTCATATGGTTGTCCTCTTCGTTTTCTGTGACAGGCAGCACAAACATGCCGATATTGGCATCCGGGTTTGTCTGCAGGATCACCGGAAGAGCCCAGTTTCCCTGAAGGAACATGGCTGCCTCTCCGTTGGCAAAACTTACGCAGGCATCATTATAACCGTATCCAAACAAATCTTCCTGCCCAAAACCGGAAAGTTCTTTCATCTGATCCGCACATCCATCATAGGCATCTTTTAAGGTAGCCTCCCCTTGATTGACCTTTGTGTACAAATCCTCTTCCACTGTATTCGCAACAATCGCTCCCCACGGCGCAGACACATTCCATGCATCTTTAAATCCGAACACACATGGGGTCACGGAATTTTTTTTCAATTTCTCGCAAAGTGCGGTGTATTCACTCCATGTCTTTGGCACCGAAAGCCCGTTTTCTTTGAAAATATCTTTATTATAAAGCACTACATTTGCATTTCCCGCAAATGGAACCGCATACTCACCTTTTTTTGGTATGGATTCCAGCTGTTTTGCCATGTCGCGGTATACTGGTTTCACTTTATCGAGCACTTCTTCCCCATTAAGATCTAAAAACATGTCAGAATCCACAAAACTGGTGTAGCTGGAATCTCCAAGCACAGCCACCATGTCCGGCTCGTCGTTTTTGATCAGCCTTGTCTTCAAAATGGAGATCGGGTCTGACGGTGCCGACATTTCCACATGGATATCCGGGTTCTCGTCCTCAAACTTTTCAATCAATGACTCAAATGTCGCAATACACTCTCTTTTTCCAAGGAAAAATTCAATGGTCGTACCATCCGTGCCCTCTTCCTTTGCACACCCTGCAAACAGACAGGATGCCAACATCAAGCCAAGGACCATTGCCATCTTTTTAATCTTCATGCCCGTTTGCCTCCTCTTTTTTTTGACTCAGATAAAGCTCCTTTTGTCTGTTCCAATACCTGGCATCTTCTTCGGTGAGTTCACGCAGTACTTTGCATGGATTGCCGACTGCAATCGTGTTTGCCGGGATGTCTTTTGTCACGACTGATCCGGAACCAATGATCACATTGTCTCCGATCGTTACTCCCGGATTCAGGACAACATTTCCTCCAACCCAGACATTATTCCCAATGGTCACCGGCTTTCCAAACTCAATTCCAAAGTTGCGCACGTCCGCATCCAGCGGATGTCCTGCGGCGTAAATCCCAACTCTTGGTCCAAACATTACATTGTCCCCAATCCGCACATCACACACATCCAGGACGATCAGATCATAATTTGCATAGAAATAGTCACCCACATAGATATTCCTGCCATAATCACAGTGAAACGGCGGTTCAATGTACGGTGCTTTTCCTGCGTTTCCCAAAAGTTTTCTCAAGATTTCTTCCCTGTACTCCATTTCCTCTTCAGTTGTACGATTGTAAAGTCTTGTGAGAACTCTGGACTGCCTCATCTCTTCCTTCAGCTGCCTATCCACTGGACAATACATCATACCTGCGAGCATTTTCTCTTTCTCCGTCATAATTCCACCTCCATAGGTTTTACGTTAAACTTTATATTGTTATCATAGCAACTACGCTTTAGTTTTTCAATAGTTTTACGTTAAACCATCATTTTATATAATATTTATATTATTAATTTGTGCATTTTGTCCATTCCATAATATAAAAGAAGGAGAATCCATTCCGATTCTCCTCATTTATATGCCTATTTCCTGTTCTTTTCAGCCTTCTCTCCTGCAGATCACAGCTGAGCGCCAGCCTCTTCTGGCACCACAATTTCCAGAAAAGATCCAAGGCTCTCCATATCCTTTAACAGCATATCAACCTTTTTTACATTTTCCATGTTGACATGTAAATAACATTCCAACAATGGCTCGCACTTCTTTAATTCCTTTTCATCCCTTACCATACCGCAGAACTCCTGATATGACATGATCTTTTTTTCCTGCTCATCATATACCAGATCACCAATACTATTCTGCATCATATAATGGATCTTAAAATATTTCATATAATCTTTCATAATATTATTGAGCAGATCCAGCATCTTTGTATCGTCTTTCACTGTCAATTTCAAAAACGGAGAGCTCTCCCTTACCCGTTTCATCATGGCAAACAAAACTGCTGTATAATAGTACGCACTAAGAAGATGATTGCTCTCCTCGTCAAACCATGCATCTTCCCTCCTCAAGATCTCATCTGCCGTACGGATATCAAACAGGCTCTCCTCCTTAAGCTCTTTTATCTTTTCAGAAATCCAGCCTATCCTGCCCTGGCTCTCTTTTAAATATCTTTTCAGCAAGTTTAAAACCTCTTTTTCAGCCTGCTGTTTTTCCTTCTTTTTTTTAAAAAACTTAAACTCAATCCCCATATGTAGACCCTCTCTGTATAACATCAAATTAATCAAGCTAATATACTATCACTATTTCTCTGTATATTATAACACGAAGTAATATTTATACAATATGGCTCATTCTACTTGGAGAGATTTTTCTCAAAACATAAAAATTAAACACTGCCCCTTCACCAAAGCAGCTTTCCCGTTTTCAAAAGATTGTCTGTGATTCCAAGTCTTTCTATTTACTCTTTTACCATAACTGCATTGCCGCCCTCTTTTTGTATTTCTTTCTCTGTAAAATATTGCCATACCATTCCATCCTCATTCTCCGGAGCATAGCAGAAATATCCTCCCTTCACCGGATATGCAACCCAATATTCCTTCTGTGCGACTACGGCCTCCATTTCAAACTCTTTCATGTTATAGATTTCTCCCAAGCCCTTTTCATTTTGGACAACGATATGCTCGGCATCCAAAATAGTATACATATATTTTGCAGTAATATCTCCTTTTTTGAGAATCGTTTCTTCCCCTGTTTTTCTGTCCTTTCGGCACAGATTTTTTGTCTCCATATATCCGGTTCCGAGAAAGTCATTGTAGTAAATTCCAATATCATCTGTAGCAGCACTGACAAACCCACTCTTCAATTCAAAAACCTGCTCTTTTCCCCCATTTTTTGCATCTGCTCTGCAAACCCTGGTGTTCATCTTTTTTTCCTGCTCTTTCCACTCTTCCTCCGTGGCTGTCTCAGGCTGAAAATCTTTGTCATACGCATTTTGCGCCTGATAATATGTAATGTTATTTTTTGCGCTCAATATTTCCAATGTTTCTTTTGAGGCATCCACGGTCTCAAGTACTGTCTGCTTTTTCGCCGCAGTATCCAACACGTGGAGTTCTTCTCTTTCCTTATAAGCCCCCTCTTCATCCGTGTAAGCAATTCGTACCACTGTATATACGTAGTTTCCTGTCACAATATATCCTGAAAAAGAAATGGATGTCTCATCTCCCATTTCTTTCCTCAATGTTTTCCCCATGTCCCATATTTTTTCTTCGGACGTATTGTCAAGCTTTTTTCTGGTAAGCTCTCCTTCCAAAGAAAGATAATAAAGGCTGTCATTTGCCGCATCCGGCATACCGAATGTTTCTATATATGCAGGACAGCTTTTCCCTTCATGAGAACATCCTTTTTTGTTGCAGAGTACGGTTGCCTTTTGGGAAGAGGTATCAAAATAACACAAAATGTCATTCTTATTTTTATAATATACACCATCTTCATATGGCTCTATCCCTGATACAGATCGAATGTTTGTCCTCCATTCCTTGTCTTCATATACATGATCCTTTTTATCTGCACAGCCACAAAAGAGTATACTGACTGCCAGAAATACGCTTATAAAATTTATCTTTCTCATAACTTTTCACCTCAATTTCTTTTTGTTTTTTCACGCAAAGCTATCACCAAAAGCATGGCTCCTGCCACAATGTACAGCCACACTTTGTTTCCTGACTGCAAAATCGCATTGCCGTCCAAAAAGGCATTCATGGACCCCATCTTCACGAACGGAATCGCAAGCACTTCCATCACTGCAGGGACAGCGAACACAAACAGGGAAATCCCCATTGCCATGACATTGCTTTTACATTTTTCTGAAATTTTCAAAATACAAAGGCAGGTCAAAATTCCCCCGGCTATTCTCAGCAAAAATAACATGGCCAGGTACATCCATATTTTTATTCCTTCATTCCAGCTTTCAAATTCCAAAAGCCAGTTTAATGGCGATCCAAGATGGGATATCCCATACTGTTTTGCTATCCATACAACGTCAAATCCCCACGCAAGGAAAGCTCCTGCAAACGCATATCCCACTGCGATCCACTGTTTCTTTCGTTTTACAAAACTCCATCCTTTTTTCGTCGGTCGAATCAACTGTACCATACCGCCGGAATTTTCCATGGACAGATACATACCACACCCAAATACAAGCGTCATCGCATACAAAAGTACATGCATAGCATCCCTGCTTTTATTGGAAATGCCAAACAATTTTTCATATCCGCTCTGCAGGATAAACTGCGTTTCTTCACCTGCATCCTTCTTTTCTTTCAGGCTTTCATAGAGAGGAAGGATTTTATTTTCAAACACCATGCGCTCTTGTGCTGAAATCTCCTGATCCTGATTCATGCGCGCCTGCTCATTTTCCATAAACCTTTGCTGCTTTTCTCCAAATTCTCCTTCCAACTGCCTGATATAGATGGTTTCCAGTATTTCCTCCGAAGAAGGTCTGTAATCTACCGGATATAACCACAGTTGCAGCAGCGCGAACAGCACTAAGAGGCCCCCTCCTCTTTGCAGGACAAACAATTTGTACACTTCCTGCCCCCACACACTTGCACAGTAAGGACGTTTTTTTTCTCTTACCTTCTTTTCCAAAATCTTCTTTTCGCTTTTTTCCGTTTTTCTAAACAGCACCATACCTGTCATAAGAAACACAACAGCCAACGCCATTGCTGCAAAAATCATGATCACCGGATTTACCGGATTGCCAAATACATTTATGTATGCCTCTTCTAAAAACAAAGGCGCTGCCTTTAAAACTGCCACCGGATTCATGTAGTGCGGCACTCCAAAACACGTTTCCGGGGAACTTCCATAAAAGGAAATCATACCAATCGCGCCCAAGGCCAGACTAATCCCAAAGGAAGAAACCGTTTTTTTCGTCCAGATAGTGCAAAGCAGAGCAAACTGCGCGATCATACAAAGAGCTGCCGAACGCACTGCCCAAATGAAGACCAAATACAACCATACCGGAATCCGAAAACTGACCGCCTCATATCCTGCCAACGACTGCAAGGGCCTTGTCAGATCTCCAAGCCCATACAGCCATCCGCCTGCTGCCAGATTTTCCAGAAGAAACAACGCACACAATCCCATTCCCAAAATCCAGACCGCTATGCTCTTCCTTAAAAAGAATTTCCCTCTTCCATTTTTCGTACACCGCAACACCGGAAGAATCCCATCCTCCTGTTCTTTCATAATGGAAGAAACAGCCAAAAACAGCACCAGGCATGCAGCCAGCAAATTGCTGGCAGAAAAATCCACCATGGAAATCCCTTCTGACGGCCCATAAGTCACCGGTACCTGATGCAGTTTTTCATAGGATGCGAGCAATTTTTCATCTGTTTACTTTTCAAATGTTCCTGTGTCTGCAAAAATAGAGATCTCATATTTCCGTCGTATATCGCTCTCCAGTTCATGCAGGTATTTTTCATAGTATGCTATCTTTTCAGCATCCTTTGCAAGTTCCATGCTCATGCGCTGTGTTTCAAAGTCTGCAATTGTCATCTGATCTGCTTGCTTTTCCCCCATCTCTTTTAAATACACCGCTTTTCCAATGGAGTTTTTGCCTTCCACTTCCGAAAACAGCCTGCGGTATCCTGATGGTTCATACTGATTTCCGTACATCCCATTGACAGCTAGGATTAACAGGACAAGAAAATTTGCAGCCAGAACGCAAAGGATCAGCAAAAGATTTCTTCTGGAGCAAAGCTTTTTCAGTTCATCATACATACCTGCTCCCCTCTTCCTCAAAAATCGTCAAATACAGATCCTCCAGATTCGCGCCTGCCAGCTCCCACTTTCCTTCTGGCTCCTCATTCGCAATGATACGCACCCGGATATTCTCCTGCTCGTCCTTTCGGATATTGCTGACAAGGTGATGTTTTTGAAACGTTTCCAGTCCACTTTCCTCTACTACGACTTCATAAACTTTTCCATTCAGTCTTTTCAGCCATTGGCCCGGAGATTCCATCCCCAAAATCTCACCTTTTTTCAACATCACAATCTCTTTTGCAATAAATTCAATATCGGACACCACATGAGTTGCAATGAGGACAATCTTTTCCATTGCAATCTTGGAGATCAGATTCCTGATGCGAATCCTTTCTTTTGGATCCAGACCTGCCGTTGGCTCATCCAAGATCAAAATCTTTGGATTGCCCAGGATTGCCTGGGCAATCAAAACACGCTGTTTCATTCCTCCGGAGAAACCGCCAAGTTTTTTGCCTGCTGACTGCTCTAAGTTGACCAATTTTAGTACTCTCTCAACTTCTCCTTTGATCTCCTTTTTTTCTATTCCTTTTAAAGCTGCCATATAGGTCAGGAACCGCCCTGCTGTGAAAGATTCATACATTCCCTGCTGCTGTGGCATGTATCCAAGTGTCTCCCGGTATGTTTCTTTCAGTCTGCGGATATCTTCCCCACAGTAAAGGATCCTGCCTTCATCCGGCAAAAGCGTATCTGTGATCAATTTCATCATCGTACTTTTACCTGCTCCGTTCGGCCCGAGCAAGCCATAGATTCCTGGTGTGAACCGAAGGTTCACCTCACGGAGCGCAGTAAAATTTCCATATCGTTTTGTCAGATTTTCCAAACATAACTCCATCATTCCCCAGCCACTTCCTGTTCTTTTAACTCTTTGATCTGTTCCAGCACGTTGCTCATTCCTGCTTTTTCCAATTTTTGATTCCATGCATCTAATCCCTTTTTTATGCTCTCCGACGTAACCTCGCCGTTTTCCGAGAAATAACGCATCAACGGATTCGCTGTGGCCTGGTCTGTTTCCTTACAGTAATCAAGAAATACTTTGCGGACAGCCTGTACTTCCGGGGTATTGATCTGCTTTACCTGATGAGCGATCTCAAAAGTTGGCGCTGTCTTTATGATCTCCTTATATCTTTCCTCCTCTTCCTCATCATATCCGGTCTCAAATACAAGAGAAACTGTCTGATCTGGAGAAACCTCTTTTAACGCCTTATGCAAAGTTTCATCCGTGATCATATCAGCCAGCACTTCAAATGCAAGATCCTTATTTTCACTTTTAGAACTGATCCCAGTGAATGGATCCAACGGAATTCCTTGTTGTTTTGTAATATGCAACGCATATTCCTGTGGGCGCACTGACAAATACACTTTTCCGCTGATCTCCGACTCGTCAACCCCAAAATAATTCCCCGCCATTTGCACAAGCGGTTGTTCTGATGTATCCGTATTCACATATCCTTTTTCTATGTATCTGTTCCATGCATTCAGCACACTTTCCATATAATCTGCAGAGAGGATATTGCTCGTATCCAAATCTGTTCCGCTGGATATGGCCGCCCCTATTCCCGCATCATTTACCTGATAAATTCCATAATTATTCTGGATTTCTTCAAGGAACTGTGGAATATCATAGATATTTCCATTGACTCCGCTCCCTCTCTTTTCATCGCTGAACGTCAAAAAAGGCGTTTCCCCTAATTGCTCATATATTTTTTGAAAAATTTCATCACACTTAGTAAAGTCCGGAAACTCATCGCTTTCCTTCCATCCCATTTTTTCAAACAAACCCTTTTCTATCAGCAATGATGATCCAATGGCCGGGGTGAGAGCTGTCGGCAAAAGCATTTGCCTTTCATTCCATTTTCCTGACTCCAATGTCATTTCTGAAAGCATTTTTTGTTTTATGCGTTGTCCGTCATCCGTCTCCATAAAATCGTCCAGAGGTGCAAACAGCCCTTCTTTCATATAGTCAATCAACGTAGGATACATTTGAACACTGTAATCTTCCGGAAGAATAACCTGATTTTCCATTGTAATGATATCGCATTTCTGCATAGTTTGTTCCTGCTCTTCAGTGAAAGTTCCATTATTTCCCGGAACCACTTCAAATTCCACCTGATACTCTTTTTTATTTTTTTTCAAAGTATCATTAAAGTTTTCTTCAATTTCTTTTGTAATAACCCCTTCCTCTGTAAATCCTTCTACGTTCAATCCCGCAATACACCATTTGATCGTGTGCTCCTGTTTTGTTGTTTCAGGTTTTGAGTCATTGTTTTGGCTGCTGCATCCCATGCCCAAGACCAATGCCATCAGGCAAAGACCTCCACATAATTTCCTTCTTTTTTTACGGTTACTCATGTTCTCTCCTCCTCTCCGGTTTTGTTTAGTCCTTTACAATAACCGCCTTCCCATCCTCTTTTTGTGCCTCTTCATTTGTATACAAAAATTACTTATCTTTTTTTCTTGTACTTCCTCCTCATCATAACCTGTTTCAAATTTAAATTTCTCATTTTTAATTATCTGTATTTTTATTTTGTTTTGATATTTTTTTGTATTTTTCAACCTTAATATAACATAATTTTTAATTATTTCCACTATTTGGATGTGGAGCGATGATATTTCTTTTATAGATACGAAAAACGGTATTACTTCAAAAATAACATTAAAGTAATACCGCTAAATCTATTTACTATATTTTAGTTCTTTTATTACATTTAGCCCCAAGTCTAATACAGAAATTTTCGTAGATTCTCCTTCCTGCATCATCAATACCTCTTTTTCAATCGGATACAAAAATATCTGGCCTTGAAGTCCGCTTTTTCGCACCTCTCCTTTCTTTCTATTTTTAATACTGACAAAGGTCAGATAGAGACATGACCAAAATACCTTTTCGCTTGTTTTCCCCCGAAATACCATAGTTCCAACAAATATAAAAACAATGACTGTTGCCATAAAAGCAATCGATGTATCGATTTTTAAAAGGCTAAAGCCTGTCTGCATACACACTATTCCCAATGCTCCGCAAAAAACACGCCCTACCCTGCTGATTCCAAAAACATTCCACAAAAAAACGAAAAAAAGAAATGCCTCTATACAATTTGCTAATATATTTAAAAACATAATTTCTCCTCTAAATATATAACGCACTTAAATTCAAAAACTTACTTCAAACGCATCAAAAAACGCCATTATTTTGAAAATTTTTCTATTTCCAAAATAATGGCGCTTTTCTCTGAAAGTCATTTTCCTATTTCAGTTGTTTCACCGACTCCCTCTCCACAAGTGCAACCGGAAGTCTTACACATTTTTTCTCCATCTTCTTTTTCTGTATCTGATTCATCAACACCTCCACCGCGAGCTGTCCTTTCCTTGCAACCCCTTGTTTCATGGTCGTCAACCTTGGAGTTACCAGTCTTGCCATATCAATATCGTCAAACCCGATGACAGAAATATCCTCCGGGATTTTCACCCCTTTGTGTCTGAGAAAATCCATGGCCTCAATGGCATAATAATCATAGCAGAAAGCAAGCGCTGTCATAGAGTTTAGGTTTCGGTAAATATGTTCAAACATTTCCTCCTTATTTCTCATCCTCTTATGTCCCCAGAAAAGCCATTCTTTCTGCGGCTCGATCCCTGCCTCTTTCATGGCTCTTAGGTATCCCTGATATCGGAAATATCCAACTCCCGAATCTTTTTTCCCTTCCTCATAGCTTTCATCCGCCACGTAACCAATCTTCGTATGCCCCTGTCCGATCAAATAACGAACCGCCCCATAGGCGCCTTCTTCATCTTTTGTGCCTACGTTAAAATACGGTTCTTTTTCCTCAAAATAGCAGTCCGTGTACACTGCCGGTACTTTGGTGATCTTGCCAAGTTTCCTGCACACTTTTGTCTCTATCCCAATGGTGATGATGCCGTCTACATTCCATTTTGAAATCAATTCTTCAATTTCTTCTGTATTTTCCGTTGCATATAGCATCATATAGTACCCTAATTTTTGAATTTCTTTTTCAATTGCTCCGAGGATTTCCGCTCCAAACGGGCTGTGAAGATTCTCTTTTTGTGCGTCAGACAGCACATTGGATATTACGCCAATGATCCTGGACTGATTCTGCACGAGCATCCTTGCGCCCATATTCGGTACGTAATTCTTCTCTTCCATAATGCGGTTGATCTTCTCTATGGTCGCCTTGGAGACTTTTTTGGTATTTCCGTGAATGACATTGGAGACAGTCGTAAAGCTGACGCCTGCCTCCTTTGCAATATCTTTAATTGTTGTCATATTCCCCATCCTGCCTGTTTTTTTCTTCCACCACTGCCCGGACTTCTTTTAGAGAGTGGATCACCCTCCCCTCTGTCCATGTGCTCTTTGCACTTCTGTCCAAAAGCACAGGACAGATTCCCACAGCCTTTGCTCCAAACACATCCGATTCCACGGAATCTCCGATGTGCAGCACTTCGCATGCCTTGCATCCGCTCACTTCCAACGCCTTTTCAAAGATTTCCCTGTGAGGTTTATAGGCCCTTACCATATCCCCGGAAATAATTCCTGCCGGGTGAAGATCTTTTTCCCTCATACTCTCCTCTATATAGGCGCAGCCGTTGTTGCTGATGATATAGATTGGCAACGAACAGGTTTCAAAAAATTCTTTTGTATCCGCAAATGCCGGTGCATGCATCCAGAACTCCTGAAACAATCTGTGCAGCTGCTCAAAGTCATCTTTCAGTCCAAGCTCTTTTTCGCACTTTTCCAAAAGCCTGTCCACGATTTCATCTTCCGTAATATACGTTTCCTGATAGCTTTTCTGTTCATATTCTTTCAAATGTTTCCACCAGTAAGAAAGCACTTCTTTTGGATCTTTTACATTGCTGTTTTGACAGCAGCGTCTCACAATCTCTGTCATTTCTTTCCCGGTTTCTTCCATAATGGTTCCCGTATAATCGATAAATATCGCTTTTATCATATATTACCCTTCTTTCAGAAATTGTTATACGGATATTATAACCATATTCTTCCTGCTTTTTCAACGAAACTTCTATTTATCAATATATGATCTTGTAATCTTTTTTCGTTTCCTGAAGTTTCCAAACTTTATCAGCTTAGCCAGTTTGTACACTTCCCTCACCACGATAAAACTCCAGGCAATGATGAGAACGATCCTCATCATGATCCCATCATTCTCAGTCATCAAAAATCCTGTGAGCATGACGCAGATTCCCATGCACACCACTGCACAGATGCTGACATACATGCCTGCCTTTGAGCGGAACCTGCCCTCCGCCATATCTGCGATGACCATACACAAAATCGCACAGTCAATCGCAAGCATTTCCGGCTTTCTCTCATGAGATATCTCATAGATGATCAGCAGACTCATGATCGCTATCCCACAGATCCAGTACCAGATTGGCCAGTCAATTCCGCGGTGAATCTCCCATTCTCTTTTGGAGATTTCCAGTTTTCGAAATTTTTCTTCTTTCATAAACTTTTTCCCTCTTTTTCATCAAACCAGTACAACATCCTCCACATCTTTTACTATCCTTTTTCACTCTGCATTTCCCTCACCTTCTTTCTTTGATATTATTACACATATTTAATATATAATAAATTTTCAAAATATTTCTTTATTTTTATATTTTTGTCTGTATTTATTATATAGCACAGAATTCCTGTTTTCAATTTTATTATTTGTTCATTGAGCAAAATAATTTTCTTAAGAGTACGAATTGTGCCGTAAACACGGTATTCTCTTCACTCATTCCTTGACCTCGGCTCTCTTTCTCTATATACTAAAATCGAAAACGAAGACACAAGGAGATGAATTTTATGAAATTTCAAATGGTTCATGAAAACTACAATGTTCTGAATCTAAAACGTTCTCTTACTTTCTACGAAGAGGCTTTGGGATTGAAAGAGCTCAGGAGAAAAGAGGCCGAGGATGGGTCTTTTATCATCGTATACGTCGGAAATGAGACAACAGATTTTGAGCTCGAGCTGACTTGGATAAGAGACTGGGAACGCCCATACAATCTGGGTGACTGTGAATTTCACCTTGCATTTAAGACTGATGATTTTGAGGCAGCACACAAAAAACACGAAGAGATGGGCTGCATTTGTTTTGAAAACAAAGAAATGGGGATCTATTTTATCCAGGACCCGGACGGATACTGGCTGGAAGTGGTACCTGCAGACATGTAAGCAAACGAAAGCTTACACAATAGGAGCAGATGCTTTCAATTGTCGGCATCTGCTCCCTATTTTTAAATACCTTACTCACTTTTTTGATCCACAACACCGTCTCCGTGGAAAATCAATTCCATCTTTGTCCCTTTTCCCGGTTCACTGGTGATCCTGATATCCGCTTTGTGCAAAAGCGCTCCATGTTTTACTATGGAAAGCCCAAGGCCGGTTCCGCCTGTCTCTTTGGAGTGGCTTTTATCCACCCGGTAAAACCTTTCAAAAATGCGCTCCTGCTCTTCCTTTGGAATGCCGATACCTGTATCCTCAACCATGACCTTGATTCCCTCTCTCGTAAGTCCGGTCCATACAGTTACAGTTCCACCCTCCACATTGTACTTGATGGCATTTTCACAGAGATTGTAGATCATCTCATTTAAGATAATTCGGATACCCTTGTACACAACGGAACGGCCATAGCAGATAAGACTCACATTTCTCTTCTTTGCGGTCAGTGAAAGCCTGTCGCATATTTCTTCAGACAGCTTATACAAGTCCACCTCTTCTTTGTCAAGTGTGATGTCATCCTCCTCCAGCCTGGACAGCTTGATGATATCGTCAATAAGAGATACCAGCCTGCTGGCTTCATGATAAATACGCTCAGAGAAAACTTTGATGTCCTCCGGTCTTGCAATTCCTTCCTTCATAAGCTCCGCATAACCGGAGATGGAGGTCAGTGGGGTTTTCAGCTCATGGGAAACATTTGCAGAAAATTCCTTTCTCATCTTTTCCGTCTGCTCTTTCATGACATTGCGGTTCTCAATATTTTCTAAAAGCGGGTGCAGTTCCTCGTAGATCTGATTGTCCAAAGGGTGCTCCAGATTGATCTTGTTGATCGGATTTATCAGCCTGTCTGTCTGCCATCTTGCAAGGAAAAATGCAACCAGGCACATAGTGAGGGCAATGAAAAACATATAAGGCGCAACATCTTGCATTGTAGCAAATACAGTATCCGTTGTGTTGGAAATGCGGATCACTGTTCCATCGTCCAGTTTCATGGCATAGTAATAAGTCTGTTTGTCCAGGGTATCTGACTTCCTCCTGCTTTCGCCTTCTCCCTTTTTTAAGGCATCTTTGATCTCTTGTCTGCCTTTGTGGTTTTCCATATTCCTCTCATCTTCTTTGGAATCATACAAAACCGTACCATCCGGAGAAACCCATGTCAGTCTTTTTGCCCCAATAAAGTTTTTTACCCTTGTGAAAAATTCAATTCCGGAACGGTCCACTGAATCTGAAACAAACTGTGCTTCCTGTTTCACTTCATTCTTCATATGTTCCAGCGTCTGGCTGTACACCATGATCGTGATCAGGATAAATGAAATAAAAAGCGTGATCCCAAGTACCAGGATCATACTTCTTTGGATTTTACTGCGCATACTTTTTTGCTTTTTATGACTCATCTTTCTCACCTATCCGATAGCCGACTCCACGCACAGTTTCTATATACTTCCCGGCACTGCCCAGTTTTTGGCGCAGCGTACGGATATGTACATCCACAGTCCTCGTCTCTCCCGTAAAGTCATATCCCCAGATTTTTTCCAGAAGCTGCTGTCTAGTCAGCACCACATTCTCATTCTTCAAAAGATATCTTAAAAGTTCAAACTCCTTGAACGTGAGTACAACCTGTTCTCCGTCCACGAGCACTTCATGTTTCTGGATATCCAGTACAAGATTCCCGATCTGCATGGCATCCAAGTCCGTCTCCTTTTTGTTAGCCCTGCGAAGGACCGCCTTGATCCTGGAAACCAACTCCATCATCCCAAATGGTTTTGTGATGTAATCATCTGCCCCGCTGTCCAGCCCAATGACTTTGTCGTACTCAGAGCTTTTCGCCGTCACCATGATAACTGGGATCTGCCTTGTCCTTGCGTTTGCTCTGAGCTCTTTTAAGATGTCCATACCGTCTTCATTCGGAAGCATAATGTCCAGCAAAATAAGCTCTGGAAGATTTTCTTCCAAAGCCTGTCGAAACGAATTTCCGTTTTCAAATCCTTTTGCATGAAATCCTGTTGATTCAAGTGTATATACTATCAGTTCTCTTATATTGCCATCATCTTCCACACAGTAAATCATTGTTTTCCTCTTTTCTTATATGACTTCTTCTGACCGGTGGATACCAGTGATGGAAAATTCCACCCACTCTGCAATATTGGTCGCGTGGTCGCCGATCCGCTCCAGATATTTTGCGATCATGAGGAAATCAATCACATCCTCTCCCTGATTTCCACCCTCTTTTGCAATAAATTCTATCAGCTTATGTTTGATGTTGTCAAACATATTGTCGACTTTGTCATCCGCCTCCAATACTTTTTTCGCCAGATCCAGGTCTTTGTTTACATAGGCCATAACACTGCTTCTCACCATCGCAGATGCTGCTGATGCCATTTTTACGATTTCCGGAATCGCTCTTGTATCCTTGATCTCAGCGGAAAGAATGATCTCAGCGATGTCAGATGCCTGGTCGCCGATCCGCTCCATATCCGTGATCATCTTAAGTGCTGCCGAAATCTGTCTTAAATCTTTTGCAACCGGCTGCTGCTGCAAGATCAGTTTCAGGCAGAGCTGCTCAATTTCTTTTTCTTTCTGATCGATCTCCGCATCTGCAGAGATTACTTCTTTTGCGATTTCTTCAGAATCCTTTTCCAGCGCCTTTGTCGCTTTTCCAATGGCAACTTCGCAAAGCTGCCCCATATCGATCAGTTCCACATTCAGCCTGTCGAGCTGTTTGTCAAATTTATTTCTCATTTTATCCAAACCTCCCTGTGATATAATCTTCTGTTCTCTTATCCTGAGGTACTGAGAACAATTTCTCTGTATCCCCGTATTCCACCAGCTCTCCAAGGAGGAAAAATGCTGTGTTATCCGAAATACGCACTGCCTGCTGCATATTGTGAGTAACGATCACGATGGTATAGTTCTTTTTCAAATCAGCTGCAAGATCCTCAATCTTGGATGTGGAAATTGGGTCCAGAGCCGATGTCGGCTCATCCATGAGGAGAACTTCCGGCTGTACCGCCAGTGCTCTGGCAATACAGAGTCTCTGCTGCTGTCCGCCGGACATGCCAAGCGCGCTCTTTTTCAGTCTGTCTTTTGTCTCCTCCCAAATCGCCGCATCGCGCAGAGATTTTTCCACAATATCATCCAGCTTTGATTTTGAATGAATTCCATGTGTCCTCGGTCCAAATGCAATGTTGTCATAAATACTCATCGGAAATGGATTTGGTTTCTGAAATACCATACCAACCCTTTTTCTTAAAAGGTTTACATCCATGTCCCTGTAAATATCTGTTCCGTCCAGTGTGATGGAGCCATCGATTTTGCATCCTTCCACCAGGTCATTCATCCGGTTGATACTTTTTAACAGTGTTGATTTTCCGCATCCACTTGGTCCGATAAAGGCAGTGATCTTCTTTTCTTCGATATCAATGTTCACATCCTTCAATGCGTGAAAATCGCCATAATGCAGATTTAATTTTTTTACTTCTATTTTATTCATCGATTTTCCCTTTCGTAATCCGTTTCGCTAAAAATGCTGAAAGCGCATTCATTCCAATTACAATGACCAGCAATACCACAGCAGTTGCGTAAGCCTGATTCATATACAGGCCTTCGTTGGAAAGATTATACATATGCACTGCCAGCGTCCTTCCTGAACTCATCAGATTTTTCGGTGTCTCTGCAACCGTACCTGCTGTATAGATCAGCGCAGCAGTCTCTCCCATTATTCTACCGACTGCCAAGATGACTCCGGAGAGAATGCCAGGCACTGCGGCTGGAAGTACGATCCGAAATACAGTTCGAAGTTTTCCTGCGCCCAATCCAAAACTTCCTTCCCTGTAGCTGTCAGGCACTGACTTCAATGCCTCTTCTGTTGTACGCATGATCAGCGGCAATATCATGATCGCCAGCGTAAATGCCCCAGCCAAAAGCGAGTACCCCCATTTGAGCGTGGTTACAAAGAATATCATACCAAAAAGTCCATACACAATGGAAGGAATTCCTGACAAAGTTTCTGTGGTCAGCCTGATCACTCCGATCAGCTTATTTCCTCTTTTGGCGTATTCAACAAGATAGATCGCTGAGAAAATTCCAAACGGGACCGCGATCAGCAGTGAAAAGAACGTAATGATGACCGTATTGATCAAAGCCGGCAAAAGCGATGCATTTTCTGTCGTATATTTCCATGCAAACAATTCCGGTTTGATGTGTGGAATCCCCTTTATCAATATATATGCGATCAAAAACAATAATACCGCAAACGTAATACATGCCGCCAAAAGTACCAAAATGCGCACCAACAAGGAAAATGGTTTGCTCCTATATCCTTTCAACAGCTGTTTCATATTTCCCTTACTCATGCTCGCTCCTCCTCTTCATCAGTGCAATACAGAAATTGATTATGAGAATGAACACGAACAAAACGACCGCTGTAGCGATGAGTGCCTCTCTGTGCAGATCCGCAGCGTACCCCATCTCCATAACAATATTTGTCGTCAATGTACGTACACCTCTTAAAAATCCTCTTGGCATTCTCGGCTGGTTTCCTGCAACCATGATAACAGCCATGGTTTCACCGATGGCACGCCCAATCCCAAGGACAACTCCCGCCATCACTCCGGATTTTGCCGCCGGAAGGACAACTGCAAAGATACTTCTCTCCTTTGTCGCTCCAAGTGCAAGCGCCCCTTCATAGTACATACTCGGCACTGCGCGGAGGGCAGATTCTGTCACGCCGATGATCGTCGGCAGGATCATCATTCCAAGAAGAAGTGATGCTGTGAGGATGCTGTTTCCGTTTCCTCCAAATAAATCCCTCACAAGAGGTACCATGACAACCAATCCAAAAAATCCATATACAACTGATGGAATTCCCGCCAGCAGTTCCACCGCTGGTTTCAGGATTGGATAGATTCTTTTCGGGCAATACTTTGCCATAAATACAGCGGTAAGGATTCCGATCGGAACACCTACAATGATCGCCCCCGCTGTCACATAAAGACTTCCCATGATCATTGGGAAGATTCCGTAAATATCATTACTCGGTCTCCAAGTTTCTCCAAGGAGAAAATCAAAAAGGCCGATTTTTTTCATCGCTGGTATTCCGTTTGCAAACAAAAATACACAGATTAAAATGACTGCTATGATAGATGCGCAGGCGGCAATCAAAAATACCGCCTGCATTCCTTTTTCTTTCCAAACCTTTGATTTCATATCAAAACTCCACATTCCTTAAGATAAGGATTATTCTACTACCTGATCCCATGTAAGTGCATCGCCTGTGTAGATGCTTTTTACTTCTTTTGTTCCAAGCTCATCCGTTGGGTTTTCTTTGTTTACAATAACTGCAATTCCGTCAAGAGCGATCACTGTCGGTGTAAGTCCTGCCTTGGTCTCGCTGTCTTTGAGCTCACGGGATGCCATACCGATATCCGCAATTCCGTCTTTTACTGCTGTCATACCTGTAGTGGAATCGTTTGTCTGGAGTTCAATGTTGACATTTGGGTTCTTTGCCACATATGCCTCTTTTAATTTTTCCATCAAAGGTGAGATGGAAGATGATCCTGCGATTGCTACTTTTCCAGACGGATTTGTGGAAGAATACTCTTTTGCGCCGTCCATTGGAATATATCCGTTCTCTTCCACGATTGCCTGTCCCTCTGTACTCATGATAAAGTTAATAAAGTCCTGTGCCTGTGCACTTACTGTTCCTTTTGTAGCAATGTTGAATGGTCTTGAAACTTTATAGGAACCGTCTTTGATATTCTCAGCTGTTGCTTCAGTCCCGTCAATCTTCAGTGCTTTTACACTGTCATCCAAAGATCCAAGTGATATGTATCCGATCGCATATTCATTTCCTGCAACTGTTGTCATCATGACAGATGTGCTGCTTGTTGTATTTGCCTCTGTTGTAGTCATGTCAACTTTTTCACCGTCAACCTCTTCTTCCACTCCAAACAGTTCCACAAAGGCTCCTCTTGTACCTGAACCTTCTTCTCTGGAAACTACCGTGATGTCATTGGAAGAATCCCAGCCAGCCTCTTTATCATCTCCATTTCCACATCCTGTCACGACAGATCCTACCATCAATGCCGCTGTCAATAATGCTGCAAATCTTTTCATTTTCATAATTTTTGTCTCCTTATTTTATTATTGTTATTATTTATTCTTTTCATCCTTACAGCCGCTATTTTATATAGCCAATGTAAAATCCAAAATCTTCTGTTTGTTAAACCTTTGTAAAATCCTTTCTTTTTCTTTCTGGCTTTTACCTTAGCACTCCCTCATTAACTCTGTATCAAGACCGGGTAAAATCTCCGTAAAACAAATATAGAAATCCTCTGGATTATCCACGTAAACGGCATACATGTACATCATCCAGAGGATTTCCATCAATTTTTCATTTTCGGCTCAAACACAAACGATGCCAGATATCCAAAGATGAGTGCTGCAGAGATTCCTATCGCGCTGGCTTTGAAACCTCCGCTGAAAATCCCAAGAAATCCCTCCTTGTCCACTGCCTCTTTGACTCCGGTCCACAAAAGGTGCCCGAATCCAATGAGCGGAACACTTGCACCAGAGCCGGCAAAATCCACAAGTGGTTTGTAAAGATGCAGGAAACTTAACACCGCCCCCGAACACACAAGCAGTACCATCACTCTCCCCGGCATCAGTTTTGTTCTGTCCAGGAGAATCTGCACAAGCGCGCAGATTAGCCCCCCGATTAAAAAAGCTTTGATATAATCCATGTTTCCTCCTTAACAATGCTCCAGAACGATTGCATGCGCAATACCAGGCACACTGTTTCCTTCATTGTAACTGACTGTTGACATGAGAGCCCCTGTCGGCACAAACAATACCTTCTTCCATTCCCCACTTTCCAGTTTCGGTAAAATGTAGGCAGCCAATGTGATTGCTGCACACCCGCATCCGCTTCCTCCGGCATGCGTGTCCTGGCTGTCCTGATCAAATATCAATTTTCCACAATCTGCATGGTTCGGCCTGATATTGAACCCTTTCTTTCTCATCAGATCGAAGAGGATTGTCTGTCCTACATATCCAAGGTCCCCGGTAATGATCCTGTCGTATTCCTCCGGCTCCCTTCCGAAATCCTTCAGGTTCGTGACAATGGTATCGCAAGCTGCAGGCGCCATACATGCACCCATGTTCTGGGAATCCTTAAGTCCAAAATCCACAATCTTTCCGATCGTCACCCCGGAAATCCTCACATGGCTTTTCTTTCTGCCCACCACAAAAGCTCCGCTTCCCGTCACTGTCCAACTGGCAGAAAGCGGCCTTTGACTTGCATATCCAAGGGGAAAACGGAACTCTTTTTCTGCGCTTCCAAAATGGCTGGACGTGACTGCCAAAATCATATCCCCATATCCTGCAGCCACACACATGGCGCTAAGCGCCAGCGCTTCCCCGGACGTGGAACAGGCTCCAAAAAGCCCGAACATCGGAATCTGCATCTTTTCTACGCCCATGGATGTGGCCACACCCTGCCTTAAGAGGTCGCCTCCGAACAGGTAGCGAACATCCTTTGGCGTCACATCCGCATTCTCCATTGCATGCCTGCAGGCCATTCTCTGCATACTGCTCTCGGCCTGTTCCCATGTTTTCTCTCCGAACATATTTGTATCGTCAACATAGTCAAATTTTTTGCCGAGAGGACCTTCACTTTCTTTTTTCCCTGCCACAGCCCCATGTCCGATCACATAAGGAGATTCCGCGAACATAAGACTTTGACTGCCCTTTGTCATCGTCATCATAGAACAATCCCCACTTTCGTAAGTAGATAATACACAAGCCCTAAAAGCCAGCTCACAAAGATTCCATAGAGAATCACAGGCCCTGCAATGGTGAAGATCTTGCAACCGATTCCAAAGACCTGGCCTTCTTTTTTGTACTCAATCGCAGGAGCGGCCACAGAATTCGCAAATCCGGTGATCGGAACCAGTGTGCCTGCTCCTCCCCATTTGGCCATCTTTGGATAAAGCCCAAATCCGGTCAATATCACACTTGCCAGTACGAGCAGAAGAGAAGTCCACGATCCGCTCACTTCTTTAGAAAGCCCAAGCTGAATACAGTAATTGTTTATCCACTGCCCGACCACACAGATGGCCCCTCCTGTGACAAAGGCTTTCAGCATATTCAGGTATACATTGTGCACCGGCGTTTTCTGTTTTACATAATTTTCATATGCCTCCTGTTTCTTTTTTCTTGTTTCTTCCATTGTCCTTTCACCTCTTCCATTTTTGACTGTCACCATCTTTGCCAAAAGTACAGCAATCCTCCAAGTCCTTTCCCAAGTGCAATCCCAACGATCAAATACGGGATTGCCTTTAAGATTTTCGCCCTTCTGATAAATATTGGGAAAATATTGAGAATTTCCGCCAACGCCATTGCCCAGCATCCGACAAATATTCCCCCGAATATTCCGAATAGGGGGACAAGAAATTCCCCGTAAGGAATACGGATATGGTAAATATACATAAGATTCCCAAGGATTCCTCCAAGCGCTGTGCACTCTTCATATAAAAGAATTTTGTCTCCTGTATGAGTCCTGTCCGCAAACTGAGAGATCACGCCAAGGCCGATGATAAAAGAAATCAGTCCTCCTGCAATGACAACGCCGGAAGAAAACCCGATGATTCCAAGTAATACCTGCGTCATTGTTTCCCGCTCCCCTTCTTACGTGGAGACTGCCCCACATCCATCTCCTGTTTTTCTCTGGCATAGTTTTCTATCAGTGTCTCCTGGATCTCCATCTCATACGTACGCATCTCAACCTCCATCGGCGTTGGATCCACGGAAAATTTCTTCCCGCCAAAATGGTTGAAAAAGATAAGGATTCCAGAGATCAACCCGATACAGTACGTAAGCTCCAGAATGGTAAAACCGTTTGAATGCTTACCGGTCAGCAGCTCATAAATATTGGAGAACATATTCGTGATATCCACATCATTGTTGAAGGACATGATGGAAAACGCTGCGCCGATGAAGGTGAGAAGCACGATTCCTGTTGTCTTTGCCGCATGCATCCATTTGTGATGTTGTTTTGGCTCCTCGTACGTCACGATAAAATCCGGCTCTCCCACGCTTTGAATCTCCACATTCGGTATTTCCCTGTGGATGCATTCAATAATCTTTAATATGGAAATCACATAGCGGTGCTGCCCTGTATCCGGGACTTTTAAAATTCTGATCGCTTTCAGCCTTGCGACAATCTGCGGATTGGAAGACTCCATAGTCAGAATGTCCCCAAGGGTCACTTCTCTTTTTTGCACTTCCACATTTTTATCCGCTTTGATATACACAGTCTCATTCGATGCCATGTCCATCATCCTCTATTTCTTTTATGACAAGTGTTCCCCTGTTGTGCTCCTGGGCCTGCTGCCTTTGCTGAGTATAATAGACAAGTCCTGCAACAATGGCTGCCAGAAGAACTGTTATAACACAGGCTGCAATCTTTTTTCTTGCTTTTTCCAAATCTACCCACCTTCTTTTCTTGGTTTTACACCTAGTATGCCGGATTTTTTTCAAAATATGCGAAAAAATAGGGCTGTCATAAAATCGCGACAACCCATAAATTTTTCATATTTTTTCACGTAATTGTTTCAATATCCTCTTTTCCATTCTGGAAACCTGTACCTGAGAGATTCCAAGTTTTTTTCCAACCTCTGATTGTGTCTCATTCTGAAAATAACGAAGATAGATCAACTGTCTCTCATCTTTATCCAGGCTCTCCAACAGTTGCTGGAGAAGCATTCGGTTTAAGATGCCTTCCTCTCTTTCTTCCTGTTCTTCCAGCTTGTCCAAAAGCAATATTTCATTTCCGTCTTTCTGGTAAATGGTTTTGTGTAAAGACTCCACCTCATTGGATGATTCCATGGCCATCATCAAGTCCTCTTTGTCAATCCCAAGCTGACCTGACAATTCTTCGATCGTCGGCTCCCTGTTCCATTTCATCCGGAAACTCTCTTTTGCCTGGTAGGCTTTATAAGAAATCTCTTTCAAGGATCTGCTCACCTTTATCATACCGTCATCTCTTAAAAACCTTTTGATCTCCCCGGAAATCATGGGCACTGCATACGTGGAAAACTTGACATCATACTGCAGATCAAACTTGTCGATCGCCTTCAAAAGTCCAATGCTGCCAATCTGAAATAAGTCTTCCGCCTCCGCCCCTCTGCCGTAGAATCTTTTGACAATGCACCATACAAGCCCTACGTTTTCTTCCACCAGCTGTGCCCGCGCTGTTTCATCCCCTTCGTGGCTTCTTTGAATCAGAGCGGCTGTGTGGTCCATAGTTCCCTCCCTTTTCCAATTTCCTTCTTCATTTTTACGGTTGTGCCCTCTCCCACTTTGGATATGACTTCCAGTTCATCCATAAATGCCTCCATAAATGCAAATCCCATACCCGAACGTTCCAGCTCTGGCTTTGTGGTGAACATGGGCTCCATTGCTTTTTCCACATCCAAAATTCCCTTTCCTTTGTCTTCCACCTCTATCCAGATGCTCTTTCCTTCCAGGCGGCAGGAAATTTTTATTTTATGTACTTCTTCCTCATATCCATGGATAATGGCATTGGTGACTGCCTCCGAGACAGCAGTTTTTACATCTGACACCTCCTCCAGTGTCGGATTGAGCTGCGTCATAAAAGAGGACACCGCAACCCTTGCAAAGCCTTCGTTTATCGAACGGCTGTCAAAAATAATCTCCATTTCATTCGTGTTTTTCATCTCACTTCTTCCTCCTCACACACATGAATATATTTCCCTACTCCGGACATCAAAAGCGTCTTCTTTAGTCTCTCGCTTACGTGTACTGCCCAGATTTCTCCTCCTATAATGCTCAGCAGGCGATATCTGCCCATGATAACTCCTATTCCCGAGCTGTCCATAAAATCTGTGTTTTTAAAATCAAAAATCATATGTTTGATATGCTTTTTCTGAATCAACTTGTCTGCATCCTGTTTGATTTTTTCTGAGCTGTAATGGTCCACCTCTTTTGGCATAAATACAGTCAGACAGTTCTCCTGAATCTGATACTCCATTTTGTTTCCCCCTTAAATTTCGGTATATTTTCCCCTCTTTTTAAACACCTTACTGTGGCGTTCATATCCTTCCCGGAAGGCTTATTTTCATATGGGAATGTCAGCCGGACTTCCCCGTATGAAAACAAAAAGAGCTATGATTTCTTTCATAGCTCTTGTACTTTCTACTGCTGTCCCTGCGCCTGGTCTTGTGTATTTCCCGCAGTACCGGCATTGTTATTCTGTGTATTTGCATTGAGTTCATCCAGTGCTTCCTGCGCCTCCCTGGCCGCATCTGTGTCAGGGAACAAGGTGATCACTTTGTTGTAATTTTCAATCGCTTTATCATTTTGTCCGTTTTTCGCATAACACTCTGCCAGAAGATTCAGTGCATCCCCATCCAGATATGTCTCCTGCAGAGCAACCACATCCTCAAGTGTGGTGATCGCAGTCTCATAATCTTCCGCATTGTAGGAACGCTTTGCACTTCTGTAATTCTTCTGAAGAATAGGTTCGACAATGGATACATGAAGCTCATCATACAATTTTTTTGCTTCTTCGCCCAAAACATCTGCATTGACTGCCTTAAGATTCTTGGCAAGCGTTGTGTTGCCGTATCTTCTTGAGTCATAGTCATCATTTACCTTCAAGAGTGCCTCATAGCTTTCCTTTGTCTTCTCTGCGTCCTGCTGTGCTGCCTTTGCGGCCTCACTTTCTTTTCTGTACTCCTCCAGTTCCTGCTGCATCGCATTGATCTGAGACTTCTGCGTTGCGATCTTTTCGCTGTATGTCTTGTCCCTTTGGTTTGCCTTCTCAGCTTTTGACTGATCCACTGCAGGCACGATCAAAAACCAGACAACTGCAGCCCCTACCAAAAGACCGATGAGCATATTCAAAACTGCCGAGCCAAGAGTCCTCTCTTTCAGAGAAGTCTTTGCCGGCTGGATGATCGTCTCATTTCCAAGATTATAGCTTATGGCTTCCTGTTTTTCTCTTTCTTCTTTCATCTTCTCCGCTTTTTTCGCATACATGCGGTTGAGTTCATGCATGTATCGAAGTGTCATCTCATTTGTAGTGTCCAGTTTGTTTGCTCTTTTTAAAACCTGCCTTGCCTTTGCATACTGTCCTGTGTGCATCAGCAGAAGTCCTAAAAGCTGGTGAGCCTTTAAAAAGGATGGCTGTTCTGCCGTCACCTTTTTAAGCTGGAGAATCGCCAGATCCTCTCCGCCCTGATCACAGGATACCAAACATTGGTTGTACTTTTTCACAGCCTGATCGACTGCCTCAAGCTCCGATGCATTCTCCTGCACTTTTGTGATAAAATACTCGGCAAGATTGTCGTCTGTCTTTAAATTCTTGCTGATGATCCATTCCACAAGCGCCTCCATCACTTCGCCTCTGCCAAAGTACACAAGACCCAAAAGGTTTCTTGCGTCAATATTGGCGCGGTTGTACTGGAGACTCCTCTTAAGAGCAATCACAGCCCCGGATAAATCTCTGATATTTGCTTTCTTTAATCCATCATTGTACCAGTAATTTGACTGGTTTCTTAATTTTTTCGTGTAATCCACCCCGGTATCACCCACAATCTATCTACTCCTTTGTCTGCTGTTGCTGCATCATTTCACGCAGAATATCCGTCATGTCCGTAAGGTCTTCCTGATACACTGCGTCCTCAATATCTTCCACTTCCAGACTTGGCTTAAATTTCTTTAATTCTTCCTCAAAATTCAACATGGAAATTTTCCTCCTGCAATCGCTTTTTTATCATCCCTACAAGATACAATGAGCCAAGACAATATACTACGCCATCCTCTCCGCTTCTTTCTTGTGCTGCCTTCAGCGCGTTGTCCAAGTCGTTCTCTGCCACGACCTCCCTGTCTGTATACTTTTCAAACACGTTTTTTAACTCTTCTGCCAAAACACATCTTTCATCTTTGATCGTTGTCACGACATAAGCCCTTGCCGGCAGTTTTTCACATAGTATGCGGATCATCTCTTCGTAATTTTTGTCCTTTACTGCTGAAAAGAGAAGAACCCTCTTCTTTCCTGCATCTTTTCCTGCACAGACACTTTCCACAAAGCCCTCTACAGCACCCGGATTGTGGGCGCCGTCCACGATAATTCCTTTTCTTATCTCTTCCATACGGCCCTCCCAGTGTACATGCTCCAAAGCCTGTTTCCAGACCTCTATATGTTTCACTTTTGGCTGCAGCATCCACACAAAAGCCTCAAGCGCCAATGCGGCATTCATAGCCTGATAAGGAGCTGGATTGGAAAGTCTCCATACAACATCTTCATAATACGCATTTGCCATAGAAAATGCAATATGACTTTCTTTTGTTTCTGTGATTTTATACGCACATTTCGAGATTTCTCTACAAGGTGCTCCCATTTCTACTGCTTTTTTACGAATTACTCCAAGAGCCTCCTCTTTGCTCGAGCCATCCAGGATAAGCGGAACTCCTGCTTTTATAATTCCAGCCTTCTCTTCCGCAATTTTTGCCAGTGTATCCCCAAGAATATCCGTATGATCCAGGCTGATGGAAGTGATGATTGTCATCTCCAAAGACTCCACAGCATTTGTTGCATCCAGCCTTCCTCCAAGCCCGGTCTCTAAAATCACATATTCCACATCCTTTTTTCGAAAGGTTTCCATTGCCATGGCAAAAAGAAACTCAAAAAAGGTCGCGTGCTTTTTCCCTTCTCTGTGCATATCCATGACTGCCGAATAAACTGTTTCAAATGCATTGAGAAATTCTTCGCCGGAGACCTCTTTTCCATTGACACGGATCCGCTCTTTCATGGAGACAATGTGAGGGGATGTAAAAAGCCCGACACGCCTGCCTTCCGATAAGAGCAAAGATTGCAGATAGGCACAAACGGAACCTTTTCCGTTTGTGCCTGCCACATGAATCACTTTCTTCTCTTTCTGAGGATCACCAAGCCTTGCGAGCAGTTCCTTTGTATGCTCCAAAGGATTCTTTGATGTAAATTTTGGAATTTCCAGAATATATTTTTCTGCCTCCTTATAATTCATCGTCTTCCCCTTTCCTATCTTGGATACATATCCTCCCAGCTGATTCTCTCTTCCGGTGGTTTTGCATTGTTCTCCTCCAGTTTGCTGTTCCACTCATCGTCTGGTTTTTCCACTAAAGCATTGTTCTGGTACAGATAATTTTTCGAGGAACGGAAAACAGTATTGCTCGAACCCACCTGCTTGATGCTGATGACATCCCCCTCGTTTAAGGTGATATCCTCCAGCTCAATTCTCGTATTGTTTAAAAATTTTGCACTCTGTTTTTCTCCATTTACATAAACCTTGCTGGATTTTGTAAAGTTCTCTCCATACAGGCTGTAGCTGCCGTCCATCTCCGGCACAATGGAATTTAATGAAACGTCCTTGACTCCCATCTGCATATAGTTTCCAATATCCGGACTCTTCTCATCATACACATACTCTTTTCCGTAAAGGATATCATACTGCAAAAGCTCCAGGTCGGAAAGATAATCCTTTGTCTTTCTTCTGTCCTGATGATAGTTGAACACTGTTCCTGTGTGAATGTCCAGCCTGTCAAAAACATCTGCCATGATCTGATAGGACGGAATATTCCGGTTCTCTTTTTTCAGTCCGATATTGTCCCAGATCACATAGTTTGTATTGTAAAGATACCTGCTCTTTAAGTCTTTTACAGAAAGCCCCATCGTCGGGAGGTGGTCTCCGTAGAAGACGACAACTGTCGGCTCATCCCGCTTTTCAATCTCACTGATCAGCCTTCCGGCAAAAGCGTCCATCTCATAAACCTGGTTCACATAGTATTCCCATTTATTCTTCAGCCCTTCATCCTCGATTCCGGTGACCTTGATCTCCGGGTTCTCCAAAATCTGCTCTGTCGGATACTCACCATGTCCTTGCACGCTGACGCAGAACACAAAATCCTGCTGCTTTGTCGTATTCATGGAATCCAAAATACAATCCACAAGAATGTCGTCCTTTGCCCATCCGTTTTCTGTGTACTGCAGAATATTCATAAACTCTTTGCTCGTAAAAGAATCAAATCCGATATGGTTGAATACCTTTGCCCTGCTGTAGAAATTTCCTCCGTTATTGTGGATCGCATGTGTGCCATATCCAAGGGACTTTAAAGCAGAGGCAGCACTTTCACACGAATTATCTTTTAACACAGTTTTGTATGGATATTCCCCTGGTCCAAAATATCGAAGATTCATTCCTGTCAAAACCTCAAATTCTGTGTTCGCTGTTCCCGCACCAACAGAAGGTACTTTAAAATATCCGCTTGAATATTCTTTAAACATTTTGCGAAGATTCGGTATCGGATCCTTGGAAGTCTCGAAGAACTCTGCCTCCGAAGGATCAAAAAACGATTCCAGCTGTACAAAAATAATGTTCGGCGTCTCCTCTGGAAACTCTCCCTGGCTCGTAAGCTTTCCATTTTGGCTGATCCTCTCCATAGTCTCTTTTCCGTAGCCGTTTGGCTCATTGATGCCTGTGTTAAATAGACTGGTACTAAAACAGTACGGAAGGCCATAGTCCTCATATGCAAACGCAATATTTCCAAAATAAGTAGAGATCACCCGGTTGTCCACCGCTGCTTTTGTCACAAAGCTGTAGAGTCCGAACCACACAAACACGCCCACAAGGGCAAGGATGCGGTGCATTTTCCCTTTATACTGTCCTCCTCTTCTCCACATGGCAATGACCCATATGATAACAGCGACAAGTCCGACTGCCAAAGTGATCAGCTCCTGCACTGAAAAATAATTCGTAAAAAGCGAAAGTCCTTCCTTCCAAGTCTTCAGATCCTGAGCATTGAAAGGCGTTACCCTCTTAAGCAGCATGTATCCATTGCACACTCCGATAGCCAGCCAGATGACACTGATGATGATTCTCGTAAAGACACGTCTTCTGACAAGATAGACAATGGAAAACGTAACAAATATGAAAAATGCATTGTACAAAAATACCCATGGACTCTTTGTCATGTAATCCCATGCCTTAAAAAACGAGTGCCTGGAGATCACTTCAATGACAAAATTCAAAAGACAGGCCAGTACAAAATGAAGGATCAGCGAAATCCGGTTCATGATCTTGTATACCTTCTGCATTTTCTTCGCAAAAGCTGTGTTTCTTCTCGCCTCCAGAATCCTCTCCCTTCGCTCTTTTCTCTCCCTGAAATGTCTTTTGATATCTTCCCTTTTCAAATGCCTCAGTTTTTGTAATGACCCTTTGATATTGGGCTTTTTAATATGAATATGTTTCATCTATGAACCTCTCCCGGGCTTACCAACAGATACTCCCCTATTTCTGCAGCTGTGCAAGTCTTTCTTTGACTTGATTCATCATCTGTGTGTAAGTCTCCAATTTCTCTTTTTCTTCCTTAATTTTTGTTTCCGGTGCTTTACTCATAAATTTCTCATTACTCAACATTCCATTTACACGTGCAAGTTCTTTTACAAGTCTTGCCTCTTCTTTTTTCAGTCGCTCAATCTCCTGTTCAAAGTCGATAAGCTCTTCCAAAGGCACATACACAGTAGCATCAGGAACGACAATGGATACCGCATCCTCGGAAATTCCATCTTTGTTTTCCTTAACCTCCATGCCAGATGCACTCATCAGTCCACAAGCGGATTCCTTCACACTCTCCAAACCTGCTCCAAGCTCTTTGTCAGCACACACCACATATACATTTGCTTTTCTGCTCGGCGGCACATTCATCTCAGCGCGCGCATTTCGAACTCCTCTGATGACTTCTTTCATATGATCCATGATCGTCTCCGCCTCTTCATAATGGCAGGACTCCTCGTATACCGGCCATGTGGACATCATCAAAGATTCTTCCTCCGGCACAAGCGCTCCATAAATCTCCTCTGTCACAAACGGCATGAACGGGTGAAGCAGTTTCAGTGCATCCGCCAATACTGTCTTCAATGTGTAAAGCGCTGCATTTGCCGCTGCCGGATTTTCATCTGAATGGTAGATTGGATATTTTGCCAACTCAATATACCAGTCACAGAATTCATCCCAAATAAAGTCATATACTTTCTGAACCGCAATTCCAAGTTCGAATTTATCCATGTTTTCGGTCACTTCTTTTGTCAGGGTATTCACCTTGGAAGTGATCCATTTATCCACTGAAGAAAGCTCCTCTTCCAGCGGCTTTCTGATCTTTCTGCCCTCCATATTCATCATGATAAATCTGGATGCATTCCACACTTTGTTTGCAAAGTTTCTGCTGTTTTCCACTCTTTCTTCGTAGAAACGCATATCATTTCCCGGCGCATTTCCGGTCACGATCGTAAGACGCAGCGCATCTGCTCCGTATTTATCAATGACTTCCAGAGGATCGATGCCATTTCCCAAAGACTTGCTCATCTTTCTTCCCTGGGAATCTCTGATAAGTCCGTGGATAAATACTGTATGGAACGGGGATTTTCCTGTGTGGGCATATCCGGAAAATACCATACGGATCACCCAGAAGAAAATGATATCGTATCCTGTCACAAGCACATCCGTTGGATAGAAATAATCGTAATCCTCTGTCTTTTCCGGCCATCCAAGCGTGGAGAACGGCCACAGAGCGGAGCTGAACCATGTATCCAGCGTATCCTCATCCTGTGTAAAGTGTTCGCATCCACAGTGAGGGCATTTCTTTGGCATTTCTCTGGCCACTACAAACTCACCGCACTCGTCACAGTAGTAAGCAGGGATTCTGTGTCCCCACCAAATCTGTCTGGAAATACACCAGTCTCTGATATTCTCCAGCCAGTGCAGGTAAATCTTATTGAACCGCTCCGGCACAAATCTCAATTCACCTTTCTCCAATGCCTCAATCGCAGGTTTTGCCAGCTCTTCCATCTTGACAAACCACTGCTGCTTGATAAGAGGCTCTACTGTCGTCCCGCATCTGTCGTGCGTTCCTACATTGTGAGAGTAGTCTTCTACTTTTACAAGATAGCCCTGCTCCTCTAAGTCTTTTACCATCTCTTTTCTTGCTTCGTATCTGTCCATGCCTGCATACTTTCCGCCAAGCTCATTGATGGTCGCATCATCGTTCATGATGTTGATCTCAGGCAGGTTATGTCGTTTCCCAATCTCAAAGTCATTCGGGTCGTGGGCCGGGGTTACCTTCATGGCTCCAGTTCCAAACTCTTTATCCACATAAGCGTCCGCGATGATCGGGATCTCTTTGTTTACAAGCGGCAGAAGAGCCATCTTTCCGACAATGTCCTTGTATCTTTCATCGTCCGGATGAACAACGATCGCAGTATCTCCAAGCATGGTTTCCGGTCTTGTTGTTGCGATCACAAGGTAACGGTCTGTTCCCACCACCGGATATTTGATATGCCAGAAATGTCCTGCCTGCTCCTCGTGTTCCACCTCCGCATCAGAAAGGGACGTTTTGCACACCGGACACCAGTTGATGATTCTGGATCCTTTGTAAATATATCCTTTCTCATACAGACGGATGAAGACTTCCTCCACTGCTTTGGAACATCCCTCGTCCATTGTAAAACGTTCTCTGTCCCAATCACAGGATACACCCAGCTTTTTGAGCTGTGCCTCAATAGTGCCTGCATACTCTTCCTTCCACTGCCATGTTCTTTCCAGGAATCCTTCCCTTCCCAGCTCTTTTTTGTCAATGCCCTCTTCTTTGAGCTGGTTTGTCACCTTTACTTCCGTGGAAATAGCTGCGTGGTCTGTCCCCGGGATCCACAAAGCATTATAGCCCTGCATTCTTTTATAGCGGATCAGAATATCCTGCAGCGTATTGTCAAATGCATGCCCCATATGCAGTTTGCCCGTAATATTCGGTGGAGGCATCACGGTTGTAAACGGTTTTTTGCTCCTGTCCACTTCAGCGTGAAAATATTTCTTCTCACACCATTTTTCATATAATTTTGGTTCAATCTCTTTTGGATTGTACGTTTTTTCCAAATGTCTGCTCATGGCATCCTCCTTATATTTTTCCTCATAAAGTACACTTTTTAGGCGGACTTGAAAGAATTTTCTGAAATAAAAAGCCCTTTACATCACTGTAAAGGGCGAATCTTCCGCGGTACCACCTTTATTATATAGAAACAAAATTTCCATACTTCTCTATGGTCCGTTAACGGGAACCATCCGTGACATCTTACTTTCCTTGTAACACATGGACTTTTCAGACATCCGGCTCCAAAGCTACCTTCCGCCCAACCTGCTTGCAGCCACCTTTCAGCCAGGGATGGCATTCTCTTTCAAGGGTTTACAACGTACTCCTCTTTTTCATCGCCTTATACCATAAATGTTAAACAAATGTTAACTAATGATAGTTTATTCTCCGGTTTTCTCTTTGTCAAGGAAATTAAATAATCTTTATAAATCCTTAAGGAAATCTATAGAGCCTCCTCATCAAACTCCACGACCACCTCAAATCCTCTTGGCGTATCCTTCACCTCATACACAGTCCCCTCACTGTTTTTTATCCTCTGATGACTCCTGAAGATTCCTGACATGGCCACGGATGGCTCGATCACATAGCTGTACAGTGTGCCGTTTGCCCTCTCCGTAATCTGAACATGATCGCCCTTTTTCACAAGTCCCGGACGCTCCATTCTGAATTCCTCGTAACGCATTCTGACTCCTTCTTTCTCTACCTAATTTGCACGTTTATATTTTGTGAATAAAATATCATGATTCACCATTGTGTAGAACATTTCTTTCATCTTTTCGTAAGACAACCCGGGAATCCCCATCAGCCACATCATCTTTGTGATCACGGCCTCCAATGTCATGTCGTAGGATTCCATCATGTCAAAATCCTGTTTTACTTTCTTTCCCACTTCATAGACTGTCATGTTGCTTCCTTCATTGGCAACCTGTGTGGCCATCACCACGACTTTTCCTTTTTCCCTCCAGGCATCCATCTGTTCATAAAACTCCTCGGTAATGCTTTCTGGTATTCCCCCCACTCCGAAACTTTCTATGACAATACAGTCATAGTGCTCAAACAAATAGGACAGCATGTGCGCCCGCATTCCCGGGATCATCTTCAAAACAAACACGCTCTCCTTCATGTCTTTATAAAAACGCACGGGTTCCCTGTATGGAATAACCGGAATATAGCGGATGATATGTCCGTCCTGGATCACAGCCGGATATGGAAAATTAATGCTGGAAAATGCATTGTAGCTTTTTGCCCGATCTTTCTTTGCTCTTGTCCCCACGATCACTTTCCCGTCAAACACAATGTTCACATCCTGAGATTCATCGTCCGCAGCGTAGATAAAGCTGTCCAAAAGATTTGTCTTTGCATCTGTCACATCCATATTGATCGGTTTCTGTGCCCCTGTGATCACGATCGGTTTTGAGGAATACTGGATCATATAGGACAATGCCGCAGCTGTGTACGCTAACGTATCCGTACCGTGACAGATTACGAATCCTCCGTAGTCCTTATAATTCTCCTCAATTGTCCGCACCATCAGTTTCCAGTGCTTTGGGGTCACATTTGTACTGTCAATATTACAGATCTGAATGGCATCCACCTCGCAAACATCTTTCACCTGCGGAATATAAGATAACACATCCTCTGAGGATAACCCTGGAGCCAGGCCCTTATCTGTCTGCCTGCACGCAATGGTCCCTCCTGTACCAATCATCAAAATCCGTTTCATACTTATCTCCTTCTTCCTGTACTCTGCATCTTAGTATATCATTAACCATTGCATTTTACAAAACTTTGTGATACACTACATGCGAATTATGAAACAGATTGGAGATGAAAGGATGTATACAATTTCCTGCTAATTTTTATGGCACAATCAAAACAGACGGATTCCTCTTTTGACAAAAGAGCTGTTTTATTGTGCCCGCAGGAAAGTATACATTCCAGGATTCTTTTGAGAAGGGCATAGCATGCTCTCCAAATGGACTGCCAGAATACTTTTCTGCGGTCCATTTTTATTTTTGAAAATAATGTTAATGATTGAAAAATGGGAGGGATTCTATTGTCTATGATACAAATTTCAAATTTATCGTTTTCCTATGAGACAAGCGGGGACTCTATTTTTGACCATGTGTCCCTTTGTCTCCACACAGACTGGAAACTTGGCCTGATCGGCCGCAACGGACGGGGAAAAACTACACTTTTTCGCCTTCTTCTCGGAGAATTTCCCTACAGTGGCACCCTTTCTTCATCCGTGGAATTTTCCTATTTTCCGTATGAGGTGCCTGACAAGACAAAATATACGTATGAGATCATTGAACAGATCTACCCTGACTACGAACACTGGCGTCTTGTGAAAGAATTTCATCTTCTGCATCTTTCGGAAAATGTGCTGTACCGAACCTTTGAAATGCTTAGTTTTGGAGAGCAGACTAAGGTTTTGCTCGCCATCTTATTTTTGCGGGAAAACCGTTTTCTCCTGATCGATGAACCAACCAATCATCTGGATGAGGAGGCCCGAGAGTTGATCGCCAGGTATCTGAATACGAAAAAAGGATTTATACTCGTATCCCATGACAGAAAATTTCTCGACACCTGTATTGATCATGTCCTTTACATCAACAAAAAGACCATCGGCATCCAGCAGGGAAATTTTTCTTCCTGGTATGAAAACAAACTCAAACATGAACAATTTGAGACTGCCGAAAACGCAAAACTCAAAAAAGAGATCAGGCACTTAAAAGAGGCTGCCACCAGAACAGCCGGATGGTCTAATGAGGTGGAGAAGACAAAATATGCCACCCAAAATGGCGGGCTGCGCCCTGACAGGGGATACATCGGACACAAAGCGGCCAAAATGATGAAACGTTCCAAGTCCATTGAAAAACGCCGGCAAACTGCATACGAAGAAAAGGCTGCTCTTTTTCAGGATTTAGAAAGTGCGGATGACCTGAAACTTTCGCCTCTGATCTTTCACCATGAAAGGCTGCTGTCCCTTGTGGATGTCTCCCTTTCCTACGGAAAACATACTGTGCTGGAGCATTTCTTTTTGGAGCTTAACAAAGGAGAGCGCGTCTGCCTTGACGGGCCAAATGGCTGCGGAAAATCCACGGTGTTCCGCCTTATCTTAAAAGACCTTGTTCCGTCTTTTGGATGTGTGACCACTGCCGGCGGACTTAAGATTTCCTATGTGCCGCAAAATGCAGACTTCTTAATGGGACCCTTAAAGGACTATGCCGCGGATTGTGGAATTGACATCAGCCTCTTTTTCACCATTCTCAGAAAACTTGGTTTTGCCCGCTCACAGTTTGAAAAACAGATGGAACAGTTCAGCGCAGGGCAAAAGAAAAAAGTGCTGCTCGCAAAAAGTCTTTGCGAATCAGCACATCTTTACCTGTGGGATGAGCCACTTAATTATCTTGATATTTTTTCCAGGATCCAGCTTGAAGAACTGCTGGTCAAATATGAACCCACACTGCTTTTCATTGAACATGACAGCTATTTTCAGGAAAAAATCGCGACAAGGATCATTTCTTTTTCATAGCCTTAAGCTGGTAGGATTTTACTCTTACTGTGTTTGTGTCATTCTCCCGAACATTGACGCTCCATTCCTTCATATCCGTGGAGTGCAGATCATTATCTGCACTCCAATATTTCCAAGGGAAATAGTAATCTGTAGTGCCGTAGGTGGAGATATCCAGCATATACATACCGCGCTCCATCTCACACCACATCACGCAGGAGTCCTGAGGTTTGCCTATGCGTTTCCAGAATGGAATCTTATACCCACTCCACGCGCATTTTTTGATGGTGTCCCCAAGGCGGTAGGATGACGTACAGTAATGGTATAATCCATGCTGCTCTTTAAACAAATGTTCCGGACGGCTGTCCACCTTAATTTCATCCTGATACCGGAATGTCCGATTGATACCGAGCAGCTCGTTGAGCGCCGGCGCAAACAACGCCCATGTGGTACGGTTGAAAGCAAAATCTATACACTGCAGTGCTCCGTCTTTCCATACGAACATATCAATCCTGCTATACAGAAGTTCTGTCACATGAGCAATATAGACTACCATCTCCCGCGTCAGACTGTATTTTTGTATTCCAGATGCCGCTAAATCCTTTAGGATCAACACCTCTCCATCTCTGACACAGAGTAAATATTCATAATACGATTTTCGGTACGGGAGTTTGGGAACTTTCACGATATAGTCCCTACTTCCCTCTTCCTTCCATCCTGACAGGAATTCCCTGTATTTTTCCGGAATATCCTCTTTTTTTTCCAACTCCAACGGCCAGTCATTCAATGTCGGAGTGTGATTGATCCTAAGCCAGCTCATCTTTCATCTTCCTTTCCTTAAATCTTACTCCATTTCGCGGATAATTTTTCGGATTGGCAAGATAAATGTCGGAGAAACAGAGAGTTCATCCACTCCCATCTCCACAAACCGTTTTGTCAATGTCATATCCGCGCCGAGTTCGCCGCAGATTCCTGCCCAGATTCCTGCTTTGTGGGCATTATCCACAACCATCTGAATCATGCGCAACACTGCTTCATGGTGAGAATCATAGAAATCATCCAATTTTGCATTCTGCCTGTCAATCGCCAGCGTGTACTGGGTCAAATCGTTTGTTCCGATACTGAAGAAGTCCACTTCTTTTGCCAGTTCTTCGCTGATCATGACGGCTGCAGGTGTCTCGATCATGATCCCCTGCTCGACATCCTTAAACGGAATCCCTTCTTCTTTCAGTTCCGCTTTCACCTGATCCACGATTTCTTTTATCTTCTTCACTTCACTCACTGAGATGATCATCGGGTACATCACAGAAATCGTACCATATACACTTGCTCTGAGAAGCGCGCGCAGCTGTGTGCGGAAAATTTCCGGCTGTGTCAGGCAGATACGGATTGCACGATAACCCATAGCCGGGTTTTCTTCATGTTCCATATTAAAGTAATCCACCTGTTTATCTGCACCGATATCCAATGTTCGAATAATTACCTTCTTTCCCGCCATGTTCTGGGCAACGGTCTTGTAAATCTGGAACTGTTCTTCCTCTGTCGGAAATGTATCTTTCTCCAGATAGATAAATTCACTTCTGAAAAGTCCGATTCCGCCGGCATCATTTTGGAGGACAGACGCAACATCGGAGAGATTACCAATATTTGCATACAGGTTCATCTTGCGTCCGCTCTTTGTCTCAGTCGGTTTTCCTTTGAGTTCTTTGAGCATTGCTCTCTGTTTTAATTCCTCTTCTTTTTCCGCACGGTATTTTTCCAATGTCTCCTCGTCCGGATCGATCAAAAGACAGCCCTTCTTGCCGTCCACGATTGCCATTTTTCCATCCATATCTTCTGTATAATCCACATTGATCAGTGCCGGAATATTCATCGTACGCGCAAGAATTGCCGTATGTGAATTAGAGGAACCAAACTTTGTCACAAATGCAAGCACTTTGCTCTTGTCCATCTGTACTGTTTCGCTTGGCGCCAGATCGTCCGCCACCACGATGACCGGTTCATCACTCTCCACATCGTTGTCATCTTTTCCCATCAAAATGCGGATAACACGTTCAGAGATGTCTTTTACATCCGCAGCTCTTGCCTTCATATACTCATCATCCATTGCAGAAAACATTGCAGAAAAATTATCCCCTGTGGATGCAACTGCATACTCTGCGTTTACGTTCTCCGTTTCGATCATATTGTAGATAGACTCCATATATCCATCGTCATCCAGCATCATCTGATGTACCTCAAAAATAGCTGCTCCTGACTCGCCCACTTCCTGTACTGCTTTCTCATACAGTTTCTGCAGTTGTTCCACTGCCCTTCTTTTGGCAGCTTTTACACGCTGTTTCTCAGCCTCTACATCCTCCACTTTCCATCTGCGTATACTCTGATCCGCTTTTTTCAACACGGATATTTTTCCGATAGCAATACCGGAAAATACAACTTTACCTTCTAACATTTTCATACCGAATGCCCGCCTTCCTGCGTATTTTTTCTCAACGCCAGATCACCGGATGCTCTTCCATCCGGCGGCTATACGTCTCAATCCCTCCTGTTTAGGGATACTTAAGTGAAAGCCTGAATGGAGCAGCTCCATTCAGGCTTTTATCTTTAACAACAATAGAAACAATTGGTTCTACTGCCTGTTACCAGTCAAATCTCTTACAGATTATTTTCAAAAAACGCCTTGATTACCTCTGCGTCTGCAGTTTCATTCTCACCTTCAATTGTCACAGTAACTTCATCTCCGCATTTTACAGCAAGTCCCATAATCCCAAAGATCATTTTTGCATTTCCGGATTTCTCACCTTTTTTGATCGTCACTGTGCTTGACAGTTTTGCCACTTCTTTTACAAGCATTCCTGCCGGCCTTGCGTGAATTCCAAGTTCGTCTTTGATTACATAGTTGAATGATACCATTGTATATTCCCTCCTACACCTGAATAAATTTCATACTTTCTGTATTTTTTCTAATTTAACTTTATTTTTATTATGCACAAAGTTTTGCCACTTGTCAAATCTTACCTTGAAGAATCGGTATTTTTTTCGTTTTAAATTTTACTACACACAAAAACAAAGCTCCTATCTGCTCTCGCCGAAATTCTTTTGCACAAGAATGCAATATTCCTCATAGGCCGGGATTCCTGAAAACCGTTCACAAAGGGCGTCTCTGACTCCTTTATAATACCATCCGATCATGTCTTTATCCTTCATCCGAAATCTATCCCACAACTTTTCCCCGCACACAGGATAATCTCTGTTGATATCTCTCATATTAGACAGCTTGTCCGCAAGCCCTATCATCTGCATCTCAAAATCCGCATTTTTAAGCCGCTCGATCGTGGCACCTTTCCGCTCCACCCACGTCTTGGATTTATCTTCACTCTCCTGTACAACAAGGGATGCCACTCTGCTGCCAAATATCTGTGTCAACAGTTCTTCTGTCACACCCTCACAGTCCTCAATCGTATCATGCAGTACAGCTGCACTTATGACTTCCTCATCGGAAGTCATGGATGCCACAATGTCCCCGACCTCGATCGGATGTACAATGTACGGCCTCTTTGTCCCTTTTCTAAACTGTCCTTCATGAGCCTTTGTCGCAAATTCAATTGCCTTATCCACCATTCAAACGCCCTTCTCTCCTACAATCATCTTACGCACAGTCCCTGACACCAAAGCGGGCAAACCCGCTTCAACTCTCCCTTCTCCTCACTCTTGAGGGACTTTGGCACTTTGCGCGCCGCCGCAATACCGCTGAGCGGTAAATAACCTATTGCGGTGTGTGCATCCTGCCCGGAGTGTTTTTATTCTATAGGAAAGGCATAAGGACTCTCCTATAGAATAAAATAAAAAATGCTATAATAACATATCGTTATTATAGCATTTTTCCTTATCTGTCTCAATGTCACCTGGACATAAGTTTTGATTTTTTACTAGGCCACCGAAGAAAAAAGGATGATCAGCATAAAAATGATTCCTCCTGCGATAATCCCGTCCAGAATCTTCACCGGTATTTTTGCATCTCCATACAAACCGCCTTCTGCCTTTTTAAAGGTCAGCTCCGGCACCTCCTTCTCCGTTATCTCAATATCTTCCACTTCTATGTTTTTCTCCATCTCTTTCTCCATCTTGATCAGCCTCTCTTCATTATTTACGTACTAAGTATTTTCTCATGTCGATTGCACATGCAACAAGGATAATGATACCTTTGATGATGTAAATCATATTAACACTTACGCTCAAGAAGTTCAATCCTGTGAAGATAAGTTTCAGGATCAAAACACCAAGTACGATACCGCTGATCTTACCGATACCACCTACAAAAGATACACCACCGATAACGCAGGCAGCGATACCATCCAGCTCGTAGTTGAAACCTGTACTTGCAGAGTTAGAACCGATACGTGCTGCTTCAATGAAACCTGACAGACCGTACATAATACCTGCAAGAACGAATACTCCTGTGATCGTTCTGTTAACATTTACACCAGACACATTTGCTGCCTCTGGGTTGGAACCTACTGCAAACATATTTTTACCAAATGCTGTTTTGTTCCAGATCACCCACATCAAAGCAGTCAAAAGAATACCGTACAATACATACATTGGAACAGCTGTTCCACCGATCGTGAACAGTGTACCTTTAATGAAAGATGTATATCTTTCATCCAGACCGGAAATAGCCTGACCATTGTTATTTCCATTCATAAGGTAGATCAAAACGATTCCGTATAAGATCAACTGTGTAGCCAATGTTACGATGAATGGGTGAAGTCCAAATTTTGCAACCGAAAAACCGTTTACAAGACCTGCGATCGCACCAATTGCAACTACTGCAAGCAAAACAACGATAATCGGAATTTCCGGCAAATTTGGGAACATTTTGTTTGCATAATCTGACATCTGAAGTAAGGATGCAGATACACAGGCTGTCAACCCAACGCATCGACCAGCTGAAAGGTCAGTACCTGTCAATACGATCGTTCCGGCAACACCAAGTGCCAAAGGCATCGCTGCTGCGGAAAGTGATATAATGTTGATGATGGATGCAGGTGCCAGGAATCCTGGTGCCTGAATCTGAATATAGATGATCGCAATCACGATAAAGATGTAAAGAGAGTTGTTCAGCAAAGTCTCTTTCCAAAACCTTCTTTTATCTTTTGCGTCCATTGCTTTAATTTCTTGCATACGTGTCTTCATACGTCCAGCCATTTTCTCATTCCTCCCTATACATATTTTGCTGCATATGTCATGATTTCTTCCTGGTTTGTCTCTGCAGCGCTTACTTCTCCGGCAAGTCTACCGCCGGACATAACAAGAATTCTGTCACATACACCGAGAAGCTCCGGCATTTCGGAAGATACCATGATGACAGATTTTCCACGGTTAGCCAAATCAAGAATCAGCTGATAAATTTCATATTTCGCTCCAACGTCGATACCACGCGTAGGCTCATCGAGAAGAAGTACATCCGGGTCTGTCAAAAGCCATCTTCCAAGGATAACCTTCTGCTGGTTACCACCTGACAGAGAACGAATCTGTGTTTCCTGGGATGGAGTTTTGATCCTCATCGCGTTGATAGACCATGCAGTGTCTTCTTTCATCTTTCCGCTGCTGAGAAGACCTGCTTTATTCTTGTATTTCTTAAGGCTGGAAATAACCGTATTCTCCCGGATATTTCTGATCCCGAAAATACCAGTCGCTCTTCTTTCTTCTGTCAACAATGCGAAACCATTCTTGATGGATTCCACAGCATTTCTGTTCTTCACCTGTTTTCCATTCAGGTAAATTTCGCCTTCTTTTCTCGTAGCAACACCAAAAATGTTCTCCAATACTTCTGTACGGCCCGAACCGTCCAGTCCGGCGATTCCGAGCACCTCGCCCTTATGTAACTCAAATGATACATTTTTGATATGTGAATACATGGCTGTAAGTCCTTTTACCTGCAAAGCCACGTCTCCAATCTTGTTTTCCTTCGGAGGATATAAGTTTGTCAACTCACGACCTACCATCAGTTTGATGATCTCGTTCATCGTAAGTTCTTTTGCCGGTTTTGTGGCAATCCACTTACCATCTCGCATGACTGTGATGTCATCGGAAATCCTCAAAATTTCGTCCATTTTGTGAGAGATATAGATAATGCCACAACCTCTGTCTCTCAGCATATTGATAATTTTAAACAGATGCTCTACTTCCTTCTCTGTCAGCGAAGAAGTAGGTTCGTCAAATACAATGACTTTTGAGTGGAAAGATACTGCCTTTGCAATTTCAACCATCTGTCTTTGAGATACCGGCATGGTACTCATGATACGTTTTGGGTCAACATTTACTCCCAGCTCTTTGAACACATCCATCGTGTTTTTGTACATCTGTCTTTCAGAGGTGATCACTCCTCCGATTTTTGGGTAACGCCCGAGCCAGAGGTTATCCATTACATTTTGTTTCAGCGCCTGGTTCAACTCCTGGTGCACCATTGCCACACCACTCTCCAGCGCTTCTTTTGATGTCTTAAAATCGATTTCTTTTCCTTCCAGATAGATATGTCCGCTGTCTTTTTTGTACATGCCGAACAGACATTTCATCAATGTGGATTTTCCGGCACCGTTCTCGCCCATCAGTGCATGTACTGTACCTTTTCGCACTGTCAATGACACATTGTCCAGCGCTTTGACACCAGGAAATTCTTTACTGATGTCCTTCATCTCCAATAATACGTCGCTCATAGTTCACCTCTCCCTACCTTAGATATTTAAGGACGCAGGCTCCATCTAAATGGACGCTGCGTCCTTTGATTCTGCAATATATGCTGATTAAAACAAACTATTCTGCTTATTCTTCTCCAAGGTATGTCTGGTATGCGATACGAACTTTTGCAACGGATTCATCAATTGTATAATCATCCATTCCGTCTAACAAGTCTTTGTCGCCAAGACCATTCTGAGCGGATGTTGCGATAGCTTTTGCCATACCTTCAGCATCCTGTTTGATTGTACCAACCATCTGGCCTTTGGAAATCAAAGATTTCGCTGCATCTGTAGCGTCTACACCGAATACAGGGATTGTCTTGTCTCCGCCTTCTTTGTTGTATCCGACTGTCTGCAGAGCGGAAATAGCACCCTCAGCCATGTTGTCATTGTTACAGATAACAAGCTCGATCATGTTTCCGCTTGCATCGTTGTATTTTCCAAGTGCTGTTGCCATGTAGTCCTGAGCTGCTTTTGCAGACCACTGTCCATCCTGGTCAACCTGGTATTTGTTCGGGTTACTTGTATCATAGTATTCCAGTTTTGCTTTTCCGTTTTGTTCCAAAACTTTGTCAGCATCTTCTACAGAATACTGTGTTCTCATATTTGCCTCAGCGTTACCTTCCTGTCCTTTGAACATTGCATAGGAAATCTTTCCGTCTTTGTTCAGGTCAACTTTATCAAAGTTCTCAACAAGGTATTTACCGATCATATCACCCTGCATATGTCCTGCCTCAGCTGCATCTGTTCCAACGAAAGCACATTTGTCATATCCGTTTACAACTTCGTCAGAAACCTCACGGTTGAAGAAGATAACAGGTACATCTTTTTCTTTTGCAGCATTGATAATTGTGTTAGCTGCATCGTCAGATCCTGTCTCTACGATGTTTACTACAAGAAGGTCAGCTCCGCTTGACAATGCTGTCTGAACCTGCTCAGTCTGTGTCTGCTGCGTACCATTTCCATCATAGTCTGTGTACTTGATTCCAAGGTCTTCCCACTGTTTGTCAAGTGCTGTTCTTACTGTGGAAATATATGCATCACTGTAGCTGTAGTAAAATACATGTACATTTCCTGCGGACTTGCTGCCGCCATCTCCTCCGGATTTGTCTCCGCCGCTGCCACATCCAACAACTAAAGCTGCCGTCATCGCTGCAGCCAATAATACGCTAACTGCTTTTTTCATAATATGTCCTCCTTTTTGTTTAAGATTAGCTCGTGAATATAGTATAGTAAATTTCAGGCTATACTGAAATAGAAAATTTTATAAAAAAGGTATAAAATTCAACTTTTTTAATGTAATTTTATACCTTCAGCTATTATTCAAACGGAAAAAGCAATTTCTGGCACTTTGAATCAAACATATTTTCTTCTGTCACAGTGACGGTTTCAGTTACTTTTTTCTCGCTGGCCCCTCTGTTACCAGTAGAGAGCTCCCACGCAGACTTCACGCCCAAATACCCCATGGCAAATGGATTCTGTACGATCAGCGCGTCAATCGTTCCTGCCTCCAGCATTTCGATCGCAGCTATATGATTGTCAAACCCCACAACTGCGATATCTGTCTGTTGTCCGATCTCCTTCACTGCATCTCCAACTCCAAGCGTAGTCCACTCGTTGAATGTGACGATCGCATCGATATTGGGATTTTCCTTGAGCATCTCAATAGTCCTCTCTTTTGTCTCCACCCGGTCAGACGGAACTTTGATCCGTTTTTCTATGATCGCTCCCGGTTCTTTTATGATGGTGTCAAGAAATCCTTTTTCTCTTTCCTGTCCATTCTCAGTATTTTCATCAAAATTTACAACTGCGATCCGAAGATTGCCCTCTCCTTTTTTCAGCAGTATCTCTGCCGCCTGCTGCCCTGCCGCATAATTGTCCGTGCCAATCCTCTGCGACACCTTGTCCGAATTGACATCACTGTCCACAACGACCACTTTGATCCCGCTGTCTGCAGCCTTGTCCAAAAGCTCTACAGACTGGTTGTAATCAATGGCAGATATGATGATAGCATCAACCTCCCTGTCAATCGCATTTTTTATCATCACATTCTGCATTTCAAAATCCTCCTCATGCTGTGGTCCTTCGTACTGGAGCTCCACATTAAACTCTGCGGCTGCGGATTTTGCGCCGGCATACATGCTTTTGAAAAAAGAAGAATTAGTGGATTTTGTGATCATAGCAACTTCTTTTCTTTCATTCTTCCTGTCCGTGCACCCTAAACCGCAGGTCATGGCCACCAGGGAGAGAACGAGCAGGATCAATCTTTTTCTACTTTGTTTCATCCGGAGCCTCCTTGATTATTGGAAAACGGATCGTTATGGTAGTGCCAACATCCAGCTCACTCTCAATCCAAATTCCATACTCATCACCAAAAAATATCTTTATTCTGTCATTCACATTTTTAATACCAATGCCGCTGCTGTCACTTCTTTCCTTTTTTAATATACTCTCACACTGCTCTTTTGTCATACCCGCGCCATTATCTTCTACACTGAATACAATATCGTTCTCTTCGCGCTTTGCAATGACCGTGACCTTTCCTTCGTCAACCATTCTTCCTATCCCGTGATAAATGGCATTTTCCAGAATCGGCTGCAGTGTAATTTTGTTGCACAAATAATCAAGAATGGTTTCATCTACAATAAACTCATAGGTAAACTGATTTTTATATCTGTAGCTTTGAATTACAAGGTAGCTCTTTGCGTGATTGATCTCATCTATGATAGGAATCAATTCTTTGCCGCGGCTGATACTGATCCTAAAAAGCCTGGCAAGGGCGCCCACCATCTTCACCGCATCTTTTGTCTTTTCCTGCTCACACATCCACTGTATGGAATCGAGCGTATTATACAGAAAATGTGGATTGATCTGCGCCTGCAGTGCCTTCAGCTCCGTCTTTCTCAATGAAATCTCCTCTGTCTTTACTTTATTGATGAGTTCCCGGATCATATATACCATATGTGCAAATGACGAGGACAGAGAGCTCACCTCTGAAATCCTGCTGTCCATCTGATAATCAAATTTTTCCACATCTGTCTCAAACTCCTGCATTGCACCTGCCAGATTCCGGATGGGTCTTGACAAAATCCTGGAGAACACGATACAAATTCCCGCTGACAGGAGAATGCCTGCAAATGCAATCGCAAACACCACTGAGGCGATACGCCCGATCTGTTCATCTATCATCTCAGACGTATAACTTACACCTACGATTCTCCAGTCACCGCTCTCCAGTGTTTCCATTGCGTAAATAACATCTTCCTGCGGATGCACCCCGTCTTTTAACCGGCTCAGCTTTTGCGCATCCTCCTGTTTCATCCCTGCAAAGAGCACCTGCTGCTGCGGATGATATACGATTTCTCCCCTTTCATCCATAATGAAACAATACCCTCTTTGTCCTATCTTGATATTGTCCACATAGGATGCAAGAGAAGAAAACTGAAAATCAACGGCAATATAAACCTCCTCAGGATAAAACTTAAGTCTGCCCTGCCGCGCCACTGTCACTACCCACGGATATTCTCCTGCAAACACATTCTGTACATGCGGTTCCATGATAATGTATTTGTCCGCGTTTTCATATATTCCCTTATTAAAAGAGAGATTGCCGGCTCCGGACTTCAATGTTTTTCCGTTCGCACCGTAATGCAGAATATTTCCTTCTTTATTAAAGATAAATATAGCTGCAATATCATTTCTTGTACCAGAGGACAGGTCAAGCTGATTTTGGATATCCTCCGAGAAACTGAGTGTGGAAATTCCGGAAATAATGTTCTCCAAATCCTTCTCCATTCCCCGTTTGGTGATTTCGATCGTATCCGATGCCTGACTCACAACCTGCCTCGAGTTTTCCTGTGCAGAGCTCATCAGATTTCTTTTACTCATACTGATGAACATCTGGGCAAGCGCAAGGATGACAAACAGACACAGGCCTCCGATACTGATGGCGAGCATGGCTGACAACGATATTTCTCTTTTTCTCTTTCTCATACTTTTTCCGCCTTTGCGGCTTCCTCACGCATCTTATTCGGTGAAAGCCCGTAAAATCGTTTAAAACAATAGCTGAAATAATGCTGTTCACTGTATCCGCACTGCGTAGATATCTCCAGCACTTTCATGGATGTGCACAAAAGATATTCTTTTGCCTTTTCCATCCGTTTCCTTGTGAGAAGACTGACAAACGTCTCACCTGTATTCTTTTTGATGATCGCACTCAGATAGCTCGCACTCACATGCAGCTTATCGCTGACCACTGCCATGGAAAGTGATGTATCCGAATACTCTTCATCTATCAGCCTTAAGACCCTGTCGCAGATCACTTCCGAGTTTGCCTTCCTCTGACTGGAGATCTGGTTTCTCGCCTGAACACAGATTTGGATGACTTTCTGTTTGATCGATTCATTTGTTCCGGCATCATCATCCTCATTCCAGATAGAACACCTCCGCAAAAATTCAGCTGCCGCCTCCGGCTCTGATGCCATATTGACTGTGCGGTAGACACAGGATAAAATCTGGACCATCAAAAAATCAATGCTGTATTTCCATGTCCGATCCTCCTCCATCTCCTCAAAAAGTCCCATTAAAAACCGCTCTATTTCCCAGCGCTCCCCTGTCTTTATCAGATGGTCCAATTTCGCGACCGTCTCCTCAATGCCTTCATATTTTATCGCCTGCTCGGGCGAGATGTCAGAAATAAACTGTACTTCACTCTCTTCATCCACATACTGTATCGCCGCCACAGCCTCCTCATAAGCTGCACCTGCAAAAGTAAGCTGGTCAAACTGATGGCTGACCCCCATTGCACACTTCAAATCCAGGATCCTCTCCGCACTTTGGATCACTTCCATGGATAAAATATGAAGGTATTTGTGGATACTGCGTGCAGTGGCAGAAATCAGAGTAACAATCTTTCCTCTGGAGTAAAAACTGCTGGATGTCACATATTTATCCAAAATCTGACTGACAAAGTTTACATGCTCTGGCCCTGTTTTATTCTTTCTTTTATCATCCTCCAACAGTGTGACCACAACAACATACTGAAATTCTTCACCAATATTTTTTCTCACCCCAAGATCCACTGCCTTTTTTTCCAGGGAATCCACATCCTCCGCTGATTTTGCAAACGGAGCTTCCGCATCCATAAAAATGGGCATCAAAAATTCTTCCTGCTCCAACTGCCGGATCCTGTCTTCCCGATATCCCAGATTGGTTCCTTTTAAATCTTCAAACTTCTGGTCTATCTTCTCTTTTATTACTTTCATTTCCTCAGTCAGCTCGTTTGCTGAGATTGGTTTCAGCATATAGCTGATGATATTGTACTGGATGGCCTTCTGGGCAAACCGGAAGTCGTCGTATCCGCTCAAAAAGGCAATCTGCATGGAAGGACGGATTTCTCTTGCCTGCCTTGCAAGTTCAATGCCGGAAACAAACGGCATTTTTATGTCCGTGATCAGAAGGTCTGGTCCAAGCTGTTCTATCAACTCCAAAGCTTCTGCACCATTTTCCGCTTCACCTACCACTGTAAACCCAGCGCTTTCCCAATCGACTTTTTGTATGACAGCTTTTCTCAATTCCTCTTCATCGTCTGCAATCAGTACCGTATACATTCTATTCTATCCTCTCCTGTCCTTTTCACTATCATATATGATTATATCGTTTTCTCCCAAATTATCAAACATTTAATTCCAAACTATGTTAGAATTATACTATCATTTTTTCATTCATGGAGGTATCTTATGTCTACAAAAACCATTTTTATAAGCGGCTCTTCCAGAGGCATCGGAAAAGCCTGCGCCCTCCTCTTTGCCCGCAACGGATGGCATGTATTTCTCAACGGCCGGAAACAAAGCGATGATCTTCTAAATGTATTCCGTCAGATCAAGGAGGAAGGACTTGGCTCCTGTGAAATGCTGCCCGGAGATGTCTCGGATCCCAATACCGTGGAGGAGCTTTTCCGGCATATCTCAAAATCCTGCCTTTCCCTAAACGGCACACCTGCCCTGGATGTACTTGTAAACAATGCCGGGATTTCCTATCTAGGACTTCTTACTGACATGACAAATGAAGACTGGAGACATTTACTCGACACAAATCTGTCTTCTGTCTTTTACTGCTGCCGCTGTGCAATCCCTGCCATGGTATCCCAAAAATCCGGAAAGATCATCAACATCTCCTCCATGTGGGGCACATCCGGAGCTTCCTGTGAGGCAGCCTACTCAGCTACAAAAGCCGGAGTTCACGGGCTTACACGCGCACTTGCCAAGGAGCTTGCTCCCAGCAATATCCAAGTGAACGCTCTGGCGTGCGGGTGTGTCGACACATCTATGAACTCCTCCTTCACAGAGGAAGAGCGAAAGACTTTGGAAGAGGAGATTCCGATGGGACGTTTTGCATCTCCTTGGGAAACCGCACAGATGATATATGAACTTGCCGGAAGTCCACAGTATTTAACAGGTCAGGTCATTGGCTTTGATGGCGGATTTTTGTAAGCCTCAAGATATCTTTATAACGTAAAAGGAGACACCATCTGCGATGGTATCCCCCTTTTACGTCATTTTTATGGTCAAATACTCCCATCTATTTGATAAGTCTTTGTATCTTTCTGCTCTCTTTTGTACCTGCCTCTTTTAAAAGCTCAAAAAGCAGCGCCTCATATGTGGTTACTATGGCTCCTTCCTGCTTTGCCCTCTCTATAGCATACTCTTTGTCCGTTTCCTTCCTGCTGGAAATACAGTCCGTCACAAGCACAGGAATCATGCCGTCCGCTTTGGCATCAATCAGCGTCTGCAGCACACAGATATGAGATTCTATTCCGCACAAGATGACAAATTTTTTTCCCTTTGTGAGCTCTCTGATGTCCTCCCATGCACTGAATGAAATTTTTTCCACATACTCGTCCGACTCAACGACTTCACGGATTTCCTTTACCGTATCGCCAAGCCCTCTCGTGTACTGCTGCGTCACGATGATCGGCACCTCCAGCATGTGGACTCCTTTTAAAAGGATCATGGAGTGCTCCAAAAGCGCCTCCTTTTTTGACATGACCGGCATCAGTTTTTCCTGATAATCCACAGCCACAACAACGGCCTTATCCCTTTCAATTCTCATCTATTCCATCTCCAATTCCACAGGACAATGGTCAGAACCCATAATGTCCGTCAATATCCTTGCATCTTTTAAACGGCCTTTCAGGCAATCGGATACGCAGAAATAGTCAATTCTCCACCCTGCATTCTTTGCTCTTGCACTGAATCGGTAGGACCACCAGGAATAGATGCCTTCTTGGTCCGGGTAAAAATAGCGGAACGTGTCAATAAATCCGGCACGCTTTACCTCCCTGAATTTTTCTCTCTCCTCATCCGTAAACCCAGCGTTTTTCCGGTTTGTCTTTGGATTTTTCAAGTCAATCTCCTCAGCGGCCACATTGAGATCTCCGCAAAATACAACCGGTTTTTTCTCCTCCAGCTTTTTCAGATAAGCGAGGAAATCCTCTTCCCACTGCATCCGGTAAGGCAGTCTTGCAAGTTCATTTTGAGAGTTCGGCGTGTATACTGTCACCAGATAAAACCCCTCAAACTCCAAAGTGATGACCCGCCCCTCCTTGTCGTGCTCTTCCATGCCAATCCCATAGGCAACGGACAATGGCTCCTTTTTCGTGAACACAGCGGTTCCGGAGTACCCTTTTCTCTGTGCATAATTCCAGTACTGGTGATATCCTTTAAGTTCAAGAACAAGTTGTCCTTCCTGCATCTTTGTTTCCTGGATACAGAAAATATCTGCATCCGCTTTCTCAAAGAAATCCAGAAACCCTTTTTGCACACAGGCGCGGATCCCATTTACATTCCATGATATCAGTTTCATTCTCTATCCTCCGTCTTGGTCTTTTTATAGATGACTTCTTTTAAAAACAATCCGTGGGCCGGGGCAAGAAATCCTGCATTCTCCCGTTTCTTTTTGGCGAGGATCACCGGGATATCTTCTGCCGTTTTCTCCCCTCTTCCCACTTCCAGCAATGTCCCTGTCAGTATGCGCACCATATGGTACAAAAATCCGTTTCCATGATAAGTAATGTGCAGTAAATTTCCTTCTTCCCGAAATTCGATAGCATAGATATCCCGGATGTTGGACTTTTCCTCTTTTTTATCGCAAAAGGCAGAAAAACAATGACTGCCGAGAAGAAACATGGCTGCGTGTCTCATCTTTTCCACATCCAAATGCTTTGGATGATGGAATGCATATTTTCTCCAAAACACATCCGGATAAATCCCTCTGTCAATATGGTACTCATATTTCTTTTCCGCAGCTGAAAGTCTTGCATGAAAACCATTCTTTACAAGCTCGATCCTGTACACACAGATATCCGAGGGCAGGTTTTCCTGCAAACTTAAAAGAATGTTTTCCTCATCCAGTTTCCTGGAGACCTCAAAGCTTGCGGTCTGGCCAAGAGCATGCACCCCTGCATCTGTTCTCCCGGAACCGTGAATCCTGACAGGATATCCGACCGCGTCCGAAAGTGATCCCTCCAATATTCCCTGAATGGTATTTCCTGTGGTGCTCTGCCTTTGCCACCCTTGATAGTTTTTCCCGTCATAGGAGACTATGATCTTGTAGGTCCTCACCCTTTACTCCTCTTCGTGAATTTCAATTTCGTAAAATTTCTGCCATGTGCCGCCCGCATCCAACACATTTCCACAGCACTTATCTTCCAGTTTTCTGTTAAAAGAAAGTCCGTCCGCTCTTCCGTACCAAGGCTCGATGCTCACAAATGGGACGTCGTCTCCCGGCATGGACCAAACACCTACGATCGGCGTCTCAAAAGATACGGTAAGATACTCTTTCTTCTCTGGTGTACAGTATGTGATCTCATTGATCTGGCTGTTTTCCATCAAAAGCGCATCGTTGTCAAACAAATGTCCCGTGAGAGCAAGATATCCGTTTCCTTTGCCGTCCGGTATCAATGCAATCGTGTCTTTCTTTTCCTCATCGATCAGGCAGTATTCTAAGTTTACTGCAGTGGAGACTAATTTCTCTACGCCTTTAAACTTCAGGAAATTCTCACTTCTTTTTGATCCGTCGATCGGGATGTTGAATGCCGGATGTCCGCCAATGGAAAAATACATTGTCTCTTCCCCTTTGTTCTCCACTTTCCAGTAAACGCGCATCCTGCTATTTTTCAGTACATACCCAACGCTCAGCGCAAATGCAAACGGATAGCTTTTTTTCGTCTCCTCATCTGCCTTCAGGCCAAACCAGAGCTCGTCCTTTTCCTGTCTTACCACCTCAAATACTCTGTCTTTTACAAATCCGTGCTTACCTATCTCATACTCTTTCCCTCCATACAGATAGCTGCCCTCCTTGCACACGCCGATCGTAGGGAAGAGAAGAGGGGAACGCCTTCCCCAATATGTTTTGTCCCCGTTCCAAAGAAGATTTTTCCCGTCCGATTTTCTCACGATGGACTGCAATTCAGCTCCAAGGTCCGCAATTTCAACTTCCAGGTACTTGTTCTCAATCTTATAGTTCATTGCCTTTCTCCTTTCATCAAAAAAGAGGGCTGCCCCTCTTTATTTATCCAATATTTTTCTGATCTCATCCATGAATGTATTGACATCTTTGAATTCACGGTACACAGATGCAAACCTTACATAGGCTACCTCGTCCAGACTCTTTAATTTGTCCATGACGATCTCGCCTACCACGCTGCTTGGGATCTCTTTTTCCTCCCGATTAAACACAGCGGTCTCTACCTCGTTGATCGTCTTTTGAATTTCATCGGCAGAAACCGGTCTTTTATAACATGCGCGCAGAACCCCGGCCTCGATTTTCGCACGGTCATACTGCTCCCTGCTGTTGTCCTTTTTAATGATAATAAGCGGGATCGTCTCTACTTTTTCATATGTTGTGAATCTCTTTCCGCATACATCGCAGGAACGTCTCCTGCGGATGGAATTTCCGTCGTCCGCAGGTCTGGAATCAATGACCCTTGTATCCGGGTGACTGCAATATGGGCACTTCATGGTCGTTCCACCTTTCTTCCAAACTTTAAATTCAGTATATAATGGAAGACAAGGAATTGTCAAACTCTTCTGTCTCATTTACAGCTCTTCAGACATTTTTCTTCCTTTATCTCTACCAATATGATATCTTCTCCTACCTGTCTGATGCACTCGACAGGAATAATGTACTCTGCCTCATACCCTAAAATCCCACAGATCTTACACGGCCCCGGAACAATGATCGCCTCTATCTTTCCACAACACAGATCAAAGATCATGTCCGTCACACATCCCAAACGTCTGCAGGTACAGACATTGATGACTTCTTTCCTCCTCAATTCGCACAAACGCATATTGCCACCGCCATCTCCCTTTTGTTATTAAGTTATGACAGTCCCCTTTATTTATTGACGATCTTGAGGATCTCATCCATCATTGCACCGGCCACTTGAAGTTTTGACATTTTCTCGAGCTTTATCTCCTTGTCTTTTGTGAGCAGTGTCACTATATTTGTGTCTGTTCCAAAACCTGCTCCTGCTTCTTTTAGATTATTCGCTACGATCATATCCACATTTTTCTTTTTCAGTTTTTTTCTGGAATTTTCCACAAGATGTTCTGTCTCCATGGAAAATCCGCACAAAAACTGGTCTTCTCTTTTATGCTTTCCAAGATAGGCGAGGATATCATCCGTCCGCTCAAACTCTATGGACAGATCTCCTTCCTTTTTTTTCACTTTCTCATCACTGTACTCTTTTGGCCTGTAATCTGCCACTGCAGCGGCTTTCACGATAATATCCATCTCTCCCGCCATGGATGTGACAGCATCAAACATCTCCTTTGCAGATGTTATATTTTTCACTTTTACAAACGGCGGAGGGGAAAGATTTGTCCTGCCGCTCACAAGCGTTACATCCGCGCCGCGCAGCATGCAGATTTCTGCCACCGCATATCCCATCTTTCCGGTGGAGTGGTTGGTAATGTACCGCACCGGGTCAATGGATTCCTGTGTCGCCCCTGCAGTCACAAGCACCCGCTTTCCCTTCATATCTTTTTCCATCGCACACGCCCTCAAAACATAGGAGAGAATCTCCAAAGGCTCCGGCATCTTTCCTGATCCTACATCCCCACAGGCAAGGTACCCGCAGGCCGGTTTTACAACTTCCATTCCATATTTTTCCAGTGTTCGGATATTGTCCTGAGTCACCGGATTTTCGTACATATTTGTGTTCATGGCAGGGACGATGATCTTATGCTTTCTGCACGCAAGCATAGTCGTGGTGAGCATATCGTCCGCAATTCCGTGTGCAAGTTTTGCGATGACATTTGCTGTGGCCGGAGCCACGACAGCCACATCCGCCTTTTTTGCCAAAGACACATGTTCAACGTGAAATTCAAAATTTCTGTCAAATGTATCCACGATACATTTATGGCCAGTCAGTGTCTCAAAGGTGATCGGGTTGATAAAATTCGTTGCATTTGCTGTCATGATCACGTGCACATCTGCTCGCTGTTTTATAAGAAGGCTTGCAAGCATAGCGCTTTTGTATGCTGCAATCCCGCCTGAAACGCCAAGCAGTACAGTTTTTCCTTTCAGCATTTTTTGTCCTCCTCATCTATTTCGTATTTTGTCAATTGTTTGCAGATTACTTGCCGCATGTTCCAATGCATGGTATACTTTTCGCTGTATTGTATTGTATCTCATTACGAGAATGATAACAAGGAGGAAACTAAATAATGAAAAAAAACAAAAAAGACACCCGATGGATGGTCAGTGTTGCACTTATGGCAGCCATTATCATTGTCCTTGCGAACACTCCGCTTGGCATGATCCAACTGCCGGTCATTAAGGCGACAACCGTACACATTCCTGTCATTTTAGGCGCACTGCTGTTTGGTCCCCTGGCCGGAGGCATTCTTGGCGGCGTATTCGGCGTCTGCTCCCTTGCGAGCAATACGATGGCCCCAACACTTTTATCCTTTGCCTTCTCGCCATTTCTTAGCACCACCGGACTTTTAGGTTCTTTAAAAGCAGTCTGGGTTTCTGTCGGATGCCGTATTCTTCTCGGAGTTGCGGCTGCATGGATCTGGATCCTGGTCACAAAGTTTTTAAAGAATCAAATTCTTTCTCTTGTAGTTACAGGGTTTATAAGCTCTATCCTGCACACTTTTTTGGTCATGGGGAGTATTTATCTTTTATTTGCATCCCAGTATGCGCAGGCAAAAGAGGTGGCTGTAACAGCTGTATGGGGACTTATCATGGCAACCATTGCGACTTCGGGCATACCGGAGGCCATCGCAGCCACAGTTTTAGTAGCTGCCGTCGGAAAAGTGCTGCTGAAATTTACAGCCAGGTTAAAACTTCCGGTAAGACAGCATTAAATTTATTTGTACTTGTATGTAAACTATGATATAGTAATGAGAGCATATTGAGGATACCGTAAAATCTGAAAATGTTTTGCGGTGTCCTCAGTTTTTTAATTTTACAGAAAGAAAAGGAACAATATGAATTTTAATGAATTGAACTTAAGACACGAAATACTAAGAGCCATTTCAGAACTTGGGTATGAGCACGCCACAGATATTCAGTCCGGCTCCATCCCTCCGATCTTAAACGGTCATGATGTGACCGGGCGTTCTGCCACAGGCACAGGGAAGACAGCTGCATTCGGTCTTCCGCTCATCCAGAGGGCTGCAGAAAACGGCGAACGGGCAAACACATTGATTCTGGCCCCGACACGGGAACTGGCCCTGCAGATCACAAAGGAACTACGGAAGTTTTCCAAATATCTCTCCGGCATCAGCATTGCCTGTGTGTACGGGGGAGAACCGATCCAAAGACAGATAAAAGCATTAAAAAAGGCGCGGATCGTTGTGGGAACCCCGGGACGTATTATGGATCATATGCGCAGACATACCTTAAAACTCTGCAATCTGCGCACAGTTGTTCTCGATGAGGCGGATGAAATGCTCAACATGGGATTTGTGGACGATATCCGCAAAATCCTCCTCGATACCCCAAAGGAGAGACAGACCATTCTTTTCAGCGCAACCTTGTCCCCTGAAATTTTGAAGATCACGGAAGAATTCCAGACAGACACTGTATTTATCAAGGCTGACAAAGGAAAGAAGTCTGCCCCTGACATCCGGCAGAATTTCTATTACCTGCCTTCCTCTAAGAAAACAGATGCCCTGAAACTGCTTCTTGAATACCTGACCCCTTCTAAATGCCTTGTATTCTGCAATACCAAAAAGACAGTGGATGAGCTTTCTTCCAACCTGAAAAAAAGCGGATACCGCGCTGCCTCTCTCCACGGAGATCTGCGCCAGAGCCAGCGCACTGCCATCATGGATGATTTTCGAAACGGCCACGCCAAAATCCTCATCGCCACAGACGTAGCTGCCAGAGGAATTGACATTGACGATGTGGATATGGTATTCAATTACGATATCCCGCAGGAGCTGGAGTACTATGTACACCGGATCGGAAGATGCGGGCGCGCGGGCAGAAAAGGGGAGAGCCATACACTTGTGTCCGGCCGCAGACAGTTTGAACAGCTCAAAAAAATCGAGCACTACACAAAACTTCCTATCCGTGAGCAGACACTCCCAAAAGTGGAAATGATCCTGGAACACCAAAAACAGCTTTTTGCCCAAGAGCTCCTTCATCTTTCCTCCCAAGAACTCTCCCCGGAATGGGAAACTTTTGTAGAACAGCTGCAAAAAGAAGGATTGAGCGCATCAAAGCTTGCGCAGATACTCCTCGCAAGATCATTTAGAAAAAACAAACGTCTTGACTCCATTTGTCAGGTAGAGTGTTTGCGGGTACCAAGGATGCCAAAGCGAAACCAGTCCGTCAAAAAATATTCCGGCATCGAAAAAGACAAAAAGAGAAGGAATCCTAAGAAGGATTCCTTCTCCAAAAAGTTTCCCGCAAAACTTGCACGCCATTCCCGAAGGAAAAAGTAAGGTTTATAGAGACATCACCTTTTCACTTTCAAATGCTTTGACGATCACACCGCAAAGCAGTACTCCCAGCACGATCGTCATGCCCAGTGTGATTCCATACTCGGACATGGCGATTTCCTGTGTGAGTATTTCTTTCATGGCAAGTGAACTGTTGTAGACCGGAACGCAGTAAGAAGTAAGGTCTGCGCCCTTTGTGGAGAACATGGTCAAAAGCCCCACAACAAGAATTACCATATAAGCAGGCGTCACATAAGTGTTCGCCTCTTTTATTGTCTTTGCAAACACAGACAACAGCACAATGATCGCGGAATAGAGGAATGCCAGCGACACGAGCAGTGCACCAAGCATCACACCCTGTTTCGGGCTTAACTGGATATTCAAAGTTTCCCCTCCTGACATCATCGGCATTGCAGCGATCATAGCCCCAAGATAAATGACGGAAGAAATTCCGGAAATCACCATCAGTGCAAAGACTTTGCCCAGAACAATACTGCTTCTTCTCACAGGTGTCACAAGAAGGCTTGCCATGGTACCTCTCTCTTTTTCCCCTGCGATCATGTCGGTTCCAATACCCATCGCACCGGCAAAGAGAAGAATTGTGATCAGATACGGCAGCATCATGCCAAGCGCCTTGCCGCCTGCTTTTGCATCGTCCTGGATCACCATATCCGGATTGTCTGAATTCACATGAAACACTGCAATATTGTCAAGACTGCCTACCCTCTCACTCAAAAGCGACTGTCTGTACAACTCAAGTATGCCACCTGAGATCTCCTGGAATGCAGAAGAGGAGTATTCCTCGGACGGATTATAATATGTCTTGATCTGAGGCACTGTATCTCCTTCTTTATAATCACTGACTTCCATTTCAAAATTTTCCGGAAATTCAATGATAAGGTCAGCGGTTCCATTCTTAATCTCTTCCTTTGCATCATCCATATCCTCTACATTTTTCACATCGCATTTTGTTTGGGACGCCTCCAGAAATGCCTGAAAGCTTTCCGGCTCATTCATCATATACACAATGGAAGTATGTTCCTCAATATCGTCCGCCATATTCTGGGACAGACTATTGATAATTCCAAGGATACCAACCATGATGATCACGGGAAGGAAAAATACGGAAAATATCATCTTTTTGTCCTTAAAGATCCTTGCCATCTCTTTATTAAATATTTCTTTTACCCCGTTCATTCCTTATGCCCCCTTCTTCGCTTTGTATAACTCAAAGAATGCCTCTTCCAAATCCTGGCCGCCGGTCTTTATAAGCAGTTCATTTACAGTGCCTTCTGCCACCTTTTCCCCGTCAATGATAACACCGATCCTGTCACACAATTTCTGTGCCTCGGACATAATGTGTGTGGAAACAATGACGACTTTCCCGTCATCTCTTAATTTCCTAAGATAGTCCGTCACACTTCTTGCCGTGATGATATCCAGCCCATTTGTCGGTTCGTCAAAGATGATGACCTTTGGATCGTGTACAAGGCTAACGGCAATGGCTGCCTTTTGTTTCATACCAGTGGACAGCTCTTTGATCGGTTTGTGGGCAAAGTCCCGGATTCCAAAGTAGGAAAACAATTCTTCTTTCCTGGCCTTGAGCCTGTCTTTTGGAACATTGTGCAGTCTTCCAAAAAAGTCAAACAGATAATCCACGGAAAACTGTGGGTCCAGCTTAATATCGCTTGTCAAAAAGCCAATACTTCTTCTGACAGCCTCAGAGTCTTTTCTTGCCTCATGGCCTTCCACAACAATCTCTCCGTCCGTAGGTTTTATGATGGTTGCAATGCAGCGCAGCGTCGTCGTCTTTCCGGCACCGTTTGGACCTAAAAGTCCGTAAATCTCCCCTTCTTTTGCCAAAAAAGAAAGATGGTTTACCGCAACTTTTTTCGGATTCTTTGTATGTGATTCCTGCATCTGCTTTTTATTCAATCGATAAACCTTAGTCAGATTTTTAATCTCAATCATAACGTTTCCTCCCTGCATTTTGTATTACTTAATTAATACAATAATATTCTTCTTTTTTAGTCTTGTCAACTGATTTTTTTATTCTATCATACCCCCCCCCCGAAAATTTCAACACTTTATCTTTTCACTTTCCATATTTTCGTATACAATATACTTACCTTCTCTAAAGAGGAGGTTAGAGAGGAGAATTGAAATGAGAGAAACAGTATTATTATTTAACTTTAAAGATAAGCAGAAACTTTTAAATGTGGAGCTTGTTCTTTTTCCGCTCAAGGTGCGGATCAAGAAGGTGGACAAAAAAGACTACCTCCAGCCAGTTGGCCTCTTCGCTGGCTCCAAAGATGTGGAGGCTGTGGACAATCTCTATGACGGCGATGAACTCGAAAAAGAAATGATGATCTTCTGCAACCTCCCGGAGCAGAAATTAAATCTTCTTCTCTCCGGGCTTAGAAACAGCAAAGCAGGACCTATTCCATACAAGGCTGTTCTGACAAGCGTAAACCAGCACTGGAATGCACTCCGCTGTTTTGAGGAACTCAAAGCCGAGCATGCAGCCATCACCAAGAAAGAACTCACAGAATTTTAACTGCAAAAAGTCCTTAAGATACCAAAATGATTTTCATCTCTTAAGGACTTTTCTTTGTTACGCAAACTGGCTTTCATAGAGGTTCGCATAAAACCCTCTCTTTTCAAGCAATTCTTCGTGCGTACCCTGCTCAATGATATTTCCATCCTTCATGACCAGGATACAGTCTGCTTTTCTTACTGTGGAAAGCCTGTGGGCCACAATAAAACTCGTCCGACCTTCCATCATCTTTTCAAATGCCTGCTGGATCATGATCTCTGTTCTTGTATCAATGGAAGAGGTTGCCTCGTCCAAAATCAACATAGGAGGAAGTTTCAGCATTACCCTTGCAATACATAAAAGCTGCTTTTGCCCCTGAGAGAGGTTTCCGCCGTCTTCTGTGATAAGCGTGTCATATCCATGCTCCATTCTTTTGATAAAACTGTGGGCATGCGCAGCCTTTGCGGCATCTACGATCTGCTCCCTCGTCACATCCCCTTTTCCATATGCAATATTCTGGGCAATGCTGCCGGATTTCAGCCATGTCTCTTGAAGCACCATCCCATAGTTTTTTCTGACACTGTCCCTCTTGATCTCCATGATGGAATTTCCGCTCATATAGATCGTCCCCTCATCCACATCATAGAAACGCATCAGAAGATTGATCAGCGTTGTCTTTCCACATCCAGTTGGTCCTACGATCGCAATTCTCTGTCCCGGTTTTACGGAAAGGTTTAAATTCTTCAAAAGCTTTCTGTCTTTTTGATAGGAGAAGGACACCTTGTCAAGTTTTAGACTTCCATCTGCCTTTCCTATCTCCAGTGCTGCCACGCTGTCCTCTTCTTCTGTCTCCTCATCCAAATAGTCAAACACACGTTTCGCGCAGGCAGCCGCATTCTGCAGCTCTGTCACCACACCGGAAATCTCATTAAACGGCTTTGTGTACTGATTTGCATAGGTGAGAAAACAGGAAAGCTGTCCTACACTGATTGCACCTCTGATTGCACCAAGCGCCCCCATAATTCCCACTCCTGTATATACAAGATTGTTGACAAAACGTGTACTCGGATTCGTGATCGAGGAAAAAAAGGTTGCCTTTAAACTGCACTCCTTAAGCCTTTCATTGATCTCTTCAAACTCTTTAAGCGCCCGCTCCTTATACCCAAATGCCTGCACTACTTTCTGGGCACCCACCATTTCATTGACCAGAGATGTCATCTCGGCCCTTGTCTGTGACTGTCTGTGGAACATGGTGTACGTGCGCTTTGCAATGAACCCGGCCACAAAAAAGGACAACGGCGTGATAAGAATGACAACAAGGGAGATTTTGACGTTGATGGACAGCATGAACACCAACGTGCCAACGATCGTTACAACCCCTGTGAACAGCTGGGAAAATCCCATTAAAAGTCCGTCCGAAAACTGCTCCACATCCGTAATGATCCTGCTGATGGTATCCCCGGACGGATGGCTGTCCACATACTGCAGCGGCAGTTTCTGGAGATGTGCAAAGGCCATCACGCGGACATCGCGCACTACCCGGAAGGTGATCGTATTGTTGCACAGATTCATCATCCACTGGGCTAGTGCTGTCACTATAATGACCACTGCAAGCTTTCGCAGAATTTCCAGAATTTTCACAAAATCCACGTTACCCTTTCCGATGATCTCATCCACCGCATTTCCCACGAGAATGGGTGCATAAAGTGTCAGTGCCACTGATACCACTGCAAACAGAAGTGAAAAGAAAAGATAATGCCCGTACGGCCGTATAAGCCCAGCCACCTTTTTCCATACCCCATCTTTCTTACGCATGTTTCTCCACCTCCTTATTGGACATCTGAGAACGGCAGATTTCCTGATATACACTACAGTTTTTCAAAAGCTCTCCGTGCGTTCCCATACCTACGATCTTTCCGTCATCCAAAACAAGGATGCAGTCTGCGTGCATCAGTGTTGATGCTCTCTGAGAAATAATAAAAACAGTCGTATCCTTTACATGTTCACGTAAAGCTTTGCGCAGTTTTGCATCCGTGGCAAAGTCAAGCGCAGAGGAGCTGTCGTCCAAAATGAGGATTTTCGGTTTTCGCACAAGCGCCCTCGCAATCGTCAACCTCTGGCGCTGTCCTCCGGAAAAGTTTTTGCCCCCTTCGCTCACCATGGTATCCAGCCCTTCTGGTTTTGCAGCGATAATCTCCTCTGCCTGGGCAATCCTAAGTGCCTCATGAATCTCCTCATCGGATGCCCCCTCTTTTGCAAACTGCAGATTCTTACGGATCGTTCCATGGAAAAGGACAGATTTTTGGGGTACAAGCCCGATCATCTGCCTTAAATCCGAAATCTTGTAATCCTTCACATTTTTTCCAAACACCTTGACCTCTCCTTTAGAGACATCATAAAATCTTCCGATTAACTGGATCAGCGTAGATTTCCCTGCACCTGTTCCACCGATGATCCCCACAGTCTCACCTGGTTTCACCTGAAAAGTAATACCGGACAGCATCGGCTCCTTTGTATTTCCATAGGTAAATTCCACCTTGTGCATCTCCACTGCATAAGACTCAGGGTTTACGTCCTCCCTCAACTCTCCTGCAGTTTCCCCCTCTTCTCTGTCTGCATCCACGATGCCGGGCTTTAATGCAAACACTTCCACAATTCTGTTGCCGGAGGCCATCGCTTTTGTGAAACTTACGATCAGGTTTGCAAGCGCCACCAGGGCTAGCAGAATCTGTGTCATATAATTTACAAGCGCGATCACTTCCCCCTGCGTCACTTCCCCGCCATCCACTTTCAGGCCCCCATACCATACAATGGCGATGATGGCTGCATTTACAACAACATAGGTCAAAGGATTCATTAAAGCAGATATTCTCCCGACAAGCATCTGGATACGCAGAAGAAAAACACTTTTTTCCTCAAATTCTTTCTCCTCCTGCTTTTGTGTACAAAATGCACGGATCACACGTATACCTGCCAGATTTTCACTTGTGGACATTAACACTTCATCGAGTCCTCTCTGCACTTTTTTATAAAGCGGGATACTTACCATCATAATACCGTATATGATCACGGCCAAAAGCGGGACTGCGACAACAAATATCAGTGACAATTTCACATTAATGGTAAAGGACATGAGCATGGCCCCTACGACAATAAACGGTGACCGCAAAAAAAGCCTGAGTACAAGGTTTACCCCTGCCTGCGCCTGATTGATATCGCTTGTCATCCTTGTGATCAGAGTGGACGTTCCGACTTTGTCAATCTCTGCATAAGAAAGAGACTGGATATGGCTGAACATATCATACCTTAATCCTGTCCCAAAACCTGCTGCTGCTTTTGCCGCAAAATACTGGGCTGTCAGAGAACATGCCATGCCGAGAACTCCAAAAGCCACGAGAACTCCCCCCATTTTCATAATATAAGGGATGTCACGATTTTTAATCCCAACGTCAATGACAGAGGCCATCACCAGGGGAACCAAAAGCTCAAAACACGCCTCCAAAAGCTTGAATAGGGGCCCGATGATGCTCTCCTTTTTGTAATCTTTTAAATATGATATCAATTGAAACATGTTCTTTTCCCTTTCTTTGTACTCTGTTTATTATAAAATTGCTTTATCTTTTATGCAAGGCCATACTTTTTCTTGTTTTTTTTCCGTTTATTCACTATACTAAACTTATGTTTAAAAATTAACAAATTTAAAAAAGGAGATTACCCATGAGTGATTTTTATATCAGCGACGTGTACACTACAGCTCCTGACCCGAATGGACGTCTTCCAAAAGAGATGGCTGTCTACGATTTATTGAAAAAACTGAATATCCCTTTTGAACGCGTGGACCATGACCACGCAGATACAATGGAAGCCTGCGAAGATATCGACAAAAAACTCGGTGTGACCATGTGCAAGAATCTCTTTTTGCGCAATCAACAGAAGACAACTTTCTTCCTTTTACTTATCCCAGGCAACAAAAAGTTCCTCACAAAGGATTTATCCAAGCAGCTTCACATTTCAAGACTGTCCTTTGCAGAGCCGGAATACATGGAAAAATATCTGAATATCACCCCTGGCTCTGTGAGCGTCCTTGGGCTGATGAACGACAAAGACTGGTATGTAGAGCTGTTGATCGATAAAGATGTGCTGGAGAGCGAGTACATCGGATGCCATCCTTGCATCAACACCTCCAGTTTAAAGATCAAGACCTCGGACATCATGAAAAAGTTTTTGAAACATACCGGACACCATGCAACAATCGTGCGGCTGTAATTTTCTCTTTATATTGCACAGTTTTGCACATTATCATTGCTTTTTAAGGCAAAAAATTATATAATTTTTATATTATTCCAAAATGACAAGAAAGAAACAGAGGGAAAGCATATGAAGAAAAAAGTTGTAGTGGCCCTCGGCCACCGTGCACTAGGGACAACTCTCCCTGAACAGATGGTAGCGGTAAAAAATTCCGCAAAATCCATCGCTGATTTGATAGAGGCCGGATATCAGGTCGTCATCACCCACAGCAACGCCCCGCAGGTCGGCATGATTCACGCGGCGATGAACGAATTTGGGAACACGCACACAGAATACACTGCAGCTCCCATGTCTGTCTGCTCTGCCATGAGCCAGGGATACATTGGATACGATCTGCAGAATGCTATCCGCGAAGAGCTTTTGGACCGCGGAATCTTTCGTACTGTCAGCACTGTACTGACACAAGTACTTGTGGACCCTTATGACGAGGCATTCTACACGCCTACCAAAGTCATCGGACGATATATGAGCGCAGAGGAAGCTGCCGCTGAAAAGGAGAAAGGAAATTATTGTATTGAGGTGGAAGGAAAAGGATTCCGCCGCATTGTCTCCGCACCAAAACCTGTGGACATCATTGAAATTGACGCGATCCGCCTTCTTGTGGACGCAAACCAGGTAGTCATCGCTGCCGGAGGGGGAGGAATTCCTGTTCTTTTGCAGGGCAACCGCCTAAAAGGTGCAAGCGCTGTTATTGAAAAAGATTACACTGCCGGAAAACTTGCAGAGCTTATTGACGCGGACATGCTCATCATTCTCACCAATGACGAAAAAGTGTCCATCAATCTTGGAAAGGAAAACGAATGCGAGCTGGACAAAGTCTCCGTGGCACAGGCAAAGGCCTACATGGAGGAAGGGCAGTTCGGAAAACATGCCATGCTCCCTAAATTCGAGGCATCCGTCTCTTTTATCGAAAAACGCCAGGGAAGAGCAGCACTCATTACTTCTTTTGACAAGTTAAAAGATGCTGTGAAAGGCAAGACCGGAACTTGGATTTCTGAGTAAACATTTCTAAAAACAAAGAGGATAGGGCTGTCGGTTAATACCACTTTATACCCCTGCCACCTACAAATAAGATTATCCCGTGAATCCATGCTTTTTAAAGCTTTGAATCATCACGGGATAATCTTGTTTTTGCATAGTTACATTATTAAAGTTTTCTTATTTATTTCGTGTAGTTTTGCAAATTGTCTGATTGTAAATAATTTTTTTATCAAAAAACATTGATAATCTCTCTTGACCGTACAGTTACAGTACGGTTTATTATAAATCAAGAAAGAAAACAAGGCAAGCAGGAAGGAGGAATTATAGATGTATTTATTATTGCTGGTATTGATAGCAGGATTAAAAATGCTTTTATGCAAAGCATTTGCATTAGGCATTTTTCTGTTGCTGTTTTGGATTAAAGGCAGGCAGCTGCAATTCAATTCTGACAGGTGGGATGATTTTTTCTTATCTTTTCCGGCAAAAAGTGCACAAAAATGTACAATGTGGATATATTTAATAGCTGCAGCCATTTCTTCGGTTATCAGTTATTTTATTCTTGAACTGGCAGGATATCGGTACAGTCTGGGAATAGCAGTATTACTCTTTACAGTAGGATTAGCGGTTACAGCTTATAAATGGCATACAAAGGGAAAAGATTATTTGACAAAACGGTATCAGGAAATACCAAAGACAATTTTAGAAAGACGTGAAAGGGACAAAACATCTAAATGAACGAACAGTTTATTTTACGAGAATATCATAAAACAGACCATAGAGCATTAGAAAATGTGGTGCGCGAAACGTGGAAGTACGATCGGTTTTGTTCTCCTAAAACAGCAGAAAAGCTGGCAAAAGTATATTTGAATAGCTGTTTTGCCAACCAAACCTTTGTGAGAGTTGCGGAGATAGACGGTGCTCCGGTTGGCATTATTATGGGGAAAAATGTTGACAAACATAAGTGTCCGTTATCTCTGCGTATTAAATGGCTGAAATCCGTTGTCACACTGTACATATCCAAAGAGGGGCGAGAAATCTCAAAAATATTTAAATGCGTACAGGAAATTGATAAAGAGTTGCTCGCTGCTTGCAAAAAAGACTATAAAGGAGAATTGGCATTCTTCGCCATCAGCGAGAAGTGTCGCGGAAAAGGCTTAGGTCGAAAGTTATTCCAAACAATTGTTGATTACATGAAATCACAAAATATTTCTGAGTTTTATTTATTTACGGACACCAGCTGCAATTATCCATTTTATGAACATTTAGGATTGACAAGACGTTGTGAAAAGAAACAGGCTATTGATGTAAAGAAAGAAAAGGGGGATATGGTTTTCTTCATTTATGATTATCAGATAAGAACGTAAATTTCCTATAATTACGATAAGGTGAATGAAAACTATTATCAAAGAATTGCGGCCTGTCGTTAGGTTTGTACAACAGCAGTTTGCGACCAAGTTTATGTAAATAAAGAACAGAATTGTATTGCAGCGGTAACATACATAATAGGCCACATCCGCCTCAAATTCAAAAAGGGAAAAGATCATATATAGGGGGCGCCGGATTAAAATAACCGACGCCCTTTTACGTATTTGTGAAGTATCCAGTCATCTCCTGAAAGGTAGAGAAACCGCTCAAGCCGCTCCTTTACAGTCAGCTCCTGGGGGTGGGGAATCCGGCTTTCATCCAGCACAATGGCATCGATTTCGTATCCCTCTTCAAAGCTTCCTACCTTTCCGAAAAAACTGCCTCCTCCCTTTGTGCCCATAAAGAAGGCTTCTTCCATGGTGATAGGCTTTAATCTGTCATCCACAAGTCGGGCCCTTAGCTTTGAGACCTGGATAGCCTCAGCCATGGACCGGAAGATAGAGAGGACAGTGCCACCGGCAATATCAGATCCCAGGCCCACATTCATATCCTGATCAAGAAAAAGACGCACAGGTGCAACTCCGGAAGTTAAGTTGGTGTTAGACTGTGGACAATGGGCAATATAAACTCCTTGTTCTTTCATCAGACGAATTTCCTCCGGCGGACAATGGACGCAGTGAGCCATAATAGTGGGAACATCACCACCGAACAGGCCGAACCGTTTATAAGCATCGCCATAAAACCGGGACTGAGGTGCCAATTTCTGAACCCAGGAAATTTCCTCCGGATTTTCTGAAAGATGAGATTGAATAGGAAGCCGCCATTCCTTCTGAATCTGATTCAGCCGTTCCATAAGCCTGTCAGAGCAGGCCGGAATAAACCGAGGTGTGAGTATTGGCCGTACATGGGAATAAATTCCGGCTGTTTCCTCTAGCCAGGCGATGGTAGTATCGGCGGAGACATCCCCGGTTGCCTCCCGCAGATATCCCGGACAGTTGCGGTCCATATTCACCTTTCCCACAAAGGTCTCCAGTCCGGATTGCTCCAGTAGCTCCATAAGGATTTTGGTGGCCGGAAGGTGGAGAGTGGCAAATAGGCAGGCTCTGGTATTTACGCTTTTTCTCAGATCCTGAACAAAGATAGTGTATGCTTTTTTTGCATATTCCGTATCCTCGTATCTAGCCTCTTCCGGGAAAGCGCTGGAATTCAGCCAGTCTAAAAGCTCCAGATCCATCTTGAAACCTCGAAAGGCATACTGAGGAGCGTGAATGTGCAGATCGACAAGACCGGGTACAATGAGTTTTCCAGAATAGTCCTCTATAGGAAACCCATCGTACTGTTTCGGAAGACGGGGAAATACCCCCGCAGACAGTCCGTTTTGGCAAATCAAATAGCCGTCCGGCACAGTAATAAGAGTGTTTTTATCTGTACTGTAGCAGATGTCGCCTTTTAGGATTCGTGTGTTTTCTTTATTCATATACCAATCTCCTTTTTCTTATTGAGACATAACCATAATCTATTTAAAGAAACAAAACAAAAAACCGCCTGCTCTCTGACTTTGGTTTCCGTCCCTGAAATATTGGATAGAAACACATAGTCAGCTGATACGGCAGCCGGTAGATACATTCACCCATTCTGTGAATTTATACATGTTTTACATTCCTAATTTATCACCCACCAGTCATTCTGTCAAGATTTCTATTGTATCCGTAATTTCAAAATCTCCATCCATTCCATCCCACTATACCCCCCTCTGTGCTGCCTATGACTATTATATTGCCAGATTTCCATAATAACTAAATTTCCACAAAAATAGGACATCTCAAAATTGTATCCATGATCTTTATTTTGAGATATCCTATTTTTTTGGCATTATCTTTAAGATTATACTTGCGCTATTTTTTCTCTAATTTTTCCAGACGCTTTTTTGTAACCCTTTTCTCCTCCACAAGGCGTTTCACTCTGTCGTCAAGATGCCTTTTTACAATGTACTGGTATACTGTCTTTGGCACAAGATTTCTCCAGTCCTGTCCTGTGATTATGTTTTCCCTTACCTCTGCTCCGGTAATTCCTTTTTCGTCAGGACTTTTCCACCATATTACTTCCGTCTTAAGCCCCAGACCTTCCAGTACTTTTTTATTGTCCTCGCTCCAGCTGTCACAGATACCAAGAAAGTATACCGCATCCTGCGGAGCATACTGCAAAAGCTGATCTGGCTTTGTAATCGGGAAAGGGATGATCTCAAATTCTTCCCTGTCCACTCCGAACTCCTTCATTGCATCCCTTAACATTTCATACCGTTCAATATAAGTAAATGGATTAGCCGCTATCTTCGCTTTGTTCAGGCGGTTGGAAACCTTTGCCAGATAAGAGTCCTCCGGATTTGTAATCCCTATATAAAGTCGTTTGCATCTCATCTTTGCTGCAAGTATATACTCCATATGTTTTAAATGCAGTCCCTGAAATCGTCCGTGGATGACACCTGTCTCTACCATATCTCTAATCTTCCTCCATCTCACCCTTTATCTTCCGTTTTTTACACTTTGCCCATTATAACATATATTGATAAATTCCGCCAATATCAATACAGCGCTACCCCGGAATACTGTCTCCAAGGCAGAGCGCCCCATATCCCACCTGCGGATTCGGATATTCTGAAAATCCAGGCAGTTTTTTTGCCCCTCTGCGCAAATAAGCCTTGACCTTTTCCCCGTACAGATACCGGTCATTTTCACGTATGATCCCCCACTCCATCAAAAGCGCTGCACTGCCGGTCACAAAAGGGACTGCAAATGAAGTTCCACTTACCACAACCTCTCCCCCAGTGCCGGGCACAGCAATCCCAACGCCGGGAGCTGCAAGATCCGGCTTGATAACTTCCAGCTGCCTTGTAAATCCCCGCCCGGAAAATCCAGCGTACGCCCCTGTTGCAGCATCATATGCCCCCACTGTTACAACCCGTGACGCGGTGGAAGGAATCGTCAAAGTGGTGTCCTTGACCGGGTACAAAAAACCAGTGCCCCGATTTAAAAGTACTCCGGATGGCATCCACATCTCATAATTTCCCTGCACGATCCTTCTTGGTGACAGCAAAATTCTCCATTCTCCGCTGTCCAGGTACTGTCTCGTCGGAAGGAATGTCAGATAGATTTCCTGGGCAGTACTGAAAGGACTTGGTTCTCCGTAATAGAGAAGTACCTCTGTCTCCTGAAACACAAGCCTCTGCGTGCCAAGTTCCTCCTGAATCGGGCCTGCTCTTCTCCCGGAAGGCGAAATCAAAGAAATGTCCACCAAGTCCTGATACTCCTTCCATATCTGAATGCTGATCGCCTGCTGCCGCTCCTGAACGGAAAACCTGACCTCCACTTCTTCATCCTCTTTTAAAATTCCGGCTGTATGGCCTGCTGTCTCCCCCTCGTTCCCCGATCCCACACAGATCACACTCTTCCAGATATTTGCCACATCATCCAGATATCTTTCCACTAGCGAGGTACCGTCATGAGAACCATATGTATTTCCAAAACTAATGTTCAGCGCTAGCGGCATGCGCATTTGGAGTGCTTTCCTGATACAGTAATCCACTGCCTGCATCAGTTCTGTAGTTCTTGGAAAACCTCTTTCTCCTGCAAGTCCCATCTTTACCACAAGGAGCATACTCTTTGGTGCCACCCCGTCATTTCCTGCTGCAATTGACGCCACTGCAGTCCCATGTCCCGAGACATCAAATCCCGGCGCAATCCCGTCATTTCCTTCCTTGAGAAGACGGTTTAGATCCTCCGACGAGTATTCCGCCCCCATATGGAACCCTTCAGGCGGGGTTCCCTGGCCCATCTGATCCCAAAGAAATGCAATCCTTGTCGTCCCGTCCATATTTTTGAACTCTGCCTTTGTGTAGTCAATTCCAGAATCTACAATCCCGACTAAAACCCCCTCTCCCAAAAGGGAAAAGGGAGCCCTTTGCACCCTTGTGATACAAGCCTCCCTCTTTGCATTCTGCAGCTCAAAAAACAACAGTTTAGGTTTCTCAATAAATTCCACGGGAGCAAGTGACGCCAACTCCTCCATGCGTTCTTTCTGTATCTTCAAAACCGCATATTCATTTTGAAGTTCTGTCACTTCATCTGCAACTTCTCTGACTGTATCCAAATCTCCGGAATACTTAATAATGACTTCCCAAAGCTCCCCCTCTGTTCCGACATCCAGCTCCGCAGATTTTTCCCGCTCTGCTTCCGTTGCGTCCAGCGCAAGGTTCAATACATTGTCTGCTTTTTGACTGTTCATATTTTTCCTGTTTTTATTTGATTATATTTCCGCAGTACGGAGCTAATGACACTGGAATGAAAAATCCCTGCGGATGCCGGCAGACCGGACATACTTTTGGAACCTGTTTTCCAATGTGAAGATGTCCGCAATTTAAACACATCCATTTCTGCTCCTCTGGTGTCTCAAAATACTCGCCGCTCTTTAGAAGTGCTGCAACTTCCCGGAATCTTTCTCCATGCAGTTTCTCAATCTGGGCAATCTGGAGAAAAGCTCCCGCTGCCTCATAGAATCCTTCTTCTTTTGCAATATTTCCAAATGCAGGATACACGTCATCATACTCTTCAAACTCGTTTTTTCCTGCCATCTCAAGCAGTGTCTCCGTTTTGTCTGCAATGTCTACCGGATATCCGCCGTCAATGTGTATCGTCTCTCCCGCCATCTCACCAAGCAACTCATAGTATCTCTGCGCATGCGCTCTTTCCTGCTCTGCGGTAAAAAGAAAAATATTTGAGATTGCGTAGAGGCCTTCTTCTCTTGCCTGCTCAGCTGCGATTGTATAGCGGTTTCTAGCCTGGCTTTCCCCTGCGAACGCCCGCATCAGGTTCTCTTTTGTCTGACTTTTACTAAAATCAACTGCCATATCACACACTCCTTTTCTTCTCTGAAAGAAGTATGCCCCTCAGCACAAATTTTATACCAGTTTCTTCCTTATTTTCCCATTCAGTATAAATTCTAATTAAATCCCCAAAGCCTTCTCGCAACCTGATACACCATGACTGATATCTTTCGTCCCGAATGCCCCGGCAGGTTGGCTGTCTGTCCAAGAATTCCATAACGGATTTTCCAGTACACCCGATAGTCATTCTTCTTCAGGTAATCCCAGAGTTCTTTTTTCTTACGCAAAGCCTCCTCCGTTTTGGATCTTATTAAAATAATGGAAGATACTGTCATCATGATCGCCAAATAATTCACCATGTAATTCCTCAGCTTTTTATTCGGAATTTTTCTCAGCACATACATATCGATCAATGTTTTTGTTACAAATATCTGCTGATCCACCCTTTTGATCATATTCTTTTCATTGACAGACTGGTCATCTCTGCCGATGAAATAACGATAGAAATTTAGGTTCATATAATAGATGGTGCGAACATGAGGCAGCGGATAATATACATAAATATTGTCTACATAAAAAGTATGTTTTGGCAATTTAAGCTGGCAAAGTTTCAAAAGCTCTGTCCGGTAAATAACAGAATGCATCAGAATATATTGGCCGATCCGGAAATGTCCGACTTCCTTCCACGTAAAAATCTGATTCTCCGGAAGGACATTCCGGTAATGGATGACGCGCTTATGCTGTGCTCCTACTTTCTCGTACACATAATTTGCCAGGAACATGTCCACCTCCTGTCCCTGTTCGTACAATTCTCTTATCACAGACAGAATTTTCTTTAAGGACTCTTCATCCACCCAGTCATCGCTGTCCACTACTTTAAAATATATTCCTGTTGCTGTTTCCAGTCCAGCATTCACCGCATCTCCATGCCCGCCATTCTCCTTATCCACAACTTTTACAATGGTCGGATATTCTTTCTCGTATCTTCTTGCAATTTCAAGTGTACTGTCCGATGAACCGTCATTTACAATGATCAGCTCTATGTCCTCTCCTCCAGACAATATCGATTCCAATGCCTTCTCCATATACTTTTCGGAATTATAACACGGAACCGCAACCGATAAATATTTCATTCCTTTCACTCCTTCTCACAAGTATTTTCTAGTATAAATCATTCTTCCCCAATTTCCAACCATATATTGTAAAATCGTCATAATTCCATTATATTATTATTAAAAATAACATTTTGGAGGAAATGAAAATGAAAAAAAATCTTATTGTTGGCCAGTCAGGCGGCCCTACTGCTGTCATTAACGGCAGCCTGTGCGGAGTTATCCGCGAAGGGAAACGCCAGTCTGATTCCATCGGACATCTGTACGGCATGATCAACGGAATTGAGGGGTTTTTAAACGGGCACGTTTTGGACATTAAAACTGAAATTTCTGAAACTGAGCTGAATCTTATTCACACTACACCCGGTGCATATCTTGGCTCCTGCCGCTACAAACTTCCGGAAGATTTTAATGATCCTGTGTATAAAGCACTCTTTCAAAAATTTGAGGAATACGATATCGGATATTTCTTTTATATCGGCGGAAACGACTCCATGGATACTGTAAGCAAGCTTTCCCGCTACGCATCCCAAATCGGCAGCGATATCCGCTTTATCGGTATTCCAAAAACAATTGACAATGATCTTATCCACACAGACCACACGCCTGGTTTCGGAAGTGCTGCAAAATATGTTGCCTCCACAGTGCGTGAGATTGCCGTGGATGCATCTGTATATGACAATAAAAAATCTGTTACTATCGTAGAGATTATGGGACGGCACGCCGGATGGCTCACTGCTGCAAGCGCACTTGCAAGAAAATTCAAAGGGGACAACCCTGTGCTCATCTATCTTCCGGAAACCACCTTTGATCCGGATGCATTTATCGAAAAAGTACGTCAAAACCTTGAGACTGTTTCCAACCTCATTGTCTGTATCTCCGAAGGGATCAATGACGGAAAAGGGACTTTCATCTGCGAATTGTCAAGCGAAGTGGGTGTGGATACATTTGGACATAAAATGCTGACCGGCTCAGGAAAGTATCTTGAAAATCTTGTGAAGGAAAAACTTGGTGTCAAAGTACGTTCTGTAGAATTGAATGTAAGCCAGCGCTGCTCTTCTTCCATGCTCTCAAAAACAGACTTGGACGAGGCAGAGGAGGCAGGCGCATTTGCAGTTTTAAAAGCACTGGAGGGCCAGACCGGAAAAATGATAACCTTCATACGCACAGAAAATGAACCTTATACGATCGCCTGCTCTACTGCAGATGTAAACGATATCTGTAATCAAGAAAAAGCAGTACCACTTTCCTGGATAACCGAAAACGGCTGTGATGTGACTGACGAATTTATCTCATACGCACGCCCGTTGATCCAAGGACAGGTGGATGTACCGATGGAGGACGGACTTCCGCGGTTCGCCTACCGTTCATAAATTGTTCATTTTTTATTTCTAGAATCTTTACCTCTTGAACATGATTCTTTCATTTCTGTTACTTATACTAAAGTCATCAAATAGATAAATCTAGAAATTAGACGCTACCAAGTTTAACACTATTTGAAATAAACTTTTTCATAATACATGCCAGGAGCTGCACCACCAGCTGCCTGGCATCCTCCCTTTTACAGACCTTTTGGTCTGTATTTTTTTATCTTGTGTTCTTTCATACTCTGAAATAAAATAAGGGTAAGATGTTTATAGACAATTCTAGACAAAAAGGTGAAACTGACATGACAAAAATGAAAAAAACACGAAAACCAGGAAAATATATTGGATTTCTTGATTTGGAATATAATACCGGCTTTGATACGGACAATGCTCCAGGTCTTCTCTCCATCGGCATCGTAATCGCAGATTCCTGCACTCTGGAAAAAAAGGATTCCTTCTACTCACTGACAAGGCCACGCATCAATGTGATTCTGACTGAATATTGCCAGGTCTTGACAAAACTTTCACAAGAAGACATTTACCACGCCCCTCCTCTTGATCATGTACTCGCACAGGTCATTGGTTTTCTGCGCAAATGGTCTGTTCAAACTCTGTACGTGTACGGCAACTGTGACAAACCAGTGCTCGCAGCAAATATTGCCAGCATCGGTATGGAAAAGAAATGGCACTATCTGTGCGATATGATCTTGGATATCTCTGTTCAGATTACCCGTACTCTCTTCGATGAAAAACAGTCTCTTGCACTCGAAAAACTTGCTGCTCTTCTTGGAACAACTCCCCGCGGACACTGGCACAATGCCTTAACAGACGCAGATATGCTCTATCATGTGTACTGTTCACTGAAGCGCAAAAGCTATTCCCGCAAAGATGTTGCATCCGCCAATGCGGAGATGAAATTGCGTCAGATATACAATGACAGCAGAAATTTTTATCGGCTATCCTTTTCTCTCCCTGAAAAAAAGAAAAAGGAGCTCTTAATGGCTGCGGATTTATTATGGACCTCCCAAAACCATGGAAATCCGGAAGAAAAGGTGCGTATTGCAGCTCTCTGCGATGACCTCACCGTTATATGCGGTGAACCCCCCAGCTACAAAGACCGCCTTTTTCGTTTTATTTGAGAGTCTATTTCCCGGCCCATATTTTTCCTCCCTCCATCTTCAGCTGATATTGTGCTGCAATCTTTTTTATCTCCTCATCCTTTATCAGATTGGGATTCTGGGCGATGTAAGCGCTCAGTACTCCCAAAAGCTTTTCCCTGCTGTTATCGGGAAACATACACATTGCCTGCACTCTGAGCCGTTTCAGTTCGTCTGACCCCGGTACCTTCTCAATACCTTTTTGACAGACTTCATCTGATTTTTTCCAGTCATTTCTCTGCATGAGGGCTTTGGCCCACTGGGTATAGTACTGCTGCCGCTGTTCCTCATCCAGTTTTAGCCTGGACATCTCTTCGTAACATAAATCCGCCTCTTTTTTTTGTCCTGTCATCTCATACATTCTGCAAAGTATACTTTTCACCTCAAACTCTCTCTTTTCATTGAAATAAATATCCTTTTCATACTCATGTATACAACATCTCTTTGCCAGATCTATCATCTCTTCGCAGTCTTCCATGTCACCTATCTTTTCGTATACTCTCAGCATACACAAAAGATCTCCCTTGTCTTCTGCCTCTAAAGATTTCAGCGCTTCTTTTGCCTTTTCTTCTTTTTCCTGTCCACTCATATACTCTGCCAGTATGATGTAATGCTTTGCCTTTTCATGTTCATCCTCCACCCTTCCAAAACATTGTTTACTTTCCTCATAATCTCCAAATTCCAGAAAATACTTCTTGCCCTGCTCCATGTAACTGTCATCCATCATCTTACCGACAATGCTTTTCTCAATTATTGAATGTTTCTTCTGGCCTTCTTCTTTTACATGTTTTATTGCGTACCAGCCACCGCCGCCTATGCACAGAGACAAACATAAAATCCCCCATAAGACCGCAGGCACAGGTTTCCTCTTCCTGCCAAGACAGTGAACATTTCTTTCTATGGATTTTTTCTTTTTTTCCAGGTCCTCCTTTCTTCCACAAAGTACAACTATTTTTTTAATATACTGTTTCTCCCTCCAATGTATGGAAGGATAAATATCACTCTGGGCCATCATACACTGAATCATCCTGCCTGCTGCAAACATTGTTTGCACTTCTCTTTCTCCTGTACATTCAAACTTTTCTTTAATCTTCTTCCTTTGGCCTTTCTTTTTGCAGGATTCGTTATTTTCATCCTCCATATCCAAAAGATAGAGGTTGCGGTCTGCTCCCAAAAGAACCCCATATGGATTAAAAAGAAATCGTCCGCTCTCCTCCCGGGACATGCACACACAGAATGCCATCTCGACAAGCTGACGCATCCATCCAACTGCTTCCTCCTTCACGATCTTGGGTCCTGGAGCAAATTTTTCATACCACAGGACACCTTTTTGAAAATCCATGACAACCCGACAGTTATTACCGCACATCGACAGGCGCAGAACCGCATATCCTTTTTCGTCTTTCATAAACGCTCTCACTGCCTTTCCATTATGAAATTTTAATCTGTGGAATTTAACAAGAATCTTAGATGTGTGTTTATGTATATATCGTATCATATTTATAACTATTGTTCAAGTAAAAATTCGGGCAGATGCGATCTTACATCTGCCCATCATACACTTATATTTTAAATGGTCTGTAGAGATGACGCGGAATTCCGTCCACCATGACCGGTGGCATATCTCCCTGGATCAGAGGACGCACATACCGTTTAAATTCATCTGTCACATAGGTGCCCTCTTTATTGACCCATTCTCTTGGCACGAGCCGCTCATCATTTGCTATCTTGTGCACATTTTTTACTGCAGTCGCACATTGATATGGATCGTCAGAGATTCTCTCGAACACGACCATGACTCCTGAGTCTCCTTCATCCGCAGCCATCACAGCAGCTCCTCCTGCCTGCATTGCCTCCAGTATATCCACCCTGGATGCCAGATGCGCACCTGAGCGCTGAAGTGTACTCAACTCAATGGCTCTTGTCTTACAGCCAATCTCTCCGGCAATGAGGCTTGCCAAATAGTTTGCTGTTCCGGACAACTGTTTATGTCCAAACGCATCCACAAAGTCAACACTCTGCCCAAGCTCGCACACATACCTCCCGTCCGCCAGTTTGATTCCCTCTGACACAGCCACCACAACGGAAGATTGCTTTTTAAGTATCTTCTTTACCCTATCCACAAAAGTCTCCAGTTCAAACGGAAACTCCGGCAGATAGATAAGATCCGGGCCCTTACAGTCCTCTCCTTCTGCCAGACATGCGGCCCCGGTAAGCCATCCTGCATTCCTTCCCATGATCTCCACGATGGTGACGATACCTTTATTATACTCCAGGCACATACCATCACGTATGATCTCTTTTACAGATGTACCAATATATTTCGCAGCACTCCCGAAACCAGGCGTATGGTCAGTGAGGGCAAGGTCGTTGTCTATGGTCTTTGGAGCACCCACAAACTTTGTAGGCTGCCCTGTCAGGATTCCATAGTCGGAAAGTTTTTTAATCGTATCCATGGAGTCATTTCCTCCGATATAGATAAATGCCTCAATGTCCAGTTTGTTGAGGATATCAAATATCTTCTCGTACACTGCCTTGTCCTCATGGATCTCCGGAAGTTTATAGCGGCAGGAACCAAGATATGCGGCCGGGGTACGTTTCAAAAGCTCCACATCCAGGTCATTGGTGATATGATCTGCTAAATCAACATAACGCTCCTCCATTAATCCCTGAATGCCATTCCTCATCCCATAAACTTTTTTGGCACCGCGCTCTATCGCTGTACGGTAAACTCCTGCCAAAGTTGAATTGATCGCTGACGTAGGTCCTCCGGATTGACCGACTATTACATTTCCTTTCATTTACATACCTCCCTGTCTTTACATTTTGTATATTTATCGATAATGATTAACACTATTTTAGTATATTATCACTATTTTGTAAATATTTCTTCCTGATTTAACCGTTATACTACACATTTTCAAAATGTAGGACAGGGTACATTCTAACTTTTTTCACAAATACTTCCATCTATTTTTATCTTCTTTGCCTTCAGCCTGTCATAGACATACTTTCTGAACAAACTGTAGATCACGGACACGAGCGGAATAAAAATAAGCATTCCCACAATTCCCATCAAACTTCCGCCCACACTGACTGCAGCCAGAACCCAGATAGACGGAAGCCCTACTGAATTTCCCACCACGTGGGGATAGATCAGGTTGCCCTCCACCTGCTGCAAGACAAGGAATAGAATGATAAACATCACTGCCTGCATCGGGTTGATGACCAGTATCAGAAAGGTACCGATCGCACAGCCGATAAATGCACCGAAAATCGGAATCAGAGCTGTAAATGCAATGAGAATTCCGACAAGCATAGCATATGGAAATCTGAATATATTCATTGTAACCACAAACATCAGGCCAAGTATACACGCCTCCAGGCACTGCCCGGTTAAAAAGTTGGAAAATGTCCTGTATGTCAAAGAACAGATATCCATCACTTTTTCCACGTGCTCCTTCTTCATAAACGCATACATGATCTTTGTCACCTGCACACGCAGTTTTTCCTTTTGCAGAAGAATATAACACGCAAAAACAAATGCGATAAAAAATGTCATGATTCCGCTGATGATACTGCGCGCTGCTGTGTAGGTAGAGCCAATGACATTCCCTGCTCCCGTCTTCAGAAAATCAACGGCATTCTGGAAAAGGCTCTCCCAGTTGATCTGTATCTGTCCTATCCATTCCACAATACTTGGATTGTTCTGAAACATATCCATTGCCTTTTTTTGCATATCGCTCAAAAAATCCTGTATATTTCCGCCAAGATTAAGGAAGGTTTTTCCAAGCTCCGGCAATACAACAAACATCAGAAGAACAAGCAGACCCACAAAAAGTGTCAATGTCAGCAGAAGACTGACCGGCCTTGCAAGTTTCTGTGCCACTTTTTTCTTTTCCATGTATTTATTACAGAATATACATTTTTCCAGAAAACTCATCGGCACATTTAAGATAAATGCCACCGCCCCTCCGATAAGAAACGGAAGAATGACATTTCCAGCAACTCCAATATAATGGAAAACCACTTTGTAATTCCATGCTGCCACGAGAAGAATCACCGTGTACAGTACAAGCCATCTGATTTTTTTAATGATCCGATTGTCTAAATCCAAGCTTTCCCTTCTCCTTTCAGGAGCTGTACTACAACAAGGTTCATCAATGCCATCAGGCAAATGATTCCATACTGTTTTAAGGTCAGTGTTGCAACCTGCATTACAGGTGCAAATACAGGAATCAAAAGAACCGCACTGATGAGCACAAATCCAATTGCGAATGCTCCGAATAAATAAATATTATTATAAAACTGCTTTTTGAACAATACTCTTTTGTCTGATTTACAATTGAACCCATGAACAAGCCGTGCCATACATAAAGTTCCAAATGCCATTGTGCTTGCAAGTTTCGCGCTTGTCTCCAGTCCGATCATAAAGGACACACCTGTCAGAATACAGATCACAGCGCCCTGCACCCCGATTCTTGCCAAAAATGACTTTGTAAGAATCGATTCATCCGCCCTTCGCGGTTTCTGACCCATCACATCATGCACATGCGGTTCCAGTCCAAGGGCAATCGCCGGAAGGCTGTCTGTCAAAAGGTTGATGAACAAAAGGTGTACTGGTTCAAACGGTACCGGGAGACTCAAAAGCGCTGCAAACAATACCATCAAAATAGCGCCGAAATTACCGGAGAGCAAAAACTGAATAGAATGCTTAATGTTCTGATATACATTTCGTCCGTTTTCCACTGCTTTGATGATCGTTGCAAAGTTGTCGTCTGTCAGGATCATGGCAGCTGCATCCTTTGACACTTCTGTTCCTGTAATACCCATGGCAACACCAACATCCGCCTGTTTCAGCGCAGGGGCATCGTTCACCCCGTCTCCTGTCATGGCCACAATATTTCCTTTGTTCTGCCATGCCTTTACAATACGTATTTTATGCTCCGGTGAAACTCTCGCATACACGGAAATGTGCTCCACAAAGTCTTCCAACTCCTTATCGCTCATGTGTTCAATCTCCATTCCTTCGCATGCTTCACAATCTTCTTTTAAGATACCGATTCGTTTTGCGATCGCAGCAGCTGTGATTTTATGATCTCCTGTTATCATCACCGGTTTGATACCTGCTGCAATACATTCTTCCACTGCTGGCTTTGACTCATCTCTTGGCGGATCCATCATAGCCGCCATGCCAAGGAAGATATAGTCTTTTTCATCCTCAGTGCCAATCTGCGCCCGATCAATCTCCCGGTATCCAACAGCCAGAACACGAAGTCCTTCTCCTGCGAAAGCCATGTTCTTGTCAAAGATTTTGTTTCGCCATGTTTCCGTCATCGGCTCAGTCCCTGAAACGGTTTCTATCATCAAAGAACGGCCTACAAGGACATCCACTGCACCTTTTGTAATGATATACTGCTTTCCGTCTATTTCATGTACTGTTGACATCAATTTTCTGTCACTGTCGAACGGAACTTCCCCAATCCTTGGTGTGCCTTCTCTCAAAGGCCCAGTGTAGATTCCATTTTGCTCCCCTGCTTTTACAAATGCAGTTTCCGTAGGGTCACCAATCTCCACGCCATCCTGAATAGACGCATCGTTGCACAAAAGACTATATTTTAGAAATCTCTCTCCTTTTGGACATTCCAAAAGGTTTTCTGCCGCAAATGTTTCGCCGCCGATATAGTACTGCTCAATCGTCATTTCGTTCTTTGTCAATGTGCCTGTCTTATCGGAACAGATAACAGAAACACTTCCAAGCCCTTCCACAGCCTGTAGTTTTCTGATGACCGCATGCTCTCTTGCCATTTTCTGCGTTCCAAATGCAAGTACGATGGTCACGATAGAACTCAAGGCTTCCGGTATGGCTGCCACAGCCAAAGCAATCGCAAACATAAACGCATTACCGATATCTTCACCCTTGATAACGTTTACACCAAATAACACAGCACAAAATACAAGAATCAAAATAGAAAGATTTTTTCCAAACTGATCTAAATTTCTCTGCAGCGGAGTTCTCTTATCCGCGGTATTTGCCAAAAGTCTGGCGATCTTTCCTACCTCTGTATCCATACCAATAGATGTGACAAGGAAACTTCCTCTTCCGTAAGTAACAAATCCACCAGAGAATACCATATTTTTCTGGTCTCCAAGAGGTGCTGTTCCTTCAATAAGACAGTCCTCTTTCTCAACACTCACACTTTCTCCTGTCAGCGCACTTTCATCTATTTTTAAGCTTGCACAATCCAAAATCCTGCCGTCTGCAGGTACATAATCTCCAGCCTCCAAAATAACTTCATCACCGATCGTGACTTCCGAGACAGGAATTACTTTTACGCCGCCGTTCCTTACGACCTTTGTCTCAGGCGCGGAAAGTTTCTTTAAACTTTTAAGTGAACTCTCAGCCTTTAATGTCTGTACTGTTCCGAGTATCGCATTGATGGTGATCACGATCAGGATGACCGCAGTACTCTCAAGATCGCCCAAAAAACCTGAAATGATCGCGGAGATGATCAAAATGATAACAAGAAAATCTTTAAACTGTTCCAGAAAAATCTGGATGGGTTTTTTCTGTTTTCCTTCAGCCAGCTCATTCTTTCCATATTTTTTCTGATGTGCTTCCACATCTTCTGGGCGAATCGACTCCTGATAGCCGTTCACCTGTTGGCGTACCTCCTCCTTTGTCATCTGATAAAACGTTTTCATTATCTTTTCTCCCTCCTAAACAATATAAAATTTTCATTTTCGTGCAATAAAAAAGGTGACACTTTTTATTGCACCTTATACATGCAATAAAAGTCTCACCATTTCATCACGACACGGATGTATCCATCGTATTGACGATATCGCAAACACCAGTTTCCTGATGCCGGTTACTCCCTCTTATTATTTAGTATGATACCTGCAAACATAGACTCTGTCAACCACTATTCTTATTTTCCACTTTTTCTTTTAAAATATATAATCATTTTTGATTTACTTGTTGACAATACTCAGCTTATGCTATATAATAACTATTGTTGTGAGCAACGCAGACAACATGTGGGTTTAGCTCAGCTGGATAGAGCGTTTGGCTACGGACCAAAAGGTCGGGGGTTCGAATCCTCTAACCCACGTTAAAAGGCAAATCGTGTTTACGGTTTGTCTTTTTTATTTTATCTTATTCTTTCCCAAAATTTCCCTTGTATTCACTAAAAGAACAAAACGGCAAATACGCTATTGCGGCGTGCGCATCCTACCAGGAGAGCTTTTATTCTATGGGGAAGACAAAAGGACTTTCCTATAGAAAATAAAAAATGCTTTAAATCTCTGATCCACAAAGATTTAAAGCACTTTACTGCCGGCGACCGGAATCGAACCGGTACGGGAGGATAAGTCCCGCAGGATTTTAAGTCCTGTGCGTCTGCCAGTTCCGCCACGCCGGCAAAATGGGACCAATAGGGCTCGAACCTATGACCCTCTGCTTGTAAGGCAGATGCTCTCCCAGCTGAGCTATGATCCCACACAAAAAACTATATTTAATTTTGTATCGCTTTTACGATACAAGCGACCCGGATGGGACTCGAACCCACGACCTCCGCCGTGACAGGGCGGCGCTCTAACCAACTGAGCCACCGGGCCTTAATAAAAGTGGACCTTCAGGGACTCGAACCCGGGACCGATCGGTTATGAGCCGATTGCTCTAACCAACTGAGCTAAAGGTCCATATTTATCTAAGGTAAGTCTTGAAGACCTCTTATGTTTGTTTGCTTTTTCAAGCAAAGCCGATGATCGGACTCGAACCGATAACCTGCTGATTACAAATCAGCTGCTCTGCCAATTGAGCCACATCGGCATATCTTCTTTGAGCAGCTGATTTATAATCAGTCTGCTACTGCCTCATATTGCCCTTCGCACAATCTGCACAAATGAACCAATTCGGCATATTCATCAATGACTCCTACGGGAATCGAACCCGTGTTACCGCCGTGAAAGGGCGATGTCTTAACCGCTTGACCAAGGAGCCTTATTTTTTTCTGGACACTGTCCGCTTTTGGACGGATGTCACCGGTATCCTGGTCAGCATGTCCTCTCGCTGTACCTTTTTTTAGGTAACCGTGTCAACGAAGATAATATTATCATATTTATAAGATTTTTGCAAGAGGAATTTTCATTTTTTTTGAAAAAATTAAAAAAACTTTTTATCTTGAAGTTTATCCAATTCTCTTTTCATTAACCCCCCACCAATTTCATTAATAACTTCTCGAAAATACCACACGCACATTCTTATATGACAAAAAAGCCCGTAAATTAATATTTACGAGCTTTTCCTAAACTCCCCCTGTTGGACTCGAACCAACGACAACTCGGTTAACAGCCGAGTGCTCTACCGACTGAGCTAAGGAGGATCATTCCTTCCTCGAAGGTTCATGCACCTTCAAAAC
>NZ_NFKJ01000015.1 GCF_002160325.1 Lachnoclostridium sp. An181
GAAGAAGCCTCTTCTGAAAGGATGTTTAGAATTATCCTTCTGTCTAATCAAAAAAGAATAAGTCTGTAAGCTGTTTTATGCTTACAAACTTATTATACGAGGAGGAAAAGAAATGAAAAAAAGACGAAAAATTATGTGCAAAAAAAGAAGAAAACAGGTACTTGCATTTGTCTGTGTTTTCACGCTTGGGATATCAGGTTTCGCAGGAATACCTGTTTCGGTTTATGCAGCACCAGAAATGATGTCCCAGCCGCAGGCAAAAGAGAAAGGTGTGTTGATTCCTCAGTTTATGATGACTCCGCAAGTGTCCAGCGAGGAGACAAGCAGTGATCAATGTTTTGGAAGAAATGTATTGGATGGGAAACCAGAAACTATGTGGCACACCACATGGTCAGGTACAGCAGCCAAGCCGCCGCACTGGATTATTCTTGATTTGGGAAAAGCTTTGCCAGTGCAAAAGCTGTATTACCTTCCAAGACAAAACAGCGGGACAAATGGAATGATCACAAATTACAAAATTTCAGTCAGTATGGACGGAAAGGAATTTCAGGAAGTTGCGGCAGGTACATGGAAGGTTGATGAAACGGAAAAAACAGTTTCCTTTGATTCTGTACAGGCAAGATACGTTCGGCTGGAGGGAAATGATACTTTTGCATCTTGCGCAGAGTTAAATATTGAGACAACAGACCTGACATGTGAAGAATTGTGGAACACGCTAAAAGAGGCAGAAAGCATATTGGATAATGCTCAGGTGGGGGATGAGGTTGGAAAATATCCGCAGGAAGCATATGAGACATTGGAGACAGCCATTGCGGATGCAAAGACAATTGCAGCAGCTCCTGATACAACAAAAGAACAGAGCCAGGAGGCAGCGTATGTGCTGGAAGATCAGATTAAAATCTTTTTATCAAAGCAGAATCGTTATGGTAAAGAAGAATTAGAGGAATTGATTGATCAGGCAAATGAACTGCTACAGAATACCTCCGTTGGTACAGAAGAAGGCCAGGTTTCAGAAGAATCAAAAGTAGAATTGCAGGCAGCGATTCAAACAGCAGAAGAATTATTGCAGAAAGGGGATGTGGATTCAGAAAGCGTTCATCAAGGTTATCTGGATCTTCAGATGGCGATTCAGAAATTTCAGGATCATGTGATTGCAGAGGTAAAATCTCTGGCAGGAACTTGGGGACTGAAACTAGGGTCATATGATTCATCCGATGAGAAATTAGAAGACGTCTGTGTTTTACCGGGAACTCTGGATGAGAATGAGAAAGGTACAAAAAATTCATCTGTTTCTACCAACAAACTCAACAGGAAATATACTTATACAGGACCGGCAGTCTACCAAAAACAAGTGTATATTCCTCAGAATTGGGAAGGAAAATCAGTTACACTGCTTATGGAACGTACCAAGATAACAAGGGTGTGGATGAACGGAAAAGAACAGACTATATGCAGTTCCAATAATGCATTAGGTGTGCCTCAGATTTACCAGATAGAAGAGTTTGAACCTGGTAAAGAGAACACACTGACTATTGAAGTGACCAATGACGATTATCCGATATCCACAGGCAGTCATATGTTAACGGAAGAGACAGTGACTAACTGGAATGGTATTATTGGAAAGATTCAGTTGGAAGCCAAAAATATGGTTTCCATGGACGAAGTCCGTATTTATCCTGATATTGAAAAAAATACGGCAGATATTAAAATGAGGATAAAAAACAGCGAAAAGGCAAAAGGAGAGGCTGTGCTTTGTATATCTGCAAAAAGCTATAATCATGAGGGAAATGCAGATGAAGTTCAGACACAGGAATTTCCGGTGAATTTGAACGGGGACGAGATACAGGATGTGGCCATTACCTATGCAATGGGTGAAAATCCGAAACTTTGGTCAGAATTTGACCCTGCAATGTATCATATAGATCTTTTTCTTGAATTTGACGGTGAGAAAGATGAACGGACCGAATCTTTCGGAATGAGAGAATTTTCTTATGCTGACAGAAAATTTACGATTAATGGAACGAAAACGTTCCTGCGTGGAGAAGGAAACTCTGCTGTCTTTCCGTTGACAGGATATCCATATATGACAAAAGAAGAATGGTTAGATTTTTTCGGAAAAGCACAGGAGCTTGGAATCAACTTTTTCCGTTTTCATTCCTGGACGCCACCGGAAGCGGCTTTTGAGGCAGCAGATGAATTGGGAATCTATATGCAGCCGGAATTGTACGGATTTGGAGGAACTCCATTTAAGCCAAATGGAAATGATACGAAATCCGCAGATTACTTTAAGGATGAAGCAGTGCGCATTTTACATGCTTTGGCAAACCATCCGTCATTTGTCATGATGTCCTGCGGTAACGAGCTGGACACTGTGTCATCGGATAACAGAACTTATGTAAATCAATGGACAGACCTGTGTAAATCTGTAGATGATACCAGATTATATGCGGAAGGTACAAACAATAATTATTGGAATCCTTCCTTTAATGAAAAAGATGACTACTGGACAACATGTAAGACACATTCCACTGCACAGAAAGATCAGATTCGTATTTCCTTTTCATGGGCAGATGATAAAGGGGGAGGAACGATCGAAACCTTGGATCCGAATACAGATCATACATATGATGGAGCCCTGGAAGGATATGAAAAGCCGATTATGAATCATGAAGCAGGTCAGTATCAGGTTCTTCCAAATTTTGACGAAGAAATTCCGAAATATTCCGGGGGTGTTTTTGAGGCAAGGAACTTGAAATATTACAGGGATCTGATGGAATCAAACGGATTGTTGTATATGAATGAGATTTTTTCAAAAGTATCTGCAAGAGTGTCCGCAATCGGATATCGTGCAGACATGGAGACAGCTCTTCGATCAAATGATCTTGCCGGATATCAGCTTTTAAGCATTCAGGATTTTCCGGGACAGGGGACAGCGCATGTAGGTATTCTTGATAACTTTATGGAAGATAAAGAAGGTGGTTTTACAAAGGAACAGTATAAAAACTTTAACCAGGAGACAGTTGTTCTCGGGAAATTGCCGCAGCTTGTATTTACAAATGATCAAACATTAACAGCAACGGCAATAGTATCAAATTACAGCCCTGATAAGATTGCAGATGCGGATATTTTCTGGAGATTGAAAGATGGAGATGAGATTCTGGAATCCGGAACACTTGATGCAAAAACTGTCGAACAGGGACAAGTAACAACAATGGGAGAGATCACTGCTCCATTAAATAAAGTGTCTCAGGCTGTGAAACTTACGCTGGAAATCGGTTCCGAAAAAATTGGAAATACCAATACCTATGATATTTGGGTATATCCGTCTGATGTCAGCACAAAGATTCCTGAAAATGTGACAGTTGCAGAACAGCTGGATGAGGATACCCAGAAGATTTTAGAGGAGGGCGGAAAAGTATTATTGCTTCCGACACCAAACACAAGAACACTGCCGGAAAGCACAGCTGTGCGATGGACAACAGACTACTGGAGCAGGATGTTCCACAAGTCAGACAAAGATGCACACACAATGGGAATGTATGTACAGAATACACATCCGGTATTTAAGGATTTCCCGACAGAGTATTTCAATGATTATCAGTGGTTTCATTTAATGAAAGGTTCCAGAGCACTGATTCTCGATAATCTGCCAAAAGAAATTGAGCCTCTTGCATGGAATATCGACCACATGCAATGGGGAAGAAAATTAGGAAGTCTTTTTGAAGCAAATGTAGGACAAGGCAGAATTATGGTGTGCACATTTGATCTGAAGAACCAAATCGAAGAGTATCCGGAGGCAAAACAGCTTTACAGAAGTATCCTGGATTATATGGCATCAGATGAGTTTGCGCCAAAAGCGGAGGTTACAGTTGAAGAATTAAAAGCTGTAATAAAAAACACGGATTCTTCAGATGCGTATGAGAGAATTGAGGCGGAAACTTACAGTGATGCATCAGATGGAGTAAGAAACGAAAGCGGAAAAGAAGAGGGATCTTCAGAAAATCAAACTGCAGTAGGAGGGTTGACCAAGTCTTCTTATCTGAAATACCCAAAAGTGGATTTTGGAGATCACGGTGCTGATAAAGTTATTATCAATGGGGCAAATGCAAATGATTATTCTGAATTTATCGATATATATGATGACGATACAGATGAGCTGATTGCAAAAGTGGAGTTTGAGCCAACGAAAAACGGATGGGGTACATATTGCTCTCAGGAATTTGAAATTCCAAGGCAGACTGGAGTCAAAAATCTAAGATTGGAGTTTGAAGTTGGTGCAATTGCTTTTAATTATTTCCGATTTAAAGAAACAGAACAAATTTTTATGAATCCGTATAAGCAGCTGGATCCGGAATCCGTATCTGCAGATATTGTGATCACGGATGGAGAAAACGGAAGTCATCGTGTAATGCAGAATTATGTAAGTGAAATTACCAATGAAGTAAAAATTCAGTTTAATAATGTAGATTTTGGCAACCAAGGAAGCAGTAAGATGACAATCCAGGGACGCGCCTTATCCGATGCGGATGTTACCGGAACGATTCAATATGAGGATTCCCAAAAAGGGAAACAGGTAATACCATTTATTTTCCATGCAGGAGAAGGGGAGGCCTATGAATTATCCTCCGAAACTTTCTTTAAGCAAACAGTACCGCTTGCCGGAATTAAGGACGTGCAGAACTTGATTGTATCTTTTGATCAGGGAACCAAATTTGATTTTGAGGCACTTGTGTTTACTGAGGCCCAAGAAGTTCCAAAGGAATATACTAAGGCGTTGGAAGAAGCAGAAACAATATTCCGGAAATTAGAAATCAAACCGCTGTATTATACGCAGGACTCTGTAGCAGCATTAAAAGCAGCATATGATACAGCAAAAACAGTGGATACTACTAACGCTGAAGAAGTGAAAAATGTGACAGATAGATTGAATGAAACACTGGATCAGCTCGTAGAAACCGGAAAGGCGAAATCTGCATATACAATTACATATGCAAGAAATTATGATGAAACCACAGGAAACGGAGTAAAACTGGAACGCAAGGAAGATCAGGTTGTCGGAGGGTTTGATAAAGGTGAAGAACTGATTTTCCAAGGTATTGATTTTGGAGATAAAGGAGCAATACGTCTCACAGTCAGAGCTGCAAACGGAAGATCGGAAACAGAGAAGGAGTCAATTGCCAAACTGAATGTATGGTATGGAGACGGCAAAAAGGATTACGTTCAGGTCACTATTCCGAGAACTGGAGGATGGGGCGTTGAAAATGATACAGATATTACAGTGGAGATTCCAGCAGGAAAGATAAAAGGTGTAAAAGATATCAAAATTGAACTTGCAGAAGGCGCACTGGCATTCCATTCCTTTACATTCGAAGAACTTGCAGAACAAGAAGAATTATCCACAGCAATCTTGGAATATGCAATCAATCTTGCACGGACAGCAGATACCACAAATGTAATTGAAACTGTAAAATCCAAATTTGAGAAAGTGCTGGCAGATGCCGAAAAACTGCTTGCAGATGTACAGGCAGGGGCTGAAGGCATTACTCAGAGCATGATAGATGAAAGCTGGCAGAATCTGATCAAGGCAATGCAGTACCTGCAATTTAAACAGGGTGACAAAGCAGACTTGGAAAAAGTAGTTGCAATGGCAGCAGAAATAGAAGGTAAGCTGGATGCATATCTGGAAACTGGAAAAACAGCGTTTGAAGATGCACTTGCAACAGCAAGAAAGGTACTGAAAAATGAAGATGCAATGCAGGAAGAAGTAGATACTTCATGGAAAACTCTTCTTGAGGCAATGGTGGACTTAAGACTGAAACCAGATAAGGGAGCGCTTAAAGAGCTGATCAGCCAGGCTGCAGGTCTCAAAGAAGATGCATACGAGACAGAAGGATTCGCCCTGATGCATACAGCATTGGCAGATGCACGGCAAGTATATGCAGATGAAAATGCAGATCAGCATGCAGTGGATGCAGCAAAAAACAATTTGAAAGATGCAATTGCGAAACTGATACCGATTTCTGCGAAAACGGACAAAAAACAAGAGGATGAAGAAAACGTTTCTGCAGGGACCACTGTATCAGGAGCACATAACAGCAACAAAGATAACACTGCAAATACAAATAAAAAAGCTGTTCAAAAAACAGCTGAAAATACAGCAAAATCTGTAAAAACAGGAGATGACGTAAATTCTGCAATGATGTCAGCAGTAATGGCTGCAGCATTGTCAGCAATGGCAGTGTGTGCCGCGGTTCTGGTAAAAAGTAGAAAAAGAAGGCTCTATTAGACTGGGTTCCGTTAAAAAAATATCATTATTTGAGAAAAAAACATGGATTTTTTTGGATTTCTTTGCTAGAGTATGTATAATGAATGGTAGGAAAGTTTGGCAACCTTACTTTCCTGCCTTGATATGATAAGCTCCGCGCAGTCGGATTCTTATGATATTACTATATTATGAAAGAAAAGAGGTTAAAGTAAGATGGCAGAAATCAATTTAAGCAAGTATGGCATTACGGGAACCACAGAAATCGTACACAATCCTTCTTATGAAATGTTATTTGAGGAAGAGACGAAAGCAACTCTGGAAGGGTTTGAAAAAGGACAGGTCAGTGAACTTGGTGCGGTTAATGTAATGACTGGTGTGTATACAGGCCGTTCACCAAAAGATAAGTTCATCGTAATGGACGAAAATTCAAAAGACACAGTATGGTGGACCTCAGACGAATACAAAAATGACAATCATCCTGCAACAGAAGAAGCATGGAACACAGTAAAAGACATCGCGATCAAAGAACTCTCCAACAAAAGACTTTTTGTAGTAGATGCTTTCTGCGGTGCAAACAAAGATACACGTATGGCTATCCGTTTTATCGTTGAGGTGGCTTGGCAGGCTCACTTCGTAACAAATATGTTCATCCAGCCAACAGCTGAAGAGTTGGAAAACTTTGAGCCGGACTTCGTTGTATACAATGCATCCAAGGCAAAAGTAGAAAACTACAAAGAACTTGGTCTGAACTCTGAGACAGCAGTTATGTTCAACATCACAAGCCGTGAGCAGGTTATCGTTAATACATGGTACGGCGGAGAGATGAAAAAGGGTATGTTCTCCATGATGAACTACTATCTGCCGCTGAAAGGCATTGCATCCATGCACTGCTCTGCAAACACAGATATGAACGGAGAGAACACTGCAATTTTCTTTGGTCTTTCCGGAACAGGTAAGACAACACTTTCCACAGACCCGAAACGTCTTCTCATCGGTGATGACGAGCACGGCTGGGATGACAATGGTGTGTTCAACTTTGAAGGCGGATGTTATGCAAAAGTTATTGACCTGGACAAAGACTCTGAGCCGGACATCTACAATGCGATCAAACGCAACGCGCTTCTTGAGAACGTAACACTGGATGAAAACGGTAAAATTGATTTCACAGATAAGAGCGTGACAGAGAACACACGTGTATCTTACCCAATTGACCACATCAACAATATCGTACGTCCGGTTTCTTCCGCTCCGGCTGCCAAGGAAGTAATCTTCCTGTCAGCAGACGCATTCGGAGTACTTCCTCCGGTATCCATCCTGACTCCGGAGCAGACACAGTACTACTTCCTGTCCGGTTTCACAGCAAAACTTGCAGGTACAGAGCGCGGAATCACAGAGCCGACACCTACATTCTCTGCTTGCTTTGGACAGGCATTCTTAGAGCTGCACCCTACAAAATATGCAGAAGAGCTTGTCAAGAGAATGGAACAGAGCGGAGCAAAAGCTTACCTTGTAAACACAGGATGGAACGGAACAGGGAAACGTATCTCTATCAAAGATACACGTGGTATCATCGATGCGATCTTAAACGGAGATATCCTGAAAGCTCCTACAAAGAAAATCCCATACTTCAACATCGAAGTTCCAACAGAGCTTCCAGGTGTAGATACAAACATCTTGGATCCTCGCGACACTTATGCAGATGTTGCTGAGTGGGAGACAAAAGCAAAAGATCTGGCACAGAGATTTGTGAAGAACTTTGCAAAATACGAAGGAAACGAAGCTGGTAAAGCATTAGTTTCTGCAGGTCCTCAGGTAGACGAGAAATAATAAAATTGAAAAGATGAATAAAAATTTCGAGGGTATCGCAAAACCGTCAAAACAGACGGAGCGATACCCTCGTTTTATGTTGTGAAAAACTAATGCCGGGTCAAGAATTTGGCGGTGGTATCCGTCCATACATCTTTTTTTCTGATCGTAAAACCAGCAATTTATGGAGATATTATACAGTTGTGCGGTATGGATTCCTGGAAAAATGTGAACCAGAATAATTGAGGAAATAAATTGATGCATATGTGAGGAAATTGTACATTTATCATAAGATTTTTAAAATACTTTTTCTGGACAAAGGAATACAATAAGTTTATTGTAGCTAAATGTTTTTACAGAAAAAGGAGGACTGTGAATGAAAAAGAAAAAATTTATGGCCCTGGCATTGAGTGCAGCGCTGGTTTTATCGGCCTTTTCGCCGGTATTTCCAGCCAAGGCACAGGATACTCAGCCATCGTCAGCAGTGATGGTTGAAAATGACCAGGAAACAGACAGACAGATTTTGAACTTCAACAATGACTGGCATTACAAGAAAGGGGATGTGTCCGGGGCTGACCAGACAGGTTTTAATGACAAGTCCTGGGTATATGTGAATCTTCCTCACTCTACATCATTTTATGATGCGGACAACAAGGAGGCCTATCTTGGGATCAGCTGGTACCGCAAGAATTTTACCATTGATGAAAGTTTAAAAGGAAAAGAATTGCTCCTGACTTTTGAGGCAGCCATGCAGAAAGCCGAAGTCTGGCTCAATGGCGAAAAAATCATGACCCATGAAGGCGGATATACTCCATTTGTCATTGACTTGACCGACAAAGTAAATTACGGCGGCGACAATGTGATGGCGATCAAAATGGACAGCCGGCCAAACACCAATTTTGCTCCGGGAAAAACCAATCCTGATTTCCAGTACTGGGGCGGCATCTATGGAGAGGCATACATCACGGCAAAAGATCCCGTACACATTACAGACGCAGTGGAGGCAGACGAAGTGGCTGGAGGCGGAGTGTTTATCACAGCGCCGGATGTAAGTAAGGAGAAGGCAACTGTCAAAGTAAAAACTCATGTGGAAAACTTAAGCGATGAGACTCGGACGGCAACGCTGGAGACACAGCTGATCGATGAGGATGGTAAGGTTGTGACAACAAAGACAGATCAGCAGGATATTGAATCCAAAGGTGCCGTTTACTACAACCAAACCATGGAAGTGGAAAACCCAAGACTTTGGTCCACCAACACACCGGAACTTTATACAGTCCGCACGACTGTAAAGGTAGACGGAGTAAAAAAAGACAGTGTGGACACCACATATGGTATCCGCAAGGTAGAGTGGAAACGAGAAGGGCTCTATGTCAATGATGAATTGACAAAAGTGGACGGTGCAAATCTTCACACAGAAATCTATATGCTTGGCAATGCACTGCCGGAAAGTGAAATTTATCAGCAAATAAAAGAATACAAAGAAAATGGATTTGATTTCCTGAGAATGTCCCATTATCCACATGTAGATGCATTCTATGATGCATGTGACAAATACGGTGTTATGGTTCTGGAATGTGCATCCGGATGGCAGTACTACAACAACTCTGAGGCATTCAAGAACAGTACTTATGAAGAACTTAGAACAACGATCCGCGGACACAGAAATCATCCAAGTATCATGGCCTGGGAGACAAGCTTGAATGAGAGCAACTATACATATGACTGGGCAGTTGAGATGAACCGGATTGCAAAAGAAGAGTATCCAAAGGATGGCGATTCTTATGCATGGACAGCGGGATGTATTCAGTGGAATGCATGGGATATCGGCCTTGGAACACCACAGGCAGCAATCTTTAGGAACGGTTCCCAGGGAGCAGAAAATGCAAATAACATAAATAAACCGATCATTGTTGCAGAGTATGGCGACTGGACATATGGAGGAACCTATTCCACAACGCGTGTCACACGTGAAAAAGACAATACTTACGGCAAAAAAGGCGGAGATGAAGGTATGCTCATCCAGTCTGACAATGCGCAGGAGAGCGTTGCACTTATGAATTCCAAAGATTATGTGGGCGCATCCATGTACTGGGATTATGCAGATTATGCAGGATTTGACGCCGGTACGCTGACATACTGCGGTGTTGTGGATATTTACAGAATTCCAAAGCATTCTGCATATTTCTACAGAAGCCAGAGAGATCCGGATATCGACCTCTCCGAATATGGAATTGAGAGCGGACCGATGGTTTATATTGCAAACCTTTGGGATCAGGATGCAGACAACTCAGAAGTGAGAGTGTTCAGCAACTGCGATACAGTGGCATTGTATCTTGACGGAAAGCTGATCGAAGAGAGAGGCCATGATGAGACAATGTGGGGACCACATGGAGATACCAGTGAAGTAAATTCACCAAGTGCGGATGCAGGTAAAGAGATCAGCACAGAAAATCTGGAATATGCACCGATTACCTTTGATCTTAGCGATTATGAGGCAGGAAAAGGTGAGCTTAAGGCAGTTGGGAAAATCGATGGTGTGGAACAGGCTGAATATATAAGAAGAGCACCGCAAGCAGCACAGAGTGTACAGCTTGTGGAAAGAAATGACGGTAAAATCAAGCTGGATGGCAGCGATGCAAAACTGCTTTGGGTAAATATTGTAGATGAAAATGGAACAGTAGTGACAGATTCTTATGATGAAGTAAGTTTCAGTGTAGAAGGTCCTGGACTTGTTGTCGGACCAAAGACGATAAAGGTAAGAGGCGGACAGCTTGGAGTTTGGGTAAAGAGTAAACGTGGGGAAGGCAACATCACATTGACAGCATCTGCAGACGGACTTGCGCCGGCATCCATTGTTCTTGAGACAGAGGCAGTGGAAGGACTTCCAGAAGTGCCGGAAGGAGGAGATGCTGACGAGTATGAATTCCAGGAAACAGCAGATGCAAATATCTTCCTTGGAAAAGCCACAAGCGCAAGCACGGAAAACATCAAACCGGATGCAAGTAAAAGTGAATTGTCAGAGTATGCGGTTGACGGAGATGACAATAAAAAGTGGTGTGCATCCAGCGGTTCTTATCCTCAGTGGTGGATGGTGGACCTTGGATCTTCCACAAAGATCAATACATTGAATCTTTCCCTGGAAACAGCAGGTATTGCTTATTACTATACGATCGCAGTGGCAGAGGAACCGATTACCGATGAAAATGTGGACCAGTATATTGTCGTGGACAACAGCCAAGGAAGCACAGATACTGCATTTACATTTGAAAATGTAAAAGGACGCTATGTTCGGATTGATTTTACAAAACAGGCAAATAATGAATGGGCGGTGTTAAGAGAAGTGTCCGGTACCGGAGAATCTACAAACATAGCCCTTAACAAAGCGGTAAAGGCAAGCAGTGTGAACGTTGGTGGAAATGGTCAGGAAAAGGCAGAGTACGCAAATGATGGAAACATGCAGACAAAATGGTGCGCAGTAGGCGGCCAGGGTACAAAAGATCACTGGTGGCAGGTGGATCTTGGAACAACATACCAGCTGTCAAATGTAAAAATCCATTTTGAGAGCGAGGAAGGCGCATACAAGTTTGTTCTTCAGGGCTCCACAGATGGCGAACACTTTAAAGACATCCAGGATTTCCGTGATGGTGAAGGATGCGGTAACCTTGTGGATGTCCAGCTGGACGAGACAGTACAGTACTTAAGAATTTACGATATCACAACAGGAAATATGAGCAAATACTGGCCATGTATCTGGGAAGTGGAAGCATACGGTGAAAAAGTTGATTACAAACCTGTCAGCGTTTCCAGAGAAAAAGAAATGACTGCGTCTTCAAGCGCGGAAGGAAGTATGCCGGAATACGGCAGCAACGGTGTCCCGAATTACTTCTGGTATCCTGCAACAACAGGGGAAGAGTGGTGGATGGTAGATACAAAAGGTATCTATGAGCTGGATAACATTCAGATGACATGGAATACAGAGGAAGATCACTATTACCTTATCGAAGGTTCTATTGACGGGGAACATTGGGAGACATTGGCAGACCATACAACAACTCCGGCATCCGCTATCCGTCCTTATGACGCAGTGGAAGGTACGGCCCGATATATCCGCATTACGCTCCCGGAAGGACGAAACTCACAGCAGGGATTTGGACTGTTTGACGCATATGCAGTGGCAGCAGAGGAAAGAGGCGTCAAGTCTATCGCAGAATTAGAATCCGTCACAGTTGAGGCAGGAACTGAATGGGAAAACATGGACCTTCCAAAAGAAGTGGAAGTTGTACTGGAAGATGATGTGAAGACAACACTTCCTGTAACATGGAATCAGGACAGTCTTACGCAGACAGGAGAAGGAATTTACACAGTCAAAGGTGTCGTAAGTGCAATCCCTGGTGTGGCAATGGAAGACACAGAGGTGACTCTTACCATCAACACAACAACAAGTGAACTTCGTACATCGGTATTGGAATATCTTGTAAGCATTGTCAAAGATTTGGATACAGATGGTGTGGTAGAATCTGTAGTTGCTGAATATGAAGAAAGACTGGCAGCAGCACAAAAGATTCTTGAAGATGTGGAAAGCGGCAGTGTTTCCGTCACACAGACCCAGATTGACGAGGCTACATGGAATCTTTTGGAGATCGTGCAGTACTTTAGTTTTAAACAGGGAGACAAGACGGAACTACAGAAAGTAGTGGACATGGCGGAAACGATCGATCTTGGAAAATATTTGGAACAAGGCCAGGATGTATTTACCGAAACTTTGACAAATGCCAAAGAGGTTCTGAAAGACGGGGATGCAATGCAGGAGGACGTAGACACTGCATGGAGAGCACTATTAAAAGCAATGAGTGAACTCAGGCTGAAACCGGACAAGACAGCATTGGAGAACGTTCTCAAAGAGGCGAATGCAAAAGATGCAAGAGCTTACACAACAGAAAGTTACCAGGCGCTGTTGGATGCAGTGGCAGATGCAACAGACGTATACCACGACGGACAGGCTGATGAAAGTCAGGTAAAAGCAGCTGCGGGAAGTGTACGCGCTGCAATCGCAGGGCTGGTTGTTAAGGCATCCGGCGAGAGCACAGATGATTCCCGGAATACAGGAGAAGGCCAGGCAACAACAGATACAAAATCAACGGCAAACACAGAAGATACAGCAGCACCAGATGACAAACAGAAGACATCCCAGGAAAACGAGACAGGAAAAACCGGGGATACTTCCACAGACAAGAGTGGAAAGAATGTAAAATCCGCAAAAACCGGAGATGAATTCAATGCTGTACCGTACATTGTCGTACTTGTGATCGCAGTTGTCGGTATTGCCGCAGTTGCAGGATATAAGGTGTACAAAAAGAAAAAAGACAATCAGGAAAACGGACAGTCTTAGGAATTTTCCGAAAATAAATATTGATGGACGCAAGGGAGCCATTGTGAAATAGATGATTCATCATCTATGGAGCAATGGCTCCTTTTATTGGTATATTTCATGCATGCGTTTCTTCCTGGGAAAAAGGCAAGAAAAGAGAAAAATTATCAATAACAATTGTTAGCATTGGATAACCTTTTAGGAGGGGGTATAATGAATGAAACCCAAAGATAAGGTGTGGATTCACAGGAAAAAGGAAGTGATGCAGATGAAGAAACACAGATTTTGGGCATGGGCAACCTGTGTGTGCATGTTCATGGTATTTTATACAGGATACAAACATAAATAGAAAAAGCAAAAATTGACAGGAGGATGAAAAATGATCAGTAAATCAGTAGTACAAAAAATTTGTTTGTTTGCAGGAGGGGTTCTGTTTGGGACAGCAGGTGTGAAGGCGCTCTCCGGCAAAGATGCCAAAAAAGCATATGTACATATGACAGCAGCCGGATTGAGAGTGAGGGAATGTGTTCTTGACACTGTGACCACTGTGCAGGAGAATGCGGAGGATATTCTGGCTGAAGCAAAAGCAATCAATGAAAGCCGCGCAAAAGAAGAAATTGTCTCCGGTGAAAGCGCTGGCGAGGAAAAGGCAGCAAAGGAAGAGGAGACAGTATCCGAAGAGGCTTAAGAGACAGAGATGAAAATTACCATTAAGCATGAGATACAAGGGCGTATCCGATTTTCCTTAAGTGAGAAGAGACTTTCCTCCACGCAGGCGGATATGCTCTTATATTATTTAAAATCCATAAAACAGGTGACAGGGGCAAAAGTATATCAAAGGAGTGCGGACGCGGCGGTCACATTCACAGGTGACAGGGGAACACTTCTTGAAGAAATTGTAAAATTTTCTTTTAAGAATAAGGAAATACAGGCGCTTGTACCTGAGCACACAGGGCGGGAACTGACATCCTGGTATCAGGAAAAGCTCATCCTGATGGCTGTAAAACGCTACGTATATAAATGGTTTCTGCCGTCCCCGCTTAGGCATATCCGAATGGCATGGAATGCATTTATGTTTATAAAAAAAGGACTTCACTGTCTGTTGAAAGGAAACCTGGAAGTTCCTGTTCTTGACGCAGTGGCGATCAGCGTTTCTTTGCTGAGAAAAGATTATAAGACAGCAGAGTCCGTGATGTTTCTTTTACAGACCGGGGAGGTTATGGAAGAGTGGACCCACAAAAAATCCGTCGCTGATCTTGCAAGCAGTATGGCGCTGAATGTAGAGAAGGCATGGCTTGTGAACGGCGAGTCGGAAGTCCTTGTGCCGGTGAAGGAGATCCAGGAAAACGACATCATCCGTGTGCAGACCGGACATATGATTCCACTGGACGGGATCGTACATTTCGGGGAGGCCATGGTGAACCAGGCATCCATGACAGGGGAGAGCATTCCGGTAAAAAAAGCAGAAGGAGCGTATGTGTACGCGGGAACGGTTCTGGAAGAAGGGGAAATCTTGATCCGGATAAAATCCTCATCCGGCTCCACGAGGTATGAAAAGATCGTAAACATGATCGAAGATTCCGAAAAACTGAAATCTGCGGTGGAGAGCAGGGCAGAACATTTGGCAGACAGACTGGTGCCTTATACTTTTTTGGGAACAGGACTTGTGTACCTGCTGACAAGAAATATCACAAAGGCGTTGTCGGTCCTCATGGTGGATTTTTCCTGCGCCCTGAAACTTGCCATGCCTGTGACCGTGCTGTCGGCAATGAGGGAATGCCAGAATCATTGTGTCACGGTAAAAGGTGGAAAGTTTTTGGAGGCTGTGGCACAGGCAGACACCATCGTCTTTGACAAGACAGGGACTCTGACAAAGGCGCAGCCGACAGTTGCAAAGATTATCACATTTGCGGAAAGAGAACGGGACGTGATGTTAAGACTTGCAGCTTGTTTGGAAGAGCATTATCCACACTCCATCGCAAATGCAGTTGTAAAGCAGGCAGAAAAAGAAGGGCTGAAACATGAGGAAAGACATACGAAAATAGAGTATGTGGTGGCCCATGGAATCTCCTCAAAAATTGACGGGGAAAAAGTCATCATTGGCAGCCGGCATTTTGTCTTTGAAGATGAACAGTGCGTGATCCCGCAGGGGGAAGAGGAAAAATTTGATTCTATCAGCGATGAATACTCTCATCTTTACCTGGCGATTTCCGGTGTGCTCTCAGCGGTGATCTGCATTGAAGATCCTTTAAGAGAGGAAGCAGCGGAAGTGATCGAAAAGCTAAGAGATTGCGGATTTAAAAAAATCGTCATGATGACCGGGGACAGCGAGCGCACTGCAAGAGCGGTCGCAAAGAAAGCAGGTGTGGATGAATACTACGCGGAAGTGCTGCCCGAAGATAAGGCATCCTTTGTAGAAGAAGAAAAAAGACAGGGACGAAGGGTCGTCATGATCGGGGATGGCATCAATGATTCCCCGGCGCTTTCAGCGGCGGACGCAGGAATCGCCATCAGTGAAGGCGCACAGATCGCAAAAGAAGTATCAGATATTATGATATCAGATAGTAATCTGCACCAGCTTGTGGTGCTCAAGAAAATCAGCAACGGAGTATTCCAAAGAATCCAGGGAAATTACCGTTTTATCATAGGGTTTAATTTAAGTCTGATCATTCTGGGAGTTGTGGGAGTCATTGCTCCTTCGACATCTGCATTTCTGCACAATACGTCCACGCTTGGGATTGGCCTTAAGAGCATGACAAATATTCTGAAGGACGAATAAAAATGAGAAAATAACTCAATAGCATATGTTGACTTTTCCAGACTTGGCATGTAGACTAACAGACATAAAGTTAGTTAAAGCTAACTTTGTGGAGAAAGTAATCTATAATGAAAAGAGGTATACAAAATGAAAGCAGCAGTAATTTACTGGAGTGGTACTGGAAATACAGAGACAATGGCAGGAAAAGTAGCAGAGGGACTGCGGGCAGCAGGGGCCGAGACAAAGGTGTTCGCAGTCTCTGATATCAGCGCAGATGAGGCGGCAGACTATGATGTGCTGGCGCTTGGATGCCCGTCCATGGGAGTCGAGGAACTGGAGGAGTCAGAGTTTAGTCCATTTTATGAAAGTCTGGAACCGAAATTGTCAGGAAAACCGGTAGCTCTCTTTGGATCCTATGGATGGGGAGACGGAGAGTGGATGAGGACCTGGCAGGAAAATGTGCAGAACGCCGGCGCAAAGCTTGTGGCAGAAGGTGTGACCGCGAACGAGGCGCCAGATGATGAAGCACAGGCAGCCTGCGTGGAGCTGGGGAAAAAACTGGCCGAATAAGGGTAATTGAGGTGCTCATGGGTTGACAAACGTAATAGAATGGTTTAGTATGGCATCATACGGCGAAATGCATAGAAAAGAACAAGTAGCAGTGTATAAAAGCATACAGAAAGCGGCCGGTTGATGAGAGGAGCATGGAAAATAGACTGTGAATACATCTTGGAGCAGCACACCGAACAGATTGATTAGTAGGCTGTGACGGGGTGGCGCACGTTAACGCGCCAAAGTTTTTCGCAGACGGACCGATGGAGTTTAAGACATACTGTTGCGGATGCGAGAGACTTACGGAGACAGGCAGTGTGAACTGTCTGTAAATAAAGGTGGTATCACGGGAGATTTGCCTCGTCCTTTTTTAAGAATAAGAAGGGACGAGGTTTTTTTATTTACAAGTATTTTAGAAATTCGCCGTAGGATGCGATAGAAAGTTTGAAAGCAAAGGAGAAGAAAAATGGGAATTTATGAAGAATTGCAGGCCAGAGGGTTGATCGCCCAGGTCACAGACGAGGAAGAGATCAGAGAGCTGATCAACAATGGAAAGGCAACATTTTACATTGGATTTGACCCTACAGCAGACAGTCTCCACGTAGGACATTTCATGGCACTGTGCCTGATGAAACGTCTGCAGATGGCGGGAAATAAGCCGATCGCACTTATCGGAGGAGGGACAGGATACATCGGAGATCCATCCGGAAGAACAGACATGCGCTCCATGATGACGCCGGAGCAGATTCAGCACAACTGTGACTGTTTCAAAAAACAGATGAGCAAGTTTATTGATTTTTCCGATGGAAAAGCATTGATGGTGAACAATGCAGACTGGCTTTTGGATTTAAATTATATTGAACTTCTGCGCGAAGTGGGACCTCATTTCAGCGTAAACCGTATGCTGACAGCAGAGTGTTATAAGCAGAGAATGGAAAAAGGCTTAAGTTTCCTTGAATTCAATTACATGATCATGCAGAGCTACGATTTCTACATGCTGTACCAGAAATATGGATGCAACATGCAGTTTGGAGGAGATGACCAGTGGAGTAACATGCTCGGCGGTACAGAACTGATCCGCCGTAAACTGGGGAAAAATGCGTGTGCCATGACGATCACACTTCTTCTCAATTCAGAAGGGAAAAAGATGGGAAAAACACAGTCAGGCGCTGTATGGCTTGACCCGGAAAAAACATCTCCGTTTGATTTCTACCAGTACTGGCGAAATGTTGCGGATGCAGACGTGCTCAAATGTATCCGTATGCTCACATTCCTTCCTCTGGAAGAAATCGATGCCATGGATAAATGGGAGGGCAGCCAGTTGAACAAGGCAAAAGAAATCCTTGCATTTGAACTTACCAAACTGGTGCACGGAGAAGAGGAGGCTGTGAAGGCACAGGAAGCAGCAAGAGCGCTGTTCTCCAGCGGGAATGCGGAAAATATGCCAAAAGCAGAGCTTGAGGATACGGATTTCCAGGATGGCCAGATTGATATTATTTCCATCCTTGTAAAGAGTGGCCTTGTGCCGACAAGATCCGAAGGACGTCGTGCTGTAGAGCAGGGCGGAGTTTCCGTGAACGGAGAAAAAGTGACGGACTTCCGTGTTCTTTACAAAAAAGAAGATTTTGCAGAAGATTTTGTGTTAAAACGTGGGAAGAAAAACTTCCGTAAGGTAATAGTGAAATGATTGTATTGATAGGTTTAACCTTTTTGTCAGGAGTTGTGTGCAGCGGAATCGGGGGATGCGTGGGTGTTGTTGCCAGGAGAAAATCCGACAGGGCATTAAGTCTTTTGATGAGCTTTGCGGCTGGGATGATGCTCAGTATCGTCTTTTTTGACCTTCTCCACCATGCAACGGAATCACCGATGGATATCTGGATGATCGCCCTGATGATCCTTGCCGGTTTTTTGGTTGTACATTTTCTGCACAAAGTAGTGGAACACAGAGCAGCAAAACGTATGAAAGGGCTGGACTCTCAGATGTTTTTGAGCGGGATCGTTATGATCGTGGCCATTGCTTTTCACAACATTCCGGTGGGGATGACCATTGGTGCATCTTATCTTGGACATTCTCTTGCGTGGAGCAGCCCGGCAGTGACTCTTGCTATTTTAGTGGGGATCCACAACATTCCAGAAGGAATGTCTGTGTCAGCTCCCCTTTTGGCTAGCGGAATGTCCAAGTTTAAAACCGTATTGTTGACTGCGTTTGGCGGTATCACCATCATGATAGGCGGATTGCTTGGATATTTTATCGGTGATGTAAGTGAGAGCAGCCTTGCGGTGACATTAAGTTTTGCAAGTGGAGCCATGCTCTATATAACGCTTGGGGAGATGATCCCGCACGCGCAGAAAAAATGCCCGGGAAAGCTTACGACTTTGTTTGTCATTGTGGGCATGATCCTTGGGATGATATTGATTTATTCATAGAAATAGAAGGAGATGAGATTCATGAGTTTTTATGAAGTGAAACCAGAGGAGTTGCAGATCAATCCATTTACGACCATTGGCAGTGACTGGCTCCTTGTGACAGCAGGAAATGAAGAGAAATGTAACACCATGACTGCAAGCTGGGGCGGGATGGGAGTTCTCTGGAGAAAGAATGTGGTGACGATCTACATCCGTCCGCAGAGATATACAAAAGAATTTATCGACAAAAATGAGAGATTTACACTCTCTGTGCTTGGAAATGAATACCGAAACGCATTGAACATTTGCGGATCAAGATCAGGAAGAGATGTGGACAAATTTCAGGAGGCGCATATCACTCCATATTTCCTCGACGGCACCACTGCGGTGGAGGAGGCAGATATGATTTTTGTCTGCAGGAAAATGTACCATCAGTGGATGGATCAGGAATGCTTTGACGACAAGGATGCAGATAAACTGTGTTATCCGGACAAAGATTACCACATGGTGTATGTGGCAGAAATTGAAAAAGTGCTTGTAAGAGAGTAAAAATGTTGACAGGTAGGGCAGAACCGGATTCTTTGGTTCTGCTCTTTCTTTTTTTGCGTAAAGTAGAATATTGACATGGACTTCATTTCCGTGTTATGTTTATAAAATCATTTGTCAGGAGGATTGGAAAGTGATGCATATGAAAGAAAATCAAACAAGCAGAAAATCGGATGAGCTGTTTGTAGTCCGTGTGTTGCAAGGAATGCTGATAGGACTTGGGGCAGTCCTTCCGGGCATGTCCGGCGGAGTGCTCTGTGTTGTGTTTGGGATCTATAAACCCGTTATGGAACTGTTTGCAAATCCCTTGAAATGTTTCCGTACCCACATACCAAAATTGTTTCCGGTTCTGATCGGAGGCGCGGCCGGTTTCCTTGGCATTGCAAACCTTTTGGCCTTTTTTTTGGAAAAATATCCGAATCAGTCGGTTTGCCTTTTTATCGGATTGATCGTTGGAATGCTGCCGTCCCTGCTGCGCGAGGCAGGTGAGAAAGGGCGGACAAAAGGTTCCTGGATAGCCATGGGGATTTCGTTTGCAGTGATCATAGCGCTTTTGGCAGGGCTGAATGCGATGTCGGTCCGGATAGTGCCGAATACAGGCTGGTATGTGTTCTGCGGATTTTGTCTGGCACTGAGCATTATTGCTCCGGGGATGAGTTTTTCCACGCTGTTGATGCCGCTCGGTTTATACACGCCGTTTGTGGACGGATTGGGACATTTGCAGATGAACATCCTTATTCCGAGTGGAATCGGAGCGATCGTGACCATTATCTGTCTTGCCAAGGCAGTTGAGGCATTGTTTCAAAATTTTTATTCCTGTGCATTTCACGCAATTGTGGGGATTGTAGTGGCTGCCACCATTATGATCATACCATTCCAAAGTTTTCTGGAATCGCCGGGAGCTTTTTTTGCAAATGTGATCTGTCTGGTCATTGGTATTGTGTGTGCCTGGAAACTGGATAAATTCAATAACCGCTATCAAAAAGATTGATGACAGCGGAAGATGAAAAAACCTTTAAGCTGTCTTGCATCTGTTTGAAGGTTTACAAAAATTTGGGGATACTCCAAAGGGTGCCGTTCCATCATTCAGTCAGAAGTGTCTTGATGATAGAACGGCACCCTTGTTTTTTAGGTTCTTGCAGATACCGGGTGTCCCATGGCGTTTTTGCAGCAGATCATACAGTACGAATCGTGTTCCTGATGTTCCACTTTTACTTCTGTTTCATAAAGATCACCATCTGCGGTAAAGCGGATCGGATTGATGTCTGAAAAAAGTGTTTCGTTCAATTCTTCATACTTTTTCTGTATTTCTTCGCTTTGTTTGATATCACCTGCAAAAAAAGCGTAGCAAAGATCGCTGACTTCTTTTGGGCAGATATTAGACAGCACGGAAATAATGCCTTGTGACCCAAGAGCAAGGTCTGCAAAATGTTCCTGCATGTCAAGGCATGCAGTTTCGCCGGTCGTACCTGCCACGCCGATGGCATCTGTACAGTTTTGAATCTGAAATTCTATGAGTTCCTCCATTTGCGATAATGGATGTCCACGTTGGGTTTCATAGGAGTGATTATGACAACTCCGGTACCCTCGAATAACAATCATTCATGTTTATCTTTCCTCCTGTTTGGAATGTGCTGTTCTTTTCTGTATGTGTATTATAGCGGATAAGATATTAAGAAAAGATAAACAATATGGGGAAAAATATAAAAAGGCATAAAGATTTTTTATTCCATCTTCAGATAGCGCACACTGTATGCAGGGAGCAAAAGTTCTCCATTCAGAGTGAAATTTTCTTTGGAGATCAGATCTTTGGCAGTTCCTGTAAGAGCGGGATTTGAAATGGTAAAGTTATTCTCTTCTATATTAACGGCAATGAATATTTTTTCGGAATCACTTTTTCTCTCAAAAACAAGCTGCTTATTCGTGATAGCGATGTTTACATAGTTTCCGTTACAAAGAGCATCGCTTTCCCCGCGGATTTTTATTAAGGTACGGATAAAATCGGTCAGGTCGTTCGGTGCAGGCTTTTCAAAGCAAGGACGGAGCGCATAGTCGTCAAAGGCACCTTTTTCCCCCTCCGTTCCCCATTCACTTCCATAATAAAGACAAGGAATGCCGGGCATACCAAAAAGAAGTCCGTAGGCAAGAGGAATATGTTTCTTGTTGGTGAGAATGCTGGCAAGTCTTGTCACATCGTGGTTATCCGCGAAACTAAGCAGATGTTTCCCGCGGTAAATGCACCAGTTTTCCGGTCCGAACTGGCGGTTCAAAGAGTGAGCGATCTCAAAAAGATTCATGGAGTTTAAACTGGAATAAAGACCTTTATAGCACTCGTAGTTTGTACAGCTGTGCAGCATTTCATCGTTGACAATCTGGTTGTAGTCGCCAAAGAGGACTTCCCCGATAAGTGCAAAACCTGGTTTCAGTTCCTGGGTAAATTTTCGCAGGCGTTTCAAAAATTCGCGGTCCAGGCAGTAGGCAACGTCGAGGCGAAGTCCGTCGATGTCAAAGGTGTCTATCCAGAAACGGACACAGTCTAAAAGATAGTCCACAACCTGTGGATTCTGCAGGTTCAGCTTGACAAGTTCAAAATGCCCTTCCCATCCTTCGTACCAGAAACCATCATTGTAACCATTATTTCCGTCAAAGTTGATGTGGAACCAGTCTTTATACGGAGAATCCCATCTTTTTTCTTTAACATCCTGGAATGCCCAGAATCCGCGTCCCACATGGTTAAAGACACCGTCCAGCACAATGCGGAGGTTGTGTTCATGCAAAGTACGGCAGATATCTGTGAAATCTTCGTTTGTTCCCAGTCGGCAGTCGATCTTTAAGAAGTCTCTTGTATCGTATCCATGATTGTCAGATTCAAAGACTGGATTGAGGAGGATTGCTCCGACGCCAAGAGTTTCAAGATAAGGTGCCCACTCTTTGAGTTTATTTAGTCTGGATATGCAGACTCCATCATTGGATATCGGAGCTCCACAAAATCCGATTGGATATATTTGATAAAACGTGTTTTCATAAGCCCACATAAGTATATCTCCTCTCAAGTTTAATGGATAAAGATTTCGTTGATCTCACGAAAAACTATCTATTATAGTATACGGTTTTGTAAAGATAATGTAAATAACAGATATAAAAATAAAACAGAAAAAAGCGAAATATATTTGTAATAAATGAACAAAAAATAAAATAAATAAATAGCTAAAATGTGAAAAATATCTTATGTATAGTGAAATGACTTTACTTAAATTTGGGAGATGGATATAATAACATTGTATAAATCATAAACTGATCGATCGGTAAAAGGTATGTAAGAAGGAAAATTATGAAAATTGGAGTGAGGAATAATGAAAAAGCGTAAACCATTGTTAGCCGCCGCGCTGGCCGCCGGGCTGGTCGTTTCAGCAGTGCCTGCAGCAGCAAATGACGGACAAGGCGTCACAAACAATGACGCAGATATTTTCAAAGGAGAAGAGTGGTTTGACCAGAACGGAAAATTTGAAGTGAACAGAGAAGATGCCCATACAAGTTTTATCGGATTTGACAAACTTGAGAACGTGAAAGATCCGGAACTGAGAAAGGAAAAAGAAACTTCTCCATTCTATTATTCTTTAAACGGCGACTGGAAGTTCAAGCTTGTGGATTCTCCGCATGAAAGGAATATGGAGTTTTTCAAAGACGGTTACGATGTAAGCGGATGGGATGACATCAAAGTGCCGTCAAACTGGCAGACGGAAGGGTATGACCATCCGAAATATACAGATACGCGGCTTCCGTGGGAAGGAGTGGAGGATCCAAGGGCCAACTATGGTCTTCCGGAGGACAGCCCAAGAGGAGTGGCGCCGACAGTCTACAATCCGGTTGGCCACTATAAACGTACGTTTACAACCCCGAAAAATTGGGACGGAAAAGAAATTTTTGTCTCCTTCCAGGGAGTGGAATCTGCATTTTATGTATGGGTGAACGGGCAGAAAGTTGGATACAGTGAAGACAGCTATACACAGGATGAGTTTGATATCAGTAAATACCTGAATGCTCCGGGGGAGGAGAACACAATTGCAGTCCAGGTGTACAGATGGTCGGACGGCAGTTATCTCGAGGATCAGGATTTTATCCGGTTAAGCGGGATTTTCCGCGATGTTTTCCTGTATGCAAAGGATAAACAGGCATCCATTTTTGATTTCCATTATACAACGGACCTGGATGAATCCTACAAAGATGCCACGCTCAACGTGGAGATAACGCTGAGAAACTATGATGAAAATGCGGACACAAAGGGGTACCGTGTAAGGCATATTCTTTATGACAAGGACGGGAATGAGGTCCTGGAAAAAGAGACGACTGATCTTGTTTTTGAAAAGAGTGATGACGGATACGGGCAGGCGCATGTGGCATTTGCAGAGGATGTGAAAGCTCCTCTCCTATGGTCTGCGGAGGCCCCAAACCTCTATGAACTTGTGACTATTTTGGAAGATGCAGACGGAAATATTGTCGAGACTGCAGGATGCCATGTTGGTTTCCGGGAGGTGGAGATCGTGCGAAAGGGGACGAACACATCCCAGATTTTGATAAACGGCGCGCCGATCATGCTGAAGGGTGTGAACCGCCATGAGACGAATCCGGGGACCGGGCGCCATATTTCTGAGGAGAGCATGATCAAAGATATTGAGCTTATGAAACAGTACAACATCAATGCAGTGCGAAACTCTCATTATCCAAACGAGCCAAGATGGTATGAGCTTTGTGACGAGTATGGACTTTATATGATCGATGAGGCAAATATTGAATCCCATGGGCTCAACGACTACATTCCGCAGAGTGATGAACAATGGATCAGTGCCTGCAAGGACCGAATGAGGACAACGATTGAAAGAAGTAAGGTGCATCCATGTATTATTTCCTGGTCACTTGGAAATGAGAGTTACAACGGAGCTACGTGGGCGGAACTTGGAAAACTGTGTAAAGAGCTGGATCCGACCAGATTCGTACATTATGAGGGGGACCGTGATATTCCGGAAGTGGATGTTTGGTCAAGAATGTATAGAAGAGTGGATCAGCCGGATGTGTTGGATAAGACGATCAATCCAATGGGCTGGTGGGGTGTATACGGAACGAAACCATCTTTCCAGTGTGAATACGCACATGCAATGGGAAATGGAATCGGAAACCTGGACGAATACTGGGAAATGTATGAAAAATATCCAAATCTTCAGGGCGGATTTATCTGGGACTGGGTGGATCAGACGATCGAGGTGGCTACTCCGACGGACAAGATGTTGACAGATGAAGGAAAAACAAACATTCCGGTGAAATTAAAAGGTGACCTTGTAGAGGGCGCACAGGGAAAAGGAATGGATGGGTACGCAGAGGTTTACAATGACAAATCTTTGCATATATCCGGGAGAACGCCATTTACGCTGGAGGCGATGGTAAAACCGGATACATACGAGGCAGCCACAAGGGAAAACGATGGTTCCGGACAGGTCAAACCGGAGGACTACAACCAGACGGCTCCGATCATCACAAAAGGAAACGATGAATGGTCCTGCACAGAGTCTTACGGACTGAAACGTCTTGTAGACGGAGAAAAAGATGTGCTGGAATTCTATATTTACAACCAGGATTACGATGACAGTAACGGCGTATATACAAAAGTATCCGCACAATTTGACACACCGGATGACTGGGGTGGAAAATGGCATCACATTGCAGGTACTTACGATGGAACAAACTTAAAACTCTATCTGGACGGCGAGGAAGTGGCAAGTGCAACAGATGAGGTCGGCGTGGTAGGCGGACCGAATAAGGTCGGCATTGGTGCAGATGTAACATTTGATGCCCAAAATCCGAATGTTCCTGCAACATTCAAAGGCGTGATCGACAACGTAAGAATCTACGATAGAGCCCTGTCAAAAGAAGAACTCAATAACAAAGACAGAGAAGCAGACAACAATACACTTTTGTGGCTGGATTTTGACGAGACTGCGGATAAGACTTATGAGAAGGATACCTACTTTAGTTTTGGAGGAGACTGGCAGGATATTCCAGAAGGCAATCCAAACAACAAAAACTTCTGTGCGAACGGACTGATTTCTGCGGACAGGACCGTACAGCCGGAACTTGAGCAGGTAAAATATATTTACCAGAACATCGGAATCCACGATTATGATATCCTGAATGGGAAAATCGAGCTGGAGAACAAATATCTCTTCACAAACCTGAATGCATTTAACGCATCCTGGGAGCTTTTAGAGGACGGCCAGGTGATCCAGAGCGGAGACTTCACAGCAGATGATCTTGATGTGGCACCGGTAGACGATTCCCTCAGCGAAATTAAATCTTATGGCAAGAAGATCCTTAATGTGCCATTTGAGAAACCGGAGTTAAAAGCAGGAGCTGAGTATTTTGTGAATATCAGCTTTAATCTGAAAGAAGACACTTCCTGGGCAAAAGCAGGACACGAAGTTGCCCACGGACAGATCAAAGTTCCATTTGACGTACCGTCAGTAGGAGAGACCGATGCAAAAGAGATTCCGGAGATTGAAACCGTTGAGACGGACGATACTGTTACGGTATCCGGAAAAGAAAAAGACTTTACATTAGAATTCAACAAGAAGACAGGTACGATCGATTCTTTTATATATGAAGGAAAAGCTCTTCTGGAAAAAGGACCGGCTCCGGATTTCTGGAGGGCGCCTACAGACAGTGACCTTGGATTCTACTCCGGGCTGGAGCTTGACACATGGAGACACGCAGGGGCAGACCGGAAAGTAGAGTCTGTCAATGTAGAAAAATCCGGAAACAATATGGTGACGTTTACTGTGAAATCCACACTTCCGACGACAAATGAATCCGGATACGAGCAGAAATTCAGTGTTTACGGAACCGGAGATGTAAAAGTGACAAGTACACTCAATCCAGGAGAAGATCTTCCAATGATTCCTGTAGTTGGAAATACACTGACACTTCCAAAAGAGTTTTCGCATGTAACATGGTACGGAAAGGGTCCGGACGAAAACTATATCGACCGTCAGAGCGGCTACGAAGTAGGTGTATACAAAAAAGACGTGGAGGATTTCTTTGTAGACTACATCAAACCGCAGGAGACGGGAAACAGAACGGATACAAGATGGGTGAGCATTACAAATGATGACGGTGTAGGACTGCTCGCAAAAGCAGAGACAGACACACCGATCGAGTTTAGCGCCCTTTATTATACTGCTGAGGATTTAAGCAATGCGCTCCACTCCTATCAGCTGGAAGACAAAGACAATGTTATTTTGAGACTGAACCAGCGCCAGATGGGTGTCGGCGGAGACAACTCCTGGGGAGCAAAACCGTTTGAAAAATACCAGAATACAGCAGATCATACATACGAATACACTTATACATTCAAACCGGTTACAACCGATGAGATCGAGGCATCCATGGACGAATACAAAGTAGTGCTGCCAAATGAGGGTTATGAGGGCGGTGATGAGGAAACAGAACAGCTGTCCACAGATGTCCTGGAATATGCAATTGAGCTTGCAAAGACAGCAGATATAGAAAATGTTGTAGGATCTGTAGCGGAAAAATTTGAGACAGCACTTGCAAACGCGGAGGATATCTATGCGAAAGCAAAGGCCGGAGATAAAACTATTGATCAGGAGATGATCGATGAGAGCTGGAAGGAACTGATTGAGATCATGCAGTATCTCTCCTTCAAACAGGGGGATAAGACAGATCTTGCGAAAGTGATCGCGCTTGCAGAAACAATGGAGGCAAAAATAGAGTCCTATCTTGACGGCAATGAAAAAGATGCATTTGTGTCAGCTCTTGATGAGGCAAGAAAGGTAAATAATGACAAAGATGCAATGCAGGATGATGTAAACATAGCATGGAAAAACCTGCTGCTGGCAATGGCCAACATGCAGCTGAAGCCAGACAAGGATGTGCTGGAAGGGCTTGTGATCCAGGCGGAAGGTTTCGAAGCAGCAGACTATGAGGCCGAAAGCTTTGAAACTATGCGTGCGGCACTTGCAGAAGCAAAGGGTGTGCTTGCGGATGAGAAAGCGGTGCAGGACACTGTAAATGCATCCTGTGATGCCCTGGAAACAGCTATCGCAAAACTGACACCTGTAAAAGATACGAACGTTGCCAATGCAAAGATTCCGGAAACAGCGGAAAACAGCGATAAAGAAGCCGGCATAAAAGAAGGACAAACCGGAACAAAAGATCCGAAGCAAACTTCAGAAAAATCTGCAAAGACAGGAGATAAGACAACAGGCACCGCAGCGGCAGTTGCACTTGCGGCAGCAGCCGCCGCCTTTGCAGCATGGAGAAAAAGAAAATAGAGGATATACTCTCCACTGCAAAAATGAAATAAGAAAAAGATGAGAAAAGCACACGCGTGCACAGTATTTTCCAAATCCATTAGGAATACGGAAACAAAAAGCACAGCGTGTGCTTTACATCTGCCATAGCCTGTGGGAAAACAAAAGAAAAATATAGCAGAAATGTAATGAAATAGGTTGACAGCAGAGGGTGTGGCGAATATAATTAAACAGTATGACATAAACAGAAACAGTTTCGCCAAAGCCCCGGAGGAAACTGATTTCAATATAATAACCAAGCAAATATTTAGGATAGTGAAATGAATAGTAGGAGGTCAACCAATGAAAACTTACATGGCTAATCCAGATAAGATTGAAAAGAAATGGTATGTAGTTGATGCGCAAGGCCAGACATTAGGACGCCTTACGTCTGAAATTGCAAAAGTTTTAAGAGGAAAAAATAAACCGGAATTTACACCACATGTTGACACAGGTGATTACGTAATCGTTGTAAATGCAGAAAAGATCGCAGTGACAGGAAAGAAACTTGATCAGAAAGTTTATTACAATCACTCCGATTATGTTGGAGGAATGAAAGAGACAACATTGAGAGAGATGATGGCTAAGAAACCTGAGAAAGTGATCGAGCTTGCAGTGAAAGGCATGCTTCCAAAAGGACCTTTGGGAAGAGCAATGATTAAGAAACTTCATGTATACGCTGGACCAGAGCACAACCATGCAGCTCAGAAACCAGAAGTATTGACATTCTAAGTATAAGGTTGAGAGGAGGAAATCACAGTGGCTAAAGCAAAATTCTACGGAACAGGAAGAAGAAAAAAATCTATCGCAAGAGTATATCTGGTACCTGGAACAGGTAATATTACAATAAATAAAAGAAACATTGACGAGTATCTTGGACTTGAAACATTGAAAGTTATCGTTCGTCAGCCGCTCGTTGCTACAGAGACAGCTGATAAATTCGATGTACTTGTAAATGTTCACGGTGGTGGATACACAGGACAGGCTGGAGCAATCCGTCACGGAATCGCAAGAGCATTACTTCAGGCTGATCCGGAGTACAGACCGGTCCTCAAAAAAGCAGGATACCTGACTCGTGATCCAAGAATGAAAGAGAGAAAGAAATACGGTCTCAAAGCAGCGAGAAGAGCACCGCAGTTCTCCAAACGTTAATCGGACGTTTGTTCAACGTACAATTAAAAAAAGATTTACAAACCTCTCAGAGAATCCGTTCTCTGGGAGGTTTTTTGTGTTTTTTTAAAATGAAATATGATAATAGGTATAACATTTTCAATATATTGTTTCATCAAACTATAAAATATTGGAAAACATAAACAATATCCGGATGCTGAGCGTTACAGAAGAAGTTTAAAAGCATCATTAAGCAGAAAAAGTATATTTGCATCGTTTAAGCGGGATCATGTAATAAAAGAGTTTTGGTATAATTTTGGAATAAGTCAAGACAGTTATCAATCCATTACTTTGCGGTCATAATCTAAGGTAAAATAAAAAATATTTCTGTCACAGGTAGCACGTTTGTCCATAACTTGATAAAATATAGTAGGAAATTTTTTATAGTACAAGAGGAGAAGATATGGAACGTGCAATTTATGAAGAGTATGTAAAAATACTAAAAGAGGAATTGGTTATGGCAATGGGGTGCACAGAACCGATTGCAGTGGCATATGCGGCAGCGCTGGCATCCCGGGCGCTCGGGTCAAAACCGGAGTCCATCGAGGTTTTGGTGAGCAAAAATATCATCAAAAATGTAAAAAGCGTGGTTGTGCCGTGTACCGGAGGGCTGCGGGGGATAAAGGCAGCTGTGTGCGCCGGTATCGTGGCAGCAAAGCCTGAAAAGGAACTGGAGATTCTCGCGGATGTTACAGAGTCTCAAAAGGAAGAGATGAAGGAAATGATGGAGAATATTCCGATCACAGTAAAGGAATCGGACAGTGGATATGTGTTTGACATCCAGATCCGCACCTTAGCCGGCGGACACACAGGATATGTGCAGATTTCAGGATATCACACGAATGTGATCCGTCTGATGAGAGATGGGGAAGTGCTCAGTGAGAAGGACTATACGGAGCAGCAGCCAATACAATCTACAAATCATGATCTGTTGAATGTGGAAAACATTATTGAATTTGCAGATTGTGTGGATATCAAAGATGTGGAAGAAGTTTTGGAGCGCCAGATTTCCTGCAATAAGGCAATTGCAAAAGAAGGAATGACAGGAAAGTGGGGTGCGGCCATTGGATGCACTTTGATGGAAGCTTACGGCGACAGTGTGCATAACCGCGCGAAGGCCATGGCCGCAGCAGGATCGGATGCGCGTATGAATGGATGTGAGCTGCCGGTTGTGATCAATTCCGGAAGCGGGAACCAGGGAATGACTGCTTCATTGCCGGTTATTGTCTATGCAGAGGAACTGAAGGTTTCAAGAGAAATGATGCTCAGAGCATTGGTGGTCTCAAATTTGATCACAATCCATTTAAAGACAGGAATTGGCCGTCTTTCTGCTTACTGTGGAGCTATCAGCGCAGGCTGCGGTGCAGGTGCAGGTATCTGCTACTTATATGGAGGGCGCAAGATGGAAATTTCACATGTCATTGTCAATGCAGTTGCGATCAACTCCGGTGTGATCTGTGATGGCGCAAAAGCAAGCTGTGCAGCAAAGATTGCATCTGCCGTGGAGGCCGGACTTTTGGGCTTACAAATGCAAAAGAGAGGCAAGGAGTTTTACGGCGGAGATGGGATTGTAGAGAAGGGGGTAGAAAATACGATCCGTAATATCGGAGAATTGGCAAGTCAGGGAATGAGAGGAACGGATGAGACGATCATCAATATTATGACAAGATGCTAAGAAAAAAGTCCTTATTTCTTTCTTATTAAGTTATTAAATTATTGGGAAAGGTCTTGTGTTTTTATATAAACGGGACATAATAAAAATATCAAGAAAGAAAGCAGGTGATTGCCGATGGACATTCAGGCATCAGAAGAAGTGCCGAGAGAGTACCTGGAAGAAGTGTGGCATATTCTTTCAGATAAGGAGTTTTTATCGCTGGACAATTATGAGCATCATCACAATACGAGCAGGTTGATGCACAGCATCAATGTTTCCTATTTGTCATGGCTGCTGGCGAAAAAATTTCACTGTGATAAAAAAGCTGCTGCAAGAGCAGGACTTCTTCATGATTTTTGCCCATATGATTTTCGAGAAAAGACACCTACCGGGGAGCATCAGGTATTATACCATCCAAAAGCTGCTGCAGAAAACAGTGTTCGAATGTTTCAGATCAGTGACAGGGAGCTGGATGCAATACGTACTCATATGTTCCCCTTAGGGCCGGTTCCAAGGAATAAGGAGGCATGGATCATCACGCTGGCCGATAAGATATGCGCGGTCACTGAATTTTGCCATGTTGCCATAGCCCTTGCAAGGAAAAACAGAATGGTTGTTGTAAAAAATGCAATATAGAAAAGCAAAAGCTGTCGTGAAAAAGCACGGCAGCTTTATCAGTTTTTTAAAATGAGAACTAGTTTCTGCTGTTCATAATTTTGATCAGTTTTTTAAATTGAATGAAGAACAAAGTCACAGTTGTCAGTACAGCAATAAAATCTGCAATTGGTTCCGCAAGGAAAACGGCCTGCACATTGTCTTTTATAAGAACAGGGAGCAGGTAGATGAGCGGGATCAATACCAGTATCTTTCTGAAGATAGCCAGAAATGCAGATACCTTTGAGTTTCCAAATGCAATGAATGTCTGCTGGCAGGAAATTTGAAGACCCATCAGCAATACAGATGCCATATAAATGCGGATGGCCCATTTTGCAAGACTGGCAAGCTGAGGATCATTTGTGAAAATTGCGATAAATATACTTGGGAAAAATTCCACCAAGAGCCAAAGTACAGTGGAATATGCAAAACAGGAGATAGTCTGCAATTTAAACGCCTGTTTTACCCTGGATGTATTGTTTGCACCGTAATTGTAGCTGATGATCGGCTGTCCCCCCTGAGTGAGGCCCTGAAGAGGAAGCATTGCAAACTGCATGACGCTGGAAAGAATGGTCATGGCACCTACAGCCAAATCTCCGCCGTATTTCAATAAAGAAGAATTGAAACACAGAACCAGCACACTTTCTGTTGCCTGCATTACGAATGGTGCAACTCCAAGTCCAATACAAGGAAACAATACCTTTGGTACAATTTTCATATTTTCTTTGCGAAGTTTCAAAGTTGTCGATTTCCCTGTCAAAAACCAGATTGCCCATACTGCGCTGAGTGCCTGTGACAGGATAGTGGCAAGTGCGGCGCCTTGTACGCCCATATGAAAACCAAAAATGAATATAGGGTCAAGGATGATGTTGGTCACTGCCCCGATGATGACAGTAAACATGCTGATCTTTGAGAATCCCTGAGCGGAAATAAAAGAGTTCAGTCCAAGAGTTAGCTGCACAAAAATCGTTCCGATCGCATAAATGCTCATGTAGCTTTCGGCATAGCCAATCGTATTTTCGCTGGCACCAAAAAGCATCAGAAGAGGACGTTTAAAAATCAGCACAAGAACAGTCAATATAATTGATACAATGATCAATGCAAAAAAACAGTTTCCCATAATTTTTTCTGCACCTGTATTGTCCTGTTTACCCATGAGAATGCTTGCTCTTGGCGCTCCGCCCATCCCGAGCAGATAGGCAAAAGCAGAGATGATCATGATCAATGGAAAACAGACTCCAACCCCAGTCAATGCGGAGGCGCCGATTTCGGGAATGTGCCCGATATACATGCGGTCTACCATATTGTAAAGGGCATTGACCAGCTGAGAGGTAATGGCCGGAACAGCCAGAATGAACAAAAGATGTCTGACAGGTTCACGTCCTAAATCCACTTCTTTTGACATTGTTAATTTCATAATAGTCACTCCTTAGTTTGTTATTTTTTGTGTCTCCATATAGGCAAAACAAGAACACGAATTCCCGCTCTGGAATAGTGCAGGTTTTGGTCTGTGACGTACTCCTTGATATGGTGTGTACAATAAAAAGGAGACTTCTATTGCACTTCCTTGTGGCAATAAAAATCTCACCGTTTCATTGCGGTCCGGATGAATTTTTACCGTATTGTCAATACAGTGTGTTTGTTGAATGATGAATTTTAATATACTATACTACATCCCAAGTTTTGTTGCAAGAACAGCATTGATTGCAAAAGATTTGGCAGATGAGGAAAAGGTGTGGCTTTTGCAGTATGTGTCTGTGACCTTGTAACAGAAAATGCCCCTGCGGGATGTTTTGAGCATCCGGCAGGGGCATTTTAGAGTTTAGTTTTCGTATTTTTTACGTTTTTTGATTGTTGCGGCAGCTAAGCCTCCTGCCACAGCAGCCAAAGCGGCCATTCCGGCAACAGTTGTTGTGTCACCTGTCTTCGCGCTTTTTACCGTGGACGTGTCTGCTGCATTTTTTTGTGTATTGGATCCTTGTGCAGAGACAAGTTTTGCCGGATCAGAAGTTGTAGTCTGTGGTGTCTTGGCAGACGCCAAAATACGGCTGATCGCGGACTCGAGTTCACTGGATGCAAGATTGACTTCCTCTTTTTTGGCCTCCTCGTCTGCATATACACTCTGCGCATTTGCAAGAGCAGTGCGGAATGCGAGGGCGTCCTCTTTTTTGGCATTTTCAAGGCTTAAGTTTTGCGCGGATGCGATCAAAACCTTCAGTGCGTCTTTGTTTGGTTTCAGTCTCAGATCACTCATGGCCTGTAAAAGAGCTTTCCATGATGCATTGACGTCCTCCTGCATTGCATCGCCGCTGTCTCTTACAATGATCGCATCATTCAGGGCCTTTTCAAATGCATCCTGTCCCTCTGCCAAATACAAGGAAAGATCAAGGCTCTCTGCCAGAGCGATCACTTTTGACAGATCCGTCTTATCGCCTTGTTTGAAGGAGAAATACTGCATGGTCTTAACAAGTTCTTGCCATGTCTCATCGATCATTTCCTGTGTGACGCTCTTATCGCCTTGCTGTACGCGAAGGAGAATATCTTCCGCCTGTGCTTTTAATGCCTCAAATTTTTCTGCGACGGATGTCACGACCCCTGTTGTGTCTGCCGTCTGTGCAAGTTTCAGGGCGTACTCCAAAACACTTGTGGAAAGTTTTTGTTGTTCGGTGGAATCCAGGGCATCCATGGCAGCCTGAAGGCGCATTTCCAACTCTCCTGTATCCTGAGCGTGGGATGCGTAAGCTTTCTGGGCTTCGATCAGTACATCCACAAATGCGCTGACTGCAGAGGAATCTTTTCCGGCCATATCTATGCCTTCTGCTGTCTCGATCAGATCGCGCAGTGTATGATCTTCAGGAATTTGTTCATAGGTGAACTGGACTTCGGAAATCTGATACCAATTCTTTTTGTCAGCAGTCAGAAGGATGCGCGCATATTTTACAGGTGTGGTGGTGAACTCAACCGTTGTATCCAAAGAACCGGAGTCCATTGTTCCAACCGTTGTCCATTCCTCGCCGTCCGTGGATATTTGTATATCCGCGCTGTCGATCACATCGTTGCCCACATCAGAAGGCTGGCTGATCTGGATCTTGGACATGTTGACTGTTTGAGGGAAGGTGAAGGTAATGTCATCTCCCGTAGCCTGATTGCCGTTGAACCAGCATTTGGAAGAAAGATTTCCGTCCAGCATGTTCGTATATACATAAGTTGTGTAGTAGCCAAGACTTGCTGACACAGAAGGGGTATTGCCGTCCGGTTTCATCAGCTGGCCTTTTGCTGCCTGGATGGCATCGAAAGCAGCCTGGAACATTTCGTCTGTAGAGGCTGTATTGTAGAGTATTTCTTTTGAATCAGCCACAGCCTGCTTGTACTCTGTGTATCCGGAAACATATCCGTCATCTTCAAGAGGATACTGGGTTTCCACATAGAGGGCAAAGCGGGAGAGAGGAACGGCTTTTGCTTTTGCATCCTGCAAAGCTTTCAGCGCTGCATCGACTTCGGTTTGTTCACTGTCTTCACGTTCTGCAACTTCTTTCGCAGTTTCCACTGTTTCTTTATAATCCGCATAGGTTTCTTTAATATAGGAATCTTCCGGCAGAACAGCGTCAAGTTCTTTCTTCAGTTCACTCTTATCCACGTTCAGTGTGTAGACAAAGGTAAAAGTATCTCCTTCTTTTTCATAAGTTCCGCTTACGCTGTCCTCGGAAATGAGCTTGTATCCATAGATATCTTCGGCCTCAAAACTATAATTTTCACCGATCGTACCATATTTTACAACATCGTCTTTCAGGACCTTTCCGGTGTCGCTGACATATCGCAGCGTTACTTTCCCTAGACTTTCCGCGGCCAGAATTTCTCCTGGATCCGGCAAAGCGGAGCCTTTTTCAAAGCCTGCAACGTTTCCAAGTTTCTTATAGTTTGCCTGGAAATCTTGGAAATCAATGACAGAATTGCTGTCAGTATTCCAGGATTTGGATGCCAGAGAACGAAGTTCGTCTGCAATATCTTCCGTGATGACATCCTCGGTGACAATGTTCGGGTTGTCGCACCAAATTCCCATAGATGCACCTTTGATAAAGGAAGAATCGTCGGAAACCGGGTTGGACGGGAAGTTTCCAGGTGTCCAGTTTTCGTAAATATTTTTGTCCTGATCTTTTACGTCAAAAGAATTTTGCGGGCGGCCATCTGTCGGCTTATCGTTTCTCAAGACATAATAGAAGAAACTGGAGTTAAAATTGTAGATGGTGTCATGGCCTTTGTCTATGAATGTTTTAAGTCTGGCGATGCTTGGGTTCCATGTCATCTGAGACCAGAAATCAACGCCGATATAGTCGTGCATTTTGATCTTCTGCGGCCCCTCCCAGTCATTTTCACCATAGTAGAGACCGTCATTGAAGACTCTTGGAGTAAATCCGTGATCGTGAACAAATTCGGCCATCTCGTTGATATAGTTTGCCATCGCATCCTTCCAGATATAGCCATCGCCTAATGTTTCTTTTGCATACTCATTGAGGACGCTCTTGTACTGTGTTGTAAATGGAGCGCGGTCAAATTCCATATATTCGTCACCGCCGATGTGGAAGTCCGTACACCCTTCAAAAAGCTCCATGTATTCTTCATAGAGACTGCGGATATATGCGACAGCCTCAGGGTTTGTAATGTCCAGACCGGATTTGTAATGTGATCCGGTATTGCTGATCTGTCCGTATTCCGGATGCGCTTTCAAAATCTGATCCACATGTCCAGGGGTGTCAAAGGAAGGGATTACCTTGATGCCGTATTTTTTTGCCTCTGCAAGGATTTCTCTTACCTCATCCTTTGTAAGATATCCGTCCTTGGACACGATTTGGGGATCTGTCTCGCACTCAATGCGGAATCCAAGGTTTTCGGAGAAGTGCATCTGAAGTGTATTCATTTTCAGATAAGACATTTCACGGATCTGGCGGATAAACCAGTCCTTGGAAATATATTTCCTTGCGCAGTCCACATGGAGACGCCTTTCAGGCATGTCCGGGTAATCGATGATAGTTCCGTATACAAGGCCATTATTTGTGACCATCATATTCTGGATCGTGCGAAGTCCATACATCACGGCATTTTCGCTTGCCCCCACAAGGCGGACACCGTTTTCATCAATATCAATGCGGTAAGCCTCCTCGCTGTCCGATTCCTCGCAGATAGGATTTTCTTTGTCCACAGTGATCAGAATATCAGGAGGAGCGGCATCATTTTCTTTTCCGTATACCATGGCAAACGGAGAGGATGAGACAATCTCTTTTTCCATAAACTCAGAGTTCACAAGTTTTACCACCTCAGCCAGACGCTCATTTTCCGTATTCTCCTGGTTTGCAAGAATCACCAGACGGGTGGAGGAAGTCATAGTCCACATTTTATTGGATGCATCAGCCGTGTATTCCTGTACGACAGGGTTTGCGTAGGATTCAAGCTGTTGAGCGGTCTCTTTTGTTATATCTGCAAGTTCAGATGCATCATTGCTGTATGCAGGCGCTGCTGCATATATTGCAGACGGACAAGCAGTGATCGTGACAGCTCCTGCCAGAACTGCGGCGGCTGTTGCTTTTTTCAGGTACTTTTGAGTGTGTCGATTCTTTTTCATAAATTCTTTCCTTTCTAAATTGTGAAACACTGTTTTTAAGACCGTCCACTTTGTTTGAGAATATGCATTGCTTTGTCATAATCTGTTTTTTTGACATAGATGATGTATTCATGCCCCAGTGACAGGTTTTCTCCGAAAGTGCCTGTAATACGCGATCCGGCATCCATAGGAGAAGGACTTTTTCTGTTTACAATATGTACATGATAGTCCACATTGTTCTGTGAGAGGATATCCCGCACGTTTGCCTGTTCTTCCATCTGGTATGTGCTCAAAAGTTGTTTGCGGTTAAATAATGTGATCATAAAAGACACCTCCTTAAAAACAGTTGGTTTAAAGTTATGTGTATTTTACCATATAATGGTAAAATAGGAAAGAAAAATTGTGGAAATAGCACAAATCAGGAGGCTAACATCCGTACTGCCCGCAAGGCATCCCGGATGCGCAGTCCGTGCCAAAAAGAAGTCTGTACCAGATGCCCTTTGTACGGCTCCATATCACAATTGTCATCTAAAATGACGAAAGACTCAATGGGTTCTCCTTCCCAGCCATATAGCCAGGCACGGATTTCATGGCCGCGGCAGCCGCTTTCTGATACAGGGGTTTTGGAGAGAAAGGAGAGCCCGTATTCTTTGAATTTTTCTTCCAGCCGGTTAAATATCAATACTTCCTCGTTTTCCAGTCCCTTGTCTCTGTCAAACCAGCCGAGGCGCCAGGTGGAGGAAAGTACAAGGCGGGCATTTGTCCTGCCCACGATCCATTTCAGAAGACGCAGTTTTTTATCATTCACAAAATAAATCGTGTCAATGCGTTCGCGGCATCCGTTAAAATTCAGCACACCGTCAATGTCCAAAAATATGATCTTCATACGATCATGTCTCCTTTCCGCTCCGCTTTTTCTCGCGCATCCGGTATTTTAATGGCGTACAGTGGTAAGTGTTCTGGAACCGTCTGGCAAAGTTAGATGCATATGTGTATCCCACTTCTTTGGCAATTTCCTGTACAGATTTTTCCGTAGTGCAAAGCAAAGTGGCGGCAGTGCTCATCCGCAGGGAAGAGATGTATTCTCCGATCGTCATATGGAAATAATAAGGGAAACCGGCCTTTAGTTTTTGCGGGCTGATAAGAAAATCCCGGCTGAGCGCGTCGATCGTGGGAGGTTCCTTGTAGCATTTGGAAAGATAGTCGTGGATTTTCTGAATTATTCGAAAATCGTCGCTGGAGAACCGGATGTAGCGGTCATTTCCGATGGCAACTCCGCCGTAATCAATCTGTACGGAAAAAGCGTTGTTTCCATCTGCCGTTTGACACTGTGCGATTGAGCCAAGACAGTCTAAAATTGCGGATTCCAGATGAAATGGATTTAAAGAATCCGATGCATCAAACCGGATAAGCCTGTGGATGGCAGGCAGGATCCCAGCCGGAAGATGGCGGTATGTGTGATTTAAAAGAAAATATTTTTCCAGATCAAAATTTTGAAAACGTCCGGCCAGCTCTTCAAAAAAGGCTGGATAGAGCGTTAGCTCTGCACCGTGAAAGTGTTGTCCAATCTTCCAGCGCTGGATGCCCTTTACATTTGCCTCAAGGGTCAGGAAGGAGGAGGGCTCAAAGGAGGAGGCGGCAAAGGAGGGGATATCAAAGCTGGTGGTGCCGTCATACACAAGACCGATTCGAAGAAGTTTCAAGGAGGTGGAAAAACAGATGGAAAAATCTTTGTGTATGGTATAATCACCGATTCCAAAATCATATTTCCCGGGATTTTGGTACAGACGGACATATCCTTGTTCCGGTCTTTGCCTGCAATGATAGAGAGTATAGTGTTTGAAAGTTTCCGGAAGAAACTCCATTTGACATAGAAATTGTTCCCGGAATTCTTCGGGGGAGTTGGCACATGTATGCATGTTTTCACACCTTTCTGTTGACTGTTGAGTTTTACATGATTTGTTTCCTGAAAACAGTATAAAAAAGAAGAATAAATAATGCAATAGGATGATAAAATAATCATTAAAGATAATTTTCTTGCAACAGAAGTGAAGTGATGATATGCTCTTGCAGTCGGTTAGATAGACCTAACTTTTGAACCGGACAAAGGAGGATTTAAAATATGCGGACAAAGATGAAAGTATTATTCGCAATCTTGATACTTGGTACTGCTGTTCTTGCTGGCTGCAGAAACCAAGAGAATACAGGCGGAGACGCAAAAACAGAGACTATAAAAGTGACAGATGCAAAAGGGGAGGTGGAGATCCCCAAAAATCCTGAGAGGATCGTGGATTTAAGCGGAAACAGCGATATTCTTTCTGTTCTTGGTTATCAGGTTGTGGGCACGGCAAACTCGGATGCCTATGATTACACAAAATTTCCGTCTTATCTGGAGGAAACATTGAAAGGCGCAAAAATTTTGGGATACAGCATGCAGGACACAATGGATGTGGAAGGCATACTGGAGCTGGAACCGGATTTGATCCTTATTTCCAATGTTCAGGAAAAAATGTACGAGCAGTTAAAAGACGTGGCTCCGACAGTTATGATCGAGCTTGAGCAGATTGATTGGCGTGAAGATATGAGAAAAATCGGAAGAATGTTTAAAAAAGAAGACAAGGTCGATGCATGGCTGAAAGAATATCAGAAAGTGGCAGAAGAAAAAGGAGAGGAAATCCGCAGTCAATACGGGCAGGAAACCACGTATCTTCCGCTGCTTGCAAGCGGCGGACAGCTCTATGTATTTGACGCAGCCGGGATTGGCGGCGTGATGTTTGAGGATATGGGGCTGAAAAAGCCTGCGGATCTTCCAAAACAGGATAATATAAGCCTTCCGGTCATTTCCTATGAAGGATTGGCCAAGTTGGATGCAGATTACATCTTTGTGGTGGGAACCAAGGAGGATACAGAGAGCCTTTTTGACAATGCAGTGTTCAAAAGCATGAGGGCAGTGCAGGAGGGAAATGTAGTGAAAATGCCTTCGAGCCCGTACTTCAATATGGGTTACAGCTGTATCGGAAAGCAGAAGTTTGTGGAAGAGTTCTTGGACCTTATGGAGAAATAGAGAATGAAAAGAAAAGTTGCAATACTTGCGGCAGTGGGGATTCTTGTGCTGCTTGCTGGAATGATGCTTTCTGTCATGCTTGGCGCAAAGGAATTGTCCATACAGCAGGTTTTTCATGGTATCTTTGGGTTTGAGGGAAGTCTGGACGATCAGCTTGTTAGGGATGTCCGCCTTCCGAGGATGCTTTTAAGCGTTCTGGTGGGAGGAATGCTCGCCATTGGCGGGGCTTTGATGCAGGGGATTTTACGAAATCCCATTGCTGAGCCCTCAGTCCTGGGGGTGACGCAAGGAGCCACGTTGGCAGTGGCAGTCTCCTCTGTATCATCTTTGGCAGGAGGGGCTTATGGCAATTTTGTTATGGCCCTTGCAGGCGCTGCGGTAAGTGGAGGCCTGATCCTGCTTTTCTCTATGCACCGGGCATCCAATCAGAATTTTTCGAGAATCCTTTTGGCGGGCACGGCCATGAGCATGTTTTTTTTATCCATGGCATCCGTCCTTGCGCTTGTGGGCAACAGGTCCCAGGAACTGGCGTTTTGGGTGGCGGGCGGATTTCGGACAAGCAGCTGGCCTGCAGTGGCTGTTTTAAGTTTCACCGGCGCTGCGGCAATGTTAGTTTCCGTTTTGCTTGCAGGAAAGATCAACCTTCTTGCCATGGGAGATGAGATGGCGCTTGCCGTTGGGATACTGCCGGAAAAGGTAAAAAGGCAGACGATTATGATCGTGGTACCCATCTGCGCAGTCTGTGTGGCTGTGGCAGGAAACATAGGATTTGTGGGTCTTTTTGTTCCCCATATTGTTCGGAAAATCGTGGGGAATGACTACAGGGCGCTGATACCCCTGTCTTTTGTGTTTGGGGCAGCAGTGATGGTGTTTGCGGATATTGCGGCGAGAATGCTCATGGCGCCATATGAACTGCCGGTGGGACTGTTTTGCGCATTTATTGGAGTGCCTGTATTTTTAATGCTTGTGAGGAAGGAGAAAAATTAAAATGTGCAGGTCTAAAAATAAAAAAATCTTTCTTGCAGCATGTATCCTTTTGGCTGCGGCAGTGTGCTTATCTTTGACTATGGGCAGTTACCAGATGACATTGGAGGAGATTTTTGCAACCTTTTTTGGAAAGGGAAACCGGCTCTGGGAATTTACCATTTATGAGTCAAGGCTTCCAAGGATCGTGCTTGCAGTCATCGTGGCATCTGCACTTGGAATTTCCGGGTGCATTCTTCAGGCAGTCACGAGAAATCCTTTGGCAGAGCCAGGGGTCGTGGGGATCAATGCGGGGGCCGCTCTCATGGTAGTGCTCTGGATCGCGGCAGGAACAAAGGCTTACTATTCGGTTCTCCCGGTTTCGTCTGCCATGTTGATGCCGGCAGTCGCCATGTTTGGAAGTCTTTTATCTTTGGCGGTCGTCTGTGCGCTTTCCTATAAACAGGGGATAGGGGCCATTCGTTTCATTTTGTGCGGAATTGGGGTGAATGCAGCCATAAACGCTGTCATTTCTTTTTGCCAGCTGAGCATGAGCAAAGGAGATTTCAACCAGGTGCTGACATGGACAAATGGAAGTCTTTGGGGCAGCAGCTGGAATTATATCGTGCTCACAATACCGCCTGTGCTTGTACTGGGCGGTGTTGCCGTATGCAGGGCAAAGGTGCTGGACGTGCTTGCGCTTGGGGATGAACTGGCGTCTGGTGTCGGGCTTTCTGTACATAGAGAGCGGGCTTTTTTTCTGGTTTTGGCCACCTTGTTGGCAGCGTGCGCCACAGCGGTTGCCGGTAATATTGCATTTCTTGCACTTCTTGGGCCGCAGCTTGCAAAAAAGCTGGCCGGGAATCAACACAAGGTCATTCTTCCCTTGTCGGCAATGATCGCGTCCATTCTTTTGGTGGGGGCAGATGTCATTGCAAGAACACTTTTTTCGCCGATCGAGATTCCGGTTGGAATCGTGGTATCGATTGTAGGCGTGCCGTATTTTATCTATTTGATGCTGAAAGGAAAGTAGAGAGCGATATGAGTATTGAAGTAAAAAATCTATGTGCAGCGTACAATGAAAGAGTGATACTCTCTGATGTGAATCTAAAAATCCCAAAAGGCAGGATCACCATGCTCATTGGTCAGAACGGATGTGGAAAATCAACTTTATTAAAGACAATGGCGCGCATTTTGCCGGCGAAAAAAGGGGATATCTTTTTGGAAGGAAAGAACATGGCCGGCATGACCAAGAAAGCCATTGCAAGGAGATTGGCGGTCTTGCCGCAAAGTCCGGTCGTACCGGAGGGGATCCTTGTCAAAGAGTTGGTGGGATACGGGCGGTTTCCCTATCAAAAACCACTGTCCGGACTTGGGAGAGAAGATCACAAAATCATAAATTGGGCCATGGAGAAGACAGGGGTGTACGAGCTTAGAGAGCGGAAGGTGGAGGAATTGTCCGGAGGCCAAAGGCAGAGAGTGTGGCTGGCTTTGGCGCTTGCTCAAAAGACAGGGGTCCTTTTGCTTGATGAGCCCACAACGTATCTGGATATGGCGCATCAGCTGGAGATTCTGGAACTTTTAAAAAAGCTAAATCAGGAAGAAGAGGTGACGATCGTGGTAGTTATACACGAGCTGAACCATGCGGCAAAATTTGGAGATCATATCGTAGGGCTGAAAAACGGGGAGGTTTTGTTCGAGGGAACTCCGGAGGATGTCATTTGCCGGGAGAATTTAAGGAATCTTTACGAGATCGATGCTGTACTTGTAAATCAAAGAGAAAAAGGTTATCCAATCTGTATGGATTATTCGCTGATTGGTAGGTGAGGATGGCATCCTGGATGAAATGTATCAGATTATTGAAGAGATGGGCGCAGAAAAGACGATTTTTCTGTGCTCTTTTCGATTATTAGTATTAACAAGGCATCGTTTTTCCGCTATAATAGAGGAACAATAAAGTTACGGCAAAATAAGAAAATTTGCCGTTTTGGCATCATCAGAAAAAGGAGCAGTAAAAATGAGAAATGGTTGGGATTTTGAAAGATTCGGCGAGGATATCAGGAGAACTGTGCAGGGCGCGGTGGATTCCGGAGATTTTCGCAGGCTGAATCAGACAATACAGGAAACGATTGGAAAAGCTGTGAATGGTTTCGGGGATGCATACCGCCAGGCAAGGGGAAACAATGGGAGAGAAGACTATGGATATGATTACCGGCAAAAGGCTAATCCGGACTGGCAGAAGGTAGATTTGGACAAACTAAAACAACCCACGCTCTATGCAAAGACAACCGCCACAAAAGTGGTCGGGATCATTTTGGCCAGCATTGGATATGCGGCAGGAGGAGCCCTGCTTTTAGGGCTTTTGATAACAGGGGTCACAACGCTGATCATCGGAAATAACATCGGCATGCAGCTTGCGCTCAGTATTCTGTTAGTCCTTGTCCTTGGCTGTGCAGTGATGGCAGTCATTGGAACAAAGATGCTCGGGCGTGTAAAACGTTTCCGAAACTATGTACAGCAGATTGGAAATAAAGCTTACTGTAATGTCAGCGACTTTGCAAACCGGTACGGGAAAAGGGAAAAATTTGTTGTCAAAGATTTGGAGTGGATGATCGCAAAGGGCTGGTTTATACAGGGGCATCTGGATGATCAAAAAGCCTGCCTGATCACCACGAATGCGGCCTATGATGAATACAAAAGCCTGATGGCGCGGATGCGGGAAGAAAAAGAACGCTCACAGTCCGAGGCATTCCAAAAAAAGAGGCAGGAAGAAGAGCAGAAAAATAGAAGGGCAGCCGCTGATCCGAAGATACAGGAAGTCATTGATACGGGAAATCGGTATATTGCAAAATTGAAAGAGTGCAACGATGCGATTCCGGGGGAAGTTGTGTCAGAGAAGATTTCCAGGATGGAATTATTGACAAGGCGGATTTTTGAAAGAGTTGAGCAGGAGCCGGATACGGTTTCAGATATCCGAAGACTGATGGAATATTATCTGCCAACAGCAGTGAAACTTTTGGAAGCTTATGAGGAACTGGACTCTTTGCCGGTACAGGGGGAAAATATCCTTTCTTCCAAAAAGGAGATAGAAGATACACTGGATACCTTGAACTTTGCATTTGAACAGCTTCTTGACAGCCTTTTTCAGGATACGGCATGGGATGTATCTTCCGATATTTCCGTGCTGAAGACCATGCTTGCACAGGAAGGGCTGACAGGCAAAGATTTTAAGACAGGAGGAAAACGATGAGCAACGATTTGAACGATTTGGAGACAACACCGACATTGACGTTGAATCCTTTTGAGGATAGCGCGCCCAAACCTGCAGAGGTGAAAAAGGAGGAGCCGGTCATGGACGAGAGTGTTCTGTCGGAGGAAGAGAAAAGGATGGCAGAACAGTTTGCAAAACAGATCGATCTTACCAATTCATCCATGATCCTGCAGTATGGGGCCGGAACCCAGAAGAAGATGGCTGACTTTTCTGAGACAGCCCTTGAAAATGTGAGGACAAAAGATCTGGGGGAGGTGGGAACTCTTCTTGGAAACGTGGTGCAGGAGTTGAAAGATTTTGACGAGGAAGAGGAGAGGGGATTCTTTGGCATCTTTAAAAAGCAGGCAAATAAAATTCAAAATCTAAAGGCAAAATATGCCAAGGCTGAAGCAAACATCAATCAGATCTGCAAAGTCCTGGAAAATCATCAGGTCAAACTGATGAAGGATATTGCACTTCTTGACAAAATGTATGAGCTGAACCTTACTTACTTTAAAGAGCTGACCATGTACATTCTTGCGGGAAAGAAAAAGTTAAAAGAAGTGCGTGAGGGACAACTTGCAGACATGACCATGACGGCGCAGAGAAGCGCTCTTGCAGAGGATGCGCAGGCTGCCAGAGATATGGAGTCTATGTGCCAGAGATTTGAAAAGAAGATTCATGACCTGGAGCTTACAAGAATGGTGTCCATCCAGACAGCGCCGCAGATTCGCCTTGTACAGAACAACGATACAGTAATGGTGGAAAAAATACAGTCCACGATCGTGAACACGATTCCTCTTTGGAAGAGCCAGATGGTACTGGCCCTTGGCGTGGCGCATTCCACACAGGCTGCCAAAGCGCAAAGAGAGGTCACGGATATGACAAACGAGCTGCTGCGGAAGAATGCGGAGACATTAAAAATGGCGACGATTGAGACTGCGAAGGAATCCGAGCGCGGCATTGTGGATATGGAGACGCTGAAAGCGACAAACGAATCCCTCATCTCAACGTTGGATGAAGTGATGAATATCCAGCAGGAGGGAAGAAGAAAACGGCAGGAAGCAGAAGTGGAGATGCAGAAACTGGAAAATGAATTAAAGGAAAAACTTCTGCAGCTCAGATAAAAAATGGAGGCAAAATCCTTAGTAAAAAGGAAACTGCCTCCAATTCTTTATTCTGATATCACTGCCAGGTTTTGCAGTACCGCGATCATAAGTTGATAGAACCTTTCAAAGGAATCCAGTGGAAGAGATTCGTCCGGTGTATGGCAGTTGTAGATGGAAGGACCTACCGCAATGGCATCCAGCCCTGGGATTGCGTCTGAAAAAAGACCGCATTCAAGTCCTGCGTGTATGGCCTCGATCCGCAGTTCCCGGTTAAAAAGTTTTTGGTATGCTTTCTGAAATACTGTCCGGATCCGGGAATGTTCCTGGAAATCCCATCCAGGATACTCGCCGCTGCATTCAACGGTAAATCCAAATGTTCTGGCAAGGAGAAGGATACGTTCTTTGATTTCTTCCTGCAAAGAGGAGCAGGATGAGCGTGGGGAGAGAACAATATGCAAGGTGCTATCGTTCGTGCGGATCACTCCCAGATTGGAGGAAGTCACTACAAAGCCATGCTGGTTGATATTTCTCTTCTGTACACCATTGGGTGCCAGTAAAATGGCTCCAAGAAAGGCCTGCGTATCTTCTTTTGAAACTACCCGGGCTGTTTCATTTGGATGTATGGAAATCTTACAGGAAAAACCCGGTTCGAAACCTTCCAGCTCCAGAGCAATGATGTTGAGAAGAGTTTGCGCAGTGCAGGAGGCATCTTGTGCCTGTCTTTCATCCTTGTAGAGGATGGATGCCAGACATTCACGCGGGATGGCGTTGTCCTTGCTCCCTCCACATACATTTACAAGCATACCGTCTGTCTTTGTTAAAAGATTCATCAGTACCCTGGCCATCAAAAGATTTGCATTTGCACGCTCTTTTTGAATATCCATTCCGGAATGGCCGCCGAGGAGTCCGGTAAGATCAAGCACCAGAAGAGTCCCCTTTTCCTGTTTTCTTTGGATTGGGCGGATGAGTTCGATCCGCACTCCTCCGGCACAGCTGACGGTCGCAACCCCTTCTTCTTCTGAGTCCATGTTGATCATTGTTCGGGCTGTGATGAGGGATTTATCCAGCTCCTTTGCGCCGCCCAGCCCGATTTCCTCCTCAGTTGTAAAGACGCATTCAAGCGGCGGATGGGAAAGTGCGCTGTCATCCAGCAATGTGAGCATCAAAGCAATGGCGACGGCGTTATCCGCTCCAAGTGTGGTCCCGTCTGCTGTGAGAATTCCGTCCTTTTCATGGAGATGCAAGCCTTCAGATGTAAAATCGTGGTCTGTATCCGCACGTTTTTCGCAGACCATGTCCAGATGGCCCTGCAGCATGACAGGAGCAGCATTTTCTCCGCCATTGCAGCCGGCTTTTTTTATAATGATATTGTGCATGGTATCCTGGTAAACCCAAAGATTTCTTTTCTTTGCAAATGTCACGAGATAATCGCTGATGGCTTTTTCATTTTTGGAACCTCTTGGAATAGCGCTGATATCCTCAAAAAAGTGAAAAAGCTTTTCCGGTTTTCTGTCTGTGATAATGTATTCCATCGTTGTATCCACCGTCTCTTTCTTGTTCTTAAATTGTGTAATTTACCCGAAACATATTATAGCAGATTTGTTTTGGCATTTCATCAATATAAAGTGATAAAAGAATAACTTTTTAACTTGTAAAAATAAACAAGAGTCATCCAAAATAAAAAAACAACAGAAAAATTTTCCATGGAAATGAAGATTGACGGAAGGCTGTATTTCGGATATAGTTAATATTATATATTTTTAACATAAAGGAAAGGTTAGGAATGCCGGAGCACAAAAGTAAGTGGCCCTGGCAGAGATTTGTCTGCAGACAGCCGTCAAAGTCAGGCGTGTTTGACATTGCTCTGTTGTTTTGCGGGAATAAAAGGAGTATGGTATGAATAAATTTGTACAACAGAAGAAAAATTTAAACAATAATTTTGTACAACACAAGAAAAAAATGAAAACGCAGTGGAAATTTGCGATTGCGTTTGCGGTGGCCGGACTTCTTGTCATTGCCACTTTGCTCAGGCAGCAGACATTGTCTGATGCCACAGTTACAAAATTAAAAGATATTCCAAGATCAGGGCAGGCTGTGGTATCGGATTTTTATGTTTCCCAGCTGAAGGAAAAAGAAAAGGCAGCTTATGATCTGATGAAAGAGAAACTGGAGAAAAAAGAAGGAGGAGTCGTGGAGTTTCCAAAAGCCCTAAACGGAAAAGAATATACAAGGGTGGTCAATGCTCTGGAATTTGAGGGCGGAAATAATTTTTACGGACTGTACGAGATTCCCATGACCGAGGATGATGTATATGTCAAGTACATAGAAGATGATATTGTCAAACTGCAGGACCCTGTGATCACAAAAGCGATTTTGTTTTTATCAAGCGCTGAAAAGATCGATGAGCAGGGGAAATACGCGGACGACGGTACAGTCACAAATCTGGAAGAAGTGGCTAAAGGCCTTTCTGTGAATTCAGAAGATAAACTTGCCGAAATCGATGAGATCCAGAAAAAAACAGAACAAATACTGGATGAAGTCATAAAAGGACTTCCGGAAGATTACGGAGAAAAGAAAACTGTGGATTACTTTTTGGAATGGATGGATAAAAACCTGGAATTCTTTGAGACAGATGAGGATGCGGCGGACATGAGCGAGATGTTTGAAAGATTTTACAGGCCGAACCATCTGGCAGCGGTCGTGGACAAAAAGGCCAATGCGACAGGATATGCCAAAATTCTCGCAGAGCTTTGCAACCGGGCGGGCATGGAATCCCACATTGTGATAGGACAATGGAAAGGCAGCTGGCTTTCAGGGGAGAGCTATGTGTTATGTGCTGTTTCCATGAATGACCAGACGATCTACGTGGATGCAAGCGGAGCGAAGGCGGGCGTACTCGCTGACCACAAGTATTTGACAGAGAAAGAGGCAAAGAATCATATGGACTTTGTCGAATATTTTGAGTACTAGACAGAAAGGAGCTGCCAAAATACTATCTTTTTGTACAGAACCTTAAAACAATATAAAAATTCTTATGAAATAATTAAATATTGTGTATAGAAAGAGTTGACTTTGTATGTCGAATTTGCTATATTTTAAATAACTTCATTAGCAGATGGGTTGTTACTGTATGGCAGGCAAAACCAGATTTTATGAGCGGAGTTCATAAAAGCTCTGTTTATAGGGTTTGGTTTTTTTGTTTCAAGGACATATAAACAAGGCAGGAAGTGTATTATGGTTATTGAGAAAGTGATTAATAATAATATCATTTCTGCGCACGATGAAACAGGAGGAGAAGTAGTAGTAATGGGCCGGGGCATTGGGTATGCCAGAAGGCCGGGGCAGGACGTTGATGAGACCAGAGTGGAAAAAGTCTTTCACATCAAAAGCCGGACTGTCGCAGAGCAATTTAAAGAGCTGCTCGCACATATGCCTTTGGAACATGTGCAGATTTCAAATGATATTATTTCTTATGCAAAGAAGAATTTGAATTTGAAACTGAATCAAAGTATTTATGTGACGCTCACCGACCACATTAATTTTACTATTGAGCGATACAACCAGGGGATCAAACCTCAGAATGCATTACTGTGGGATATCAAGCGGTTTTACAATCAGGAGTATCAGCTCGGCAAATATGCTCTTAAGATCATGAAGGAGCGTCTGCATCTTGAACTGCCTGATGATGAAGCAGGTTTCATTGCCCTGCATATCGTAAATGCGGAATACGGTACAAAACTCGGGGATGCATTGAAGTTTCCGAATCTTTTAAAGGATATCATGAGCATTGTCTCAAAAGAGCTTGGCATTGAGCTTGATGAAGAGTCTTTGCACTATGAAAGGTTCGTGACTCATGTAAAATTTCTTGTACAGCGCATATACCGGCAGGAACTGCTGGGGAATGAGGATGAGCTGGCAGAAATGATGGAGAAAAAGTACCAGAAAGAATATAGCTGCAGTAAAAAAATTGCAGATTATATTGAAAAAGAGACAGGTACAAGGATCTCAAAAGAAGAGATCGCATATCTGGCTATACACATCAAAAGAGTAACTATAATAGAAAAATAAGAGAGGAGAGTCAGAAAAAGATGTTTGGTCTATTTAAGAAAAAAGGGGATGGCGCGTATGTGCTGGGAGCGCCTGCAAAAGGAAAAGCAATTGCTTTAAACGAGGTGAATGATCCAACATTTGGTGAAGGAATGCTTGGACAGGGAGCTGCCATTATTCCTGAGGAAGGAAAAATATATGCTCCGGCTGATGGAGAGATCGGAATGGTCTTCGATACTCTTCATGCAGTGACTATGGTGACAGACAATGGAGCAGAGGTACTCATCCATGTTGGACTGGACACAGTTCAGTTAAAAGGGGAAGGGTATGAAGCGCATGTAAAAGCAGGAGATAAAGTGAAAAAAGGTGATCTTCTTCTCACGGTTGATCTTGAGAAAGTAAAATCTGCAGGATACGACACAGTTACTCCGGTTGTTGTGTGCAATACGGATCAGTTTGCATCCGTGACAGGACAGACAGGAAAAGATGTGGCGCCTGGAGATGCACTTGTTGAAATTCAGGCAAAATAACATTGGTATTTTGGCCTGTACATACGGGCTTAAAATATAAGAAAAGGGATTAATGAGGAAAGAGACAGAGGAGGTAAATGTAAATTATGATGAAGTATTTACAAAGATTAGGTAAATCCCTGATGCTTCCGGTTGCATGTCTTCCGGTTGCAGCTATCCTTCAGGGAATTGGTTATTGGATCGACCCTGCAGGCTGGGGTGCCAATAACGTGATTGCAGCGTTCCTGCTGTCAGCAGGTGGTGTACTTGTTGATAACATGGCAATTCTGTTTGCTATCGGTGTTGCTGTAGGTATGTCAAAAGACAATGACGGTACAGCAGGCCTTGCAGGCCTTGTTTCCTGGCTGATCACAACAAAACTGTTATCCACAGATGTTGTTGCAATGCTCACAGGAACAGCTGCAGAAAATGTTGACGCAGCATTTGGAAAAACACAGACACAGTTTATCGGTATCTTATGTGGTTTGATCGCAGCTGCATGCTATAACAAATTCAAAGATACAAAACTGCCGGATGCATTCTCCTTCTTTAGTGGAAAGAGATGTGTTGCTATCGTAACATCAGGTGCATCCTTGATCTCCAGTTTGATCTTGTTCTTTGTATGGCCAGTTATTTACAATGCACTTGTTTCACTTGGTGAATTTATCATGGATCTTGGCCCGGTTGGTGCAGGTATTTACGGTTTCTTCAACCGTCTGCTCATCCCATTTGGTCTTCACCATGCACTTAACTCTGTATTCTGGTTTGATGTTGCAGGAATCAACGATATCGCTAAATTCTGGGGCAATGCAGAAGGCGGAGTTCTCGGAGAGACAGGTATGTACATGGCTGGTTTCTTCCCGGTTATGATGTTCGGTCTTCCGGCAGCAGCATTGGCTATGTACCATACAGCAAAAGATACGAAAAAGAAAGTTGCAGCTGGTCTTCTTTTGTCAGCAGCTATCGCATCTTTCTTCAACGGTGTTACAGAACCTTTGGAATTCTCCTTCATGTTCCTTGCACCGGCACTTTACGGCGTTCACGCTGTATTGACAGGTATCTCTATGGCAGTTGTTGCAGCGCTTCCAATGCGTGCAGGATTTAACTTCAGTGCTGGTTTCATTGACTGGTTCTTAAGTTTCAAGGCTCCATTTGCAGAGAACCCATTATTGCTCATTCCGGTTGGTATCGTAGTTGGTATCATCTACTACATTGTATTCCGTATTGTAATTGTTAAATTTAACATGAAGACACCTGGACGTGAAGACGATGATGTTGATGAACAAAAGGTACAGCTGGCAAACAACGACTACACAGCAGTAGCTAAGATTGTCCTGGAAGGTGTTGGCGGAAAAGACAATGTTACAAGCATTGACAACTGCATCACAAGACTTCGTCTGGAAATCAAAGACTACACAAAAGTTGATGAAAAGAAAATCAAATCCGCTGGTGTAGCTGGTGTCATCAGACCAAGCAAAACTGCTGTTCAGGTTATTGTCGGAACAAAAGTTCAGTTTGTTGCTGATGAATTCAAAAAACTTTGCAAATAATATCATTACATATTAATCCCTTTTAGGAAGGCCGCTGTCAGTAAGCCAAAATGGTTTACAGACAGCGGTCTTTCCTTTATTATAGGGGAAGAAGATTTATTAGGAGGTTAGGTATGGGATATATTTTGGAAGTATGTGCGGACAGCGTACAGTCTGCAGTTGAGGCGAAAAAGGGAGGGGCGGACAGAATTGAGCTTTGCAGCAATCTTCTGATTGGCGGGACTACTCCGGGCAAATCTTTGTTCCGCCTTGTGAAAGAGTACACCGGTCTTCCGGTGCGGACACTCATCCGCCCAAGATTTGGCGATTTCTGCTACGATGCGTATGAGTTTGAGATGATGAAGGAAGAGGTCCAGATGTTCACAGAGATGGGCGCGGACGGCGTTGTGATCGGAGTCCTGAATCCGGACGGAAGTCTTCAAATGGAGCAGATGGAGGAACTTGTGAAGGCAGCGGGAGGTGCGGGAAAAACTTTGCACCGTGCGTTTGATATGTGTAAAGATCCGTTTGAAACGTGCAGCCAGGCTGTGGATCTTGGGATAGATACGATTCTGACGAGCGGACAGAAAAATTCTGCATGGGAGGGAAAAGCACTTTTGGCAGAGCTTGAACAGAAGTTTGGAAAAGACATCACACTTCTTGCGGGTGCAGGCGTGTCACCAAAGACACTTGAGGAGCTTGCCGTGGAGACGAAACTTCATGCCTTCCACATGTCCGGAAAGATTATCAAAGAGAGCAGGATGGAGTTTAGGCGCGATGATGTCAATATGGGCTTAAAAGGTTTCAGCGAATATGAAATCTGGCAGACATCCATGGAGCAGGTTGCTAAGGCTAGAGAAATTTTAGATAGACTGGCAGGATAAAATGAAGACAGTGGCAAAGGCGGAGTATGCGCTCCGCCTTTTGTACTTCACTGTTTGAGGTGTACGAAGAGTCATGTTATAATAGGCTCATAGTGGAAAAAGAGATAAAGGAAGTGAAAACATGAGGGGAGATTTGACAAAAGGACCGATAACAAAGACCATGCTTGCATTTGCGCTGCCCATGATTTTGGGGAATCTTTTGCAGCAGACATACAATGTGGCGGATACGCTCATTGTAGGGAGATTTCTGGGACCGGATGCGCTGGCAGCTGTGGGATCATCCTACACGCTGATGAGCTTTTTGACCTCGATCCTGCTTGGGCTCTGCATGGGCAGTGGAGCAGCGTTTTCCATTGCGTTTGGAGAGAAAAATGAAGAAAAGTTAAAAAACAGTATGTATGTATCATTTATGTTGATTGGTGCAGTTGCAATCGTGCTTAATGTGGCTGTCTTTATTTTCCTTGAACCGATCATGGATCTTTTGCAGGTTCCAACAGAGGTGTATCCGATGATGCGGGAGTATCTTTGGATCATTTTTTTCGGGATCCTGGCGACGTTTCTCTATAATTATTTTGCGTCATTTTTGCGTTCCCTTGGAAATTCGGTCGTCCCTCTTGCATTTCTCGCTGTATCTGCGGTTTTAAATATTTTTCTGGATCTGGTCTTTGTGCTCAGTGTGAATATGGGCGTGGGAGGTGCAGCGCTTGCAACAGTGATCTCACAGTATATATCGGGAATCGGGATTGCCCTGTACACCTATATAAAAATGCCGCAGTTTTGGTTCCGGAAAAAGTACTGCAGCTGGAGTAAGAAAATCGCTAAGGAGATCGCACAGTTTTCTTTTCTGACATCTCTTCAGCAGTCGGTGATGAATTTTGGAATTCTCATGGTTCAGGGTCTTATCAACAGTTTTGGGCCAGTGGTGATGGCTGCATTTGCCGCAGGAGTCAAGATTGATTCGTTCGCGTATATGCCGGTGCAGGATTTTGGAAATGCATTTTCGGTGTTTGTGGCACAAAATCATGGAGCGAAGAAAGAGGAGAGGATAAGACTTGGGATCAGGAGAGCTGTAGTGATAGCCATTGCGTTCTGTATTGTCATTTCCGTGGCAGTATTTGTATTTGCGAGTCCGTTGATGACAATCTTTGTGTCGCAGGCAGAGACAGAAGTGATCCGGATAGGCGCTCAGTACCTGCGCGTGGAAGGAACGTTTTACTTTGGTATTGGATGCCTGTTTTTGCTCTACGGTTTTTACCGGGCTGTGGAAAAACCGGGGATGTCTGTGGTGCTCACGGTGATTTCCCTTGGGACAAGAGTTGTCCTTGCCTACATGCTTTCCTCTATAGAGGCCATAGGTGTGATGGGAATCTGGTGGTCTGTGCCGATCGGATGGGTTTTGGCTGACTTGACGGGATGGATGTATTATAAGTTGAGGTATAAAAAGAAGATGATAGGGATGAAAATATGAACACAAATCAATTGACAGTTGGAATTTTAGCTCACGTGGACGCCGGCAAGACGACACTGGCTGAGAGCATGCTCTTTACAAGCGGAAGTATCCGAAAAGCGGGAAGGGTGGATCATGGCGATGCATTTTTGGACACGTATGAACTTGAACGTGCAAGAGGGATCACTATTTTTTCCAAACAGGCAAGAATGAAGATTGGAGAATTGGGGATAACTCTTCTCGACACGCCGGGACATGTGGATTTCTCTGCTGAGATGGAGCGAAGTCTTCGCGTGTTGGATTACGCTATTTTGGTCATCAGCGGTGCCGACGGTGTGCAAGGACATGTGCAGACACTCTGGGAGCTGTTGAGGCGATATCGGATACCGGTGTTTTTGTTTATCAATAAGATGGATCAGGATGGAACGGATAGGGCAGCGCTTTTAAAGGAGCTGCAGACAAAGCTGGATTCTTCCTGTGTGGATTTTGGAAAAGACAAAGATGAAAGCGAGTGGATGGAAAATGTTGCGCTGTGCGATGAGGAGACAATGGAACATTTTCTGGAAGTGGGGGAATTGGATGAGGAAAAGATCAATGAACTGATTCTTGAGAGGAAAGTGTTCCCCTGCTTTTTTGGGTCTGCACTCAAAATGTGGGGAGTGGAAGAGTTTTTGCAAGGTCTTTCCACTTATGTGCGGTGCAAAGATTTCCCGGAGCAGTTTGGTGCAAAGGTATACAAGATTGCGAGGGATGCAAAAGGAGAGCGGCTTACGTACATGAAGATCACCGGAGGCGCTTTGAAAGTAAAAATGCCTTTAGGGGATGAGGGGGACAAGGTAGACCAGATCAGACTATACTCCGGAAATGCTTATGAGACAGTGCAGGAAGTGCAGTCCGGAAGTGTCTGTGCGGTTTTGGGACTTTCTGCAACATATGCGGGCCAGGGGCTTGGAATTGAGGCAGCAGCTGAGGCGCCTGTCTTGGAACCGGTGCTCACTTATCAGGTGGCGCTCCCGGCGGGGAGCAATGTGCACGAAAGTTTCCTGAAACTAAGGCAGCTGGAGGAGGAGATTCCGGAGCTGCATCTTACTTGGGACAAAGGACATGAAGAAATCCATGCCCAGGTTATGGGGGAAGTGCAGATAGAGATTTTAAAAAGCCTCATGCAGGAGAGATTTGACATGGAAGTGGAATTTGTCTCCGGCAGCATTGTATACAAAGAGACGATCGAGGAACCCATTGAGGGCGCGGGACACTTTGAACCGCTGCGCCACTATGCGGAAGTACACCTTCTCCTTGAGCCGCTTAAGAGGGGAAAAGGACTTGTGTTTGCCTCTTCGTGCAGTGAGGACATGCTGGATAAAAACTGGCAGAGACTGATCTTGACCCATCTGGAAGAAAAAGCGCACCAGGGAGTGCTCACAGGTTCTGAGATCACGGACATGAAAATTACGCTCATCGCGGGAAGAGCTCACCAGAAACATACAGAGGGAGGGGATTTCAGGCAGGCGACCTACCGGGCAGTAAGGCAGGGGCTTATGAAGGCAAAAAGTATTCTTTTGGAGCCTTATTATGAATTTGTCCTGGAGATCCCTTCCGGTATGATAGGGCGGGCCATGACAGATATCCAGAGAATGAGCGGGCAGTTTGAGGAGCCTATTCTTAACGGAGATGAGGCGTCATTAAAAGGGACATGCCCTGTGGAGACGATGAAAGAGTACCCAAAAGAGGTTGTGGCGTACACAAGAGGAAGGGGAAGACTTGCCCTTACTGTGAAAGGATATGATGTGTGCCACAATGCTGAGGATGTTATCGAAACCATAGGATACGATGCAGAGGCAGATGTGGACAATAGCGCGGACTCTGTGTTCTGTTCTCACGGGGCAGGGCACCTTGTGAGCTGGAGAGAAGCGGACGAGAATATGCACATTAAAACAGATCTCCTAAAAGAGGAATCTGTCTATGTTCCAAAAGTACCGGTTCCATCTGCGAAAAAGGAAAGTTTTGCAGATGAGGCGGAACTGAAGGCGATTTTTGAACGGACATACGGGGCTCCTAAAAAAGAAAACAAAAAATTCAAAAAAAGTGTGAAGTTTGAGTTTGGAAAAGAGCGAGAAGGTGCATATAAAAAAGAGCAGTCAAAAAAAGAGGGGGACAGAAAACAATATCTCCTTGTGGACGGCTATAATATCATCTTTGCGTGGGAAGAATTAAAAGAACTGGCAAAGATGGATATGGGAGCAGCCAGAGGAAAACTGATCGATATCCTTGCGAATTATCAGGGATACAAAAAAATGACATTGATTTTGGTGTTCGATGCGTATAAAGTAGAAGGAAATACAGGCAGCATTGAAAAATATCACAATATTTATGTTGTGTACACAAAGGAGGCTGAGACAGCGGATCAGTATATTGAAAAGACAGTGCACGAGATCGGGAAAAAGTACGAAGTCACAGTGGCGACCTCAGATGCCACAGAGCAGGTCATCATCATGGGACAGGGAGCAAAAAGGCTTTCCGCTGCCGGACTTTGGGAAGAGATCACGGATGCTGTGAGGGAAATACGGACAGAATATATAGGAAAACAGCAAGACCAGAAACAGTATTTATTTGAAAACTTAAGTGAAGAGCTGGCAGAATTTATGGAGGATGTCAGAATGGGGAAAAAAGAATTTCCTCTCCACTAAAAAAGATGCCTGCGGGAATGGAGCAGGCATCTTTGGGAAAGGGAGGGTAAAGAAAAGTATATTACAAATATTGGGTAATGTCTTATAAAATTAAACAGTAAACTGGAGGATGCCGAAACAATAAAGAAGAACGATTGCCCAAATAAATAATATACACAATGCTATGACTGATAAAATCTCTTTTTGTTTATTCATAAATAGCACCTCCTTTAAGATTGACTATATTATACCACTATTTTTCGGAAAATTAAATAGAAAAATAGAAAAAGTTGGAAAAAATACTGTGTAAACCGGATTAATCGGAAAAAGGAGGCTGGAACTGATGGTAAAAAAGTGGAAGAAGGAAGAGAGAGAGGAAGAGTGGGAGCAGGAGCGCATTCCTGTGGAAAAGACGGAACCGGACTACAGAAGGGGGCTTAGTGAAAGTCAGGCAAAGGAAAGAATGGAAAAAGGATGGGCCAATGTTGCAGTAGAGCCGCCGCTGCAGTCAACAAAGGAGATCATTAGGGACAATGTGTTCACGTATTTTAACCTTGTGTTTACGGTGCTTGGAGTCCTGCTCTGTCTTGTTGGCTCTTTTCGCAACCTGACCTTCCTTCCAGTGATCATCATCAATTCCCTGATAGGGATTATCCAGGAAATCCGGGCCAAAAATGTGCTTGAAAAGATGAATATGCTCAATGCGCCCCATGCGAATGTGGTGAGAGACGGACATGTGCACAGATTGGACTCGGAAGAATTAGTGTTGGGAGACATTGTCATCTTTAAAGCCGGTGATCAGATTTGTGCGGATGCAAGGGTTGTCCACGGGGAAGTGCAGGTCAATGAGTCGCTTCTTACAGGGGAGGCTGATGTCATCACAAAACAGCAGGACGATTCGCTTATGTCCGGCAGTTTTGTCACCTCCGGACAATGCTATGCGGTTTTGGAGAAAGTTGGGGCAGACTCCTATATTTCCAGGCTGACGCTTGAAGCCAAGTCTATGCCGCAGGGAGAGCAGTCGGAGATGATCCGCTCTTTGGACAAGCTGGTAAAATTTATTGGCATTGTACTCATTCCGATCGGTATTATTTTATTTTGGCAGGGGTTCTTTTACAATCACGAATCCTTCCGCGACAGCATTACCTCCATGGTGGCCGCGGTCATCGGCATGATCCCGGAGGGGCTTTACCTTTTGGCCAGTGTAGCGCTGGCTGTCAGCGCGATGCGGCTTGCCAAACAAAAAGTACTTCTCCATGACATGAAGAGCATTGAAACGTTGGCCAGGGTCAATGTGCTCTGTGTGGACAAGACGGGAACGATCACGGAGAATAAAATGTCCGTGCAGGGCACGGTTCCTGTGGAGGAGGGAAAAGAAGAGCAGTTCCTTACCAGTCTGTCGGAATTTGTTGGCAGTATGGAGGATGACAATGCCACGATGCTGGCGCTGAAGGAATATCTGAAAGGCGGGAGCAAAGGAAAAGCGGAAAAAACCATCCCATTTTCTTCAGAATATAAATACAGTGGAGCGAAAATAAGAGATGTCTCCTTTGTCATGGGAGCCCCGGAGTTTGTCCTGCGGGATGACTATGGACAGTATGCCAAGGATATCGAGACATATGCCCAAAAAGGATATCGGGTGCTCGTATTTGCCAAGTATTTTGGGGAACTGCAAAAAGGCGCTCTGACGCAAAAAACAACTCCGTTAGGATACATTTTTTTGGCAAATCCGGTGAGAAAAGAGGCACCGGAGACATTTGCCTATTTTAAAGAGCAGGGAGTGGAAGTAAAGGTCATTTCCGGGGATAATCCGGTAACTGTGTCCGAGGTGGCAAAAGAAGCCGGGATTGAAAATGCGGACAAGTATGTGGATGCAGGCACCTTAAAGACAGATGAGGAAATTTTTGAGGGTGTGAAAAAGTATACAGTTTTTGGCAGAGTGACGCCGGAGCAAAAAAGAAAATTTGTAAAGGCACTGCAACAACAGGGAAACACAGTGGCAATGACAGGAGACGGAGTCAACGATGTACTGGCCCTGAAAGATGCGGATTGCAGCGTTGCTATGGCATCCGGAAGTGATGCCGCCGTGCAGTCTGCCCAGGTCGTTCTTTTGGAGTCCAATTTTTCCTGTATGCCTTCCGTTGTTTTGGAAGGCCGCAGAGTGGTCAACAATATTCAGCGTTCTGCAAGCCTGTTTTTGGTAAAGAATATTTTTTCTTTCCTGCTGTCCCTTTTTTCTGTTGTATTTATGATCACGTACCCGCTGGAACCTGCGCAGATTTCGCTCATCAGTATGTTTACGATCGGAATACCTGCATTTTTCCTGGCGCTGCAGCCAAATCATGAAAGGATCAAAGGACATTTTCTTACCAATGTTTTTTTGAAAGCACTTCCCGCAGGGCTGACGGATGTACTGGCAGTCGGATCATTGGTTGTATTCGGACAGACATTTGGGGTTCATTCTTCGGACATCTCCACTGCAGCTACCATGCTGCTCGCAATCGTAGGATTTATGATCCTCTTTAAAATATGCAAACCGTTCAATGCGCTGCGGGTTTGCATCTGGTGGGGGTCAGTGGCAGGGTTCCTTGTAAGCAGTATCGTATTGCCCGAATTGTTTGCCATTTCCGACATGTCGGCAAAATGCATCATGCTCTTTGTCGTCTTTTCCATTGCCACAGAGCCGTTGCTAAGATACCTGACAATGTTTGTGGAAGGAATCAGCAACAGAGTGAGGATGTGGAGAGAAAAAAAGAATTTGTAGAAGAAAAGTTTTGTACAGCTAGAGAGTTGTGCAAAACTTTTTTTGTTTGTTGTCATAAAGAAAAGACTAAAGATATATTTAGAAAATCTTAAAAAAGGAAAAAATTAACTCTGATATAATGGGCACTGTAATTTACGGAAAGGAGAAGGCAGCATGAAAAATATTTTGGAACTGTTGGAAAGAGCTGCGCGTGTGGATGAAGGAAAGACTGCCTATGCAGACGAGGAGAATGCTCTGACATACGGGGAGCTTATGGACAAGGCAAAGGCGGTGGGGAGTGCCCTGCTTCGGGTTGGAAGAAATAAGCCCATTGCGGTGATGGTCAAACGGGGAGCAGCGAATCTGAAGGCATTTCTCGGCGTGGTGTACAGCGGAAATTTTTATGTAGTGATAGACGAGCAGATGCCAACAGAGCGTATACATACCATTATCGACACATTGGATCCTGCGGCGTTTGTAGTGGATGGAGCTTGTCTTGAAAAAGCGAGGGGTATGGAGATGAATTTAGACATCTTTGTGCTTGAGGAGATGGAAGAGGGAGAGGAGAATGAAGAAGGCCTTAAGAAAGTGAGAAGGGAAATGATCGACACGGATCCTCTCTATGCATTGTTTACATCCGGCTCCACCGGCGTGCCAAAAGGAGCGGTCATATCCCACCGAAACGTGCTTGCCTATTCCGAATGGGTATGCGAGACTTTTGGGATAACAAAGGATACGGTTTTTGGAAACCAGACCCCATTTTATTTCAGCATGTCTGTTTTGGATGTGTTTGCGACTTTACGTGCAGGTGCTACCCTCCACGTGATTCCAAAATCTTATTTTTCATTCCCGTTAAGACTTCTTACCTTTTTGAAGGAAAGGGAAGTCAACACCATTTATTGGGTGCCTTCTGCACTTGGGATGGTGGCAAACTGGAAGGCGTTGGATGCATTTGATCTGCCGAAATTAAAGAAAGTATTGTTTGCAGGGGAAGTGATGCCGGTAAGGCAGTTAAATTACTGGAGGGAGAAAATCCCCGATGCCATATACGCAAATCTTTACGGACCTACGGAGGCGACTGATATATGCACGTATTATATTGTGGACAGAGAATTTTCACCGGGAGAATCCCTGCCCATCGGACATGCGTGCAACAACTGCGCTGTGATGGTGTTGGATGAAGAGGGCAGACCTGCAAAAGAAGGGCAGGAAGGAGAACTTTGCATAAGGGGGTCCTTTCTCGCCATGGGGTATTACAATAACCCTGACAAGACAAAGGAGGCGTTTGTCCAGAATCCTTTAAACCCTCATTATCCGGAATGGATATACAAAACCGGGGATCTGGTGCGATACAACGAAAGAGGAGAGCTTGTGTTTGTCACAAGAAAAGATTTCCAGATGAAAAAAATGGGGTACCGCATTGAACCGGGAGAAATTGAGGCAGCGGCAGGTGCGGTTCCGGGGCTTCGAGCCTGTGCATGTATTTATGTGCCAAAGGAAAAGAAAATCTGTCTTTTCTATCAGGGAAAAGAAAAGCCGGAGGAAGTAGGAGCAATTTTGACCAAAAGACTGCCATCCTATATGATGCCGGATGAGTGCATCAAGATGGACCAGATGCCGCTCAATGCAAATGGAAAAATCGACAGAAAAGAATTAAAAAGACAAAGAGATTATTAGGAGGAGATACAACATGGAAACATTGATGGAAATTTTAAAAGAGCTGAAACCGTTTGTGGATTTTGAAAAAGAGGAGCATTTGATCGATGAGCACATTTTGAATTCTCTGGAGATCATGACACTGGTGTCCAGAATCGATGATGAATTCGATGTTCAGATTCCGCTTGTGGAAGTCGTGCCGGAAAACTTCCAGTCCGCGAAAGCTATCCACCGCATGATCGTGCGCGTACAGGAAGAGGAATAAACGATGTCTTTTCATTCATGGCTTTATCTGCCGTGTTTCCTTGGAATGGCAGTGCTATTGTATTATTGTTTTCCCTTAAAGTACCGTTTTTTGCCGCTCCTTCTAAGCAGCATGGCCTTTTATGTTCTTTGCAGCAGGAAACTGATCGTATTTCTTGCAGTTACTATTGTCAGTGTCTATGCTGCGGCCAGGATATTGGATACGTTCAACGAAGAATTCCGGGAAAAGAAAAAGGGACTTGCAAAAGAGGAACGGAAACAATTGAAAAAACAGGTGGAACGGAAGAAAAAGGCGGTGTTGTACCTGGCAGTGCTTTTGAATTTCGGAATCCTGTTTGTCCTAAAATACGGTAATTTTTTAGGGGAAAATATCAATCAAGCCTTAAAGGCCCTGCATGTGGGAGGGAGAATTCCGGTATTTCAGTTTCTTCTGCCCCTTGGCATTTCTTTTTATACGCTGCAGGCAGCGGGGTATCTTTTGGATGTGTCCAGAGGAAAATACAGGGCAGATAAAAATTTTGCAAGAGTTGCACTGTTTTTGTCCTTCTTTCCGCAGATGGTGGAAGGTCCGATTGCAAGATATGATGAAACCGGACATCAGGTCTATGAAGGACATCGGTTTGATTATGAAACCTTCACATCCGGATTACAGCTTATTTTGTGGGGACTTGTAAAAAAAGTGGTGCTTGCGGACAGGGCAAATATGTTTGTAAACACGATTTTTAAGCAATATGAGCAATACTCGGGCATCTATATTGTGGCCGCAGCAGTTCTCTACACTTTTCAGATTTATACAGAATTTTCCGGCTGTATGGATATTGTAAGGGGAAGTGCGCTGCTTTTTGGAATTCAACTTCCGGAAAATTTCAGGCAGCCGTTTGCGGCGAAGACGATCAATGAATTTTGGCAGAGATGGCATATGACACTTGGCGGATGGCTGAGAGATTATGTGTTTTATGCAGTTTCCTTTTGTGGCTGGTACCAGAAATTTTCCAAGAACTGCAGGGAGAAATGGCCGAAGTTTTTTGGGGGTTGGATTTCCGCCGTTGGGGCGTTGTTCTTTGTGTGGTTTGGCATGGGGCTTTGGCATGGAGCAAGCTGGAAGTATGTGTTGTATGGAATGTATTATTTTGCACTTATTTCCATTGGCATGCTGCTCGCCCCGCTGGGAGAAAAAGGGATGCAAAGAGCAGGGATTTCTCCAAAAAGTGCAGGAGTACAGATTGTTGGAAAAGTCAGGACAACGGCTCTTGTGTGTGTCGGTATGCTGTTTTTTAGGGCAGAGAGTTTTACGGCAGGACTTTCCATGTTAAAATCCGTGTTCCGTGATTTTTCTCTTCAGCCACTGTTGGAGGGAAAATTGCTTGGATTAGGATGTGACGGATACGATTTTGCAATTCTTGGAATCGGATTTGTTGTAGTTTCCCTTGTGGGCGCATGGAAAGAGCGGAACATAAATGTGAGGGAGAAAATTTCCGGATTTCCACTACCGTTTAGGTGGGGTGTGTTTTACGCCGGGCTGTTCTGTGTCATTTTGTTCGGCGCGTATGGATTCGGATATAATGCGGCAGATTTTATTTATGCACAATTTTAACGGGAAAGGAGTACAAAGATTTGGAAAAGAAGAGAAAAGGGAACCTGGGTATATGCATCCGGGCAGCGGCATTTACGGCAATCTTTGTCATCCTTCTGATCTTGGCAGGCCACTTTGTCATGCCGAAGAATAACCGGGATTTCGGCGGATATGCCAAAGGCGGATTTTACGGATATCCGGACAATGTCATCGATGTGCTGGCAGTGGGGGACAGCAATGCAGCGGAAGGGATTGCTGCTCCCATGATGTGGAAAGAGCATGGGTACGCGGCCTACGTCGCAGGAGAACCGTTCCAGACCGTTTCGGGGGTGTATGAGACTGTGCGCGAGATCACAAAAAAGCAGACCCCGGCCGTGCTGGTGCTGGAGGTGGACAGCATTTTTCAGGCCAGCGGACTCAAAGGAATGGAAGATATGGTGAAAAAGGAGGCGGAATACTATTTTCCGGTTTTTGAATATCACAACCGTTTCAAAAAGATGAAATGGAGTGACCTGACAACAAAGAAAACATATGCATGGGCTGCTCCGTATAATGGCTACTCCCCGTCCAATACAGTGAAACCGTTTCAAGGCGAAAAGAAAGTGGACGAAAAAACAATCGCCAAACCAATTCCAAAATCTCAGGAGCTGGCGCTGGAAAGACTGCGGGGACTTTGCAGGGAAAAAGGAATGCAGCTTGTATTTTTAAGCGCCTATTCTCCGAAAAGCTGGTCTTACGACAAGCATAAAGGAATTGCGGAATATGCACGGAAAAATGAGATTCCGTTTCTGGACTGTAATCTGGAGAGCGAAAAGTATGGGTTTTCTCCGGAAGAAGATGTCCGGGATGGAGGGACGCATATGAACACGCGCGGAGCTATAAAAACGGCAAAAGTGCTTGGGGAATTTTTAAAGGAGAACTGTCAGAATGCGCTTGCAGACAAAAGGGAAGAACCCTCCTATGAAATTTGGCAGAAAAACTATGAAAGATTTAAAAGAGATGTGCTTATTCCGTATAAAATAAAGGAATAAAAATACAGAGATTTTTCGAGAAAAATTTCTTGCAATCAGGGAAAAATTATATTATGATAAAAAAGTATGGAAAACGGATGAGAAACGGAGTTCTCCATGCAAATATTTTTCGCAGCTTTCGCTGCATTATTGATTGAGTTAAAAGCTCAAATTTTATAAGCTGGTTACTTTATAACTAATATGCATGGAATGTGCATACCACTTGTGAAACGGTCAATAAGAGTAGTAAAAGTAAAATATTTGCTATATAGACTCTAGCCATAATCTGTTGGATATACTCAATATGTAAAAATATAGATGTATAGAAGTATGATAACGCAAGCAGTGGTAAGTGAAGTCCGTCTGTTTGCGTTTTTTTCTCCCTTGATGAGATTATGAGGATGTTGCAAAATTCTGAATCTGACGGTCAGGATTTTGCAATATCCTTATCAATGTCCAGGAGGGAAACAAGATATACGGATTCCGGAAAAACCGGAGAAGGGAGGAGTGAACATGAAGAGAAGTTCACAGTCGAAAGCGCCGATCTACGAAGCGCTGGAGCGTTTTCGGAAAATGAGGGTTGTGCCGTTTGATGTCCCGGGACATAAACACGGGAGGGGCAATCCGGAACTGGTGGAATTGCTGGGGAAACAGTGCGTCAGCATTGATGTAAATTCTATGAAACCACTGGATAATCTGTGCCATCCGGTGTCTGTCATCCGCGAGGCGGAGGAATTGGCAGCAGAGGCATTTGGGGCATCACATGCATTTTTGATGGTAGGGGGAACCACTTCCTCTGTGCAGAGTATGATTCTTTCAACCTGCAAGCAGGGGGATAAAATCATTCTGCCAAGGAATGTGCACAGAAGTGCGATCAATGCACTCGTCCTCTGCGGTGCAAAACCCATTTATGTGAATCCGGATGTAAATCATGATCTTGGAATTCCGCTTGGCATGCAGATGAGCGAGGTGGAGAAGGCAATCCGGGAAAATCCGGACGCAGTTGCTGTTTTTGTCAACAATCCGACATACTATGGAATTTGTTCAGATTTAAGATCCATCGTAAAGCTTGCACATGAATATGGAATGAAAGTGCTGGTGGATGAAGCGCATGGAACGCATTTTTATTTTGGGGATCACCTTCCTGTCTCCGCGATGGAAGCAGGCGCAGATATGGCGTCTGTCAGCATGCACAAATCCGGAGGCAGTCTGACACAGAGCTCCTTCCTTCTGACTGGAAAAGATGTAAATGCAGGGTATGTAAGACAGATCATCAACCTGACTCAGACCACAAGCGGATCTTATCTTCTGCTGTCCAGTCTGGATATTTCCAGAAGAAACCTGGCGCTCAGGGGAGAAGAGGAATTCAAAAGAGTGTCCGCGCTTGCGCAGTATGCAAGAGAAGAGATCAACAAGATCGGAGGCTATTATGCATTTGGCGAAGAGTTGATCAACGGGGACAGTATCTATGATTTTGACAAGACGAAATTGTCTGTGCATACATTGGAGATCGGCCTTGCGGGAATTGAGGTTTATGATATATTAAGAGATGAGTATGACATTCAGATCGAGTTCGGAGATCTGGGAAATATCCTGGCTTATCTGTCTATTGGAGACAGAAAACAGGAAGTGGAACGTCTGGTGAGCGCCCTGGCAGAAGTCAAGAGAAGATATCAGAAGGACAAAGCAGGTATGCTCTCACAGGAGTACGTTTCCCCGAATGTCATCATGACGCCGCAGGAATCTTTCTATGCGCCAAAAGAATATCTTCCTCTGGAAGACACGCTTGGAAGAGTGTGCAGCGAGTTTGTGATGTGTTATCCTCCTGGAATACCGGTTCTGGCTCCTGGAGAAAAGATAACAAGAGATGTTCTGGATTATATTATTTATGCAAAAGAAAAGGGATGTTCCATGACAGGACCGGAAGATCCGGACATTGAACATTTGAATGTAATAAAGGAGTGATGAAACATGGATATGTGGTTTTCTGACGAGCATACGGAAAATGTGAAATTGTCTTTTCGCATTGAACGCCAGCTCTTTAGTGCGCAAAGTGAATATCAGAGAATCGATGTGCTGGACTCTACGGAGTTTGGAAAGATCATCGTGGTGGACGGCGACCTGACTTTGACAGAAAAAGACGAGTTTATTTATCATGAAATGATCACTCATGTGCCGATGGCAGTGCATCCGTGTGTAAGAAAAGTGCTTGTTATCGGAGGAGGAGACGGAGGAGTCGTGAGGGAACTGATCAAGTACGATGAGATCGAGTCCATTGATGTGGTGGAGATGGATCCTCTGCTTGTGGAAATCTGCAGGAAATATATTCCTGAGATCACCTGCAGTCTGAATGATGACCGCGTGACGATTTATCATGAAGATGGACTTCGGTTTATCCGTTCCAAATCCAATGAGTACGATCTGATCATCATTGATTCTCCGAATCCGTTTGGATCCGGGGAGGGATTGTTTACAAAGGAATTCTATGGAAACTGTTACAATGCGCTGCATGAAGACGGAATCATGATCAACCAGAATGAAAGTCCGTTTTATGAAGAAGAGGCATTTCAGTGTCAGCGCATGCACAAGAGAATTCTGGAATCATTCCCGATCAGCAGGGTATACCAGGCACACCTGCCGTCTTATCCGTCCGGACACTGGCTGTTTGGATTTGCCTCCAAAAAATATCATCCAATCGATGACCTGGATGGAGTTGCATGGAAATTAAAAGGGATTGACACCAGATATTATGTGCCGCGCCTGCATGCAGGAGTGTTCATGCTGCCGGCGTATGTGGAGGAGATTTTAAAAGATGTTGAATAAAAATGTAATGACTTTTATCGGATGCGACTGTGAATATGAGGATGCAAAGATTGTGTTGTTTGGCGCGCCTTTTGATTCCACAACTTCCTATCGTCCGGGGACCCGTTTTGCGAGTCAGGTGATGCGCAATGATTCCTGGGGGCTGGAAACCTACAGCCCATATCAGGATAAGGATATGACAGATTATGGATATTATTTTGACAGTGGAGATCTTGAGCTGCCGATCGGAGATTCCGTGCAGGTGCTGGACGCGATCGAGAAGAGAACAGAAACGATTCTCAATGATGGAAAGCTGCCGTTCATGATCGGCGGAGAACATCTTGTGACACTTGGAAGTTTCCGCGCTGTGGCGAAAAAAATACCGGATGTCCATATCATTCATTTTGACGCGCATACGGATCTTAGAGAAGATTATCTTGGCGTAACATTATCCCACGCAAGCGTGATCAGAAGATGTCATGACATCGTGGGAGATGGAAAGATTTTTCAGTTTGGCATCCGTTCCGGGGACAGGCCGGAATTTTTATGGGCCAAGGAAGGATATGTAAGTCTTAATAAATTTAATTTCAATGGATTAAAAGAGACAGTGGAGAAACTGAAAGGGAAACCAGTGTATTTTACCATTGATCTGGATGTCTTGGATCCGTCTGTTTTTCCGGGAACCGGAACACCTGAGGCAGGAGGCGTGCAGTTTATGGAACTTCTGGACGCGATCCACACAGTGATCGCCAACTGTAATATAGTGGGCTGCGATGTCAATGAATTGTGTCCGCCTCTGGATACAAGCGGTGCATCCACAGCAGTGGCATGTAAAGTAGTAAGAGAAATGTTATTGGAATTATCAAAATAAAAGATCAGGAGGTTGATGAAGAATGGGAAAAGTATTGATTATCGGCTGCGGCGGTGTTGCAAGTGTTGCGATCCAGAAATGCTGCCAGAACAGTGAAGTGTTTGAAGAGGTGTGCATTGCAAGCCGTACAGTTTCCAAATGCGATGCATTAAAAGAAAAACTGGAAGGAAAGACAAAAACAAAGATCACAACTGCACAGGTGGATGCTGACAATGTGGACGAGCTCATTGCTCTGATCGAAAAAGTGAAACCGGATCTTGTATTGAATCTGGCTTTGCCATATCAGGATCTGACGATCATGGATGCATGTCTTGCGACAAAAGTGCACTATGTGGACACTGCAAACTATGAGCCGGAGGATACGGCAAAATTTGAATACAAATGGCAGTGGGCGTACAGAGAGCGTTTTGAGAAAGCGGGCATCACAGCACTTCTCGGAAGCGGATTTGACCCGGGTGTGACAAGTGTGTTCTCTGCATATGCGCTGAAACATTATTTTGATGAGATCAATTATATCGATATTCTGGACTGCAATGGGGGAGACCACGGATATCCGTTTGCAACCAACTTTAACCCGGAGATCAATATCCGTGAAGTAGCTGCCAATGGTTCTTACTGGGAAGATGGACACTGGGTGGAGACAAAACCAATGGAGATCAAAAGAGTTTATGATTTCCCACAGGTAGGAGAAAAAGATATGTACCTTCTTCACCATGAAGAAATCGAGTCTCTTGCTCTGAATATTCCGGGAATCAAGAGGATCCGTTTCTTCATGACATTTGGCCAGAGCTATCTGACTCATTTGAAATGCCTGGAAAACGTGGGAATGACTTCCATTGAACCGATCATGTATGAAGGAAAAGAGATCGTACCGCTTCAGTTCTTGAAAGCAGTGCTGCCGGATCCAGCATCTTTGGGACCGCGCACAGTCGGAAAGACAAATATCGGATGTATCTTTGTGGGCAAGAAAGACGGAAAAGAAAAGAAACTTTACATCTACAATGTGTGCGACCATCAGGAATGCTACAAAGAAGTAGGTTCTCAGGCGATTTCCTACACAACCGGGGTGCCTGCAATGATCGGTGCCATGATGATCCTGAATGGAACATGGAACAAAGCAGGTGTATACAATATCGAAGAATTTGATCCGGATCCGTTCATGGATGCGCTCAATAAATGGGGACTTCCATGGATCATCGACGAAAATCCGGTTCTGATCGACTAATGGAGAGCATATGAGAAAAGAAGAACTGCGCACCCCTTGCTATGTGGTGCAGAAAGCAAAACTTCTCGATAATTTGAGGCAGTTACAAGAAATCCGGGAACAGACCGGATGCAAGATCCTTCTTGCGCAGAAGGCGTTTTCCATGTATGCACTCTATCCTTTGATTGGAGAATATCTGGACGGCGCCACTGCAAGCGGGCTTTATGAGGCAAGGCTTGGATTTGAGGAGATGGGAAAGGAAAACCACGTCTACTCCCCGGCTTTTCGCGAGGACGAGATTGACGAAGTGCTAAAATACAGTGAGCACATTGTGTTCAATTCTTTCTCCCAGCTGGAAAAATTTCAGGATAAGGCAGTGAAACAAGGCGTCAGCATCGGACTTCGCATCAACCCGGAACATTCCACGCAGGGAGACCACGCCATTTATGATCCATGCGCAAAAGGGTCAAGGCTTGGCATCACGCTGGAAAATTTCAGACCCGAACTTTTGGAGCATGTGGACGGACTGCATTTCCACACGCTCTGCGAACAAAATTCGGATGACTTAAAAGAGACGCTCAAAGTTGTGGAACAAAAATTCGGGACCTGGATGCGGAGGATGAAGTGGATCAATTTTGGCGGCGGCCACCATATCACAAGGGAGGACTACGACAAGGAGACGCTCATAGAGTGTATCCTCCATGTGAAAGAGACTTACGGTGTGCAGGTGTATTTAGAACCCGGGGAGGCGGTTGCCCTCAATGCGGGCAGCCTTCTTACAACGGTTTTGGAGACTGGAAAAAACGGGATGGACTATGCGATTCTGGACACATCGGCTGCATGCCATATGCCGGATGTGATCGAGATGCCGTACCGGCCGCCGCTGAAAGACTCCGGTATGCCGGGAGAAAAAGCGTACACATACAGGCTTGGGGGACCGACCTGCCTTGCAGGGGATATCATTGGGGATTATTCTTTTGATGAGCCGCTTGAAAGTGGAAAACGCTTGGAATTTTTGGATATGGCAATCTACAGCATGGTGAAGAACAATACATTCAACGGAATGCCTCTTCCGGCAATTGTACTGGAAGAAGAGGATGGAGAATGCCGAATCGTCAAAGAATTTGGTTATGAAGATTTTAAGATGAGACTTTAGATAGGAGTGGTCCACATTGTATAATGAGCTGACGGAAAATGATATCAAAAAGATAAAAGAAGAGATTGAATACCGGAAACTGGTGGTAAGAAAAGAGGCCATTGAGGCGGTCAAAGAGGCGAGGGCTCACGGGGATTTGAGTGAGAATTTTGAGTACCATGCAGCAAAGAAAGATAAAAACCGCAATGAGAGCCGCATCCGTTATCTTGAGAGAATGATCAAGACCGCCCGCATTGTGTCTGATACGTCAAAGGACGACGAGGTCGGCATCAACAATACAGTGGATATCTATTTTATTGACGATGATGAGACGGAGACCTACAAGCTTGTGACAACAGTGAGGGGCTCCTCCATCCACAATATGATCAGCACCGAATCCCCTATCGGCAAGGCAATCCTTGGACACAAAGAAGGGGATACGGTGACCGTGAAAGTGAATGACACTTACAGCTACGATATTGTCATCAAACGAATCGACAAGACAAGTACGGATGCGGACGACAAGATCAGAAGTTATTAAAAATCAGAAGAAAAGCATGATTTCCATACAAGGTAGAGTTCCCGGCATGCCGCAGGGAATGTTTCAGAAGGCATGGCGGAGCAGGAGAGGATCAGGGTTACATACCCTTTGGATTCATTCAAAAGTTCAACCTGGATCTTGTGCTTTTTTGCTTTCTCAAGAAACTCTTTTCCGGAAACCGGACATGGCAGTGTCAGGGCAGTGCTGGTGCCGGCTGCTCCGGTTTTTAAACTTACGTTTTCTCCGAAGGTATCCTTCAAAGAAGAGGTAAGTTTTTTTAATTTTCCTGCGTAATAGCGGTTTAAACGCTTTGTCTGGGAAGAAAGATGTCCGTCACGGATAAATTGGCAAAGAGCGATCTGCTCCATTTTGGAGGCAGTCTGGTTATAGTGATCTCTGATTTGCCGGTAATGGCTGCAAAGATCAGACGGCAGAACCATAAAACTTAGTCGGATGGAAGGCAGCAGCAGTCTTGAGAAAGATCCCATGTATACCACATGCTCTCCGCCTGCAAGGCTTTGCAGGGAGGGGGTTGGGCGCTGCATATAGACAAATTCATTTTCATAATCATCCTCAATGATGAGGCTTCCGTGCGCGGCAGCGTGAGAGATCAGCTCCAGCCGTCTGGATACGGGCATGATCTCTCCCCATTTTGTCATGTGGGCAGGGGAGACGTAGATGATGTCCGCGTCTTTGTCACGGTAATGAATGTCAAAGCCATAGTCCGCAAAGACAGAGCTGCCCTGAACAAAAGAAGGATTGGGGAAGGAGACGGTTTTTTTGCTCTTTAAAAGCGGACAAAGAATGTGAAGGAGACTTTGGGTGCCAGCTCCGATGACGATCTGATGCGGGGAGCAGATGACGTTGCGCTGTTGGCGCACATAATCAGCAAGCACCTGGCGGAGTTCCCATTCTCCCTGTGGATTTCCGTACTCCAAAAGCCGTTCGTCCTGGCGGAGGGCGCTCTTGATATAGCGGCGCCAAAGATCAAAACGAAAACTTTCCCGGTCTGTTCCGGAATGGGAGAAGGAGTAGAGAACCCTGGATTCGGAAAAGGCAGGGCTTTGTTTTTGAGATACCGGCTTTGTGCCAAATCCAGTCACATAGTAACCGCTTTGCGGCCTGGAGAGTATATATCCGTCTGCAGCCAGCTGCAGGTAAGCACTCTCCACAGTCGTGCGGCTGATCTTCAGCTCATCTGCGCATCTTCTTATGGAAGGCATTTTGTCTTTTGCCTTTAATTTTCCTTCTTCGATCAATTCCCGGTAATAGTGGTAAACCTGCAGATATCGTTTTTCTTTTGGATTATCAAAATTTAGATACATAAAACTGTCCCCTTAAAAAATATTAAAATTGTATATTTTTATCATGTCACTTTGGTGTTATTCTATATGAAATGAGAAAAAAAGGCAAGATAGGTGGACAAAAATGAAGAAAATAGCAGTGATACAGGATTTATCAGGACTTGGGAAGTGCTCTCTCACCGCAGCGATCCCGGTCATTTCAGCCATGGGAGTGCAGGCTTGTCCCATGCCCACGGCAATTTTGAGCAACCAGACCGGATATGAAAGTTACTATCTGGATGATTATACAGAACACATGGACGCGTATATGGCTGAGTGGGAAAAAAGGGGATTTGTCCCGGATGGCATATATACGGGATTCCTTGGAAGTGTCTGCCAGGTGGAAAAGATACTGAAGTTTCTGGATCATTTCCGCAAAGAGGGGACAAAAGTTTTGGTGGATCCTGTGATGGGGGACAACGGAAAAGTATATAAATTCTATACCGGACAGCTTGCAGAACAGATGAAAAAGCTGTGCAGGAGGGCGAATGTACTCACTCCAAACCTGACGGAAGCACTCATTCTTTTGGGCGGAGAGGAAAAGATGAAAAGTTTTTGGGAACAAGCGCTGACGGAGGAAAAGCAAAAGCAGGAAGTGGAAACCATTGCGAAAAGGCTAAAAGAAATTTACGCTTGTGATGGAGTCATCATCACCGGGATCAATATATGCGGGCAAGAGGAGAAGATGGCAAATTTAGTCTGCACAGATGAAAAAGTACACTGGTGTGAGGCAAAAAAATACGGAGGCAGTTATTCGGGGACCGGGGATCTGTTTGCATCTGTTATCAGCGCGGGAATGGTAAAAGGGGATGACCTTGTGCGAAGTGTAAAAAGAGCTGTCTCATTTCTGGAAAAATCTATCCGGGATGCAAAAGAAGAAGGCACAGACCGAAATGACGGTGTGTGTTTTGAAACATATTTATCAGAATTGTGGAAGGAAGGGGCGGAGGTATGAAATCAGAGGCAGTGAAAAAGAGTAAGGGGAAACTGCAATACATGACAATGACAGCGGTCATGGCGGCGCTTATTACGATCATGACAGCATATGTGTTTCATATTCCAACAGGAATCAATGAAGGATATATTCACTTTGGAGACGCCCTTATTTATCTTTCGGCAGCCATACTTCCGGCTCCGTATGCCATGGCTGCAGGAGCAATCGGAGGCGGACTTGCCGATCTTATGACAGCTCCGGTGTGGGCGCCGGCAACTGTGATCATCAAGATGCTCATCACACTTCCGTTTGGCAGCAGGGGAGAGAAAGTCCTGACAAAAAGAAATGCTGCGGGTCTTGCGGCAGCAGGTGTGATCTCCGCTGCAGGATATTATCTGGCAGAAGGGCTGATGTTTGGATTTCATGTGGCCTTTTTCACATCAGTAAGCGGCAGTCTGATCCAGTCCTGTGGAAGTGCGGCGTTTTTTTTGATAGCAGCAGGCACGCTGGACAGGGTACATTTTAAGAAACGATTTTTTATTTGAGTGAAGGGGGATAAAAGTTATGGGAGATATTGTATACCGGTATAAAGAAAATATTTATTTAAATATTACAAATAAGTGTCCGTGCAGATGTAAATTCTGTATCAGGGGACAAAAAGAGGCCATTGGCGAGGCAAAAGAACTGTGGCATGAAAAAGAGCCCACATTGGAGGAAATTGAGGAGGCCATTGATGTATTTGGTATTCCAAAGGGGGCAGGTGTTGTGTTTTGCGGGTATGGAGAGCCGCTGGAGAGACTGGATGAGCTGATTGCGGTGAGCAGATATTTGAAGGAAACATACGGTGCTTCTATAAGGGTTAATACAAACGGTCTTGGAAACCTGATCCACGGAAGAGATATTGTACCGGAGCTTTGCCAGGCTGTGGACAGCGTGTCCGTGAGCTTAAATATGCCGGATGCGAAGTCATACTGCGAGATCGTACGGCCAAAGTACGGGGAAAAATCATTTGATGAGATGCTGAAATTTGCGGTGGAATGCAGAAAATACCTTGAAGATGTGCGCTTTTCTGTCGTGGATGTGATAGGCGTGGAGCAAATAAAAAAAAGCAGGATTTTGGCAGAAAAATTGGGAATTCCACTCAGAGTCAGACATTATTCCCAGTAAGATATGTTGCCTCTCTGCGGGCGTATTGAAAATTGGAAAGTTCTGTGTTAAAATTCCAAAGTGTATGTTTGCACAGTACACCAGAAGTTGGGAAGTTAGTAAAAGGAGAGGAATTATGTTAAAAAAAATATTGCAGGGTATGGTTGTTGGAATTGCAAATATTATACCCGGAGTCAGCGGTGGCACAATGATGGTAGCCATGGGTCTCTACGACAGCCTGATTCATGCGATCACGCACTTGAAACGTGAATTTAAAAAGAGCATGCAGCTTCTGATCCCTATTTTTGCAGGAGCAGGAATCGCGATCATTGTGCTTGCCCGTGTCTTTGAGTTTTTGCTGGAAACATATCCGATTCAGACGAATCTTGCATTTTGCGGTCTGATTGCAGGCAGCCTTCCGTTTATCTTCAAAAAAGTGAAAGGCCATACGGTGACGATCGGGAAGATCATTCCATTTCTTATTTTCTTTGCGATAGTCATTGCAATGGCTTTGATGGGAGAGACAGGGGGAGCCGCAGCGGATGTTTCCTTTAATCTTGTCAATGTGATCAAGTTGTTCTTTGTAGGATTGATTGCCGCAGCAACCATGGTGATACCCGGGGTCAGCGGTTCCATGATGTTGATGCTTTTGGGATACTATGATACGATTTTAAAGACCATCAACCGTTTTATGGAGGCGCTTGCAAAATTTGATATACCTGCAATGGCAGGCGAGCTGGGGGTTTTGATACCGTTTGGAATCGGAGTGCTCGTTGGGATCGGAGTGATCGCAAAGATTATTGAGTTTATTTTTATGAAAGCAGAAATACATGCTTATTATGCGATCATCGGATTGATCCTTGCATCGCCGATCGCGATTTTGATCAAAACGGATTGGGCGGATTTGTCTGTGATTTCCATTGTGACAGGTATCATTACATTTGTTATTGGATGGTTTGTGGCGAGTAAGCTTGGCGGGGAGCCGGAAGAATAGTTTCGTTGACAGACATAATATAAAAAAGATGGGGAACGCATGCCCCATCTTTTTTGTGTCTATAAATGAAGAAATTTTCGGATATCCTTGTTGGCACCAAGGATAAAAAGACTTTCGTCTTTTTGGAAAATATGGTGCGGTCCCGGTACAGGCTCCAACTCTTCGCCGCGGCGCACTGCCAGGATGTTGATATGATACCTTTGCCTTACTGCAAGCTCCAGGATGGATTTGCCAACCCAGGATGCAGGGGTTTGGGTCTCGTAAATAGAATATTCATGCGTAAGCTCAATGTAATCAAATACATTGTCAGAGCCATAACGGACAGCGGCCCGCACAGCCATCTGTCTTTCCGGGTAAATGACGTCATCAGCTCCATTTCTTAAAAGGAATTTTGCGTGTACATCTCTGTTGGCCCTGGAAAGGACGAAGGAAGCTCCGCAGTCTTTTAAGAGAGCGGTCGTCTCAAGGGAGCTTTGGAAATTATCTCCAATGGCCACCACGCAAAGGTCAAAGTTGCGTACCCCTAGGGACATGATAAACTGCTCATTTGTACTGTCGCCAATCTGAGCGTTGGTAACATAAGGCAGGATGTAATTTACCCGTTCTTCGTTGATATCCACAGCGAGAACATCATGTTTCATCTCATAAAATTTCTGGGCCATATGGCGTCCGAAACGGCCGAGCCCAATGATTAAAATTGATTTCATTTCACTCGTCTCTCCTTTAAAATTATCCAACTGTGATCTTTTCCTGCGGCAATTGCGCCGGGGAAGGCATGTGGCCTGCTGTGACTGCGTAGATCATCGTCAGTCCTCCGACACGGCCAAAATACATCAAAAGAATCAAAATGATGTGGGAGATGTCACTCAAATCTCTTGTGATCCCTACGGTGAGTCCAACCGTACCGATCGCTGAGGCGCTTTCAAAAAGCGCGGATGAGAGCGATACTCCGTCAATACAGCTGATGATCGTGCCTCCTGTCAGAAAGAGCACTAGGTACAGTGTGAAGATCGAAACTCCGCTGCGCAGCACTTCAGGCGGAATTCTTCGGCCAAACCCCTGGATGCTTTCTTTTTTCTGAATAACAGAACGGATGCAGAGCACCAGCATCGCAAGCGTAGTGGTCTTAAATCCACCGGCAGTGGAACCAGGCGAGCCGCCTATGAGCATCAGGCAAATGGAAATAAGAATACTGGAAGACTGCATAGCTGCATAATCCACAGAGTTAAATCCTGCTGTTCTTGGTGTCACAGACTGGAACATTGACGCAAGAATGCGTTCTTTTGTGCTCAAATCTGCCCACTGTGGCTGGTTAAATTCATAAAAGAAGAAATAAATGGCAGGAAGAAGGAGCAAGAGAAAGGTTGTCAAAACAACAATCTTTGTCTGCAGTCTGTATGTATGCACACGCCATTTTTTTTCTTTGATGTCTTTCCAGACAAAGAATCCAAGTCCGCCGGCAACGATCAAAAACATGATCGTACCCGTGACGATCGGATTGCCCACATAAGAGACAAGAGAGGAGTATTCTCCTCTGTGTCCCATCAGATCAAATCCCGCATTGCAGAATGCAGAGACAGAATGAAAGATGGAAAACCACAGTCCTTTACGGAACCCATATTCGGGCAAAAACTGGATGGCCAAAACAATTGCTCCAAGCAGTTCCAGTACAAAAGTTGCCTTCAGGATGAAACTTGTCAGCCTGACAATACCGCTCACCTGCGGGGCTGAGATGGATTCCTGCATGACAAAACGTTCCCGAAAACCAATCTTTCGTTTGGTGAATAAAGCGATTGCCAGTGCGGTTGTAATGACGCCAAGCCCGCCAATCTGGATCAGCAGTAAGATAACACTCTGGCCAAAGAAAGACCAATGCGTGTACGTGTCAAATACGACCAGACCAGTCACACAAGTAGCTGATGTGGCTGTAAACAGACAGTCCAGAAAAGGAGTGAAGGTGCCGTCCTTACTTGAAATGGGCAGCATCAACAGCACAGCGCCAGACAAAATGATGAATAAAAATCCAAGAATGATAATCTGTGCCGGTGTAATCCGGCGCATTCTCCATGATCCCATGATAAACCCTCTTTTTCTAAATCCTTTATAAAATTTTATATATACAAACAGGATGAGATTTCCCTCATCCATGCCCCTTCATATTAACAGCAAATGCATCAATTGTCTATAGTAGAATTGTTGAATTTCAGAAATAATTTACAGCGAAAAATTGTGGAATAAGTGGTTGTTTTTGGGGGCTTTGTTTTGGCGGGATTGTTTTATTTTTGAGGAAGATTTGAAGATAGAAAATCGGCTGTTGACACGGCCGGGTGAGATGTGTTATTAATAATGTGCCAGAAAATTAGCGTAAACTAACTTATGGAGATAAACAGTAAGTGAATATACATATGGAAGGAGACAAGGGATGGAAAAAAGAGGAAAAACCGTAAAGAGAGTGGTCCCTTTTGCTGTCATTGTGCTGTTGCTGGGTAGCTTGTTTTTTGTGGCAGCAAACACAGGTAGTTTAAAGGTAGGTTTCGGGGAATTGATGCGGGGGCTGTTTGTAGAGTTTGACAGCGATGTGGCGACCGTTTATGATCTGCGATTTCCGCGCATTGTGATCTCTATGCTGGCAGGGGCAGCGGTGGCTGTATCCGGAGCGCTGTTTCAGGCTGTTTTAAAAAATCCGTTGGCAGACCCTGGGATCATTGGGATTTCCAGTGGGGCAAGTTTTGCGGCTGTGGTGATCACAGCGGCGGCGCCACAGGTTTATTTCTTTCTTCCCCTAGCCGCATTCCTTGGAGGTATTTTTGCATTTCTGCTCGTGTACGGCCTTTCCTGGAAAGGAGGATTAAGTCCGCTGCGCATCATCTTGGTGGGCGTGGCAGTAAACGCTATGTTTACAGGACTGTCAAGTGTACTCAATTCCATGGGAGGAGGAGAAGTGACAGGGGTTGCATCGATCGTGAACGGAAATATTTCCCTGAAGACATGGGACGATGTGGGGACCCTCTTTCCATATGTGACCGCCGGTCTTTTGCTTGCAGTCATTTTTGCGGGAAGATGCAATGTTTTGGCGCTTGAGGACAAGACGGCAAGAGGGATTGGCGTCAATGTCAATGTGCTGCGCATTGTCATCTCCGTGATCGCGGTGCTGCTTGCAAGTATTTCCACAGCCATTGTAGGGGCAGTCAGTTTCCTTGGGCTTATCGTGCCGCACATCGGAAGAATCCTTGTGGGGAGTGATAACCGGGTGCTTTTGCCGTTTTCTATGCTGTTTGGGGCATTTACTTTTCTTCTTGCCGATACGATAGGGAGGACGATCGCTTCCCCGTATGAAGTGGCAGCATCGGTCATTATGAGTGTGGTCGGTGGACCATTTTTTATCATTTTGCTTAGGAGGTCGAAGAAGTATGCAAACTAAAAACAGACCAGTCATGGAAGTTTCGGGAGTTTCCTTTTCTTATGGAACAAACCAGGTTTTAAATGAAGTTTCTTTTGCGATCGAGGAGAACAAAATAACGACGATCATGGGAGCGAACGGGTGTGGGAAATCCACGCTGTTTTCTCTGATGACGAAAAACCGGACGCCGGATCAAGGGCAGATTATGCTTTGTGGAAAAAATATTCAATCCATTGGATTAAAAGAGTTTGCAAAGCAGGTTTCCATTGTACATCAGTATAATACCTCCAGCGATGACATCACAGTGGAGCAGCTGATCGCCTTCGGAAGAACGCCGTATTTGAGATTGATGAAAGGGAAAAGTGAGGAGGATGAAAAGCTGATCGGGTGGGCCATGGATGTGACCAATGTCCGCAAATATAAAGACAAAGAAGTGGGAAAGCTCTCCGGCGGGCAAAGACAGAGAGTGTGGATAGCCATGGCGCTTGCTCAGAATACAAAGATCTTGTTTTTGGATGAGCCCACGACTTACCTTGATATCCGCTATCAGGTAGAAATTTTAAATCTGGTACGAAAATTAAACCGGGAGTATGGGATCACCATCATCATGGTGCTCCACGATATCAACCAGGCTATTCATTTTTCTGACAGGATCATCGGATTAAGAGGAGGATATGTGGAAATAGAAGGGAACCCACAGGATGTAATTTCGGGGGAAAGCATCCAGGCCTTGTATGGCATCAGTCTTGAGGTTGCCAAAATAGATGGCCGGAAATTTGTGCTGACCGTATAGATAATACATAATGGAAGGAATAAAAAAATGATCAAAAAACGTTTACTTACTCTTCTTTCCCATGGAAAGAAGTATATTTTTTATAATGTGCTGTGGCAGTGGATTGCCCTGCTTTTTCAGATTGCCGTCATTTTTTCTGCGGCAGGTCTTCTGGAAAAGGCAGCCTTTGGAAATGTACGGGCAAAAGATGTGGGTGTCACACTTGCGGTTGTTCTGGCTGCACTTGTCATGCGATTTGTGTGCGACAAAATGGCGGCAAGAGCATCTTATCATGCGAGTGTGGATGTAAAGCGTACGCTGCGGGAAAAAATTTACGAGAAGTTGCTGCGCCTTGGAACTTCCTACCGGGAGCAGACAGCCACGTCTGCGGTTGTGCAGATGGCAGCAGAAGGGGTGGAGCAGCTGGAGGTCTATTTTGGCAAATACCTTCCACAGCTATTTTACAGTCTGTTGGCGCCGGTCACATTGTTTGTTGTGCTTTCCTTTGTAAGTTTTAAGGCAAGCATTGTGCTGCTCATCTGTGTGCCGCTCATCCCGGTTTCCATAGTGCTTGTCCAGAAGATCGCGAAAAGACTTTTAAACAAATACTGGGGAATTTACACTGGGCTTGGAGATCATTTTCTGGAAAATCTGCAGGGGCTTACCACTTTAAAAATCTATCAGGCAGACGGAGAAAAGGAAAAAAAGATGGATGAAGAGGCAGAGGAATTCCGAAAAGTGACCATGAAAGTCCTGACCATGCAGCTCAACTCTGCAAGTGTGATGGATATTGTGGCGTACGGCGGCGCAGCCATCGGAATGATCGTTGTGGTGAGCGAATATCTCAAAGGAAACGTAAGTCTGTGTGGCACACTTTCCATCGTACTTTTGGCATCTGAGTTTTTTATCCCGCTGCGTCTTTTGGGCTCCTTTTTTCACATTGCCATGAATGGAATGGCTGCCAGCGATAAGATCTTTGGACTTCTGGACATGCCGGAACCGGATAAAGGGACAAAATATGCGCCGAAAAAAGATGTGGGGATCTGTCTTGAGAATGTAAGATTTTCCTATGAAAAAGACAGGGAAATCTTAAGAGGGATATCCATGGACATTGAGCCTGGAAGTCTTGTATCCCTGGCAGGCACGTCCGGCTGTGGAAAAAGTACCATCGCAGCACTTTTGATGGGGAGAAACAAAGGATACGAAGGCAGTATAAGGCTGGCTGGAGTGGAACTTTCTTCTATAAAAGAGGAGGCGCTTATGGACACCATCACGATAGTGAGCCACAACAGTTATCTTTTTAAAGGGACTGTGGAAGAAAATCTTCGCATGGGAAAGCCGGATGCCACGGTGGCGGAGATGGAAGAGGTACTGAAAAAGGTAAACCTCTTTGCGTTTTTAAAGGAGCAGGACGGGCTTAAGACAAAGGTACAGGAAAAGGGCAGCAATTTTTCCGGAGGACAGTGCCAAAGGCTTGCGCTTGCGAGAGCTCTCCTTCACAATACTCCGGTTTATATTTTCGACGAGGCATCCTCCAATATTGATGTGGAGAGTGAAGAGATGATCATGGATGTCATCAGAAAGATGTCAGGGGAGAAGACTGTGATCGTGATTTCCCACAGACTGGCAAACAGTGTGGGGGCGGACGCCATCTTTATGATGAAGGATGGAAAGATCAAGGAAAAAGGAAACCACACATATTTAATGGAAAGAGAAGGAATCTATCATCAACTGTTTGAAAGCCAGAGAAAACTGGAAGAGTATGGAAAGGAGGCGGGAAGATGAGAAAGAGACGAAGCGGGATCAAAATCATGGCAAGCCTGATCGGACTGATCCGTCCTTTGATCGGAAGGATGGCAGCAGCTATCACGCTTGGAGTTTTGGGATATCTTTGCGCGATTTTCCTCACTATACTGGCCTCCGCCACGATTGCCAAGGGGTGGGCCGCGCAGGCGGGCCAGACACAGGTTTTGGAAGAAGGGCTTTTGGCCGTTCCAATAAAAACGATCTTTGTGCTCCTTGTCGTGCTTGCAGTTTTGAGGGGCATACTTCACTACGCGGAACAGTACTGCAATCATTATATTGCATTTAAATTGCTGGCTATGATCCGGCACAAAGTATTTGCCGCACTTAGAAAACTCTGCCCTGCAAAACTGGAGGGACGAGATAAAGGAAATCTGATCTCCATCATCACAACGGACATAGAACTTCTGGAAGTGTTCTATGCACATACAGTCTCTCCGATCGCGATTGGATTTTTGACTTCTCTTATTATGGTGCTGTTTATCGGACATTACCATGTATATGCAGGAATTCTTGCATTTGCAGGCTATGCGGTTGTAGGTGTGGCCCTTCCCCTCTGGAATGGAAGGCGCGGAGGAGACAAAGGGATGGAGTTTCGCAGCCGTTTCGGGGAGCTGAACAGTTTTGTTTTGGACTCTCTTCGCGGGCTTTACGAGACGATCCAGTACGGGCAGGGAGAACACCGAAAAAAAGAGATGAATGAGCGCTTCGAAAAACTTGGAAACCTGCAGAAAGATTTGAGCAAAATGGAGGCATTTACAAGAGGGATCACCAATTTTGTGATACTGATGTTCTCCTTTCTCATGCTGTTTTTGATGTTGTACCTAAAAGCAAAAGGACAGGTAGGGTTTGAGGCTGTGCTGCTCTCCACCGTGTCCATGATGGGATCTTTTGGCCCGGTGGTGGCTTTATCCAACCTTTCTAACAATTTAAACCAGACACTTGCCAGCGGGGAGAGAGTTCTTTCCATTTTGGAGGAAACACCGGCTGTGGAAGAGGTGAAGGGAAAAGAGGAGGTTGCGTTTGAAGGAGCAAGGTGCGAGCATGTGACGTTTGCATACGAGGATGAGACGATACTGAAAGATTATTCTATTGAGCTTTTAAAGGGAAAGATCATCGGCATCCATGGTGCAAGCGGTTCCGGAAAATCCACGCTCTTAAAACTGCTCATGCGTTTCTGGGATGCGGATAAGGGAACGATCTCCATATCAGGGAAACAGATCAAAGAGCTGAATACTTCCAATTTAAGGAAGATGGAATCTTATGTGACGCAGGAGACATACCTGTTCCACGATTCCTTGGCAAACAACATTGCAATCGGAAAACCGGGCGCGTCCAGGGAGGAGATTGTGGAAGCAGCGAAAAAGGCATCCATTCATGACTTTATCATGACACTGCCGCAAGGGTATGACACAAAGGCAGGAGAACTTGGGGACACGCTCTCAGGAGGCGAGCGCCAGAGGATAGGAATTGCAAGAGCTTTTCTTCACGATGCACCCTTCCTTCTTCTGGACGAGCCAACGAGCAATCTGGATTCTTTAAATGAAGGGATGATATTAAAAGCATTGAAGGATTCCTGCGGCAAAAAGACAGTCGTGCTTGTGTCACACCGCAAGTCCACCATGAATCTGGCGGATGTTATCTTCCCTATGGACAATGGACGGATGTCCTAATGTATGTGATTCCTGTTTTGGAAAACAGATAAGACAAGGTGACAGAAAAAAGAATCTAGCGTATAATGACAAGGGGTGTTGGCAGGACAAGGCTGGCAGCCCTTTTCACATGGAAAGAGGATATTTGTAAGAGGTGGAAAAAATGATTCGAGTGATAGCAAGTGATTTGGACGGAACGCTTTTAGGAAATGACCACAAAGTGGCCAAGGAGACATTGCAGGCAATCTACAAGGCCCAGGATGCGGGAATCCGGTTTATGGTGGCATCCGGGAGAAGTTTTTTCGGGGCAGTGGAGGCTTTAAAAGGGACGGATTTTACCTGCGATTATATCGTGGGCAGCGGGGCGCAGATTAGGGACGCGAACAGAGAGGTCATAGAAAAAAACTTGATCCCTGCGCCACTGTGCAAAAAAGTATATGAGCAAATCCGAAAGTTTCCGGTTTCCATCATTTTTTGTACAGATAAATATGAATACCGCATTGGTACGCCAGAGGAGATTGAAGAGAGCATGCGGCTGCAGTGTGTGCTGTTTTATGAGAACGTGAAACTTAAGGAAGTTCCGGGAACAGATTTATACAGGCGTATCAAGGCAAACACGAAAGTCCTGGAGCGGTATGAAGTGCTTGAGGAAGAGAAGATTGAAGTTGACAAAATATTCGTGTTCTCTAAAGACGTGGAAATGCTCTCAAAAATGAGAGAGAAACTGGAGAAAGATTCTGAAATTGCAGTTGCGTCTTCTTTTATCACCAATCTTGAGATCACAAGTGTCAAGGCTCAGAAAGGGCCTGTCATAAAATCTTACATTGAGTCTTTGGGATACAAGATGGAGGAAGTGATGGTACTTGGCGACAGCCTGAACGATCATTCCATGATTTCCATGGATTTTGGCGCGACCGTTGCCATGGAAAACGCTTTGCCGGAAATCAAAAAGGCGGCAAAATATGTGACAAAGTCCAATGAAGAATTTGGGGTAGCCTGGGCCATAGAAAAGGTACTGGACGGAACGCTGGATGCAATGATGCAGCAGGAGAGTCCGGATAGGCCTGTATTTTTAAAATAGATCAGAAAAAGAGCGGGGAAGATCTTCCTTTATTGAAAGGGGACTTGCCTGCTTTTTTTATATATGGATTAGGAAATTTCTCACCTGTTTTGCTTTATTGGTTACCGAAAAGTAAGTATCCGCCTTTAAAGTGCGTACTTGAAAAAAGGAAAAAAGATTATAAAATGACAGATAGAAGTAAGGAGGGTGCAGCGTGAATCAGAGTGAGAGAAGACAGTATTTGATCCGGGAATTGCTGGGGGAAGATCCCCGCTTTGCAGGAATCTGCATTCCGGGAAACGTGGATGAACAGAAACAATTGCTGCGCGCATTGATGAATGTGCGGATGCCAAAAGAAATATCAAGGGAATTCCTTATGGTGCAGGATGCGTATTTAACTGTTTCTGCAAAAGAAAAAGGAGTCGTGGAATTATCAGATCTTACACCAGTGCAGCCTGGGATCTATCTGTGGAAAGGGGACATCACAAGATTAAAAGTGGACGCGATCGTAAATGCGGCAAACAGTGAAATGACAGGGTGTTATCATCCAAACCACGGATGTATTGACAATTGTATTCACACATATGCAGGTGTGCAGCTGCGCCTGAAATGCGCAAAGATCATGGAACAGCAGGGCACTTTGGAACCTGCAGGACAGGCAAAAATAACGCCGGGGTATAACCTGCCTGCCAGGTATGTGATCCATACAGTGGGACCTATTGTGAATGGAAGGGTGACAGAACGCGACGAGGACCTTCTGGCGTCCTGCTATCTTTTCAGTCTGAAACTTGCCAGGGAAAAAGGACTGAGAAACATTGCTTTTTGCTGCATTTCAACAGGAGTATTTCATTTTCCAAATGACAGGGCCGCAAAAATAGCGGTGCAAACCGTCAAAGAATACAGGGAAAAGGAAAAGTATGATATAGAGGTGATATTTAATGTTTTTAAAGAAATCGATGAGGACATATACAAAAGATTACTTAAAACAGGTTCAAGCGCTGAAAGACGAGATTGAAAATGCGGATGCTATTGTGATCGGAGCAGGTGCGGGAATGTCAACGTCAGCCGGAATGATCTACGATGGGGAACGTTTTCATAAGTATTTTCAGGATTTCATCAATCAGTATGGATTTGAGGACATGTACTCCGGAGGGTTTTATCCTTTTGACACGTTAGAAGAGTACTGGGCATACTGGAGCCGGTACATCTATATCAACCGCTATATGGATGCGCCAAAGCCGGTCTATGAAAATCTGTTGAGACTCGTAGAGGACAAGGATTATTTTGTTCTTACCACAAATGTGGATCATTGTTTTCAAAAAGCAGGATTTGACAAACACAGGCTGTTTTATACACAGGGGGATTATGGATTGTGGCAGTGCAGTGTGCCGTGCCACCAGAAAACATATGATAATAAGGAAATCGTGCTAAGGATGGTGGAAGAGCAAAAAGATGGCAGAGTGCCGACAGAGCTGATCCCGCATTGCCCGGTCTGCGGCAGGCCAATGACTATGAATCTTCGGGCCGACAGTACTTTTGTGGAAGATGAAGGATGGCATATTGCCTCAGAGCGGTACACAGAGTTTCTGTGCAGACATAAAAATGGGAAAGTACTGTTCCTGGAATTTGGAACCGGAATAAATACACCGGGCATCATAAAGTTTAGTTTCTGGCGTATGGTATACGATTGGCCGGATGCCCTTTATGCATGTATAAACTTAAAAGAAGCGTATGCGCCGGAGGAGATCAGGAAAAAGTCGATCTGCATTTGGGCGGATATCGGAGAAGTATTGGAGCGGATGGGGCATGAATGATCACAATGACAACCGACTTTATAGGCTGCTGCGCATTAAGACCGCATAAAGCAAATGAATATGAAATCGGCGTTCATCTAGGGCAGAGTATTGGGGGCAGGCTTACAGCCTGTTCCTATCTCCCCACTCACACATACTATCCAAAATAGGAATCAACGACTTTCCCCGCTCTGTCAAACTGTACTCTACTTTTGGAGGGATCTGAGGGTATTCTTCCCGATGGACAAGCTGGTCAGATTCTAATTCTTTTAATGTGGAGCTAAGCGTCTTATAGGAAATCTTCCCAATATATTTTTTTATTTCATTGAATCGTACCACCCCAAACTCCATCAATGTATAAAGAATCGTCATCTTATATTTTCCATTGATCAGCGATAAAGTATAGCTAAAACCAGTAGTACTAAGGCACTCATTTGATATGCATCTCTCACTCATTTTACACTCTCCTTTAGGTAAGTACTTAACATGATTGTAAGTATCGCACTTTAATGTGCGTACTAGTTTTTTGTTTTATTCTTGCTATGATTATAATATCAATAAAAAGAAAAGTCAATTCAGAAGGAAATGGAGGAATCTTTATGAGTAAGAAAATTGTGATTCTGAATGGAAGTCCAAGAAAAAACGGAAACACCTCTACACTTGTCAAAGCGTTTACTGTGCGGCCAGATCAGAACTGCCATTGACCGCCTGTTCGCTCTGGAGGAAGGCGACGGAAATCTCCTTAGAGGACACGACAGGGCGTCAGCACTTTTGATGGCAGCGGAAGGACATGGATTTGAAGATGTGGTTCTATACTACGAACATCTAATGGAGCATTTGCGGTGGAAAAATCTCGGTCATGTTCTTGCCGGTGGAAACGGCGATGTGGGGGATATTACAGGAAAACCGGAACTTCAAAAAGCGTATGAACTTGGAAAATCGATTCAATAAATTACAGGAAGGATAGTACAGAGGGTAAAAATAGTTTTTGGTCAGGAACCGTTGTGAAAAAAGTCACTTATTGCGGCTTTCTTCTGCATGTTCTCCTCCTAAAATCAAGTAAGCTATGGTAGAATAAGCGTAGGAACAGGCCTCTGAGGAATTTTATGGACGGAAAGGAGAATGTTATTTATCATGAAAAAAGTAAAAATTACTGTGTTGAAAACAACTTTAGACAAAGAACTGGCTTTGGAGTATGGTGTGGAGGGATTAACGGCCTGTCCGATGATGAAAGAAGGGCAGACATTTTATGCGGATTACGCAAAGCCGGAAGGGTTATGTGATGAGGCATGGAAGGCGATTTATCAATATGTTTTTGCACTGGCTCACGGAGCGGGCAACGAGTTGTTTTATTATGGAGACTGGATCCGCAAACCTGGAGTTGCGATCTGCAGCTGTAATGACGGACTGCGGCCGGTTATTTTTAAGTTGGAGGCCACGGAGAATGAGGCGAAGATGGAGTATGTGCCGGTGAGGTGAGAAAGGGAAGTGACGAGATTTGTAGAAAATATGGGTAGGTAAAAGTGAAGGGCTAATCTTAATCTATTGTCTGATTAGCAAGGCGTAACGCAATAACAAAGATACACCTTGCTATTATTTTACGAAAATACCCATAAAGCAATCCTCCTCGTATAATAAGTTTGTAAGCATAAAACAGCTTACAGACTTATTCTTTTTTGATTAGACAGAAGGATAATTCTAAACATCCTTTCAGAAGAGGCTTCTTCC
>NZ_NFKJ01000016.1 GCF_002160325.1 Lachnoclostridium sp. An181
CTAACCATCGTCCTATTGTCATGTCCATTCCCCTGTTGATTTAACATGTGTTCGATCGGCAGGGATTCTTTTTCCCCTTATCCAAAATCGAAATTTCCTATAAAATAAAGAAGGAGAGGATGCCCGAAAGCACCCTCTCACTCAAAAGCTATATGTAATTCTATTGTTTGATAAAATTCTATTGATATTCGCAAACATCAACCCATTTCATCAAGAAATCTTTTTCCAAAGCATTCTCTTTTTCAAGCTGAGCAGCAGCAACGATCGGGAGCCATTTCTCCACATACTGTTTTGCTGTATCTGTCTTCTTGCAGAATAACTTCAGATATAAATCTGCTGTGTTCTGGTCTTTCAATGCAAACAACAAATATGTCATTGCAGCGTCTGCCCCTGCATTTCCCTGTGTTGCATGTGCCCAGTCCACAACTGTCATCGTACCATCTTCCGCTACGATAACATTGGTAGGATTAAAGTCACCATGGCATACTTTCGTATGTTTCGGCATTCCATCCAAGCGTGTCAAAAGTTCATATTTCTGTGTTGCGTCAAGTACATTCAATCCATTGATCTGACGAGTAAGTTTATCTTTGAGTTTGTTCATCAAAGGAGCTTTTTTAGAGTGGATCTCAAGCTGAAGATCTACAAATTTTTCCATGTATTCTTCCAGTTTACCCGGATTCTCTTTCATCAGCTCCGCCAAAGTCTTCCCTTCTTTATACTCAAGCAAAAGTGCCCATTTTCCATCTACCTGTGAGACAGAAATCACTTTCGCCACATCAAGTCCTGTTTCCTCTGCTCTCACCTGATTCAACGCTTCATTAAACACATTTGATTTTGGATGGTTGTTTTCAAAAACTTTAACAATGCCCTCTTCACATTTGTAAACCTTTTTGTAAGAACGTTCAACGATAATGTTTTCTTTTTCTAGTTTCATGATGCTTCCTCCTTATCCATGCCTTTTACGTTTTGCACAATTATTTCACCTTACTCATTTGATGATATGTGCGCTTTTACCCAGAGCTCATTTTGAGCTCCGGGTACCTTTGTGAATATTATATCACTTTTTTACTTTCCGTAATAGCATTTTAAGTAGATTTCTTTAATTTCTTTCATCAATGGATATCTTGGGTTTGCACCTGTACACTGATCATTGAATGCCTGCTCAACCATTTCATCTAATGTGTCGAGGAAATATTTTTCGTCAACGCCATATTCTTTGATCGTTTTCTTGATACCAATCTTTTCTTTGAGTTCTTCCAATTTCTGGCAGAACAGCTCAACTGTTTCTTTGTCATCTTTTCCACAGATTCCTGCATACCTTGCTGCCTCAGCGTATCTTGCAAGCGCGCTTGGATACTGATACTGAGAGAATGTTCCCATCTTAGCTGGAACTTCTGCTGCATTGTAACGGATCACTTCTGTCAGGATTACTGCGTTTGCGATACCGTGTGGCAAGTGATGGAATGCACCAAGTTTGTGAGCCATAGAATGGTTCAGTCCAAGGAATGCATTTGCGAATGCCATACCTGCGATGCAGGATGCATCTGCCATTTTCTCTCTTGCAATCGGGTCATTTGCACCGTTTTCGTAAGCAGATGGCAAGTAATCAAATACTGTCTTGATCGCCTGTAAGGAAAGACCTTTTGTGAAGTCTGTAGCCATAATGGATACATAAGACTCGATCGCATGTGTCATAACATCGATACCGGATGCGCTTGTCAAGCCTTTTGGCTGTGTCATCATATTGTCAACATCTACGATTGCCATATCCGGGAGCAATTCGTAGTCAGCGAGCGGCCATTTTACTCCTGTCTCAGCATCTGTAATGATAGCGAAAGGAGTAACCTCAGAACCTGTTCCTGAAGATGTTGGAATTGCTACAAAGTAAGCTTTCTCGCCCATCTTAGGGAATTTAAATACTCTCTTGCGGATATCCATGAAGTCCATAGCCATGTCTTCAAAGTTTGCTTCCGGATGCTCATACATTACCCACATGATCTTTGCAGCGTCCATTGCAGAACCACCGCCAAGAGCGATGATCACGTCTGGTTCAAATGCTTTCATCTGAGCAGTTCCCTGCTGTGCACACTGTAATGTCGGGTCTGGAGCTACTTCATAGAAACATGTATGCTGGATTCCCATCTCATCCAATTTATCTTCGATTGGTTTTACATAACCATTTTTATATAAGAAACTATCTGTTACGATAAATGCTTTTTTCTTGTGCATTTCTGTGCCGAGCTCATCTAATGCAACTGGCATACATCCTTTTTTGAAGTAAACCTTTTCAGGTGTTCTGAACCAAAGCATGTTTTCTCTCCTTTCGGCTACTGTCTTGATATTGATCAAATGTTTTACACCAACGTTTTCAGATACAGAGTTTCCGCCCCAGGAACCGCATCCAAGTGTCAATGATGGTGCAAGTTTGAAGTTGTACAGATCACCGATACCACCTTGAGAAGAAGGTGTGTTGATAAGGATACGGCAAGTCTTCATTGCTGCCGCATGTTTTGCCATTTTTTCTGTCTGTGATGGATGAATGTACAAGGATGATGTATGTCCGTATCCGCCGTCAGCTACAAGCTGCTCTGCTTTTGCAAGTGCCTCATCAAAAGTTTTTGCTTTGTACATTGCAAGTACTGGAGAAAGTTTCTCATGTGCGAATTCTTCTGAAATATCTACTGATTCAACCTCACCGATCAGAATCTTTGTACTCTCCGGAACATCCACACCTGCAAGTTTTGCGATTGTATATGCGGACTGTCCTACGATTTTTGCATTCAGAGCACCGTTGATGATAATTGTCTTTCTTACTTTTTCGATTTCGTCTTTTTTCAGGAAGTAGCATCCTCTGTAAGCAAATTCATCTTTTACCTGTTTGTAAACAGACTCAAGAACTGTTACAGACTGCTCGGATGCACAGATCATACCATTGTCAAATGTTTTGGAATGAATGATAGAGTTTACAGCCAGTTTGATATCTGCTGTGTCATCGATGATGACCGGAGTATTACCAGCTCCAACACCAAGTGCCGGTTTTCCTGAAGAGTAAGCAGCCTTAACCATTCCCGGACCACCTGTTGCGAGGATGATGTCCGCATCTCTCATAACCTGGTTTGTAAGTTCCAGTGAAGGAACATCGATCCAGCCAATGATTCCCTCCGGTGCACCAGCTTTTACTGCTGCTTCAAGTACAACTTTTGCAGCTGCGATCGTACAAGCTTTTGCACGTGGATGCGGGCTGATGATGATCGCGTTTCTTGTTTTCAAAGCGATCAATGTTTTAAAGATTGCTGTTGATGTCGGGTTAGTCGTAGGAATAACAGCTGCGATGATACCAATCGGCTCTGCAATTTTTTTGATTCCGTAAGCTTTATCTTCTTCAATTACACCGCAAGTTTTTGTATTTTTGTATGCGTTGTAAATATATTCTGCTGCATAGTGGTTTTTGATAACTTTATCTTCCACAACGCCCATTCCTGTCTCTTCTACTGCCATCTTAGCAAGCGGAATACGCATTTTATTGGCTGCCATAGCTGCCTGGAAGAAAATTTCATCTACCTGCTCCTGTGTATAAGTAGCAAACTGTTTCTGAGCTTCTTTCATAGCCTGCATTTTGGCTGTCAATGCTTCTACATTGTCAATAATTTCTGGTAAAACTTCGTTTTTCTTTGCCATACCATTCTCTCCTTCTGAATTGAGTTTTTATTTGCTCTTCATGAGTGTAAGTATAAGTTATCGTTATTTTTTTGTCAATAGGATTTTGTTATTTTTTTAACGTTTTCGTATGCTTTCCTCTTTTGCACAACGAAACTTTACTTTTCGACATTTTTCTTGTATCATTCCACCACATCATGGATTTTCTATTTACACAAATATCCAAGCCTGCAGCCATGCCAGAAACATCCCTATTGAAAAGAAAATTCCCATGGGGAGCTCCGTTCCTTTTACAGACTTTCTTCTGACCAAAAGAAAAAGACACCATACCCCAGCTGCAAGAACACCTGCTGAAAATGCCTTCCAACTTCCCTCCACACCAAGAGAGAGCGCTCCAGCTGACATAAGCTTTATATCCCCTCCTCCAAAAGTCCGCACTGCAAGATTGAGGACGATCATAAACACGGCAATAGAGCCTGCGCCCGCAAAAGCTTGAAACACTCCGACTCCGTCATCAGCAATTGCAGAAAGTCCGCAGGCACCTGCGAGCAGAGATACTGCATGATTTGGAATTTTTTTGTAGAAAATATCATATACGGATATATAAATCAGAATAGAACAACAGATAAAAATAAGAATTGCTTGCTGCATGAAACTCCTTTAAAGATAAAATAATAGACGGCCGCTTTGCGAACCGTCTATTGTCATGAATATTATACAAGTTCGATGAGTACTTCCATCGCTGCGTCACCTTTACGCTGTCCAATCTTGATGATTCTTGTGTAACCACCATTGCGTCCCTCGTATTTTGGTGCGATTTCATCAAACAACTTTGCAACCATATCCACTTCTTTTGCTTTTGCTTTTTTGTCAGCTTTGTCTGACACTTTTACCGGATATAAAACTTTGAGCATCTGACGTCTTGCATGAAGTCTGGATGGCATGTCTTTTTTGATCTTCTTTTCAACTTCATCGTAAACAGTTACTTTCTTTCCGTCTACAACTTCTTTTACTCTCTTGCCATCTTTGTCTTTTCTTGCAACTTTTGCTTTCACAGTAACTTCTTCATAGTTGTCTTTTTCTTTTACTGCCATAGCAATAAGACCTTCGGCAATCTTTTTGATCTCTTTTGCCTTTGTCTCAGTTGTAACAATCTTACCGTTGCAAAGCAAAGCTGTTACCTGGTTTCTCAATAATGCTTTTCTTTGGCTTGATGTTCTGCCAAGCTTTCTATATTTTGCCATTTCATTATCCTCCATATTTGTGACATATCACCGCGCTCTTCGGGCTTACCGGCAATATGCTCTGGTTATGCATTCTTCGGGCTTACTAGCCAGATATTATATTGTTTAGGCATCCTCTCCCGGGCTCAATTCAAGACCCAGCTCTTTTAATTTTGCCAATACTTCTTCCAAAGATTTGCGTCCAAGGTTGCGGACTTTCATCATATCTTCAGGTGTTCTGTTTGTCAATTCTTCCACTGTGTTGATGCCCGCTCTCTTCAAACAGTTGTAGGAACGAACAGAGAGCTCAAGCTCATCAATGCTCATCTCAAGCACTTTTTCTTTTTCATCATCCTCTTTTTCAATCATAACTTCAGCAGCCTGTGCTACTTCAGAGAGATCAATGAATAGTTTCAAGTGCTCATTGAGTACTTTCGCCGCAAGGCTCACCGCCTCATCCGGCATCAGCGTACCGTTTGTGTACACGTCCAGTGTCAGTTTGTCAAAATCAGTAATCTGTCCCACACGTGTATTCTGAACTGTCAGGTTTACACGCTCTACTGGTGTGTAGATGGAATCTATCGGAATCACGCCGATTGGAAGGTCTTCGTTTTTATTTTTATCAGCACTTACGTACCCTCTTCCCTTTGTGATGGTCAGCTCCATATACAATTTGCTGTCAGCGCCTCCGTTGAGTGTGGCGATAACTGCATCCGGATTCATAATCTCAATATCAGGATCAGCCTGAATATCCGCTCCTGTAACAACACCTTCTCCTTCAAATTCGATATAAGCTGTCTTTGGCTCATCTGTCTCTGAAGAATTCTTGATTGCCAATGATTTCAGATTCATGATAATCTCTGTCACATCTTCCTTTACCCCAGGAATGGAGCTGAACTCGTGCAGCACGCCGTCAATCTTGACATGACTCACCGCTGCACCAGGAAGTGAAGAGAGCATGATTCTTCTAAGAGAGTTGCCAAGAGTGATACCATATCCTCTCTCGAGCGGCTCCACTACAAATCTTCCATATTTTTTATCTTCTGAAATCTCTGTAATTTCAATATTCGGTTTATTAAAATCAAACACTACAAAGGCCCTCCTTTTGGCTTGTTATATGTTGAGGGATTCTAAATACCCCGTAAAGCAGCATACCAGATATAAATATATTATAACTGGCTGCTGCCATACGGTAAACATATAGAAAGCGCATTTTGCAAACTTTCTATTGTCATGAATACAAATCTTAGCCTATTTAGAATATAATTCGACAATCAACATTTCATCGACAGGAACATCAATTGCTTCTCTTGCCGGAAGTTCTTTCACAGAACCTTTTAAGTTTTCTGCGTCAACATCCATCCATTCCGGTACCATTCTTCCAGCTGTCACTTCCAGAATATCTTTATATCTCTGAGAACCTTTTTTGTTTTCCTTGATCTCAATGGTATCTCCAGCTTTAATAAGGTAAGATGGGATATTCACCTGTTTTCCATTTACCAAAACATGCTTGTGGTCAACGATCTGTCTTGCTTCACGTCTTGTTCTTGCAAAGCCCATACGGAAAACAACATTGTCTAATCTTGATTCAAGAAGAATCATAAGATTTTCACCAGTCATACCATTCATCTGTTTTGCCTTGTTATAGTAATTTCTGAATGGTTTTTCCAATACGCCGTAGATGAATTTAGCTTTCTGTTTCTCGCGAAGCTGAAGGCCGTACTCACTCATCTTTCTGTTCGCTCTTTTTAACTGTCTATTAGATTTTTTATCGATTCCTAAATAGATCGGATCCATACCAAGAGATCTGCATCTTTTAAGAACTGGAACTCTGTTTACTGCCATGTTCTTCTATCCTCCTATTACACTCTTCTACGTTTTGGTGGACGACATCCATTATGTGGTACTGGAGTAACGTCTTTGATACTTGTTACATCGATTCCGCAAGCCTGCAGCGCACGAATTGCTGCCTCTCTTCCTGAACCTGGTCCCTTAACCATAACGTCCACTGACTTCAGACCATGTACTAATGCTGCTTTTGCTGCTGTCTCAGCTGCCATCTGAGCTGCATAAGGAGTAGATTTCCTTGAACCTTTAAATCCAAGACCACCGGCACTTGCCCATGATAAAGCATTTCCCTGTGCATCTGTCAATGTTACGATTGTGTTGTTGAAAGATGACTGGATATGTGCCTGTCCGCGTTCAACGTTTTTCTTGACACGTTTTTTTGTTACTTTTTTTGCAACTTTCTTAGCCATTATAAACTAACCTACTTTCTCCAATATTTCCGAATTTCACTACATCAAGTGCTTATTTCTTCTTATTTGCAACAGTTCTCTTAGGACCTTTTCTTGTTCTTGCGTTTGTCTTTGTCTTCTGTCCACGAACAGGAAGTCCTTTTCTGTGACGGATACCTCTGTAGCATCCGATCTCCTGTAATCTCTTGATATTCAGGGCAATCTCTCTTCTCAGATCACCTTCCACCATCTGTGTCTCATCGATCACTGCACTGATTTTCTTTACTTCTTCGTCAGTCAGATCTCTGACACGTGTATCTGGATTTACTCCAGCTTCCTTTAAAATACGATTAGAACTTACTCTACCGATTCCGTAGATATAAGTTAAGCCAATTTCGACACGTTTGTCTCTTGGTAAGTCTACACCTGCAATACGAGCCATGTGATTTTCCTCCATCTTTCTTCCGGCATAAAAACATTAGCAGCTCCCGAAATCTTCCGGGCCTGAAATGTCGTGCTAATCTTTCTGCCTGGTTGTTAATATTGTCCCAAATTGGGATACAGCATACTGCGGAAGTACCGCTGCATCCAGCTGCTAGATACTACAGCCTTTCTCAGCACCGGTTTCCCGGTCTATAATATGCTCACATACAAATACGGAAAGCACATCCTCTGATTGTCTGTACTCTCCCCTGCTGTCCTGTATATTATAGAAATGACACTGAGTATTATAAGCAATATATAATGTGAAGATGTTCCTCACTATATATCAACAGTAGTTACACGCATCCTTGTGTGTCACTACTACAGCCGCCTTAAATAAATTTACAAACAATGGACATTAACCCTGTCTTTGTTTGTGTTTCGGATTTTCGCAGATTACTCTGACGCTTCCTTTTCTTTTGATAATCTTGCATTTTTCGCAAATTGGTTTTACTGATGATCTAACCTTCACGGTAAATCCTCCTTTCCCTCGTTGCCAATTTCGGTTTTCAAACAAAACTGTAGGCGAACTTTCCTAACAGTTCGCCTAATATTATAGCACTTTGCTTTCCACAAAGTCAACAGTTATTTTATTTATCTCTCCAAATAATTCTTCCCTTTGACAGATCATACGGGGACAACTCCAAAGTCACTTTGTCTCCCGGTAAAATCTTGATAAAATTCATGCGAAGTTTTCCGCTGATGTGCGCAAGCACCTGATGTCCGTTTTCCAACTCTACCTGAAACATTGCATTCGGCAATTTTTCCACAACAGTTCCTTCAATTTCAATTACATCTGCTTTTGACATATTCTTCCTCCTAAATCAACTTCTCTTTCTTATACAATTTCAAAATACGTTTTAGCTTTACATTATCGCTCTCTTCCAGCTCGTAATACCTGCCGATTGGCTGGACATGTTTCTTTTTCTTTTTTTTAGGTTTTTCCCATGTCCTGACCTCTCCGTCCGCCAGATACACGTACCTGTCTTCTTCTCCTATTACTATATAAACATTGTTTTTGTCATGCCCTGCCTTTGATTTGGCGAGCATTCCCATCTTCCATTCTGTCATCACTCTTCCTCGCTAACGTAAAGTTAAAAGTTTTGGCTCTCCACCTGTGATCAGCACTGTATTTTCATAGTGAGCAGACAGTCTTCCGTCTTTTGTCACAACTGTCCATTCATCATCCAGCCAGCGCACCTGCCATGTCCCGGCATTGATCATCGGCTCGATCGCAAGAGTCATACCAGCCTTCAATCTCAGCCCTTTTCGTCCTGTGTCAAAGTTAGTTATCTCCGGCGCTTCGTGAAGATTAGTTCCGATTCCATGTCCGCACAAGTCACGGACAACACCGTACCCGCGCGCTCTTGCGTAATTTCCGATGGCAGCTGATATTTCACCTAGATGATTGCCCTCCCTTGCATACTTTATACCTTCAAAAAAGCTTTCCTCAGTCACTCTGACAAGGTCCTTGGCCTCTTTAGTTCCTTCGCCGACAATGTGTGTCCTTGCGGCATCGGAGTGATAACCTTTATAGATCACCCCTGCGTCCAGACTGACCACATCTCCTTCATGGATGATGCGGCCTGCATTTGGGATTCCATGCACCACCTCGTCATTCAGGGAAACACAGATAGATGCCGGATAGCCATTGTATCCAAGAAAAGAAGGAATACATCCGTAGCTTCTGATGATCTCCTCTCCAAGCTTATCAATATCCAGAGTCGTCATTCCGGGCCTCAATGCCTTCCCCAATTCTTCATGCACTAAGGCCAGGATTCTTCCTGCCTCTGTCATCAGCTCTATTTCTCTTGGAGATTTTATAGAAACCGGCATCTTTTATTCTCCAAGAATTCCGGTGATCGCCTTGAACACATCCTCAAGGTCCACGGTTCCGTCTACAGTTTTTAAAATTCCTTTTTCTGTGTAATAGTCAATCAACGGCTGAGTCTGCTCATGGTATACAGCAAGTCTTTTCTGTACTGTCTCCGGTTTGTCGTCATCGCGCAGGATCAGTTCTCCGCCACAGTTATCACAGATACCTTCTTCTTTCGTAGGAGCGTGCACGATATGATATGTAGCGCCGCAGTCCACACATGCTCTTCTTCCGGACATACGATTTACGATATTTTCATCCGGAACATTGATGTCGATAGCATAGTCCATTTTCTGGTCCATAGATTCCAGTGCTTTGTCCAGTGCCTCAGCTTGAGGAATGGTTCTTGGGAATCCGTCCAGAACATATCCCTTGGTACAGTCGTCCTGGTTTACACGGTCCACTACCAAATCTACCACAAGCTCGTCAGGCACAAGAAGGCCCTGGTCCATATATGTCTTAGCCTTTTTTCCCAGTTCCGTACCATTTTTGATGTTAGCGCGGAAAATATCTCCTGTGGAGATGTGTGGAATTTCATACTTAGCAGCAATTTTTTTCGCCTGGGTGCCTTTTCCTGCCCCCGGTGCGCCTAACATAATAATCTTCATAGCATTTCCTCCTTATAGCATTTTAACTCGTAAGATTTCAACGCAAGTTGCTGAAATAATACGAGCTAAAATAATTAGTTATTTAAAAATCCTTTGTAATTTCTTACAAGCATCTGTGATTCCACCTGTTTGATCGTGTCAAGGACAACGCCAACGATAATGATCAAAGATGTTCCACCGAATGAAACCTGTGCACCGAACACTCCGTTAAAGAAGAATGGGATGATCTGTACGATCACAAGCCCGCATGCACCGATAAAAATAATCTTGTTCAAAATCTTTGTCAAATAATCAACCGTAGGTTTTCCAGGTCTGATCCCCGGGATAAATCCGCCGCTCTTCTTCATATTGTTTGCAATCTCAAGTGGATTGAAAGTAATAGAAGTGTAGAAATACGCAAAAAGTACTGTCAGTATCATATATACGACAAGTCCCCATGAATATTTCAGGTTTGACGGATTACACCAGTTGTTGGAGCTCAAACCGCGAAGGATTTCGCTGCCAATTCCAGTGCCCTGCCCTTTTCCAAGGAAAGCTGCGATCACAACCGGAGTCTGCATCAAAGATGATGCGAAGATTACAGGAACAACTCCCGCTGTATTGACTTTCAGCGGAATACTGGAAGACTGTCCTCCCACACTTCTTCTTCCCACGATTTTCTGAGAATACTGAACAGGGATTTTCCTGATTCCATCCTGCAATATGATTACAAAAATTACAAGTGCTAAAATAATCGCCAAAATAATTAACGCTGCAAGTCCACCTGATGCGAGGCTTTTGCCTTTAATAAACTGGTCATAGAGTGATGTCAGATCACTTGGTATTCTTGAAAGGATATTGATAAGAAGTACAATTGAGATACCATTACCTACACCTTTTTCTGTAATACGTTCACCAATCCACATTAAGAAAGCACTACCTGCTGTCAATGTTACTACAACTACAGCTACATTCACAAAATTGTATTCTGTAAGCAAGCCCTGACGTCCAAATCCGATTGCCATTGCTGTAGATTCAACCAATGCAAGGATTACTGTCACATAACGGGTAATTGCTACCAGTTTTTTTCTACCGTCTTCGCCGTCTCTCTGCATTTCCTCCAGCTTTGGAATCGCGATTGTCAGCAGCTGGATAATAATAGAAGATGTAATATACGGTGTAATGCTCAGCGCAAATATTGACATTCTTTCAAAGGAGCCTCCAGTGAAGGCACTAAAAAAGTTGAATGCCTCCCCTGTCTGCTGTGCAAAGAAATTCTGTATAAATGTCGCGTCAACTCCTGGCGTTGGGAGCTGTGAGCCAATTCTGATTACGATCAACATAAGGAAAGTAAAAATCAGTCTTTTTCTGATATCTTCTATCTGAAATGCTTTCCGGAATGTCTTAAGCATTAGATCACCTCTGTTTTCCCACCAAGAGCCTCGATTTTAGCTTTTGCGCCTTCGCTAAATGCATTTGCCTGAACTGTAAGTTTCTTAGTTAATTCTCCGTTTCCAAGGATTTTTACACCGTCTTTAGGATTTTTAACGATTCCTGTCTCAACCAATGTCTCAACAGAAACAACAGCGTCATTGTCAAATCTCTCTAAAGCACTTACGTTGATGCCAACGATCGTCTTAGAGCTTGGACAAGTAAATCCTCTCTTTGGAATACGTCTGTACAATGGCATCTGACCACCTTCAAAACCTGGTCTTGGTGCTCCTGAACGAGCTTTCTGACCCTTGTGGCCTTTACCTGCTGTCTTACCATTTCCTGATCCGTGTCCACGTCCTCTTCTGAAGTTGTTGCTCTGCTTTGAACCGTCAGCTGGTCTTAAGTTAGATAAATCCATGATGGCACCTCCTTTTCCCTTTTTAATTTTAAGCCTCTTCAACTTTTACCATGTATTCAACCTGTTTCACCATACCTCTTGTGGCAGCGTTATCAGGTAATACAACAGTCTTGTTTAATTTTCTAAGCCCCAATGCTTCCACTGTTTTTCTATGCTTTGGAACAGCACCGATTGGAGACTTTACCAATGTTACTTTTAATTCTGCCATTTCACGATACCTCCTTAGCCCAGAATCTCTTCAACAGATTTTCCGCGGAGTTTTGCAACTTCCTCCGGAGTTTTCAACTGACTAAGTCCGTTGATTGTAGCGAGAACTACATTCTGTTTGTTATTGGAACCCAAAGATTTTGTATAGATATTCTTGATTCCCGCCATCTCGATAACTGCACGGGCAGGACCTCCGGCGATAACTCCAGTACCGTCAGATGCTTTTTTGAGCAGTACAGTAGCACTTCCGAATTTTCCTACAAAATCATGTGTGATACTTTCGTTTTCATCCAAAGCAACACTCACTAATTTTTTCATAGCATCCTCTTTTCCTTTGCGGATCGCTTCCGGAATTTCGGCTGCTTTTCCTAAACCTGCACCAACATGGCCATTTCCGTCGCCAACAACTACTAAAGCTGTGAATCTGAAGTTACGACCACCTTTAACAACTTTGGTAACACGTTTAATTGATACTACTTTTTCTGTTAATTCCAATTGACTAGCATCAATACGATTTTGTTTCATGTGTTCCTACCTCCTAGAATTCAAGACCAGCTTCTCTAGCTGCGTCTGCTAATGCTTTTACTTTTCCGTGGTATATAAAGCCGCCTCTGTCAAAGACAACAGTCTTAATACCTTTCTCGATCGCTTTTTTTGCGATCACTGTTCCCAAGTATGCTGCTGCATCAACGTTGTTAGTTTTTTCCAGTTCTGCCTTCACGTCTTTCTGAAGAGTGGATGCTGAAACAAGAGTATTTCCAACTGTATCGTCAATAATTTGAGCATACATATGATTATTACTTCTAAACACAGCCAAACGTGGTCTCTCAGCTGTGCCGCTGAAACGATTACGTAATTTTCTGTGTTTGTTTACACGAACTTCTGTTCTGGATTTTTTACTAACCATCTTCACACTCTCCTTAATTATTTTTTACCAGTCTTACCAACTTTACGTCTAATCACTTCATCAGCATATTTGATACCTTTTCCTTTATAAGGCTCTGGTCTTCTCTTATCTCTGATTTCAGCTGCGTATTGGCCTACTTTTTCTTTACTGATACCCTTAACGATGATCTTGTTCTGTCCTTCCACAACACTTTCAATTCCTTCCGGATCGATCATCTCAACCGGATGAGAGTATCCTAAGTTCAATGTCAGTTTATTTCCGGATTTTGCTGCTCTGTAACCTACACCGTTTACTTCAAGAACTTTCTCGTAACCCTGTGTCACACCAACAACCATGTTGTTGATCAATGTTCTTGTCAAACCGTGCAATGATTTCATTTTCTTGAGATCATTTGGTCTTGTAACAACAACCTGCTCGCCTTCCACTTTGATTTCCATCTCAGTTGGAAGTTCTCTTTCAAGAGTTCCCTTCGGACCTTTTACAGTCACTTTATTGTTTTCTGTAACCTCGACAGTTACGCCTGCCGGAATCACTACTGGATGTCTTCCGATACGTGACATATCCAATTACCTCCTACACTTAAATTTTCGGAACGGGTTTTCCCATTCTGTTTTCAGTTCTACCAAATAAAGCAGAGAACTTCTCCGCCGACTTGAAGTTTTCTTGCCTCTTTGTCTGTGATCACGCCCTGGTTTGTAGAGATGATCGCTGTACCAAGTCCTCCAAGAACTCTTGGCAACTCATCTTTTCCAGCGTATACACGAAGACCTGGCTTAGAGATTCTCTTAAGGCCGGAAATAACTTTTTCGTTTTTATCTGCACCATATTTCAATGTAATATGGATTGTTTTGAATACGCCGTCTTCTACAATGTCATATTTCTCGATGTATCCTTCTTTGTAAAGGATTTCTGCGATAGCAAGTTTCATTTTAGATGCCGGAACATCTACTGTATCATGTTTTGCAGTGTTTGCATTACGGATTCTTGTAAGCATATCTGCGATTGGATCACTCATAGTCATTTGAAGTTGCCTCCTTAATTTTTATTTTTTGTTACATCCTTCAGATGCTCACCGGCTTTTCGCCGGCTCGCTTCCACTACGGATATCCTGTCGTTTTCTAAACTATTATATCTGATTTTATCAGATTTTGAAAGTCTTTCTTTTTTACCAGCTTGCTTTCTTTACACCTGGAATCTGTCCTTTGTATGCCAATTCACGGAAGCAGACTCTGCAGATTCCGTATTTTCTCAAATAAGCATGTGGACGCCCACAAATTCTGCAGCGGTTATATTCTCTTGTGGAGAATTTCTGTTTGCGCTGCTGTTTGATTTTCATTGCTGTCTTTGCCATGAATTTCCCTCCTTAATTATTTTGTAAATGGCATATTGAAGTGTTTCAATAACTCACGTGCTTCTTCGTCTGTTTTTGCAGTTGTAACAAAGATTACGTCCATACCTCTTACTTTATCAACTTTATCGTATTCGATTTCAGGGAAAATCAATTGTTCTTTAATACCAAGAGCATAGTTGCCTCTTCCGTCAAATGCGTTCGGATTTACTCCTCTAAAGTCACGTACACGTGGAAGTGCAAGGTTGATCAGGCGGTCAACGAATTCATACATTTTCTCGCCTCTCAAAGTAACTTTACATCCAATCGGCATACCCTCTCTGATCTTAAAGTTTGCAACAGAATTTTTTGCCTTTGTGGCAACAGCTTTCTGTCCTGAAATTTTTTCAAGGTCAGCGATCGCTGCTTCCAATAATTTATGGTTTTCTTTCGCCTCTCCAACACCCATGTTGATGACAACTTTGTCAAGTTTCGGCACTTCCATGATGTTTTTATATCCGAATTTTTTGATCATTGCATCAACGATCTCGTTCTGATACTGTTCTTTTAATCTACTCAAAGTCCTGGACCTCCTTCCTCAATTAATCAATCACGTCGCCTGTTGATTTTGCATAACGTACTTTTTTGTCTCCATCCATTTTAAAGCCGACTCTTGTAGCTTTTCCTTTGTGGATGTACATTACGTTGGATGCGTCAATAGGTCCTTCTTGATGGATGATTCCACCGTTCTGGTTAGCTGCGTTTGGTTTTGTGTGTTTTGTGAGCATGTTCACGCCCTCAACCAGCACTTTATTGTTCTTTCTGTCTACAGAGAGAACTTTTCCTTCTTTATCTTTGTCCTTACCAGCGATTACTTTGACCAAATCACCTTTTTTGATTTTCATAGTTGACATCCTGGCACCTCCTTACAGTACTTCCGGAGCTAAGGAAACAATTTTCATAAACTGTTTCTCACGAAGCTCTCTGGCTACTGGTCCAAAAATACGAGTTCCTCTTGGGTTTTTATCCTCTTTTATGATAACTGCTGCGTTCTCATCAAAACGGATATAAGAACCGTCTTTACGGCGTGCGCCCTTTACAGTACGCACTACTACAGCTTTTACTACATCACCTTTTTTAACAACGCCGCCTGGTGTTGCATCTTTAACAGTAGCAACGATAACATCGCCGATATTTGCATATCTTCTTGTAGAACCGCCTAAAACACGGATGCAGAGAAGTTCTTTTGCACCAGTATTGTCTGCTACTTTCAGTCTACTTTCTTGCTGTATCATGCAGGTAAACCTCCTTCGATTATTTCACTTTTTCCATAATTTCGACAAGTCTCCATCTTTTATCTTTGGACAGCGGTCTTGTCTCCATAACTTTTACTTTATCACCAATGTTGCATTCGTTGTTTTCGTCATGCGCTTTCAATTTGTAAGTTCTCTTTACGATTTTGTTGTAAAGGGCATGTTTTACATGGTCTTCAACTGCAACTACGATTGTTTTATCCATTTTGTTGCTGATAACTTTACCAACACGGGTTTTTCTAAGATTTCTTTCCACCGTAATTCTCCTTTCCGCTGGACAGCGAATGAAATTTATTACCTTCTAATCATTATCGGTATGCAAAAATTATTTTGCAGCTTTCTCTGTGATCACTGTCTGAATTCTTGCGATATTTCTTCTTACTTCTTTAATTCTGCTAGTATTGTCCAACTGGTTTGTTGCGTTCTGGAATCTTAAATTGAAAAGTTCCTTTTTAGCAGCTACTAATTCTTCATTCAATTCTGCAGCTGATTTTGCTCTTAAATCTTCTACAAATGTATTAATTTTCACTGTTATCACCGCCTTCTAAGTCTGCGCGAGAAACTATTTTGCATTTACAAGGTAACTTATGAGTTGCAAGACGAAGAGCTTCTCTGGCTACTTCTTCCGGTACTCCGGCGATCTCAAACATCACACGTCCCGGTTTTACAACAGCTACCCAGTATTCCAATGTTCCTTTACCGGAACCCATACGAGTCTCAGCTGGTTTTGTAGTTACAGGTTTATCTGGGAATATTTTAATCCAAACTTTACCGCCACGTTTGATGTAACGTGTCATAGCGATACGGGCAGCCTCAATCTGGTTTGAACGAATCCAGCACGGCTCCATTGCAACGATACCATATTCACCATTTGAAATCGTATTTCCTCTCATGGCTTTTCCTCTCATGGAGCCACGGAACTGTTTACGACGTTTAACTCTTTTTGGCATTAACATTATTTATCGCTCCCTTCCTTAGTAGCCTTTGTTGGAAGAACCTCTCCTTTATAAATCCAAACTTTCACACCAACTTTTCCGTATGTTGTGTCAGCTTCTGCGAATCCATAGTCAATATCAGCACGAAGTGTCTGAAGCGGAATTGTTCCTTCGCTGTAGAACTCTGTACGAGCCATATCTGCTCCACCGAGACGTCCGGATACGGAAGTCTTGATTCCAAGAGCTCCTGCTTTCATACTTCTTGACATGCAGGATTTCATTGCACGTCTGAAGGAAATACGGTTTTCCAGCTGCTGAGCAATGTTCTCAGCCACAAGCTGTGCATCCTTGTCCGGTCTTTTGATCTCTTTGATGTCTACGATCAATTTCTTGTCTGTGAATTTAGCAAGTTCTGCTTTCACTTTTTCAATCTCAGCTCCGCCTTTACCGATCACGACACCTGGTTTTGCTGTATAGATAATGATTTTAACGCGGTCAGAAGCTCTCTCGATTTCCATCTTTGAGACTCCGGCGCTGTATAATTTTTTCTTAAGAAATGTTCTGATTTCATGGTCTTCTACTAAATTGTCAGCAAAATTGCCTTCTGCGTACCATTTAGAATCCCAGTCTTTGATAACACCGACTCTTAAGCCATGAGGATTAACTTTCTGTCCCATTGTTGCCCTCCTTATCTTTCATTGAGCACTACTGTGATATGGCTCATTCTCTTTTCGATTCTGTAAGCTCTACCCTGTGCTCTAGGTCTGATTCTCTTCATTGTTGGTCCTTTATTTGCGTAGCATTCTTCGATATAAAGGTTCTCAACATTCATTCCGTTATTGTTTTCAGCGTTTGCGATCGCTGATTCTAATAATTTCTTTATAATACTTGAAGCATATCTTGGGTTGTAAGTTAAAATACCAAGTGCTGTTGTTACATCCTTACCTCTGATGGCATCCAATACAAAGCATGCTTTCTGGACAGAAACTCTAGCATAAGATAACTTTGCTGATGGTCTGGTGTCCTTGTTCGCATTTCTCTCTCTCTTGATTTGGCTTCTGTGTCCTTTTGCCATGGATGAACCCTCCTTTCGAATACGTTATCTATTATCTAACTCTTGATTTCTTTTCGTCTTTTCCATGTCCTCTGTATGTTCTTGTTGCAACGAACTCACCGAGTTTGTGTCCAACCATATCCTCTGTTACATATACAGGTACATGTTTTCTTCCGTCGTGTACAGCGATTGTATGTCCAACCATGATCGGGAAGATTGTAGAACGGCGGGACCAAGTCTTGATGACAGATTTATCTCCGCTTGCATTCATTGCTTCCACTTTCTTTAACAGACTTGCATCTGCGAATGGTCCTTTTTTCAGTGAACGAGCCATAGGTTCTAACCTCCTTATTTGATACCTTTACCATCTCTTCTTCTTACAATCATCTTGTTAGAAGCTTTGTTTTTCTTACGTGTCTTAAGACCAAGTGCTGGTTTACCCCAAGGTGTGCTCGGGCCTGGACGACCGATTCCACACTTACCTTCACCACCACCGTGCGGATGGTCATTCGGGTTCATAACAGAACCACGTACTGTTGGTCTGATGCCCATGTGGCGTTTACGTCCTGCTTTACCTACATTGATAAGGTTGTGCTCTCCGTTTCCGACAACACCGATAGATGCGCGGCATACGATCGGCACCATTCTCATTTCACCTGAAGGAAGACGAAGTGTTGCGTACTTTCCTTCTTTCGCCATCAGCTGAGCGCTGTTTCCTGCGGAACGTACAAGCTGTCCGCCGTGTCCCGGATACAGTTCGATGTTGTGGATCTGTGTACCAACCGGGATCTGAGAAAGCGGCATGCAGTTTCCAACTCTTACCTCTGCCTCTGGTCCGTTCATGACCTTCATTCCGTCTGTCAGTCCCTGTGGTGCAAGGATATATGCTTTTTCACCGTCTGCATAGCAGATCAATGCGATGTTTGCAGATCTGTTCGGATCGTACTCGATTCCGATAACTGTTGCCGGAATTCCGTCTTTATTTCTCTTAAAATCAACAAGTCTGTATTTTCTCTTCTCTCCGCCTCCGCGGTGTCTTACTGTAATTTTACCCTGTGCATTACGACCAGCTGTCTTTTTCAAGGAAACTACCAAAGATTTCTCAGGAGTTGTCTTTGTGATCTCAGCGAAATCTGAGCCAGTCATATGTCTTCTGGAAGGTGTATATGGGCTGTATGTTTTAATTCCCATTACTGTCTCTCCTTTCAATTCACGTTTATTTTCGCGGTTTCACTCCGCATAGTTTTATTTGTTTCTTATAATCCAGCGAAGATCTCAATATCTGCTGAATCTTCTGTAAGCTGTACGATTGCTTTCTTTGTTTTAGCTGTCTTTCCGTATGTCATTCCGCGTCTTTTTGTCTTTCCGTCAGCGTTCATTGTGTTTACGCTTTTCACTTTTGCGCCTTCAAACATTTTTTCAACAGCTTCTTTGATCTGATTCTTTGTAGCCTCTGTGTGCACTAAGAATGTATATTTTTTGTCAGCCATAAGTGACATGCTCTTTTCAGTGATCACTGGTTTGAGGATTACGTCATAATACTGTACGTTTGCCATTATGCATACACCTCCTCGATGTTCGCTACAGCTGCCTTTGTGGCAATAACTGTGTTATATTTCATGATATCGTATACGTTGATGGAGTTTGTTCTTGCCATCTTTACTCCTGCAATGTTTCTTGCAGAAAGTTCTGCGTTTTTATTCTCACCTTCCAATACAACCAATGCTTTTGCAACGTTTAAGCTGTTGAGCATATTCTGGAAGTTCTTTGTTTTGATTTCTCCAAAGTTCATCTCATCAACGACGATGAATTTGTTTTCTTCTACTCTGGATGTAAGCGCTGATTTGAGAGCAGCTCTCTTTTCTTTCTTATTTAATTTGAAAGAATAATCTCTTGGTGTTGGAGCAAATACAACTCCGCCTCCTGTCCACTGTGGAGCTCTAGTTGAACCCTGTCTTGCATGACCGGTCCCTTTCTGTCTCCATGGTTTTCTTCCGCCTCCGGAAACTTCAGAACGTGTTTTTGCTTTCTGTGTTCCCTGACGTTTATTTGCAAGCTGGCTTACAACTGCCATGTGCATCAGGTGTTCGTTGACTTCAACACCAAACACAGCATCGTTCAAATCGATTGTTCCAACTTCTTTGCCTTCGATATTGTAAACAGATACGTTTGCCATCTGTGTGTTCCTCCTTTCCTAGTTAAAAGCCTAGGCTTTTACTGTTTCCTTGATTGTTACAAGTGATTTTTTCGGTCCTGGCACAGAACCTTTTACCAACAGTAAGTTGTTTTCTGCATCAACTCTAACAATTTCAAGATTCTGGATCGTGATTTTTTTACTTCCCATGTGTCCTGGCATCTTTTTGCCCTTGAATACTTTACTCGGATCAGATGCCGCACCGTTGGAACCTGCATGGCGGTGGAATTTAGAACCGTGAGCCATTGGTCCTCTGTGCTGATTGTGTCTCTTGATCGCACCCTGGAATCCTTTACCTTTGGAAACAGCAGTTGCATCAACTTTATCTCCTACAGCAAAGATATCAGCTTTGATCTCCTGTGCCAGAGCATACTCGGAAGCGTTTTCAAATCTGAATTCTCTAACGAATCTCTTTCCTGAAACACCAGCTTTGTCAAAGTGTCCTTTTTCAGCCTTTGTCACACCATGTCTGTGTGCGATTTCTTTCTTTCCGTTCTTGTCTTTGTTCACAATTTTTTCCTTCTTGTCAACAAAACCAACCTGGACAGCTTCGTAACCATCGTTCTCAACTGTTTTGATCTGTGTTACTACACATGGTCCAGCCTGAAGAACTGTTACCGGAGTCAAAACTCCGTCTTCGTTGAAGATTTGAGTCATTCCGACTTTTGTAGCTAAAATAGCTTTCTTCATTATAATTACCTCCTGTGATTTACAGCGGAACACGATTTACGTGTTCATCCTAAATTTTAGGATTGATACTGTCTTCTTATTTGTTTTTCATTTTGATATCAATGTAAACACCAGCCGGCATTTCCAATCTGGACAGCGCGTCCACAGTTTTCTGTGTCGGTGTGATGATATCGATCAGTCTCTTATGAGTTCTCTGTTCGAACTGCTCTCTGGAGTCTTTGTATTTGTGAACCGCTCTAAGGATTGTCACTACTTCCTTCTTTGTCGGAAGCGGTACCGGTCCGCTTACCTGTGCTCCATTTTTCTTTACAGTTTCGATGATTTTTTTTGCAGATGCATCAACCAACTGATGATCATACGCTTTCAATGTGATTCTCATTACTTGACTTGCCATAAAAAAAGTCGCCTCCTTTTCGTACTTTTAAACTTCAGTACGACAAGCGGTGACTGTACACTCTCCCGTGTGTGTCATGGTATGCTCACACGTTGTTACCATATCTCAATGGCTGTTATTGATTCGTACAGTGACTTGTCGCCAGTTTCCTAACTTGACATTCGCTCCACGGAAAACCTGCCATGTTGGTTTGCCATACCATCCCAATAGGCAGCAACCTCACGTTTCACAGCTATCATGTCACAGCTTTTTCAGTATACCCGAAACATTTTTACATTTCAAGCCTTTTCTTGTTTTTTTTGTATTTTTTTTAATACAATTTTCTACCCAAGAGCTTTCAGCATTTTTACTGATTCGCGTACATATTATATATAGAAAAACAACGTAATATTCTACCCCCTTTTAACCTTTTTCACCATTGATAAGTTTTCTGAAATTCATTGACTTTCCAAAGGGAAATTGTTAGAATTAAACGAAAGGCGGACATATTCGAATCCATTTTATTAAATCGGGGGTTTTGGTTTCGGGTTTGTCTGTTTGTTCTTTGATAACTAAACATTGATAATCTGGAGGGATGATTATGAACATCACATTAATCCTGCGTGCAGTCATTATCTTATACACTCTTGTGTTTGTTGTATTCCTTGTAAAAGACTGTATTGCTCACAAAGAAGATTTCACGAAGAAACATTTGATTGCCAACCTTATTATCGGTGCTGTCACAAACTTCTTCGACACACTGGGAATCGGAAGTTTTGCAACCACACAGGCTGGTTTTAAATTCGCAAAATCCAGCCCGGATGAAACAATGCCAGGTACACTCAACGTTGGCGATGCGATTCCTGTCGTAACAGAGTTCATCCTTTTCTTAAGTCTTGTAGAAGTTGAACCTCTTACTCTTGTAGCACTGCTTGCATCTGCAGCTATCGGAGCATATATCGGCGCTGGTATTGTTACAAAATGGCCTCTTAAGACGATTCGCTATGCTCTTGGTATCGCGTTGATCCTTCTCGCTATTCTGATGGGTTGCAGACAGCTGAATATCGGACCTTTCGGGGCTACAGGAACAGCTCTTGCACTGACTGGTGCAAAATTGGTTCTTGGCGTTATCATCAACTTCTTCCTTGGCGCTCTTATGACAGTAGGTGTAGGCCTCTACGCTCCATGTCTTGCTATGGTGGGAGCTCTTGGAATGAACGTACAGGCAGCTTTTCCTATCATGATGGGTTCCTGTGCATTCCTGATGCCATCTTGCGGAATCAAGTTCGTAAAAGAAGGAAAATACGACAGACCTGCAGCCATCTGCTTGACAATAGGCGGTATGATCGGTGTATTCATCGCGTACTTCCTTGTAAAGAAATTACCGTTAGACATCCTTATTTGGATCGTTATCGTAGTAATGCTTTATACATCTTTTGTATTTTTCAAAGATGCATCCAAAACTCAGAATTAAAAAAACTGCGGCCTTTTGATATGTACCCTCCTTGCTGGACATCCAGTAAGGAGGGTACATATTATTTTAGGTTACAGTTTTTTATTCTTTTAAGATCTTCTTTGCATATTCCACTACTCTTTTGACCGCAAGAGATGCTGTCTCCAGATTTCTCACCGCAATTCCAAGTTCTCTATAATACGCCGGTTTTAAAGGAACTGCCGCTACTTTATCCTCAAATCCTTCCAAAACAAGGCGGGGCAGCACGCTCACACCAAGCCCATTTGCGACCATAGATATGATCGTATAATCGTCTCTGGATACAAATTTCACATTCATTTTATTACCTATCGTTTTATACACATTCGCTACGTCCGAATCAAACTCTTTTGGCGAGACCACCATCCCCTCCTTTTCAAACCACGATACATCAAATTCCCGTTTTTTTGCGTCTTTATGGTCTACAGGTAAAACTGCCACGATCGGATCTGTCGCCAGGGGAATCCATTCCCTTCCCACACTAGCCCCCCGACTGCAAAAAATCATATCCACTTGATTCTCTTTTAACCATTCTTCCAGTTCTCCACTGCCACCTTCCACAAGCTGGACACGGACTCCCGGATAATGTTTCTGAAACTCTTTCAACATTTTCGGCAGCCAGTGCACCGCAACGCTTGTAAAAACCCCAATCCTAACTTCTCCTTCTTCCACTCCACGCACTCTGGCAGCCTCCTGCCGGATCTTCTCTTCCCACTGCAGTATCTCACAGATAAAAGGAAACATATGCCTACCCTCCTCTGTCAAAGACACGCCTGTCCTTTTACGCATCAAAAGAGAAAAGCCAAATTCCTTTTCCATAGCATTGATCATCTGTGTCACAGCAGACTGCGTGTATCCCAGCATTTGCGCTGCTTTTGTAAAACTGCCATACTCCACCGCTGCACGGAAAACCTCATATTTTTTTGCATCCATCGCAACCACCTTCTATAAGATTTTGTAATATTTTATATAATAATTATTTAATTTACTTATATCTCTTTTTATACTATAATGACGTATAGAAAGTCAAGCATGTAATGTCCTCAAAACATACCTCTGATTGACATACCAAAACTATTATTCCATGAATACCCTTTTGGAATACAAAAAAGCTGCGACGCCCCCATATCGCAGCTTTTTTATTTTATTCATTTTCGAGTTTTCTCATCTTAAGTTTCAATAGCGCCAGCGCTTTTTTGCAGTCAAGCTCAGTCATGTTGTTTTCTCCCACAACATTCGTTTCAACGCCTTCCACACTTTTATTGATATCCACAACACCGTCCAGATAATCGTTCACCACAACGAATTGACCTGCCGTCCCGCTGAAATTAAGTCCCGTGACCGCAATACCTCTCGTGCCAAGCTGTTCCAGTGTGTTGGCATAGTCGACATCACTGTTGCCCCATCCATCTGATGAAACAATTGCTCCGTCCGCCCTCATACACTCAGCCCACACAGCTGCCCTTGTTCCCACGAGCATTTTATCGTCATTATCATCCGGTGTTCCCACAATGATTACTCCCATCAAATCTACATCATCATCATTGTACACAACGTCCAACAGAGGATCTCTGAAATGATGAAGCGACGTTTCCTTTGTTGAAGGTCCAATTCCCATTTTCTAACACCTCCTACTGCATAGAACGGATGATTCCGTCCCTGTATTCATTCGGAGTGAGCATTACCGGCATGTTTCCCATATCAATGATCGACTTGCCTCCCTCCACTCCGGATGGCTCTTTTGCAAACAAATGAGTATCATACATTGCTCCCTGGCCAGCCACCTGTCGGATGATCACAACTCTTTTTCTCCCCGGTCTCACCCTGTCATAGTAATCGTGGCGCTCTGTAGCCAGATCCCCTTTAAACTTCTTCATCTTTTCTCTGAAAAGCTGCACAAACTCATCACACGCTCTGTGTGCAGCTGTTGGTCCCGGACGTTCCTGTCCCATTCCTGCTGCAAGTGTCACATCAAAGGAGATGATATAATCGTCCTCTCCAGGAGTTCCCGCGCGTCCAAGGTACAGTTGATCTTTTAAATTTCCTTCCGAGGATCCAAACTCATGGGTCTGTTTTCCGTTTGTATCCACTCCGGTCAGCATCACATACACGCCGGTCAATGTGTGCGTGATACCCTCGCCCAATTTTCCAAGTACCTTTGTGGATATTGGGATGATATCCATGATGGTATTTGTCCACCTGTCATGTTCGCCCGGTTTGATGATCTGAATATCAATTTTCTCTATGTATGGTTCCTTTTTCACAAGGTCATCCAAAAGCCCTTTATTGATCGTCATCTTACCGTCAACGGTAACTGTGTTCTCTTCTCCCCATTCCACTTCTGTCACATGAAAAGCCTTGATAACAAGTCTTCTTAGTTCTCTCTCTTTATCCGGCAGCATTTCTTTACACCTCCCATAGTTGTCCTCCATTGCTACTGGAGGATTTCTCTGCAGCACAGGAAAATATCATTCTCCTGTGTTGCAAAAAAGGGCAGATGCACGCATCTGCCCTCCAGCATTTAAATCCTTAGATTTTTGCTACATACTCGTATGGCAGCGGAACGATTGTTCCTGGAGTTTCAATCTCAACCAATTTCTCCAATGCTGCTTTTACGATCTGTGTCTGCTGTTCCACATTGTGTGGTCCACCTGCATTTGCTCCCATTGGAACCAACGGAGCTACCGCACGTGGTGTTCCGGTCTGACGTACGACCGGAGGAAGAGCTGCAATGATAATTGTAGGAATTCCAGCTTCTTCAATCGCTCTCTGCACCAGAACTGCAGAGCGGTGGCAGGTACCTCAGCCAGCGGTGAGGATAACTGCATCAACATCCTCTTCTGCGAACATCTTAGCGATAGCAGGACCAGTTTCATGTTTGAATTTCTCCTGGTTTCCGCCGCCTCCCATAAATCCTGCATGAACAGGTGCACAAGCTCTGATAAATCCTTCTTTTGCCAGTTCATGGATACGATCGATCGGGAACATACAGTTGATGTCTTTATTAACATCACTGTTGTCATATCCACCATGGGATACCATCAACTCACTGGATGGTGTTGTGTTCTCGATTTTTCTCCATGTAAAGTCACCTGCCAGATTAAATCTCTCCTGGTCTTTTTTGTGAACACCTGCTGCCGTTGCAAGAGCTACAGACATGTCTTTGATTGCTTTTTTCACAGGAGCCCACACCGGCGGTGGAGTAATCGGAACGAATATTTCAGATTGCATTCCTTTAACAACTGTTAAACTCATGATTATACCTCCTTATTATCTATACGCTGCTGACGCATCTCTTCTTGTTTGCGTCTTTCCTTTTCAATGTTGCTGACATATTTTTCGTTTACTTCCGGACCCAACTGTTCCGGGAAACTCATATTCCATCCAAGCTCCTGTCCCACTTTCAGCGGGTAATCACAGATAAACATCCTTTTCGGAGCTTTAAAGAATCCAAGGCGTCCTTTGAGATCGACACTGATACTGCAGTCATCAATATCCACGATCACGCCTTCCATACGGATGATCTTGTCACCATATTGTAATTCTTTCATTGTCAACACCCAGGATTAGTCGTATTTTTCCTTACGTTTCTGGCTCATTGGCAGAGACTGCTCATTTGCAACAAGATCAACTTTCTTGCCGTATGCTTTCTCGATCAGCTCTACGTTTGTAGCTTTTACGTTTGGATTCCATTTCTTCTCTGCCTTTTTGATGTCTTCTCCAGCCATAGCTGTCTTCAACATAGCAAGGGCACGGATTGCATCTTCTGGGCAAAGCGTATTACATCCAAGTACTTCGTTTTCAATACCGGATTCAGATTTATTGTTATCAACCATTGCTGTCATGTATTTGTTACCAACAACAAGTGCACCCTGTACTGCACAGTAGGACATACCAACTACCGGAACGCCTCTCATACCGATCTGCTCCAGATGGCTTGCGAAATCGATGTGGTTGTTTCCGAAACCTTCTGTTGTAACGAAAGCTCCATCAACGTCCATAGCTTCTACTGTGTAACCTACACGTTTGGATACATAGAATTTCTCAGCATTGATCTGAGGAGAACCTACGAATACAACGCCGCAGAGGTCAACCTCTTCATCATGAAGAGCTTCAAGAACCAATGGCTCTCTCCAGTAATGTCTGGACATCTCTTTAGATGCAGGTCCGATACATGTAAGTGCATGGATACATCCGTCAAGAACTTCCAACGGAGATACGCATACAGGAACGTTTCCTAAGTCAACGTTTGCTCTTGCTCCAAGTACTCCAACCGGCTCTACAGGAAGGATGAAGTTGTCATGCATAGCACCCTGTCCCATGATCTCTTTTACGATAACAACTTTTTTCTTTCCAGGACGGCGAACCTGTTTCAATTCTTCTGTGTCTACCACAAGGCTCTCATCCAGTTTCTTGAGAACTGTACGGATTTCCTGTGTGATCACATCGAATGCTGTATGTGCTGCCATAGGTCCACGGCGTTCCATGTTTGTTTTCTCCTGGATTACAATGTTACCTTTGATAAAGATTTCTCCTTTATCTGGGCATCCCGGACGGTTCCACATAATATTTTCATCAAGGTATCCTTCGGAAGAACCAAACTCACCAATCTGAACACCATCTTCATCTGTACCTGTAAGCATCATAACAACACCATCAAGAACTCTTGTCACACCTGTTCCAAGATCAGAGTCTCCCTCTTTTGTAGCGATCGGCTGAACGTCCATGATTGTCTCTGAATACGTGTGGTATTTATCTGGTGTAATGATTTCGAGTTCGAATTTTTTCACCAGTTCCTGATCAGCAACAACATCTGCTTCAATACCTTCACGGATATAAAGAGTTGTTCCTTCAATCTTTGTCTCTGGTCCTCTTTTTACTTCTGTGATCTTGAAGTGTTTTCTTGTAAGTGTTCTGATCACTTTTTCTTCTTCAACAGCTGCCGGTGCCGGTGCTGCTGCAACTCCTGCTACAGGCGCCTCAGTCACCTCTGCAACTGCAGCTCCTCCTGATGTAAGGCCTGTAGGAAGTTCAATATTGATATCCTTTCCTTCACCAATGTGAATTCTGAGAACACCGCCTGCTGCTGGACCTGCTACCGGTGCCGGTGCTGCTGGCGCTGCTGCAACTGGTACTGCTGTTTCTTCTGCTGCCTCTTCACTTGCCACCTCTTTTACTCCATCCAAAACGTCTGGTGTCAGTGGTGTAAGAGAATCACAAGTTTTTGTAAGTGTTGCCCCCAAAATCTGTTCGATTGTCAGACAACCGTCCAAGTTCAATAATCCTGAATCTACCAGATCATCAAAGATAGCTGGGTCTTCAAGATTTGATGCGCTAAGCACAGTGCCTGCTTCTGCTCTACAGCAGAGCACTGCAGGGTCTTTTGCATGTTCTTTCGCTGTTTCAGCTGTAATTGACATATGATTTTACCTCCTTATGTGGTTTAAGAATGGCCAGGTTTCCCTGTGCCTGCATATATATACAACCGCAATGTGCGCGGACCTTAGTCCAAAAAAAGAAAATCGGGGTAACTTTTTGTAACGCCAAAGCGGCAGTAATACCATTTTCCTTAAATATCCTGATCTACTGTTTTGGACACTTTCAGATATCTGTAAAGAGGATGTCCAATCGTCCTCATCACATGATCAGTCTGATGGAATACTTTCAGTTTCATCTTCGGCGCGGAACCCATCACTGTGTTGGAACAGTCGGAACAGTTTCCGATGATGATATATTCTGCTTTATCTTTCTTAAACTGAAGATTGTTCTTTGCCTGTCCCGGACAAATACCCGGTCTTTCACACTTCAGAGCACCGTTTTTCATCTCCATTGCCTGTTTACATCTTGCCACGGAAACAACGGTACCATTCATTTTCTGACAGACATCTCTCATTCTCTCCTCATCGCCGCCGCATGCGCATACGAGAAGTCCTACATTTGCTCCGTGCAGATCCGGAAATTCCATTGTGACGATAATGCCGCCTGTCGTCTTTGTGATCGGAGCTTCCAATGTTGTTGCCTTTCCAGTGAAAGGTCCCCCCATAATGATCTCTCCGTATACGCCGTCAATACCGCCGGCTCTCTCGATCAGCTCTCCAACGCTTGTCCCAACCGGAACATCCATGTAAACGTGAGGTTCATTTCCTCCGTTGAGCTTACCGATGACTGTAAGGTTTTTGCTGAAACAAGGTTTCTTCTCGTCAATTGCCTCTGCTACTCTTGCAAGCGTCTCCACATTGATAACGATTGAATTTGCAGCAAGCGGCAACTTCGTCGGATCCAGCTCAATGCCAAGGCACTCTCTTACTACTGCTCTTTCCTCTCCCATCGGATAAATGTCCGCCAGAAGGTGGATGGAAATAGCCGGCTCGTTCTTCAGAGCCTCTTTTAATACTTTTACAGCCTTCCCATTTTTCTTTTTGATCGCAAAGATTGCTTTTCCGGCATTTGAGATTTCCATCACATATTTCACGCCGCGGATGACCTTGTCCGCCTCTTCCTCGATCTGCTGTATGTTGTGGCGAAGTCCCGGCTCACACTCAGCTGCATTGATAAGGATATATCCTCCTTGTAAATCTGTATCGATCTTCACCCCTGTCGGGAAACCAGCGCCGCCCATTCCTACAATACCGGCAGCTTTTACCATGTCTAATTTGCTGGCATCTTCCGGCACATTGATCGGAACAAATGTTTCTTTCTGCTCTTCATCCGGCTTGATAATGATGCGGTCCTCTTTTACTTCCTCGACCACGCCGTACACACTAGAGAAGATATTTGCTCCCAATCCTGTTGGCGTAGCGATCAAAGTACCTTTTTCTACGTTATCCCCTGCTTTTACAATCGGCTCGCAAGGCGCACCGACATGCTGTCTCAATAGGATCTGTATACTTCCCATGACAACCATCTCCTTTTTTTCTTTTATAGTTTTTTTCTATAAATATTCCGTTACGGATTATTTCAGGATTGTTAGTTTTTTATTTAACATTTTTTGGCGGAGGCATGTGGGAATCGAACCCACCCAGGACGCTCTTAACGCCCAACACTGGTTTTGAAGACCAGGAGGCACACCAGTTGCCCATCTACCCCCATGCTGTTTTTGCGCTCCCTAACTTTAGCACATGTTTTCCGCGATTTCAAGACATTTTCCGCGATTTTTAATTTATTTCATTTTAGCAAAAATATATTGACTTTTCAAGGTATTCCAGGGATAATGAAAATTGAAGAATGAACTGGATACTAGAATGCGTTCTATGCGTTATTATTTTGACATTCTTGCACATCATATTATCGGAAAAAGACATCCGGGAATGTATGCTCCTTGATGCTTTTCATAAAATTTTTATAGATATACTCTATAAATAAATATTATTTTCTTTATTTTTTAAGGAGGGATTGGATATGGCACTTAATCCAAAATTAAATCTGGATGCTTATGAGGCATCTTTCAAAGCAATCGACACACACACAGTGGGGGAATTTACCCGCGTACTTTTCTCCGGATTCCCAAAACTGGAAGGAAATACTCCTATTGAACGTAAACATTATCTTCAGGAGCACTATGACAAGTATCGTCAGGCCCTGATGTTTGAGCCTCGCGGACATCACGACATGTTCGGAGCTTACATCACAGAGCCTATCAGCCCCGAAGCTGATTTTGCCGTATTCTTCATGGATACAGGAGAATACCTGAACATGTGCGGACACGGAACGATCGGCTCTGCCACAGCAATCATTGAAAGTGGACTTATCGAGGCAAAAGAACCTTATACAGAGCTCACTTTGGAAGCGCCGGCAGGACTTATCAAAGTAAAGGCTGCTGTGAAAAACGGCAAAGTTGAGAGTGTGACACTTACCAACGTTCCTGCTTTTCTTTACAAAGAAAATTTAAAGACTGTGATCGACGGAAAGGAAATCACTTATGACATTTCCTTTGGCGGAAGTTTCTTTGCTCTTTGCGATATTACACAGTTAGGATGGGAAGTAACACCGAAAACTATTCCTATGCTGACTGAATTCGGTATGAAACTGATTGAAAATGCAAACAAAGAAAACAAAATCCAGCATCCTGAACTGGATATCACATCCGTAGACCTTGCTGAACTGTACTGCCCAACAACAAGTGAAGGATGCGACATGAGAAACGTCGTAATCTTTGGAGATAACATGGCTGACCGTTCTCCGTGCGGAACAGGTACAAGTGCAAAAGTTGCCACTTTGTACAAGAGAGGAAAACTTCAGCTGAACCAGCCATTTGTATATGAAAGTTTCATTGGTTCCAAATTTACAGGAGTTCCGATCGCTGAGACAAAAGTAGGCGAATTTGATGCCGTTATTCCTCAGATTACCGGAAGCGCTTATGTAACCGGCGAGGCAACTTATGTGATCGATGGCGATGACCCATTGAAATACGGTTTCCAGGTAGGCTAATTTTTCTTAATATCTATTATTTAGCACAATAAAGTTGTAAAAAAAGCGGATTGAAAAATCCGCTTTTTCTTTATATAATAAATTTTAATATCAACAAGGGAGTGAGCGCATTGCCAAGAAAGAAACCTACAACAAAGACAAAAATTGTAAAGGCTGCCTGGAATCTCTTTTACAAAAAGGGATACGACCAGACTACGATCGAGGATATCATAAGTGCCTCAAAAACCTCAAAAGGTTCCTTTTATCATTATTTCAAGGGGAAAGATGCTCTTCTTAGCACTCTTTCTTATCTGTTTGATGAAAAATACGAAGAACTATATGAGGTCGTAGACCCCGCAATGCCCGCTTACGATAAATTACTTTTATTGAATAAAGAATTGTTTGAAATGATACAGACAAGTGTAGACCGAAAGCTGTTGGCCTACCTCTATTCTTCCCAGCTTATCACAAAGGATAAGCGGTCTCTGCTCGACAAAAAGAGACTTTATTTCCGCTGGATTACCGATATTATGGAAGAAGCTCTGGAAAACGGTGAGTTCAAAAATACAAGCTCAACAGATGAATTGGTCCGTATCTACGCAATGTTTGAACGGGCCTTAATTTATGACTGGGCATTGCAAAAAGGAAATTATTCCCTTCCGGAGTACAGCCAGAAACTTTTGCCCCATGTTCTCAACACATTTAAGGCAGGAATATAAAAAGCCCCCCTGCACATAAAATCCGCTTATAGCGGAATCATGTGCAGGGGGAATTCTTTTTTTCAGCAAACTTCAGACAAGACACTCATGAATCTGCTCTTCCTCAATACCGATATCTTTCATCAATTCTTCAATCGCTTTTCTGTCTTCAAGTCCTGTACACCAGGCAAGTCCACAGCCTGCAGAAATTGCTCTTGGAACCGGAATCAACCGCCCAGGAACCTGTTTCTCTTTGCATGCCTTTTCCATGGCCATGGCATCTGCAGTGGTGTGGAACGTGACAACTAATTTCATTTCTTTTTTTCTCATCATTCAATCACAATTTCAAATTCAGAGCCTTTTGCCGTAGTAACGGTCTTTCTTCCGTGAGTCTTTGCAAATTTTTCCACATTTGTCTTTTGATGCGGCTCACTGACCAGAACTTTTACCGGACCTTTTGTCTCTTTTAACGCCTCTGCTGTCATCATCAAAGGCTCCGGGCAGGAAAGGCCTCTTGCATCTACTTCCTTCATTCTTTTACCTTCTTTCCAAGCTTATCACATTTTTCTCTCAAAATCTACGGTTTTATTTTGCTGTTTTCCTTTTATTGCAGACAGCAATTACAAACAACAAAACGATACAGATGATGACCGCTGCTTTTCCTGCAGTTCCAGGTCCTCCTGCCACTGCCGGGGCGTCCGCTGTGGCAGCTGCTGCTGCGGATGCTGCAAGACCAAAATTATGTGCTGCGGCAGCTCCCGCGAACATACCTAACACCGTCACAGCTGCATCCTGGGATCCCTGGCCGGCAAGCACAAGCTGCCTTAATGGGCATCCCCCGGCAAGCACAGCAGCAAAACCAACCACATACATTCCAAGAATGTTCCACAGATGCTGTGCGTGCGCAATCGGCTGTCCTGTAAATCCGATATGGAAATTTCCTGTAGCTACATTGTATATGAGCATCACCACAAAGAGTCCTGCGATGACAGAAATCAGATCAAAACTTCTCACCAGAATCATGTCGCGTATTCCTCCGGCAAAACACATTCTTGATTTCTGTGCCACAACTCCAAATAGAATCCCCCCGATCAACGATGCAATGATCGGCGCGTGCATACTGCCCGGACCTGTTTTACTTGTCGCCAGCAGGGCCACTCCTCCCACTGTGACAAAGCTTAAAATAAAGATGCCAAGCATAAGCGCAGGAGCAACCGTACCGCTTATTTTATTTGTCTCGTAAGCTCTGGAAAGGCTGAAACCTCTTTTGAGGAAAAAGGCCCCCGTACCCACGCCTGCAGCAAATCCAATGAGTGCGACCCATGCATTCAAGTCTCCGGCTGACATTCGAAGTACCATTCGCAGCGGGCATCCCAAAAATACAAGAGACCCAATCATGATCATCATACCGAGAAGAAAACGGATCATCGGCGAAGAACCTGCGGATGACCGGTATTCTTTTGTAGCCACTGCAATCCCGAATGCTCCCAGCACGATTCCGATCGTCTCCGGACGGACATACTGTACAGTTTCTGTCGTATGTAACTTCAGCGCTCCTGCGGTATCCCGCAGAAAGCACGCAATACAAAAAGCCATGTTTGCAGGATTTCCCAGCTTTGCAAGGACTGCTGCGATTATTCCGCAGATGGCTCCCGCAAGCAACAATTTTTTCTTTGAGTCTGTAAAATTCAAAACTATTCCTCCTCATCTCTCATTTCCAATATTCTCATTCTACTGCCAACTCTTCAATCGCCTTGACGGCTGTCCCCACCTCTTCCTCGGTATTAAAGTGTGAAAAACTAAAACGTACAGCCCCCTGCTCCACTGTCCCAAGTGCCCGGTGCATAAGAGGCGCACAGTGCGCTCCCGGTCTTGTAGAAATCCCATACGTCACAAGCAATTCATCACTCACCTCCGAAGAATCATAATCGCGGATATTGAGCGCCACGATCGGGCATCTCTTTTTTGTGTCAAAGTCTCCGTAAATTTTTACGCCCGGAATCTCTTTCACCCCGTTGTAAAACTTCCACATCAGATGCAGCTCCCTCTCCCGGATATTCTCCATCCCTGTTTTCTTTATGTATGCAAGCGCTGCATTCAATCCGGCGATTCCATGGCCATTGAGAGTCCCCGCCTCCAATGCAGTCGGCATTTGGGACGGATGGTTTGGATTGTAAGTGTCAACACCGCTGCCGCCGCTTTTCAGGGGAGGAAGAATGATCCCTTCCCTCACATAGATGCCGCCTGTCCCCTGCGGCCCCAGCAAAGACTTGTGCCCGGTGAAACAAAGGATATCAATATGAGCGGCCTGTACATCAATCGGATACACTCCGGCTGTCTGCGATGCATCCACAATAAAGCGAATCCCATGTCTCTTTGCAGTCTCCCCTATTTTTTCCACAGGCACAAGATTTCCCGTCAGGTTGGAGCCGTGAGTGCACACGATCACCTTCGTATTTGCCCTTATCTCTTCTTCCACATCTTCCAAGCGGATATTTCCCTTTTTGTCCGCCCGGATGATAGTCACCTCCACTCCCTGTTCTTTTAAGGCATAAATGGGTCTTAACACAGAATTGTGCTCCAGCATTGTGGTTATAACATGATCACCTGGATTTAGGCTCCCTTTTATCGCAATATTCAAACTCTCCGTAGAATTTGGCGTAAACGCAATCTGCTTTGGTCCTTCCGCATGAAAAAGTTCAGCCAGCCTTTCTCTTGTTTCATAAATGATCCTCGCTGCGCCAAGTGCGGCTTCCCCTGCTCCTCTCCCTGCATTCCCAAGGGAGGTCATGGCCTCCACCACAGCATTGATCACTTCTTTTGGTTTTTGCATTGTCGTAGCAGCATTATCCATATAAATCATAACATTCACAATCCTCTCCTGTACTCCATTATATAATTACAGATTTTCACTGTCTAATTGCGCTTTCCAATAAAAGGGGGTGGTTTATAGATATTTTCTATAAACCTCCCCTTTTACTATTTCTTCTTTGCACTTAATCCGTATATTTCCTTGACAACTTTTATAAATCGTTCCGACGCTCTGGAAAGCCGAAATTCTCTATTGTACAAAATGTTGATGTTCCTGCCGCCGTTTTCTTTTGGAAACGGGAACACCAGCACTTTTTTGTCTCTCTCCTCCTCCTCGACTGCAAGTCTGGAGATAAACGAGATTCCAACCCCATTTCGCACGGACTGCTTGATCGTCTCCTGGTTTTCCATACTGGCCACAATAGAGAGCGCCTCCGGCTGAATTCCAATCTTCTTCAGCTGCTTTTCCACCTCTTTGCGGGTTCCCGATCCTTCCTCCCTCATGATGACCGGCTCTTCGCTCACCCAGGAGTAGTTTCCTTCCTGCTTTTGTAACTCAGAAAACTTTTCATTGTTTGCTGTAATAATGACTAGCTCGTCCTGGTAAAACGGAATATATCTGCAGTACTTTTTTTCCAGCACAGTTCCCGTAAATCCAATATCCACGCCGTGATTTGCAACCCATTCCACCACCTTGGCACTGTCCATCTGCATAATCTTGAACTGCTCCTTCGGATATTTTTTAGAAAATGTTTTTAAAATCCCCGGCAGAAGATATTGGGACGGTATCGTGGATGCGGCGATGGTGATACAGTGCCTTTTTTCTTCTTCAGACTCTGCAAAAATTTCTTCTATTTTTTTCTCTATCTCCACCATCTGCCTTGCATACCCAAGCAATGTCCTTCCCTCCTCGGAAAGCCGCACTTCCTTTGTATTTCTGACAAACAGTTTTGTGTTCAGCTCCCGCTCAAGCGCTGCGATATGGGCACTCACTGTAGGCTGTGTCAAATACATCTCTTTTGCTGCCCCGGAAAAACTCTTTCCCTCTGCAACAAGTACAAATGCTTCCAATTGTTTTAAATTCATACAAACGCCACCCTTTCGCTCTCTGCCCCTGTCCGTTTCGTCACTTTAATGGAGTCCATATATTCCAGAATCGGCTTTGCACTCTTTCTGCTTGTCTGGAACATATCCCGCACTTCTGCGATCGTGATCATCCCGTCCTTTTTCAGTTTCTCTTCTATTTTTTGTTTTGCCGCATCAATAAGCCCCGGCAAGGTATACATCTCTTCATTCATCTTCACGACAGCGCGCTCATCTAAGAGGATACTTAAAATATCATCCACGATTTCTTTAGGGATTCCTGCAAAATCTATCTGGGAATACCTAAGAAAATCGTACCCTGCTTTTCCCAGATTCTTCTCAAAAACTTCTGCCACCTTTTGGAAACGCGCATCCTTTTCCACCTCAAATCCCGGAACGTGCAGATATTCATTTTTTTTCTCCACAGCCCCTTCTTCCACAAGCCGCTCCAGCATACGGTCAAACACATTTAACTTCATTTTCTTGAAAAACTTCATGTGCACTTCCGCTTTTTTCATTCCGTAGCGGTACGGATACTGTCGGTGATAATCCTTCAGAGCCGGACAGATCGTTTCTTTCGCTCTGTCAAAGTCTGCACGGTGCCATACATATGTCTCCTTCTTCATAGGGAAGGACACAAGAAGTCCGGATTGTTTTAATTCTTCGATATCTGCTGTTACTTCTTCCATGGAAAGCGCTGTCAGTTTTGCCAGCTCCTGGCAAGTGACCATGGTTTCATTGTACTGCTTTACATGCAGTTCAATGACATCTGCGCTGCTGCCCGCCTCTTTTCTTTTCAGCTCTTCGATAGCCTCTTCCTGGAAACGCTTTTTCTTGGAAGGGTTCGGCTCCAGCACCACACCCCCTCCAATGGTCTCCATCGGAGAGTAAAACCGCACGACAAACTTGTCCCCTCTTCTGAGGGCAATCTCTTCCTCCAGACGCAGCTGTACATAGCCTTCCTCCCCAGGTCCGATCTCCTCCTTGTCGAGAAGAACAGCACGGCAGAGGATCTCACTCGTCCCTGTAAACAGATGAAGTCTCATGTGGTTTGTAAGTATTCTCACAGAGGATGGCAGCACTTTCATCTTTACATCCAGCATCATCGTATTTTTCATGCTGTCAGGCGGTGCAAGGACGCAGCCTCTCTGCAGCTCACTCTTCTTGATATTTGACAGGTTGATGGCCACTCTCTGCCCCGCAAAACATTCTTCTACCTCTTTTCCGTGAACCTGAATACTGCGTATTTTGCATTCTTTTTGGATAGGGTACATACAAAGGAGGGTGTCCTTTGTGATCTTACCGCTCAAAAGAGTGCCCGTCACAATTGTTCCAAATCCGGAAAGGGAGAAAACTCTGTCTACCGGCAGCCTTGGAATCGTGTGTATCTCCTTTTCTTCCACCTCTTCCCTTGCCACCATATCGATCACTTCTTTTAACCGGTCAATTCCTTCTCCTGTTGCTGCTGAAACATGTACGATCGGAGCCTGCTCAAGAAACGTACCTTGCAGCTCATCCTTGATTTCCTCCTCCACAAGCTCCAGCCACTCCTCGTCCACCAGATCACACTTGTTGAGAACAAGAATGCTTTTTTTAATGCCAAGCAGCCCCAAAATATCCATGTGCTCCCTTGTCTGCGGCATGATTCCTTCGTCCGCAGCCACCACAAGCATGACCAGATCCATGCCCACAACTCCGGCAACCATATTATTGATAAACCTCTCATGGCCAGGTACGTCAATGATCCCCGCCCTGTCTCCTGATTTCAAATCAAAATAAGTAAATCCCAAATCAATGGTGATCCCTCTTCTTTGCTCTTCTTCCCAGCGGTCCGTATTTCTTCCGGTCAGCGCCTTGATCAGCGTTGTCTTTCCGTGGTCAATATGTCCCGCTGTTCCTATGATGATATTTTTCATACATATTCTCCCGGTTCCCAATTTTTCTCCAGAATACCTGTCCCGGAGAGTTCTCTTACTATCTCATCCATACCTTCTTTGGCAATGGTCCGCATATCCAGCACAATCTCGTCATTCACTGTCCGGGGAATGATCGGCACAGGCAGATGTCTCATCCGCTCTTCCAGCTGTGCGGTTGTAATGTTCTTTGGACGCATGCACACAGCCATACTGTCCAGTCTCTCAAGCGGAAGAGATCCACCTCCAACCTGGGACTCACACTTATCCAGACGTACATCCGCCTTGATGTTTCTTCTCACAAGCATGTTTCGCAATTTTTTTGCTCTTTTTTCCACATCCCCAAAAGATTCGGTGATCATCCTAAGCGCAGGTATATTTTTTAGCGCCCGCTCCTCTGACAAATACTCCATAAGGAGGATCTCCAGGGCAGATGCTGTAAATTTGTCGATTCTAAGAGCTCTGGTGAGCTGGTTCTTTTTCATCATATCAATATATTTTTTCCGCCCCACGATGATTCCTGCCTGCGGTCCGCCCAGGAGTTTATCCCCGCTGAAACAGACAATGTCAGCGCCTGCTTTTATGGACTCCTGCACTGTCGGCTCATACGACAGACCGTATTTGCTAAGATCCACGAGCACGCCGCTTCCAATGTCCTCGATCAGCGGCAGCTCCTTCTCCTTTGCTATTTTTGCAAGTTCCATGACTGAAACAGACTCTGTAAATCCCACGATCCGGTAATTACTTGTGTGCACTTTTAAAAGCGCTTTTGTCTCCTCTGTCACTGCCTCCTCATAGTCCGCCAAATGCGTTTTGTTTGTCGTCCCTACTTCCACAAGCGTTGCACCGCTTTGCTCCATCACGTCCGGCACGCGGAATTTTCCGCCGATTTCCACAAGTTCTCCTCTGGATACAACGACTTCGCCGCCTTTTCCCATGGTGTTCAGGACGAGCAGAACAGCTGCCGCATTGTTGTTAACTGCCATAGCTGCCTCGGCCCCGGTAATTTTACACAAAAGTTCCTCAAAGTGAGCATACCGCTCTCCTCGTTTTCCTTCTTCCAGATTATATTCAAGATTGGAGTATCCCAGAGCAATCTTCCCGATATGGCGGATGTGTTGTTCGCCGATCGGCGCTCTCCCAAGGTTTGTGTGGAGAATCGTCCCCGTTGCGTTGATGACTGGACGCATATTGGGCCTGCTCGCTCTTTTTGCGCGGCGCACGATCCGCTCTTTCAAGGCCTCGACCCTCTCATTTGCCTCTTTCTCGCTTTGACACTCTCCGATAAATGTCCGCAGGGCCTCCAACTCCTTTCGCACAGCCTCCAGTACAACATCATAGCTGCACTCCTCAATAAGCCTGGCGATTTCTTTGCTCTCCAAAAGTACATCCACTTTGGGAATCCTTCTGTACCATATATTTTTCTCCATGTTCCTTCTCCTGTTTTATATAAGACGGATATAATTTGCATCCGGCTCTTTTTCCACTACTTGTCCTATGACCGCTACTTTGGTATCCATATGTTTGCTTTCAAATTTTTCCATCACATCATCCGCCAATTCTTTTGGTACGCTGAGCAAAAGCCCGCCGGAAGTCTGTGGATCATACAAAAGATCCTGCTCATACTCCATGGCTTTTCCCGGGTCCACATACTTTCCGCTGTACTCCCGGTTTTGGTATGCGCCTGCAGGGACAAGCCCCATTTTCGCATACTCATCCGCACCTTTCACAAACGGTATCTTCTTTACATTCAGCTGAAACGTCACTTCGCTGGCCACAGCCATCTCCGCACAGTGGCCGAGAAGTCCGAATCCTGTGATATCTGTACATGCACGTATATTTCTTCCCTCATCCACCACTTCTTTGGCTTTTTTGTTCAGGGACGCCATCACAACCTGTGCTTCCTTTATGGATTCTTCGTCTGCCATCTGTGCCTTGATCGCGGTATTCACAATCCCGTTTCCAATCTGCTTTGTCAAGATCAGTACATCTCCCGGCCTGCTTCCGTAGTTTTTCCATATTTTCTTTGGATGCACAAAGCCGGCAACGCAAAGGCCGTATTTTGGCTCATCATCCTGGATGGTATGCCCTCCTACAAGGACGGCTCCTGCCTCCTTTACTTTATCCGCTCCCCCTGCCAGTATTTCCGCCAGTATGGAGGGATCAAGACAGTTTGGAAATCCTGCGATATTGAGTGCAAGTCTTGGCTCCCCTCCCATGGCGTATACATCGCTTAACGAATTGGCAGCCGCAATCTGTCCAAACATATATGGTTCGTCTACAATAGGTGTAAAGAAATCCACGGTCTGGATCAGTGCGACATCGTCCGTGATCTTGTAAACAGCGGCATCGTCAGATGTCTCAAATCCAACCAGAAGATTTTCATCATAAAATTTCGGCAGCTTGCCCAGAACCTGGGCAAGGGTCTTTGGACCTATCTTTGCCGCTCATCCGGCCGTCTTTGTCATCTGCGTCAGTCGAATCTTTTCTTCCATCCTCTTATATCCTTTCTTTGATCATGCATGAAGTTTTCCTGATTTTACGGGCGGATAATCCTTCCTGCCTGTGCCATTTTCTCCACAATATTGTACATATTTGTCACTGTACCGACTTCTAATTTTTCTGTCAGCCCATAATAATTCAGGCAAGTTCCACAAGTAAGGATTTCCACGCCTTGCTCCTCCAATCCCTTTAAATCTTCCAGACTGTCTGAGCCCTCGGCAGTCAATGTGGCTCCTCCATTGTAAAACAGCATGGTTTTTGGCAGCTCGTCCAGTTGTGTGACTGCAAAAATAAAACCTTTCATCAAAACTTTGCCAAGCTCGTCATTTCCTTCTCCCATCTTGTCCGACGCAACAACTACAATGGTATCTCCTTTGATTTCTGCCTTGCATGTCTCCTCAGTATCCGTGTCCCCGATTTCAGATCCTTTGATTTCTATGCGGTATTTTTTCTCTTCCAATTTTTCTGAAACAGCCTCTGCGCCCATACTGTTTGCAAATTTTGTAACGTTCTTCACTGCGGTCTCATTGTCCACCAAAACCTCCAGCACTTGATTTCCCTTTAGCTCCTGCATCGCCTTTTTTGTTTTAATAACCGGAATCGGGCAAGCGTCCCCGATCGCATTTACTTGAATTTTCATAATCCTATATTCCCTTCCTTCATTTTTACACTTATAGAAATATTCTATCACTCTTTCTCCTATGGGTAAACCCAATTTTTATTTCCTTTTTCTATTCTTATATCGTTTCCGGCTATAAATAGGACATTGTGTTTTTGTGGGATTGCTGATATAATAACTTCGATTTAAAGACAGGAACTCATTCATGATCAAGAAAGGATTTTATAGATATGTGGATAGCAGATGGCTGGAAAGAATACGAAGTGCTCGATTCCTCAAACGGCGAAAAGCTGGAGCGGTGGGGAGATTTTCTCCTCATAAGACCGGATCCGCAGGTGATATGGAATACACCCAAAAAGTTAAAAGGCTGGAAACATCCAAACGGGCACTATCACCGCAGTAAAAAAGGAGGCGGGGAATGGGAGTTCTTTGACCTACCAAAACAGTGGCAGATTCATTACAAAAATCTGACCTTTAACTTAAAACCGTTCAACTTTAAGCATACTGGTCTTTTCCCAGAACAGGCAACAAACTGGGATTGGTTTTCAGAAAAAATAAAACATGCAGGAAGGCCGGTGAAAGTACTCAATCTATTTGCGTACACAGGCGGAGCAACTTTGGCCGCAGCTGCAGCAGGGGCTCATGTAACGCATGTAGATGCGTCCAAAGGAATGGTCGGATGGGCAAAAGAAAATGCAGTCTCTTCAGGCCTTGAGGATGCACCAATCCGATGGCTTGTGGATGACTGCGTCAAATTCGTGGAGCGGGAGATCCGAAGAGGAAATCATTACGATGCCATCATCATGGACCCTCCTTCTTATGGCCGCGGACCAAAAGGTGAGATCTGGAAAATCGAGGATGCCATTCACCCTCTCATCCGGCTCTGCACAAAGATACTCTCCGATGACCCGCTTTTCTTTCTCATCAACTCTTACACCACAGGACTTGCTCCTGCTGTGCTGACTTACATGCTCTCCACTGAGCTTGCTCCTTGGAAAGGAAAGGTGGAGTCACAGGAAATCGGACTTCCGGTCACTTCCAATGGTCTTGTCCTCCCTTGCGGCGCATCCGCTCGTTGGGAAATATGTAGAGATATCATTTAAAAATACCCGGGGATTTCAAATACCCCGGGTACTTTTTTACGGTTTTGCCTTTTTAGGCAGACCGTTTTTTATTCTTTATTTTTTCGTCTGTATACAATGACTCCGCCCACAATTGCAGCTGCTACAACCAAGAGGACAATAATTGCCACCGGGTTTGCAGCATCTCCTGTCTTCGCACTCTTCACAGACTGATTTCCTGTGTCAGATGCCCCTGATGCTTTGTCATTGTTTGATGTACTGCTGCCGGAACCGACTGCCTTTGTATCATCTGTCTGGTCCGGTGTGCCGCTTGTTGATGCCAACAAGTTGTCGATGGATGCCTGAAGTTCTTTTGTAGCTGTCTCAACGAGATCTCTGCCTGCCTGATCGTTGTTCAGAACAGATACCGCTGATGCAAGTGCTCTTGAGAAGACTTCCACATCTGTTTCATTTGCTCCCTCAAGGTTCATTGCCTGAGCCTGATTGATAAGGGCCTCAAGTGCGCTCTTGTCTGGTTTCAGTCTCAGCGCGCTTGCTGCATCCATAAGGGCTTTCCAAGCATCGTCCACTTGTTTCTGGGTAGCCATAAAATCTTCTGCAACTTCTTTTGCTGTTGCAAGGGCAGTATTGAATGTATCCTGACCTTCTTCAAGATACAGGCTTAAGTCCAATGCGCTTGCCCACTCAATGACTTTGTTCAAGTCTTCCTTGTTTGCCATCTTGCGGTTCAGCTCTGCTGTTGCTTTTAAAAGAGCCATCCAAGCATCATCAATCTCTTTCTGCATTGCATTCGGATCGTCTCTTACAACTTTCGCTGCATCCAAAGTTTCAAGGAATGCATCCTTCTTCTCATCGTCAACATAATCATTCATATCCAGACTTTCTGCAAAGGCAATGACTTTCTCAAGGTCTGTCTTATCACCCTGTTTGAAGGAAAGATACTGCATGATATCGATGAGCGCTTTCCAGCTGTTGTCAACCATTTCCTGTGTAACAGTCTTATCTCCTGTTTCTACTTTTGCAACAATATCATTTGCATTTGCCAGTCTTGCTTCAAATTCTGTTACGATTGCCGGAATTACATCTGTTGTATCCACTTTTTTTGCAAGTTCAATTGCGTATTTGAGAACTGCAACGGAAACTTCTGACTCGATTGCCTCTCCAACCGTTACAGTCGCGCTTGCGCTAAGGCCTGCCACGTTGGATGCTGTGATGGTTGCTGTTCCCTCTTTGACACCTTTTACAACACCGTTCTGGTCTACTGTTGCAACTTCTTCATCGGAAGAACTCCATACAATACCTTTTACAAGAGTTCCTTCCTCATGTTTGAGCTGCATTTCCACAGTTTCGCCTATATTGACTTTTGCATCATCCATAGAGATTTCTTCTGCCACTTTCTGTACAGCGAACGGAGCAATCTCTGTGACAGCTGCGAAATCATTTCCGCCGACCTCTATACTGAATTCAATATAGCGTCCCGCCACATTGGAGTCGAACTGAGTCTCAACCCAAGCACCATTGCTCTGAAGATTTTTATCTACAGTTACTGCAGATGCAGATGCAATCTCTTCCTTATTCTCGTCAAGGATTCTGTAGCTGAACTGGCGCACAATACCATTTACATTGGAGTCATTTCTCTGCTGGAATTTAAATCCGCCAAATTCTATTGCTTTTCCAAGGTCTACTGTCAGGATTGCCGGATTTTCAGGGCTGACAACAAAGCCTTCTCCTGCCCAGTTGCTGTGCCACCATGTACCGGAATTTCCGTCTACCGCGTTTCCTGCCGGCTGCAAAGCATATTCTGTGTTTGCAGCTGCAGTCATCTGAAGTCCATCGATATCTACAACTACCTGATCTAATACTGTGATTGTAAATTCGATCGCCTCTGCATTCGGGATTTCTGCTGTCAATACCGCAGTTCCTTTTTCTAATGCGAGAACTTTGTTATCCTCTACTTTTGCAACTTTTTCGTCGCTTGATTTCCATGTCACTTTTTCAAGGTTGCTTCCGCTGATCGTTGCAGTTTCACCTTTGTAAAGCTCTGTCTTGTCAATTGCCACGGAAATAGCGTCCGGATCTTCTTTGATCACAAGATTATCGATAACCAGATCCGTCTCTCCCATGCTGCCGCTGCCTGCCAGTCCGCCATTCTCATAGATACCGATCCATGTCTGTCCGTCTCCGCTTGCAGTGAATGTTGTCTTAAAGTGTTTCTGACCTTCTTCTCCTCTTGCCTGTGCCAGCCAGTTTTCATCCGCCGGAGTTGCTGTTCCTGCACCACTTCCGATGACAAGTCCATATGCCTTATCCGGTCCGGACTGATAATCGAATTCTACTGTGTATACCTTGCCAGCCTCAAAGTGGAAATTCTGAGGAACTGTCTGGAAAATGATACCTGTGTTTGTGCCGTGATGTTTCAGAGAATACTCTCCATCGATCACATCATCGATCACTCTTCCATTCCATCCTGTCTGTGTATATGGTTCATGGAGCTGGGACAGATGAGATACCTGGTCTCCTCCTGCCTGAACACGTCCTGTTACAAACGGATACAGCCCTTCTGCCACAGATTCAAAATCCTGAGTAAAGCTTCCATCTTTCTGGAAGTTGTTCAAAGTTTTTTGTACGACACGGATATCGTCAAAATATGTTGCCCCTTCACCAGCTTTTCTTGCAAATGTAAGATCCGCTGTTTTTCCTTCTGCAACAAAGGATACAAGCATACGCTGCATGTTGCTGCCGTGCTCTTCATCAGATGCTACACTGTTTGGAACTACGGAGCGCATTGTATAGTTGGACGTTTCTTTGTCCCCTGCACACACTGTCATTGTAGCTTTGGCATCGCTTTCATTGTCAACATAGGCAATTGCAACGTAATCTTTTCCTTTTTCCAGTCCTGAAATCTGTGTAGTAACTTTCACATCTTTATCCGGGCTGTTGAATGCCAGTGTCTGATCTCCTGTGCTGTCCTTTTCCACAACGATTGCATCGCTGTCAATATCTCCTGACCACTCATCTGAAGAAAGTTTTTCTCCGGCACCAGGATAACCGTTGAATCCTGGATCCACCACGTAGCCGTCTTCACCAAAATCTGCTTTAAGTGTCTTTTCTCCTGCTCCTTTTACTACTACATATGCAGTAGCTGCTTTTGCATCGAGAGTAACCTTTCCATCCACAACCGGAACTGTCCTCTCATTGATACGTCCCTGGTCAGAAAGTTCATATACGATCACATTTCCACAATCAGTCCAGTCATCCTGAAGTTCCCATGTGGTTGTTCCCCCGTCCAGATTCCAGTGGTACAGTTTTTCTGTTCCGTCCTGGTTGTCTGTCCATGGAAGAAGATAAGAAGAACCTTCTGTATCTGTGTTGAGAATGACTTTATCATTTAATGTGATGGTGCGCTCGATTTCCTCGTCACTTCTCTGCGCTTCGTTTCTTGTTACAACCACTTTATCGCCTTCATCATTCATAAGGCTGATCTGTTTTTCGTGGTTGCCGACCGGTGACTCTTCACCGCTTGTTTCATCGTAATTTACCCAATCAGATACATAGTAGTGCTGCAGGAATTTTGTCGGCAGGTTCTGATTGAATGTCTGATAGATGTAGTTTGTATAGTTCTGGTCTCCTCCCCATCCTTCAAATCCGTAGATGCGGGCTCCGCCAAGCAACGGGTTGTCCGCTGTTCCGCCAAAGCTTGGATAATTGAGAACCTGAGAATCTCTCTGATCGTTTCTGATGAAACGGATGATGTCACTGTTGAATCCTTTGGAGCTTGCTCCTCCGTATGTTGCATCAGTTGACCAATGCTGCCATGTAGAGTCATACTCACCTTGCGCACTGAACTCTGTAGTAAATCTCCATCCAAGAGAATTGATTTCTTTTGCAACTTGTCTTGTCTCCCAGGAATCCTGATACCATACATCCAGATAAATGAAATCCATATTATCTTTTCTGTTCTCTGCATCTTTTTGGATCTCTTCTTTGGATGCCTTCACCTCTCCCTTGGAGTCTTCCACATATTCACCTTTGTCCCAATCTCTGCTGTAGAAATCGGTTCCATTGATTCTGTCATACAACTGCACAAAACGTTTCCATCTTGCCTGGGATGACAGATCCCAAAGCTTATCGATTGTCTTGGACTGGTCAAGCCATCCCCAGCCATTTCCGATTCCATACTCTGCTCCGATCATCGGTTCACAGAAGGATTTTGCTTCCGGATATGCTTCCTGTGCATTTACATGGATACCAATCTCTGTATTATAGTCATGAGCGATCTTGATCAGGTTCTGGAAGTCTTTTACACCGCCTTCTCTTTCAGAAATATCTGCATACTCTGAGTTTGCTGAGTCATGACCTTCATTTCCATAACCTTTGAGCATAACTGCCTGAGGAAGTCCGTCTGTTGCCAGATAAACTTTCTTGATGTTATCAGCCGTCTCAAGATACGGGTTTGTTGTCATACTACCGAAGTTCATAACAATACGGTAGTTTACAAGATCTTTGATCACATCTGAACCGTATGGAATATTCATGATATCACGGAATGCAAGTGCACCATCATTCCAGTCGATATCTCCATCCTGGTTCTCATCTGCTCCGATGGCAACTTTTGTTACAGGGAGTTCACTCACCGGATAGTCTTCATATCTGTCCGCGTATTTTTGTCCGTTTTTGTCACCCAGCTCATAGTACCATGGTGCGCTTGTAAGGCTCATGGTGTCTGCTCCATTGTTTCGAACCACACGTTTGTCGCCCTCTGCTTCAGAGTTGCTGAAAAGTCCTGCGCTCAATTTTCCGTTTGTCAGGAATCCATACAGGTAATTTGTGGAATCAGCCGGGATAAATCCGTCGTTAAAGTTGATATAAACATCTGCGTTGGATGTTGTTGTCGTGGATGCCAGAGCACCTGCAAAGTTTGCGCCTGTCTCAATCGAATCCACAGTCAGAAGGTTAAGATTCGGTACATCGATCGTTGCGATTTTTGCGCATCCGTCCGCCTTCTTAATGTCTGTGACTTGCCATGTCACATCATTGTTTTCCACGCTGATCTTTACTGTCATGTCAAAGTCTAGTTCTGTTTCTGCATCTTCGATGTGAAGAACATATTCCCTGGAAGACTGTGTTGTCTCACCAAGTGTCACTTCCGGTTTGATCGCAACACCATTGATCGCAACTTCATTTAATTCCTGCTCATTTCCGCGGAAAAATGTTTCTGCATCTGAGAGCATCTCATATCTTGCCACGATCGGGAAATCTTTACCAATGTACACTTTCATGACATCAGACTGAATCGTATCATATTGGCTAAGATCCAAAGGTTTCTTTTCCTCCAGCTGAATATCAAAGACATTGTCTTTGTCTTCTTCCAAAGTAACTGTTTCAAGGTATGCCTGGAATTCCGGTTTTGTCACAGCCATGCTGTACTCTCCGACTTCCATGGATGCGAATTGATAATGTCCGTCTGCATCTGTTGTTGTCACTTCTGTTCCAAGACGTACGCTTGCATCCGCTACCGGCTCACCTGTTTCTTTGGATGTAACTGTTCCCGTAACAGGTACAAGAGCTGTGTATGTTTTTTCCACAAGCTGTCCGTCTCTTTCTGCACAGAATCCCCAGTTGTCTTCCATACAGTTTTCACCATTGTATTTTGCATCGGCAAAAGAGATGGATGTTGCACCGTTTGTCTTCACACCAAACCTTCCCTGATCTTTAGTCTTCTCTGCAAAGCTGATCAGATCCTGATTTGTCACACGCACTGTTGTTCCGTTTACTGTAACCGAGAGAGTCTCTCTGTTCAGGGAAATGGACATGGACAGTTCTTCTCCCTCTACCGGGTCCGGAAGTCCTGCGATTCCAGGATAGGAACCGGAACCATTTAAATTGTACTGATAGTACCATTTACTGCTTCCGTCATACCCAACATACAGCCAGTTATTGTCATCCATATAGCTGTAGAATACACCCCAGTTACCGCTAGGTTTTACTGCAAGAGAGAGTTCTCCGCCCTCACCCATGCGTTTGTCATTGTCAAGAAGAAGGATCGGCGCAGATACATTTGGGTTTCCATAAGCATGTCCGCCGCCATTGTTGCGTCCACCTGTGATCTTGTACCATGCTCTTCCTTGTTGGGATGGCTCTTCTCCTTCTCCGTCAGACACTTCCACTGCCGGTTCCCAAACCTGGCCTTCCGCGTCTTTGTAAAGCTGCCAGTTGTCATATGACTGGTATGCGTTTTCTCCAACTGTCACATCGGAGAAATAGATGTCTGTATACGCTTCACCGTATGTTGCAGCCCCGAATCCAACCTGTCCTTCTTTGTCTTTCAAAGCCAGGAAGTCCGCATTGTCTGCAACTGCAGTTCCCTTTTGACCGGATGTTGTATTCTCCACCGTAATGTGAAGACCATCCGTTTCATATGTACCACTGACATTTACTATGTCATTTTGCTGTACTGCAGGCAATCCTTCTAAGCTAGGATAGCTGCCGGAACCATTGTTTTTGAATTCATAGAACCAGTTTGTGGCTCCGTCATATGCGATATAGCCCCAGTTGGAGTCATCTGCATATTTTGTCACAAAACGGAATCTTGTATCCGCATTTGTGCTGCCGAGTTTGAACGTAAAACTAAAGTCCTCGTCCGTGTAACCCGCATTGTCGGACAGGATAAATGCTTCCGGGTTTCCGCTGCCGAAGTGCCCGTTTCCATTTCCGCTGCCGGCTTTCAGATGCGCCATCATCTTAGGCGCTGCCAGTACTTCCAAACTAGGCAGTGCGCCGAACAGTGTCGTGCACACCATAGCCATCACAAGAAAGCTGGCTGTCAGTTTTTTCCAAAACTTTTTCATAATATACTCCTTTCTTTAAAAATAGATTTTTAATGCAGGGGTCCATATAGAGACACTCCCACTTATTATCAAGTATAACCTGTCTCCCCTTTTTTAGGCTTTAGACTTTTGTCCATTTTCTTTGTTTGTTTACCCAAATTTTTGCCTCAGCTTATGCAATATGTATAATTTTAGCCATTTCTTCTATGCACCATGTCCAAAATATCCTGCTAAATTTATCAGATTTGTTTTCTGACTATCCTGTACTCATCGTCCAGCCTGAACCAGGGGCAAGCCCTCACATTTCCGGACAGAAAGCGCATCATTTCATCCTCATCCAGATCCACTTCACAGATATAATACTCGTACTCCTCATCGTACACATAGTTGGCACAATTTTCGCAGCTGCCATTTCCTGCCATATGATCCCCTCCTTTTTCTTTTCAGTATAGCATTCGGTTTCTTTCCTGTATACATTCCAGATGTTATAATACAGACATCAGCATATTGTGAGGAGGTTGATATCATGAATCATAAACAAACCATGAAAGCTGTTGTATACCGCTCAAAGGGATGCTTTGCAATTGAAGAACGTCCAATCCCCCAACTCTTGGACGAGCGGGATGCGATCGTAAAAGTGACATGTGCTTCTATTTGTTCCAGCGACATCCATATCAAACACGGGGCTGTTCCAAAAGCCGTGGAAGGGGTGATCGTCGGACACGAGATGGTTGGAATCGTGCAGGAAACAGGACAAAATGTCAAAAAATTCCGCCCCGGAGACCGTGTGACAGTCAATGTGGAGACCTTTTGCGGGGAATGTTTTTACTGTAAAAAGGGGTTCGTAAACAACTGTCAGGATAAAAACGGAGGCTGGGCCCTTGGGTGCCGTATCGACGGCGGCCAGGCAGCATACGTGCGGGTTCCCTATGCAGACAATGGGCTCAACCACATTCCTGATAATGTGGACGATGAGCAGGCCCTGTTTACAGGTGATATTCTTGCGACCGGATATTGGGGTGCCAAGATCGGAGATATCAAAGAGAATGACTGCGTGGCTGTCATAGGCGCCGGACCTGCTGGAATCAGCACTATGCTGTGCGCAAGACTTTACGGCCCGGAAAAGATCATTGCCATTGACACGAATGAGAAACGCCTTGCTCTTATAAAGGATAAAGGAATTGCCAACACTGTTCTTTGTCCAGGTTCAAAAGACTTTTATCAGACGTTTTTGTCTCTCACCCACGGCCGCGGCGCGGATGTTGTCATTGAGGCTGCCGGCGGTGAGGACACATTCCAGATGGCGTGGCAGCTTGCCAGACCAAACGCCTGCGTATGCATTGTTGCTTTATATGAAAAGCCCCAGCTGCTCCCTCTTCCCGACATGTACGGAAAGAACTTAACTTTTAAAACCGGAGGAGTGGATGCATCGGACTGCGATGAGATCCTCCGGCTGATCTCCCGGGGCGAGCTGGATACACGCTGTCTTATCACACACCGTTTTCCACTCTCTTCTGCAATGGAAGCATATGATATCTTTGAAACCAAAAAAGAAGATGTAATGAAGATCGCCCTTTACATGGATGAACAATAAACTCACATAAAGGAGGATGTTAGGCACTCTCTATAACCCCTGACATCCTCTTTCTCTTTTCTAATGCTATAATCTTGATAGCAGGTCATCCACCGCCTCTTCTTTTGTAGCCCAGCTCGTGCAGAGACGGATGGCGCTGTGCGCCATGTCAATTCTTTCCCAATAGCTGTATGTAAAACTTTCGTCCAGCTCTTTTAGCTTTTCATCGGGAATGACCGGGAACTGCTGGTTTGTGTGGGAATCAAACAAAAGCGGATATCCTTTTTCCAAAAGCCCTTGTTTTAATTTCATTGCCAGGTGATCTGCATGTTCTGAAATCTTAAAGTAAAGCCCATCCTCAAAAAGCGTCTCAAACTGGATTCCAAGAAGTCTTCCCTTTGCAAGCATCCCTCCTTTTTGTTTCATCATATAGCGGAAATCTTGTTTGTACTTGTCATTGACAATGACCACGGCCTCTCCCATCAAAGCCCCCACCTTTGTTCCGCCGATATAGAAGACGTCACATAATTTTGCCAGGTCTTCTTTTTCCACATCATTTGCCTTGGACGCAAGACCATATCCGAGCCTTGCGCCGTCGAGGAACAGCGGAAGATTCCATTCCCTGCACACTTCATGCAGTTCTTTGAGCTCTTCCTTTGAATAAAGTGTTCCGTTTTCTGTAGGAAATGAAATGTATACCATTCCCGGCTGTACCATATGCTCATGGGTGGTGTCATTCCAGTGCGCATCCAAAAGACTCTTCACTGCTTTTGCAGAAATTTTTCCATCCTTCCCGGGAATCGCAAGCACCTTGTGTCCTGTCGCCTCCACTGCTCCTGTCTCGTGGACATTGATGTGTCCGCTGTCCGCGCAGATAACACCCTGATGAGGTCTTAAAATACTGCTGATCACGGTCAGGTTGGCCTGAGTTCCACCCACAAGAAAATGGACATCCGCGTCCTGGCATGCAAACACTTCCCTGATGCGCTCTTGGGCCCGCTTACAATACTCGTCTTCCCCGTATCCGCACGTCTGCACAAGATTTGTCTCCACAAGTTTCTGCATAATACGCGGATGCGCGCCTTCTTCATAATCACACTCAAATTGAATCTTCATCTGTCTTCTGTCCTTTCTGTTTTATAATTGTCCCAGCACTTCGCCGATTGGTTTTTGAATACACAGATCACAATGTACATCCCGCACAGTTGCAGATTTATTGATGACCACCATGTATTTCCCTTTGAAGTAATCGATAAAACCTGCCGCAGGATACACAGCCAGGGAGGTTCCTCCGATAATGAGCATATCTGCTTTTTCAATTGCCCGGATACTCTCACGGATCACTTGGGCATCCAGCTGTTCTTCATAGAGAACCACATCAGGTTTGATGATTCCTCCGCACTCACAGTGCGGGATTCCCCCGGCATTTTTAATATATCCGGCATCGTAAAACTTGCCGCACTGCATACAGTAGTTGCGGTGGATGCTGCCGTGCAGCTCGAGCACATGCCTGCTGCCTGCCAGCTGGTGAAGTCCGTCGATATTCTGAGTCACTACAGCAAGCAATTCCCCTTCCTTCTCCCATTTGGCCAGTTTCTCGTGGGCAGCATTTGGCCTTGCGTCCAAAAACATCATTCTGTCCCGGTAGAATTCAAAGAACTCTTCTGTATGGCTTATAAAAAATGTATGGCTCACCACCTGCTCAGGCGGATATTTGTATTTCTGGCTGTAGAGGCCGCCGCTGCTTCTAAAATCGGGTATTCCACTCTCCGTAGACACTCCAGCTCCACCGAAAAACACAATACGGTGACTTTTCTCCACCATCCCTTTTAACTGTCTTATATCTTCCTCCACATCCATCCCCTCTTTCTCTGTCCAAACCATTGCTTCCCTGTTGTTTCCTTTTCATTCTAACATATTTTGGACAAAACCTGTTATAATAAGAGCAAAGTTGTTTCGGGAGGTGAGAGTTTGCGCACATATTTTCACACAAAGTCAGATATGATTCTTTTTTTCACCGGTCTTTTTTTGTTTGTCAGTGAACTCTGGAAACAATATACACTCACATTTGTTCTTGGCCAGGGACACTATAATTGGTGGTATTTCCCATTTCAGCTGTGCAGCATCCCAATGTACCTTTGCCTTGCCGTCCCTTTTCTTTCCGAAGAAGGCAAACACACTGTAAAAGTATTTCTCATGGATTATACTCTGCTTAGCGGTATTTTTACTTTTTTTGACACAAGTGGACTTTTATACCCTCTTCCCCCACTCACCATACACTCGTATTTATGGCATCTCGTCCTCATTCTGCTTGGACTTTTGGCAGGTCTTACCGCAGATTTTTCCTTTACATGGAAACATTGGAGACATGCCACCTGTATTTTTGCACTGGGATGTGGGATCGCTGAAATACTGAATCTGTCCCTGCACACTTTTACACAGATCAATATGTTCTATATCAATCCCTACTATCCTGTCACCCAGGCCGTTTTCCGGGATATCGCCCATCTATTTGGCCGCCCTGTCTCCCTGATTTTTTATGTTCTTTCCATTGTTCTTGGTTCTGCTCTCTTTCATCTTGCTTTTTTGAGCATTCAAAAAAGGAATCTGCGGATTTACAAATCAAATCTGTTGTGTTAGGATAACAGTATTGTGTTGAAATGGAGGAATTTTATGTCCACGAATATTTTCAAACCTAAAAATATTTTTTTCATATTACTTGGAAATACAGGGATGGCTTTGGCAATCGTCATGTTCATCCTTCCAAACGGACTTATCACGGGCGGAACAACCGGACTTTCTCTGATCGCAGAACATTTTCTTCACGTCCCGATTTCTGTTTTTGTATTTTGTTTCAATGTTGTCATGTTTTTTCTTGGCGCTTTTATCCTTGGAAAAGCATTTGCCCTGACAAGCTTGATCAGTACCTTTTATTTTCCGGTGGCCCTTGGTTTCTTTCAGAAATTTCCGGCTCTTGGAAACATTACAGATGACCGGATGCTGTGTACGGTTCTTGCCGGGATCATGATCGGATTTTCCATCGGCATTATTATCCGGGCCGGGGCATCCAGCGGAGGGATGGATATCCCGCCGCTCATCTTGAAAAAGACAGCCGGACTTTCTGTATCAGGAATGCTCTATGTATTTGATTTTTTGATTCTGCTCGGACAGGCTGTCTTCTCAGAAAAGGAATCCATTTTATATGGCATTCTGCTTGTGATCACCTACACATGTGTGCTCGACCGCGTGCTCGTCATCGGCAGCGTACAGACACAGGTAAAAATTACAAGCCCTGAATATGAAGAAATCAACAAAGCCATCATCGAAAAACTGGACCGCGGCTCCACACTTTTACATGCCCGGACCGGATATCTCCGCAAAGAACAATTCGTGGTCCTCACAGTCATCTCAAACAGAGAACTAAACCGCCTGAACCAAATCGTCATGGACATTGATCCAAACGCATTTATGATCATTGACCGAGTCAATGAAGTAAAGGGGAAAGGTTTTTCCCTCCCCAAATTAAGGCCAGAAAAAAAGAGCTGATATCAGCTCTTTTTTTCTTGGATTGCTTTTAAAATTTCTCTTTTATAGCTCAGGAACGTTTCCGTCAGGTTGAAGTCTTCTCTTCTTGGCTTTGGCTCCCTGATTTTGATCTCTTTCGTGATCCTTCCCGGTTTTCCCGCCAGAATGTAAATACGGTCTGACAAAAGAATGGCCTCGTCAATATCATGGGTGATAAAAATCGTAGACAGGTGAATCTGTTGCATCACCTTTAAATACCATCTGTGCATGGCGCTTTTTGTCAATGTATCAAGGGCTGAAAACGGCTCGTCGAGAAGAGCCATTTTGTCCGAAAACAGGTAAGTGCGCAAAAGCGCAGCTCTTTGCCGCATTCCCCCGGAAAGCTGTGACGGATATTTTTTCTGTGTACCTTCAAGGCCAAACTCTGCAAAGTAAGCCCCGGCCTTTTCTCTTGCACTTTTTTTCTTCTCTCCACGGATCAAAAGCGGGAGGGCTACATTGTCCTCCACAGTGCGGTATGGAAGCAGCATATCTTTTTGCAACATGTAGCTTACGCTGCCGGGCCTCCCTGTGATCTCTTCGCTGTCCAGATAGACATGTCCGCTCTCCGGCATGAGAAGGCCGGAAATCACATTGAACAGCGTTGTCTTTCCGCCCCCGCTCACTCCCAAAAGACTTACAAGCTCATTTTCGTGCACTTCGATTGAGATATCTTCAATAATTTTTTTCCCGTCAAATGACTTGGATACATTTTCAACAATCAAATCAGACATGTTATTTCTCCTCTATTGTGGAAGATAGTCATTGGAAAAACCTGCATCTTTTGGGATTTCCTCCTCAGTCAGCTTATTTTCGTTGAGCCACTGATAGAACGCATTCCATCTGTCCGGGTCTATATATCCCCATCTTTCCACCTCTGCTTTATACCTGTCTGCCAGATATTCCTGGCTTGCCGCAACAAGCTCTTCATCCAGCTCCGGCGCTGCTTTGCACAGAATGTCCGCTGCATCGTCCGGATTTTCAATCGCAAATTCATAGCCTTTCTTTAAGGCATTTAAAAACGCTTTCGCTGTATCCGGCTCTTCTTTTAAAAACTCATTGTTTGCGATCACAACCGGGGTGTAATAGTCAAACACTGGGTTGATATCCTTGAACGCAAAATAATCGGTCTCAAGTCCTGCCACCTTGGTTGCAATGCCTGCCCATGCATAGAAAATCCAGATCGCATCCGCAGATTTTGACTTCAGTGCAGACACCTCATCTGTCACTGTACTCGGAATCAGTTCCACCTTGTCAAAATTTCCTCCATCCTGTTCCACTACATTTTTCAGCATCGCTTTTTCTATAGGAGCGTCCCAGGTTGCATATTTTTTCCCTTCCAGCCCTTTTGGCCGCTCCATCCCTTCTCCTTTTCTGGATACAATGCCGGATGTATTGTGCTGTATGAGGGCTGCAACCGCTGTGACCGGAAGTTTGCCTTCCCCTGCCACTGCCGGTGCCATGGTATCCTGAAAAGACACCCCAAACTGTGCCTTCCCCGCTCCGACCAAAGCCTCCGCACCATCTTCCGGGGGCTGTACGATCTCCACATCCAGTCCTGCCTCGTCAAAATATCCTTGTTCTTCGGCAACATAAAGACCTGTGTGGTTTGTGTTTGGCGTCCAGTCGAGTACAAATGTAATTTTTTCTTTCCCTTTTGTATCCTTCTTCTCATTTCCCTGGCACGCACATAAAGACATCGCCATGCTGATCGCCAGTACCACTGTCAGTACTTTCTTTTTCATATTCTCATCCTTTCTTGCGCGCATTGTCCTACTTTTTGTTTTCCCATGGCATACATTTTTTCTGCAACACATCCACCAGTTTCATCAAAAGAAGACTGATGACAGAAATCAGAAAAATAACGGCAAACATTTTGTCAAACGAAAACGCTTTTTTCACTCTTGTCATGTATACTCCAAGCCCCTCGAACCCGCCAAGCCATTCGGAGATCACTGCTCCCACGACCGCATAGGATGCAGAGATGCGCAGACTTGCAAAAAATTGTCCCATTGCGCCCGGCAGCTTGATACATTTAAAAATCTGGAATTTTCCTGCTCCCATGGAGCGCATAAGGACTATCATATCCCTATCCGCAGATCTAAAACCATTCAAAAGTCCTACTGTGATCGGGAAAAAAGTCACGATCACAATGAGAATGACCTTTGGCAGCATCTGATACCCAAACCACAATACAAGCAGCGGTGCGATCGCCACGGTCGGAACTGTCTGGGTCAGCACGATGATCGGGTAGAGGGCCTGATACAGACGCCCAAAGTGATCCATCAACACTGCCATGACAAAACCAAGGGCAACGCCGAAGAAAAGTCCGAGGAATGCCTCCAAAAGCGTTACCTTTGCATTCTGCATCAAAAGCGGGAATTCTCCTGCAAAAGCTCCCGCCACCTCAACAGGAGATGGCAGCATGTAATTCGGCACAAGTCCTGCCATGGAAACACACTGCCACACAATGAGGATCACAGCGACGGCTGCTGCTGACCACAGCTTACTGGTGATGTTTTGAAACTTTCTTTTCAATCGTCAGCACATCTCCCTCCGGACGGTAGCTCACTTTTATGTAGGCTGCAACAGAAGGAGCCCCTGCGCGCACTGCTATGTGCTGGCACTCCTTTACGATATCCATCAACTCATCGTAATCCCCTTCAATCGTTGTCTCAAAAGGTCCCACATAATAATTCAGTCCCGTGCCCTTAATGTAATCGATCACTTCATCTACAATACGGATCAATTCCTCGTCATTTTCTGCTGATGGCAGTGATTGGATTGCTACACTTGCATTCATTGTTCTTTCCTCCATTTCTTCTGTAAACAAATTTGATACAGGAGCGTATTTCCGAAACAGATTTGGCGAGATCATGCCTCCCGGAGGGTTTTGTTCTATAGGAAATCGAAATTTCCTATAGAATAAAAAACTCCCGGCAGGCATCACCCTTCCAGGAGTCATCACTCATGTCTCTATGATTCCTACGCCGGCATTACCCGGTTCAGGTATATGGGTCTAAAACGGTTTCGGTTTTATTCTCAGCCGGACTCCTCCAGCTCCCCTGCTCTGTTCAGTTTACTTTATCCTTTTTCAAAAGTCAACCCAGTTTGCATCATTTATAACCTGACCTCCATTTTATGCTCAAAATCTTAAAATTTGTTTAATCCCCTTTTCTTTCCCACGGAATCCATCTATAATAGGCAACATAGAGAGCAAAAAGATTTCATCTCTGACAGATGGGAGAAAAAATATGAAGTTTAAAAATCTTTGGAAATCTATTTTAAGCTGGGCGCTATACATTGCGGTCATTCTCTGTCTTGCCTCTTTTGTCAATGCTTTTGTCTTTGAGCGCACAACAGTGGAAGGCCACTCCATGGAAAATACACTGCACGACCATGACAGCCTCGTGCTCGACAAGATCACTTACCATTTCCGTGATCCAAAACGGTTCGATATCATCGTTTTTCCGCACATGCTGAACAATGAAAAAGGTTATTATATCAAACGTATCATCGGCCTTCCGGGTGAGACGCTCCAGATAAGCGAGGAAGGCAGCATTTACATCAACGGAAAAATGCTAAAAGAGGACTTCGGAAAAGAAGTCATTTTAAATCCGGGAATTGCCTCAAAAAAGATCAAACTGAAGGATGACGAATATTTTGTCATGGGCGATAACCGGAACAACAGCCAAGACAGCCGGGACCCGAGTGTGGGGCCGGTAAAACGGGAAGATATCATTGGCCGTGCGGTCTTTCGTCTGTACCCGTTCAACAATATCGGCGTAATTCAGGAATAAACATCTTAAGTCAGACACCGGGAAAGAAGGCGATTATTCTACAATTTAAAAGTGATAGAAACAGGGTGCTGTAAAATTTAAATCCGATTTTCATTTTACAGCACCCTGTTTCTATTTTCTTTCATCTCTGACAAATCCTATTTCAGATTTTCTCCGTAATCATACATCTTCATACACAGATGTCTTGTGATCGCAAGCCAGTTGTCCATGATTTTTTCTACGTCTTTATCCTCTTCCTCACCTAGTCTTTCACAAATACTCTGTTTTGCTTCATAGATTTCTCTGTAAGCTTCCTCGCACTCTTTTTCATCTTCAAACTCATTCTCCACAAGTCTGCTCATCTCCACCGGATACTCCTCCAGATTCAGGGCTCCGGTCATAAGATCATACACTAACTCTTTTTTTTCCTCTTTTGTCATGTCCCCTATCCCTTTCTGTCTCATTTTTACAACCGTCTTCAATGAATTCTGCGTATAAAATCTATAAATAGCGCAGAAACTGAGACAATATATTTTCAATAAGGAGGGTCCCAAATGCCAAAACCACGAAGTCAGACCGGTGAAAAAAATCTGATCGGCACTCACCTCGCCGCACTCCGCAAACAAAATCATCTCTCACAGCGTGATCTGGCCTATAAAATGCAGCTTGCCGGCTATGATATCGATAAGAATGTCATCACGCGCATTGAAACCAATAACCGCTACGTCACGGACATTGAGCTGAGAGCTTTCTCACAGATTTTCCACGTTTCCTACTCCCGCCTTATTGACGGTTCTGATCGTTGATATTTTACACCATTTTGTCTCACTTTTACAACCCCATATTTTTTCTTTCCCATTTAAAATCAGTAACAATGTAAAACTTGAGACATTAAAGACTGGAAAGGAGAGGAAACATATGCCAAAGCCACGCACAAATTCCGGAGAAAAAAATCTGATCAGCAATAATTTGATCAAACTGCGAAGAATTCATCACCTGTCTCAACGGGATCTTGCAAACAAATTGCAGCTTGCCGGTTATGACATCGATAAAAATGTCATAACCAGAATTGAAACAAATAAACGTTATGTCACGGATATTGAGCTGAAAGCTTTTTCACAGGTTTTTCAAGTCTCCTATTCCAGACTCATCGATGGAACAGATAAGGAAAACGGACAGGAGAACAATTAGGATTCGTATGTCCAGACATACTTTCCTCTTTCTCCTGTGCCGTAGAAATCAGCAAAGGTCAGTCGGAACAAATCTTTCCCTATATCCCCTACATTGACTTTATTTTTAATGATATACTGCCAGATTCCTGTATTGGAGATGTCCCCCTGCAATAAAATACCTACAACGTTTCCATCTCTTACAATGGCGCGGCGATAATTTTTGCTGTCTTCCTCCCAGAAAACCACATCCCCGTCCTCTTCGCGGATCAGTCCAAGACAGAGCGTTGTAAGTCCGAAGAAATTCATCGTGTTCTTCATGGCAAAACGATCCTCATATTTTATCAAAGCCCCGCACATGTTCTGTGCAGCTGTCTTTCCTTGTTTCATGGCATTTGGCCAGATTCCGGAAAGTCCTGCCACATCGCCTGCCGCATACACATTCGGCACATTGGTGCACATATATTCGTCCACGCAGACACCTCTCTCCACCGCAATCTTGCTGTTATCGAGAAATTCCACAGCCGGGCGCACACCTGCAGCCACGATGATCATATCACACTCCACGCTCTCCCCGGTATCAAAGGTCACTTTTCGTATCATGCCATCCTCCGTGCAAAGAGCTTCTTGTGCTTTACATCCAAGATAAAACTTTGCCCCGGCTTTTTCAAAACGTTTCTGATACTCCAGGGCAGCATGTGCATCCAGCTGTACCGGAAGGATCTGCGGAGCCATCTCCACGATGGAAACCATCTTTCCCTGCTCCAAAAGTCCGTACGCAGCATCGAGTCCCACAAGACCGGAACCTACGATCAGGATATGCTCTGCATCTTTTGCCATTTCATCGATTCCCTTTGCGTCTTTTAAATGCCGAAGTCCGAACACATTCTTTGCTTTTCTGAAATCTCCCACAGGCGGAATGAAACTGTTTGCCCCTGAAGCGATCAAAAGCTTGTCATAGCCCGTTTCCTCCCCGGATGACAAAAGAACCTTCTGCTTTTCCACATCAATTTTTCGGGCGCTCTCCTTTTTCCACACGATCCTGTATTTATCAAAAAAATCTTCCTCTGTAAAGTTTAACCCTTTCGCATCTCTTTCATTAGTTCCCCTTTCTGTCAAAAATAAAATACATAGATAACATAAGACACGCAAATCTAATGCTCCATGAGTAATTAGAAATTCTGCTTATAGCGTATTCAGTGGTAGTTACGTCTATACAATCGGAAATAATAGTTGCTATTGGTGTTGAAAGTAAACATATACATACTAATATCACGATTTTTCTAAAATTTCTATTTTGCATTTAACTCCTCCTTTCCTAGATTTACTTTAGTTAGTCTAAACTAACTTTAGAATAACAAATACTCTTTTATTTGTCAACATTTTTTCACGTACAGAAAAGAAAAAGCCCTGTCAAGAGCCTTGCCACCATTGGTGGTGCTTTGCACTCTTTACTGGGCTTTTTATTTGCTATATCTTCCATGCAAGAGGAAATTAAAGACCTCTGTTCCATTTCGCCTTTAGATAATCTTCATAATCTCCCTCATTAAAGTCTACTTGTGGAGAAGTATTAGGAATGTTTTTTCTGTTGTCAATATCTGCAAGTTGACGGAATATCCAATCATCATAAGGGTTGTGGTATTTATACTCTTTCGGTTGTTCTCTGTATCGGTCTAACCCTCGCATTTCCTTATGTACTTTCATCATACGTTCTATTTTTTGACGCTGTATCAACTGTTTGATGGGCCAAGCAATTTATCCTCATTGATCCTGCACTCGTCGGAAAGCTTTTGGTTGATTTTCCTGCGCAGTTCATTCCACGAAACAAGATACATACCTTCCTTAGTCCCAAGAGGTATTTCAAAATCCGCCTTTTCTTCTTCCTTGTCAATTCCAATGTATTCAAAATCCCACCTTCTTTTGAAAGCAGTGTCCATTGGCTGGACACCCTGATCCGCGCTGTTCATGGTTGCCCATATGTAAAGGTTGTCCGGCAGTCTCATCTCTTCACAATGTACTTTTTCTTTCTCATCACAGGAAACATACGGCTTTCCAAAAAACTGACGCGCCAGATATTCTCTTACGTCCTCGCTCGTATGTACAGCGTAGGTGCTCACTCCGTTCTCCCTGTCCAAAAGCTGGAACATCTCTCCAAACACAGCTGCCACGGCCGCCCGGTTGATCTCCTCGATAAGGAGAAGATGCGGGACTTCCTTTTGTTTCCAAGCTCTTACATACATGCGGATAAACGGCCCCGGCACATACTGGTATGCAATCTCACCGTCTCTTTGCATCACTGGTTTGTAGGTTCCCACAAACTGAGCATAGGAATAGTTCGGGTGAAAGGTCACTCTCTCCATATGCTCTCCAAACACTTTTGCATCCACTTTGAGCCGATAGCTTTTTCCTGTTCCCGGAGCGCCAAAAACGATCCTGTTGTAAGGCTTGTCCACTCTGCTTTCTGTTCCAATACTTCATTCATCTTACCACTCCTCTAAAATCTGCCCTGCAAAGACAGAAAGAAAATAGGAAATCTTGGGCGGCACCGCATTTCCTATCTGTTTACAGATTGATGTCCGGTTTCCGTAAAATACAAAATCATCCGGAAAGCTCTGAATCCTGGCTGCTTCTCTTGGCGTCAGCGTCCGATTGCTGATCGGATGGATGAACCTTCCTCCCGCCGGCGTGTCAAACCTTGTTGTGATCGTTGCTGCAGGGGCGTCCCACTCAAGCCTTCCGTAGGAGCCGCTGTGTACGGATTTGATCTCTTCGTCCAAAACCGTGTAATTCTCCCCGGGCGCCACCTGGCTCATACGCTCGATCGCCAGCGCAGAATGATTGGTCTTTGTGTGGTTTGTAAGAAACTCATTTCCGCAGGAGAGCCACTCCTGATATGGAGTCCCAGGATTTGGGTTTGCAATGATCCCATCTTTTGTCGGTTCCCCCAAATTCCCGATCGCCTCCCTGACTGTGACCGGTTCAAAAAATCCGGGATACCTTTCTTCCGTCTTCTCCTTTGCCTCCTGCCACTTTTCCTCAAAAGGAATCTCTTTTTCCAAAAATCCAATGATCAGCATCCGCTCCCTCTTTTGCGGGATTCCAAACTCCACTGCTTTTATAAGCCTGCTGTAGATATGGTACGCTCTTCCTCCCATCAATTCCCTGTCCGCAAAAATCCTTTGGATCTCCTGAAAAATTTCCCCTTTTTTCATCGTCGTGATCCCTTTTACATTTTCCATGATAAACATCTTTGGCCGCACGGTCCTCACGATCTCAAAATAATGCCGGAACAGATAATTCCTCGGATCATCCATAAATCCGCCCCGGATCCTTGCCCCTGCCATGGAAAATCCCTGACACGGAGGTCCACCGATGATGACGTCCGCCTCCCCCTCATGGAAGATACCGCTCCTTGCAACATTTTTTATATCATCCACGATCACCTGCACCCTCGAATGATTTTTCTCGTAAGTTGCGGCAATCAAAGGATCAAACTCCACTGCCTTACACACTTCATGTCCATCCCTCTCAAACCCAAGAGATAGGCCTCCGCACCCGGCAAATAAATCAATCAGTCTCATCTTCTGCTCCTTTGCTTACCCTGTATTTCCTCGCAAACTGCGAAATGTATCCCTGCTCTTTTTCTGTAAGTCCAAAAAGGTTCCCAATGTATGCATCGATCCGGTCGATCTCCTCCAAGCAGGATTTGTGCTTGTATTCATACTCTGTCTGCTTACTCCCAATGTGTACCTTTGTCTCCTCCAGTCTCGTCTCCAGACTTTCGGCAAGTTTTTCCACTGTCTTCTCGTCAAATATAGGCGGTACTTTGAACATCTCAAATTCCTTTGCCGTAATATGCCAGCAATCCGAGACGCACACCCAAAACCACCAAAAAAGAGAAGAATTCAAAAGACACATGGCATACATCTGCCATGCCCGGCCTGAAAAACCATACATCCTGTAATCCCCGCCTGTGTGAGGAGATAAAAACGCTTTCATCCAAAACGCAGCCCTGAGATTTACATATACCGGATACTGCTCGTCCTTCTTCACTAACTTGGCAAACGAGGTCCCGCATCCTGCGATTTTGCGGTAAATACACTCTTCTGTCTCATTCCCCAGTTTTGGGATAAACCGCTCCTCCACCCAGTCATTTCGGAACAGTTTGAGGTTTTCAAACAACTGCTCTCTTTGTGCTTTGTACCAGTACTGGTAATTGCTTGTATAGATTTCCTTTCGCGCCTTTTTGCTCTTTTTTGCAATAAGAACCGTCAGTTTCTGGTGTACGGATGTAAAAAGGCAGTCCGGTCTGTCTGAGAAATGGAACAGCCACTGCACCCCCATGGTCTCTAAAAGATCTCTCCTAAGCTCCTTCATCCTCGGCGTTGCGCTGTAAGAGAGGGGGATGATATATCCCATCACTCCATTTCTTTTCAGCTGAAGGCCTGAGTGGATCAGTACATTTGCATAAATGTTTCCGTATCTTTTTTTTGCAGCTGTCTTGGCTTTTTTGTCCTCCACATACGGCGGGTTCCCGATGATCAGATCAAATTTCTTTTTGATCTTTTCGTATTCACAAAGATAATCATATGTCCAAAACTGCCGGTTCAAATATCCGGAAATCCCTGCAAGCTTGTCAATCCCAAACTTTTCCAAAAGGAAAAGAAAAATCCGCAGTTTCAAAATCACCACAGATTCCTCATTGATATCATTTCCAAACACGGTCTTTACGATCGAGCGAATCTCTTCCCTGCTCATCTCTTCATCCGTTTTTTTTGCACACTCAAATTTTAATTTAAGCGCAGCCACAAGAAACTCCCCGGTTCCGCATGTAGGATCAAAAACCGTCTTTTTACATGCAAACTCCTGCTTTTCCCTCTCGTCCAGCACTCCTATCCCGTACGCTTTTTTGTACAGAAGGAGGGCACTGTTCTTCAAAATAAACCGCACCACATCCTCAGGCGTATAGTAGACTCCTCTCACCTTCCGAATCTTTTGCTTTTCATTGATCCCGGAAAGAAGGCGGTCCAGCTCCTTATAACTATATGTCTGCCTTTGATCTTTCAATGGTTTTTTTGACAAACGGACGATTTTTTGGATCTCCGCCTGAATCTTTGCATACTCTTCTACTGTATATTGCGCGCGCAAATGGTGCGCCACAATATCTGCAATATGATTGATAAATTGTTCTGCCATTTCCTGCTTTTCCTTCGTTTTTGTTCTTGTTCTAGCATATAACAAAACAGAACGGATTGCAAGATTTCCACGAATGTATGTTCTTCTCTATTCCTTGCACCATTCCTTAAGCCTTTCTGCGATCAGTTTCTGTCCGTCTTCGCCGCACCAGAGCACCTCATAGCTGTTTCCCCTCTGGCTGATCTTCTCTTTTCCAAAAATCCCGGCCTCTCTCCCTTTTTGTGAGACAAGTTTTTTTCTGTATCCGTCAAGGAATCCCCACTCCAGGTAATGCTCATCCAGCAGCTTTTCCTCCACTTTTTTGATCGTAAGACGTTTCATGATCCGCTCATCCCTCTTCTCGTTGAGTCTCCCCACAAAATCGCTGATACTCAGCTCCAATTCAAATGGAATCTCTTCTTCCATCTCCTTTGTCAGAACAAACTCCCGCTTTCTTCCACCGGAAGGAACAATAGAAGGTTCCTGAAACTCCAGATCCGCGCCCTGAAAATACAATACTTCCTTTTTCCCTGATGTGAACATACGGATGTGCTCCACAAAACGCTCCCCATACTGTTCATACTTTCGCTCACCCATGCCATACACTGCCATCATCTCCTGTTTGGTAAACGGCAATCTGACACACATTTCATACAACGTCCGATCCGCTGCCACAAGGTATGGCGGAATTCCTCTCTCTTTTGCAACCTGAAGCCGGAGACTTCGCAGCTGTTCAAACAATTCCATGCCTTTGGAATTGAGGTTGTCGGAAATCTTTTTATTTCCCTTCACCTTTCCTTTTATCTCTTCGTCCTCCCGATATGCAATTTCAAATGTTTCATCAGAAAGCAAAAACTCCCCGGACTTTTTTGTCAGCTTTAATAGCGCATATTTATCGTTTGTGATGGCAAGCATCCCTCTCTCGATCAGTGTATTCACGATATCTTTTAAAAAGCGTACGGACATTTCATTGTATTTTCCATATTCCTCATATTCATTCATCCGGTAAGCGCGAAGTTTGGCCGTGTTTTCCCCTCTAAGCGTCCCCGTAATGACATTGATCCCATATCTTTGTCCTGTCTTTTTCACACAGTTGACAATCGCCTTTGCAATGCTTGTGGCATCCACCCACTCAAATTCCTCCAGACAGTTGGAGCAGTTTTTACATTCCATCGGCGCAGTTTCTCCAAAGTAATTTAAAATATATCTTCGAAGGCACTGTCTCGTTGTGCAGTAGAACGTCATTTTTCGAAGCCTCTCCTGATCCTGGCTTACGATCAGCATCTGCTCTTCCTTTGTATACTCCGCTCTTTCTTCTTTGCTCTCCAAAAGGAACTGGTTGATCACCACATCCTGAGGAGAATAAAAGAGAATACATTCTGCCGGCTCTCCATCCCTCCCGGCCCTTCCTGCCTCCTGATAATAATTCTCCATGCTCTGCGGCATATTGTAGTGCAGGACAAACCTTACGTTCGGCTTGTCGATCCCCATACCAAACGCATTCGTGGCAATCATGATCTTCGTTCTGTCAAAAACAAAGTCCTCCTGGTTCTGTTTCCGCTCCTGACTTGAAAGACCTGCATGGTACCGGGTCACCGAGATGCCATCTTCATTCAGAATCGTATACAGCTCGTCCACATTCCGTCTCGTAGCACAATAGACAATTCCGCTCTCGTCTTCATGGGCTTTGATATATTCCCGGACCCGCCCCGTCTTTTTCTTTGTCCTCTGCACCTCAAAGTAAAGATTGGCACGGTCAAACCCTTTCACCATCACATACGGATTCACAAGCCCCAGCACACAAAGAATATCCTCCTTGACCCGTTTCGTCGCAGTGGCCGTAAATGCCGCGACAATTGGCCTTTTGGGCAGCGCCTGGATAAATGTGACGATTCTTTGGTAACTTGGCCTGAAATCCTGCCCCCACTGGGAAATACAGTGCGCCTCATCCACAGTGACCATTGAAATAGGCGTATTCACGGCAAAATCCATAAATCCCTCGCTCTCCAGCCGTTCCGGTGCCACATAGATCAGCTTATAGCGCCCTTCTTTTGCATAGGAAAGCGCTTTGGCGATCTGCCCTTCCGTGAGCGCACTGTTGATAAACGCTGCATGGACGCCGATCTCATTGAGCGCCTTGACCTGGTCCATCATAAGGGAAATCAAAGGGGAGACAACAATCGTGATTCCATCCATCATCAACGCCGGAACCTGATAACACAAAGACTTTCCGGCCCCTGTCGGCATGATGGCAAGGACATCCTGCCCAGATACAAGCTTTTCGATGATTTCCTCCTGACCCTCTCTAAAATTGCGATATCCAAAATATGAGGTTAGAATTTGATATTTATCCACAGTGTACTCTCCTTATTCAAACAAACTCATCTGGTGCATATCTTCCTGTTTCTTTTTCTTATCAGCCTCTTCCTTCACGATTACCTCTTCCGGCAATTCCAGCAAAAAGGCAGACTCTTCCCCTTGGCAAGTCAAAATCAGCTCCTCACTGGCCCTTGTCATGCCTACATAGAAAAGGCGTCTCTCCTCCTCTTCATCCACAGCAAATTTTCCATGTTCCAAAGGAAGGATTCCCTTTTGCAGCCCACAAACAAATACAACCGGAAATTCCAGCCCCTTTGCTCCATGTAAGGTCATAAGCGTGACTGCTCCCGATTCATATGCCTTTCCCTGACATCGTTTCAGGTCGCTTTCCACTCCCAATTTCAAACCTTCCAAAAACTTTGGCATACTTTCATAGAAAACCGCCATTTCGAAAAGTCTTTGCATGGACGGATCCTCGGTAAGATTCATCTCTTCCATCCAAAGTTTTAAAAACTTCTGTGGTTTCTTTTTTCTATATTCCTCGTGGAATCTTTCCCACAAACGAGCAAATACTTCTTCAAACAGTTCATTTTTCTCCAGATGAAACAACTGTTTTTGACACATTTCCTTTGCATGTATATTTTCTTTGTCCTCCAGGCAGTCAAAAAAATGGATACTTCCGCTCACAGACTCTTCTTTCAAAAAATCTTCCCGCCCTGCGACAACGCAAGGAATCCCTTCCTGTCCAAGGCACTGTTCCAGCATCTGTGCCTGTCTGTGCGTGCGGTACAACACGGCAATCTCATCAAATCCTCTCTCTTTTTTCTCCTGACCTGACTCCCGCACCTTCTGCGCCTCCAGCATACCGATACCACCTGCCAGGCGGTTGATCTCCTTTGCGATAAAAATCGCCTCAGCCATGGAGCTTTTGGCCTTCACGATCCGCACCTTTTCTCCGCTCTTTTCATTTGCCTCAAGAGTTCTCTCTTCTCCAGAGTTATTGGAGATTACGTGCAAAGCTGCACTTAAAATTTCCGGTGTGGAGCGGTAATTTTTCTCAAGTTTTAACACTTCCAGATCTTCAAACTCTTTCTTTAACCAATCAAAACATGCTGCGTTTGATCCCCGGAATCCATAAATTGCCTGATCCTTATCTCCGATGACAAACAGTTCTCTTCCTTTTTCATTCCACAGTTTCACAAGCTCATACTGCACAGGATTCATATCCTGAAACTCATCCACACAAAGATAGTTAAAATGCTTTCGCCACGTCTCGTCCATGGCGCCTTCCCTCACTGCCTCCAATGTCTTGATCAAAAGATCATCATAATCTAAAAGTCCCTCTTCCTCCAGTTTATTCTGATAACGGTCATATGCGTCCAAAAACTCTTTTGTCCACTCTTTTTCCACTCCCGCTTTTTTCAAAGACAGTTCTCTTAAAAATTCTCGTCCCTTTTTCTTTCCTTTCTCCTCTGCCAACACCTCCTGTGCAATACAGAGCGCCTGCTCTTCATCCAAAAGAGCAAATTCACGTCCAAGACTTTTCAAAAACTCCAGACAGATGGCATGAAACGTCCCCACTTTCAGGCTGCGAAGTTTTGCTTTTCCTCCACACAGTTTTGCAAGACGTTCCTTCAGTTCTCCTGCCGCCTGATTGGTAAACGTGACTGCTGTGATCTGGGAAGATTTTACTTTTCTGGTGTTGATAAGATCACTGATATGGGAGATCAATGTCTTTGTCTTCCCGCATCCAGGTCCTGCAATAACCGCAATCCTCCTCTTTTGACAGCGCACAGCCTCCTTCTGTTTCTCATTTAACATCTCTGTCTGCGCTTGCTTTTTCACTGTTGTTTCTTCTTTTTTCTTTGGCATTGGTTGCTTTTTTGGTGTTCCATAGTTTCCTTTTTCCTCTTGAACATGTAAAAGCTGAAAAAAATCCATCTGCCCGTCCGGATTCTCAATCTCGGACATAGAAAAAAGCCGGATTGTTCCGTACTCTCCGTCAAATCCCGGGAGCCGTTCCACCTTTCCCTCTCTGAGGCGTCCGATTCCCTCAGAAATCAACCGGCCGGATACGTTTCTAATATCTTCGAGAGGCATGGTCCTTAAAATTTCAAATTCCGGTCCCAGATTTTTGATCATATTTTCATATTGTCTTTGAACTTTTACACTTGCAGCAGACACTCCGATAGACGCAGCAATCACCTCCGGCAGAGGGACCAGATTTTCAAATGGTTTGGCGCCTTGTCTTTGATATCCTTCCGCTCTGTCAGAAAGCTCCTCCACCCGGTGGGAAACACCGATCGTCAGTTTCCGTTTACATACCGGACAGATCCCGCCGTACTGCATTGTCTCAAGGGGAGTCAGACAAAGGTTGCATTTTCGGTGACCGTCCATATGGTATTTCCCTTCTTCCGGGAAAAATTCAATGGTTCCATAAAGTCCCTTTCCCGTCTGGATGGCAGTCTTCAATCCCTCATAGGACAATTCGATGTCCAGAAGATTGGCCTCCCTCCCAAGTTTTGCCGGAGAATGCGCATCCGAGTTGGAGATAAGCTGAAACTTATCCAGCGCGGATACCCTCCAGTTCATGGGAGGATCCGAGGAAAGCCCGGTCTCTACGGCATGAATATAGGGCGACAGATCCTCAAAACATTCCTCCACTGTGTCAAATCCGGAAAATGCTCCAAACAAAGAAAAATGCGGAGTCCAGATGTGCGCCGGCACGTAGACAGCGTCCGGACATAATTTCAACAGAATCTCCAACAAATCTTTACAGTCCAGCCCAAGGATCGGCCGTCCGTCTGAATGGATATTTCCAATGGTCTCCAGTTTTCTTGAAACGAGCTCCGCCTCTTCAAGTCCCGGCAGCAAAATCAGGCTGTGCACTTTGCGCACCCGTCCGTTCTTTTTGTAAATAGAACTGATCTCCCCAGTGACGACAAATCTCGGTATCATGGAATCACTCACATTTTCGTCTAAAATGCGGTACTCTTTTTTCAACACATACAGCCCATCCTCCGAAGGTTCCAGTTTTTCTTTTAATTCTTCTCTCCACGCCGGATGCGTAAAATCTCCGGTCCCGACAAGATGGATTCCTTTCTTCCTCGCCCACAAATCCAGATATTGAGGCGTACAGTCCCTGCTCGTCGCCCTTGAATACCGGGAATGAATATGTAAATCCGCAATATACATCCTTAGTCCTCTTTTCTTATCTTTCGTTTCCCTTTTCCCCCGCTTTTTCCGGCACTTGAATGCCAAAACGCGGCAACTGCACTTCTCCGTCAAGAAGAATGCTTTTCAAAATTTTCTGCTCCATCACACGATTCTTTACAGGAATCCGTAGGACGTACTCCCCGTCCACTGTTTCAAAATCCAGGTTCGTTTCTCCTGTCTCCGGAAAAAAGAGCATGTCTTTGTCTGTTTTTATGATCTTCTTTAAGTTAAAAGAACATCCATCCCCACAGTCAATACTCACCTTTGTGTAACTGATATCCGGGATGTGCGCTTTCCAGGTTTCTTTTCTCAGATACGGATATACTTCTTCCATCCTGCATGGAGCAATTGCATCTTCCTCTTTCATTGCATTCTGGATTTCTCTGCACTCTTCTTCAGAAATTTCTGTTCTTCCTCCCAAAAAGTAAAATTGCCGAAAGGTCGACGGAGCTGCCAAAAATTTTGCTATCCACTCCTTTTTCCCTTCAAGGATTTCCTCCAGTTTTCTCGCCAGCCGTTCATTTTTAAACGCATCCCTCATGGGAAGATTTTCATATTCGATTATCACGTACTCTGTTTCATCATCGCAGAAATATTGTTTCCGATATTTTTCATCTGCCTCCTCATAAGCTGCCTTTGTCCTGGCGTCAAAGCAGACCATTGTGACATCCATATCCGCAAATTCATAAATCACTCTCACCGCCACAAGCGCGGCTTTCTCCAAAGGATATCCATACACCCCTGTGCTGATAGACGGAAACGCCACATCCCGGATCCCAAACTGCCTTGCCAGCAAAAGGCAATTTCGATAGGAAGACTCCAAAAGCTCTCTTTCTCCATGTGTTCCTCCCCGCCAGATGGGACCTGGAGTGTGGATGACATATTGGGCAGGAAGATCGTATCCTTTTGTCATCTTCGCCTCCCCGGTCCTGCAGCCGCCCAATGTTCTGCATTCCTTTAAAAGTTCCGGTCCGGCTGCCCTATGGATGGCACCGTCCACGCCGCCTCCTCCGAGCAAAGAACAGTTGGCTGCATTGACAATCGCAGTTGTTCCCATCTTTGTGATATCACCTAAAATAATGTGAAATGCCATGAGAGTCCCTCCTCTTCTTTGATTATAAAATTTATGATAATTCATATTTTTTCAAAAGTCAATTTGCCGGGAACCCTCCAAGTATCTTCCCATTTTATATAGAATCCCTCTGTTTTCATCGTTGTGATCTCGCCGAATCGGCATGAATTGTTTCTGACTTGTATATTTCCTTGCGGATGAGACATATCAAGCTGTCCCATCCGCCCTTAGATATGATTTATAGATTTTT
>NZ_NFKJ01000017.1 GCF_002160325.1 Lachnoclostridium sp. An181
CCTCTAAGTCGCCACGCTTCACTTGATTGTAGATTGATGTGTCTGTCCCTGTAAGGTCAACGATTTTTCCGTCCTCTGTGATTTCAAATTCAATCGGTTTCGCCCCGTCCGTCAGATAGCCCTCTGGAGCTTTGCTTTCCTCGATACGGTATTTTCCGTAAGGTAACAGGTCGGCAGAAGTAGAAGCCACGCCCTCAATGTCGGTAAGGATTGTCTTTACCACTTCGCCTTTATTGTAGAGCTTGCCCTTGACAAGTACAGCGTTGTCATTCAGAGAGATGATTTCAAATTCAGCGTCTTTCAAGGTCGCACTTCCTTGACCTTTGGTATCGATGGTTTCTAAATCTCTTTTCTGGATTTTCACACCGCCACGGATAACCTTGTCTGATACATGGTACTGATTGCTTCCAGACAGTACGGCAAGGTCGCCGTCCTCGGTAATCTGTGTAAGGTACATTCCTTTAATCTGTTCCTCGCTACCGTTTGCCTGCATATATGCACCGTCAAGAAGATAGCCATTAGGAGCTTTTGTTTCCTCAACGGTCAGCGTTCCTAAAGGAAGCACGTTCTTTCCGTCCTGTGTATAGAAGCTGTCCCCAGATACCTTGTATTCATCAGAAAGGCGGGAAACGTAATGGATAGTGCCGTCGCTGTCCTTTTCAGCGATTGTCTTTGTCACCCATGTCTTTGTCGGCTCGCTAGGAAGATTGTCAGCAGTATAGTGTCCCGCATAGAATTTCCATGTGAACTCCGCACCCTCTAAGGAAGCGTCGCCCTGTGGAGCGTCTTTCTGTGTTTCCATGTCAATCTTGAAAAGCTCAATAAGGGTATCTGTGACCTTTGGTGTATCTGATACATTGAGTGTCGCTGTCTTGCCAGCTTCCACATTTAAGGAATAGACAGTGCTGTCTACCTTATAGCCAGCAGGAGCAAAAAGCTCTTTGATGTAGACTGTACCAGCCTTTACTTCCACGGTATCAGTATTTCCGCTGTTATCAGTCGTAAGGGTGGCAAGCTGTTTCGTACAGTCCTTATCAGAATAGACACCATAGGTCGCACCAGCGATAGAGTAGAGCCCGTTCCCGTCGGTAATGCTGGCATTACTGGAAGTCTTTTTAAGTGTGGCATTTCCTACGGCAAGTTTCGCCCAGAACTGTCCAATGTCCTGTCCCTCGCCAGAGTAGATATAACCGCCACATTCATAGCGTCCCTTGTTCTCACTGGCAAAAGCTTTCGCCCCAGCGTAAACCTCGCCCTGTATAGCTTTAGGGATTTCATCATAGGAAGCTCTGACGTTATCGCATTGCCAACCAAGATGAACGCTCAATCTCTGCCATACGACGCACTGTTTCAAAAGATAGATATACTGACTGCTCAATCCGCTGTGGCTCTGCACATACTGATTAACATACTCGATTGAGAGGGCAACATCTGAAATCTGGTCGTAGCTCATGCGTGTGCTTGCGTCGGCTCTGGTCTTGTAGCCGTTGCGGAAGTTGGTGTTAATATCCACGCAGAAAGCGTCCTCTCCCTCAACGGTCATGTGTCCCTCATTGAACGTTGAACCGATAGAACCGTCATTCATTACTTTTTCAACGATACCGACACGCTCTGCACTTTCTGTCCAATATTGCTTCTCGGAAGCATGGACGGCTGTTGTCGGAAAAGCGGTAACGATAGTCGCAAAGGCAAGAAAGCCTGTGGCTAATCGCTTCAATATCTTTTTCATAGCTTTAATGTCTCCTTTCATTTTTGCAAAAAAATAGACGCTCATTTCTGAACGTCTATACAGTCTGAAAGGCTTGTCCTCTCTCAATATTTAATTGTTATAGGTACAACAGTTGCCTTTCTATAATAATGTACTTTGACTTGCGCTATTGATATCCGCCATGCCCGGCATCCAACATGATTTTATATGCCATAAAAAACTCCTGCATCTCTTTTTAGATTATGATATGCAGAAGTTTTCGTTCCTGATACTGTTCTTATTTATTTTATCAACATCTCCTCAAGTTCTTGCACAGAGGCTGCTATATTGTCTGCTCCTGCGTGCAAAAGTTCTTCTCTGCTGCCATATCCATACAGAACTCCAATGGCATTGATACCGACTTCTTTCGCCCCTGCTATATCATGCATCCTGTCTCCAACCATAACTGACTCTTCCTTGACAATCCCTTCCAACTGCCCCATGGCATAGCGGAGGACATCTGCCTTTTTCACCCGGATCTCCTCCAAATCCGCTCCTGCGATAAGCTCAAAATATCCATCCATACCAAAATGTGCTAAAATACGTTCTGCCATCACTTCTGGTTTGGAAGTGGCTACAAAGAGGCGTTTCCCCGCGCTTTTCAGTTTTCCGAGCAACTTTTCTATTCCTGGATATGGCCGATTTTCCTTCCATCCAATCTTCTCATAGCGCTCCCTGAATTTTTGGATCCCCAAATCTGCCTGCTCTTTAGAAAACCCGTAAAACTCCATGAAGGAATCGCGCAACGGCGGTCCAATGAATTTACACAGACTTTCTGTATCTTCCACCCCGATTCCAAACGAGGAGAGCGCATACGCAGCCGACAGGGTAATCCCTGTCTTAGGGTCTGTCAATGTTCCGTCCAAATCAAAAAACACATAGTTCCAGTCACTCATACTAACATATTCCTCCTCTTTTGATTTCCTATTGTACCATCTGTTTTTGTTTTCCACAATTCCTTTTCCCGAAAGAACAAAGTGGTCAAGCCCACATCAACTCCCCTTTCCCTCAATCTTGAGGGGCTTGAACACTTTGCGCGCCGCCACAATACCGCAAGGCGGTAACATACCTCATTGCGGCGTGTGCATTCCTCCCGGAGGGCTTTTTATTCTATAGGACAGTCCGAAGGACTTTCCTATAGAATAAAAAACACTGTCCTCACATTTCCTGTGATGAACAGCGTTTTCTTTGTTTTCATTATTTACAACTTTCCTTTTCTCTGACAATATTTAAGATACCTCTGACATCGCGCACCACATAGTCTGCGCCTGCATCCAGGTACACTTTTTCCGCTTTTGCAAAAGCAGCCTCTTTCTCGGCATCACTCATTCTTTCGTACTCTTTTTGTGACAGCCCCATCACGGAACTTCCCTCCACAATGCCGACAGAAATCATTCCCGCATTTTTTCCTTCTTTGATATCTGCCACCGTATCCCCGGCCTTGATGACCTTTCTCACATCCAAAAGCCCAAGAGCCTCCATGTTTTTGAAAATCATATAAGGATATGGGCGTCCTCTTTTTCCCGTGGAATCCGGACTGCACCAAAAATCAGGATCATATCCTTTTTCTTTTGCAGCAGGCACAACAACAGACATCATCTCATCCGTATATCCTGTGGTAGAACCGATTTTTAATCCCATAGCTCTTAATTCATCCACTGTCTCTTTTACATAAGGTTTCAGATCCGTGAAGTCTTTAAGGATTTCCATGATCTTATTTTCGCTGCACTCGTAAACCTTCTGCACATCCTCTTCTGTCCACATTTTTCCGTATCTGTCAACCCACAGATCCTGGATCCTCTCCATGGAGAGCATGGTGCGGATATGATCTATCTTGAGCATTCCCATCGGCTTTCTCACTTCCTCTACAGTCGGAGTGATCCCAAACTCTTTGAAAGCCTCAATAAACGCCTGTACGGGTGCAAAACTGCCGAAATCCACAGTTGTTCCGGCCCAGTCAAAAATAATTCCTTCTATCTTCATCTTTTACCTGCGCTCCTCTAAAAATGTTTTGATTATCTCATACAATTTTTCAATATCCTCTTTGTAAATCTCACCAATATTTCCCACACGGAAAGTGTCGGCATCTGTCACTTTTCCAGGGTAGATCGCATACCCTCTCTCTTTGATATACTCGTACATCTCAGGGAAAGAAAAAGCATGATGCTCCGGATAGTAGAAAGTCGTAATGATCGGTCCCTGAAACTCTCCTCCAATATACGGACGGATTCCAAGTTCACCCATTTTCTCGATCAAAAGCTTATTGTTCTCCTCATAACGCTTTGCTCTGGCAGGGATTCCGCCTTCTTGCTCCAGCTCTTTGAGCGCCTGCGCAAACGCCAGCACCACATGCGTCGGTGAAGTGAATCTCCACTTTCCGTCTTTTTGCATTGTCAGCCACTGATCGTAAAGATCAAGAGAAAGACTTCTTGCTTTTCCTTTGCTCTCCTTAAGTTTCTGACTGTTACAGATAATGAAGGAAAATCCTGGCACACCTTGAATGCATTTGTTCGCACTGCTTACAATAAAGTCAATTCCCAGTTTGCCAACCTCAATGTCCACACCGCCGAAACTTGACATTGCATCTACGATAAAAGTTCTTCCTTCTCCTTTTACTACGTTGGCCACGCTCTCAATGTCATTTAAAATTCCGGACGTTGTCTCACTGTGCACCATTGCCACGTGAGTGATCTTTGGATTCTCTCTCAACATCTCTCCAATTTTTTCTGCGGACGGAACTTTATCATAATCCTCTTTATAAAGGACATAGGAAATGCCCGCATGTTCAGCGATATCCACCATGCGCTCTCCATACGCTCCGTTTGCCGCGATCAAAAGAATATCCTCATCTCCGACAACACTTGTGATGACAGACTCTACTCCGAATGTTCCGCTTCCCTGCATGAGCACGACCGTATACTCCGGCTCACTTACATGTGCAAGCCCAAGAAGTTTGTCGCGGATTTCCAGTGTAATCTTTTTGTAGTCATCATCCCATGTGCAGTGGTCAAAGAGCATCTGCTCTTTGACCGTTTCTGTTGTTGTCAGTGGTCCTGGTGTTAATAATTTGTATTTCATGTTTCTTTCCTTCTCTTTCCTATTCAATTTCCGCTTTTGCAGCCTCTGAAATTTCCTCATGTTTCTTTAAAAGATCTACAGTCAGTTTTTCCGGGAATACCTTTGGATACTGTGATGCATTTTCCGAATTTGTTGTCTCCCCTTCATACAGTGCATTCGGATAACTCTTCATAAGTTCCTCTCTGCCTTTTTCAATGATACACTGAGCCATTTCCTGAGCCTTTGGATTTGTGTCATCGCCTTTATCCACAACTGCAATGGACTCTGTCAAAGAGAAGTTTCCTTCTGTAGGATCCACATAGTCAACCGGAAGTCCATCTGCCTTGTCTGCAACTGCCTGCTGACGGAGTCCGAATCCGATCGCCACCTCTCCTGCACGTACTTTTTTAAGCGGCGCAGAACCGGAATCCTCGATATGATCCCCTGCATTTTTATAAATCCCCGCAAGTGTTTCCTTTGCTCCATCCTCACCGTATTCACTCACCAAAGCCTGAACCAGAAGCCAAGCTGTTGAGGAACTCTTGATATCTGTTACAGATATCATGTCCTTATATTCTTCTTTTGTCAAGTCTTTCAGACATGTCGGTTTATCCAGATTGTTCTCTTTTAGCATCTCTGTGTTCACAATGATCGTTCCCTCCTGGGAAGTGATCGGAGCACAGTAATCAGATTCTCCTCCGTCGATCAGTTTATAGTCAAAATCCAGTTTCTGGAACATATTCTGATCTTCCTGTGCACTGTCCACATAAAATGTACTTAAGGTGATCAAATCTGCCTCTATATCTTTTCCTTCTGCCATTACTTTTCCGCCAAGCTCAGATGTTCCGAATGTCTGGAAAATATAATCTCCTTCATAGCCATTGTCGTCAAGAGTTTTCTTCATAGCCTCAATTGCCTCATCATCTGCATTGGAATAGATGATCACCTGTTCATCACTGCTGTTTCCTCCGCCATTACTTCCACATCCGGTAAGACCGAACGCAGAAACCATCATTGCAGCTGCACATACAAATGCCAATACTTTTTTAAACTTCATTTTATTTTTTCTCCTTTTTCGCTTTTTTACTTTTTCTATTTATTACAAATCCAAGGACACCTTTTACGATCAGGTTGGTCACCAGGATGAGTAATGACAGAACAAACACTTCGTTAAACTTTGTATAGTACTGAAGTTCTTTGATTTTTGTCGTGATCACCATGGTCCTCGCTCCTGCGATAAAGATCACCGCACTTACTGTCACCATCGCGTTTACAAAATAATAACTGAATACTTCCAAAATGGTCGGTATCATATTCGGTGTCACGATCCTGAAGATTGTTTTTGCCCAGGAATCTCCCATCAGCGCAGCTGTTGTCTCCCAGGAAAGATTCAGCTTGGAAAGCGTATTCTTCATCATCAGGTAAGGGGTTGAGAAAAAGTGCACCACATTACATACGATAATAAGAAGGAATGTATTTTGAAGAGAAGTTCCTGAAAATACAAGCATGAACGCAATACCGATGACCATACCTGGTATGGTGTTTGTGATGAGCGCAATACTTTCGATCACGCCTTTCCACTTTTGTCCGAGCTGGCTTCTTGCCGTGGCAAGCGCCGCTCCGTATGTAGTCACAAGTCCGAGAAGTGACGTACAGACCGCCACAAACAATGAGTTTTTGTATACTCCAAACAAGCTGCCATCCTCAAGTACTGCTTCCACATGCTCCATGGTAAAGTTTGTCCTGTACGGCCACTCTTCCACAAGCGGTACCACAAAGATTACTGCAAAGATGGAAAGCATTACAGCCAGAATGAGTACTGACACTACTGAGCATACCCCATCTCTCGCATAGTTTTTTTTGATCTCAACATCCGAAATTTTATTGTAACGGACATTGTACTTCTCCAGATAATGCAGCAACGTAATACTGATGATGGAAGGTATCAGCATCATCATCGCGACAACCGCGCCTCTGCCAAAGTCCGGAACACTTCCTAACATCTCGTTGTAAAGCACAGTTGCAACTACCTCGTATTTTCCACCCACAGACGCCGGAATACCGTAATCTGTAAAACTTAAGAAAAAGCACTGTACCATGGATGCTGCCAAGGTTCCAAGAAGAGGGCGTATCACCGTCTGCATGAATGTTGCAAACGGTTTATCACCCATGACCCTGGAGACTACCATAAACTTTTTATCTATAAAGCCCATGGTGTTAAAAATCAGAAGGAATGAAATCGGAAGTGTATAGATCACATAGCCGAACAGCAGTCCCCAGAATCCATATATCTCAAAAAGCTGGCGTCCGAAAAGTCTTGTCAGCAGCCCCTGTTTCCCAAAAGAATAAATTATAGCGAACCCGTAAGTGATGGTTGGGAGCAGCATAGGCAAGACTGCCAGCAATCGTATCAGCTTCTTAAATTTTTTATTTACATTTGTGTAGTGAATCGTGTACGCCAGAAAAAATGCAAGAACTGTTGCAATGACAGCTGCGGACAGCGACACGACCACACTGTTGCCAAGAGCCTGCAAAAAACCTCTCTCGCTGATGATTTCCACGTAATTGGACAGTCCGACCGCCCCGTCCCCCCTAAAAGACTGGAGCAGTAGCTGTATGATCGGAATTGCAAGAAATCCTGCAAAAACTAAGAGGACATACACATATATAATTTTGATCTCTCTCTCTTTGCGTTTCATACATTGACCACCTGTAAGTTTCTTCGGATGTCATTCTGGAACAAAGTGAAAATATTGTTTCTCTTTATCTCCAGCTGGTTCAAAATAAAGTCTTTGACAAATTTATTTTTTGGTTTTGCAATGATTTCCTCCGGTGTACCAAACTGTGAGATTTTTCCTTCATTGATGATCAACACTTTGTCGGACAATGTCAGCGCCTCTTCCGGATCGTGCGTTACAATGATCGTAGTTAAGTGATAATCCCTTGCAATCTGTTTGATCTTTTCTTTGATAGACTCCTTGATAACTCCGTCCAAAGCACTCAAAGGCTCATCCAAAAGAAGAATCTTTGGTTTCATTACCATTGTTCTGGCCAAAGCCACTCTCTGTTTCTGTCCCCCGGAAAGCTGTTCGATCTTTTTCTTTAAATGTTCTTCCAGCCCCAATAACCGAATCAACTCATCTACCTCCTCTTTTGTGGAGATATCCGGCTTATTTCTAAGTCCGTATGTAATATTCTGGTATACATTCAAATTCGGGAAAAGAGCATAATCCTGAAATACGATGTTAAATCCTCTCTTTTCCATTGGAACTGCTGTGATATCTTCCTCGTCAAAAAAGATATGTCCTTCATCCACATCTGTAATCCCCAAAATCAAGTTTAATAATGTCGTTTTTCCACATCCGGACGGTCCCAATATGGATACAATCTCTCCGTCCTGGATTTCCAGATCAATATTCTGTAAAATCGTTACGCCGTCATATGATTTTTTAATGTGCTGTAACTCTAACATTGTTTTTTCTCCTTTCGCTCTTCGCATTTTTATTTTACCGTCCAACACCCGCTCCTTTCTATCGCATTGCTGTTATATCAAAGTTAAATCATCGTAAATAAAAAACGCGGATTGTAAACAATCACTCGTTTACAATCCGCATTTTCCCTTTTTTTCACTTTTTATGTGAAATATCTATTAAATCAATGTCTCCCACTCATTTTCTTTAAACCCTGTGATAATACCTTTTTCCGTGATCAAAATCGGTCTTTTCACGAGCATTCCGTCTGTAGATAAGAGCTCATACTGCTCTTCCTCACTCATGGCAGGAAGTTTATCCTTTAATTTCAGTTCTTTGTACTTCAGACCGCTTGTATTAAAAAACCTTTTCAACGGAAGTCCGCTCTTTTGATGCCACTCTCTAAGCTCTTCCTTTGTCGGATTTTCCTCCACAATATGCCTGTCCACAAAAGATACTTCTCTCTCTTCCAGCCATTTTTTTGCCTTTTTGCAAGTACTGCATTTTGGGTATTCAATAAACATTGTCATTCTGACAACTCCTCCTTTTCTAATCGTAAATAGACTCCTGCTCCCAGCTGATAAACTCGCCGTTTTCTGCATTCATCTCAAACTCATATTTTGTCTCTCCGGATACAACACTGCCTTCGTATACCTGCATTCCGTCATCAACCTCAAGGTTCATGCGGATATTTTCCTCCTTTGCTCCCTTTGCTCTCTCCAAAACTGCTTTCTTTGCATCTGCCTCGGAAATTCTGGTGCCGGATGTGTTGGCTGTATTTCCCCCATTGTTAAAATCATTTTCCACATCGAAATCCGCACTTAAAATGCTGCCGTCCGCTGCACTGATTTCGTAATCATACTCTTTTGTCCCCGCATAGAATTCAACATTATATAAAGAAATCCCGTCGTCAATTTCTTTTTTTACCTGGATGGCCGTCACATCATTTTCCGCAACTTTTGCGTTTTCCAAAGCGATCTTCTTAGCCTCTTGCTCCGTGATCTCGCCGGATGTGTTTTGGCCGGATCCTTGCTTTGTACCTGCATTCCCTGACATCTTTGTTCCTTCTGTCTTTGTGTTGTCATACTCCGTGTAACTTTCCTTGTCTCCGCATCCTGCCGCTAAAATCATCAATCCTGCTGCAATTGCCGCTAATACCATTTTCTTATTTCTCATAAAATCATCCTCCATCTTATCTGTACCTATGTTTGTATTCTTTATCTTGAGGTCAGTATATACAGGAAAGATGAAAATAACATTAAATCTTTTTACTTTTTTATTTTTTTTGCGGAAACCAAAAACCAAAGGTACTTCCCTTTCCTTTTTCACTTTCTGCCCAAATTTCTCCTCCGTGCATCTGGACAATCCATTTCACCATCGGAAGACCAAGCCCTGCACCGGATTCATCCGGGCGATTTCTTGTTGGGTCTTCCTGATAAAACCTCTCCCATATATGAGGAAGGGCTTCTCTTGAAATACCGATTCCATTGTCTTTTACAGAACCGCAGATCCGCTCCCCTTCTCTCCATAGAGCAAATTCCACTATCCCTCCTTCCACGCCATAGCGCACTGCATTGCCAAGTAAGTTCACAAAAAGCCGTATCAGCATCGTTTCATCCGCATACCCCGTGAGCTCTGGTTCAACTTTTGTATAAATGATAATGCTTTTCTTGTCCGCAATCTCCTGCTGATCTTCTGCTACAATTTCCGCCAGCATACTCAAATCCACAAGTTCCCTGTTCAGTTCCAGCCGGTTTTGGTCCGCCCTGGAGAGCATCAAAAGCTGTGAGATCATCCTGGACATGGCCGCAGCTTTTCTTTTTATGACTTCTACATCTTCTCTGAACTTTTTGGGCATCTCCTCCTCGTCCAAAAGATTTTCACACTGGGAAAGTATGACTGCCACCGGCGTGCGAAGCTCATGTGAGACATCCGAAGTAAACTGTTTTTCCCTTGCAAACGTTTCTTCCAGCCATTCCAGCATCTGATTGAGACATTGAATAAGTTTGTGCAGCTCATCATTTCCCCTTCCCTCCGGAATACGTTTGCTCAAATCCCCACTTTCGTAAATCTCTTCAGCTGTCCTTGCTGCTGCATACACTGGTCTCATCACTCTTTTTGTAAATCTATATCCAATAAACGCGGTCAAAAGAACCATGAGCGGAAGCAAGATCAATGTAAAGCGCAGAAAAATCGTAATGCTCTCCTCTGCCCTTGTCACTGACACAATTCCCCGGACATACAATTTCCCATATCCCTCTATTTCAGCGCTGCTGTCATAAACATACCACCTTGTACCCGAATCCTGCAGAGTCCTTAACTGTCCTTCCTGCATTGGCGGTATGTCCATGAAACCGTGGGGGATTTTTCCGTAAATGATTTCTGAATTTTCATTGTACACGGAAAGATAGATACCTTGTTCCACTTCCATAATGTCATTGTCTATATCCAGCCCTCCGTCATCCCACCCGATATCCTGAAATGCATTTTCCACACTTTCTTTCAGCTCTGTCTGGATGGATGCCAAAATCGTTTCATTGCTCAGGGAGAGGAGGATCGCTATGATAACACAGGCAAGCAAAGTCATAAAGAAAGTATACAAAAGCGTCAGTTTCCATTTTACCGAAATTTTCATTTTACTTCTTTTCATTTCTGCACCCTCAGCACATACCCCGCGCCCCGGACAGTGTGAATCAGTTTTGGCTCAAATCCGTCGTCAATTTTCTTTCTCAAATACCGGATATATACATCAATGACATTAGAACCTCCTGCATAGTCATAGTTCCAGATATGCTGCTCGATCTTATCTCTGCCAAGTACGATGCCCTGGTTTAAAATCAAATACCTTAAAATAGAAAATTCTTTGTTTGACAACACAATCTCCTTATCGCCTCTAAATACCTGATGTGAATCCAGATATACCTTTAAATCCGCAATCTCATATTTATTTGTCTTCTGTTTCATCTGTTTCCTTGTCATCACACGGATTCTGGCAAGCAGCTCCTCAAAGGCAAACGGTTTCACAAGGTAATCATCAGCCCCGGTATCCAGTCCTTCCACCCTGTCCTCAATACTGTCCTTTGCTGTCAAAAACAAAACTGGAAGTTTTTCCCCTTTCTTCCTGATTTCTTTTAATACTTCAAGTCCTGATTTTTTCGGCATCATGATATCGAGAATTGCTGCATCGTACTCCGTTAATTCAAGATAATCCGCCGCCTCCTCCCCGTCAAAACAGGCATCCACCGTGTATCCTTCTTTTTCCAGTCTATTTTTGATAATCTTGTTTAAATCCTTTTCATCTTCCGCAATCAATATCCTCATTTCCATCACCTCCGAATGTTTTCCCTGCTATTTGTATTGTACCACATCATTATAATGACGAAAGATGAAAACAAAATGAAAACAAAAAGGAGCACATGGGAACAAATAACTGCGCCCCATGTGCTCTTTTTAGTTCTTTTGATTATCGTCTCCGATTATCTTCTTTTTTTCCATACAAACGCTGCTGCTACTGCTGCAAGGATTCCTGCTGCTGCCGGTAACGCTGCATTTGCCTCGTCTCCTGTCTTAGCAGATTTTGTTGTTGTTCCTTTTGCTGCGTTTGATGTATTGGCTGTATTTGTATCTTTCTTGTCTGCAGATGTGCCCTTATCGTCAGAGCTTGTCGTTGAACTTCCTGCATTTGCCACTGTACTTCCGTCTGTGCCTTTTGCAGGTGTCAGTTTTGCGATTGCTCCCTCAAGCGTTTCGGCTGCTGCGTTTACTTCTTCTGCTGTAGCCTGCTCATCTTCATAAACTGCTTTTGCATCTGCAAATGCTGTTCTGAATGCCGCAAAACTTGCTGTCTCGTAATCAGCCTCATTCAGTCCTTCCGCCTTATTCAAAAGTTCTTCCAGAGCGGTCTTGTCCGGAATCTTCTGAAGTCCTGCCATAGCTGTGAGAAGTTCTTTCCATGCTGTGTTGACTTCTTCCTGCATTGCATCGCCGTCTGCCTGCACTGCTTTTGCAGCCTCAAGTGCTGTCACAAACGCTTCTTTTCCATCATCCAGATAGGAATCAATGTTGTTATTCATCTCTTCTGCAAGCGCGATCACTTTCGCAAGGTCTGTCTTGTCTCCCTGTTTGAAGGACAGATACTGCATTGCACTGATGAGCTCTTTCCATGCATTGTCGACCATTTCCTGAGTTACAGTCGTATCACCATCCTGCACTCTCTTCAGAATGTCTTTTGCATTTTCAAGCGCTGCATTGTATCTTTCCACTACAGATTCCACTACACCCTCTGTACTTACGTTCTCTGTAAGAGAAAGTGCATACTCAAGAACTGCTGTGGAAACTTCTTCTGTTGGTTCTTCCGGCTGATCCGCCTCGTTTCTGTAAAGATTGAATTCAGCAGCACATCCATGCGTACCATTTTTATCTCCGGTTCCATCTTTTGCAATAAATTTTACAAATCTTGCCTCAACCGGATCAAATTTTACAGTCTTCAAATTTGCATTAGCTTCCCATGTGCCATCAGCAATAATCTGTGTCCAGTCTCCGTCTTCGCCTGTCTGGCTGACAAACAGATCATATTTTGTGATCTGACCATTTTTGCTGCCATCCTGTCTTGGAAGATAACTGAACTTATCAATGGAGATTGTATCATTCATATCGATCACGATCTCTGCCGGAAGCCCTTTATACGGACTCCACTGTGAATGCCAGAATGTGGACTCATCCCCATCAAATGCGTTGGTAATTTCTCCACCCGGCTGCTGATTATCTGTTGTCACAGTAAATGTAGAAGAATCGATCATTGTAGGATCTACATATTTACCCTTAGTAACAGATACATTGTCGATCACTGCATGCACTGCATTTTCTTTGGAACCAATTCTCTCGATCGGCAGCCTGAGTGTGGAAATGGAGATATTGTCCGCTTTCTTCATGCCGGCATCTGTATAGGAGCCTACTGCACTATAAGCGTCACCATCCACGTAAAGTGTTGTCTTTGTTCCTTCTGTTGCGATCACAAGGTGAACTTTTTCATTGACCGGAAGTTTGTATCCAAAGGAGTAGTCATAGTTCTCTCTTGTAAATCCAAGTGTGCCATCTTCCATGATGCGGATATCATGTGAATCATATTCTGCATCTGTCTCAAAAAGAATCTGGCCTGGCTGCGCCTCTTCTGTCAACGTGATATCAAAAGAGAGCATATTTCCACTGCCAAGTTTATCAATTGGCGTGCTTACATAACTTTCTTCTCCATTCAGTTTCAACTCTCCATTTTCAATGGTTGCGCCTTTGCCTTCTGCTAAATCTCTTCCATTTTCAGAGCTGTCTTTGAACTCTTTTCCTTCCTCAAAAGAGTAGTCCATGTATTCATTGTTGCTGTCCGCATCTTCCACAGCGTATGGATTGTTTGTCGGAGCTTCTCCGATTTCTTCTACTGCTGCCTCCATCTCCTGGAAGGTAAGGTCTTCGCCGTCTCCCCACAGCTTGCTTGCCATTGTCGGAGCTGCATCTGCAAATCTGTCGTAAATGTCTGCCTCGGAAATACCGTTGGAACGTTTGTCCACGCTGTCGTTCCAGATAGCATAAGCACTTCCCAGCATCTGCTCGGAACCTGCCGGAACAACGGAACCTCCCATGTTGTTTGGCTCCCAGGTATTGTAAAGATTCTGTGTATTCAGGTAATCATAGTAATATCCGGCTGCCGGAACCATGTAGAGTGTACCGTCCACCATATTGATCAGATCATAGCCGTCGTTGTACATCTCAATTGGATTTGCCCATCCAGTGTTCCAGATGTTCATCTGAACATTATCGCTGCGAACCGGAGTTTCTCCTTTACGCATAGAGAGACTTCCCCACAGACGAACTGTACGTCCGGAATCCTGCACATATTTCAACATATCATCCGTGAATTTTCTGAACTGTTCTGCATATGTACCATCGTATTCGTCTGTACCTACATTTACGATTGTATTTTCATCAAATACCGGATTCTCTCCATTTAAGTACTCATCCCAGATGGACTGTACAAATTCAAGGGATTCATCGTATTTACTGTACAGATTCAAATGGTCTGTCTCGCGGCCATTCTCACCAAATTTCAGATCCGGGCGAACCTTTGTAAGTGCAAGGGAATGCGCCGGTGTATCGAATTCCGGAACAATATCAACGCCTTTCTTTCTTGCCTCCTGAATCCAGGAACGGAACTCATCCTTTGTATAGAACAGATCCTTGCTTGTCATATCTGCTTTGTTAAGGCCGCCGTTGCCGCCTTCTTTGATATCTGACTCCAGACGGAATCCAGAATATGCAAGCATCTCATCCTCTCCGGCATTCTGATAGTCTTCAAGGAAGATGTAGTTATCATTTAAGTGAACCTGGAAGTCATTCATCTTATACCATGTCATCTCTTTTAAGATGGAATTCAATGTCTCTCTGGAAATTGGTTTTCTCGCAACGTCCAGCATGAAACCTCTCAGTTCGTATTTTGGATAGTCTCTCACTTCACCTTTTGCAATGGTGTTGCCTGTCTGGCTCAATACCTGAAGGATGGAACGAGTTGCCCAGTAAGCGCCCTGCTTGTCCACAGCTTCTGTCTTTAAGACATCGCCCACTTCCATATAATATCCTTCTTCTTTCAGGCCAGCGTCTTCGCTTCCAAGTGTAAAGTAAAAATCATGTGCTTTTGCATCGCTTTCTGCACCGTATACAATTTCAATGTCTTTTCCTGTCACATCTTTGTAGTCCTTTTTGAACTCTTGAGCCATGTAGGAAAGATCATCTTTGTATGTCTCGTTGATCACAATCCTGGAGGCATCGCTTGTCTCAAAATTTCCTTCTGCGCCTGCCCACTCAGCAAGTTCCGGTACAACAACCGGTTTTTCATTTCCAGTGTTTTCCGTGATCTTTCCCGGAACAGTTACCTGGAATGCAGAAGTCTCAAGAGTCTCTTCTCCTCTTTTCAGTCTGAAGTTTACTTCCACTGTGGTATCTACCAATGGCTGATAAATGGTCAAATCTCTGTCAATAATCTGCTCATAGTCTGCACCGACGAATTCGATCTCAACTCCAGCCGGAACTTCAGGCATCACAAACTTATCCTGCCCTTTCTGTACCTGCGGAACCTCAAGCGTGGATGCAATTTCGCTTAAGGACTGATTTTCCTCAATATCTATCACATCCGGATAAGCTTCAAACTCATATACAGATACCGTATCCCATGTCACACCTTCTGAAGTGGAATCAAATGCATTGACATACAGTCTTACATATTTTGCAGTTTCCACCTGATCAAACGCAATGGTCTGTGTCTTTTCTGCCGGAGCAGCTGTAAATGATTTTACATCTTTCCACTCCTGTCCATCATTGGAAACCTGGATTTTGTAATCTGTTGCATTTCTTCTCTCCCATTCAAGCACAACAGTTCCTATCTTGGTCTCTTCGTCGAACTCCAGCTGCAGCCATTTCTGACCTTTGCCCACATCACTTGCCCACCTGGATTTCGTATCATCCTCTGAACCTTTTCCGTCATTTGCCTTGTCAGCAGTAAACGCAGTACCTGATTCATAGCCGTTGGCTGTCGCAGTTGCGTCAAGTGCTAGGTTGGCCTCTGTCTTTTCCTGGAGGATTTCAAATTCGTAGAGTGAGACAGACTGCCAGTTCAGGTCTCCCGGTGTATAGCCGTCAACTACCAATTTTACGAATCTTCCTGTTGCAGGTTTTTCAAGCTCAATTCTGGTGGTCAAAGACGAAATCTCTTCTTTATCCGGTTTGGTATAAACCGTGCTGTACTCACTTCCATCTTCCGATACCTGGATCTTAAAGGATGTAATGTTCGTGCGTTCCCATTCAATTACAAAACTGTCAAATGTCTTGCTCTCGTTAAGGTCAACAGTGAGCACTTTTTCGCCCTGGTTTGTGTCCTGGTTTGTGGACCATCTGGACTGTTCCGGTTTCTCCGCATCGCGGTTCACGATACCGTCAATCGCCTTGTCCGCACCCCAGTAATCTGTCTCTGCATCATTCACCGTAGCTGTTCCGCCAAGTGCATGGTTCACAGTGTAGGTCAAATCTCTTGCAGCCAGCTCACGAGCGCTTGCCTGGAACGGCATCACGGATGTAACAAGCATGGAGGCTGCTACTACGGATACCACTCCTTTTTTTAATTTTTTGTTTTTCATAATGCTTGTCCTCCTTTACACATTGTCATCTTACCACAATCTGGTTTGAAAAAGAACCCCTATTTCTATAATATTTCCCCAATCAATTTCTTACTTTTTTGATTTAACACATCTTCTTTTTATTCATTATTTACATATATAATAAATGTAAATATTCCCGTTAAAAAGTTTTGTTAAAATAGGAATTGACAAACAAATTTTATCACTATATACTGTATATGCTGTAATTAGTTAGGTAGCGAACAATTTATTTTGGAGGTGAATCAAATGGACTCAACATCTGAGGGCATTGCCGATAAAAAGAATTGTAAAGATGCCGGGCGACTTATCAATATTCTTTCCAATCAGCTCAAGCGCCATTTTCTATTGCCGGACGCAGACAGCGGTCTGACACATATGCAGCGTAATATTTTACATTTCATTTTATTCGCCAGCCTCCACAGGGAAATTTACCAAAAAGATATTGAAGAAGAATTTCAAATCCGCAAATCCACTGCTACAGGGATTCTGCAGCTGATGGAGAAAAACGGATTTATCAAAAGAGAGAGCGTTGCCAGAGATGCAAGGCTAAAAAAACTTCTCCCAACTGCAAAATCTTTGGCTCTGCGAAACGACATTCTCCAAAATATCCAAAAAGTAGAACAGAAAATGCTGCACGGCATCCCTGAGTTTGAGCTGGAAATGTGTATGAACACATTGCAGAAAATGTCCGAAAATCTGATGATGGACGAACAGAAACTAAAACAAAATAATCAAGGAGGACGACATGAACAGAAAGTTATTTAAATCCATCCGGGAATACAAGCGCGAATCCATTCTTGCACCTGTCTTTGTCATCCTGGAGGTTCTCATGGAAGTACTTATCCCTCTGCAGATGGCAAAGATCATCGATGTGGGAATTCAAAACGGAGACCTTCCTTATATCGTAAAAATGGGTGTAATTTTGGTCATTCTTGCTATGCTTGCCCTTTTCTTTGGCGCAAAAGCAGGAAATTATGCTGCTATCGGAGCTGCGGGCTATGCCAAAAATTTAAGGCATGATATTTTTTATAAGATTCAGGATTTTTCCTTTAAAAATATCGACCGTTTCTCCACACCAAGTCTTGTTACAAGACTCACCACAGATATCACTAACGTACAGATGGCTTACATGATGAGCATCCGCCTTCTGGCCAGAGCTCCGATCATGATCATTCTTTCTTTGATCATGGTTCTGACGATCAATATAAAGATCGCATTGCTGCTTTTAATAACCATCCCGATTCTTGGCGGAATCCTCATCTTTATTGCAAAAAAAGCGCATCCGCACTTTGTCCAAGTATTTGATGAGTATGACGTACTTAACAATTCAGTACAGGAAAATGTCAATGCTGCCCGTGTTGTAAAGGCATATGTGCGTGAAGACCACGAAATCAAGAAATTCCACGGAATCTCCACCGTTGTATTTAACCTCTTTACAAAAGCGGAAAAAATTGTTGCGTGGAACTCTCCGACAATGCAGTTTACCATGTACACAGTCATCCTTTTCATGGTCCTTATCAGCAGCGAGGCGATCGTGACTGGTACTATGGAGACCGGAGAACTTACAAGTATCATTGTGTATGCACTGCAGATCCTGATGTCGCTTATGATGGTTACCTTTGTATTTGTCATGATCATGATCGCGGAGGCTTCCTCGGATCGAATCGCTGAAGTGCTTGATGAAATTCCAGAGATGGAAGACCCTGCTGATGCAGTCAAAGATGTGCCGGACGGATCCATTGATTTTGAAAATGTAAACTTCAGCTATGCCGGAAAGGGCGGTACATTATCTTTGAAAAATGTGAACCTTCATATTAAATCCGGCCAGACGATCGGCATTATCGGAGGAACCGGTACTGCAAAATCAACCCTTGTACAGCTTATTCCTCGTCTGTATGACGTAACGGAAGGCTGTGTAAAAGTCGGCGGCATAGATGTGCGCAAGTATGAACTTGAAGCGCTCCGCGACCAGGTATCCATGGTGCTGCAGAAAAACGTACTTTTCACGGGAAGTATTTACGAGAACATCCGATGGGGAGACGAACACGCCACAGATGAAGAAGTGCAAAGAGTATGTAAACTTGCTCAGGCGGATGGATTTATCCAGGAATTTCCGCACGGTTACCACACTCAGATTGTAGAGGGAGGAAACAACGTATCCGGTGGGCAAAAACAAAGGCTTTGTATTGCCAGGGCTTTGCTCAAAAAACCGAAAGTACTCATACTGGATGATTCTACAAGCGCTGTCGATACAAAAACAGATGCATTGATAAGAAAAGCATTCAGGGAAGAGATTCCGAACACGACCAAGATCATCATTGCCCAGAGGGTATCGTCCGTGGAAGATGCAGATCAGATCATTGTCATGGAAAACGGCAAGATCAATGGTATTGGTACTTCAGAAGAGCTTCTTAAAACAAATAATATTTATCGTGAAGTTTATGAATCTCAGGTAAAAGGAGGTGCGGAGAATGAATAAAAGAGACGGAAGAGTTTCTAAAAATACAATTAAAACAGCAAAACGGCTTCTGAAATATGTAACAAAATATTATAAACTGCCATTTATTGCAGTATTTTTCTGCATTGTCGTGAGTTCCATTGCTTCAATTTCTGTGTCACTTTCTTTGAAGTTCCTGTTGGATGACTACATTATTCCGTTGATCGGCAACCAAAATCCCGACTATACGGAGCTTTATAAAGCTTTAGGCGTACTTGGAACTATTTTTCTCTGCGGTGTGCTGGCGACCTTCACTTACACCAGGCTCATGGTAGTCATTGGCCAGGGTGTACTGCGAAAAGTCCGCGATGAGATGTTTGAGCACATGCAGAAACTTCCAATCCGTTATTTTGACCAGAATACAAACGGTTCCATCATGAGCCTTTACACAAACGATACTGACACATTAAGGCAGATGATCAATCAAGCGCTTCCTCAGGTCTTGATGTCCTTTCTGACCATTATTGTAACCTTTATCGCTATGATCGTGTTAAGCCCGCTTCTCACTATTTTGGCGGTTCTTATGATCGTGCTGATGGTTTTTGTTACGAAAAAAATCGGCGGAAACAGCGGCCGTTTCTTCGTCCGCCAGCAGCTTGCCCTTGCTGATGTCACCGGATTTGTGGAAGAACACATGCACGGGCAGCGCGTCATCAAGGTTTTCAATCACGAGAAAAAAGCAGAGGAACAGTTTGATGAGCTGAATGAAAAGCTTTTCACTGCAGCATCAAGCGCCAATACATTTGCAAATATGATGGGCCCTGTGATCGGCAACCTTGGAAACCTTCAGTTTGTACTCACCGCAGTGTTCGGAGGATTTTTGTTTGTCATGAATATCGGCGGGATCACACTTGGTGTACTTGCATCTTACCTGCAGTTTACAAAGAGCTTTACACAGCCGTTCATGCAGGTTGCACAGCAGTTCAACTCCATTGTCATGGCCCTGGCAGGTGCGGAGCGTATCTTTAGCATGATGGACGAGGAGCCGGAAGTGGATGAAGGATATGTCACCCTTGTAAATGCCAAAAGAAATGCGGACGGCTCACTTACCGAATGCAAAGAGCGAACCGGACTTTGGGCCTGGAAACACCCGCACCAGGCAGACGGCAGCGTGACATACACAGAACTGAAAGGGGATGTCCGTTTCTACGATATGACCTTTGGTTACACGGATGAAAAGATGGTTCTGCACGATTTGACGCTCTACGCAAAACCTGGTCAGAAACTTGCCTTTGTAGGTTCCACAGGAGCCGGCAAGACAACGATCACCAACCTGATCAACCGGTTCTACGATGTTCAGGACGGAAAGATCCGTTACGACGACATCAACATCAACAAAATTAAAAAAGCGGATCTTCGCCGTTCCCTTGGAATCGTTCTGCAGGATACCCACCTGTTTACGGGGACAATCTTGGAAAACATCCGCTACGGAAACTTGGATGCAACAGACGAACAGGTTTACGCAGCAGCAAAACTTGCACATGCTGACCAGTTCATCAAAATGCTTCCAAAAGGATACGACACCATGCTGACCAATGACGGTGAAGAGCTCTCCCAGGGACAGAGACAGCTGTTGGCGATTGCCCGCGCCGCAGTTGCGGACCCTCCGGTATTGATCTTAGACGAAGCGACCTCCAGCATCGATACCCGTACGGAAAGCATTGTACAAAAGGGTATGGATAACCTGATGAAAGGCCGTACTGTATTTGTCATTGCCCATCGTCTGTCCACGATCCGCAACAGTGATGCGATCATGGTACTGGATCACGGAAGAATTGTGGAGAGAGGTACACACGAAGAGCTGATCAAAGAAAAAGGAATCTATTACCAGCTTTATACCGGTAAACTGGAACTTTCATAATTTCATAAAAAAGAAAGCAGGACCACAGCGCAAGTCGGCTGTGGTTCTGCTCTTTTTATATCATTATTTGTACAGGATCACCGATTCATATGGTTTCAGGGAAATCTCTCCTCCCTGTATTTGATGATCCTTGTAATTGCTCAAAAGGCACTCATATTCTTCCAGGTTCACTCCAACACTCCACCTTGTCTCTTTGCCGTAAAAATTGTGGATGGCCAAAAGTTCTCTGCCCTGCCAGGTCCTTTTGTAAGCAAAGATATCCGGATGTTCCACTGCAAGAGCCTCAAAATCTCCGTACGCGATCACATCATACTGTTTTCTAAGTGAAATGAGTTTTTGATAATATGCAAAAATGGAATCCTCATCCTGCAGTTCTTTCCTGGCATTGATCTCCTTATAATTTGGATTGACCTCAATCCATGGAGTTCCGTCGGTAAATCCACCTTGTTTTTCTTCATTCCACTGCATCGGTGTTCTGCTGTTATCCCTGGAATGCACTTTCAGGATTTCGTACGCTGCTTCCTTGCTGATCCCCTTTTCCTGGAGGATGCGGAAATGATTGCGGCTCTCCACATCCTGATACTGTTCAATATCCGTGAATCCGGCGTTTGTCATTCCAAGCTCTTCTCCCTGATAAATATAAGGCGTTCCGCGAAGGCAATGTATCACGCCTGCCAGCATTTTTGCTGATTCCTTCCAGTATTTTCCTTCATCTCCGAATCTGGACACTACCCTTGGCTGGTCGTGGTTACACCAAAATACAGCGTTCCATGCATGATGCTCTGCCATGTTTGTCTGCCAGTCAAACAAAATCTTTTTCAATTTCCGGAAGTCAAACGGCACAAGCACCCATTTTTCATTGCCCATGAAATCCACTTTGAGATGATGAAAACTAAACACCATGGACATTTCATGGCTGTCCTCCCCTGCGTATTCATAGCAGTTTTCCATGGATGTGCTGGACATCTCCCCGACAGTGATAATCTCTGCGTCTGTTCCAAAGGTCGTCTCGTTGAGCTCTTTTAAATACTGATGGATCTTCGGGCCATCTGTATAGAAACGCCTTCCGTCTCCTTCATGGTCATCTTCGTAAGCGCCCTTGCTGATCAGGTTCACCACATCAAACCGGAATCCTTTGACTCCTTTCCCCATCCAGAAACGCACGATTTTCTGTATTTCTTTTCTCACCTCTTCATTCTCCCAGTTCAGATCAGGCTGAGACACATCAAAGAGGTGAAGGTAATACTCATCAAATTTTTCTACATACTGCCACGCACTGCCGCCAAACTTGCTCTCCCAGTTTGTCGGCGGCTCTCCGTTTTCTTTTCCTTTGCGGAAAATATAAAAGTTTTTGTACTTCTCGTCCCCTGCAAGGGCTTTCTGGAACCATTCATGGCGGTCCGAGGTATGGTTGAATACCATGTCCAGCATCAGACCAATCCCCCGTTTTTCTGCCTCTTTTGAAAGCTCTTCAAAATCTTCCATTGTACCATAGCGCGGGTCAATGTGATAATAGTCCTCCACATCGTATCCATTATCCTTTTGCGGGGATACAAAAAACGGAGTCATCCAGATATAATCTACGCCAAGTTTTTTGATATAATCGAGCCTTCCGATAATTCCTTTCAAGTCGCCCAAGCCATCTCCATTACTGTCTTGAAAAGATTTTGGATAAATCTGATATACCACACTTTTCTTAAAATCTGCCATCTGTCCATCCTCCTTCATCTATTCATAAGTCACTACCGCAGTTTTTCCTGCTTCTGCCACCTGTCCTGTCAGGTACTGGATATTCTCTGCCTCTCCCGCCCCTGTCACGATCAGCATTGTTGTCAGCGGATGTCCTGCTGCTTTGATCTTTTCCGGCTCAAACCGGATCAGCGGCTGGCCGCATTTTACAAAGTCTCCCTCTTTTACAAGGAGATCAAATCCATCCCCGTTCATATCAACCGTATCAATACCAACATGAATGAGTACATCCATTCCATTTGCAAGAGACAGTCCGCACGCATGTCCGGAATCTCCCATCACTACCGTTACCTTCGCATTTGCCGGAGCTAAAACTGTGTTGTCTGTCGGCTCAATTGCAAGTCCATCCCCCATGATATGCTGGGAAAACACTTCATCCGGCACTTGTTCAAGCGGTATTACCTCTCCGCTTAAAATTGCTTTCAATTCTGTGCCAGCACTCTCTTCTGACATCAGCGCTGTTTCATCTTCCTTGTGTTCCTTGTTTTCCTGCCCCATCATGTCTTCCCCGGAAAGTTTTCGTTTTCCGACGATCAAGGTAAGAATAAACGGAATCACGATCGCTGCCGCCATTGCACCCAGGAAAATGAGATAATACTGGGACTTGATGGACAAAATTCCCGGAAGTCCGCCTACTCCGATGCTCACTGCTTCCACACCAAATCCTACGGAGATCATGGCTGCCACAGAGGAACCGATCATACCACAGATCAGCGGAAAACCATATTTTAAGTTCACCCCAAAAAGCGCTGGCTCTGTTACTCCAAGATAGCAGGAGATACATGCCGGGATGTTGACCTGCTGTGCACGTTCATTTTTTTTCTGCAGAACGGACATGGCCAGTACACTGGAGCCCTGTGCAATATTGCTCAGTGCGATCATCGGCCAAAGTATCGTGCCGCCAAGCGTGGATGCCATCTGACTGTCAATTGCATTGGTCATATGGTGAAGACCAGTCATGACAACCGGGGCGTACAAAAGTCCGAACACTGCTGCAAACAGAAATCTGACATCAGAAGTCAGCCCTGCGTAAACCACATCCGCGATTCCGTTTCCAATCTTCCATCCAATCGGTCCCACAACCATGTGCGCGATAAACACTGCCGGCACAAGGGAACAAAACGGCACTACGATCATACTGACAACTGCCGGACAGTGTTTGCGGAAGAATTTCTCAAGGTATACAAGCACAAACCCAGCCAGCATCGCTGCAATGACCTGTCCCTGATATCCGATCATATCCACTTTGCCGATTCCAAAATCCCAGTACGGAATTTCACTTGCCGGAGTGGAACCCACATCAAATCCATTTAAAAGCTGGGAAGATACCAGTGTCAGTCCCAAGACAATACCAAGAATCTGGGTAGTTCCCATTTTCTTTGTGATGGACCAGACAATTCCAACTGGCAGCAGCCAGAAAACAGCCTCTCCGATCAGCCAAAGGAAACTGTCTATCCCTGCCCAAAACTGGGAGATCTCCACCAATGTTTTTGTTCCGTTCTCAAAAAAATTAATACCGTCAATGATGTTTCTAAATCCAAGCACAAGGCCTCCGCAGATCAGTGCCGGGATGATCGGCGCAAAAATTTCACCAAGATTACTCATGAGCCGCTGAATCCAGTTCTGATTTCCTTTTGCAGCCTCCTTTGCCGCCTCTTTGCTGATTCCCTCGATTCCTGCATATTTGGTGAACTCATTGTAAAATGTGGACACATCATTTCCAATGATCACCTGATACTGTCCTGCCTGCGTAAATGTTCCTTTGACACAGGAAATCTCTTCGATTCTTTTTGCGTCCGCCTTTTTCTCATCCACCAGGACAAAGCGCATCCTTGTCATGCAGTGTGACACTGCGGAAATATTTTCTTTTCCGCCGATAAATTGCAGGAGCTCCTTTACCTCCTTCTCATACTTTGCCATGTTCTCTCCTCCTTTTAATCACGAACTTGTTTGAACAAGTATAAATTACCACACTTGTTTAAACATGTCAACATATTATGCGTCATATTCCTTGACTTTTTATTTCCACTATTTATAATAAGTATGTACGTTTTACCAGGACAGGATGTGACAAAATGCCAAAAAGTAAATACCATACGATTTATAAAGATTTAAAATCAAAAATTGAGATTGGGGATTATGCTTATCAGGAGCTGCTGCCCTCAGAGCATACGCTGGTCCAGACATATGACTGTTCCAGAAACACTGTGCGCAGAGCGATTCAGGAGCTTGTAAAGGACGGTTATGTGCAGACCATGCAGGGAAAAGGCGTGCGCTGTATTTTTCTTCCTGCTGAGCAGGCTTCCTATACCATAGGCGGAATCGAATCCTTCCGGGAATCCTCCATCCGAAATCACAGAAACGGGACGACCAAGGTTTTATGTTTCGTGGAAATAACCGCTGATGAAAAGATTACAAAACGGACCGGCTTTCCCGTTGGCACAGAGCTCTATTACCTTCAAAGGCTCCACTACCTGGACGGCATTCCGCTGATCATCAATCACAACTATTTTTTGAAAAGCGCTGTGCCCGGCCTCACTCCTGAGATTGCGAAACAGTCTATCTATGAATATCTGGAAGACACGCTGCACATGACAATTGTAAACAGCAAGCGCATCATGACCGTGGAAAAAATCACGCAGATTGATGAAAAGTATTTACATATCAATGCAGATGATTACAATTGCATGGCTGTCATCAGCAGCCAGACTTTCAACAGTGACGGCGTCATGTTTGAATTCACACAGTCCAGGCATCGGCCGGACTACTTTCGTTTCCAGGATAACGCAGTCCGCAAAGCGCCGAAATAAATACAAAAAGCACCTGATTTTTGGGAATTGTTAAATCTTGTTCCTCCCAAAAACCAAGTGCTTTTTTCCATTCTAATTTCTCTATCTGCCCTGTTCCGCAAAATAGGCGTCCAGACACGCCGCTGCCGTCTCCACACATTTTTCACAGCTTGCCAGTACCTTTCCTGTCTCAAATCCTTTCAGTTCCCTGCAGTAGAGCGAGCCGCACTCTTTTTTAAATTTTTCCGCCATCTCGCGCACTTTTCGGTAAGTATCGGCTTTTGTGGCAATAGGATTTTTCATATCGCCGGCACTGTTTGTAAGGCCAAGAGCCAGAAACATTCCTGTCACTGCCCCGCATGTATCTTTCAATCCGCCCATGCCAAGGCCGAATCCTTCTGTCATTTTAAAAACATCCTCCTCTTTTACACCAAGTTCCTCACAATAAGAACAGACAACTGCCTGACAGCAATTGTATTTTCCTTCTGTAAATTTTTTTACTGCTGTATCTTTATTTGCCTTCATCTTTTGTTCCTCCTCATCTTTGTCTGTTATCTAGTATACGCCCAAGACTCTTCTTTGTCCATATCCCCGCGTGCCAGACTACATCAGCCTGCAAAAGAAAAACCCGGACTTTCAGTATCCGGGTTTTTCTTTTTTCTATCTTTTCTTTCTTCTCATCACCAAAACCGTTGCTGCCAGCCCCATTGCTGTCAAAGACGATGCTCCTGTTGCACTGGATGCATCTCCTGTCTTCACAGATTTTATTACAGTTTTGCCGCGCGTCTCATCTGCTTTCACACTGTCAGAGTTTTCTGCACTGTTTCTCTGAGCACCGGTTTTGTCAGTGGATACGGCATTTGCCACCAGTCCATCCAGTGCATTTTCAAGATTTACGGCCGCATCCTCCACTTCTTCTTTTGTTGCCCTGTCATCTGTATATACATTTTTTGCCTGTGCAAGAGCGGCTCTCATCTGTACAAAACTTTCGGTTTCATAGTTTTCCCCTTTTAATACACTTGCACTTTGAATCAGTGCTCCAAGCGCATCTTTGTCCGGTATCAGCCGCAGTTCGCTCATTTCCTTTAACAGGGCTGTCCATACAGCATCCACTTCTGTCTGCATTGCATCCTGATCCGCATAGGTCTTTTCTGCCATGTTCAGAGCATCTTCAAATCCTTCTTTGCTCTCTTCAAGATAGAGGTTTAAATCCAGTCCATTTGCCATTTCGATCACTTTTCCAAGATCAGTCTTATCTCCCTGTTTAAATGACAAGTACTGCATGATACTGATAATATCCCTCCAGCTTTGGTCTACCATGGCCTGGGTCACAGTTTCATCGCCAGCCAAAACTTTCGCAAGGATTTCCTGCCCATTGGACACTGCCATCTGGAATCTGTCCGCCACGGATGAGATGACTCCATCTGTATCCGCTGTTTGGGCAAGTTCAAGCGCATACTTCAATACTGCTGTGGAAATTTCCGTCTCTTCCTGCACTGCTTTTTGTCCTGTAAAATCCAGTTCTGACACGTATGTCCACTGTTTTCCTTCAGAACCTTCCTCTTCCATCAACCATGTATTATGAATGGTCAGTTTTATATACCTTCCGGTCAGCACCTGGCCAAAAGATGCAACTGCGTCTTCCTGATCCGCAAAACTTCCTTGCACCTTTTTGCCTTCACCATTTCCTGCTTTCAGCAGTTCCAGGTCATTGGAAACCTCCACTGTAAAGTCTTTGATATAATCTCTCTCCCCACGTCCAAGTCTTCGGATTCCACTTAACTCATACTTATCTCTCAGATCAATAATAATGGAATGCGGAAACGGATATGCTGCCTCACCATTGCTGTTTGTCCAGTTTGTATGCCATGCTGTGGAAGTATTTCCATCGATCGCTTTTTCCGGTGCATACAGTCTGGACTCACCATAGTCTCCTTCCCCGTGGTCTCCATGCCAGCTATCGCACTCTGCAACAGTAAACGCACTTTTATCAAGAAATGTCCACTGTCTGCTGCTCTCCAGTCTTTCCATGAGGTATGCAATCTCCGCGCAGAATACCTGCTTTTCCTCTGTCGTCTGTGCTGTGTTTGCCTGTTCCACCTGTTCTTTTAATCTGGCTGCGATTTCCTCATCGTATGTAAATCCTTGCTGTGCGGTTTCGTATTCCTCCAGCATGCTCTCTGCCTGGGAGATCAACTCGTTTAGTTTTGCATCGTAATCCGTGGTGTCTTCCTCATATACAGCGGTTCCATAGATTGCAAGAATCTCATCATCCGTAAGCGCGCGGTTCCACATCTGAAGATTGTCCATCAGAAAGTCCGGACAGCGGTAATTTCCGGTTCCGTCTGATCCGATTTTTACAGAATAGTCCGTCTGCATGGAACCAATGGAGGAAAGATCTTTGTTCGCACTTTCTTTTCCGTCAATGTAGATCTTTGTCACCTGCTCTGTTCTGTCAAAAGTTACTGTAACCATCTTCCAGTTTCCTGCAAAACTGTCATATCCATCATAATCAATTCTTGTGCTGCCATCCGCTGCATTCACCCCGACAGAATTTAAATTGCTTAGCCTGAATCCTACATACCATCCAGGATTGCCGCCGCTGCTCCAGTTTTTATTGCTGATAATGGAAGAATCTCCATTAGCACTGTTGGAGTAAATCCAAAAGTTCATGGTCAGGCTGTCATTCTCATCAAGATTCATGGCATCATTCTTTCCAAGATCAACGTAATTTTTGCTGCCGGATGCGATATGGATTGCTTTTCCCTTGAAACCGTCTTCAAATGTCACGCTGCCTGAACTCTTCGCCGTAATCTTTCCTTCACTGTCTGTCAGATCCGAATTGTCAAAGTTCATGTCCACAAACTTTCCATCTTCGATCGTCTCAGGCAGTGTATTTGGAAGTTCTTCGCTCTCCCCGCCTGTCTTGAATACCATATCCTCCACTTTTGATGCATTGTCAAAAGAATCATAGGCCTGTACGATGACACGATACCTTGTATTTTGTTCTAATCCGGAAAGATAAAACTTCATCTGTTCCGGATAAGGTCTTAAATAGTATCTGGAGTACGCCTCAAAACTTCCGGTCACTCCTTTTGGGATTTCATATGAAGAGTCCCCTGCATAATCATAATTCTCCGGAAGTACTTTGTAGCTTGCGTCTTCATTTGTCAGAAAGTCTTTTACTGTCACTTTATAGTATTCTACAAGCTGATCATCCACTGCCTGATCAAATACAAGATTTGCCGTTGTTTCTCCAACTTCCTCCACAGATAATTTTGCATCCTCTTCAAACCAAGGGGAAACTTTATTGCGTTTCTCTGTTGTATACTGAAAACCTTCTTTTCCTTCTTCTGTGTTGATCACCCAAGGGATCCCCATCCAACGCTCATTGGTCACATCAAATCTGCGGATGACCGTGGAACCGTCTTCCATGACAGATATAAAGTTACATGTCAGCTCATAGTGCCGATCCTCCATATTTCCCTGCACCCAGTTGAGCACTTCATTTTCGATCGTCCTGGAGTCATCCACTTCCAGATAATCCATGGAGCCATTATTCACCACCGTAAAATTATCCTGATAGATACCATCTTCCACTTCAGATCCATAGTGAGAATGTGCAGTCATAACGATTGCCTGAGGCCAGTCTGCCAGCGCCTTCTGAAGATACGCCGTCGTATTTCCGATATCCTGATAACTTCCCGTTGTTGTCCCGGACACACCTGTGTGGATCTGAATAAAGATCGGTTTTCCCGGATCATAGTCCTCCCTGCTTTCGATCTCCTTCAGAGTGTCCCTCAAAAAAGCATCGTATGTGGATGCAGAACGATAATCCAGCGTAATAAAATCAAAACCATTGATATTAACATAGAAATTATTGTATCTGTTTCCTTCTTTTGACTTATAATGCCAGTACTGCTCCCATCCTGCCTCGTCAAAAACTTTCTCCATGTTCGCCTGAATATCGTGGTTTCCTGTCGCAAACTGTACTGGCAGCGTGCCAAATGTTTCCTCAATAAGCTGTTCCACTGCTGTATAAAACCGAACGCTATTTCCCGGCTGTTCCTCTCTTTCATTTGCCTCCACATCACCGTCCAGCAGTACCGTATTGGCATCAAACCCAATCTTTTCTGCCCATTCGTCAATGTTTTCAAACGCCCATTTCTTTGATTCATAGCTTGCTACATGAGTGTCAGACATACTGATAAACTCCAATGCAGCATCCTTTTCATTGTACGAATTGTTTGCCTCATCTACCATCTCCTGTGTAAGAGCCACAGGTTGTTCCATTTCGGCTGCCCTAGCATTTGTCTGCCATGCCGGCAGTCCTGACACGAGCATTCCCGCCGCTAAAACTATGCCAAGCAATTGCTTTCTTTTCATCATGTCTCCTCCCTTTCATAAATATCTTGACAATTGCCAGCATAGCAAACCTATATTAAAACAAAAAATGGGCTGGAGTAAAATTACCGTAAATTTTCTCCAACCCGACTTTTCCCATTTTTAATCTATATATTGCCCTGTTCCGCTCTCAATCTCAGAAATTCCTCCGAAACCTCCAATTTCAATTTTGTACCATCTGTCCCCGTTTTCGATCACAAATCCGTATTCATTCCAAAGCCCTTCACTGCTCACCTCTTCAGACACAATATCCCCGCCTCCGCTCTCTTTCAGCGCAATATCTCTTGCCTCTCCTGTACTCACTCTAAGCGTCATGATCAAAATGAACGCCACTGCTGCAATTACTACAACTGCTCCTACAATAATACCGATCATTCCTTTTTTAGAAAACTTCTTCATAATTGATTCCTTCCTTTCTTATCTGTTCTACTGCCATTATAGATATGGATTGTTAAAGAAAGATTAAAAGCGAAAAATTTTTTATAACTCAATGATCTTCGCCCTGTGCCGGATATATGGAAGGAACTTCTGCAAAAGGTCGGCTGTCTTCATCTTCAGATGGCTTGTATTGATACCCGGATTGCATCCAAACCACTCTTCATCCGCCACTTCCTTGTCCAAGATCAGCTGTACATAGTCGTCCTCATCCTGGACAAGTCCCATCACGGACGCTGACCCTGGTTTTGTTCCAAGATACTTTTCCATCAATTCTCCAGGCGCAAAAGAAAGATGGGAGACTCCTATCTTCTTTTCCAGCATTCCGGTATCCAGAGCTTTCTTTGCCGGCATCACCACAAGAAAAAAACTCGTCTTCTTTTTATTGCACAAAAAAATACTCTTTCGTATCTCCACCCCAAGTGCCTTGTCAATTTCTTCACACTCTTCCATCGTCTCCACAACATCATTGTCCACTCTTTCGTAGGAAATTTTCAGCTTATCCAGTGTCTGATAAACTTTTTTCTCAAGTGGGATTCTTTCGTCCGTTGGCGCTGTTGTATAAATTTCGCTGATTTGTACCATTTACTATTCCTCCTTGTACCCTCTACATTTTACTCTTATCCTTTATGGTAGCACACCTAGTATTTGTGTCAAGATTTCCAAGGAAAAATCATTTTCCCAGTATTTTTATAAATCCTGTCATGAACGCCATTCTCCTCCAATATACTGTCTAGCAGATAAAACAAAATCGGAGGATTCCCATGTCTCATTCACAATGTTACCCTTTTATTAATACTCCTCTGCCATATGAATACAGCGCATTGGAGCCTTATATTGACGAAAAAACCATGCATCTGCATCACGACCGGCATTTGCAGACCTACATTGACCGCCTGAATGCAATTCTAAAAGACCATCCAAGACTCCAGTCCTGGACTTTGGAAAAACTTTTGCAAAACTGGTGCATCCTGTCGTGCGATCTAAAGGTACCTGTCCGCAACAATGCCGGAGGAGTGTACAATCATCAGTTTTTCTTTGACAGTCTTACTCCGCACTGTCCTTTTTTGCCGTCCTTACATTTGGTTCAGGAAATACACAGCCAGTTTTGCGGTTTTGACAGGTTTTTGACGCTGTTCAAAGAATCCGCTCTGGCTGTCTTTGGCTCCGGCTACGCATGGCTTGTTCTCGAAAAGAGAAGACTTAAAATCATAACAACTGCAAATCAAAATACACCGAATCTGCAAATGCAGACACCGATTTTTAACATTGATGTCTGGGAGCATGCGTACTATCTGAAACATTATAATGAGCGCGCTGCGTATGTAGACGATTGGTTCCAGGTACTTGACTGGAAGAAGGCAGATGAACGGTTTGAAGGAGCAATGATGTAAAGTCGCAAAAAGGGATTGCCAAATGGCAATCCCTTATATTTATGCCTATGAAAATCCGATAGCCAAAATGTAGCCAAATTTTTACTACCTCGTTTATTACTTTTTTTAATCGCAATCAGATTTTTTACGTTTTAAAAATATGCAAGTCACACCGACACCACCAAGTACACCTATCACTCCCAGAACTATCCAGACGATATTCAACATAGATTTTGAATTGCCTTGACCGATAACATAGTAACTTAAATGTGATGTTTTAAAAATCAAAAAACCATTATCTAATGTGGAATCTAATTTTGTTAATTCATCATTCTCTTCAATTCTGTAAACACTACATTTCCTTCTGTCAACACTATCAGGAACAGGCATCCTAACTTCAATTTCTCCATCTGGTTGAATTTCTACACCTTTTTCTCTAAGCGTAATATTATAAACATTATAATTTGTCATTTTTTCATTGATTGAATCTGGAAGTTTCTCTAATTCCTCATCTCTTTTGACTATATACGCATCTAAAACTGTATCATTATTAAAATCACTTTGTTGTGTAACAGTGACTGAACTATTAGCCACGAAATTCTGCATTCCATGTTTCGTAGTATGTATTTCCATTTTTCCTCTATCAATATTGTACTGATAATCAGTCAGCGGCCATGCTGTTGCTAATATCTGATCAACAAAATTTACAATCTTATACTGAGGAACAACTGTTGTGAATGCTGTATCTGCAACATTATATCCCATTCCTTTCAGTACATTAAGTATTATATCTGCTGCATTGATATCTAAATTTTGAAATAAATTAGACACAGTTTCATAAACATCAAATATTGAATCTGCTGAAACCGAAAAAGCTATCGCTGTTGAAATATTTTCGGAAGTTTCCTTGATTAACTCTTGTACTATCGTTTTTTCTGTTTCTTCATCAGAAATAGATTTGATTAGGGAGTTTACCAATGCACTCATTAACTCTTTAACAGTAGCCGCCTGCGCATCAATTTTTAAGTCAATTGTTGAAGCTGCACACACTGTCCGAACAAATGTATCAACCCCCATATATAATGTAGAAAAATTTGATTCATTACCATCTGAGGTAATAATAATTTCCGCATTTTCCGGAATATCTTCAAGTGTTACAGGTGTGTGTTTTGCATTACTCTCTTTTGTATAAAATGGAGTATCGCCATCAAATATATCCTTAATATCCAACCACACATACTTAAATCCATTTATTACTTTTTCTATTCCCGAACTATCGGACCTCGGATCCAACGGTACTAGTTTTATAAGTGTATCCTCTTCATCGTAAACCTCAACCACACCATATGCATAAGAAGTGTTATAAGCATTGAAGGTTATATCATGCATACCATCATTGTCTGTTGTACATTTATAATCTGCCACATAGATACTTCCACTGGACTCATACGGTATTGGAAAAGTTGAGCATCTAAAATAATTACATTTATTTTCTACTGTAATAGGTATTGTAATTTTAGCTCCACTCGACTTTTCTGTAAAAGTCAATTCTGCTGTTCCCTTCTTTAATCCTTTAACTGTTAATATTTGAGATCCTTCTGACTTTTGAGTATCAGTCATTTCAATTATTGATGGATTACTAATACCTAACGCATATTCCTCTATTGGTGTATGATTACCATTTACAGACAATTGAAAAAGAATTTTTACTTCCTGTTCTACGCCAATTGTCGAATCTGGATAAGCTGTATATGCTTTTATTTTCGCTCCTTCGTAATTTTCTATAGCTTCTATAATCCCGTAATAATCACATAGTCCATTTCCAACATAATGTCCTGATTCATTATCAAATTCCGCTCCGTCATATGGATTAATTGATTTTTTCTTATCATATACATCGTCAAGCAACTTCTGATACTCTGACTCAGAGGCAACTTGTTTTCCATTCCAATAATAGTTATATATTGGCATTCCCTCAGAATCAAATTGGATATTACTATTGTCTGGCGCACCAAATTCACCTTCAGCAAGCAATACAAACTTTTCGTTTTCTATACAATATATTTTATCATGATAAACATCCATATGTCCTCCAGAGTCTATGAACAAGTTTTCTCCTTCTATATATGAAAAACCTGAAGCATACATTCTTTGCTCAATTACAGAATTGTCATAATAACTACAAAGTACAGATCCATACGCTATAATTCCAAAATCAATATATAATTCTGGAATTTCATCTCCATTAACATTTACTAATTTATATTCCCCACGATAAGAATCATACAACTCATCGTATATCTTAGCATTTTCATTAATATAATCAATATATGCCTTTTTCCATCCCTCATTATACATCTTTTCTGGTTCTTCTTTACTATTTCTCCAAAAAGATATATCAGAAATACAGCTATTTTTTACATGAAATATTATATTTAAATTCCCTTTTTTATATTCTTGCCATTCTGTATTCTCTTCTTGAAGTTTCCAACCTTCTTTCAGCAATTCATTTTTCGCCTTATTATTTGTTTGTCCAACAAAAATATTAAAAATACTGTATTTTGATGAATCTATATAAATATCATCTACACTACTACTACCTTGATAATTTCCATATTGTATTCCTTCTCCTAAAATCCATTTTTCATGATTTCCCACTTCATCTGTAGAAGTTCCACCTATCACTCCATACATATATTCAAACTCATCAATATACTTACTCACATCTTTTGAGTCTGACAAATTACTTGCCATTACTTTTGTTGGACATGCACCTAATATTAAACAAATGCTTAATAATAAACTAATTATTCTTCTCATTCCGCACCTCCCGCTGCTATTACATTCCTCATTTGTACTTCATACTATCTTACATTCCTTCCTTTTCTTTTTACAAACACCATTTTCTTAACCTTGATTCTATTATACTATCCTTTATTAGTAATTACCATTACAACCAAAACCGTTGATAGAGCAAACGAATTGTCAGTTGACATGAAAAAGACTACTCCCGGATTGCAAGGATATTTCATACTGTAGAATTCTACGAGAGAGTTCCTTGCAGATTCCTTTACATATCTCTGTTTTTTTCTGTCCCTTTTCCTCTGCGTCCTACATCTCCCTTCCCTGCGGTAATTCACCAGGACGATTACCTTTTCCCAACTATAGTTGAGGATAACATATCACAGCCACATCTTGAAATGATTTTCCAAATCGACAAAAAGCCCGAGAAACCTAAGTTTCTCGGGCATATATTTACAGTTATAATACAATCTTCAATTACTCGATGATAGATGCAACACGTCCTGATCCTACAGTACGTCCACCTTCACGGATAGCGAATGTCAATCCCTGCTCCATAGCTACTGGATGGATCAGTTCGATTGTCATTTCGATGTTATCTCCAGGCATGCACATTTCTGTTCCTTCTGGAAGTTCGCAAACACCTGTTACGTCTGTTGTTCTGAAGTAGAACTGTGGACGGTAGTTGTTGAAGAATGGTGTATGACGGCCACCTTCATCTTTTTTCAATACGTAAACCTGAGCTGTGAATTTTTTGTGGCATTTAACGCTGCCTGGTTTACACAGAACCTGTCCACGAACAATCTCATCACGAGCAACACCACGGAGCAATGCACCGATGTTGTCACCAGCCTGAGCTTCGTCAAGAAGTTTACGGAACATCTCAACACCTGTTACGACTACTTTACGGATTTCTTCTTTAACACCAACGATCTCAACTTCGTCAGATACATGAAGAACACCACGCTCTACTCTACCTGTAGCAACTGTACCACGTCCTGTGATAGAGAATACGTCCTCTACTGGCATAAGGAATGGTTTATCTGTATCACGCTGTGGGTCTGGTACCCATTCGTCAACAGCGCTCATAAGTTCAAGGATTTTGTCTCCCCACTCGCTGCTTGGATCTTCCAAAGCTTTCAGAGCAGATCCGCGGATGATCGGAGTGTCATCTCCCGGGAACTCATACTCGTTCAGGAGTTCACGGATTTCCATCTCTACTAATTCAAGAAGTTCTTCATCGTCTACCATGTCACATTTGTTCATGAATACTACGATGTAAGGAACACCTACCTGACGGGAAAGAAGGATGTGCTCTTTTGTCTGAGCCATAACACCATCTGTTGCAGCTACTACAAGGATAGCACCGTCCATCTGAGCTGCACCTGTGATCATGTTCTTAACGTAGTCAGCATGACCTGGGCAGTCAACGTGAGCGTAGTGACGTTTCTCTGTCTCGTACTCAACGTGAGCTGTAGAAATTGTGATACCACGTTCTCTTTCTTCCGGAGCTTTATCGATGTTTTCGAAAGCTACAGCTTCACCTGTTCCCAATCTCTCATGAAGAGTTTTTGTGATAGCTGCTGTCAAAGTTGTTTTACCATGGTCAACGTGGCCGATGGTACCAATATTACAATGTGGTTTGTTTCTTTCAAATTTAGCTTTTGCCATTTTGAATAATCCTCCTTAAATATCTTATGCCTCATGGCACTGATTACTGGTTTTCTAAATTTACTCGGCTGACTTTGATTATATTGCAAATCCCTTGATTTTTCAAGCCTTTTTCATAAATTTATTACCAAACAGATGAAAGTGTTTTCCACACTCTCACCTGTGATTTATTAAGCATTTTTGTTTGATAAAACTTTCTCCTGAACAGACTTCGGAACCGGCTCGTATTTCTCAAAGAACATAGAGTAGTTACCACGTCCCTGTGTCCTGGAACGAAGGTCTGTGGAGTATCCGAACATTTCGGACAACGGTACATATCCGCGTACGATCTTTCCGCCGCCAAGGTCATCCATACCTTCGATACGTCCACGGCGGGAGTTGATGTCACCGATAACATCTCCCATGTATTCTTCCGGCATCGTTACCTCTACCTTCATGATAGGCTCAAGAAGTACCGGCTCGCCTTTCTTCATCGCATCCTTGAATGCAAGAGAACCTGCAATGTGGAATGCCATTTCAGAAGAGTCGACTTCATGGTAAGAACCATCGTATACATTTGCGTGTACGCCGACAACCGGGAATCCTCCGAGGATACCGGATTTCATTGCCTCTTCGATACCTTCGCCTACTGCCGGGATGTATTCCTTCGGAATCGCGCCACCGACAACAGTGGATTCAAATTTGTAAGTTTCCTCGCCATTGACATCCATTGGCTCGAATTTAACTTTACAGTGTCCGTACTGTCCACGTCCACCGGACTGTTTTGCGTACTTGCTGTCAACCTCAACCGGTTTTGTGATCGCTTCTTTGTAAGCAACCTGAGGAGCACCTACGTTAGCCTCTACCTTGAATTCACGAAGGAGACGGTCAACGATGATCTCAAGGTGGAGCTCACCCATACCAGCGATGATTGTCTGACCTGTTTCATGGTCTGTATGCGCACGGAATGTCGGATCCTCTTCCGCAAGTTTTGCCAAAGATTCACCAAGTTTACCCTGGGATGCCTTTGTCTTCGGCTCAATAGCAAGCTCGATAACCGGCTCAGGGAATTCCATGGATTCAAGGATTACCGGATGCTGCTCGTCACAGATTGTATCACCTGTTGTTGTGAATTTGAATCCGATCGCAGCTGCGATATCACCTGAATATACTTTGTCAAGTTCCTGTCTCTTGTTTGCGTGCATCTGAAGGATACGTCCAACACGCTCTTTTTTGCCTTTTGTTGCATTCAGGACATAAGAACCGGAGTTCATTGTTCCTGAGTACACTCTGAAGTAAGCAAGTTTTCCTACGAATGGGTCTGTCATGATCTTGAATGCCAGAGCAGAGAATGGCTCTTCGTCAGAAGAATGTCTCTCAATCTCATTTCCATCCATATCCACACCTTTGATAGCCGGGATATCTGTTGGAGCCGGCATGTACTCAAGAATAGCATCCAGAAGTTTCTGAACACCTTTGTTTCTGTATGCAGAACCACAGCATACAGGAACAGCTGTACATTCGCATGTTGCTTTTCTAAGAACTGCTTTCAGTTCGTCGATAGATGGTTCTTCCCCTTCCAGGTACATCATCATCAGATCGTCGTCCAGTTCACAGATTTTTTCTACCAATTCTGTACGGTACAGCTCTGCGTCATCCTTCATATCATCCGGGATATCGCACACTGTAATATCATCGCCCTTATCATCATTGTAGATGTAAGCCTGCATCTCCATCAGGTCGATGATTCCCTTGAATTCATCTTCTTTTCCGATTGGAAGCTGAAGACAGATGGCATTTTTACCTAATCTTGTCTTGATCTGTTCTACGGCATTGTAGAAGTCAGCACCCAAGATATCCATTTTGTTGATAAATGCCATTCTTGGTACGTTGTATGTGTCAGCCTGACGCCATACGTTTTCTGACTGAGGTTCTACACCACCTTTAGCACAGAACACACCTACGGCACCGTCAAGTACACGCAGGGAACGCTCAACCTCTACAGTAAAGTCAACGTGTCCCGGAGTATCAATGATATTGATACGGTGTTCCAGAGCATCTTTCTTTGGCTTTGTCTTTTCTTCCAAAGTCCAGTGACATGTTGTAGCGGCTGAAGTGATCGTGATACCTCTTTCCTGCTCCTGCTCCATCCAGTCCATGGTTGCAGTACCTTCATGAGTATCACCGATTTTATAGTTAACACCGGTATAATATAAGATACGCTCTGTAAGAGTAGTCTTACCTGCATCGATATGAGCCATGATACCAATGTTTCTGGTTCTCTCTAATGGATATTCTCTTCCAGCCAAGGTTTTTTCCTCCTATAAATAAATCAGGTCAATTACTCTAAGCAGCTCCGCGCACGGAACTGCTTTTTGTAATATTGAACTTATAAATTTTATTAGAATCTGTAATGAGCAAATGCTTTGTTTGCCTCTGCCATTTTGTGCATATCTTCTTTTCTCTTTACAGATGCACCTGTATTGTTAGCAGCATCCATGATCTCATTTGCCAGTCTTTCTTCCATTGTCTTCTCGCCTCTTTTGCGTGAGAAGAATGTAAGCCAGCGAAGTCCTAAAGCCTGTCTTCTGTCAGCTCTAACTTCAATCGGTACCTGGTAGGTAGCTCCACCGATACGTCTTGCTTTAACTTCCAGAACCGGCATGATATTGTTCATTGCTTCTTCAAATACTTCGAGAGCTGGTTTTTCAGTCTTCGCCTCTACTCTTGCAAATGCTCCGTATACAATTTTCTGAGCTACGCCTTTCTTACCGTCTAACATGATGTTATTGATAAGCTTTGTAACCACTTTATTGTTGTACAATGGGTCCGCTAATACGTCTCTTTTTTGAGTATGTCCTTTACGTGGCACGGTCCTTCCCTCCTTAATTCTTATTCACCGGATTTTCCGGTCTTAATTAGATCATCGGTACTCACATGTGTCTTTCTACTTTTCCAAGCATGTGTTCGTGCGGGACTTTATCCAACCGCCATGGCGGTATTTATCGATATAAAACCCGCAACCAACAGGAATCATAGTTCTGTTTGTGATACGATTTAACAATCAGTTACTTTACCAATCAAAATCCGCCGTATTATTTCTTAGCGTCTTTTGGTCTCTTAGCACCGTATTTAGAACGAGCCTGTCTTCTCTTTGCAACACCTGCTGTATCAAGTGTACCACGTACGATATGGTATCTTGTACCTGGTAAGTCCTTAACACGACCTCCACGGATCAGAACAACGCTGTGTTCCTGAAGGTTGTGTCCTTCACCTGGAATGTAGCTTGTCACTTCGATTCCGTTAGAAAGACGAACTCTGGCGATTTTTCTAAGAGCTGAGTTAGGTTTTTTAGGAGTTGCAGTCTTAACTGCTGTACAAACACCTCTTTTCTGCGGTGCAGAAACATCAGTTGTTCTCTTTTTCAGGGAGTTGTATCCTTTCTGAAGAGCTGGTGCTGTAGATTTTTTTACAGATGTCTGACGTCCTTTTCTTACTAACTGGTTAAATGTTGGCATGCTTTTCACCTCCTGAATTTTTGGTTGCTGAGTTGATACTCTGTTATTTATGCGCATGCGAAAAAAACATATCTTTCCATGCACGCTTGATTATTGTATTATGAAAAACCCGCCATGTCAAGGGCAAATCCTTGAATTTTACGTGCTTTTTACCAGTATCTTCTATCCCAGCAAAAGGCTCCAGAGCGGCAGTGTCACAAGGGAAAGGATTGTTGTGACAAAAATCATGGCTGTGGCGTAATCCTCATCCCCGTCATATTTTGAAGATAAAAGCGCTGTTGTGACCGGTGCCGGCATCCCTGCGATGATGACCGTCACACCTCTCATCAACGGGGCAACCGGAAGAAATGCAGTGATGACAAATACGATCGCCGGGATCCAGACAAGGCGCATGCTTGTATAAAAGATCATCTGCTTGTCAATGAGTCCCTTTGGATTCATTTCCGCCAGCATCATCCCCACAAGCATCATACTAAGCGGCATATTGCACCCGCTGATGCCGTTAAATGTGCTGTCGAGAAAACGCGGCAGTTCCAAACCGGAAATCATATACAGCATTCCCAAATAAATGGCCACAATACATGGATGGGTCAAAACTTTTTTCAATAAATTTTCTTTTTTGCTGCCCATAAAACATGCAGTCCCGATAGACCACATAACAATCCGCACCGGCAGCATAAACACGGACGCATACAAAAGCCCTGAGGAGCCATAGATTCCTTCCACAACGGGATTGCCAAGAAATCCTCCATTTGACACGATCGTTCCATACTCAAGGGTTGGGCGTCTCTTTGTTTTCTCTTTTTTATATAGAGTTTTGCCAAGCAGTACGGAGATGACATTATAGCCCACAGACAAAAGAAGGATCTCTCCCCACGCCAGGAGCATATTCCACTCAAATTCCATCTGAAATGCACAGAAAATATTAAAGGGAAGAGTCACATAAATGCAAAGATCCACCATGTCCTGGCGCCCCCTTGTACTGACAATTCCCTTTCTGCGGATCAGATAACCCACTGCAACAAATGAAAACATCATAAGCTGCATATTTACCATATTCTCAAACATGTTTACAATCCCAGCTCGTCCGCAATCTCCAGCATGGAATCTTTTGCGATCTGCGCAAACTCTTCCAGTGAAATGCCGGTAAATTCGATGGATTCCATATAATCCCTGTTCGCCCCGGCCGCAAAGCGAAGTTCATTAAAACGTTTCAAGATAGATTTTGTCTTCACACTGGCCAGTTTTTTATCCGGATAAATCTGGGCAACAGCTTTTACAAAGCCACTCATCGGATCAGCTGCCAAAAGCGCATACTGCAGTGTTGTCTTTGCCTTCATCCCGCACTTTGGATTGTGAGCCTTGATCGCATCAAAAAGAACCGGGTCTTCGATTCCTTCTTTTTTCAGAATCTCCACAGATGTCGGTCCATGCACGCTCATATCGTGCTGCCAGTCACACTGTTCTTCATCCAGATCATGAAGGAGTCCGCAGATTCCCCAATATTCCACCTGATCCGGCGCTAATTTTTTTGCAAGACCTTTCATGATGGCCTCGACTGCATAGGAATGCTGGATGTAATTTTCACCCTGCATGTATTTCAACAATATTTCGTGTGCCTGTTGTCTTGTGATTGCCATTGTCAAACCCTCCCTGTATATATTTCCATATATTTTTTATTGTAGTACACGCCTTTATTCTTGTAAAGCAAAAAAGAGAGCCGCCCAAAAATCAGACGACTCTTTTTCTCATCCAACTAAGATGTTGTGCAATCCATTTACCTGGAATCACACCTTTTTCTTGCGAAACGCTGCGACAACAGCGACTCCTGCTGTTAGTGATACGGCCGCTGCCACTGCTGCATTTGCGGCATCTCCTGTCTTTGAAGATTTTTCTGCCGACGCTTTTGTAACTGTTTTACTGTCCTCTGCCTGTACATTTACAGTTTTATCTGCCGCATCTGTTTTGTCTGTTTGTTTTCCTGCATTTGCGATCACTTTATCGATTGCCGCCTGCAGGTTCTCAATTGCCATCCCAACTTCTGCCTTTGTGGCCTCCTCATTTGCATACACACTCTTTGCATCTGCAAGGGCTGAGCGGAACATTCGCGCATCTTCCCCTGTAACATTGGCAAGATTGATCGTCTGGGCAGAAACGATCAATGCCTTAAGTACATCCTTGCTTGGTTTTAGTCTCAAATCACTCATCGCCTTCAAAAGCGCTCTCCATGCATTGTCCACTTCCTCCTGCATTGCGTCCCCATCTGCATAAACGGCCTTGGCAGCTGTCAGGGATACATTGAATGCATCCTGTCCTGCCTCCAGATACTTGCTCAAATCAAGGGTATTTGCCATCTCAATGACTTTGGCAAGATCTTCTTTCTCCCCCTGTTTAAAGGAAAGATACTGCATCACGTTTATCAGGTCTTCCCATGTCCGGTCTACCATTTCCTGTGTCAGAGTCTCATCTCCTGACTCCGCTCTTTTCAGGATCTCCTGCGCCTGGGCTTTCAAGTCCTCAAATCTTTCTGCCACAGATGTGATCACACCTTCTGTGTCCGCCTTATCTGCAAGTTCAAGCGCATATTCCAGCACTGCAGTGGAAACGGTTTCACCCGATTGCGTCCATGTGATTTCCACTGGTTTAGAAACATAATCGCTCTCTCTTTCCGCCCCTGCACATTCTGCCATCATATATATTTTTGCTCCTGCCTGCAGGTCTTCTGGTAAAGTAAATGTCCCGGTACCATTTTCGGCAAGTTCTGTGTCCAGCTTTCCATAATAGAGAATTTGTGCATTATCTTTCCGATAATCTTTATCTGTAATCATAATCGATATCTGATTGATCGGCACATCGGTATTGTTGTCTGTGTATGTGTATGGAATGACTACGGTATTCCCATTGACGGTAACGTCTTTTCCATCTGCAATTTTTACTGTTTTCCCAGCGTCCAGCAAGGTCAGTTTCCACTCCCTTGTATCAGGATCCAAAGCAACCGGTGAAATCTCCTTTGTTTTATCTATTTCAACAGAGGAAACCATCAGGACATTGGACAAATCCAGGTTCAAAGACGGGCTTACTCCCTGTTCCCTTGTATTCCAGACAAGTTCCGTTCCAATACTTCCGTTCCAGGCAACCCATCCGACAAAATCCGGCTCGTACCAATCCGATGACCGCAGCCAATATCTGTCACCATACTCCACTTCAAACACACTCTTTTTTGCCCGTTCCGCACTTAACTTGTCTCTGTCCGGATCATGAGGATAGAGCAGATTTGCTTCCATAGCGCTGAGCATAAATACTTTTCTTTCCGGGGCTGCAAAATCCAAAAACCAGACTGCGTCCATATCATTTAATCCATACTTTCCATCAGATGCCTCAAGATTTGTGCTCGCTATAGCAGATTTCTCTATTTCTGAAAAGCTCTCCTCATAGAATTCTCCATTCAGCCAAATATCCGGGTCGCTGCCTCCAAATTCACACTGTTTCCCGGTTTCCTGACCTTCATTGGGTTTATCATCCGCATCAAACGGCATTTCCTTTAAAACATCCTGGCAGTCAAGAAAGAGCGTATCTCCCGTCTCAACTGTCTGCCCCATTCCATCGCCTTTCCTAAGCACACGATACAAAACAGGCATCATGGTTCCTTCATTATCGAATTCTCCAAAATATATCTTATGGTCATTGACATGATCCCATGTCCCATCTTTTGGCGCCAGAAAATCTTTTGACAGGTTCATATTTTTTACCGGAGTCTCCACTTCAAAGACAACCGTATATGTTTTTGTATTGCCCTCCTGCGCCGTAACCTTCAGCTCTGCCCTGGCAGTTCCATCTACAATCTGCACAGGAACTGCTTTTGCGGTCGTAGTTGCACATACTGTTTCTGCGCTCAAAAGAATGTCTCCTGTTGTTGCTGCCGGTAATTTTACCACATAAGAATCCGTATCAGCGGAAAAATCCGGGACATCGACTGGCTCTCCACCATTGATGCTGTATTTCAAAGAATTGATCTCCGTATTTCTGGAGTTTAACCGGAACACTTTAAAACAGTCCACATTGAGTGTTATTCCCGATGCCGCCACATTTTTCTCTCCGCTTGTTTCTATGCGGATCTTATGCGTCCCTGTTTCTTCAAATACTTTTGTATATACCCGTCTGTTGAATTGCTCGGCAGCACTGTACTGATCATCCGTAGCCACCAAGACATCGTCCAGATAAATATTGGCAATCCCCGCTCCGCTTCCGCTCTTTGTATATACGGAAATTGCATCTCCCGTAAATTCATATTCAGCAGAGCCCTTTTGAGAAAAATAAATATGCGTATTGCCATGGCCTTGGGAACCGTTTTTCACAAGTCTATATTCTCCGGTCTTTGCAACCTCTTCCGACTCTGCTTCTGCAAATTCCACTTCCGCCGCACCTTCCTGGGGCTCTTCATCCATATCGATCCGGCTGTATGTAATCTTACCGCTTAACTTTGTGTCCTGCGCCTGCATAGCGGATACTGTTCCCATCATTCCAGCAGACATTCCGTAAAACAGCATTCCAGCCGAAATGGTTCCAACGACAAATCGATTCCACATTTTCTTTTTCATTCTTTTTCCTCCTCGTATAATAAGTTTGTAAGCATAAAACAGCTTACAGACTTATTCTTTTTTGATTAGACAGAAGGATAATTCTAAACATCCTTTCAGAAGAGGCTTCTTC
>NZ_NFKJ01000018.1 GCF_002160325.1 Lachnoclostridium sp. An181
ACAATTATGTTCGGCCTCATTCCTACAATAATTATTTAACACCAATGGAGGCCCGTTACAGTTAGATATTTATCGAACAAAGTGTTACAAAAATGCTTGACCAGTACAAATCCTTTTGCAGAATATTCCGGATTGTATATTGTTCTTTTACTGCGGGCAGCTGTTCTTCGGTCAGTTTCAGATCAAACACTTTTCCGGACAGCTCCTTTGTGAGAGTGTCCGGGCTCTCCTGACGTAAGATTATGCCTGAGCGGATCAGGATTACTTCTTTTGCAATGTGTTCGATGTCAGAAACAACATGTGTTGCGAATATGACGATTTTATCGCTGGCAATCTCGGAGACAATGTTCCGGATGCGAATGCGTTCTTTTGGTCCAGTCCGGCAGTAGGCTCATCCAGTATCAGGATTTTGGGATTATCCATGATGGACTGGGCAATCAGCAGACGTTGTTTCATACCTCCGGAAAAGGTGCTGATTCTTTGATCCGCCTGTTCTGTTAGATTGACAAGAGAGAGGACGCGTGGAATCTCATTTCTTGCTGTTCTTTTATCCATGCCTTTTAAGGAGGCGATGTAGGAGAGAAAACGATTGGCAGTAAAAGTTTCGTACAATCCCTGTTGCTGCGGCATAAATCCCAAAAGGGAGCGAAAGTCTTTTCCCAGTTTTTGGATATCCTGGTCATCATAAAGAATCGAACTTTCTGTTGGAACAAGATTTTGCGTGATCAGGTTCATCAAGGTGCTCTTTCCGGCTCCATTCGGACCAAGGAGGGCATAGATACCCGGAGTCAGGGTAAGGTTGATGTGATCCAGTACGGTTTTATCCCCATATTTTTTTGTGATATCCATAAGTTTCAATATCATAGAAATCCCCCCTACTCGTATTAGATAGTTGTATATAAAAAATTATATCAGGATACAAATGCAAAGACCAGTATAAAATGTGAAAATAGAGGCGCATAAAACAAACAAGTCAGAAAATTTTGGGGATTTAGAATCAGACATGCGTGTATAGTTTGATACAACATTTATACAAAAAGGATACAATGTTTTTTTATAATTGTACCAAGTCGCTAGCGCGACGGCTAGCCCCATGTACATGTTTTCGCCACTTTTTTCAAAAAAAGTAGCAGTTTTTGAATATATGTTGTATTGTTGAGATACCCCTACCTTAACAATAACATATAGAAAAAAACTGCTATGTCTACTTTATCATGGATTTTCATTCTCAACAACTACATATCTGAAAAATTTTTTATTCGTCCACCACCTCTTTTGAATTGTAACAGTGTTTCTTATTTCAACTTATTACATTTCAAAGGAGATTTTACGATGGACAAATATTTAGATTCTTTCAGGGAAATGATTTCCCTTCGCGGTCTTACCGACCATACTCTTAAAAATTACTGCACTTACATCCGGGCTTATCTGCATTACCTTACAAACTTTCTCCATAAACTGCCAGAAGACGTTTCATGGGATGAGCTCCGTGATTACATCCGCTGGCTCCAGAAATCCAGAAACCTTTCGGATCGTACAGTCAACTGCGCCATTTCTCAGCTGCGTTTCTTCACTCTTTATGCTCTTCATAAACCATGGGATGATACTCAGCTCCCTATGCGCAGGTTTGATGAATACCTTCCGTTCGTTCCTTCAAAAGAAGAAACCTGGCAGTTTATTTCTTCCATGCCTGATCTGAAACCGAAAACTATGGTCGCCCTCATGTATTCTTCCGGTCTTCGCGTCGGAGAAGTCTGCCGCCTCCGCTATGATGATGTCGAACGTAAAAATATGCGTCTTCACATCACTCACTCGAAAAACAGAAATGACCGGTATGCCATCCTTTCAAAAACAGCTCTTGACCTTTTGACGCGGTATTGGTTTAAATATAACCAGCCTAGGGGATACCTCTTCCCAAAGCAGTCCGGTGAAGACCGTCCCATTGATACCTTTTTTCTTTCCAGGCACATCCATGCCCATGAGGACAGACTGGGATGGGAACGCAGGCTTACCTGTCATTCCTTCCGTCATGCTTTTGGTACACACTTATATGAAAATGGAACGGATCTGCTTACCATAAAAGCTCTCATGGGACATAAATCCCTCCAGTCCACCACGATCTACCTCCATCTTTCAGGCAGTTCCATCCGGCAGGTGGTCAGTCCCCTGGATCGTATGGCTGGCGTTTATCATGAGTAGTTACAAGATCCGGCAGGTTTTTGAACAGTCCTATACTGACATTCTAAACAGAGCCGCTTTCAGTCTGATGTACAGCGCAAAGCCGCGCATGCCATCTTAAACTGTAAATCCGGCAGGCTTGGTGTAAACTTTAGCCAGTGTACGGACTGCGGGCACGTGGAAATACATAACAACTCCTGCCGAAACCGCAACTGCCCAAACTGCCAGGCAGTCCTGAAAGAACTCTGGGTGGATAAACGAAGAGCTGAGGTCATTGATTCCCCTTACTTTCATGTCGTGTTTACGCTCCCCCATCAGTTAAACCCTCTCATTTACTGCAATCAAAAACTGCTGTATGGGCTGCTGCACAGATGCTGCGCAGAAACACTTCTGGAATTATCGGCCGATAAGAAGTGGCTCGGAGCAACACCCGGTATCATCCAGGTACTGCACACATGGAACCAGGAACTGGATTACCATGTGCATATGCACTGCATTGTTTCCGGTGGCGGGCTTACGAAAGATGGGAAGATCCGAAAATCCTCCAAAAACTTTTTTATCCGCACAGAAGTACTGAGGGACAAATTTAAAGGAAAATATATGGCTCACCTTTCCTCGCTTTATAAAAGCGGCTCACTCGTATTTTCTTCTTCCTGCGAAAAGCTGCGTAATTCCTATCACTGGAAAGAGTGGAAAAACAGCCTTTATGAAATGGACTGGTGCCCATACATCAAAGAGACCTTCAACGGATTTGGCAATGCCATTGAGTATCTGGGACGCTATACTCACAAAGTTGCACTCTCCAACAACAGGATCCTTTCTGTTACCGAAACAGAAGTGACCTTCTCTGCAAGAGGAAAGAAACCCACTGATCCCAAGCGCCAGATCACACTCAGCCACGAAGAGTTTATCCGCCGTTTCCTGATGCATGTACTTCCTTTCGGTTTCCAGAAGATCCGGTATTATGGATTCCTTAATAACCGAATGAAATCCAGGAACCTGAAAATGATCTTCCGGATCCAGGGAGAGCAGCGGTTCCGCCAGCGCTACGCAGGTTTATCCATGGCAGAACTGCTCAAAGCCGTATGGGCCATTGACCTGGCTGTTTGTCCGCAATGCGGACACGCTGCCATGCAACAGCTGGGGAGGAGCTATGCTCCTTTCCCATAAAGCATGGATTTTTTCATATCGATTTTTTAAGACCTCCCAATGGAAGGTCTGCGGAGCATGCCCAAAAATCTGTCTGCTGGCAAAAACGTGTCCAATATACCAGGTTTTTATGGGAAATATGCACTTTTCCAGCCCCTGAAAAAGATACGATTCCCATAAGCGTGCTGGCTGAACATCCGCAACTTGGTACAATTAAAAAGAATCACATTCAGAGCAGTTCGATTTTACTCAGAACTGCTCTTTTTGTATCTGCTCTGAATCTGATACTTTTCTAATGAATTATATATGTTATGAAAGTCCATCAGTGGTGCGATCGTGATGTTCTTGTTTAGCCTGAGGATTTGGAAAAAAGATATCTAAATCTAAATTTTTGTTGTATAAAATATAAAAATAGTGTTATGATAGAACAAAATTTAGAGAAAGGAAACGAGAAATATGAAAAAGTTTGTATCATTAGTAGTTGCAGTCTGTATGGTATTTTCACTTGCAGCAGGTTTTGTGGGGACTGCATTGGCTTACGAGGAGCCACCTGAAATGACCCTTCCACATGTAAAGGGATATAATCAGGAAGTGTTGGATATGCTTTCGGTTATGGATGAAAAAACATTGGTGGATTACTCTATTTTGACTATTACTCCGGAGCAGTTTGAAGAAATCGGTGCTGCAGCGAAAGAGATTGTGGATGGAGCACAGACAGAGTACGAAAAGGTATATAGGATTTCTAAATGGGTGCACGAGAATGTGCGATATAGCTATGAGGGAACAGACCAAAATCCATATACAGTATTTAAAGAAAAGGTGGCAATCTGTCAGGGATATTCCAACTTAGTGAAAGCAATGTTGTCTTATCTTGAAATCCCATGTATTTTGGTAAATGGAGATTCTATTGCGGGAGGACATGCCTGGAATATGGCATATGCGGATGGAGAATGGATTTTTGTGGACAGCACATGGGGAACTTTTGGGGAGACCGTAGAGGAATTCAGCAAAACACACAGACCGTATTATAGTGACAGTATCAGAGTCAATGAGGGAGACTACCGCTTTACATATAATAATGGAATTGCGGTTGACGCATACCTTGGAGAGGAAAAAGAGTGGGTGATACCATCTAGTTTCCGGGGCTTGCCGGTAAGCAGTATTTCACAGAATATGTTTTATTTTTCATCAGATGTAGAAAAGATCGTATTTCCGGCAACACTTAAAAATTTAGATTCCGGTTATAATTTCAAAATGTTTTCAAGTTTAAAAGAGATTGTGGTGGATGAAAAAAATGCATATTTTTCTTCTGAGGACGGCGTTTTTTATGATAAAGACAAAAAAGAGCTTCTTGTCTATCCGGCAGGAAAAGAGGATGAGAAATTTGCTGTTCCGGGCAGTGTGACGACATTAGGAGAAACACTGTTTTATGAAAACCCACATGTAAAAGAGGTGTTGATACCTCCGAGTGTTACTTCTATCGGAAAAGAAATTTTTAGAAATCCACAGGAAATCACGGTGTATGCAGAAGAAGAAAGTTATGCGGAGAGCTATGCAAGGGGATATGGCATCGAAGTAAAACCATTGGAAGAATTTGACGATGGAAGTGAAGAGCCGGGACAAACTGTTTCCACCGCGATTTTGGAATATGCATTGCAGCTTGCAAAAAACGTGGATACAGACAATGTGATCGCATCAGTTGCGGGGAAATTTGAGCAGGCATATGCAAAAGCGCAAAATACATTAAAGAGAGCGCAGGAAGGCGATGAGACTCTTACACAAAGTGAAGTAGATCAAAGCTGGAAAAATCTGATCGAGGCAATGCAGTATTTATCTTTTAAGATCGGAGATAAGACACAGCTTAAAAAAGTAATTGAGGCAGCAGACCGTATTGATTTGACATTGTATATGGAGGAAGGAAAAGCTGCTTTTGAACAGGCTTTGAAGGATGCGTATGAAACTGTGCAGAGCGAGGATGTTTTGCAGGCGGAAGTGGACAGTGCATGGCAGAACTTGCTGAAGGCTATGAGTGAGCTGAGACTGAAACCGGACAAATCTCTTTTGGAGAAACTTGTGAAGACAGCGCAGGGATTGAAACCGGATTTGTTTGAGCCGGAAAGCTACCGTGCAGTGCAGACAGCATTGATGTCAGCGGTGGCGGTAATGGAAGATGAGAGCGCAGAACTTCAAGAAGTGGAAAAAGCGCAGAAAGATTTAGAGTCAGCCCTGAAAGGTCTGGTTGCCGTAAAGGGCGAGAAAGAGGCGCCTGTTGCAAAACAAGAGGTGATTGCCAAAACAACAGAGACAGAAAAGAAAAGCGCCGCAGATGAAAAAATAGTCAAAAGTGTTAAAACAGGAGATGAGGCGAAAGCAGCCACATCAGCACTGATGGCAATGATTTCTGCAGCTGTTTTTGGAATGGCAGTTGCCGGAAAGAGAAGAAAATAATAAAATCTGAATGTTGGAAAGGATGCTGTATTGTCAGTGTCCTTTTTTTATTCTACAGGAAATTTCGATTTCCTATTAGAATAAAACCCTCCGGGAGGATGCGCACGCCGCAATAAGGAATTTTACAAAATCTTCTGTGAAAAAGATTGAAGTTGAGTTGTGTTTATTAATATAGAGGGTAATCAACTGGTTTCTTGGATGGGAGGTGTGTGTAAATGAAAAAGAAAGGATGTTTGATTTTATTCTTGGTGATTTGTGTGACAGGGATGATAGGATGCCAAAAAGAACTGCCGGGGAAACAGAAGGTGGTATGGAATGTCACCTGTCCAGCAGGATTTGAAATGATGACAGCAGAGGAAACCTTTAAAAACTATGAAGAAAAACTCAATGTCATTTTGGATGAGAAAAAGGTGGGCTATGAAGTTGAAATTGAACCTATAGCAGCGGAAACCGGAAAAAATGAAGTAGATATTTTGAAAGAGAAAAAGTCACAGGGGAAACAGGCAGATGTCATCACTATTTTAGGGGGATTGATCAATACAGAGGCGCCGGAACAAAATGTGGAACTATACAAAGAATGTGCAGAGAACCAAATATTAAGTTCATTAGATGAACTGCTTGAATCAGATGCGGGTGAAGAACTCAAAAAAGTGATTCCAAAAGAAGATTTGGAAAATGCAAGAATCAATGGAAAAACGTATGGTATTTCCGCAGTGTTTCCGATGATTGATGCAACGGTTTATTCAAAAGATACATTGCAGGAAATTGGGATTGATCCGAAAAAACTTTCTGCGGATATTTTTGAAAATGAACAGATGTTTCGCGAAGTAAAAGAAAAGACAGGCTTTGCACCTTATCAAGTTAGGGGAACGAGCATTTATACAAAGGGAAAATACTGGATAAACTCCTCCTGTCCTGTATTAGGATACCGGGAAGATACTGGATTTATCAATTTGCTGGACACAAAAGAATACCGGGAATATATGCGAAAAATGTGGCAGTGGAAACAGGAAGGACTTCTGAAAATTCTAGGATTTGAAACAACGAACAATGAAAAGTGTATCGTGACAGATGAATATGCAATGGAGAATTACAGAATGGAGCGATACGAGGTAAAGGCAGAGAATAATGGAAAAGAAGAAACTTTGTATGTCGTACCAAATATAGAGCAAGACAATGTAGATCCTTATTGGGGAGATAACAAAAGCGGAATTGCGTCCTGGAGTAAGAACAGGCAATATGCAGAGGATTTTCTGGTCCGCTTGTTTACGGATGAAGAGATTGCAAATTTAATCCAATTTGGAGAGCGGGGAACCGATTATTCGCTTGACGAAGAAGGAAAGGCAATAGTAAAACAGCAGAGTAATATCATTACACGATACTTTGGCTATCAGTATACAAACCCAATGATCACCTATTCTACACCGACAATGTCCGAAGATAAGTTAGCTTATGCAAAAGAATATCATGAAAAATATGAAGGAAATCTGCCAAGAGGTTTTCGGATGGACGTCAGGCCAATTGCAGAGGAAGTAAAGAAGGTAAATCAGATATACGATGCTGTTATCACAAGCGAAGAAGAGAAGAATCAGACATTGGAGTGGAAGTTGTACACATTGAATGTGGAAAACACAGATCAAGCGATAGATGAAATTGTTTCCAAAGTGGATGATGCGGGGATGGGAAAAATTGTGGAGGAAACAAACAGACAGTTGAAGGAATGGCAGGAAAAGAACGGACAGTAGGGGGTGAATCAAATGAAAAAAAGAATAGGAGTTTTTTTGTGTTTTATCATGTTATTCTGGATTGCCGGATGTACCGGGGATACAGACAAACCTTCCAAGAGAGAAAAATTGGACAATGGAATTTATACATCTTATGGCGCAATGGGGATTGAGAGCCCGACAGGATTTTATCATGTGGATTCGGAAGGATTCTTATACTTTTTTGATTATGGTGTAAAGCAGGATGCAATCGTGTGCACTAAGCCAAATTGCAAACATGAGTCATGGGATGAGAATACTTTGGATGAAGAAAAATGTGCAGCCTATATCAAAACGAATTTAGGCGGCGTGACTGGATTTGTATGGGATGAGAAACTGTATTTATTTCAGAGAGATGATGAAAATATAGAGGAACCCGGCAATTTTTTGATAGAGTCGGAATTAAACAGAGGAGAGCAGAAGAAGATTGCAAAGGTTCCGGGTATGGTGATATATAGCTTTGCCGTAAAAGACGGAAAAGTGTATGTGACAGGAAATAAAGCTGAACTAAAAAAAGAAAATGGCGTTACAACACAGAGTTCTATGACAGTTTCCGATTTATACGAAATAGAGTTGGATTCGGGAGAAATAAGACCTCTTTTGCAAGAACAGAAACATTACAATGGTTCTTTTGAAATTTTAGGAGCTGACAGTCAAAAGCTCTACTTAATATATAGTTGGTTTGAAAAGGAATTTGATGGAACGAACTATGAAGAGACAAATAGACAGGTGCATTATTATGAGTATGATTTGAAAACCGGAGAATACAAGGAAACATTTATGAATCTGGATGGATGGCAGGTTGACAAAATAAGTGTATACGGGGACAGGATTTTTGTGGTTTTATCTCCACAGGGACAGCGGGGGACAGAGGAGAATCTTTCCTATGCAGCTGCCGAATACAAGGATGGAGTTTTTGAGAAGATTGCAGACTGTCAGGAGTTTCCAAGAATGTTTTCGGACTGTGTGATCTACAAAGAAAAGGGCGGGGAAGATTTTCAATATTTCTGGTTTGAAGATAGGAAACCAAAGAAATTGAAAGTGAAGAATCTGGATGAATACTATTTGATGGATGCAGGTGGTTGGTTTTATGTAGAGCAGAACAGTGATATGTCTTATGAGATGGTCAAGAAAGAGGATTTCTTTGAAGGAAAAGATGGGGTTAAAATTCACTGAGGTTAAGAAAATCGCGATAGCTTTCTATTGAAAGATTTTGTGTTCCTTTACAGCAGATAAAAATTCAAGGTAAAATATGGTGTATTCCAACCAAGGAAATGGTATAATACTATGATATGAATATTTCATATCGTGATCATTTAGTTGAAAACAGCACAGGAGGTTTTGCGATGAATATAAAACATACACCAGCATATGAGTTGATCGAGGAGAGGGCAATTCCCGACCTTCAGTCAAAAGGATACCTTCTGCGTCATAGAAAAAGCGGCGCAAGGGTGCTTTTGATGGAAAATGATGACAACAATAAAGTCTTTACCATTGGTTTCCGTACACCGCCAAAAGACAGCACCGGAGTTCCGCATATTTTGGAGCACTCTGTGCTTTGCGGTTCCAAAAACTTTCCGGTCAAGGATCCATTCGTGGAGCTGGTCAAAGGCTCTTTAAATACTTTTCTGAATGCCATGACCTATCCGGACAAGACTGTGTATCCGGTTGCAAGCTGCAATGACAAAGATTTCCAGAATTTGATGCATGTATATATGGATGCAGTGTTCTATCCAAATATCTATGAACACGATGAAATCTTCCGACAGGAAGGCTGGAGCTATAATCTGGAGTCTTCGGAGGATGCGCTGACATACAATGGGGTTGTATATAATGAAATGAAAGGAGCGTTTTCTTCTCCGGAGGGTGTTTTGGATCGAGTGATTTTAAATACACTGTTCCCGGACAATACGTACGCCAATGAGTCCGGCGGGGACCCGGAAGTGATTCCGGATCTTACGTATGAGCAGTTCCTTGCATTCCACAAAAAATATTATCATCCGTCCAACAGCTATATTTACCTTTACGGAGATATGGATATGGAAGAGAAATTGAACTGGCTGGATGAAAATTATCTGCACCTGTATGAAAAAGAGGAGATTGATTCCGCAATCGCATTCCAGAAACCATTTGATAAGGTAAAAGAGGTGGAGATGGAATACTCTATTTCCAGCAGTGAATCTTTGGAGGACAATACGTACCTTTCCTACAATAAAGTCATTGGAACAAGCCTTGATAAGGAGCTGTATCTGGCATTCCAGATTCTGGATTATGCACTTTTGTCCGCTCCGGGTGCGCCTCTGAAAAAAGCGCTGATTGATGCGGGAATCGGAAAGGATATTTTGGGTTCCTATGACAACGGTATTTATCAGCCGATTTTTTCCATTATTGCGAAAAATGCCAACAAAGAACAAAAAGAGCAGTTTGTGGAGATCATTGAAAAGACATTAAACGAGATTGTCAAAAACGGTGTCAATGAGAAGGCGTTGAGGGCTGGATTGAATTATTATGAATTCCGATATCGTGAGGCGGATTTTGGCAATTATCCGAAGGGGCTGATGTACGGGCTGCAGATTTTCGACAGCTGGCTTTACGATGACGAGAAACCGTTCATTCATGTGCAGGCGCTTGAGACTTTTGAGACTTTGAAGGCGAAAGTGGGGACGGGCTACTATGAAGAGCTGATCCAGACCTACCTTCTTTCCAACACGCATGGTGCGATCGTGATCGTAAAACCGGAGCAGGGAAGAACCGCAAGGATGGAAAAAGAGCTGGAAGAAAAATTGAAAGCCTACAAAGAAAGTCTCTCCAAAGAAGAAGTGGAGAAACTTGTGCAGGCCACAAGACAGCTGAAAGAATATCAGGAAGAGCCGTCCGCAAAAGAAGACTTGGAGAAGATTCCGGTATTAAAACGAGAAGATATTGGCATGGAGATTGAGCCGATCCGCAATAAAGAAATCCACATGGCAGATACGCTGATCGTCCATCATGAGATTGAGACAAACGGAATCGGATATCTGGAATTGATGTTTGATCTGTCCGGTGTACCGCAAGAGATGCTGCCGTATGTGGGAATTCTTCAGGGAGTACTTGGAATCATCGACACTACACATTATGATTATGCAGAATTGTTCAATGAAATCAATGTCAATACCGGAGGAATCGGAACATCACTGGAGCTTTATCCAAATGTAGAGAAAGCGAAAGAAAAAGAGTTTAAAGCAACCTTTGAGGTGAAGGCAAAAGCGCTGTACTCTCAGATGCCAAAAGCATTTGAGATGATGCAGGAGATTCTTATGGAGTCCAAACTTAGTGATGAAAAGAGACTCTTGGAGATTTTGGCGACTACCAAGTCCAGACTGCAGATGAAGTTTTTATCTTCCGGACATACGGTCGCAGTGATGCGTGCTCTTGCATACGAATCCCCTCTTTCCAAATATAAAGACATGACAAACGGAATTGAATTCTACCGCACAGTCACTTACTTAGAGGAACATTTTGAGGAGGAGAAAGAGAACTTAAAGGAGACGCTGAGAAAACTTTCCATCATGATCTTCCGCCCGGAAAATCTGATGCTCAGTTATACATCTGCAAAAGAAGGGCTTGAAGGAATGGAAACCTGGATTGGAAATCTAAAAGCGAGCCTTCACACAGAGCCGATCAAAGAAGAACACTGCGTACTGGTGTGTGAAAAGAAAAATGAAGGATTCCGCACATCTTCAAAAGTGCAGTATGTGGCAAGGTGCGGTAACTTTATTGACGCAGGATGCGAGTACACGGGAGCTTTGCAGATTTTGAAAGTAATCTTAAGCTATGACTACCTGTGGCAGAATATCCGTGTCAAAGGCGGTGCCTATGGATGTATGAGCAATTTCAATCGTATCGGGGACGGATATCTTGTATCTTACCGGGATCCAAACCTTAAGAAGACTTTGGAAGTGTACGAAGGCGTGGTGGACTACCTTAGAAACTTCGCTGTGGATGAAAGGGACATGGTAAAATATATTATCGGAACGATCAGCAATATGGACCAGCCATTGACTCCGGCGGCAAAAGGGGACCGTTCCATGAACCTTTACATGAACCATGTAAGTGAAGAAGTAATCCGTCTTGAGAGAGAACAGGTTTTAAAAGCCGGACAGGAGGATATCCGCAAACTTGCAGATATTGTAAAGGCAGTGCTTGATGCAGATCAGCTTTGCGTCATCGGCAGTGAGAGCAAGATCGAAGAAGAAAAAGAATTGTTTAAAGAGACAAAAGATTTATTTTAATGGAGGATAGAATGCAGGAAAATTTAAAATCCGGATTTGTGACACTGATTGGAAGGCCGAATGTGGGGAAATCAACCTTGATGAATTATCTCATCGGGCAAAAGATTGCCATCACATCAAAGAAACCACAGACAACGAGAAATAGGATCCAGACCGTCCTTACAAGAGAGGAAGGCCAGATCGTGTTTGTGGATACGCCGGGAATCCATAAGGCAAAAAACAAGCTTGGCGAATACATGGTCAATGTGGCAAAACGCACGCTCAATGAGGTGGATGTGGTGCTCTGGCTCGTGGAGCCGGCCACATTCATAGGAGCAGGTGAAAAGCACATTGTAGAGCAGATAAAAAAAGTGACGACCCCGGTGATCCTTGTTATCAATAAAGTGGACATGGTGAAAAAGGAAGAAATCCTCGCTATCATTGACGCGTATCGAAAGCTTTATGATTTTGCGGAGATTGTTCCGGTATCCGCAAGATGCGGCGACAATACAGAGGAACTTTTGCGTGTGATCTTCAAATATCTCCCGTACGGGCCGATGTTCTATGATGAGGATACCGTGACGGATCAGCCGGAACGCCAAATTGTGGCGGAGATTATAAGAGAGAAGGCTTTGCACAGTCTGAACGAAGAAATTCCACATGGTATCGCTGTGTGTATTGACCAGATGAAGGCGAGAAAAAAAGTGATGGACATTGACGCTACAATTATCTGTGAAAGAGATTCCCACAAAGGAATCATCATCGGAAAACAAGGTTCTATGCTGAAAAAAATCGGCAGCACAGCAAGATTTGAAATTGAAAAAATGCTGGATTGCCAGGTAAACTTAAAACTTTGGGTCAAAGTAAAAAAAGACTGGAGAGACAGTGACTTTTTGATCAAAAACTTTGGCTACCGTAAAGACGAAGAGTAATGCAAGGCAGAAGAATTGGCAAAGATCCACCAGTATGAAAGAGAAGGAATCGGAAAACCTAATGCTAGAGGTGATTACGATGGAAGAAAAATACTGGGACGAATTTATGAAAAGCGGGCTGGTTGACGATTATCTGCTCTATAAGGGGATGCAGATCGCAGGAGAAGTCATGGACCGGTATGAAGAAAGAGACAAAAGTGAGCAGGTGTTAGAAAGTGACGCAGACAGTAACAGTGACAGGGATGGTGTTATCCTCCGCGCCGATTGGAGAATTTGACAGGCGCATTGTATTGCTGACAAAAGAAAAGGGGAAGATTTCTGCTTTTGCAAAAGGGGCGAGAAGGCCGACAAGTCATCTTTTGGGAATCGTGAACCCTTTTTCTTTTGGCGAGTTCACCCTTTATGAGGGAAGATCCTCCTACAATTTGATGCAGGGAAAGATTACAAATTATTTTACGGAATTAAGGGAGGATGTGGAGGCTGCCTATTACGGTTTCTATTTTATGGAGTTTGCGGGATATTATGCAAAGGAATACACAGATGAAACAGAGTCCCTAAAACTTTTATACCAGTCCTTGCGAGCACTTTTGAATCCGCATCTTTCCAACAGGCTGATTCGGTACATATTTGAGCTGAAACTGATCACCGTCCACGGGGAAGGACCGCAGGTATTTTCATGTCTTGGATGTCAAAAACAGGAAGGAACATTTGCTTTCTGTGCAAGACGAGGAGGAATTCTTTGCGAAAACTGCAGAAAGGGAGAACCGGATGCCATCCCTTTGGACAATTCGACCCTTTATACACTGCAGTATATTGTCGCGTCTCCGGTGGAAAAATTGTACACATTTGTGGTTTCGGATGAAGTGCTAAAAAGACTGGGAAAGATTTTAAAGCGCTACAGGGATGTGTATGTGGATCAGAAGTTTAAGTCCTTAGAGATGCTGGAACTTGTGGCAGATATGAAAGACTGACACAAAGGTGCGGCTGTACCTTGAAAAATAAAGGGCTTGCAGGTATAATGAGAACATTGAGAGTTTAGAAATGATACAATTACGAAGAAATGAGAGGTAGAATCATGGTAGAAAAAACAATGGAAAAAATTGTGGCACTGGCAAAATCCAGAGGATTCGTCTATCCTGGCTCTGAGATTTACGGAGGCCTTGCAAATACATGGGATTATGGAAATCTTGGCGTAGAGTTGAAAAACAATGTAAAAAGAGCATGGTGGAAAAAATTCATCCAGGAAAATCCATACAATGTAGGTGTGGACTGCGCGATCCTTATGAACCCTCAGACATGGGTAGCAAGCGGTCATCTTGGCGGATTCAGCGATCCTTTGATGGACTGTAAAGAATGTAAAGAACGTTTCCGTGCAGACCAGTTGATCGAAAACTTTTCCGAGGAGCACGGTATTGAACTTACTGAAAGCGTGGATTCCTGGTCTCAGGAACAGATGAAATCATTTATCGACGAACATAATATTCCATGTCCTTCCTGCGGAAAACATAATTTTACAGATATCCGTCAGTTCAACCTGATGTTCAAGACATTCCAGGGCGTGACAGAAGATGCGAAAAATGTGGTTTACCTTCGCCCGGAAACAGCACAGGGTATTTTCGTAAACTTTAAAAATGTACAGCGTACATCCAGAAAGAAAATTCCATTTGGAATCGGACAGATCGGAAAATCTTTCAGAAATGAGATCACACCGGGTAACTTTACATTCCGTACAAGAGAATTTGAGCAGATGGAGCTGGAGTTCTTCTGTGAGCCTGGTACAGATTTAGAGTGGTTTGCATACTGGAAAAAGTTCTGTCTTGACTGGCTGAAATCTCTTGGAATCAAAGAGGAGGAGATCAAGGCAAGAGATCATTCTCCGGAAGAATTATGTTTCTACAGCAAAGCTACAACGGACGTAGAATTCTTATTCCCATTTGGATGGGGTGAACTTTGGGGAATCGCTGACAGAACAGACTACGACCTGACACAGCATCAGGAGACATCCAAAGAAGATTTAACATATTTTGACGATGAAAAGAAAGAAAAATACATCCCATACGTAATCGAGCCATCACTTGGCGCAGACCGTATGGTACTTGCATTCCTCTGCAGCGCTTACGACGAGGAAGAGTTGGAAGGCGGAGATAAGAGAACAGTCCTTCACTTTCATCCGGCAATTGCTCCGGTGAAGATCGGCGTTCTTCCACTGTCCAAGAAACTCAACGAGGGTGCAGAAAAAGTATTTGCAGAGCTCTCCAAAGAGTACAACTGCGAATACGATGATCGTGGAAATATCGGAAAACGTTATCGCCGTCAGGATGAGATCGGAACACCGTTCTGCGTGACATACGATTTTGATTCTGAAGAAGACGGTGCAGTGACTGTACGTGATCGTGACACAATGGAACAGGAAAGAGTAAAAATTGAAGATTTGAAAGCATACTTTGCGAAGAAGTTTGAGTTTTAAGTAAAAAACGGGAAAAGGGAAACAGTCTGTATAGAGTAATATGCAGGCTGTTTTTATTTTTGCAAAATAGACAAAATTATAAATCTTAATTTTGTAATGGCAATTCACTATTTTACCGAACAGTTCCGGAGCAAGAGGGAGGATAAATATCAGCAAAAACAACAAATCAATATTGACTATATAGTCTGTCAAAAGTATAATAATTGTGATTTGAGACAAAAAAGTAAACGAAAGGAGGCGTAAATCAGGCATATTGCCTGAAGAGTGCCGGAGATGGAGAAGTGTCCGGCAAAAGTAAAAGACAGAAAGGAAGGTAACGATGAAAGGAAAAAAAGCACTATCCTGCATCCTTGCAGCAGCTCTTGTTGGTAGCAGCTTTACACCATGGTCTGTGACAGGAACTTTGGAAACACAGGCTGCAGATGAAGATGCCACGGTCATTGATGTGACAGATTTCGGCGCGGATCCGGGCGGAGCAAAAGACAGCGCCAAGGCCATCATAGCAGCATTGGATGAGGCGGCAGAAATTCAGAAAGAAAATCCAAAAGAGGAGATTGTCATTGACTTCCCGACAGGGGAATATCAAATCTATCCGGATAAAGCAGAAGAGCGTGAACTTTATGTATCTAACACAGTAGGAGCAGATCAGAATTTTAAGAACAAAAAAATCGGAATCCTGGTGGAGGACCTCAATAATATTACCATTGATGGAAATGGTTCAGATTTTGTGTTCCACGGGAAGATGACAACTTTTGCATCCATCCGCAGTGAGAACGTAACATTTGAAGATTTTTCTGTGGATTTTGCAGTTCCTACGGCTGTTGATATCACAGTAGAAGAGACAGAGGGAAATACAGCTACCGTGTATATCCCGGAATGCTATGATTATTCCGTAGAAAACAACAACATTTACTGGTACAGCGACAAGAGTCCGTATACAGATGAATATTACTGGACAGGAAGCAATATATTCCCGAACAATTATCCTCAGAGCATTGACTTGGAGACAGGAATCACTACAAGATCCAATGAACTGTTCAATAACAGAACATCCATCGAGGATCTTGGAAACCATAGAGTAAAATTTACTTATTCCAGCAAACCGGGCAGTGTAAAAACAGGTATGTGTTATCAGATGCGTCCGACAGATCGTGATACTCCGGGTACATTTTTCTGGCTGAGCAAAGATGTTGTGATGAACAATCTGGATATCCAGTATTTGCATGGATTCGGAATGGTTGGACAGACTTCTGAGAACCTCACTTTAAATGACGTGGATTTTAAAGCTCCGGAAAATACAGGGCGCACAACAGCAAGTTATGCAGACTTTGTACAGATGTCCGGATGTAAAGGTTTGATCGACATACAGGACTGCTATTTTGCAAATGCACATGATGACCCAATCAATATCCATGGAACATTCCAGCAGGTAGTGGATATCAGTGAAGACAGAAGAGAAGTAACTGTGCGCTATATCCACAATCAGACAGCAGGATTCCCAAGCTTTGCTGCAGGGGATGAAGTGGAATTTACAAGACAGAGCAACATGCTTCCTGTAGAGGGGTCTGTGCGTACAGTAGAAGAAGTGATCAGCGGACCTACAGGTGACAGCAGTGAGGGAATCAACCTAACAGATACTGTGATTCGTTTCACAGAGCCGATTCCGGAAGAAGTAGTTGCAGGTCAGTATGTGGCAGAGAACATCACTTACACACCAAGTGTGCACATTAAGGGAAATACATTCACACAGATTCCGACAAGAGGAGTACTTGTGACAACAAGACGGCCGGTTGTGATCGAAGATAATATCTTTGAGGGCATGTCCATGGCAGCAATCTATATTTCCTGTGATGCGCAGAGCTGGTATGAATCCGGAAGAGTGGAAGATGTTCTCATCCGGAACAATACATTCTACCGCTGTGGCGGAAATGGTACGATCTTTGTAGAGCCTACAAACCCAACGGTTTCCACAGACAGTACAGTACATAAAAACATCCGGATCCTGGACAACACCTTCTATCAGTCAGGAAACCGAACAGTAGATGCAAAGAGTGTGGATGGAATCACGATTTCCGGAAACAAGATCTACCGTTTTAACCCGGATGTGGAACTGAACTTAAGTGCAAAGGAGAATGAACTGTCTGTAGGACAGACAATGAAACTGGATGTGCAGGCGCAGGCAGATACTCTGGGTGCAGACCTCTACGGATTTAATGGATGTAAAAATGTAGTCATTGAAAATAACTCCTATGACAATGGCCTGAAAATGAATGTATCCATCAGCAACATGCAGAATTCAGATGTACAGATCGGAGAATCCGAAGGAATCCTGATCGGAAACGGACAGATGACAGCTGCAGTTGGAGATATCCATTATGAAAGCAGCAATCCGGATGTAGCAGAAGTCTCCTATGACGGAATGGTGACAGCAGTTTCAAAAGGAACCGCAGACATCACTGCGTACTCTGTGATGAATGGAAGAAAATATGTGTCCAATGTCCAGACCATTACAGTAGGTGAAGAAGGAGATACCATTTATCCGGAAAGCATTTCCCTTACTTCAGACGGAGATGTGCCGGATGGTGTCGGAAGTACGATGCAGTTTACAGCATCCGTTCTTCCGGAAAATGTGACAGACCCATCGCTCACATACAGTGTGACAGATGCAAAAACAGGAGAGAGCACAAATGCTGCCCAAATCACACAGGATGGTCTTCTGACTGCAAAAGCAGGAGGAGTTGTGGAAGTAAAAGCAGCAGCATCCAACGGAATGACAGCAAGCAAGATCATTGTGATCAAAGAGGCGGGAATTGTACTCTCAGATGCATATGAAATTTTAAAACCAGTAGATGGAAAATGGCGGTTAAATGAAGAGGATGGCTCTTTGAGCATCTGGCCTACAGGAGTATCAGAATGGGCAACCGGAAACGGAGCAACCAATATTTTCCTGACAGATGTGCCGAATGCAGATGAAGTTTCCATCACTGTAAGAATGGACGGAAAAACAAGAAACGGCTATGAAGAAGGCGGTATTGTCTTCTACAAAGACAGTGACAACTATACAGCAATCCAGAGAAAACATGCAGGCGGAAACCCGAATATCAATGTGAGCACAGAGACAGCAGGTTCCCCATCTGAGGCAGGAACCTCCGACATTTCTGAAGAGACGGTATACTTCAGACTGGACAAATCCGGAAATGAGATCAAGGGATACTACAGTGTGGATGGTCAAGACTGGCAGCTTGTGCGCACAGTGGAAAACACAGGACTTGGAGACGATTTCAAAGCAGGAATCCTCTGCACATGCGGCGGCGGTGTGACAGAGATCCGTTTCCTTGATTTCACAGTGGATGGAGTTCAGGTGCCATTTGCAGAAGAAGCAGTACTTCCGGAAGTTTCTTCCGTGGAAACCACTTATGATGCAGATACCAATACACTTTCTGCACAGTATGATACAACCGGAGAAAACAAAGACTATGATCTGGTACGCTGGATGATGGCAGATGAGGAAAACGGAGAATATGTTCTTGTAGAAGGTATGAAAGGAAATCCTGTGGAAGTTCCTTATGAACTCTCCGGCAAATACTTTAAACCAGTGGTAATTCCTGGATTATCCAATGGATCTTTTTCAGATCCTGTTCTGGCAGATAACGCGGTGATGGCAGAAACAAGTGCTGCGCAAGATCTGAAATCTGCAAATGCAAGACTGGTGAGCGTGGAAAGCAGACTGAATTTCGGCGAATTCCAGACATCTGATTACTATTATGCAGTCAGCGCACCAGATGCTGATACTGTTTCCCTGGCATTTGTTCCGGAAGAAGGCGCAGATGTGCAGGTGAGACAAAATGGAACCGTGTTGGATCAGACAGAGGATAACAGCTATGAGATTGATCTTCGTGCAGGCATCAATGCACTGGAAGTGTTTGTGACAGCAGAAGATGGAGTGACACAGTGTGTATATCGTTTTGTTGTTCTTCGCAACACAGTATCTGATATCCAAGTAGAAGATATCCAGATCAATGGAGCATCTTTGGAAGGATTTGACCCATCTGCCCATGAATATACACATTTCCTGGATGATGCAGATGCAAAAACAGCAGAAGTGATTGTGACATCTAACGGTAAGACAGCAATCGCTGCAAACGGACAGCGCACAGAAGGAAATAAGGCAGAAGTAGAACTTCTTGAAAACAGCACAGATATCAGTGTTGCAGTCCATGCAGCAGACGGCGCATTGACAGAATACTATGTGATCCATGTACAGAAACCAGATGATACGAATGCAGATCTGGCAGGTGCAGAGGCAGGAAAATTTGTTTCTCTGGATACAGACTTTACTTCCCAGACAACAGAGTATACAGGAAAAGTGTTCGCTGAGGATGTGCCATTTACATTTACAGCAGAAGAAAAGGGCGCTGATATTACATTGGTTGTAGATGGAGAAGAAGTGGCATCCGGCAAGGGCAGCCTGGAACAGAGCGTTCATTTCTACAAAGGAGAAAATGTTGTGAAAGCAGTGGTTTCTTCTGTGGATGGAAAGAATGAGAAAACATACACATTCACATTAGAGGCTCCGGAAGTGATTTATCTCTCCGACTTTGCATATGATGCAGACAAAACTTACTGGGGAAATGATCCTCAAAATAAGATTCGATATGACAGAAGTACAGATAACAACAGCATCACGCTGCTGGAAGAAGATGGAAGTGTCCGCACCTTTGAAAGAGGAATCGGATCTCATGCAACAACAGATATTTATTTCAACATCGAAGGCATGGCTGTAGATACGTTCTCTACATATTTTGGAATTGACCAGGAAGCAGCAGTGAAAAATGAATCCAGTGTTCGTTTTGCATTCTACAAAGATGCAGAAGAAATCGCATATGATGGACAGGAAAATGAAATGCTGGTAGATACTCCGATGAAAGCAATCTCCTTCTCTGTACAGGGAGCGAAAGAATTAAGACTCTTTGCAGATGCGGGAGCACAACAGTGGAGCGATCATGTTTCCTATGGAGATGCAAAATTCACAACAACATTTGAAGAAAAACCGCAGACAGAACCAGAAGAGCTTTCCACAAAAGTTTTGGAATATGCACTGGAACTTGCAGCCGGCGCTGACACAGAAGGTGTGATTTCCTCTGTATTAGACAGATTCAACGCAGCAGTGAAAAATGGTCAGAATATCCTTGACAGAGTCAATGCAGGAGATACCACAGTGACTCAGGAAATGATCGACCAGAGCTGGAAAGAAATCATCACTATGATGCAGTACTTATCCTTCAAAGCAGCAGATAAGGCAGATCTTCAGAAAGTGATCAAAGCAGCAGAGGCAATTGACACAGGACTCTATCTTGAGGAGAGCCTGGAGGGATTTGCAGATGCACTTGCAAAAGCAAAAGAAATCTATGGAGAAGAGCTGGCATCTCAGGATGAAGTGAACACAGCATGGCAAAATCTTCTCAAAGAGATGAGTGAATTAAGACTCAAACCAAATAAAGATCTTCTGGGAGCATTGATCCAAAGCGCATCCGCACTGGATGAAAGTGCATACGATGCAGAAAGTTTTGGCATTATGCGAACAGCGCTTGCAGCAGCAAAGGCGGTATATGCAGATGATGCGGCAACTGAAGAAACAGTAGGAACAGCAGTTGCAGATCTTCAGCGTGCAATGGACAACCTGGTGGCAGCAGCAGTGCCGGCAGGAGATACAGACAAAGCAGCAGAAGACGTTGTGGCGAATGCAGCAGGCGGTACAGATACGAAAACGAAAGCAACAAACAGCGTTAAGAAAGTATCAGCAGAAAAATCAGCAAAAACAGGAGATACGGCAAATCTTGCAGGACTTTTCGTATTATCTATGATTTCAGCGGCAGCTTTGGTTGTGCGGAAAAAGAAATAAAATAAAATGTGCGGGTGGAATGTTGATTCTGCCCGCTATTTTTGTGTGCACATATAGAAAAAGCGCAAAACGGACGCTAAAAATAAAGAAAATATATGCAAATATATAAAAAATAAAAACTATAAGTTTTTTGATATACAAAAGAGATGAAAAATATACAAAAAATAAACAAAAATACAAATAAGAAAAAAGGTTTTTTATATAAAATAGTATAGAAAGAATTTATAAAGGAGGGAAAAACGTGAAAAAGAAAAAACTGGCAAAGCAAGCGGCAGCGGCAGCCCTGTCCGTTGCTGTGGCAGCGTCCCTGATGCCGTTCGATATGTTAAAGACACAGGCCAGGGAAGAAAAATCTCAAGAGCATGCCCTGGAGATTTGGTTCGATGAGCCGACAAGTGAAGGAACACTTACGCCGGGCATGGCAGGAGCTTTTGGAACAACGGAAGAAGACAATATCTGGCAGCAGCTCACACTTCCGATCGGAAACGGTTCCATCGGCGCCAACATTTACGGGGATGTGCAGGAGGAGCGTCTGACATTCAATGAAAAGACATTGTGGAATGGAGGACCATCCACATCAAGACCGGACTACAATGGCGGAAACATTGCGACCTCAAACGGTGAGGCTATGTCGGATATTTTTAAGCAGATCCAGCAGTGTTACCGGGAAGGAAAGGATGATGAGGCAGCGAATCTTGCAAACAGGCTTGTAGGCTCAAGCGATGGATATGGAGCTTATCAGTCCTGGGGAGACATTTATCTGGACTTTGGATTCCAAGATGGGGATTACACATCCTATGAACGTGCGCTTGATCTGAAAAATGCGGTCAGCACCGTGGATTTTGAAAAGGATGGGACAGAATATCACAGAGAATATTTTGTCAGCTATCCGGATCAAGTAATGGCAATGAAACTGACTGCAAAAGGCGATGACAAGATGAACGTGAATATCAGCTTTCCTGTGGACAATGCAGAAGGTGTGACAGACCGGAATCTTGGAAAAGATGCAGAAGTTCTGGTAACAGACAATCAGCTGACTGTTTCCGGACAGATGCAGGATAATCAGATGTTGTTCAATGGACAGCTCGTGGTTGCGGACGCAAAAGGCGGTACTGTAGAGCCGGGCGCGGACAAGGAATCTTTGGATGTCAAAGGTGCAGAGGAGATTGTCATCTATGTGGCGGCAGACACGAACTATGATGATGTATATCCTGACTATCGCACAGAGGATACAGAGGAAACTTTGGATGCAAGAGTAAAGAGCTTTGTAGACAATGCAGTGGAAAAAGGATATGACAGTGTAAAAGAATCCCACGAGGCAGACTACAAAGAAATTTTTGACCGTGTGTCTTTGGACTTAGGGCAGGGGACAAGTGTCCCGGAACAGCCGACGGATGAACTTTTGAGTGATTATAAGACTGACGCGGCCAAAGCGGAAGATGCACGATCATTGGAAACATTACTGTTCCAGTATGGTCGTTATCTGACGATCGCATCCTCCAGAGACGGCGACCTTCCGAGTAACCTGCAGGGAATCTGGCAGAACCGTGTAGGAGATGCCAACCGTGTACCTTGGGGATCTGACTATCATATGAATGTCAATCTTCAGATGAACTACTGGCCTACATATTCCACAAATATGCTTGAATGTGCAACTCCGCTCATTGATTATATCAATGCACTCAGAGAGCCAGGAGAAGTCACAGCACAGACGTATTTTGGTGTGGAAGAAGGACAAGGTTTCACCGCCCACACACAGAACACGCCGTTTGGATGGACATGCCCTGGATGGAGTTTCAGCTGGGGATGGTCACCGGCAGCGCTGCCGTGGATTTTACAGAATTGTTATGAATATTATGAGTACAGTGGTGACGAAGAGTATTTAAGAGAGAACATTTACCCGCTTTTGAAAGAGAGTGCACTTTTGTATGACAACATTCTCATGGAAAAGGATGGACGTCTTGTATCCGCACCAGCATACTCACCGGAACATGGCCCGATCACAGCAGGAAATACATACGAACAATCCCTGATCTGGCAGCTCTATGAGGACACCATTCATGCAGCGGAAGTGCTTGGCGTGGATGCGGACAAAGTGGCAGAGTGGAAAGAGACACAAAGCAAATTAAAACCAATTGAGATCGGTGACAGCGGACAGATCAAAGAATGGTACACAGAGACAACGCTTGGCAGCATTGGAGAGAGAGGACACCGTCATATGTCCCATCTTCTCGGACTGTTCCCGGGAGATCTGATCAGTGTGGACAATGCCGAGTATATGGACGCAGCAATCGTATCTTTGAAAGACAGAGGATATGAATCCACAGGATGGGGAATCGGTCAGAGGATCAACGCCTGGGCAAGAACAGGTCTTGGCGATGATGCTTACAGGTGTATCCAATCTTTGTTTAAAAACGGTATTTATCCAAACCTTTGGGACGGACATGCACCGTACCAGATTGACGGAAACTTTGGTTATACATCCGGCGTGGCAGAAATGCTGATGCAGAGCAACATGGGATACATCAATATTCTGCCATCTCTTCCACAGGAGTGGTCAGATGGACATGTGTCCGGACTGGTGGCAAGAGGAAACTTTGAAGTAGACATTGACTGGGAAAATATGACACCGTATCAGGTGGAGATCACATCCAGAAACGGTGGAGAGGCAGTCGTACAGGCAGATGGACTTTCTCTTGCAACTGTGACGGACGAGGACGGAAACCCGGTATCCTATCAGGCAGTGAGCGAAGATCGGATTTCCTTTGACACAGAAAAAGGAAAGACATACCGCATCACAAACATTCCAGGAGGAGAAACTACACTGGAAGCAGTGGAGAATGTAAAAGCAGCCAGAACCAGCGCAGATGAAGTGGAAGTAAGCTGGGATGCCCTGGACGATGCAGATGTATCCTATACAGTATACCGCCAGATAGATGATGGTGATGTACAGGTGATTGCAAAGGATATAAAGGATGCATCCTTCACAGACAAAGCTGCTGAGGAAGTACTTGGAACATTGAAATATCAGGTGCAGGCAGTAAAGACAACAGAAGAAGATGTGATGTCAGGAGAGATCTCCGCACAAGTGCTTGTGCGCGAAGTGATCCACCAGAACGGACTGATTGATGACAGAAACAGTGCGATCGCTTATGAAGGCGGATTTGGCCAGTACGGAGAGAGTGGACTTCACGATGGGACAAGTACATTTATCGAACAGCCAGCAGGCGGAGAAACGATTGCAATGACATTTGAAGGAACAGGCATCGACGTTTATGCAACAGCAGGTCCTGACCGTGGAATGATGGATGTCTATATTGACGGAGAAAAGCATGGTATTGCGGACAGCTATCGTTCTTCAAAACAGAATTTCTCCAAGATTTATGAGGTGAGCGGACTTACACAAGGCATTCACACCATTGTCCTGGAACTTACAAACACAAAGAACGATCAATCTTCCAAGACAAAGATCGAGTTCGATGCATTTGACGTGGAAAATGAAAATGCGGTTGTAAACAAAGTGACCGTATCCGGCAAAGGCGGTGTGACAACACTGGCAGTGCCGAACAGCACCTGGCAGATGACTGCGGATGTGGACACGAAAAATGCAAACAAAGATGTGACATGGAGCGTTGACAATGACGAACTGGCAACCATTGATGAGAACGGACTTCTTAATATCAAAGATAAGCCAGGTGTTGTCACAGTAAGCGCAGTATCTGCGCTGGACGAAGAAGTAAAAGGCTCTGTGGAAATGGTGATTGATATTCCAACAGATGATGTGGTCCTGGATAGCGGCACGATCACAGAATGCAATATTCCAGGCAGCCAGAATAATGGAGGAGGAACCCTCAACACGGACAACATGACATGGAACGGCAGTGGATGGAGCACCTGGGGAGGAGAAACCGGACATCTGAGAGATGATAAAGTGGACGGCACTCACGAAGGCGATTCCATGACCTTTACTTTCACAGGAGTGAAACTGGAAATCTACGGTGCCATGAACAGTACGTTCTCCAAATTCGGAGTATCCATTGACGGACAGGAGTACGAAGATGTGGATGTATCCACAAAACAGGATGAGAAGAACACATTGCTTGTATCCTATGATGGACTTACAAATGACGAACACACTGTGACGATCACAGTGAAGAGTCTTAACGGAAAGACAAAGGTTGCTCTGGATTACTTTAAAGTATACAAACCACTTCAAAGCGGAGCAGATGTGACAACAATTGTGGAAGATTCTGTGAACGGACAGAAGAATCCGGAAATTGAATACACAGGTTCCTGGTCACCTTGGAGCGGCGGAGAAAACCACCACGGCGGATATAAGACAGAGTCCAGCACAGCCGGAGACAGCGTGACATATCGTTTCTATGGAACAGCAATTGATGTGTACGCACCGACCAATCCTTCCACAAGCGGTGTATTTGTGACACTGGACGGAGAGGAAAAAGAACCGGTACTCACATACAGTACAGAGGAAGAGAAAGAATACCAGAAACACATTGTGACATACGATGGACTGGATGCTGATAAAGAGCATGTGCTCACACTTACAGTGGCTGCACCAGGAGAGATTGAAGGAAGCGCATCTGCTACAAGAGCAAACTTTGGACTGGACTATTTTGTAGTGCACAGTGCCGGAGAGGTTGTATTCTCCGGAATCGACAAGCAAACTCTTCAGAGTGCGATCGCAGAGAATCTGGACAAATATCCGGAACAATATGAAGAAGCAGGATATGGAGTGTTCGAGGACGCCATGATAGCAGCTGTGGATGTCATGAACAATGCAGCCGTTCTGCAGGAAGATGCAGATAAAGCAGCAGAAGAGTTAAGAGAAACAGCAGACATGCTTGTAGCGGTGGAAACACCAAAACCGGATGTAAGTGAGATGGGATTGTATGTATCCGGTCTTGAGAGCAAGACACTGGTTCTTATCTGGAATGCAGTGGACGATGCAGTATCCTACGAAATCCTTCAGGGAGACGAAGTGATCGGAACAACAGATGACACTAATTTCCGTGTATCTGAACTGGATCCGGATACAGAATATCAGTTCACTGTCAATGCAGTGAACCGCGCAGGCGAGAAAGCAGGAGAGTCTGTTGTGGCTCACACTGAAACATCAGCGGAAGAGTCCACACCAGAGCAGGTCAAAGATCTTGCCTTTGATAAAGAGAGCAAAACAGTGACATGGAGTGCATCTTCAACAGAAGGTATTGTTTCCTACACTGTATGGGTCAATGCAAAGAAAGCAGCACAGATTCCGGCAGATCACACGCTTGCCTATACAATGACAGATTTGATTGATAACGCAGTCTACACGGTTTCCGTGGCAGCTGTGGATCAGGATGGAAATGCATCCATTCCGCTTAGCATTACATTCCGCTATAAGGATGAGACAAAACCAGCAGAGGAAATTTCCACAGCAGTTTTGGAATATGCGATCCAGCTTGCAAAAGAGGCGGATACAGAAGGCGTCATGACAGAAGTGCTTGAAAAATTTGACGCAGCATTAAAACATGCAGAGGACATTTTAGGTAAAGTGCAGGCAGGAGATCCGTCCGTAACACAGGAGATGGTGGATGAGAGCTGGCAGAACCTCATCAAGATCATGCAGTACTTCTCATTTAAAGAGGCGGACAAAACAGATCTTGAAAAAGTCATTGCAGCTGCAGAGAGTCTGGATCTTACCAAATATCTGGAGGAAGGACAGAAAGAATTCCTCGCATCATTGGAAACTGCAAAAGAAGTGTACGATGATGCAGGTGCAACCCAGGAAGAAGTAACCGCAGCATGGAAAGAACTTCTCCTTGCAATGTCAAACTTAAGACTGAAACCAGACAAGAGTGCTCTGAAGGCTTTGATCCATCAGGCAGAAGGACTGAACCTGGAAGAATGCGAAAAAGCAGATATTCAGATGTTTGAAGCAGCACTTGCAAAAGCACAGAGTGTATATGAAAACGAGGCGGCAACACAAGAAGAAGTGACAAAAGCCGAGGATGAGCTGACTTTGGCGATCGGGAAAGTTCTGGCATCCGCAGCAGGAGCTGAGGACAAGAAGGACCAAGAAACAAATGCCGGAAGCAATACTTTGGCAGGTCAAGAGAAATCCGGCGCTGACACAAATAATGTGAAAGCTGCAAACCATGCGGACAATAGTGCAGCAAAACGCAGTGTCAAGACAGGAGATGCAGCCAATATAATTGGGCTGGCAGCTCTGGCATCCGCATCCGCTGCAGTCGCAGCATTTGCGCGGAGAAAACGTGTGGAAAAATAAAAAATTGTTTATATAGGGAATAAGGGAATCAGAGTAATATAAAAATGCCCCTTTCCGGAAAGTCATTGGGCTAACCGGGGAGGGGCGTTCTTTTTAAGATGCTATGTAACACTCATTTGCTTTCCTTGTCTTACAGACAGTGCCTATTTTTTGCTCCGTAGCTGCGAGCATTCTGGGATCGCACAATCTGGAGTGTGACGGACAGACGTTGATACAGCGCATACATGAGATACAGCGCGAACCATCCGTTTCTTTTGGGTGCGAGAATGAGATGGCTCCTGTCGGACATGCCTTTGCACACACCCCGCATTCTGAGCAGGAAGAGGATGCCACCGGCGTCAAAGGAAGGGTATGGACATCCTTGTAAGGATCGTTTCCAGGGACAGTTACAGAAGAAGGAGCCTTGGTTCTGTTTAAATAATCCAAGATTCTTGCGGCATATCCGGCAAGCTCTTCTTTGTCTTTTGTATCCGGCCGTCCGGCTCCAAATTTTCTTATAATAGAGTGTTCCGTGGAGGCAGCGATCGCTGCGACACATACAAAACCAACAGTTTCCAGCGTATTCTTCAACTCTAAAAGCGTATCCTCATAAGCTCTGTTCCCAAAAGCGGCGACAATAACAGCCGGCGTCTCGTTTCCTTTCATTTTGGAAAGAGCCTGGAGGGCAGGCCCGGGAACACGTCCGCCAAAGGAAGGAACGGAGACAATACAAAGTGTCCCTTTATCAAAACAATAAGCGCTGTAATCTTTTCCCAAAATGGAGAGGTCAATACAGTCGCAGGCAAATGGAAACTGAGATGCCAGACAATCAGCAGTCTCTTTTGTTTTTCCTGTTGGACTAAAATATATATTTTTTATGGAAGTGATCGTCATACAAAAGTCTCCTTTCAGAATGTACGGTAACGGTTTAAGCAGGCAAAGATTTCCTGTCTTCTGGGCATGGCAAGTCCACAAAATGCGTACCGGCCGCAAAGAAATTTCAGGCCCTCTTCTCTAATTTTCTTTTCTATCATATCTACAGTGTGTACAACATCCGCACCGGTTTTTTGATTCTCCAAAAGATATTTCAGGATATGTCCAAGAGCAGCGCTCTGCTCGGAATCTGTCAGCTGTTCCACATAGCGCAGCTCCACTGTGTTTTTATCGATGGAAAATCCATCCCGTCCATGTAGTTTTAATTTCAGAAAATCTTTTTGGCGGGATGTCTTTCCAAATACGGAGCGTTTTTGGTCTGGAAAATGGTATCCCGGAGCATGAACAGATGGAGCAGGGTATTGTTTGCAGAGCTCTTTTACGTGTTCTGTGATGTCTAAAGGATAGTAGTTGTCCATCTGGATAATGGTATCGGCAATGTGGAAATAAGCTCCTGAACTGCCGGCCACAAGCACAGTGGAAATACCATTTTCTTTGTATAAATCCATAGCACGCTCTATAAATGGCGTGATAGGTTCTTTGTCCCTTTTGATGACCTGCTGCATGAATTCATCACGAACCATAAAGTTGGTGGCAGAAGTATCCTCGTCGATCAGAAAGAGTCGGCTGTCCGCCTCCATACCCTCCACCACATTGGCTGCCTGGGAAGTACTTCCGCTGGCATTTTCTGTGGAAAACCGATAGGTATCCTTTTTGTTTGGAAGATCATTGATAAAAAGGGAGATGTCTACATTTTTAATGCATCTTCCGTCTTCTGCCCGAAGTTTCATAGCGCTGTCGTCTGTAATGACATATTCACGTCCATCCCCGGCGATGTGATTGTAAACACCAAGCTCCAGTGCGTTCAAAAGAGTGGATTTTCCGTGGTAGCCGCCTCCAGCGATCAAAGTGATCCCATTTCGGATTCCGAGTCCTTTTAAGATTCCGCGGTGAGGAAGAGGAATGGAAACCTCAAGGGAAGACGGGGATTGGAAACGAACAGCCTCCTTTAGAGGACGGTCGGAGATGCCGCTTTGCCTTGGAAGAACGGAACCATTTCCCACAAAAGCGCACAGTCCGTGTTCTTTCAAATATTCACGGATGCAAAGCTGATCGTCACAGAGGAACACCTGCTCCTCCAAAGCTTTTTGATCCAGGTTGCGGTAAAAGACTTGTTTTACGCATTTTGGTAAAAACTGAAACAGCATCTTCTCAAGTTCCAGAGCATTGATGGTGCGGCCGTTTGCCGGAAATCCTGCCTCAAAGCGAAGAAAAATTCCCTCATGTGCCACTTCGCAGGCAGTGCGGGAGAGCATTTCCTGTCCTGGTCTGCTGGTAGAAAAAACACCGCTTTTTCCACTGCCCTTTGCCTTGAAAGAATACTGGCCAAGCTGGGAAGAAAATGCCCGCAAAATGAAATCCTCAAGCGCGATCCTGCGGTGTTCTCCTGAGTAGTATTCCTCAGGGAATCCCGCCGTTTTATGTGGGATCAGTACGCTAAGTCTGGACGGTGATGCAAAAGGGTCGCCCTGCACATGGTCAATGGAAAGTTTATACCCAGGGAAATCATAGGTTCCCTGGAGTGATTTATATGCCGGATAGCTCTTCCGGTGAATCGCATTTAAAGCTTTTTGCAGCTCGTTTGCTGATTTCATATAATGCCTCCTTATACGTCAAAAATTTTACTTTATTTAGTATAGACAAATTTTGGTGAACACACAATGAAAAATTACCAGAAATCTACAATTTGCAAGGGAATACCACTTGACGAACAAAGCCAAAACCTTTACAATTATTAAAGCAGAAAATCTGCTCAGACAGGTGATAATGCAAAGCAGAGGGGAGCGGCTTTTAAGGAATGAGGAGAAAGTCGTTTTTTCGTGTTTTGTATTAACAAAAAATACAAATAGGAGGACATATTAACATGGCTAAATGGGTTTATATGTTTACAGAAGGCAATGCTACCATGAGAAATCTGCTTGGTGGTAAAGGCGCTAACCTTGCTGAGATGACAGGTCTTGGACTTCCGGTACCACAGGGATTCACTGTTACAACAGAGGCTTGTACTCAGTACTATGAAGATGGCAGACAGATCAATGATGAGATCATGGGACAGATCATGGAAGCTATCACAAAATTGGAAGAGATCACAGGAAAGAAATTCGGGGATAAGGAAAATCCATTACTTGTTTCCGTTCGTTCCGGTGCAAGAGCTTCCATGCCAGGTATGATGGACACGATCCTGAACCTTGGTCTGAACGAAGAAGTTGTTGAGACTCTGGCAAAGAACTCCGGCAATGCTCGCTGGGCTTGGGACTGCTACAGAAGATTCATCCAGATGTATTCTGACGTAGTTATGGAAGTAGGTAAGAAATACTTCGAAGAGCTCATCGACAAGATGAAAGAAGAAAAAGGCGTAACACAGGACGTAGAGCTTACAGCAGAAGACCTGAAAACTTTGGCAGGTCAGTTCAAAGCTGAATATAAAGAAAAAATCGGTTCAGACTTCCCGTCTGATGCAAAAGAACAGTTGATGGGCGCTGTAAAAGCCGTATTCCGTTCATGGGACAACCCACGTGCAAACGTATACCGTCGTGACAACGATATCCCATATTCCTGGGGAACAGCTGTCAACGTACAGATGATGGCATTCGGTAACATGGGAGATGACTGTGGAACAGGTGTTGCATTCACACGTGACCCGGCTACAGGTGAGAACGGACTGTTCGGAGAATTCCTCACAAATGCACAGGGCGAGGACGTTGTTGCAGGTGTTCGTACCCCAATGCACATCTCCGAGATGGAACAGAAATTCCCAGAAGCATTTGCACAGTTCAAAGATGTGTGCAAAACTTTGGAAACACACTATAGAGACATGCAGGACATGGAGTTCACTGTAGAGCACGGTAAACTGTTCATGCTGCAGACACGTAATGGTAAGAGAACAGCACAGGCTGCTCTGAAGATTGCTTGTGACCTTGTAGACGAGGGAATGAGAACAGAAGAAGAAGCTGTTGCTATGATCGACCCACGTAACCTTGACACACTGCTTCACCCACAGTTTGACGCAGCTGCACTGAAAGCAGCTACACCGATGGCAAAAGCACTTGGCGCATCACCAGGAGCTGCTTGCGGTAAGATCGTCTTCACAGCAGATGACGCTGTGGCTTGGGCTGCAAGAGGAGAAAAAGTTGTTCTTGTACGTCTTGAGACATCACCGGAAGATATCACAGGTATGAAATCTGCTCAGGGTATCCTGACAGTTCGCGGTGGTATGACATCTCACGCTGCCGTTGTTGCACGTGGTATGGGAACATGCTGTGTATCCGGATGCGGTGACATCGTAATGGACGAAGCAAACAAGAAATTTACATTGGCTGGAAAAGAATTCCATGAAGGAGATGCAATCTCTCTTGACGGTTCTACAGGTAATATCTACGACGGAATCATCCCTACAGTAGATGCTCAGATTGCCGGAGAATTCGGAAGAATCATGGCTTGGGCTGACAAATACAGAACAATGAAAGTTCGTACAAACGCAGATACACCTGCAGATGCTAAAAAAGCACGCGAACTTGGAGCAGAAGGTATCGGACTTTGCCGTACAGAGCATATGTTCTTCGAAGGCAACAGAATCGATGCATTCCGTGAAATGATCTGTGCTGAGACAGTAGAAGAAAGAGAAGCTGCTCTTGAGAAGATCCTTCCGGAACAGCAGGGAGACTTCGAAAAACTTTACGAAGCATTGGAAGGTAACCCAGTTACTATCCGTTTCCTTGACCCACCGCTTCATGAGTTCGTTCCAACAGAAGAGGAAGATATCAAGAAACTTGCTGATGCTCAGGGTAAATCCGTAGAGCAGATCAAAGCGATCATTGATTCTCTTCATGAGTTCAACCCAATGATGGGACATCGTGGATGCCGTCTTGCAGTTACTTATCCGGAAATCGCTAAAATGCAGACAAAAGCTGTTATCCGTGCAGCTATCAATGTGAAAAAAGCTCATCCGGACTGGAATGTAAAACCGGAAATCATGATTCCATTGGTTGGAGACGTAAAAGAGCTCAAATACGTTAAGAATTTTGTAGTTGAGACAGCAGACGCTGAGATCGCAGCTGCAGGAAGCGACCTTGAGTACGAAGTTGGTACAATGATCGAGATTCCAAGAGCTGCTCTTACAGCAGATGATATTGCAAAAGAAGCTGACTTCTTCTGCTTTGGTACAAACGACTTAACACAGATGACATACGGATTCTCCCGTGATGACGCTGGTAAATTCTTAGATGCATACTATGATGCAAAGATCTTTGAAAACGATCCATTTGCAAAACTTGACCAGACAGGCGTTGGCAAGTTGATGAAGATGGCAATCGAATTAGGAAAACCAGTGAACGGAAAACTTCACGTAGGTATCTGTGGAGAGCACGGTGGAGACCCAAGCTCTGTAGAATTCTGCAACAGCATTGGTCTTGACTATGTATCTTGCTCACCATTCCGTGTACCGATCGCAAGACTGGCTGCTGCTCAGGCTGCAATCGCACAGAAAAATGCATAAGAAAAGCCAGAGGCTTTAGAATATAATAGGAGTGCCGTTTTGGCACTCCTATTTGGCTTTTTAGTTTCCGAGATTCCGACAGCAGAAATTTTGATAGTTTTTTTAGAAGAGATTTTTCGGATATCTTTCCAATACTAAACCGTATGCATACATTTACAGCTTTAAAAATTTAAACGTTTGCCATCAGGAACATTCCGCGAGTATGTCATCATGGCTATTACGTTATATATGGTTACTTTTGCGAATATTTCCTGGAATATAAGGTTTTGTTTTTTGCTATGCATACTTGCAAGACCTAAGATATATTTTTATTCTTTGAAAGCTGTTTCTATCGACCAGTGTAACTTGTATAATTCTTTAACAATTTCGGGTGGAAACTCATTTCTTGGAACATTTGTTAAAATGGTTTCTGATAATGTATCAGATATTTTTACGCGTATGATTCTTATTTTCAGACCATACATTTTATCTTCCCGGGACGGATGTAATCAAAAGTTGTATGGGCTGTATCCATCTATATCTTTCAGTTTCTTTTTTATTTTCTGGTTTCATGCGGTACATCCTTAAAATATATATTTAAGGGGGTTCGCCACTTGTTTTAGCAATTTGTCAAGCATTTTTTGATTTTTATATGTTTATGCGAAAAAAAGAAAAAGAAATTTCTGCGCTATAGGGAAGTTCTCTTTCTTAATAAAGTTAATTTAATGACATTGACTTGACAAGGGACAGATTAAAGTTTTGCTGCAGAGTGTTTTCAAAGTTTTATTGTTTCAATAACTACGTCCACCAAGTCTATAGAAGTGTGTGCAATAGGTGGGATGATAGTGGGAAAGAAATCCTATTAAGTGAATGTTTCCTTACATTTTTAACATCACATTCAAAACGTTTATAAGAAAAAGGTTTTATAACATATTCAAACGAATGAAAAGAAAACGCCTTTGGCATAAATTCCTTACTGGAGGTAAGAAAAATTAAAATACATTTGCCGTCTACTTTTCGGACTTTAGCCGCAGTTTCAAGACCATTAAGTCCGTTCATATAAATGTCCATAAATACAATGGAATAGCGCTCTGTTTGGAAAGACTCCAGAAATGAGACTCCGTCGGAGAAAGAGGAAAGGGTAAAGAGTAAGCTGAAAGCAAAGCTTTGATTGAAATTGGAGACACATATCCTGGATGTTTTCCAAACAAAACTGCTCGTCATTTACGATTGCTATGTTCATTTTATGGCCTCTCTACATAAATATAGTTATTATAACACATGGAATTTTTGTTTTCTATCAAATAGGACTATAATCATTGCCAGAATGATGACCTTCTGCCAAAGGGCCTGTAAATAATTTGGCATGAAATATAATGGAAAAATTATTATCGAGGAGGTAGATTCATGAAAATGGGAAAAGTAAAAAAGTGGGTTGCATACATTGAGCTTATTTGTATGATAATCTGTCTTATTGCGGTAAATATGCAAACAGTTACAGCAAAAGAGCAGAAAACCTACTTGGCAGTAGGGGACAGTATTTCCACAGGATATGGGCTGGAAAATAAAGAGGAGTCTTTTGTATCTGGTTTAGCGTCGATCATTGGATATTGTCTGGATGATCAAGCCCAGGATGGAGAGACATCAAACTCTTTGCTTACAAAGATAACATCTGGAAGTCTGGATGAATCCATAGAGAATGCGGATATTGTGACAGTCACCGTGGGCGGTAATGATATGATGAATGCAGTATATGAATATCTTTTGAAGGCATACAACAAGGCAAATCCAGAGTCACCGACAACAGTGGAAATGATGAGACAACGCCTCATGGCAGGAGAGGTACAGACTGTGCTTTTTGCAGCACAGAACATTTCCGGATTTCCGACGTCAAAAGAGGCGCTTCGAGCAGCGGCATCTTTTAGCAGAAGTTTTGCACAAGTGATTCAAAAAATCAGAGAGAAAAACGGAAATGTTGGAATCTGTGTGGCCACACAGTACCATCCATACCAGTGGCTTGCAACAGGAAACAGTCTGATCGACAGTGAGATCACACCCATCATAGCAGCGGTTGATGCAGGAGTGGGAATACTGAATCAGATCATCAGAAACGGAGAGGGGTATGAGGTTGCAGATGTATATACAGTATTTAAAAACTCAGAAAATGTGCTGACCAATGCATACTTGCAGTATGAATCTCCATTTTCCTTTAGCGGAAATCTTGATTTCCATCCAAATAAAGAAGGGCATAGTGTGATTGCAGCTACATTTTTGTCAATAATGAAAAACAATTTTCAAAAACAGACAGTAGGAAAGCGTGATCAGGTAAAATCTGAAAGTCCGAAAACCGGAGACAATGGCAGTATGGCAAAAGCTGTGGTGTGTATGGCAGCCATTGCAGCCGTTTGTGTGACAAAGAAAAAGCTTAAATAAGTACAAAGAATATCACTAAAGTCTGAATTAAAATTATAAAAAATATCTATAATTTAGGTTTTCAACTTTAACTTCTTGGTGATTGCGCACAACTTTTCTTGACATTTTAAAGTTAAATAGTATAATTAGATTAAAATAAAAGAAACTGTTTCTTGGAAACATGGACAGCGTTGGGAAAAGACGATGCCCGCAGTATATTTGTCGGTGAAACTATCAAAGTGATAGAAAAACAGACAAAGAAGGTGGAGGCTGTATAGGGATAGAGTGTTTGAAAAGAATCAGCAGTCTCTGGTAGGCTGTTGGTTCTTTCTTTTTTACTAGGAAAATATCATAAAAAATTTTAGCGGAAGGAGGTTAAACGGGCTATGGGGAAAAAGAGATGGTGTTATCTGCTTTTGTGGATTTGTTTGATCGGTGTCCTGCTGGCTGCGGGCATACTGGTCGGCGCTCAGGGAGGAAGTGAGGAGACGATACAGGAGGCCATGCGGGATGCAGTTTTGCATGAATCCAATCAAGTCAGTCTGTTCGGCGTCCGTCTGGTGAACCCGGGGCTGATCTCAGCGTTCATCGTGACGGGTGTATTGCTCATCGCAGCGGCGTGTATACGGATTTTTGTGATTCCGCGTTTTGCCTATGTGCCCGGGAAGTTTCAGCTTGTCCTGGAGACAGTTGTTTCATTGTTCGACGGGCTGGCAAAGTCGAACAGCCCGTGGCGTAACAACTTTTTGGGGGCATATATCTTTGGTGCCGGAGCCTATATTTTCTGTGGCACACTGTTTGAATTGTTTGGTTTTCAGATTATTTCAGACAAAGGAAATTCTGTAGCTCTTCCAGCGCCGCTTTCGGATATCAATGCAGCGATCATGCTGGGAGTGTTGTCCTATTTTGTCATTGTGTCCGGTGCGATCGCAGGAAACGGCCTTAGGGGTATCGGCAAAGCGTTGAAGGAAATATCATTGCTCATATCCATGAGTTTTCGTATGTTTGGAGCGTTGCTGAGCGGCCTTTTGGTGACGGAACTGGTTTACTATTATGTGGCTCTAAGTTTTGTGCTCCCGGTACTCGTAGCTGTGTTGTTTACATTGCTGCATGCAGTGATACAGACTTATGTGCTTACAATGTTGACAGCATTATTTTATGGCGAGATGTCAGAGCCTTCACATAAAAAGAAAAAGTAACACTTATTTTAGGAAAGGGTGGATAAAAATATGAAAAGTTTAAAAAAATCTACAGTTGCTCTGTTAGCGATTTTACTTATGACGGTATTTTTTGCAATTCCGGTGTGCGCGACATCAGGCAAGGCCGCCGGTGATACTTCTTCAAAGACGGAGAATGTAAGTGTGGAAACACAGGAAAAAGATGACACTGATGCAACGGGATCGAAAGCCATGGCAGTTGGTCTGGCCATAGGACTGGCAGCTGCAGGAGGCGCCATCGGTATGGGGATCGTTGGAGGAAAGACCGCGGATGGAATTTCCAGACAGCCGGATATGGAGAGCAAGATCCGTACAACCTTAATGCTGTCACTTGTATTTATTGAAACGGCGATCATTTACGCGTTGCTTGTTGTAATTCTTGTCATTTTTGTTTTGTAAAGGTGGGGATTGATATGAATATTCCATTAAATATCGATTGGCAGCAGATCCTATTGCATCTTTTTAATTTCGCGATCCTGGCAGGCGGGCTGTATATTCTGCTTTATCGTCCGGTAAAGAATTTTATGAAAAAAAGGGAAGACTATTACAACGATATGATGCAGGAGGCAGAAAACGCAAAGGAGGAAGCCGGAAGGCTGAAGGAAGAATACCAGGAAAAACTTACGCAGATGGATGTGGAATTTGAAAAGAAGAGGACAGAGGCCCAAAAGGATCTGGACAGGATGCGCCAGGAGCAGCTGGAGGAGATCAAAAAAGAGGCGGAGGAATTGATGGAAAAAGCAAAAGCTGCCTCGGAGCAGGAACACAAAAAGATGCTTTCAAAGGCATCTAAAGAACTTACCGAGATGGTAGTCTCCGCTGCTGAAAAAATCACATTAAAATCTCAGGGCGACCCATATGAACAGTTCCTGGATATTGCAGAAAGGGAGAGATTGGATGGAAAAGAGAAATGAAAATACAGCAGTCATCCGAAGTAAGGAGGCCCCGGGAGTAGAAAACAAAAAGAGACTTTTGGAGTTTTTAAATAAGACCTATGAAAAAGAATTCACTCTTGAGTGGAAAGAGGACCATGGTCTGCAAGATGGGTTTATCCTTCAGGTTGGAACGGACATTTATGACTGGAGCATTGAGGGAAGAATGCGGCAGTTTAAAGAACGTCTGGAACAGCTAAATCCGGGAAACGGCGGAATCATCCCTCTTATCCGGGAAACCGTGCAAAACTGGATGCCAAAGGCCAGGCCTGAAGAGTTTGGCCAGGTCATTGCCGTGGGAGATGAGATCGCCACAGTTTCCGGACTTGAGAATGCGGCGTATGGAGAGATCCTTTTATTTTCATCAGGGATCAAAGGAATGGCCCAGGAGCTTAGTCGAGATGAGATTGGATGTATTTTATTTGGGGACGATGAAGAGATCATTGAAGGAAGCATTGTTCGCAGAACAGGGAAAATGGCAGGAATCCCCGTAGGGGAGGATTTCCTTGGCCGTGTGGTCAATGCCCTTGGTGAATCGATTGACGGAAAAGGAGACATACAGGCAAAGGAGTATCGGCCGATTGAAAGACCGGCTCCGGACATCATTGACCGTGATCCGGTGGATACACCTCTGGAGACAGGGATTCTTTCCATTGATGCGATGTTTCCGATCGGAAGAGGGCAAAGGGAGCTTATCATTGGCGACAGACAGACAGGAAAAACAGCGATTGCGCTGGATACCATTCTGAATCAAAAGGGAAAAGATGTGATATGCATCTATGTGGCCATTGGACAGAAAGCCAGTTCTGTGGCATCGCTGGTAGAGACATTGGAGAGGTTCGGAGCATTGGAATATTCCATCGTCGTCAGTGCTACGGCAAGTGACACGGCTACTTTGCAGTATATTGCCCCATATGCCGGGTGTGCGATGGGGGAATACTTTATGAATCAAGGCAAAGATGTGCTGATCGTGTACGACGATCTGTCCAAACATGCAATCGCCTACCGGGCTTTGAGTCTTTTGCTGGAGCGCTCACCGGGGCGTGAGGCATATCCTGGAGATGTCTTTTATCTGCATTCAAGGCTGTTAGAGCGTTCTGCTCATCTTTCAAGAGAAAAAGGAGGGGGCAGCATGACTGCACTTCCGATTGTAGAAACGCAGAATGGGGATGTGTCCGCATATATCCCGACCAATATCATCTCCATCACGGACGGGCAGATTTTTCTGGAGAGTGAATTGTTTTTTGCAGGCCAGCGGCCAGCGGTCAACGTAGGGCTTTCTGTCTCACGTGTAGGCGGTGATGCGCAGACAAAGGCTATGAAAAAGGCAGCGGGAGCGATCCGCCTTGATCTGGCTCAGTACCGCGAAATGGAGATCTTCACACAGTTTTCCAGTGATCTTGACGATATCACAAGGCAGCAGCTTGCCTATGGGCAGGGACTGATGAGGCTTTTGAGGCAACCGCAGTACCATCCTTTAAAACAGTATGAGCAGGTGATTTTGCTTGTCGTTGCTCTCAACCATGTCATGCAGGATGTCCCTATTAGAAAAATCGATCAATTTCGAAAAGATCTGCTTTCTTATATGAGAAGCCGTATGAGCGAACTTTGTAAAAGGATCAAAGAGACAGGGGAACTGACCGAGGAGGATAGGAAAGCCATCATAGAAAGCGCACAGGCGTTTGTAAAAGTATCCGGTTTTGGCGCCCTGGGAAAGGATAACGGGTAAAGATTATGTCTGGTACAGCTGAAATCAAAGGGCGGATCGGAAGTGTGGAGGAGACGAGAAAAATTACAAATGCCATGTATCTGATCGCGTCGACAAAACTACAGAGAGCTAAGAATGATCTGGAAAAGACAAGGCCCTATTTTGACGCGCTTCGAAATGAGATAAAGAGGATCTTTCGTACAGTCAATGATGTTGACAGCCCATACTTTTATCCTCCATACAGGGAGCCGAAGATAGAGGGGACCTACGGTTGTCTGGTCATCACTGCGGATAAAGGACTTGCAGGGGCGTACAACCAGAATGTGATCAAAGAGACAGAGAATCTTTTAAAAGAACATGAAGATACACAGCTGTTCGTAGTGGGAGAATATGGGCGCCATTTTTTTACAAAGCATCACGTTCCAATTGAACATACGTTTTTGTACACTGCCCAGAACCCGACCATGGACCGGGCAAGGGAGATCAGCTCACTTTTGCTGGAAAAATACGACAAGGGTGACCTGAGAAAAATTTATATCATCTATACAGACATGGAGGACAGTATGACGATGGTGGCGAAACGCACCAGACTTTTGCCGTTCCACAGAGCTCATTTTTCTACTCCGGTGAATGAAAAGGTAGTTTCCACACCGTTTGAATTTCTTCCTTCTGTGACGGATGTATTGAACAGCGTGATTCCAAGCTATCTGTCCGGGTTTATCTACAGTACGCTGATCGACAGTTTTTGCAGTGAGCAAAATGCAAGGATGACGGCAATGAACGCGGCAAATCAGAATGCAGAGGAACTGCTTTCCACGCTTGCGGTTCAATACAACCAGATACGGCAGTCTGAGATCACACAGGAGATCACGGAAGTGACTGCGGGCGCAAAGGCCCAGAAACGCAAACGGAAACGCAAGCAGCAGAAGAAACAAAGAAAGGAAGTGTGAATGCGATGAAAACGGGAAGAATTGTACAGATATCTGGGCCGGTCATTGATGTGGAATTTCCCTTTGATACGCTCCCAAAGATTCGTGAGGCACTGTATATAAATGCCCCGGAGGGCAAACGGATGATGGAAGTGGCGCAGCATACAGAGGACAATACTGTGCGCTGTATCATGCTGGCTGCAAGCGAAGGGATTTCAAGAGGAATGCCGGTCTATGCGCCTGGCCAGACGCTCACGGTTCCTGTGGGGGAACATACTTTGGGCCGCATGTTCAATGTCCTTGGTAAACCAATCGATGGAAAGGGACCTTTGGAGGGAGAACAGGAAGTGCACAGTATTTACCGGAAACCTCCGGAGTTTGAGGAGCAAAGAACGGTCGGTGAAGTGCTGGAGACAGGGATCAAGGTGATCGATCTTTTGGAACCTTATCCAAAGGGAGGAAAGATAGGACTGTTTGGGGGAGCCGGCGTGGGAAAGACCGTACTGATCCAGGAGCTGATCCATAATGTTGCCATGGAGCACAATGGATATTCTGTATTTACCGGAGTCGGAGAGCGCAGCAGAGAGGGAAATGATTTGTGGAAAGAAATGCAGGGCAGCGGTGTTGCAGATAAGACTGCTCTTGTCTTTGGACAGATGAATGAATCCCCGGGCGTGCGTATGAGGGTTGCTCTGGCAGGTCTTACTATGGCGGAATATTTCCGCGATGAAAAGCACAAAGATGTACTTTTGTTTATTGACAATATTTTCCGTTTTGTGCAGGCAGGCAGCGAGGTTTCCACGCTCCTTGGACGTATGCCGTCCGCTGTTGGATACCAGCCTACGCTGGCAAATGAGATGGGGCAGTTGCAGGAGAGGATCACATCTACACGGCAGGGGTCGGTCACATCCGTGCAGGCAGTGTATGTTCCTGCCGATGACCTGACAGACCCGGCAACCGCAACCACGTTTACCCATCTGGATGCGACCACTGTTTTGAGCAGAAAGATCGCAGAACAGGGAATTTACCCTGCAGTGGATCCTCTGCAGTCCAGTTCCCGAATTCTGGATCCGGAAAAAGTCGGGGAAGAGCACTATGAAGTTGCAAGGAGAGTGCAGGAAGTTCTGGAGAAATACAGTGAGCTCCAGGACATCATTGCCATTCTTGGGATGGATGAACTAAGTGACGAGGATCGGCTGACAGTGCTGAGGGCCAGAAAGATTCAGCGTTTCTTTGCACAGCCTATGCATGTGGCGGAGAAATTTACCAATATAAAGGGAATTTATGTTCCTTTAAAAGATACTATCCGCAGCTTTAAGGCAATCGTGGATGGGGAGGCGGACGATTATCCGGAGATGGCATTTTTTAATGTGGGAACCATTGAAGATGTAAAGAAGAAGGCAAGAGACATGGGGGTGACAGGGTAGATGAGTGAGTCATTCAATGTGCATATTCTGGCTGCCAACCATCCTTTTTACGAAGGGGAATGCCAATCCCTGATACTGCCTACATTAAACGGCATGTACGGAGTGCGGGCACATCATCGCAATATGATAACAGCCATTGTTCCCGGCGAGCTGCAGTATCAGCTTCCTGGAGAAGAAAAGCAGGTGGCATCCGTTTCCGCAGGACTTGCTAAAATTGAAAACGGAGAGGTGCTGGTACTGGTGGATTCTGCAGAACGGCCGGAGGAGATTGATGTAAACAGGGCGAAAAGGCAGGCAGACGAGGCAAAAGAAGCGATTTTGCAAAAGAAAAGTATCCAGGAGTACCGGATAGCACAGGCATCTCTTGCCCGTGCGCTCAGCCGCCTGCGGGTGAAGAATAGGATTATCAAATAACTGCAGGGTTCGCATTGATAAAACAGTGAAAATTTGAAAACATTAGATTGTCACGTAACAATACTAGTATTAAAGGGAGATATAGAACTGTATAGGCGCTAGGAAGGGGGCGTTGCTCCATAGATGAGTAATTCATCTATGGAGCAACGCTCCTTTTTCGTGCCAAAAAACAGAAAACGGACCCCGAAGAGTCCGTAATCCGTGGTATAATTAATTATGCTCAATAATTCAAAATACCATAAAAATTATACCGAATTCGGCGAACCTTATTAACTGGTTTTGCCATTAAATTTGGAGGGTTTGGTTCCTGATGATGATTCTGTCCGTCTGCTGATCCACGAATTGGGGGAATTAGATTACAGCTTGCTGTATCAGGCTTACTCTGCCAAAGGCAGAAATCCGGCAGTGGACCCAAAGACCATGTTCGAGATCCTGACCTATGCATATTCCCAGAACATTTATTCATCCAGAAAGATTGAAACGGTATGTAAACGAGATATCAACTTTATGTAGCTGCTTGCCGGACAAAAAGCACCGGATCACAGCACCATTGCACGTTTCCGTACCGGATTTCTGGTAGATGCCTGCGAGGATCTTTTTTATCAGATGGTAAAGCGGCTGGAAAAAGCCGGCGAATTGTCAAAGGAAACTGTTTTTATTGAAGGGACCAAACCGGAAGCATGCGCGAACAAATATACTTTTGTCTGGAAAAAATCTGTAGGGAAACGGAAAAGCCAGAATCAGAAATATCTGGAACTGTTTCAACGTTTTCTGGAACGCCAGACTATCTACAACTGGCATACGGCCAGTTTCCAGGGTCCGAACAATTATTGTAAGACAGATCCGGACGCTACATTTATGCATATGAAGGATGACCATATGCGAAAGGCCCAGTTGAAACCAGGTTATAATGTACAGATTGCAGTAGACAGCGAATATATCGTAGCGGCGGAGATTTTTCAGGACCGGAATGATATATGGACACTGGTTCCGTTTTTAAAAGAAATGGAGAAAAAGCTGGAGTTCCGGTATCCCAGTATCACTGCGGATTCCGGATATGAAAGTGAAGAAGGATATACCTATTTACGAGAGCAGAAACAAAAGCCCTATATCAAACCCCAGACCTATGAGAGATGGAAAAAACGGAGTTTTAAAAAAGATATCAGTAAACGGGAAAACATGGGATATGATGAGGCAACAGATATCTATCTATACCTGTCATGCAGGAAAGAAACTGCATCCTCTTTTCATAAAGAAACAGAAAAGCCAAAGCGGATATGAATCGGAAGTCACCGTCTATGAATGTGAAGACTGCACCGGCTGTCCATATAAAGAAAAATGTACAAAAGCAAAGGAAAACAAACGGCTGTATATTTCTAAGAGCTTTTTGGAAAAGCGTCAGGAATCCTATGAAAATATCCTGAGCGGAAAAGGAATCCAATACAGAATGAACCGCTCAATCCAGGTAAAGGAGCATTTGGAGTTCTGAAAAACGACTATGAATTCCAAAGATTTCTGTTTCGCGGGAAAACAAAAGTAAAACTGGAGATTCTTTTGCTCAGCATGGGGTATAATCTGAATAAACTACATGCGAAAATACAAAATGACCGAACGGAAAGTCATCTGTTTCAGATAAAAGAATCAGCTTAACGAAGCCCATAAGGAGGTTCTTTATTAAAGTACGCCAAAAATCAGGAGAATATCCACAAGCGAAAGGATACTCTCCTGATTTTTCTATAAACAGAGCGAAGGTGCCGCTCAATCATGAACCGCTCCCCGTCAAGTAGACAGTGAAAAAAATATAAGTTTTTCTGCCAGTAGGCTTTACCTGCTGGCAGTTTTTATGCTACATGTAAATAGCCTTTCATGCTTTT
>NZ_NFKJ01000019.1 GCF_002160325.1 Lachnoclostridium sp. An181
TTCCTAACTTACGCCTTTTTTGAAAAATACGTCGTAGGTCTATTAAGGTTACCCTTTTGTATGAAAATCTTTTTAAAATAACTCTTGACTATTTACCAAATTGCTTTCTTTTCCACAGTCTTTGATCTGTTTTGGAAATTTATCAACACTTACGGATATCTATCCACATTTTTCTCTGATAACCAAAAATCAGGGAACGTCAAAATCATGTTTTCTTTTGACATCCCCTGTACTTTCTCTTACTTGCCGCTGTCTGTATCTTCCTGTGGTCCTTCTTCCAAATCAGGAGACGCATCCCTTACTTTTGCAATACTTGCAACCACTTCACCTTCATCGAGATTGATCAGTTTTACTCCTGATGTGATCCTTCCAAGAGTGGAGATTCCGCTGCATTCCATACGGATCACGATTCCTGCTGTGTTAATGATCATGACTTCATTATCCTCATTTACTGCCTTCACACCTACCACATTCCCTGTCTTTTCTGTGATCTTATAACACTTCACACCTTTTCCGCCACGGTTTTGGCAAGTAAACTCTGAAGTCTCGGTCAATTTTCCCATACCTTTTTCTGATACGATCAATAGATATTTTCCCTGACTGTCAAGCTGCATGCCCACAATCTCATCTCTGTCGCTTAAATTCATTCCGCGCACTCCCATGGATGTTCTTCCTGTTGCACGCACATCTTTTTCGTTGAAACGGATACACTGCCCGTATTTTGTCACAAGAAAGATATCTTTGTGATCATCTGTTGCTTTCACCTCAATGAGTTCATCCTCTTCCCTCAGCGTGATGGCAGCAAGCCCTGTCTTTCTGACATTTGCATAATCCTCAATCGGCGTCTTCTTTACAAGCCCTCTCTTTGTGGCCATAAAAAGATAGTTTCCGGATTCAAAATCACGAATCGGTATGACCGCAGTAATCTTTTCATCAGGCTGAAGGGAAAGAAGATTGATGATCGCTGTTCCGCGGGCTGTGCGCCCTGCTTCTGGAATCTCATAGGCCTTCAGTCTGTACACACGCCCCATGTTTGTAAAGAACATAATGTAATGGTGTGTGGACGTCATAAACAGCTCTTCCACATAATCTTCATCTATTGTCTGCATTCCCTTGATGCCTTTTCCACCACGGTTCTGGCTTTTAAAGGTATCCGTTGTCATGCGTTTGATATATCCTAATTTTGTCATCGTGATGACCACGTTTTCTCTCGGAATCAAGTCTTCCATGGAAATATCGTAGGAATCATATCCGATCGATGTCCTTCTTTCATCCCCGTATTTTTCTGCGATGATAAGGATCTCTTCCTTGATTACTCCCAAAAGTACTTTTCTGTCTGCGAGAATTGCTTTCAATTCCTCAATCTTCTTGATCAACTCTGCATATTCATTTTCCAGTTTTTCTCTCTCCAAACCGGTCAGAGCCCGCAGTCTCATATCCACAATAGCCTGAGCCTGCACTTCTGTGAGTTCAAACTGTCTCATCAACTCTTCTTTTGCAGTCTGCACATTTTTAGATCCTCTGATAATGCGGATGACCTCATCGATATGGTCAAGCGCAATCAAAAGACCTTTCAAAATATGAGCCCTCTCCTCTGCTTTGTTGAGATCATACTCTGTCCTTCTTGTTACAACCTCTTCCTGATGTTGTAAATAGTATTTCAACATATCCAGAAGATTTAATACTTTTGGCTCATTATTCACAAGCGCCAGCATGATGACTCCAAACGTATCCTGTAACTGCGTATGTTTGTAGAGCTGATTTAAGATAACATTTGGATTGACATCTCTTCGAAGCTCAATACAGATTCTCATCCCTTCCCTGTTCGACTGGTCGCTCAGATCCGTGATTCCGTCCACCTTTTTGTCTCTGACAAGCTCCGCTATCTTTTCAATGAGCCTTGCTTTATTTACCATGTAAGGCAGCTCTGTCACCACGATCCGGTTCTTGCCATTTGCCATTGGTTCGATGTTTGTGACTGCACGTACTCTGATCTTTCCGCGTCCTGTTCTGTATGCCTCCTCGATTCCCCTTGTCCCAAGAATCTCTGCTCCTGTCGGAAAATCAGGTCCTTTTACGATTTCCAGGATTTCTTCCATGGTTGTTGTTTCTTTGTCAGCGATCTGGTCATCAATGATCTTTACAACAGCATAGATGACCTCCCTTAAATTGTGAGGCGGAATGTTTGTCGCCATACCTACCGCAATGCCAGATGTACCATTCACCAAAAGATTTGGAAATCTTGCCGGAAGTACGACAGGCTCTTTTTCTGTCTCATCAAAGTTTGGTGCAAAATCCACCGTATTTTTGTTGATGTCCGCTGTAAGCTCCATGGAAATTTTGCTCAGTCTAGCCTCTGTATAACGCATGGCCGCAGCACCGTCACCGTCCACAGAACCAAAGTTCCCGTGTCCGTCCACAAGCGGGTACCTTGTGGACCATTCCTGTGCCATGTTCACCAATGCACCATAAATAGAGCTGTCCCCATGCGGATGATATTTACCCATCGTATCACCGACGATACGGGCACATTTTCTGTGCGGCTTATCCGGACCGTTGTTCAGCTCGATCATGGAGTATAGAATTCTTCTCTGCACTGGTTTCAAACCATCTCTTACATCAGGAAGCGCTCGGGATGCAATGACGCTCATCGCATAGTCGATGTAAGATTTTTCCATTGTTTTCTGCAAGTCCACTTCATGGACTTTATCAAAAATATTATCTTCCATTCTTTTCCTCCTGCTCCTGACTAAATATCAAGGTTTTGTACATATTTTGCATTTTCTTCGATAAACTCACGTCTTGGCTCAACTTTATCTCCCATCAGAGTCGTAAATGTCAGATCAAGCTCTGAGGATGTATCCTCGTCCATTGTCACACGCAAAAGCACTCTGTGTTTTGGATCCATAGTCGTATCCCAAAGCTGCTCTGCATCCATTTCTCCAAGTCCTTTATATCTTTGAATCTTATTATTTCCGTCTCTTCCAACTTCCAAAAGTATTTTATTGAGCTCTTCATCACTGTACGCATACCATACTTTTTTATTTTTCTCAAGTTTATAAAGCGGCGGCTGAGCAAGATAAACATATCCTTCTTTGATCAGCTCCGGCATAAAGCGATACAAAAATGTGAGCAGAAGCGTGCTGATATGCGCCCCGTCCACATCTGCGTCCGTCATGATGATGATCTTGTGATATCTTAATTTGGAGATATCGAAATCTTCATGGATCCCTGTTCCAAATGCAGTGATCATAGCCTTGATCTCCGCATTTGCATAAATCTTATCCAGTCTTGCTTTCTCCACATTCAAAATTTTACCGCGAAGCGGCAAGATTGCCTGGGTAGCCCGATCCCTTGCCGTCTTTGCAGACCCTCCTGCAGAATCTCCCTCAACAATATAGATTTCACAGTTTTCCGGATTTTTGTCAGAGCAGTCTGCCAGTTTACCAGGAAGCGAAGTACTGTCCAGGGCAGATTTTCTCCTTGTCAAATCCCTTGCCTTTCTCGCTGCTTCCCTTGCTCTTTGCGCCAGAACAGATTTTTCCACAGTAAGTTTTGCCACCTGAGGATTCTGCTCCAGAAAAATTTCAAGCTGGTTGCTCACAATATTATCAACAGCTCCTCTTGCCTCGCTGTTTCCCAGTTTCTGCTTTGTCTGTCCTTCAAATTGAGGTTCCTCTATCTTGACGCTGATGATCGCTGTCAGTCCTTCTCTGATATCTTCCCCGGAAAGATTTGGCTCATTGTCCTTGAGCAGTTTATTCTTTCTCGCATAGTCGTTGAATGTCTTTGTCAGAGCGTTGCGAAATCCTACAACATGGGTTCCGCCTTCCGGTGTTGTGATGTTGTTTACAAAGCTGTATGTATTGTCTTTGTAAGAATCATTGTGCTGCATGGCAACTTCCACCCACACGCCATCCTTGCTGCCCTCACAGTAAATAATCTGGTTATAGATCGGTGTTGCACTCCTGTTAAGATACTGCACAAATTCTTTGATGCCGCCCTCATAATGGAATTCATGATGTCTTTTTTCTTCTCTGTTGTCCTCCAAAATAATCTTCAGACCTTTTGTAAGAAATGCAGTTTCTCTCAGGCGGTATTTCAGTGTATCATAGTCAAAAATCGTATCTTCAAAAATCAAGTCATCCGGAAAAAAGGTAACTTTTGTTCCTGACTCTTCCTCTTGGCATGTCCCTGTCACTTCCAGATTATTTATAATCTTTCCGCGCTCGTAACGCTGTTTATAAATCTTTCCTTCTCTTTTGATCTCCACTTCCAGCCAGACAGAAAGCGCGTTTACTACGGACGCGCCAACACCATGGAGACCTCCGGATACTTTGTATCCTCCTCCGCCGAATTTTCCGCCGGCGTGAAGAACAGTAAATACGGCTTCCACCGCAGGCCGCCCTGTTTTATGGTTGATCCCAACAGGAATCCCTCTCCCGTTGTCCGTTACCGTAACAGAGTTGTCTTCATTTATTGTCACGCAGATGGTGTCGCAGAATCCGGCAAGCGCCTCGTCCACGGCATTGTCCACAATTTCATATACCAGATGGTGAAGCCCTCTGGAAGATGTACTCCCTATATACATCCCAGGCCTTTTTCTGACTGCTTCCAATCCTTCCAATATTTGAATTTGGTCTGCACCATATTCTGTACCTGTTGTACCCATACTTCTCCTCCTAATTCTCTTTGATGACTCTTCCGTCCTTGATCTGGAAAATTTTGTTTATTGAAAATCGATGGTCCACAAACTCATCCAGCCCGGTACAGGTGATGAGAGTCTGGATATCGTGAATACTGTCTAAAAGATAGTTTTGCCTGTTTTTATCAAGCTCAGACAATACATCGTCCAAAAGCAGAATAGGGGTATCCCCAATGACAGACTCGATCAGTCTGATCTGCGAAAGTTTCAACGATAATGCAGCCGTCCTCTGCTGTCCCTGAGAACCAAACTTCCGGATGTCCAGGCCATTTGTCCAAAAACAAATATCATCCCTGTGAGGCCCTACAGACGTGCTTTTTTGCCGGATATCCCTCTCACGGTTTTTTGTAAGCGCTTCCAAAAGATTTTCCCCGCTTTTTCCCGATTCATATGAGAGAAGAATCTCTTCCCGACCGCCTGTAAGCTTTTTATGGATTCCCTGGATAATTTCGTTAAGTTCCTCCACAAAACGTTTTCTTCTCTTTTCCACCTTTTCTCCGTATTCCGCAGCCTGCATATCCCATATCTCAAGCGTATCCGCTAAATCCGGCCTAAATGAGATTTCTTTTAAAAGTCGGTTTCTCTGATTTAAAACACGATTATAATTTGCCAGATCGCAAAGATAGATTTTATCGAGTTGAGACAATTCCAAATCCATAAATCTCCTGCGCTCTGACGGTCCGTTTTTTATAATATTCAAATCTTCGGGTGAAAAAAATACAAGATGAATAATGCCGAAAAGTTCACTCGCTCTTTTAATCGGCACTTTATTTATTGCGATTCCCTTTGGACTGTTTTTCTTCAAGTGCATATCAATCCGGAACGGAACGCCTTTTTTTTCGACAATCGTCTCAATATGGGCCTCCTCCTCTCCGAATAATATCATATCTTTGTCTTTTGTCCCGCGGTGCGACTTGGTTGTGCCTGACACATAGATAGATTCCAGAATATTTGTTTTCCCCTGTGCGTTATCGCCGTAAAAGATATTGGTTGCATGATTAAAATTAAGATTTAACAAATCATAGTTTCTGAAATTCTTAAGTTTTAAAGACTTGATAATCATACATACACCAACTTATTTTTCAATCTTGATCTCCTGCCCTTCAAATGAGACAATGTCCCCTTTATAGAGCTTTCTCCCTCTTCTTGTTTCAATTTTCCCATTAACGCTCACAAGACCGTCTGTGATGACAATCTTGGCATCCACGCCGCTTTCTACAAATCCGGCAGCTTTTAATGCCTGCCCAAGTTTTATGAATTCTTCTCTTAACTTTATTGTCTCCATATTTTCCTCCTATACCGCGGCATTAAAATTTACAGGAAGAATCAGATAGATATAACTTTCCTTTTCATCCTTAATGAAACAAGGAGCCTTTGGATTCATCAGATATAAATCAACTTCTTCATCGTCAATGACACGCAGAGCGTCGATTAAGAACTTTGGATTAAAACCGATCAGTAAATCCTTTCCTTCTTTCTCGATCAATATCTCCTCATCCATGGAGCCAATCTGAGATTTCATCTTTAACTCCATCACGCCGTCCAGAATGTTGATAATGATCGGCTTTTTATCTCCTTCCTTTACAAGAAGAGTCGCACGGTCAATACAGTTCAAAAACTCTTTTTTATTGATCCTCACCTTTGTTCCATAATCATTGGAGAGCATCTGCTCAATTCTGAAATACTCTCCTTCGATCAGACGGGATACAACAAGGGTCTGTTCAAACTCAAATACAATATGATTGTCTGTAAAATAAATATATACATCTTTGTCTGTGTCGCCTGAAAGGATTTTGCTGATTTCCATAAGTGTCTTTCCAGGAACGACAACCTTTTTGTCTTCACACTCTTCCTTTAATTCAATTTTTCTTATGGAAATCCTGTGCCCATCCAGAGAAACTACTTTCAGAATATTATCACAAATTTCAAATAATTCTCCGGTCATTAATTTGTTGCTGTCATTGTCTGCAATAGAAAATATTGTCTGTCTTATAATTTCTTTTAAAGTAAATTGAGAGATTATTACAGGTGTATTCTTTTCAATGTATGGTAAATAAGAAAAGTCCTCCCCTGGTTTTCCTGACAGCTGAAAGACTGACTTTTCACAAGTAATTGTTGTCTGATAATTTTCGGAAGTTTCAATTGTTATTTCACTATCCGGCAGTTTTCTTACAATATCGGAAAACAGTCTTGCATCAATGGCTATCATGCCTTTTTGTGAAATGTTTCCTTCTATCACTGTTTCGATTCCAAGTTCCATATCATTGGCTGTGAGCTTAATGATATCAGTTGTAGCATCTATTAAGATACATTCCAAAATCGGCATTGTTGTTTTTGTAGGAACTGCTTTGGATACAATACTTACGCCTTTTGATAAATTTGATTTCGTGCAAATGATTTTCATTGTGTATAACTCCCTTCGGGTCTTTATTAATGAATAAATATATAAAATAATCCGCATTCGCCGTAGTAGGGGCTGTGGATATGTTAATAAGTGCCTGAAGGCCTTAAAAATCAAGGCTTTCAGAAAATGATAACCTTGTGGAAATGCGATTGAAAACCATGGGATAAACTTTGGATAACAAAAAGCCATTTTTAAGGCATTTTGATAACTCAAAATTTATACACATGGTTATCTTCATAGTTTGGGTATATTTCCACAGTCTGTCCAAAAATTATCCACATTTTTTAAACAGGGTTAATTTTCTTCTTAATAATGTTGATCGTATTGTTTAAAGTTTCGTTCGTCTTTAAGTCTGCTGTAATTTTATCCACACCATAACTAATAGTAGAATGATCCTTGCCTCCAAGAATGATACCGATGGATTTTAAAGGAGTATCTGTCATTGTTCGGATGAGGTACATGGCAATCTGCCGCGGCACAGCAATATCAGAATTTCGCTTACTGCTCTTCAAATCTGCAATCGTAACATCAAAATGTTCAGATACCGTATCCAGGATAAGTTCCGGAGTAATCTGTCGGTTTTCATCCGGGGATATGATATCTTTTAGAGCCTCAGCCGCGAGATTGATGTCAATTACTTTTGTTTTGTTTAATTTGTATAAGGCAATCAGTTTATTAAGAGAGCCTTCAAGTTCACGGATATTTGATTTTACATTAGAAGCAATGTACTGCATAACATCGTTCGGAATATTATATCGTTCCAGTCCGTCCAATTCGATCTTCTTAAGAAGAATCGCCATTCTTGTTTCATAATCCGGTGACTGAATGTCCGCGATCAGACCCCATTCAAAACGGGTCCGCAGGCGTGCTTCCAGTGTTTCGATGTCTTTTGGCGGTTTATCACTGGAGAGGATGATCTGCTTTCCGGAAACATGAAGATGGTTGAAAGTGTGGAAAAATTCTTCCTGTGTACTTTCTTTACCTATAATAAACTGAACGTCGTCGATAAGAAGGACGTCATTGCTGCGATATTTTTCACGAAATGCATTGATGGCGGACTCATTTCCGGTCCTTCCGCTTTTCAATGCGTCGATCAGTTCATTCGTAAATGTCTCACTTGTAACGTAGAGTACTTTCTTTGATGGGTCTTTTTCTAATATGAAGTGAGCGATGGAGTGCATAAGGTGTGTTTTCCCCAATCCAACACCTCCGTACAGGAACAAAGGGTTGTAAACTTCCCCCGGTGATTCTGCCACCGCAAGTGATGCTGCGTGAGCAAAATTATTATTATTGCCCACGACAAAAGTATCAAACGTATATTTTGGATTTAAATTTGCCTTTTCAATCAGACTTTTCCTTTTACGTTTGACTGTTTTTGTCTCTTCCTGCTCAGCTGGTGTGTTTTCCACATCGTTTTCTTCATTATTAAGTTCCGGGTATTCATCTTCTGTAATGAATCTGACATGATATTCGGTGCCAGTGATTTCTGCAATACAGACTTCAAGAGGGATGGCATACTTAAACTTAATATGTTCTATGCTCCCTTTTAAGTTCACAGAAATGTATACCGTATCGTCCTGCACACGGTATACTTTCATCGGAAGAATCCAGGTCTTATAAGAAATATTGGTCAAGCAGTATTCTACTTTTAATTTTTCAATGATTTCAGGCCATTTTTCTTCAACAATATTCATTGTAATAACTCCTAATGTACAAAATTCAATAAATTCACGACTATATTGTACATCAAAACAGGTTTGAAGGCAATCCAAATAAATGTGAATAACTATTTTCCCACTATCCACAGCGATTTTAAGGCCTATTTTCCACATAAAATACATTTATAAACACATTATCCTGAGATAATCCACAGGAAATCCACAAGTTATCCACAATTTGTTGATAACTTGTGGATTTCCTGTGGAAAAAATGAGGAATAAAATAACTTTGAAAAATATGATGTTTGGCTTGACTTTAAAAGTATTTTTTACTATAATCAAAACTGATGTTTTACGAGTAAATGGTAAATATGAATGAAAATAAACTAGGAGGTGGATATCAATGAAGATGACATTCCAACCAAAAAAAAGATCCAGATCAAAAGTTCATGGATTCAGAGCGAGAATGAGCACAGCCGGTGGAAGAAAAGTATTGGCTGCAAGAAGAGCTAAAGGAAGAAAACAGTTATCAGCGTAGGCCGCAGGTTTGTGGCCTTTTCTTCTTTCTTTTTCAATCAGGAGAAAATATATGAAATTTTCCGATTCATTAAAGAAAAACAAGGATTTTCAGATTGTATATCAAAAAGGAAAATCCTATGCTAATAAATATCTCGTTATGTATATAAGAAGCAATGCACTTCAAATGAACAGAATTGGGATTTCTGCAAGTAAAAAAGTAGGAAATAGTGTAGTAAGACATCGGATGACAAGACTTGTAAGAGAAAGTTATCGTCTTTCAGAAGAAAAATTTAAGTGCGGATATGATATCGTAGTGATCGTAAGGACTACTGCAAAAGGAAAATCGTACCATGAAATTGAAAAGGCATTGCTGCACTTGGGAAAACTTCATAATATAATCATGTAGTGAAGAATATTTGATGGAGTGACGTATCATAATGAAAAAGTTGATGATAACATTGATTCGTTTTTATCAGAAATATTTATCAGGATTAAAGAGGACATCAACTTGTAAATATTTTCCTACCTGCTCTCAGTATGCTGTGGAAGCGATAGAAAAATATGGAGCAGTAAAAGGCGGACTGCTTGCAGCATGGAGGATATTGCGTTGTAATCCATTTTCGAAGGGAGGGTACGACCCGGTACCTTGATTGATAAGTGGTGAAAAATAAATAGCATGCTTTGTGTTATTTGTCGATAAACAAAGAAGTTCACATTGAAAAAATGGAGGAAATAATTTTATGACAGGTGTTTTATTGAGTGCTGCAAACTGGCCGATCGTAGGACAGATCGCATGGCTCTTGGGTAAGTTTATCAATCTTATCTACACATCATTGGACAATTTGCTTGGAAGTTTTGACACCGGACTTGTCGGGATTTCGGTCATTATTTTCACAATTGTTGTCTATACATGTCTACTGCCATTGACGATCAAGCAGCAGAGAAGTGCAAAGATGTCTGCTGTCATGAACCCTGAGATTCAGGCAGTTCAGAAGAAATACAAAGGTAAAACTGATCAGGTTTCCATGATGCGTCAGCAGGAAGAGATGCGTCAGGTTTATGATAAATATGGAACATCCATGATGGGAGGATGTCTTCCCCTTTTGATTCAGATGCCGTTCCTGTTTGCATTGTATCCGGTTGTCAGCAACGTGGAACAGTATGTGCCGGCTGTAAAAAGTGCTCCGGAAGCAGTAAACCGTTTTATTACGATTCCAAATCTGGCGGTTTCTCCGCTTGAGATGATTTCAAGAAAATCAGAATTTGGTCTTCCTGCAATTTTGATCGTAATTACTGCGATAGCGATTCCGGTGCTTGCATGGTTATCTCAGTTTTTAAATATCAAACTTTCTCAGGCTGTTTCCGGACAGCAGAACAGCAGCGATAATCCGTTGGCGGGTTCTATGAAGACTATGAATATGACAATGCCGATCTTTTCAGCAGTCATGGTATTTTCATTGCCTTCCGGTATTGGTCTGTACTGGATCGTAAGTGCGGTTGTCCGTTCCGTACAGCAAGTATTTATCAACAGTCATCTGAAAAAGATTTCAGTGGAAGATTTGATTGAGAAAAACAAAGAGAAGGCAGCAAAGAAACGTGAAAAACGTGGAGAAAAGGCGGAAAAAATTAATGCAATGGCTCAGGCAAACACAAAGAAGATCAAAGAGCCTGTGTCAAAAGTAACATCTGAAGAGAAAGAAGAAAAATTAAAACAAGCTGCGAAGAAGGCAGAGAATGCTAAAGCAGGGAGCCTTGCATCAAAGGCAAATATGGTGAAAAGATTTAATGATAGTAAATAAATCCCGGTTTCTCATTTATTCGAGGAGGAAAGTGTAGATGAGTGAAATTACAGTATCAGCAAAAACATTAAGTGATGCCATTACAGAGGCATTGATTCAGTTAGGGATTACAAGCGACCAGTTAGAGTACGATGTGATTGAAAAAGGCAGCGCAGGATTTTTGGGGATTGGAAGCAGACAGGCTGTTATTCGTGCTTGGAAAAAAGAAGTAAAAGAAGAAACAGTGGAAGAAATCATCCAGAAAGAGCTGGTAAAACCGGTTGAAAGAGAAATAATACGTGAAGAAAAGAAAAAACCGGTAAAACAAGCTGAAAAACCAGCGGTTGAGAAAAAAGCAGAGGAAACAGTGGTTTCAAAGGTTGAAGAGAAGTCAAAGGAAGAGTGCGAAAAGTTCTTAAAGGATGTATTAAGAGCAATGGGTATGGATGTAAAGCTGACCTCAACCGTGGACGAAGATGGGGCTCTCAACATAGAAATGGAAGGAGAGCATATGGGAATCCTGATCGGAAAAAGAGGACAGACGTTGGATTCCTTACAGTATCTTGCAAACCGCGTAGCCAATAAATATCAGGAAGGCTATGTGCGTGTAAAGCTGGATACAGAAAATTACCGTCAGAGAAGAAAAGAGACTCTTGAAAATCTGGCAAAGAATATTGCGTACAAAGTAAAAAGAACGAAAAAACCGGTTTACCTGGAGCCAATGAATCCGTATGAAAGAAGGATTATTCATTCTGCTCTTCAGGCGGACAGATATGTCAATACACATAGTGAAGGGGAAGAACCTTACAGACGTGTGGTAGTAACACCGATAAGAAAATAAGACGGCAAAAATAAGGGGACAGGGGATGTTGCATCTTCTGTCCTTTTTTAAAAAAGGGGATTTAAAATGAAAAAAGGGACGATCGCAGCCATTGCCACGGCAATGTCAAATTCAGGAATCGGGATTGTTAGGATCAGTGGCGATGAGGCATTTGAGATTATAGAGAAGATTTTTTTTACAAGAAAAAAAGAGAAGATAAAAATAAAAGAAAGCCATGTTATCCACTATGGATTTATTATGGATGGGGAGGACACCATTGATGAAGTGCTTGTGATGGTCATGAAAGGACCGAGAAGTTACACAGGAGAGGATACGATTGAGATCAACTGCCATGGCGGAGTGTATGTGGTTAAAAAGGTTTTGGAGACTGTGATCAAAAATGGAGCAAGGCCTGCAGAACCTGGCGAGTTCACGAAGAGAGCGTTTTTGAATGGAAAGATGGATTTGTCACAGGCGGAGGCTGTCATTGACGTGATCGAGTCGAAAAATGAGTATGCGCTGAAAAGTTCAGTGAGTCAGCTGAAAGGCTCCATGCACAGGAAAATAGACGAAATGCGGGGAGAAATTTTATATCACACAGCATTTATAGAGACGGCATTGGATGATCCTGAGCACATCAGCGTGGATGGATATGGTCAGGTTCTTTTGGATAAAGTGGATGATTTGTTGATAAGTTTGAAAAAATTGATAGACTCTGCGGATAACGGAAGGATGCTGAAAGAAGGAATCCGGACTGTAATTGTAGGAAAGCCAAATGCCGGGAAATCCTCTTTGATGAATCTCCTTGTGGGGGAAGAAAGAGCTATTGTAACGGATATTGCAGGCACTACAAGGGATATTCTGGAAGAAAATGTTCAGTTTGAAGGTGTGAGCTTAAACATTGTAGATACAGCTGGAATAAGGAAGACGGAGGATGTGGTGGAAAAAATCGGTGTAGGTAAGGCCATCAGCCATGCAAATGATGCGGATTTGGTCATCTATGTCGTTGATGCGTCCAGAAAGCTTGATGAAAATGATTACGAGATCATGGACCTTATTGGGGACAAACGGGCTATTGTGTTGGTAAATAAATCCGATCTGGAGTCTGTTGTGGAAAAAGAAGAAATTGACAAAAGGTTGAGAAAACCGATGATTGAAATTTCTGCAAAAGAAGAGACCGGAATCAGGGAACTGGAGGAGACACTTAAAAAGATGTTCTTTAACGGAGAGATTTCTTTTAATGATGAGGTGTATATCACAAACATCCGGCACAAGGCAGCGCTTATGGATGCAAGGGAGTCTCTGAGAAAGGTAAAGGAGAGTATTGAGAATCAGATGCCGGAAGATTTTTATTCCATTGATTTGATGGATGCATATGAATCTTTGGGAAGTATTACGGGTGAAACGATAGGAGAAGATTTAGTAAATGAAATATTCAGCAAATTCTGTATGGGAAAATAAAGATGAATACGATGTGGCAGTCATCGGTGCAGGACATGCAGGCTGTGAAGCAGCGCTTGCATCAGCGAGGCTTGGGATGAGGACGATCATGTTTACGGTCAGTGTGGACAGTATTGCGCTTATGCCGTGTAATCCGAATATCGGAGGAAGCTCCAAAGGACACCTTGTAAAAGAGGTGGATGCCCTTGGGGGAGAGATGGGAAAAGTCATTGACCGTACCTTTATCCAGTCAAAAATGTTGAATAAATCTAAGGGACCTGCAGTGCATTCTCTTCGTGCGCAGGCGGATAAAGCCGATTATACGAGGGAAATGAGAAAAGTTTTGGAGGAACAAAAAAACCTGGATATCAGGCAGGCAGAGGTGACAGAGATTTTGACAGAAGACTGTATGCCTTTAGAGGGAAGAGAACTTGAAAAGAGAAAGATTGTGGGTGTACAGACATATTCGGGATGTATTTACCGTTGCAGGGCTGTGATCCTTTGTACCGGCACATATTTAAAGGCGCGCTGTATTTACGGGGAGATAAGCAATGAGACTGGTCCAAACGGACTGCAGGCCGCAAACTATCTGACAGATTGTTTGAAGGAGCTTGGCATTCGTATGTACAGGTTTAAGACAGGAACGCCTGCCAGAATAGACAGAAATTCCATTGACTTTGAGAAGATGGAAGAGCAGTTTGGGGATGAAAAAATTGTCCCGTTTTCGTTTACCACAAATCCGGCAGATATCCAGAAGGAACAGGTATCCTGCTGGCTGACTTATACAAATGAAAAAACTCATGAGATTATCAGGAAGAATCTTCACAGATCTCCTTTGTTTTCCGGAATGATTGAGGGAACAGGGCCTAGATATTGTCCTTCCATTGAGGATAAGGTGGTGAAATTTGCAGATAAGAACAGGCATCAGGTATTTATTGAGCCGGAAGGCCTTCACACGAATGAAATGTATATCGGAGGTATGTCCAGCTCCCTTCCGGAGGATGTCCAGTATGAGATGTACCGAAGTGTACCGGGATTGGAGCACGCTAAAATTGTGAGAAATGCGTATGCGATCGAGTATGATTGTATTGATGCAAGGCAGTTGTATCCAACACTGGAATTTAAGGAAATCGGAGGACTTTTCAGTGCAGGGCAGTTTAATGGAAGTTCGGGATATGAGGAGGCTGCGGCTCAGGGGTTAATTGCAGGTATCAATGCTGCATTAAAGCTAAAAGGCAGAGAACAGATCACAATTGACCGTTCTGAAGGCTATATTGGCGTTCTGATCGATGATCTGGTCACAAAGGAGAGTCATGAGCCATACCGCATGATGACGTCCAGGGCAGAATACAGGCTGCTTTTAAGGCAGGACAATGCGGATCAGAGACTGACAAAAAAAGGATATGAAGTAGGTCTGATCAGTGAGGACAGATATCAAAAACTTTTGGAAAAAGAGCATTTGATGGAGGAGGAAATTCAAAGACTGGAGACAACAAATGTGGGGACTTCACAGAAAGTACAGGAGGTGCTTGTGCAGTATGGGAGTACTCCTTTGAATTCCGGTACAACACTCGCTGAATTAATAAGAAGGCCTGAGTTGTCCTACGAGGCTTTAGAGCCGATTGATAAGATGAGAAACAAAGCCCTCTCAGAGGATATTGTGGAGCAGGTAAATATCAACATTAAGTATGACGGATATATTAAGCGTCAAAAAAAACAGGTGGAACAGTTCAAAAAGCTGGAGAAAAAGAAAATTCCGGATAATATCAATTATGATGATGTCAAGAGTCTGAGAATAGAAGCAGTGCAGAAACTGAATGAGCTAAGACCAGGATCTATTGGCCAGGCATCCAGGATATCAGGCGTGTCTCCGGCAGACATATCGGTTTTGCTTGTATATTTAGAACAGTATAGAAATAAATAGTTTCAACTATATAGAAAGAGGAAACAATGGGATTGAAATTTGATGAAAATTTGCAGGAAATAGGAATTGTTCTGAACGAAACACAAAAACAACAGTTTGATGTTTTCTATGAAATGCTTGTGGAATGGAATAAAGTGATGAATCTGACCGGTATCACAAAACGGGATGAGGTGGATGAAAAGCATTTTGTGGACAGTCTGTCTGTTGTGCAGGTGTTTGATGTGGATAAGTGTAAAAAAGTCATAGATGTGGGGACAGGAGCGGGATTTCCGGGGATACCGCTGAAAATTTTATTTCCTGATATGGAGATTACACTCCTTGATTCGCTGAACAAAAGAATTCAGTTTCTGAATGCTGTGATAGAAGAACTTGGCTTGAAAAAAATCAACACGATCCACGGAAGAGCAGAGGATTTTGCCAAAAAGGAAGAGTACAGGGAACAGTATGATTTGTGTGTATCCAGAGCAGTCGCGAATCTTTCCACTTTGTCTGAGTACTGCCTTCCCTACGTAAAGGTTGGGGGAGCGTTTGTGCCTTATAAATCCGGTGAAATAGATGAGGAAGTCAACGCGGCAAAGAATGCCGTAAAGATTTTGGGTGGAAAGATTGTCCAGGTAAAGAAATTTACGCTCCCTGGAAGTGATATTGGAAGATCTTTTGTGAAAATCAGTAAAGTGTCGAAGACAGCAAAGAGATATCCAAGAAAGGCGGGACTTCCTTCAAAAGAGCCGTTAAAATAGAACATATAATTATGTTTATAAAACATGAATTTATAAAAAACGGGCAGCCATCATTGGGTGCCCGTTTTGGTTTTACAGAAATGTTTTACAAATTTTCGGTCGAAAATAATATGGATATTTGCTCCAACACTTGTTTAGGATCTTCCAGCTGAGGGAGATGTTTAACTTTTGAAAGTGTCGCAATCTCTATAGAAGGCATCAATTCCTTGTACTCCCTTGCAATACGTTCGTTCTCTGGGTTTCCTTTTGAGGCAAGAATAAAAATACTGTTATTTAAAGATTTTAGGCACTGAGAAATATTTACATTGGTAAATCTGCCTTTTATGCTGGCAAACAGATATTTAGAGTGCGAATTATCTTTATGGGCAGATTCGTGGTAGGTTCTGATGATTTCCGGAGTGATTTTTTCCGGCTCATAAAAATAGTTGAGAAGGAAAGTAGTATCAATACTGTCTTTTCTCATAATAATATTGTATAGGAGAGTTCCAAGAAGAGGCATTTCCAGTAAAAATTTTACACTCTTTGTCCTTTTTGTAGGAACGGTGGAAAGCTGATTCAAATCCGGCGGATTGATCAGAAGAATCTGAGAGATAACCTCTTTGTCATTCAAAGCTGACATCAGCGCTATTGACGAGGAATCCCCTGTTGCTACAATACTGCATTTTTTGCTCACAATGTGTTTGATAAAATCACAGATCATCTGTACATAAAAGTAATTAGTGTATGTCAGCGACGGTTTGTCCGAACGTCCGCAGCCAAGCAGATCCAAGGTGTATACAGTGTTTGTCTTAGAAAGTTCACTCACGATTTTATTCCACTCGTAGCCTGAACTTGCAGGAGTTAAATCATGAAGAAGGAGTATTGGTTCCCCGGAACCTTGTTTTGTATAAAAAATATTGCCAAACCGCCATTCATATACATGTCCATCTGTATTCGAAAGCAGATTATCTATTGTTGAAGAAAAATAAATCAATTTGTTTGTCACGTGTATTGCAAGTGCAGATAAACCGCCCAATGCTGCCAATGTAGTCAATCTTTTTTTCCATTTCATAAAGCAATCCACCTTTTTATTAAGATAACTTTATTATACTATATTATAGAAGGAGAAGAAAGGCTGATTTGCAACTAAAGTGGAAAATGTTTCACGTGAAACATTTAAATATGTCGACTTTGCAGAAAAAAAGGCATAAGAATAAAAATAAAATAATGTTTCACGTGAAACATTATGTAGATTCACAGAAAAAAAGATGCTATAATGAAAAAGCGAAAGAAAGGTGATTGTAAAAAAATGGGAAGAATAATAGCTGTTGCAAATCAAAAGGGAGGCGTTGGAAAGACCACTACATCAATCAATTTATCCGCCTGCCTGAGTGCGCTTGGAAAAAAAGTGCTTGCCATAGACATGGATCCACAGGGGAATATGACAAGCGGCCTTGGAATTGAAAAAGAGGATGTTGAATATTCGGTATACGATCTGATTATTGGTGAGGCGGATATCCAGAAAGTAATGGTAAAAAATGCATTTGAAAATCTAGATGTACTGCCTACGAATATTGATTTGGCGGCAGCAGAGATTGAACTGATAGGAGTGGAAGATAAAGAATATATCATTCACAATGCTGTGAAAAATATAAGGGATGAATACGATTTTATCATTATCGATTGTCCACCGTCATTGAATATGCTCACCATCAACGCAATGACGACTGCTGACTCTGTACTTGTCCCAATTCAATGTGAATATTATGCGTTGGAAGGATTAAGTCAGTTGATTCATACAATAGAACTCGTAAAAGAGCGTTTAAATCCACATCTCTCCATCGAAGGGGTTGTATTCACGATGTATGACGCAAGGACAAACCTTTCTTTGCAGGTGGTTGAAAATGTAAAGGATAACCTGAACCAAAATATTTATAAAACAATTATTCCAAGAAATATCCGCCTGGCAGAGGCGCCAAGTCACGGCTTGCCAATCAATATATATGACCCGAAATCTACGGGAGCTGAGAGCTATATGCTCCTGGCGGAGGAAGTAATTCATAAAGGAGAGATATAATGGCAGGGAAACGCGGTGGATTGGGTAAAGGGCTGGACAGCCTGATACCGGAACACAAATCAGCAAAACAGAGTATAAAAGAAGAAAAAAAGCTGGAAAAAGAGACAGAAACTCAAAAATCGGGGGAAATAAAAGTTCCTATTAATAAAGTGGAGCCAAACAAAGAACAGCCGAGAAGAAATTTTGAGGAGGATTCACTTTTGGAATTAGCGGATTCTATTAAACAATTTGGTGTATTACAGCCGCTGATTGTACAAAATAAGAATGACTACTATGAAATTATCGCAGGAGAGAGGCGATGGAGGGCCGCAAAGATTGCGGGTGTCAAAGAAATTCCGGTTATCATAAAAGATTATACGCCGCAGGAGGTTGTGGAAATCGCTCTTATCGAGAATATTCAAAGAGAGAATTTGAATCCGATTGAGGAGGCAATGGCATTTAAAAGACTGCTGAATGAGTATCATTTAAAACAAGATGAAGTGGCCGAGAGAGTTTCGAAGAGCAGAACAGCTGTGACAAACTCAATGAGATTGTTAAAATTAAGTTCAAGAGTCCAGCAGATGATTATCGATGATATGATTTCTACAGGACATGCGAGAGCTCTCCTTGCCCTGGATGATGAGGAGCAGCAATATCTTATTGCCAACAAAATTTTCGACGAGAAACTGAGTGTAAGAGAAGTCGAAAAAATGATAAAGGAAATGAAAAATCCAAAGAAAGAAGGTAAAAAAAAGGTTGTTGAAAATGCGTTTGTATATCAAGATATTGAAGAAAAATTGAAATCAGTTATCGGTACGAAAGTAAAAGTCAGCCAAAAGAGCAAGGGCAAAGGAAAGATAGAGATTGAATATTATTCGGATGAAGAGCTTGAGCGGATCTATGAAATGATGATGAAACTGGAATCATAGTGGCCAATGTAAAAGGATAAAACAAGAAGGGGAGTCAAACATGAAAAGTAAACTGTATGGGATGCTTGGGTTTGACCCGGCATATCTATTGATTCTGCTTATTATACTTATTGTTATACTATTTATCTGTTTTATAAACCTAAATAGAAAGTATAATCAAATGAGAAAAAACTATGAGGTATTCATGAGCGGTGAGGATGGAAAAAGTTTGGAGGAGAGTCTCCTCTTGAAAATTCGGGAAATTCATGAGTTGAAAAAGCAAGCTCAAGAACATGAAAGGTATTTGAAGGATATACAGAAAAAGATGGAAGGCAGCTACCAGAAGGTTGGAATTGTTAAATATAATGCTTTTCAGGAGATGGGAGGACAACTCAGTTTTGCCCTGACATTATTGGATGAAAATGACAATGGATGGCTTTTAAATTCCATGCACAGCCAGGAAGGATGCTATCTGTATATAAAAGAAATTGTGAATGGCGAGAGCGAACTGGAACTGACACAGGAGGAGACAGAATCATTGGAAAAGGCTGTTTTTCAAAAGTCAGAAGAAATAGAATCAGCATAGAAGTTGAAGACAGGGAGGAAATCAAATGTTAGATATTAAATTTGTAAGAAATAATCCAGATGTGGTTAAGGAAAATATTAAAAAGAAATTTCAGGATGAAAAGCTGCCATTGGTGGATGAGGTATTGGAGCTTGATAAAGAAAACAGAAATATCAAGCAGGAAGTAGAGGGACTGAGAGCAGAGAGAAATAAAATTTCCAAACAGATTGGCGCATGCATGGCTCAGGGAAAAAGGGAAGAGGCTGAGGAATATAAAAAACAGGTAGCTGCCAATGCTGACAGAGTGGAAGAGCTTTCAGCAAGAGAAAAGGAAGTAGAAGAAAAAATCTTAAAGATCATGATGACGATTCCAAATATTATTGATCCGTCTGTTCCTATAGGAAAAGATGATTCACAAAATGTAGAAATTGAAAAATTTGGAGAGCCAAAAGTACCGGATTTTGAGATTCCGTACCATGCGGATATTATGAAATCTTTCGATGGTCTTGATCTGGATGCTGCAGGAAGAGTTGCAGGAAACGGTTTCTATTATTTAAAAGGTGATATTGCAAGACTTCATTCTGCAGTTTTGGCATATGCGAGAGATTTTATGATCAACAGAGGTTTCACATACTATATTCCGCCATTTATGATTCGCAGCAGCGTTGTGACAGGAGTTATGAGCTTTGCAGAGATGGATGCAATGATGTACAAAATTGAAGGAGAAGATTTGTATTTGATTGGCACGAGCGAACATTCTATGATAGGCAAATTTATTGACCAGGTGCTGGATGAGCAGGAATTGCCGCAGACATTGACAAGTTATTCCCCTTGCTTTAGAAAAGAAAAAGGTGCGCATGGCATTGAGGAGAGAGGTGTATACCGTATCCATCAGTTTGAAAAGCAAGAGATGATCGTAGTCTGCAAGCCTGAAGACAGTAAATACTGGTATGAGCAGCTGTGGAAAAATACAGTAGATTTATTCCGCTCCATGGATATTCCGGTGCGTACGCTGGAATGTTGCTCCGGAGATCTGGCAGATTTAAAAGTAAAATCCTGTGACGTGGAAGCATGGTCACCAAGACAGAAGAAGTATTTTGAAGTTGGAAGCTGTTCCAATCTTGGAGATGCCCAGGCGAGAAGACTCAAAATCAGAGTAAATGGAAAAGATGGAAAATACTTTGCGCATACACTGAACAATACAGTGGTTGCACCTCCGAGAATGTTGATCGCATTTCTTGAAAATCATCTTCAGGAGGACGGGACAGTGACTATTCCGGAAGTATTACGTCCATATATGGGTGGAGCAGAAAAACTGATTCCTAAAAAATAGAAAGGACAGGAACGTGCATAGGTATTTAGAAGCTATTGGATTTTCCGATATTGTGACTAATCAGGAGTTGGAAGAACTTCTGGCAGAAACGATTTCCACAAAAACAGAAGAACAGTTGGCAGTTATCAACAAATATTATGATCTTTGTGGATATTTTAAGGAATACGGTAAAAGAATTGGGATAACTGTACTGAAAAAAGAGGATATGAGAGGGGACGGAAAATGGGATTATTATTTTCCAAGCCTTCGAGGAAAAGGCATCACCTCCTATGCGGACATCACAGTGGAGAGAAAAAAAGACCGTCAGGAATTTCTTGGTATCTGTGAGGATGTCAGGGTTGGAGTGAGCATCATCTTTTATATCCAAAATCCGATTGAATATATCCGGGAAAAGCAGCTTGGTAATTTAAAAGGGAAGAGCATTTCTGTCACTTTGTCGGCTCTTGCACTGGAAGGAACGGTCCTGCTGCCACTACACAAAGATGAGCAGATGGAGAGAACCAGGCAGGAAGAGTCGAGAAACAGAATGATGCTTTTGAGCGCTGCAAGAAAAGGAGATCAAAGCGCAATTGAAAGCCTTACTCTGGAAGATATGGATATCTATTCCAAAGTGTCTAGAAGGGTGATGAAAGAGGATATTTTTACGATTGTCGAATCCTATTTTATGCCATTTGGCCTGGAGTGTGATCTGTACTCTATACTTGGTGAGATCAAAGAGATGGAAGAAGTGCGGAATGAGAAGACAGGAAAGAAACTTTACTTGCTGACTTTAAATGTAAACGAACTGATATTCGATGTCTGTGTCCCGGCAGAACAAGTGATGGGAGAACCAAAACCAGGACGGAGATTCAAAGCGGCGGTCTGGCTGCAGGGACATATTAATTTTTAAAGAATAAGCGTTGTCTGTATGGAAAGTTCCATGCAGACAGCGCTTTTTGGTTATATTGGAAATCCCGTTGTGATCACAATATAATCCCCAAGCCTTCCGGAAAGGAGTGCACTGCGGAGCAAAGGGAAACATATCGCTTGTACGATTCGGCGTATCTGAAGGAGCCCAAATTTGCAGGTGAAAATGCACAAAAATTAAAATTGGCAATATATACAAAAAATAATAGATTAAAAGAAAGTATAAAGCTATAAATTGTTAAAAATATCAAATTATACAAACAAAATAAAATAAAACTTGATTTTATTGCCAAGAATATATAGAATCAACAATAGAAAACGTTATCTAATCTTATACAAAATGTTTATTCTAATAAAGGGGCATTGTAAATTTTGTTCTATCGCAACAGAATTTGTTGTAAGATACTGTGTCAAGTCGCAGAATATAATGCAGAATTTGCAATACCCCTAAACGTATTGGGAAAAAAGATTAGAAACTAAGCATGAAAGGAGGGAAAATTCATATTTGCAGCTTGGTAACACTAAATAATCATATGGAGGAAATTTATGAAGAAAATGAAAAAGACAGCGGCGAGTCTCATGGCGGTTGTTCTGGCAGCAGGATGTGCCGTACCGGTAAATGTACTGGCAAGTGACACGCTCGTAAAAGTAATGTCAGATTCTGAAAATCAGATGAGTTCAGAACCTGAGGTTGTGTATGTCAATAGTTATAATGGTGAGCAGAGAAGCCAGAACTTTGACAGCAACTGGAAGTTTTATCTTGGTGATGCAGGCAGTGCTCAGGAACCGGGATTTGATGATTCCAAATGGAGAAATGTAGATCTGCCTCACGATTACAGTATTGAACAGGAATATTCCAAATCCATGGAGGCAGAAAGCGGATATCTTCCGGGTGGTACGGGATGGTACAGGAAGAATTTTACTGTTCCGAAAAACATGGAAGGAAAACGAGTACGCATTGATTTTGGCGGTGTTTATATGAATTCCACTGTCTGGGTGAACGGACAGGAGTTAGGAACGCATCCTTACGGATATACAGGTTTTTCGTTTGATATTACAGATTATGTGAATTTCGGGGAAGAGAATACTATTGCAGTAAAGGTAGATCATAAGACTCCATCGAGCAGATGGTATTCGGGAAGCGGAATTTACAGAAGTGTGGATCTAACGATCACAGATCCTGTCCATGTGGATTTAAATGGAACAAAGATTGAGACAAACAATCTGGAATCACAGGCAGGCGGCGCAGTGGATATGGATATCCGGACAACGGTGGCAAATGACTCTGATAATGTACAGAAGGTTACTCTGACACATACAGTGTTTAAGAAAGGCGCTGATGTAGAGGAGAATATTGGTACGGTTACAACTGACTCAAAGGAAGTGGCTGCTGGTCAGAGTGCGGATATCACTGCAGTCCTTCAGGCTCAGAATCCAGAGCTTTGGAGTACAGACAACCCGGCTCTTTATACTGTGCGCACAGAAGTAAAGGTAGACGGGGCAGTTGTAGATACTTATGATACAGAGTATGGATTCCGTTACTTTAACTTTGACAGCAGTACAGGATTTTCCCTCAACGGACAGAACGTAAAACTGAAAGGTGTGTGCATGCATCATGATCAGGGTGCGCTTGGTGCCGAGGCAAATGCACGTGCAATTGAGCGTCAGGTAGAAATCTTAAAAGAGATGGGATGTAATTCCATCCGTGTGACACATAACCCGGCGGCAGATGAACTGATCGAAGCCTGCAATGAGCACGGAATCCTTGTTATTGACGAAGCTTTTGATGGCTGGTTCCAGGCAAAGAACGGAAATACACAGGACTATGCAAAATGGTTTAATGAAGTGATTGCCGATGACAATCAGATCATTGGGGCTGAAAAAAATATGACATGGGCTCAGTTCGATCTGGCGGCCATGATCGAAAGAGGTCAAAACGATCCATCCATTATTATGTGGTCTCTCGGCAATGAGGTCATGGAAGGGGTCAGCGGTCCATTTACTGATTATCCGGCAGTTGCCCAGCAGCTGATCAATTGGGCAAAAGATATCGATGATACAAGAGCTATCACAACTGGTGATAACAAGCAGAAAGCAAATTGGACAGAGGCGCATAAGATTGGAGCATCTCTGGACGCAGCAGGCGGAACAGTAGGATTTAACTACTGTAATGGAGGTCAGCTTGACAGCTGGCATTCACAGTATCCTGACTGGAAGATGTACGGATCTGAGACAGCGTCATCTATTAACAGCCGTGGTATTTATAACAGAATCAATGGTGGTTCCCAGACATCGGACGGAAATCTTACTTCTTATGATAATTCCTGTGTAGGATGGGGCGCTTTGGCAAGCGATGCATGGTATACCGTGATTCAAAGAGATTATGTTGCCGGCGAATATGTGTGGACAGGCTTTGACTATATTGGCGAACCTACACCTTGGAATGGTACAGGCCCGGGAGGACAGACCTCTAACTGGCCAAAGAACTCCTACTTTGGTATCGTAGATACAGCAGGATTCCCGAAAGATACCTATTATTTCTATCAGAGCCAGTGGAATGATGATGTAAATACACTGCATATCCTTCCTGCTTGGAATGAAGATGTGGTATACAAAGATGGAAGCGGAAAGGTTCCTGTAGTTGTATATTCCGATGCAAAAGCAGTGGAGTTATTCTTTGTTGACGAAGATGGAACAAGAACTTCTCTTGGAAAGAAAGAATTCACAACAAAGGAAACAGGTGCGGGCTATACCTATCAGATTTATGAAGGTCAAGGTGCATCCGCAACACAGCATAAAAACATGTATCTGACATGGAATGTTCCTTATGAGGATGGAACACTTGAAGCAGTTGCTTACGATGAAAACGGTGATGTGATCGAAAATACAGAAGGACGTAATTTTGTGACAACAACAGGCGATGAGGCAAGACTGGATGCTTATGCAGACCGCACGGAAATTACGGCTGATGGAAAAGATTTGGCATACATTACTGTTGATGTAACAGATGAAGAAGGAAATATTGTTCCTGATGCTGCTAACCGTGTGAAGTTTACAGTGGAAGGTGAAGGAAAACTGGTAGGCGTTGACAACGGTAAACAGTCAGATCACGAATCTTATCTGCTTGACAACAGATGTGCATTCAGCGGTAAAGTACTGGCTATCGTACAGGCTACGGATAAGGCTGGAGATATCAAAGTAACTGCTACAGCTGACGGTCTTACAACAGATGTTGTAGAGATCACGACTAAACAGTCTGAGGAAGGCACAGTTCCGGAAAAAGCTGTTGACAGTTTTAAAATGGCAAAGAATTACTATGTAAAAACAAACAACATGCCACAACTTCCAGCGGAAATCGATGTCAATTACACGGACGGTTCTACAGGAAAAACAAAAGTGACATGGGATACAATAGCAGAGGATCTGATCTTAAAAGTCGGCACATTTAAAGTAAATGGTACGACAGAGGACGGATACAGTGTATCTGTTACAATCAATATGATCGATGATGTTGGAGCTTTATTAAATTATTCTACGACAACTCGCGTTGGAAACGCTCCGGTACTTCCTGATTCCAGACCAGCAGTTATGCCGGACGGACAGGTCTTAAGCGCATCCTTTACAGTGGATTGGCAGCTGCCGGACGATAGCGTTTACAATGAAGAGGGAATCGTAACGATCAATGGAACAGCAAATGTTCTCGGACAGGCTGTAAAAGTGACAGCAACAGTCCGTGTTCAGGAAGAGACGATCACCATCGGAAACAATGTTGCACCAAGTGTCATGAATTTGACACAGAACATCCCGGCGGAGTCACAGTCTGATACTCTGAATGCTATCGTGGACGGCAGCACAGAAATCGATGACAATATGGACGGAGGGCCAAATGAAAGCGCTTGGAGTAACTGGCAGTACTCACAGGAAGGACACAACAAGGCAGAGATTACATTTGAATATGCAACACAGCAGAGAATTGGCCAGATGGATATTTTCTTCTGGAAAGATTCTGCATCAGCTAGATATCCGGATGCAGGAACAACAGAAATCTATGTATCTGATACAGGAGCTGAGGATAGCTGGGTAAAGGTTGATGCAAAGGAAACAATCGGCGCTGAAAATGGAAGAGTAAAGGAATATACATATGAATTTACACCTGTAACTGCAACTTTCATAAAGATTTGTGTGACAAATAAAGACGAGGTTCTTTCAGGCGGAAAGAAACCTTGTACAGGAATCACAGAAGTGCAGATTTATGAGGCAACAGGTTCTTTCACAACAAATACAACGGCAGAGTTGTCAAAACTTGTTGTGGATGGAACGGAAGTTTCCCAGAACGCATTGGATGCAGGGGTTTACAATACACCTGCAACACGTGTGGAAAATGTAGAGGCGCAGACAAAAGACAATGCATCCGTAACTGTTCTTCCAGCTTATGAAGGAGCAGTAAAACTGATCCTTGAATCAGAAGATCACAATACACAAAATGTATTTACGATCAATCTGGGCGCAGAGGAGACAGAAAATCCGGCTGACGACAGCAGGGATTATCCGGTAGAAAAACTGACTGCAACAGCAGGAAGCGAGCATCCGGGAACTGTAGAAGGTCCGGCATCCAATGTATTGGACAAGAACTATACAACATTGTGGCATACAAACTGGAGCACGCTCCCGGGAAAAGATAAATTCTGGATCACTCTGGAATTAGATGAAGAGACAAAACTGGATGCACTTCGCTACTACGGAAGAGATGGCAGCATCAATGGACATGTAGGCGATTACAAAGTGGAAGTCAGCACAGACAATGCGACATGGACAGAGGTATCCAAAGGTACATGGGAAAATACAGCAGGATGGAAACTTGCAGTATTTAATGAACCTGTAACTGCAAAATATGTAAGACTGACAGGTCTTTCTACATTTGGCGATTCCGGAAACAATAAATTCATGAGTGCAGCAGAAATGCGTGTCCGCATGGCTAAAGAGACGATAGACATCTCTGACGAGGCAAACAATATCCAGGCAGAGGTAGATCCGAATCCGGTTATCACAGATATCGTGGATGCAGATCATCCGGCAACACCGGACGTTATCCTTACAAAGGACGGCGCAGCATTGAGAAACGGTATCGACTATGTTGTTTCTTATGAAAACAACATTGCTTACGGAACTGCAACAGCAGTTGTGAAAGGTATTCAGAAATATTCAGGAACAATCCGCGTAGACTTTGAAATCAAAGCAGCAGAAGATCCTGAGCCATCAGGAGATATCTCCACAGCAGTTTTGGAATATGCACTTGGACTTGCAAAAGATGCAGATACAACAGGTGTTATCACATCTGTAGTGGAAAGATTCGAGGCTTTGAAACAAGAGGCGCAGAATATCCTTGACAGGGCAGCAGCAGGCGATGAGACTTTGACACAGGAAATGGTTGACCAGACATGGAAAGACCTGATCAATATCATGCAGTATCTGTCCTTTAAACAGGGCAACAAAGAAGACTTGCAGAAAGTTATTGATATGGCGTCAACACTTGACCTGACAAAATACCTGGAAGAAGGACAAAAAGCGTTTACAGATGCTCTGGCAGCTGCAAATGAAGTCAATGCAGATGGCGATGCAATGCAGGATGAAGTGAACACTGCATGGAGAAATCTTTTACAGGTAATGAGCGAGTTAAGACTGAAACCAAGCAAAGATGCACTTGAGGCATTGATCGCATCAGCAGAGACGGTAAGTCTTGCAAATGTAGCAAAAGCAGATGCAGAGATGTTCCGCACAGCACTTGCAGATGCAAAGAGCGTATATGAAAATGAGCAGGCAACAGAGGAAGAAGTAACAACAGCAGTAGATACGCTGCAGGCAGCTATCGATAAAGTGGCAGCAGTGAATACAGAAGATAAGAACACAGCAAATGATGCAGACAAAGCTGGCACTTCCGACAAAGTTGCAAATGCAGCAGGAACAGACAATCAGAAAGATGTAAAAGATACATCCACAAGCGATGCAGCAAAAACATCTTCACAGAAATCTGCAAAGACAGGAGATACAGCAAACGCAGCAGGAGCAGCGGCAGCGATGCTTGCAGCAGGAGCAGCAGCGGTTGTGGTCTTCAGAAGAAAGAGAAACTAATAGGTTCAAAATGGGCGGGGCTGCCTTTGGCAGCTCCGCTATTTTTTGAAATGCATCTTGTCAACATATGTGAAATATAGTATAATAGCACCGTTAGCTTTGTTCCCTTAGTTAAATGGATATAACAAGCGCCTCCTAAGCGCTAGTTGTGAGTTCGATTCTCGCAGGGAACGTTGATAAAAGCCGAAAGTGCCTGCAAACAACTGCAGACACTTTCGGCTTTTTACTGTTCTGAATCATAAACAATATCTATCAATCAGATTTTTGCATTTCTATACCATAATTTTTACAAAGTGTGATAAAGGCATTCATATTGGGTGTGAGAAATTTGCTTTTGTGATAAATGATATGCAACTCCCTTTGTAATGAATTTTTTAAAGACAGCATTGTGACAATGTTTTCCCGGACATCTCTTTGTACAAGTAGATAGGGCAGCACGGCAACTCCAAGTCCCTCTGCCACTCCTTTTACAATTGCCTGTGTACTGGAGCTTTCCAGCAGAGGCTGGACAGATAATTGCTGGAGAGCAAAGCATGCATCTAAAAGCTCCCGTCCGGCACTGCCTTTTTCTCTCATTAAAAACGGATAGTCTGCCAATTGAGAAAGTGTCACAGAGGCCTGTTTTGCCAAAGGATGGCTGCAGGGCACAATGGCGCACATGGTATCGTGCATAAAAGAAACTGAGTGCACATCCAAATGTTCAGGTGCAGTTTCTATCAGGCCAATGTCGATAGAGTTGTCCAAAATTTTTTGTTCTATATCACTGGAATTGCTGACCACTGCCTCTATCTTAAGGTCAGGATATTGAGTCTGATATTGTCTGATCAATACAGGAAGGATATGAGTTCCGATCGTGATGCTTGTGCCAATGCGCAGAGTGCCAAGAGTATCCCAGTTTTTAATCTTTTTTTCCATGTCTTCAAAAAGGGAAACAATGTGCAGTGCGTAGCCAAAAAATTCTTTTCCGCATTCGGAAGGACAGATACGCCTGCCTATTCTTTCAAACAGTCTTACACCGTAATAATCTTCCAGTTCTTTTATGGCAAAACTGACGGAAGGCTGTGCAATATGGAGTTCCGCGGCAGCTTTTGTAATATTACTATGCCGGAACACGGCCACAAATATTTTCATATGTCGAAGTGTCATGTGTATACCTCAAAATATTATATAAGAATTTAGCTATGATAATAATAAAATAATACTATTTTTCTTATTAGTCAAGATAGATTATACTCAACCATAAAGGAGGAGATATTGTGAGGAGTAAAAAAGAAACATTATTAAAAATATTTATTTCAACCTTATATCTAAGTGCTTTCACATTTGGCGGAGGATATGTCATTGTAACACTGATGAAGAAAAAATTTGTGGATGAATACCATTGGATCGAGGAAGATGAAATGCTGGATCTGATCGCGATCGCCCAGTCTTCACCAGGTGCGATCGCTGTCAATGGAGCTATTGTTGTCGGGTATAAACTTGCCGGTATGACAGGGGCCCTGACTGCCATCATAGCGACCATCATCCCCCCGTTTTTGATCATTTCCATTATTTCGGTTTGCTACAACGCATTCCGCAATAATTTCATCATCAGTCAGCTGCTGGAAGGAATGCAGGCTGGGGTAGGAGCTGTTATCGCAGCGGTTGTCTATGAAATGGCCGCAGGTATCATTCAGGGAAAACAGTTTTCCTCGATTGTGATCATGCTTGTCTCTTTTGTGGCAACCTGCTTTTTTGAAATCAATGTGATCTATGTAGTTTTGATCTGTATTGTGATTGGAATCATCAAAACAATTTGGCTAAGGAGGAGAGCTAAATGATTTATTTACAATTGTTTTTTAGTTTCCTGCAAATCGGATTATTTAGCTTTGGAGGAGGATATGCGGCTATGCCGTTGATACAAGGTCAGATTGTAACTGCACATAAGTGGCTGAGTATGGCAGAGTTTACTGATTTGATCACGATTTCTCAAATGACTCCCGGACCTATTGCAGTCAATTCTGCTACTTTTGTCGGAATCAAAATAGCAGGCATTCCAGGAGCGATTATCGCCACAGCCGGATGCATTTTGCCGTCCTGTCTTATTGTTACTTTGATTGCAAAGTTTTATTTAAAGTATCGGAATATGGATGTGCTGCAGGGAGTGCTGGCTACCCTTAGGCCCGCAGTTGTGGCAATGATCGCATCTGCAGGAATTTCCATCCTTGTCACTGCTTTTTGGGGGAATGATGCAGTAATTACATTTATCGGCACAAACTGGATCATGGTTGCGATCTTTATTGTTTGTTTTATACTGCTTCAAAAAGGGAAATTAAATCCCATCGTTGTCATGCTGCTGGCAGGAGTCATGAAATTGGCAGCTGCCATGATAGGGGCATAAAATGCGGATGAGCGCACAAAGAAACAGGACAAATGATTTGACACTGCAAATTAAACGTACTATCATGAGAAATATAGAAATGCGCAGGAAAGGAGTGTCAAAGGGGAGACGTGAATTTGAAAAAAGATTTGTGAAACCTTACAGCATCCCCATATAAAAATTATGAAATTATTAAAAGACAAAACCATTTACACAGGAAAAGGAAAAATTGAACATGGATACATCCGTTATGACAAAAGGATCGCGGAAGTAGATGAGATGAGAAACTTTGTGCCAAGAGAAGATGATGAAGAGGTAGAGACAGAAGGATGCTGTGTTGTACCAGGATTTATCGATGTACACAGTCACGGAGGATATGGATTTGACAGTATGGATGCGTCACCGGAAGAGATCGACTGGATGGTAAGACAGATGACGGCAAAAGAAGGTATCACTTCCTATTTTTGTACAACCATGACACAGACTTACGAAAATATTGAGCAGGCGATGAAAAATATCAAAGCAGCTGCCATGAAGAATCCGGTCATCCAGGGAATTCATGTAGAAGGACCTTTTGTTTCCGTGCAGTATAAAGGAGCGCAGAATGCATCCTTTATCAAAAAACCAGATGAAAAAGCTTTGGCACATTGGAATGAATTGAGTGGGGGACTGATCAAAGTTGTGACTTATGCTCCGGAAGAGGCATCCCCGGAATTTGAGGACTGGTGTCTTGCAAACGGGATCGTGCCAAGTGCAGGACATTCCTGTGCAGTTTACAATCAGCTGCTGGCAAGCAAAGCAAGCCATGTCACACATTTGTATAATGCGCAGAGAGGGTTGAATCACAGGGAGCCTGGAGTGACAGGATACGGACTTCTGACAGACGGTGTGAAGGCAGAGATGATCTGCGACGGCATCCACATCAAACCGCAGATGGTTTCTCTTGCCTACAAAGTAAAAGGCAGCGATGGGATTGAGCTGATCACAGATTCTATGCGTGCGAAAGGGATGCCGGAAGGAAAAAGCGAACTTGGAGGGCAGGTCGTATATGTCAAGGACGGCACTGCAAGATTGGAGGACGGTACAATCGCAGGAAGTGTGTTGAGTTACATTCATGCATTCCAGAATATCATGAAGTTTACAGGAGCAAATGTGGAAGAGGCAGTGAAAATGAGTTCCGTCAATCAGGCAGAAGAGTTTGGGCTTACTCAGAAAGGAAAGATCATGGCCGGCAAGGATGCGGACTTCGTTGTTCTGGACAGTGACTATGAATTGAAAATGACCATCAGCATGGGCGAGATCGCTAAGGCAGAGTAAAAGTTGTAGCTGATAGAAAAGGGGACATTCTCGGAATGAGGTGTCCTCTTTTTCCATGTCATAATAAATGGCGTCGATGTGATAGAAAAACATAATAAATATATTAGGATTATAAATTGGACAATTTAAGAACAGAACGATATTATGGACTAGGCTGAAAATAAGAATACTAAAAGATATGAAAATATGAAGGAGGAATAAAATGAAAAGAAAGTCATGTTCACGTATTGTGGCGTTGCTGATGTGTATGGTACTGCTGTTGGCAGGCTGCAGCGGTGGCTCTGGGAAGGAGACAAAAGGTGAGGAAACAAAGAAAAAAGAAAGTATGCATATAGCAATCTCTGCAAATCCGCCATCCCTGGATCCTCAGTCTGTGAATTCCAACATTGTGGGTGAGATTGGAGTCCATGTATATGAACCATTGTTTGCAATGAATAAAAACTATGAGCCAACACCGGTTCTTGCAGAGTCCTATAACATGAGTGAGGATGGGAAGGAGTATACGATTAAACTCCGTCAAGGTGTAAAATTCCACAATGGGAAAGAGATGACGGCAGATGATGTAGTAGCTTCCATGAATCGCTGGATAGAAGTTTCTGCAAAAGCAAACACGTTGATCGGTGGTTCCAGTTTTGAAAAAGTGGATGATCATACCGTAAAGTTGACGGTAAATCAGCCGGCATCTGATATCATTATGATATTGGCAGGACCGATTCAGTTTGCTGCCATCTATCCAAAAGAAGTCGTGGATACAGCGACAGCAGAAGGAATCAAAGAGTATATTGGCACAGGTCCTTATAAAGTTTCTGAGTGGAAACAAGATCAGTATGTAAAACTGGAAAGCTATGATGAATACCAACCTTCCGAGGGGGAGGCAAGCGGCCTTGCCGGGGAAAAGAAAGCGGTCACAAAAGAGCTTTATTTTGATGTTGTAACTGATGCGGCTACCCGTATCGCAGGTGTACAAAGCGGTCAATATGATATTGCAGAAGAGATTCCGCTGGATAACTATGAGGAGCTGGCAAAAGATCCTGCGTTAACGTTAAATGTGGACCGCGGAGGAACGCTCAATCTTTTCCTGGATACAACAGAAGGGATTATGGCGAACGAGAAAATCCGACAGGCGGCTCTGGCAGCCCTGAACTGCGATGATATTTTGCTGGCGAGTTATGGAAATCCAGAGCTTTATGAATTGAATGCCAGCTGGATGGATCCGACGGATGCGCAGTGGGGAACAGACGCAGGAAAAGAGTACTACAATCAAAAAGACACAGAAAAGGCAAAGAGTCTTCTCAAAGAGGCGGGATACAACAACGAAAAAATCGTGCTTGTAACAACGCCGGACTATGCGGAAATGTACAATGCGACACTTGTTGTGCAGGAACAGTTAAAGAAGGCTGGTTTTAATGCGGAGGTGGAAAGTTATGACTTCAGTACCTTTATGGAACACCGTGCAGACCCAAAGCAGTTTGATATGTTTATCACAAGCAACACCTACAACATGCTTCCGATTCAGTTGTCAGTGCTGGATAGCGGATGGGCAGGCTTAAATAGTCCAGAAGTAGCAGAAGGCATTGCTGCGATACGTGCAGCAGCGACAGAAGAAGAGGCAGCAAATGAATGGGCAAAGCTGCAGACATTTTTGTATGAAAACGGTGCAGCTACTGTGCTCGGACACTATACTGGTGTGAGCGCCATGAATAAAAACGTAGAAGGAACAGATTATCTGCGTTTTCAGATTTACTGGGGTGCAAGTGCCGCAGAATAATAATGAATTACCGGGGAAACGGCGGATGCAAGTGCATTCCGCCGTTTTTTCAGAAAGGAGTACATGAATGTTAACCTATATTGCGAAACGTATTTTATCTTTGATTCCGGTTCTTCTTGTTGTATCCTTTGTTGTGTTTCTTGTCGTCTACCTGATTCCAGGGGGCCCGGCGAGTGCACTGCTTGGACTTGAGGCCACGCCGGAGCAGATTCATAAATTGAATACAGAGCTTGGATTTGAAAGACCTTTTTTCACACAGTATGCGGACTGGTTTATAAATGTTCTGCATGGAGAGTGGGGACAATCCTATTTTCTGCGCCAGTCTGTGTTGCAGGCAATAGCGGAATATTTTCCTCCGACAATAAGCCTGGCTGTTTTGGCACAGATTTTCGCACTTGTATTTTCCGTACCTCTTGGTATTTTGGCGGCTTACAGAAGAGGCAGTGTGCTGGATGTGACAGCGGTATCCGCATCTTTGGCAGGGGCAGCGCTGCCGGGATTCCTGCTCAGTATGTTTTTGATGTTGTTTTTCAGTGTATATCACCATTGGTTTCCAGTGGCAGGATATGTGGGCTTGGAAGAAGGTCTTTTGGAGCATTTAAGGTATCTTTTTGTGCCGGCATTATCTCTTGGGATCGTGCAGGCAGCTTATCTTACAAGAATGATCCGTTCCTCTCTTCTGGAAACACTCTATAAAAATTTTATACAAACCGCAAGGGCAAAAGGATTAAAAGAGAGCAAGGTGGTTTTGAAGTATGGATTAAAAAATGGGGCGCCTGTTATCCTGACAGCAGTCGGACAATCTTTTGGAAGTCTGATAGCAGGGACGATTGTGACGGAGACTTTATTTAATATTCCAGGGCTTGGTATGCTGACACTGACTGCTATCAACCGAAGAGATGTATTTGTGATTCAGGGCGTAGTGCTCTTTGTCACACTGGTGTATGTTTGTGTCAATCTTGTGGTGGACATTTTGTACGGCTTTGTAGACCCAAGACTTCAGCCGGGACGGAAGTAGGAGGAAGAATAATGCAGTTAACAAGAAAACATACTTCTGCGGTCAGTGCAGTCATTTTAAAAGAGCAGCGGGAGTTTAGAAAAGAGAGGCTGTTTGCAAGCCCTGCGATCATTATTGGCGCTGCCGGATTTTTGATAATTTTAATACTGGCCATTGTTGTGCCTGCATGCAGCAGTATAGATCCAAATGCCATGGAGGTGTCAAAAAGACTTCTTGCTCCAAGTGGAGATCATTTGTTTGGAACAGATGAGTTTGGGAGAGATCTGTTTATACGGGTTATGTACGGTGCCAGAGTCTCTTTATGGGTTGGTGGATGTGTGGCCGCTTTTTCTAGTATTTTGGGAATTGTGATTGGAATTTATGCAAGTTATTTTAAAGTGCTGGATCAGATTTTGATGCGCATTTGTGACGGGCTGATAGCCATACCAGGAATCCTTCTTGCGATTGCGCTGATAGCAGCCCTTGGAACTTCCAGCTGGAATGTGGTTGTTGCATTGACACTTGTGTATACGCCAAGTGTAGCAAGGACGATCAGGGCAAGTGCCATGGTGATTCGAAAACAGCCTTATGTAGAGGCAGCGAAAGTGCAGGGATTTAGTAACTTTCGTATTTTATGGAAACTGATATTGCCGGGCGTGATTTCTCCACTCACAGTGCAGGCATCTTTTATTTTTGCACAGGCCATTATTTCTGAGGCTTCTTTAAGTTTTCTGGGAGCTGGAATTCCGGCTCCGGCGGCTAGCTGGGGAAATATGCTGGAGGCGAGTAAACTGGTCTTTTCCAGAGCGCCATGGACAATGATTTTTCCGGGAGCTGCGGTTATTCTCTGTGTGCTCAGTCTCAACCTTTTTGGGGATGGACTTAGAGATTTTATGGACCCAAAGGTGAAAGGAGGACGAAGGAAATGATGGAAGAATCAATACTGGAAATCAAGGATTTGAGCGTGTTGTTTAAAACACGAAAAAAATGGATTCCAGCTGTGGATCATGTAAATCTTAAGATATACCCGGGGGAAATTGTAGGCATTGTAGGAGAATCAGGATCTGGGAAAAGTGTAATGTCTCAGAGTATTTTAAGATTGAGAGAGCACGACAGCCAGGTGCGCTATGAAGGACAAATTTTATTTGAAAAGGAAAATTTATTGTCAATGCCTTTAAAGGACATGAGAAAGATTCGTGGAAATAAAATTTCGACTATTTTTCAGGATCCTTTGAACTCTTTAAGTCCTGTGCATACAGTTGAAACACAGATGTGCGAAGTATTAAAGCTTCACCGGAATATGTCGAAACAGCAGGCAAGAGAGGAGAGTATCCGTATACTTGGCCTTACAGGAATTCCTGATCCAAAAGGATGTATGGTTTCGTATCCATTTGAGCTTTCTGGGGGAATGCAGCAGAGAGTGATGATCGCAATGGCTCTTTTATGTGAGCCCAAAATACTAATTGCCGATGAACCGACAACTGCGCTGGATGTGACGATTCAGGAGCAGATTTTATACCTGATACGTGAATGGAACAAAAGATTAAATATGTCTGTGTTGTTTATCACTCATGATATGGGAGTGGTCTCCAATCTTTGCCACAGCGTGAAAGTGATGTATCTTGGACAGATTGTGGAGGAGGCAAAGACAGAAGAAATCTTTGCCAACCCTTTACATCCTTACACAAGGGGACTTTTAAATTGCATTCCGCATCTGCGTGTTTCAAGGGAGAAACTTCTGCCCACGATCGAGGGAACGGTTCCGTCTCTTTCTGATATTCCTGCCGGGTGCCATTTCTGTACGAGATGTAAACAGGCGGATGAAAGATGCAAAACCATGTCACCGCCTGAGGTGGAAGCAGAATCAGGACATAGGGTGAAATGCTGGAAATATGCAGACTGCCAAAACCAGAAAGGAAAGATGAATGATGAGTACGCATTTGATCGAAGTAAATAATTTAAGAAAAATTTATTCTGTGCGCAAAAAAGAATATTTGTATGCTGTTAATAATCTTTCTTTTTATATCGAAGAGGGGGAGACCTACGGACTTGTCGGGGAATCAGGATGCGGCAAAACTACGACCGGCCGGGTGATGTTGGGGCTTGAGAAGGCAGACGGCGGTTCTGTTTCCTACAGGGGAAAAAATTTATGCTTATTGAAAGAAAAAGAATTCCGTCCTTTCAGGAAAGAATTGCAGATGGTGTTTCAAAATTCATTATCTGCATTAAATCCAAGAAAGCGTATCGGAGATATCCTGGAAGAGATTCTTCTCGTGCATGGAATAAAGAACAGTGCAAAGCGAAGGGAAACGGTTATGGACATGCTGACAAGAGTGGGGCTTTTGGAAGAACATTATTTTCGGTTTCCACATGAACTATCAGGAGGACAGGTGCAAAGACTGGGGATTGCAGGAGCTCTTATTGTAAAGCCAAAGCTGATTGTCTGTGATGAGCCGGTGTCTGCGCTGGACGTATCCATCCAGGCGCAGATATTAAATATGCTGGTAAAGCTGAAAAAAGAGATGCATCTTAGTTTGCTTTTTATTTCTCATGACATTGGTGTTGTCCGGTTTATTTCCGATAGAATAGGAGTGATGTATCTTGGAACACTCGTGGAGGAGGCCAAGACAGAAAACCTATTTGAAAATCCGCTGCATCCGTATACAAAAGCATTGTTTGCGTCCGTGCCGGATCCTTATATGAAAAAGAAAGATTTTGAAAAGCTTGTTGGGGAGCAGCAAAAGCGAAACGAGATGTTTTTGGGATGTGCATTTTGTAAAAGATGTCCAAATGCGGATGAAAAATGCAGAAAGGAAGTACCGGAGCTTAGAGAGGTGGAAAGTGGGCATAAAGTTGCATGTCACTATGCTAAATAATAATAACTATTATTAAGATTGTATTTGATTAAGTACAAAGAATTTTGGAGGATGCGTTGATTTTACAAGGGAAAAATGATATGCTGAACACATAGTTAGGAACTGCTAATAGTCTGGAATGTATTTTTCAAAATACATCGTGGACTGTTATTGACTATTATTTAACAAATACATATAATTGAGTCAGCAAAGAAATATATAACAAAAGTAAGGTATTTTTAAGGAGGACAAAATGAGAGAAGAATGGACATCTTTTAAAGGTGGAATCTGGGAAAAAGAGATTAATGTAAGAGATTTCATCCAGAAGAACTACACACCATACGAAGGAGACGACTCCTTCCTTGCAGACCCTACAGAAGATACAAAAGATTTGTGGGCACAGGTTATGGAATTGAATAAAGAGGAACGTGAAAAAGGCGGAGTGCTTGACATGGATACAAAGATCATCTCCACGATCACTTCCCATGGACCAGGATATCTGAACAAAGACAAAGAGAAAATCGTTGGTTTCCAGACAGATAAACCATTCAAACGTTCTCTTCAGCCATACGGCGGTATCAGAATGGCTATGAAGGCATGTGAAGAGAATGGATATCAGGTAGACCCTCAGGTCGTTGAATTCTTTACAAAACACAGAAAAACACACAATGATGGTGTGTTTGATGCATATACACCGGAGATGAGAGCGTGCCGTTCCAGCCATATCATCACAGGTCTTCCGGATGCATACGGACGTGGACGTATCATCGGGGATTACAGAAGAGTTGCTCTTTATGGTGTTGACAGACTGATCGAGGACAAACAACATCAGAAAGATACAACAAGAACAATCATGTACTCTGATGTGACAAGACAAAGAGAAGAGCTCTCCGAGCAGATCAAAGCGCTCAAAGAATTAAAAGAACTTGGAAAGATCTACGGATATGATATTTCAAAACCAGCTACAAACGTACAGGAAGCGATCCAGTGGACATACTTCGGATATCTTGCAGCAGTAAAAGAACAGAATGGTGCTGCGATGTCTCTTGGACGTACTTCTACATTCCTTGATATCTACGCAGAGCGTGACTTAAAGAACGGAACATTTACAGAGGAACAGATTCAGGAATTCATTGACCACTTCATCATGAAACTGCGCCTTGTAAAATTTGCAAGAACACCGGAATACAATGCACTGTTCTCCGGAGACCCTACATGGGTGACAGAATCCATCGGTGGTATGGGAATCGACGGACGTACACTGGTTACAAAGATGTCCTACCGTTACCTTCATACACTGAAAAACTTAGGAACAGCTCCGGAGCCGAACCTTACAGTATTGTGGTCTACAAGACTTCCGGAAAACTTCAAACGTTTCTGTGCAAAGACATCCATTGAGTCCTCTTCCATTCAGTATGAGAACGATGATCTGATGAGAGTGACACACGGTGATGACTATGCGATCGCATGCTGTGTATCTTCCATGAGAGTCGGTAAAGAGATGCAATTCTTCGGAGCAAGGGCAAACCTTGCAAAATGTCTGCTTTACGCTATCAACGGTGGTGTGGATGAGATCAGCAAGAAACAGGTAGGACCAAAATACCGTCCGATCACATCCGAATATCTTGACTATGATGAAGTAATGGATAAATTCAAAGACATGATGAAATGGCTTGCGCAAGTTTACGTAAACGCTTTGAACATCATCCACTATATGCATGATAAATACTGCTATGAGAGACTTCAGATGGCTCTTCATGACAAAGATGTGACACGTTGGTTTGCTACAGGTATTGCAGGACTTTCCGTAGTAGCTGACTCTCTGTCCGCTATCAAATACGCGAAAGTAAAAACAGTACGTGATGAAAATGGAATCGTTGTAGATTACCAGGTTGAGGGTGACTTCCCGAAATATGGAAATGATGATGACCGTGTAGACAACATTGCTTACGATATCGTGCATGACTTCATGTCATATGTAAAAGGAAACCACACATACCGCGGAGGTATCCCGACAACTTCTATTCTTACTATTACATCTAATGTTGTATATGGTAAGAACACAGGTTCCACACCTGATGGAAGAAAGGGCGGAGAACCTTTTGCACCGGGCGCTAACCCAATGCACAGAAGAGATTCCCACGGAGCAGTTGCATCTTTGAGCTCTGTTTCCAAACTTCCATTCAAGGATGCACAGGATGGTATTTCCAATACATTCTCCATCATCCCTGGAGCGCTTGGAAAAGACGATGCAGTAATGTTCGATGGAATCACATTTGAGCTGGAACCGGACTGCGCTTGCTGCGAGCCAAACCTCACAGTAGACGAGGATAAATAAGATTTGATGTTACCCGGTCGGGAATTATCCGGCCGGAGTATATAAAAGAATAAGTGCAAGGAGGTATTTTATTATGAATATTAGCGAAAGCCAGATTGATAACTTAGTAGGATTGTTGGATGGATACGCGGAAAAGGGCGGCCATCATCTGAATGTAAACGTATTCACAAAAGAGACTTTGCTGGATGCTCAGGCTCATCCTGAAAAATATCCACAGCTGACTGTTCGTGTATCCGGATATGCGGTTAACTTCAACAAGCTCACAAAAGAGCAGCAGGATGAAGTTATCTCAAGAACATTCCATGATGAAATCTAAAACTGGATATATACATTCATTAGAGAGTTTCGGGACCGTTGACGGTCCCGGAATTCGTTTTGTCGTCTTTTTTCAGGGATGTCCGATGAGGTGTAAATACTGCCACAACCCGGATACGTGGAAAGTGCACGAAGGCCAGGAAATGAGCGTGGAGGAGATCCTAAAAGAGTACGACAAAAATAAAAATTTTTATAAAAAAGGCGGAATCACAGCCACGGGAGGGGAGCCTCTTTTGCAGATGGAATTTTTAACAGAATTGTTTAAGGCTGCAAAGGAAAAGGGAATCCACACATGTCTGGATACGTCCGGGATTACGTACCGTGAGGAGAAAAAGGAACAGTTTGAGGAATTGTTCCGCTATTTGGATCTGGTACTCCTGGATATCAAACACAGCCTTCCAAAAGGCCACAAAGAGCTTACCGGGCAGCCGCAGGAGCCTGTGCTTGCATTTGCAGGAGCACTGGAAAAAGCAGGGATTCCTATGGTCATCCGTCATGTGGTCGTGCCTGGTATCACGGACAACAGGGAAGAACTGGAAACTTTGGGCCATTTGATCGCAAAATTTAAAAATTTGTGCGGTTTGGAAGTATTGCCGTACCATACTATGGGTATTTCTAAATACGAAAGGCTTGGAATGGAATATCCGCTCAAGGGTGTGGAGAGTATGGATAAACAGGAGGCAAAAAAGGCAAAAGAAATCATATTGGAAGTGATAAAGCGAGAACGCAGCTAACAGGCGCGGCAATAGAGGAGGAGGCATATGAATGTATTCTTGGGAATCATGATTCCCCTTGTTGGAACGACACTGGGTTCAGCCTGTGTGTTTTTTATGAGAAAAGATATGAAAGCACAGGTGAGAAAGGCCTTGCTTGGTTTTGCGTCCGGAGTGATGATCGCAGCATCCGTGTGGTCCTTGCTGATTCCATCCATGGACATGGCAGCAGGGATGGGAAAATTGGCATTTATCCCGGCAGCTGCAGGATTTGCTCTTGGAATTTTATTTCTTCTTCTCATGGATAAACTGGTGCCTCACCTTCACTTGGATCACAATGGGCCTGAGGGGATAAAAGCGCACTGGAGAAAGACGACAATGCTTTTGTTTGCCGTCACACTCCACAATCTTCCGGAAGGAATGGCTGTTGGCGTTGTGTTCGCGGGTATGATTTCGGATAACCAGAATATTACCCTGGCAGGGGCGTTTGCCTTGGCCGTAGGAATCGCCATTCAAAATTTTCCTGAGGGAGCCATCATCTCCATGCCGCTCAAAGACGCTGGGATCAGCAGGATGAGAGCATTTGTATACGGTACGCTTTCTGGTGTAGTGGAGCCTGTGGGAGCTGGTCTTACAATCCTGCTGGCATCTAAGATAGAGCCGGTACTCCCATATCTGCTTTCATTTGCTGCAGGTGCGATGATGTATGTGGTTGTGGAGGAACTGATTCCAGAGACAGCGGAAGGAGAGCACAGTAATATTGGAACCATTGGCTTTGCGGTAGGGTTTATCATCATGATGACTCTGGACGTGGCGCTTGGATGATAGATAAGAGATTGCAGAATTGTAAGACTGCAATCTCTTTCTTTGTTCTATAGGAAATTTCGATTTCCTATAGAACAAAACCCTCCGGGAGGATGCGCACGCCGCAATAAGGAAGTTTACCGCTCTGCGGTATTGCGGCGGCGCGCAAAGTGTCAAGCCCCTCATGAGTGTGGGGAGGGGGAGGTGAAGTGGGCTTGCCCACTTTGTTCTTTTATAGGAAATTTCGATTTTGGATAAGGGGAAAAAGAATCCCTGCCGATCGAACACATGTTAAATCAACAGGGGAATGGACATGACAATAGGACGATGGTTAGATTT
>NZ_NFKJ01000002.1 GCF_002160325.1 Lachnoclostridium sp. An181
GGAAGAAGCCTCTTCTGAAAGGATGTTTAGAATTATCCTTCTGTCTAATCAAAAAAGAATAAGTCTGTAAGCTGTTTTATGCTTACAAACTTATTATACGAGGAGGAATAGCCGATGAAATTTAAAAACCCGTTGCTGGTAGTGACAGATATGGAAGTGTCCAAAGCTTTTTACCGGGAGGTGCTGGGGCTTCGTGTGATTATGGATTTTGGTGCGAATGTAACGCTGACAGGCGGCGTCTGTCTGCAGACAAAAGAAAGCTGGCTTCGCTTTATTCAGGCGGGAAAAAATGACGTTTCTTTTTGCGGGAGAGATGCGGAACTGTATTTTGAAGAGGATTCTTTTGATGATTTTGTCGGGAAACTAAATGAACTGGAGAAACCAAAGAGAGGAAGGAAAAAGGATGGCAGCGTTTGATTATAAAAAAGAGTATAAGGAATTTTATCTTCCGCCCAGGAAACCGCAGATTGTGGAAATTCCGGAGATGAACTTCCTGGCAGTGAGGGGCATGGGCGATCCGAATGAAGAGGAAGGAAACTATAAGGCAGCGATCGGACTGCTGTACAGTATCGCCTACACTATCAAAATGAGTAAGATGGGCAGGCACAAAATAGAAGGATACTTTGATTATGTGGTTCCGCCTCTGGAAGGATTCTGGTGGGAGGATGGCGTGCAAGGTGTTGATTACGCACATAAGGAGAAGTTCCAGTGGATTTCTCTCATCCGTTTGCCGGAGTTCGTCACCAGGGAGGTGTTTGATTGGGCAATTCAAGAAGCAAGTGTGAAAAAGCAGACAGATTTTTCAAAAGTGGAATTTTTTACTTATCATGAAGGGTTATGCATCCAGTGTATGCACATCGGTCCCTATGACAATGAGCCCAAGACTGTCCGGGAGATGGAGCGGTATGCCAAGGAACAAGGCTATGAGCTGGAATTTTCCGATCAAAGATATCACCATGAGATTTATCTAAGTGATGTGCGCAAGTGTAAGCCGGAAAACTTAAAAACAGTTATCCGGCAGCCAATTAAAAAAGGGTAAAAATATTTAGCTCATACAAAATATATGTTTTGTATGGGCTTTTTGCGTCTGATATGATATTTCTATTTTTAAAACCTTTTTACCGCTGACATCCCATCAATGATTTTACATCCTTCGATAACCTCAAGAGTAACTCTAGTTTTCGCTTGAAGTTCTTTCATATAAGGTATATAATATGTCGGATTATATCTATATCTATTTAATTACAAATATAACATCTTTACTTTTGTATATATTATGCAGAAATGAAAGGAGATACATGAGAAAACTAGCTTTAGATGATGAAATATTACTAAAAATCGAGAAACCAGCCCGGTACATCGGGAATGAGGTAAACTCGGTGATGAAAGACAAGGAAACGGTGGATATCCGTTTCGCTATGTGCTTCCCTGATGTCTATGAAATCGGAATGTCCCATCTTGGCATTCAGATTCTCTATGATATGTTCAACAAAAGAGAGGATGTCTGGTGTGAGAGGGTGTATTCCCCTTGGATCGACCTGGACAAAATTATGAGAGAGCAAAACATTCCTCTTTTTGCACTGGAGTCTCAGGATCCGATAAAAGAGTTTGATTTTCTTGGAATCACAATCCAATACGAAATGTGCTACACCAACATTCTCCAGGTGCTGGATTTGAGTCAGATTCCACTGTATGCAAAGGACCGCACAAAAGCCCACCCGATCGTGATCGGAGGGGGACCTTGTACGTACAATCCGGAACCTTTGGCCGATTTTTTTGATATCTTTTATATTGGAGAAGGGGAGACAGTCTACAACGAGCTTTTGGACCTTTACAAGGAATACAAGCATTCCGATTGGAGCAGAAGAGAATTTCTCGAACGTGCGGCAAGGATTGAAGGATTGTATATTCCCATGCTTTACGATGTCACATATAAAGAAGACGGAACCATTGATTCGTTTAAGCCAAACCATCCAAACGCAAAAGAAAAAATTCAAAAGCAGATGGTTTTGGATATCACAGATGCCTCTTACCCGTTAAAGCCGGTGGTGCCGTTCATCAAAGTGACACAGGACAGAGTTGTTCTTGAGATCATGAGGGGCTGCATCCGCGGCTGCCGTTTCTGTCAGGCAGGAATGCTCTATCGCCCGACAAGGGAAAAAAATCTTAAGACACTCAAACAGTACGCATACCAGATGCTGAAAAATACAGGTCATGAAGAGATTTCCTTAAGCTCTTTAAGCTCCAGCGATTATACAAACTTAAAAGAATTAGTTACATTTTTAATTGAAGAGTTCAAAGAAAAGGGAATCAACATTTCCCTTCCGTCTCTGCGTATCGATGCATTTTCCCTGGATGTGATGAGCAAGGTCCAGGATGTACGAAAGAGCAGTTTGACTTTTGCGCCTGAGGCCGGCTCCCAGAGAATGCGCGATGTCATCAACAAAGGCCTTACAGAGGAGATGATCCTAAACGGTGCGGGACAGGCTTTTGAAGGAGGATGGAATAAAGTCAAGCTGTACTTTATGCTGGGACTTCCAGGAGAGACCGAAGAGGATATGCGGGACATTGCAAGACTTGCAGACAAGGTGGCAAGGCGCTACTATGAGATACCAAAGGATCAGAGGAATGGAAAATGTCAAGTAACTGCCAGCACATCCTTTTTCATTCCAAAACCATTTACTCCATTTCAATGGGCAACGATGTGTGACCAGGAAGAATACATTGCAAAAGCCCATATTGTAAATGAAGAGATGCGCGCGCAGCTTAATCAGAAAAGTCTTCGATACAACTGGCATGAAGCGGATGTGACCGTGCTGGAAGGTGTGTTTGCAAGAGGTGACCGCCGTGTATCAAATGTCCTTTTGGAAGCATACCGTCTCGGATGCCTTTATGATTCCTGGAGTGAGACATTCCAAAATGATCTGTGGATGCAGGCTTTTGAAAATACGGGAACGGACATTGCCTTCTACAACAAAAGAGAACGCGATCTGGATGAGATATTGCCGTGGGATTTCATTGATATTGGTGTGACAAAAGAATTTTTGAAAAGAGAATGGATGCGCGCACTTTCAGGAGAAGTGACTCCGAACTGCCGGATGCAGTGTTCCGGATGCGGCGTAGCAAAATACAAAGGAGGTGTCTGCATTGAAAGTAAGGGTGAAATTTAAAAAATATGGCGTAATGAAATTCATCGGGCACCTGGATGTGATGCGGTATTTTCAGAAGGCGCTCAGAAGAGCGGATATCCCGGTGGCGTTTACAAAAGGATTCAGCCCTCACATGGTCATGTCCTTTGCAAATCCCCTTGGCGTTGGTCTTACCAGTGACGGAGAATATTTTGACCTTGAGATCACACGCCCTCTTTCTACAAAAGAGGCAGTGAAACGTCTGAATGAAGTGATGGTCGAGGGCATGGAAGTCTTGGATTTTGTGGAGATTTCCGGCGATAAAAAAAGTACCGGTATGTCCATTGTGGCTGCTGCGGATTATCTTGTGACTGACAAAGACGGAAAAATGGATGATGCATTTTTTGACGGGCTTTCCCGGTTTACAGAACAGGAAAAAATAAATGTCATGAAAAAGACAAAACGAAGTGAAAAGGAGATGGACATCCGTCCTCTTATTTATGAGATGAAACGTCAAGGAAATGCTATGTATATGAGAGTGTCTGCAGGAAGCGTTTCCAACTTAAAGCCAGAGCTTGTCATGGAAACGTACACGTCATTTCTCGGCCTTTCCTCTAAGGAGTTTCGGTTTGTGCTCCACAGACTTGACAATTACGCAAGGGCAGAAGACGGGGCGCTTGTGCCGCTGAATGCACTTGGGAAAGTGATAGAAGGGTAACATGATGAAAAAACTTATAATCATCCGGCTGAACGGTTTTATTTTTTCTCTCCTCGTGGAAAATGGCGTGATTGAAGATCTTCACTGCCAGAAGGAGGAGACAGAAAATCTTCTTGGAAATATCTATATTGGAAAGGTCAAAAAAATTGTTCCGAATATCCAGGCTGCTTTTATAGAAATTAATAAGGGATTAGAATGTTATTACTCCATCAATGAAAAAAAACAACCGTTTTTTACAAATAAAATCGGGAAAAAACCACTCTGCGTAGGAGATGAATTACTCGTACAGGTATCAAAAGATGCAGTCAAAACCAAAGTCCCATCCGTCACCTCGGATATTAATTTGACCGGAAAATATTTGGTCCTTACAACGTCTGACCAGAAACTTGGTATTTCCGGAAAAATACCAAAAGAGGAAAAGAGTCAGTTTAGGGAATGGCTTGGAGAGGAGATAACAAATGCTCCTTTTGGATGCATTGTTCGCACCAATGCCATGAGCGCTACAAAAGAGGAAATATTTTTGGAGTTTACTGCCCTGAAATCGGAGTATGAATCTCTTGTAAAAAAAGCGGCTACCAGAATCTGTTTTTCTTGTCTGAAAAAAGCCCTGCCGCCCTATCTCCAAGACATCCAGAATATGCGGCAGGACGGCCTTTTGGAAATTGTAATCGAGGACGAAACTCTTTTTCGGGAAACTGCCGTCTATTTGGAAGGTTATCCGTTGGGAGGAAGACCTCTTCTCACAAAATATGAGGACAAACTTCTCCCGCTTCACAAGCTTTACAATGTGGAGGCTGAGCTTGCACGCATTTTGAAAGAAAAAGTATGGTTAAACTCCGGTGCTTATCTTGTCATCCAGCCAACAGAAGCATTGACTGTCATTGATGTCAACACCGGGAAATGCATACTGAAAAAGCAGGATGAAGAAAATTTCCTAAAGATCAATACGGAGGCTGCAAGGGAAATCGCAAGACAGATCCGCCTGCGAAACCTTTCGGGTATCATTGTAGTGGATTTCATCAACATGAAAAAAGAAGAGCAATGGCAGGAGCTGGAAAAGGTGTTGAAAAGAGAATTGAAAAAAGATTCCGTTTTGACTGAATTTATTGATTTCACAGGTGTAGGGCTTGCTGAGATCACAAGAAAGAAGACCAGGAAACCGATACATGAAATCATGGAGGGAGCTTTATGGGAAAAAAAGAAGTAAAGACAAACGCCATGCGCATTTTGGAGCGGATGCACATACCATATGAATATTCTACCTACGAATGCGAAGAATTCACAGACGGCATCCATGTGGCCGACCTTTTGGGCCTGCCTCACGAAAGGGTTTACAAAACACTGGTGACAGTGGGAAAATCCAATAATCACTATGTGTTCGTCATCCCCATTGAAACAGAAATCGACTTTAAAAAAGCTGCAAAGGCTGCCGGCGAAAAATCTGTGGAAATGCTGCATTTAAAAGACCTTACAAAGGTGACCGGCTATGTACGCGGAGGATGCACTTCGATAGGAATGAAAAAACAGTTTCCAACATTCATTCAGTGCCAGGCCGAAATGCTTGACTATCTATATGTCAGCGCCGGGAAACCGGGCATGCAGCTGAAACTAAGCCCTTTGGATCTAAAAGCAGCCGCAAATGCAACATTTGCAGATGTCATTCACGAATAAGGAGGTCTATGCCATGAAAAATACGGTAATTTTTGATTTGGGAAATGTCCTTGTCGCCTATGACTGGAAAAAGTATCTGGATCAATTTCCATATTCCGGGGAAACAAAAAAAATCATCGCGGACGCCATGTTTTTGAACAGGACTTGGGAAGATGGAGACCTTGGTGTCTACGACGAAGAGTCATGGCTCCTGGCTTTCATAAAAAACGCTCCTTCCCATGAAAAGGAGATCCGCGAAGTATATGCAAATCTGGAAGGCACGATCCACCGTTTCGATTACACAGATAAGTTGATACAAAAATTTCGTGAAAAAGGCTTTCGTATCTACTTTTTATCGAACTATTCCGAGTACCTCTATCGGAAATCAAAAGAGGAGCTTTCTTTCATTGAAACCTTTGACGGCGGAGTTTTTTCCTATTCTGAAAAATGTATGAAACCGGAAGTTGGCATTTACAAAATATTGTTGGAACGCTATAATATAGAACCAAGCAATGCCATCTTCTATGACGACAGAGAAGAAAATGTAAAGGCAGCCGTGGAACTGGGTATGGAGGGGGTTGTGTTTACTCCAAATATTGTAGAAGAAATCTTAAGATAAATATCAGGAGGAATAAGATGTTAAAAGTTGTGAAATTTGGCGGGAGCTCACTTGCCAGCGCAGAGCAGTTCAAAAAAGTAGGAAAAATCATTCGTGAAGAGGAGTCCAGAAGATACGTGATTCCGTCTGCACCTGGAAAACGTTTTTCCACGGACATCAAAGTCACAGATATGCTTTATCAGTGCTATGAGACAGCTGTTCAAGGAAAAAACTTTGACAAACAGCTGGATGATATCAAAAAACGATACATGGAGATCATCGAAGGGCTTGGCCTTTCTCTTTCTCTTGATCAGGAATTTGACACTATCCACAAACTGTTTGCAGACAAAGCAGGAGCAGATTATGCGGCTTCAAGGGGAGAATACTTAAACGGCATCATCATGGCGAATTACCTTGGATTTGTCTTTATTGATGCTGCCAAAGTTATCTTCTTTAAAGAGGATGGAACTCTTGACTCGGATAAAACTAATGAATGCTTAAAAGAAAGACTTGCCAAGGAGGAGAAAGCAGTCATCCCTGGTTTCTATGGATGCGGTGCAGACGGAAAAGTAAAAACGTTCTCAAGAGGCGGGTCCGACATTACAGGTTCCCTCGTTGCAAGAGCTGTGAGCGCGGACTTGTATGAAAACTGGACAGATGTATCCGGATTTTTGATCACAGATCCTCGTATTGTAGAAAATCCAAAACCGATCGACGTCATTACATATCGTGAACTTCGCGAGCTTTCCTACATGGGAGCCACTGTCCTTCACGAGGACGCCATTTTCCCGGTAAGAAAAGAAGGTATTCCGATCAACATCCGCAACACCAATGCTCCGCAGGATAAAGGAACCCTGATCGTGGAGAGCACATGCAGAAAGGCAAAATATACGATTACTGGAATCGCAGGACACTGTGGATTTGCATCTGTATATCTGGAAAAAGCGATGATGAACAATGAAATCGGTTTTGGCAGAAAAGTACTGGAAGTATTTGAACACAATGGTATTTCTTTTGAACACATCCCGTCCGGTATCGACACTATGACTGTTTTTGTGGAACAAAAGCAACTGGAAGAAAAAGAGCAGAGAGTGCTTGCAGAACTCCACCGCGCAGTGAGCCCGGATGTGATAGAGCTTGAGACAGATTTGGCTTTGATCGCGGTTGTGGGAAGAGGCATGAAGTCGACAAGAGGAACTGCTGGAAGAATCTTTTCCGCACTTGCGCACGCAAACATCAACATCAAGATGATCGACCAGGGCTCCAGTGAGCTCAATATCATCATTGGTGTGAGAACAGATGACTTCAAACCTGCGATCAAGGCAATCTATGATATTTTTGTGATGACAGAATTATAGAAAAAAAGAGGGACGATATGAACATTTTATTTTTTCTGAAACCAAAAAACGACGTAGCTTTTATCTATGATGACTACTCTGTCAGACAGGCTCTCGAGACAATGGAATACCATCGTTATTCCTCCATCCCGATCATCAGCCGCGCCGGAGGATATGTCGGAAGTATCACAGAGGGTGATCTTTTGTGGGGAATCAAAAACCGCCGCAATTTAAATCTAAAAGAGTCTGAGGATATCCCGGTTCTGACTTTTAGCAGAAAAGCAGATTATAAGCCTGTTCGGGCGGACGCTGACATGGAAGATTTGATCGTTCGCGCCATGGAACAGAACTTTGTCCCTGTCATCGATGACAGGGGAAATTTCATCGGAATCATCACCAGAAGGGACATCATAAGCTACTGCTATGAGAAGGCAAAAGGATGCTTTGCGGAATGTGGAAAGGAGTAGCCTATGTTTTGGAGAGAAAAAGTAAAGACCTATACAACATTGGAACTAAGGCCATGGGAGGAGGCGGATGCCCCTTCCCTGGCCTTTCATGCAAATAATATGAATATTGCCGCAAATCTGCGAAACATTTTTCCGCACCCATATACCGAAGGGGATGCCCACATGTACATTGCCCTTTGTATGGGCAGCAATGAAGAGGAAAACATGTTCCGTGCAATCGTAGTGGATTCAGAGGTGGTTGGAAGTATTTCGCTTGAACGGAAAAGTGATATCAACTGCATGGAGGCAGAGATAGGATATTTTCTGTCTGAAGATTACTGGGATCTAGGTATCATGAGTGAGGCTGTTCCGAAAATCTGTAAGGAGGCATTTGATAAATGGAACATCCACCGCATCGTTGCAAATGTGTTTGAAAACAACATTCCTTCCCGGTGTGTACTGGAAAGAAATGGGTTTGAACTGGAAGGAACATTGCGGGAAAATATCTACAAAAACGGAAGTTATCAAAATACATGTGTATATGGACTTTTAAGGGAGGAATTTCACAATGATTGATTTTCATACACACATTTTTCCAGAAAAAATTGCGGCGTCCGCCATTGCCTCTCTGGAAAAAACATGTAAAACCAAGGCGGATACAAACGGGATGATTGATGGACTGGCCCGCTCACAAAAGGAGGCCAGGATTGATGTAAGCGTCATCCTTCCGGTTGTGACAGCTCCAAAACAATTTGATTCCATCAACCGCTTTGCGGCCCGGTTTCTTCAAGGGGAACAGATCTCCTTTGGCGGAATCCATCCGGACTGCACGGATATTGATGAGAAATTAAAATTTATCAAAAGCTGCGGTTTCGCGGGGATCAAACTCCATCCGGACTACCAGGGAGTGGATTTCAACGATATCCGCTACAAACGCATCATTGCCTGTGCTTCCTCCCTTGACCTCATTGTAGTGACACATGCAGGTGTGGATCCGCTCTGCCCGGATCATGTGCACTGTACACCGGCCATGGCTTTGGATATTATTGAGGATGTCCGTCCTACAAAATTGGTGCTCGCGCATCTTGGAGGCAACGACATGGCGGATGAGGTGGAGAAAATCCTGATCGGAGCTCCTGTGTATCTGGATACCGCCGTTATCTTAAGAAAGATTGATCAGAAACAGTTTCTGCGCATAATAAGAAACCATGGAACAGACAAGGTGCTCTTTGCAACAGATTCTCCGTGGAGCAGCCAGAAACTGGATGCAGAATATTTCCGCTCTTTGCCGCTTACCGAACAGGAAAAGAGCGCCATTGGGCATGAAAACGCTGCCAAACTATTACACCTTTAAGCATTTCTTTTACAAATTTTTAATAAATTGCTTGACAGTCCTATGACAGAATGTTATTCTTTTATAGATGCCGCACAACGGGGTTATAAGTTCCTTTGAGGACACCGAAGTTGGCGAGTAATGATAATAGGAGGTGCCATATGTACGCAATTATAGCAACAGGTGGTAAACAGTACAAAGTAGCGGAAGGCGATATCATCAAAGTAGAAAAACTTGGGGTAGAGGCTGGAGAGACTTATACATTTGACCAGGTTCTTGCAGTAAGCGGAGATGATTTCAAAGTTGGAAACCCTACTGTAGAGGGCGCTACTGTAACAGCATCTGTAATCGGTGATAAAAAAGGTAAAAAAGTCATCGTTTACAAGTATAAAAGAAAAACTGGATACCATAAGAAAAATGGTCACAGACAGCAGTATACAGCTGTTAAGATTGAAAAAATCAACGCATAATCCAGGTAAGGAATTATGGTAAAGGTATCCGTTTACAAAAATGAAAATAATGAATACGTTGGATTTACAGCGTGCGGACACGCCGGATACGCCGAAAGCGGAGAGGATGTCGTGTGTGCAGCCATCTCAATTCTGACGATCAACACGATCAATGCGATCGAGGAGTTTACCGATGTAAAATCTTCTCTTACCTCAAATGATGAGGAAGGAAGGATTGATTACAGGATTACAGGAACTCCTACAAAGGAGAGTGAACTTCTCTTCAAGGCAATGGTACTTGGTCTTCAGAATTTGGAAGAGGAAGAATCCTATTCAGCGTATATTGACTTAATATTCGAGGAGGTGTAAAACCATGATGAAATTAAACCTTCAATTTTTCGCTCATAAAAAGGGAGTTGGTTCTACAAAGAACGGTCGTGATTCCGAATCCAAAAGATTGGGTGCGAAAAGAGCTGACGGACAGTTTGTAAAAGCTGGAAACATTCTTTACAGACAGCGTGGAACAAAGATTCATCCAGGCTTAAACGTAGGACGTGGCGGAGATGACACATTGTTTGCATTAGTTGACGGTGTTGTCAGATTCGAGAGAAAGGGTAGAGATAAAAAACAGGTTTCTATCTATCCAGCAGAATAATAGTGATGTAAATGCAGGCTTCAAATCTTCTTGGTTTGGAGCTTGTTTTGTAATTATAAGAAAGTAATGAGGTATCATATTTATGTTTGCAGACAGAGCAAAAATATTCATCCGTTCCGGTAAGGGCGGAGACGGGCATGTCAGTTTCAGGCGGGAGCTCTATGTGCCAAACGGCGGTCCGGACGGCGGAGACGGCGGACGCGGCGGAGATATCATTTTCGAAGTGGACAAAGGTTTAAACACCCTCTATGACTTCCGTCATAAACGTAAATTTGCTGCAAAGGACGGAGAACAGGGCGGAAAGAAACGCTGTCACGGAAAAGATGCCCAGGATTTGATCTTGAAAGTTCCGGAGGGAACGATCATCAAAGAAGCAGAATCCGGAAAAGTCATCGCTGATATGTCCGGTGACAATAAACGGCAGATCATATTAAAAGGTGGTAAGGGCGGACTTGGAAACATGCATTTTGCCACCTCCACGATGCAGGTTCCAAAATACGCACAGCCTGGACAGCCTGCAAAAGAACTCTGGGTAACTTTAGAGTTGAAAGTGATCGCAGATGTAGGACTTTTGGGATTTCCAAATGTAGGAAAATCCACCTTTCTTTCCCGCGTGACTAATGCACAGCCTAAAATCGCAAACTACCACTTTACAACTATCAATCCAAATCTTGGGGTTGTGGATCTTGGTGGCGGAGAGGGGTTTGTGCTCGCGGATATTCCAGGGCTCATCGAAGGAGCCTCCGAGGGCATTGGCCTTGGCCATGAGTTTCTGCGCCATGTGGAAAGAACGAAGATGATGATCCACGTAGTGGATGCCGCAGGTTCCGAGGGAAGAGATCCTATTGAGGATATCTATAAAATCAACTCTGAATTAAAGGCTTACAATGAAGATCTGGCAAAACGTCCACAGGTCATTGCAGCAAACAAAATTGATCTGATCTATGCAGGGGATGAAGACCCGGTAGAAAAGATCAGAAAAGAATTTGAGCCGCAGGGATACAAAGTATTTGCCATTTCCGGGGTGTCCGGGGAAGGGGTAAAAGAACTTTTGTACTACGTCAACGAAAAACTCAAGACTCTGGACGATGCGCCAATCATTTTTGAACAGGAATACTTCCCGGAAGATGAAATCATCACTGAAAATCTTCCGTACACGGTTGAAGTGGAAGACGGCGTCTATGTGGTGGAAGGACCGAAGATTGAAAAAATGCTCGGCTATACAAACTTGGATTCGGAAAAAGGTTTCCAGTTCTTCCAGCGTTTCTTAAAAGATACTGGAATTTTACAGCAATTGGAAGAAAAAGGCATCCAGGAGGGCGATACTGTGCGTATGTATGGCCTGCAGTTTGACTATTATAAATAAAGGAGTTTAAGATGAAGATTACATCCAAACAGAGAGCTTATTTAAAAGGACTTGCCATGACGATGGATCCGATTTTCCAGATTGGAAAATCGGCAGTCACCCCGGAGATTGTATCTGCCATCGGGGAGGCGCTTGAAGCGCGTGAATTGATCAAAATCAATGTGCTGCAAAACTGTCCGGACAATCCAAAAGAGATGGCACAGACGCTTGCAGAGCGCACACACTCTTTGGTTGTACAAGTTATTGGCAAAAAAATTGTATTGTACAAAGAAGGAAAAGATGAGAAAAAGAAAATCGTATTACCATAAAAATAGCAGGCGGTGAATCATGAAGATAGGTATTATGGGAGGAACCTTTAATCCCATTCACAATGGACATCTGATACTTGCGGACTGTGCTTACCGGGAATTTAAACTGGATAAAATCTGGTTTCTTCCAAACGGCAACCCTCCGCATAAGGAAAACGATGAGATGGAAACGAATATCAAACAGAGAGTAGATATGGTAAAAGCAGCGCTCACTGGAGATGAACGGTATGAGCTTTGTTTATACGAAGCAGATGAAAACCACATCTATTATTCTTATGCAACTATGGAAAATTTTCGCAAAAAGTTTCCGCAGCATCAGTTTTATTTCATTATTGGAGCGGATTCCCTTTTTGATATGGAAGATTGGAAATATCCGGAACGACTGCTCCCAATCTGTACAATCCTTGCCGCCTGCAGGGATGATATAGATACCAAAAGTATGAGACAGCAAATGGATTATCTGAATCAGAAATATCACGGCGATATCCGTCTTTTGAAGGCTCCGGTTGTCCCGGCTGCTTCCAGTGAAATACGTCGTGAATTAAAATCCGGAGAAAATGCAGCAGATATGGTTCCCGCAGCTGTGATGAACTACATTCAAACACATCACTTATATGAGAAGAGGATAAATACACATGGATAAAGAATATCTGGAACACGTGAAAAAGCAATTGGAGAAAAAACTGAACAGCCACCGATACGTTCACACTCTTGGAGTTATGTATACGGCCGCTTCCCTTGCCATGCGTTATGATTGTGATGTGGAAGCTGCCATGAAGGCAGGACTTCTCCATGACTGTGCAAAATGTATTCCAAACAAAGAAAAAATCTCTCTTTGCGAAAAACAAGGGATTTCCATCAGTGATGTAGAACTGGCCAATCCAGGCCTTCTGCACGCAAAGTTGGGGGCTTATCTTGCAGAGAGTGAGTATGGCATCCAGGACAAAGAAATCCTGCATGCCATCGAAGTGCACACTACCGGTTGCCCTGAAATGACATTGCTGGATAAAATCATTTACATTGCAGATTTTATGGAACCATACCGGGACGAAGCGCCAAATCTTTCGGATGTGCGCGCACTTGCTTTTGTGGATCTGGACGCATGCCTCTTCCGTATTTTAAAAGATACGATGAAATATCTGCAGAGCAAAAAAGCTCCTGTTGATTCTATGACAGAAACAACGTATGATTATTACAAACAATATATGAAAACCAGGAAAGGAGAGCAGCTATGCAAGGATTAGAAAAATCAAAAGAAATGGCAAAGATCGCATGCCGCGCGCTGGAAGATAAAAAAGGAGAAGATATCCGAATCATTGATATTTCCGGCGTGTCTGTAGTTGCAGACTATTTTGTCATTGCAAACGGCTCCAACGCAAATCAGGTCAAAGCATTGGTCGACAATGTGGAAGAAGAACTTTTAAAAGCCGGCTATGAGGTAAAACAAACAGAAGGATACGGCGTTGCAAACTGGGTTCTTTTGGATTATACGGATATCATTGTCCATGTATTTGACAAAGAAAACCGTCTGTTCTATGATCTGGAGCGAATCTGGAGTGACGGAAAAACAATCGATCTCAAAGATTTATAGACAGATACAGGAGAATGACAATGAAATCATTGGTAATAGCAGAAAAACCTTCTGTGGGCAGAGATATTGCCCGTGTACTTGGATGTAAAAAAAGCAACAGACAGGTACTGGAAGGAGGGAAATATGTAGTGACCTGGGCTCTTGGACATCTGGTCACACTTGCGGATCCGGAAGAATACAGCAAACAATACAAGGAATGGAACTTAGAGCAGCTTCCTATGATGCCAAAAGATATGAAACTGGTTGTCATCAAACAAACGGCAAAACAATATCAAGTTGTGAAAAGCCAGCTCTTTAGAAATGATATCGGAGAAATCATCATTGCTACGGATGCCGGAAGAGAAGGGGAGCTTGTCGCCAGGTGGATTTTAGAAAAAGCGGGATGCAAAAAGAAAGTAAAACGTCTTTGGATTTCCTCTGTCACAGACAAGGCGATCAGGGATGGATTTGCCAACTTAAAAGATGGATCCGATTATCTTCCTCTCTATGCAGCGGCGTGGGCAAGAGCGGAAGCTGACTGGCTCGTGGGCATCAATGCTACAAGAGCCTTGACCTGCAAGTACAATGCCCAGCTATCCTGCGGGCGTGTACAGACACCTACACTTGCCATGATCGCAAAAAGAGAAGAAGAAATCCGCGCTTTTAAACCAGAAGAATATTATGGGATTTCCCTCCTTGCAGGAGGAGTGCGTTTTACATGGAAGGATAAAAAAAGCGGGAGTCTTCGTTCTTTCCAAAAGGAGCGGATGGACTCCATTCTTTCGTCCTGCAAAAGGGGAAAACTAACGGTTGTCAAAGTGGACCGGAAACTTAAAAAGCAGCCTGCGCCAGGACTTTATGATTTGACGGAACTCCAAAGAGACGCCAATAAAAAATTTGGTTTGTCCGCAAAAGAGACGCTCAACATCATGCAGAGACTTTATGAAAATCATAAAGTGCTCACCTACCCAAGAACCGATTCCCGCTATATCGGTACAGACATCATGCCCACGGTTTCGGAGAGGCTGAAAGCTTGTGCAGTAGGACCTTATCGTAAGATGGCGGGCTCTTTGTCCATGCGTCCACTGAAAGGGAACAAATCCTTTGTGGATGATAAAAAGGTCAGCGACCACCATGCAATCATCCCTACAGAGCAGTTTGTACAGCTGGATCACATGACAAACGATGAAAGAAAAATTTATGACCTCGTGATCCGGAGATTTTGTGCTGTTTTTTATCCTGCCTTTGAATATGAACAGACTACTGTTGAGGCCGAATTAAACGGCGAATGCTTTACTGCAAAGGGAAAGATCGTTAAATCCTCCGGATGGAAAGATGCCTATGAAACTTATACGGATGACGATTCCGAAGAAGAAAACGGGGAAACTCCACTGAAAGACCAATCTCTCCCTCCACTGAAAGAACATACATCTCTCGAAGTAGTGAAGATGGAGATGACAAAAGGCAAGACAAAACCCCCGGCTCACTTTAACGAAGCCACCCTTCTTTCTGCTATGGAAAATCCGGTAAAATACATGGAAAGCAGGGATGCAAAGGCTATCAAAACACTTGGAGAGACAGGCGGACTTGGCACAGTGGCCACAAGAGCTGATATCATTGATAAACTTTTCCATACATTTTTAATGGAAAAGAAAGGAAATGATATACTGATCACATCCAAGGCAAAACAGCTTTTAGAGCTTGTGCCGGAAGACCTAAAAAAACCGGAACTGACGGCGGACTGGGAAATGAAACTTTCCAAAATCGCTCAGGGAAAAATGAAAAAAGAGGGATTCTTGCGGGATATCCGAAATTATACGGAGGAAATCGTTTCTGAGATCAAAACCGGAGATGGAACATTCCGCCATGACAATCTCACTAACACAAAATGTCCAGTCTGCGGGAAACGAATGCTGGCAGTGAATGGAAAAAATTCCAAATTGCTCGTCTGTCAGGATCGTGCATGTGGACACAGAGAGACAATTTCCAGAACAACAAATGCAAGATGCCCGAAATGTCACCGGAAACTGGAATTGTATGTAAAAGGAAAAGAGGATACATTCATTTGCAATACTTGTGGTTACAAAGAAAAATTGTCCGCATTCCAGGAACGACGAAAAAAAGAAGGTGCTGGAGTAAACAAACGGGAAGTCCAACGTTACTTAAATCAGCAAAAAAAAGAGGCTGAGAAACCGATCAATTCCGCTTTCGCAGATGCATTTGCAAAATTGAATTTAAAATAATCAAAAGGGGAAATGCCAGGGAAAACGAGGTATTTCCCTTTACAATTTTAAGAAAATTTCATCTTCTGATACGCCAAAAAATAAGAATTTGGAGATATCCTTTAAATATATCTTATAAAATTATCTGATAGGGGGAGAGACAATCATGAAGGAAAAAAGATTAAAAATAGCTCTTTTTATTTGTGCTGCTGTGTACATATTGACGTTGCTGTACAGTTTCTATGTCAATATCACAGGAAATGGAGGGCGCAATTTAAAAATGATCCTTGTAGCCTGCATCACTCCGCTCATTGTCCCTTGCATTTTCAGCATTTTCAAGTGGAAAGCTGTATATGAAATCTATATTATTTCCACTGTGTTTACCTATTTTGCCAGTGTATGGGGGAGTACTTTAAACGGATATAACTTGCCAGGATTTGACAAAATCTTACATTTTACGAGTGGATGGCTCATCACCACAGCTGCTGTTATCTGCTATATGAGTATCAAAAAGAGCAATGGTTTTCCAAAACAGAATGATTTCACTATTTTTCTTATTTTTATCAATGCAGTCAATATTGCGATCGCCGAATTCTGGGAATTTTTTGAATATGCTATGCTGATCTTTTTTCATGACGACTGTATCAATCACTATACACAGGGGGTACATGATACCATTACAGATGTGATGTGTGCTACTTTGGCCGGAGCGCTTTTGACAGGATTGATCATCCGCTACTACAAACGCGGAAACTCCAATTTCTTTGTAGATGTGTACCAAAAGTTTTATAAAAGAAATATAGAAGATTGACCAAAAGGACCTTGACATTTACCGGCCAAGGTCCTTTTGATGTGCGCCAAATCATTTTAATGGAAAAATCGGAACACACCGATCACTTTACCTAAAATTTCCACCTGTTCCACGATAATCGGATCCATAAAATCGTTTTCCGGCTGGAGACGGAATACGCCTTCTTCTCTATAAAAGGTTTTTACTGTAGCTCCATCACCGACCAATGCAACTACCATATCTCCATTTTCAGCTGTGTTTTGTTTTTCGACCAAAACATAATCCCCGTCGAAAATACCGGCATTCACCATACTTTCTCCTTTGACAGTCAAAAGAAATGCATCATTATTTGGCATGAACTCTACCGGAATAGGAAAATAATTCTCGATATTTTCCTGAGCAAGCAACGGTTCTCCTGCAGCAACACGTCCGATCATCGGAACATTTGCCATCTCTCTTCTCGTAAGGTTAAAAGAATCATCAATGATCTCAATGGCTCTCGGCTTTGTCGGGTCTCTGCGGATGTACCCGTTTTTCTCCAATGTTTCCAGATGTGAGTGCACAGAAGAAGTAGATTTCAAATTTACTGCTTCACAAATCTCGCGCACCGCAGGCGGATATCCCCTTGTCAGTATCTGTTCTTTAATATATTCTAGAATTTCCATCTGCTTTTTGCTGATTTTCCCTTGTGTCATAACTATATACCTCCGATAGTTCTGCTTAGATTTTATCTGTCAAAAGGCGGAAAACACCCTGATTTTTATTATTTATATGTTGTAGTTTACCATACGCATAAAAAAAAAGCAAACAAATGTTTAGAAAATATGTTCGAAAAATCCATTGACAAACATTTGTTCGCACTGTATACTGAAAGCAGAAACAAGAACAAATGTTTGGATTCAATTATAAAATATTAGGGGGACATATTTATGAGAAAAAGCAGAAGAAATAAGCAGCGAAGACAAAAGATGATGCTTATCATTGTAACTGCATTTGTGATCGCCGGAACAGGTTTGGGCATTGGAAATCTTTTCGCGAGCGCACACGGCAGCTCACAGGAGTCACCTGTTCTATATAAATATTATACAAGTGTGAAGTTAGAAAAAGGAGATACGCTCTGGGACATCGCAAAAAAGTACGCGCATCCGGATCGAATATCCGTGAAAGACTATGTAAATGAGCTGCGAAAGATGAACAATCTTTCTTCTGATAAAATCTGTGCAGGAGACTACATCACCATTTTCTATTATGACTCCGAATTCAAGTAAAAGCACAGGATTAGCTCTCTTTATGGATTTCCTTGAGTCCCGCATGTAAAACAGCCATAGGGCTCAAGGAAAGAACCAGAATCTCTTCTTCATTCACCTCTGTTTCAGCAGGCAATAAGAATGGCAGTGCAGACTGCGATTTCGTTGACGAGTCGTTAAAAATCCAGTATGATAAGTGTGTTTGAAAAATTGAAAATCAGAGGTATTTGGAATGAATATTTTAAATATTGAACATATCAGTAAAGTATTTGGAGAAAAAACTATTTTTGATGATGCATCCCTTGGTATCCAGGAATCAGAAAAAGTCGGAATCGTGGGAATTAACGGAATGGGCAAGACAACTCTTTTGAAAATGATTGCCGGAGAGGAAACCCCTGACAGTGGACAAATCGTAAAACAAAACGGACTTAAGATCGCTTATCTTCAGCAGAATCCAAATCTCAATACACAGATGTCCATTCTTGAATATGTATCAGAAAGAAATTCAGATGAAAACTGGAAAGTGCAAAGTATCCTGACACAACTTGGGATCACAGATTGGACGCCTTCCTTATCCACTTTATCCGGAGGTCAGAAACGGAAAGTGGAGTTGGCAAAAGTCCTTTCCGGTGATTTTGATGTTCTTTTGCTGGACGAACCTACAAACCATCTGGATGATGCCATGATATCCTGGCTCGAAGAATATCTGAAAGGATTTAAGGGGACTGTGATTATGGTGACACATGACCGATATTTCCTTGATCAGACTACAGATAAGATCATTGAAATCAGTCATGGTAAAATATATGCTTATGAATCCAATTATTCTGGGTTTTTAGAATTAAAAGCCATGAGAGAAGAGATGGAGCTTGCCTCAGAACGAAAACGTCAGAGCATCCTCCGCATGGAACTGGAGTGGGCAAAACGGGGATGCCGTGCAAGGAGCACAAAACAAAGAGCAAGATTGGAGCGGCTGGAGGATTTAAAAAATGCCCAAGCGCCGATCAAGGAGGAAACGGTTGTCCTTGACTCTGTCGAAACACGCATGGGAAAGAAGACGATGGAACTGCATCATATCAGCAAGCGTTACGGCGATAAGATCCTTCTGGATGATTTCAGCTATACGGTATTGAAAAATCAAAGGATCGGAATCATCGGGCCAAACGGCTGCGGAAAATCCACACTCTTAAAAATGATGGCAGGAATGATAGAACCGGATTTGGGAAGTATTGAAGTGGGAGAAACTGTAAAAATCGGTTATTTTGCTCAGGAAGAACAGGATATGGATGACAGGCAGAGAGTGATCGATTACGTGAAAGATATCGGCGAGTATATCACAACAAGCGATGGAAAATTAAGTGCTTCTCAGCTTTTAGAGCGTTTTCTTTTCACACCGGACATGCAGTATGCCCCAATCGGTAAACTCTCCGGAGGAGAAAAACGAAGACTCTATCTCCTTGGAGTGCTGGCACAAAATATCAATCTTTTACTCATTGACGAGGCTGGAAACCATTTGGATATTCCAACACTCACCATTCTGGAAGATTATCTGAACAATTTCCAGGGAATTGTCATTACGGTTTCCCACGACCGTTATTTTCTGGACAATGTAGTGGATAAGATCTTTGAATTTGACGGTCAGGGACACTTGATTCCTTATGAAGGCGGCTACACAGATTATGCAAATGCGAAAAAGAAAAGAGGAGAGGAAACATCTTCTGTTTTTCAAAAAACAGAAGAAAAAGAAAAGAAACATACAGATTACAAAGAATGGAAACATCAAAGCAGAACTGCCAAATTAAAATTTACTTATAAAGAACAAAAAGAATATGAGACGATCGATGATGATATTGCATCTTTGGAACAAATGCTGGAACAGATTGATAACGACATGCAAAAATTTGCCACCAATTCCGTAAAACTCTCCGAGCTGATGAAGGCGAAAGAAGAAACGGAAAGTGCTCTGGAGGAGAAGATGGAGCGATGGGTATATTTAAATGATCTGGCAGAGAAAATAGAAACGGAAAAGAAAACCTCTTAGAAATTCGGGCATCCATGTGACTGGATGCCCGATCAATTTAAGCATGTTCTCTGCGAATCCAAATAGCATCTCTGCAGACATTGAATACCAGGAAGGAAATCGTGATCAAAGCGGCATACAGGACCCCAAACAGAATCTGAGGAATGGCCTTGATAACCAAATACTTCGGCAGCTTTATGGTTACATAACAGCTTAAATATAATATCACTGCAATTCCAAAATAAAGACCGACATATCTAACTAAAAGCAAAGACTTTACCTGATAGTACTCTTTTATGGTCATAGGAAGTGTCCGATATTTCAAGATAAGAGGAATCCTTCTTTTTTCACATTCATTGACTGTAAAAAGAGTACTGCACACCAGACAAACCTCTACTATAATTCCAATGTATATCCACGCATTGAAAAATGGAATCGGTGAAATATGGCTTACCGTGGTTGTCTGCAGTTTGGCTCGTATATCCAATGTACCAACCTGTACTGTAAGATAATATGCTGCCAATGATAAAATACACGAAAAAGTATGGTTTGGCGGATTACAATTTTTCTTTTCCAGATAATAATACTTCATTTCCCATCCCTCCTTCTAAATATCGCGAGAGAGCAAATCTTTGATATGGAACTTATGGAACGGTTCTCCCTTCAAAAGAGCATCCTGCAATGTCTCAATATCATTGTGAATCGTGAGCATTCCGTTTTTCATGATCATGATGTAATCTGCAAGCGTATCCAAGGATTCAGTGATGTGAGAGGATAGCAAAATTCCTGTATCATCATTTAACACATCCTGCAAAATTGCAAAAAATTCTTTCCGGAAAACAGGGTCAAATCCTTCTAACGGCTCATCCATGATCAGAAATTTGGGCTTATGCGCCAAAGAAAAGCAAGTCTGCATTTTCATATATTCCCCTTTAGAAAGCTGATACAATGGTTTTGAAGGAGAAAAATCCATCCGATCCATGAAATAGTAGTACCGCTCCGTGGACCAATTCTTGAAATACCTGCCAAGCCGTTCACCATTTTCAAAAGCGGAGTATTCCATAAAATAGGTGATTTCATCTGAGACCACACCGATTTCATTTTGATAATCTCCTTTGTCATATTTTAATGACATTCCATCCACATTTGCATCTCCCCCAAAATTCATATCCAGACCTGAAAGGCAGCGCAAAAGCGTGCTTTTCCCGGCTCCGTTAAGTCCGATCAAGGCAGTCAGGTAACCGCTTTCAATGGTAAATGAAGTTGGCTGCAGTGTAAATTCTTTATAAGTCTTTGTGATTTTGTCACATCTTAGTTTCGACATCCTCATCCCTTCCTTTCCATAAAATTTCCAAGATCTCCTGCATTTCCTGAAGCGTAAGATTCAATTTTTTTCCTTCTTTCACACAGTGCAGGAGAGAGCGCTCTAAAACAAGCAGTTTTTCTTCTTCCAGTATCCGTTTGTCAAATTCACAGACAAAGAATCCTTTTCCCTGTTTCGAATAGATCAGTTTTTCTTTTTCCAGCTCCTCGTATGCCCGTTTTGTTGTGATCACACTGATGCCAAGCTCCTTTGCAAGACTCCGGATAGAAGGCAGCATATCTCCCGGCAGCAGCTCTTTTTTCAGCAAAGTTTCCTTTAACGAACGGACAATCTGCTCATAGATTGGCATAGAAGAATCCGGATTCAACACAATATTTACACTCATTGTTCTTCCTCCTCACTAGGAAGATAAATTTTCTCGTAGGAGAGCATGCTGGAAAGTACAGAGGAAATACAGTATTTGGCAATAAGTATATTGGCGAGAAAAATCACACCCCAAATGACTGCAAGCAAAGGAGTCCAGGAAATATTCTCCAAATACATCCATCCAAAAAACAAGACTTCCAAAGTTAACAAAAGGAACCAATAAATACTTGAAATTGTCTGTCCTGACTTTTCATCCTCAATATCTCTAGGAGTAGACTTTCTGCGATTTCCCGGATCCGCTTTTAAATTGACATCTATAAAGTAGAAGAGGGCCACCATAACAAATATCAGCGCAGTCCACGTATCCGTGGCAAATGGATATGAAATTCCAATCGCTGCAAGAAAAACAAAGAAAATCACGAGACAAAGCAAAGTCTTTGTCCACAAATACCTTTTCAAATACCGGTATTTAAATTTTCTGTCCACAGGGCAAATATAGAGCACACGAAGAATTCGGATCGGCATTTTCCGAAACACATCCGGCATAACGATACCGAAATTAATACTGAGCGTAAGCAACAGGATTTTGATGATAACAGGATTTTGATTTTGCAATTGATCCCACACATAACCAGGTCCTTTTGTCAATGCGATTTTCATAGTAATATGAGGTATCATATCCTGCGGAATCGCCGCCGAAACCACATTGTAAGAAACAAACGAAAAAAATGTCCATATTAGCAAGGTAAACAAAAGCGTTTTCCAGCTCTTTCTAAAATCTCTTGCTATTTGTTTCCATATCACTTTCGTCATTTGATCACACCACCTTTCTGTAAATAGTAAAGAAATTCTTCCAAAGATGGAATGTGCGATGGAAGAGAAGAGCAGATACCTTTTGTCTTATCTACCATTGCCAGATTTTTATATTCTCCCAAATCCCTGTATATGACCATATCATCAGGCAGAGCCAAAAGTTCTTCTTTTGTTCCATGTACAATACTAAAACGCTCAAAAAGTGATTCCTTATCTTCACAGAAGAGCAATGCACCGTCCTCCATGACAAGGATATAATCACCGATTTTATCCAGATCCGCAGTCAAATGCGTAGAAAATAAGACACTTCTTGTTCCGTCTTCCACAATATCCTGCATATAGGACATCAGTTCCTGGCGAAAAAGCGGATCCAATCCTGCCGACGGCTCATCCATCAAAAAAAGTTTTGCGCCGTGGGAGAGAGCAAAGGCAAGTTGAAATCTGGTCTTTTGTCCTTTGGAAAGTTTTTTGATTTTTCTCCTTGGCTGAATTTGAAAGCGTTCACAAAATTTCAAAAACAATTCATGGTCATACTTTGTATAAAATATTCCAAATGTACGCCCATTGTCCTCTACGGACAGATTTTCTTCGAAAATACATTCATCAAGCACAACACCGATTGCATTTTTAGCTAAATTTTCTTCTTCATCCATGGAATGTCCGTCCACAAAAATCGTTCCCGAATCTTTTTCGTAAAGATTTAGTATGGTCTTGATGAGAGAAGACTTTCCGGTTCCGTTTCTTCCGATCAGCCCGGTAATGTATCCTGGTTCTATGTTAAAACTGATATCCTTTAAAGAAAATTGTCCCAGCTGCTTGTGCAGATGCCGAACTTCTAATAGATGATCGTTTTCCATAACTTTTCCCTTCTTTCTCAACACTTCTTACTGTTCATATGCTGTATATGTTTATATATACAGTATATTTCCGCGGTAATTAATTGTCAATAAAAAATGGCGTTTCATTTTCGATATTTTGAAAATAAAACGCCATTTTTTATTCTATCTTACTTATAAGGTTTTTAGCGATTGACAGATAAGGCCATTCTATGATACGTATGTCTGATTCCACGTATTGCAACGCTGTATGCCATAATATTCTCCGGAAGAGCCATACCGATATATCCGGAATCACCAATATGGTGGATATCTGTTCCCGTCATTTTACACTCCAGTGCAATACGCTTGATAGTCTCCACGTCTGCGCCTTCCTGGGAAGTACCAATAGAAGTGATTGTCAGTTTTCCAAGACTGTGAGCATAGGAGACAAGTTCATGAATGTATGCGGTTGTAATTCCCGGAACAGTCCCAGGTGCCGGCAAAAGAATGATATCCGCGCCTGCCTCGGCAAAAAGACGAATGTCTTCCTTTGTGATAATATTTTCGCCGCCTTCTCCGATCACACCGGAGGCATGCATTTTCCCGGCTGCAAGTGTAATCTTATCGCCAACTCTTTTTGAAATCTCCTGAAGGGAATGTACAATTGCGTCATTGCTGACTCCATTTCCCGGATTTCCTGTCAGCACGATCATATCCACACCCATTTCCTGTGCGAGAGCAGCGTTGTCCGCAGTGGCGCGTCTGCCTTCACTCATAGACCATAAGTCCTGCGCATTTTCGGATACGATGGAGTCGTCCACAGGCTCCAGATTTATGCCGACCAAACATCCGGTAAGACGTTTTACTTCACGGACGGTTTCTTTTTTTTCAACAGAAGGGAGTCCCTGGATAAGAGGGTTTTGTACGTCAAACATATTTAAGAGCACTAGGTCCGCACCCATGGACGCGGCAAATTCTGCATTGGTAACATCGGTCAGTAATGGGTGAGTAATGCCGATTGTTTCGCAGGCCATAACACGGCCTTCACTGCCTGCAATCGCGCTGATGAATTCTTCTTTATTTAAATTCGTCATTTCCGATGCTGTCATATTTAATATACGTTTCATAATGAGTACCTCCAAAATTTAGAAATTCAAACGACATCAGATTCATTATATTGAGAAATAAAAGGTTTCGCAAGCAATTTAGAGCTAAATATAAAGTCAAAATTTTCCAATTGACAAACGTAAGGTGGTATTATATGATATTCTTAACTATTCGGGAAACACAGGTTTTTGGAATAATTAAACACAAATCTCACAGACACGGGAGGTTCTTTATGGAAAAACGAATTACATACCATGAACAGACAGACATGCAAAATACTTTGAAACTTCGTGAAATTGTGAAATCACTTCCTCCATTTGCCTCGGATTTCTTCCGTGCAGTCAGCACAACAACCGCTACAAGCACAAGAATCAAATATGCACTGGACGTAAGGATTTTCTTTCAGTTTTTGATCCGTGAAAATCCGCTCTATAAGGATCACTCCCTACATGATTTTACGCTTGCCGAGCTTGATAAGATCACTGCACTTGACCTGGAGGAATATATTGAGTATTTAAAGGCCTATCAGCCTGAAGGCAATGACGAATACTTTACCAACGGTGAACGGGGCTTAAAACGCAAATTATCGTCTTTGAGGTCCTTTTATGCATATTATTATAAGCATGAAATGATCCAAAACAATCCGACCCTTCTTGTAGATATGCCAAAACTTCACGAAAAAGAAATCATCCGGCTGGAACCTGATGAAGTCGCAAGGCTTTTGGATTACATAGAATCCTGCGCTGATGAGCTTACACCTCATCAAAAAAAGTACTACGAAAAGACTAAATACCGTGACATTGCGATCGTTACTCTTCTGCTCGGAACGGGTGTTCGTGTCTCAGAGTGCGTTGGCCTTGACATTGAGGATATTGATTTTAAAAACAATGGTCTAAAATTGACACGAAAAGGCGGCAATGAAATGATCATCTATTTTGGCCCTGAAGTGGAGAAGGCATTGAAAGACTACATTGAAGTGCGCCGCCAGATCGTCCCTGTTTCCGGGCATGAACACGCCCTCTTCTACTCCACTCAAAGAAAACGCATCGGAGTCAAGGCAGTGGAAAATCTTGTAAAAAAATACTCCATGAAGGTCACAACAGCAAAAAAAATTACTCCTCACAAATTGAGGAGCACTTACGGGACAACCCTTTATCAGGAAACCGGGGATATCTACCTTGTAGCCGATGTACTCGGTCACAAAGATGTCAATACGACCAAAAAGCATTATGCCGCCATCGACGATGCCAGAAGGCGAAGTGCAGCAAAAGCTGTTCAGTTAAGAGAGCCGTAAGGCTCTCTTCTACTTTCCCGTTTTTTCACACTTTTCAAGGATAAATTCAGCAATTTTTTTGTCTGCCATCCCGTCAATGATGTGTTCCTGTGCAGCTGCCATCTGTCTTTTTGCACTTTCACTTCCAAGCAGCTGGACACCTGCCCTTGCCTGACCGGATGTAGTTTTTGCAGTAAGGGCCATTTTATGTTTTACAAAGAAATTTAAATTTTCTGTCTCACAGCCTGGAATCGGATCTGTCAGCACCAACGGGATTTTACTCACAGCAGCCTCTGTGGAGGTAAGTCCTCCGGGTTTTGTATACAGGATATCACAAGCTTTCATAAGGAGAGGAATGTTGTCACTGAACTTGTATATTCTTACTTCTTCCACACCGTGATATTTTTTTGTAAGCCTTTGGAACATTTTTTCATTATTTCCGCATATGACAATTACCAAATCCTTTTTCTGGTTATATTTCCACACACATGCTGTTAATTTTTCAAGTTTTCCTGCCCCCATGCTCCCCGCCATGATCAAATGGATCCTGCGCGAATCAGGCAGTTTCAACTGTTCTCTTGCCTTATTCTTTTCTATATGCTCTGCGAACGCCATATCCACAGGAATTCCTATCGGCACCAGTTTCTCTTCTGGGATTCCCCTGCGGATACATTCCCTCTTCAACTCTTCGTGCGGCAGAATGTAGTAGTCACAGCATGTTTCTTCCCAAAAAGGAATACAGGTGTAGTCTGTCATAACTGCAATTGTAGGCGGCAGCAAAACCCTTTTCTTTTTTAAATACGAAAGTGTCTCTGCAGGATATAGATGAGGCATGATAATTGCATCAAATGAATGATTCTGAAGAAATTCTTTTAAGTATTTTCCCATTTTTGTGTTGGCATAATAAACAGGGGAATGATTTGTTCTTTTACTGACAAACATCCCTACTTTATAGACAGCCCCAAATACATCTGGCGCATTTTTGACAATCTGAATGTACGTATTTCCAACAGTATCAGAAACTTTATTTCCCGCTAATGTTAAATAATCAAATACAACCGCCTCATGTCCCAGCTCTTTTAATCTTTTCCTTAGAGCAAACCCTGCAGCATTATGACCTCCGCCGGTTTTGCACGATAAAATCAAAAAATTCATATTTGTCTAGCTCCTTCTGAAAAGAAAACGAATTTGTCCCTCACCTTTTTCCAATTCTCTTAAAGAATCCATATGCTTTTGGATCACGATCAAAGCGATCAAAAGAATTCCTGGCAGCATATACCGGCTTTTTTCTGACACACCAATGTTGATCGTCCATGCAATGTACGTTACTGCCGTTCTAAGGCAATGTGGCTGAATAATCCATACTATTGAAAATAGGATATACCAAAAAGCAAGAAAAAATGCAAAAGAAACATCAGGAAACAAGCCAAGCAGAACACCAAAAGATACAGCAATCCCTTTTCCTCCCTTTTTTCCCCTGTGAAAAATCGGCCAAGCATGGCCAAGAACAGGCGCTGCAAGAATGACTGGAAAAAGAGGTGAATGCGGGTCAAAAAAATGAACGGCAAAAAATACCGGCAAAAACCCCTTTGCCAGATCGCATAAGAGAACAAGGATGCCGCATCCTGCACCTGCATAAAGGAATGCGTTTGCTGTCCCAGGGTTTCCATCTTTACTCACAGCACAAATATCCACTTTTTTTAATACTTTAGGTATCCAGTATCCGAAAAGAATACTTCCCGACAGATACCCAAATGTTGCAAAAAACAAGCTCTCCATTATTTTTTCCATCTTTTTATTATTTTATAACTCTGCGGAATCAAGAACAATTGTAAAAGGACCATCATTTAACAGCTGTATTTTCATATCTGCTCCAAATCTGCCTCTTTCTACAATCGGAACATACTTCCTGCATTGTTCTATAATATATTCATACATATCATTTGCCATGTCCGGAGCTCCTGCTTTGATAAAGCTTGGCCTATTTCCTTTTTTACAATCCGCATACAATGTGAACTGTGAAATCAGCAAAAGTCCGCCTCCAACGTCAGCTAAAGAAAGATTGGTTTTCCCATTTTCATCCTCAAAAATGCGCAGAGCACACATTTTGCGCACCATTTTATCTGCTGTTTCTTTTGTATCCTCATTGGAGACACCAATGAGAACTACAAACCCTTTTTGAATTTTTCCAAGCACCTCTCCGTCTACGCTTACAGATGCCTGTGTTGTCCTCTGTATTACAAACTTCATACTTCTCAACCTCCATCCAATTCGTTCATCCTTATCTTACCTATTTTACGCCTGTCATGCAAGAATGAATCTGTATAAACCGGAAATTGCACTTGCCATTCTCTCCAAAATAAAGTACTATGGTACGGTGTGAAAATGATCGTTAAGAAAGGATAAGATAGATTTATGAAACTTCAACAACTTCTCAGCTATACAAGAAAGGCCGTAGATGAATACCAGATGATTCAAAAAGGTGACCATATTGCCGTTGGGCTTTCCGGCGGAAAGGACAGCCTTACGCTGCTCTATGCCATGCATGGTTTGCGCAGATTTTATCCGGAATCATTCAAACTCAGCGCAGTCACTGTGGATTTGGGATACGAAAAATTTGACACTGCACCGTTTCAAAAGCTCTGTGATGAGCTTGATGTTCCATACATTGTAGTGAAGACTGATATTGCGCACATCCTCTTCGATGAAAGGAAAGAAAGCAACCCATGCTCCCTTTGCGCTAAGATGAGAAAGGGAGCATTAAACGATGCGATCAAAAAAGCTGGCTGCAATAAAATCGCTTATGGCCACCACAAAGATGATATCGTGGAAACGATGCTGCTCTCCTTGATTTTTGAAGGGCGTTTCCATTCGTTCTCACCGAAAACCTACCTGGACCGCATGGATTTGACAGTAATCCGTCCACTTATGTTTGTCAATGAAATGGATGTCATTGGATTTTGGCACAAATATGATCTGCCGGTGGCAAAGAGCCGTTGTCCGATTGATGGGTTCACAAAACGCCAATATGCAAAAGAGCTGATAAAGAAACTGAATGAAGAGAATCCTGGCGCCAAGGAGCGGATGTTTACTGCGATCTTAAACGGAAACATTGCCGGATGGCCCACCCGCGTGGGGCGAAAAAGATAAAACAGGACGGGAGTTCTTCCACAAACAAGTGGACAACTTCCGTCCTGTCTATTTCATGATTTCTAAATTGTTCGGTTCTTTGCTGTCTCGTGGATTTTTACAAAATCTTTGATCAGCTCCACTGCCCCGTCAATGCCAAGCTTGGAGCTGCTGACTCCCAGATCATAGCTGTCGATCTCACCCCAACGCTTATTTGTATAGTAATTGTAATAGCTTGCGCGCTGTTTATCCGTTTTGTTGATCATATCCTTAGCCTTGGCATCTGTCAGATCATACAGGCGTGCAACCCGCCGGATCCTCGCATCCAAATCTGCATGGACAAACACACTGACACAATTTTTATAATTTTCCAACGCATAATCTGCGCAACGTCCGACCAAGATACAAGGCCCCTCGTTTGCTATTTTTTTGATTGCATCAAACTGTGCCAAGAATACTTTGTGATTGATTGGCATATCCATATAATTGCCAGTAGAATATCCAAGGGAATATGTGTCCATAACCAGCGAATACAGGAAACTGTTTGTCGGTCTCTCATCATGGGCCTCAAAAATCTCCTTGCAAATCCCACTGTCTCTTGCTGCCCGGTTCAACATCTCCTTGTCATACAGTTTTACATTGAATTCTTTTGCCAGTCTTTCGCCAATCTCTTTTCCTCCGCTTCCAAACTGACGCCCGATGGTAATAATTGAGTTCATTTCTGCCATAATCCTCACGCTCCTTTATAAAAAATATTATATTATATTTTTACAACTTTAACAACAAATTTTCAAAATAATCTGGTAAAGGTGCATCAAATTCCATGTATTTTCCTGAGGATGGATGGATGAAACCAAGTATTTTTGCGTGCAGGGTCTGGCCTTGAAGGCCTTTTATGGGACATTTTGCAGGGCCATAGACAGCATCTCCAAGCAGCGGATGATGCAAACTTGCCATGTGAACCCGGATTTGATGGGTGCGCCCGGTCTCAAGGATGCACTTCACGTAGGTAAAGTTGGAAAATCTCTGCAACACCTTGTAGTGTGTAACTGCATCTTTCCCATTTTTGTAATTGATACTCATCTTCTTTCTGTCTGTAGGATGTCTTCCTATCGGGGCATCCACTGTTCCTTCGTCTTCTTTCAGCACTCCATGGACAATGGCATGATATACGCGGTGAATCGAATGATCTTTCAGCTGTTTGGCTAGAATCTGATGGGCAAGATCATTTTTACATACTAAAAGAGACCCCGTGGTATCCATATCAATTCGGTGGACTATCCCGGGCCTTTGCACACCGTTGATCCCTGAAAGGCTGTCCTTACAGTGATACAAAAGCGCGTTGACCAATGTTCCCTGATAATGCCCCGGACATGGATGGACCACCATTCCCTTTGGCTTATTTACGATCAAAATATCTTCATCCTCGTAGAGAATATCAAGCGCAATATCCTCCGGAAGGATGTCCGGCTCCTTTAGCTCTGGGATCTGTACGCAGATTTTATCCCCCTGTGATATTTTATAGTTTGCTTTAATGGGATTTGAGTTTACAAACACATTGCCATCTTTTATCAATTTTTGTATATGAGAACGGGAGAGTGTAGAGAGCTCTCCCGCTAAAAATTTGTCGATTCGCATATCCCCGGCATCTTCTATTGTAAAAAATTCTTCTTTCATTATCTCCTTCTCCTTCCGGTGCGCGAAAACAATCCCTCTAATTCATTATCTTTGTAATAAAACAATACAAGGATCATAAGGGCAAACACAGAAACTGTCACATAGATATCCGCAACATTAAAAATTGGGAAATCTATCAGGGAAAAATAGAAAAAGTCAACTACATAGGACAGATGAAAACGGTCGATCATATTTCCCAGTGCGCCGGATATGATAAAAACACTGCAGATTTTCAGAGGAAGATATCTTTTATCTGCCGGCATCTTCGTATAAAAATAGAGCACGACTAAAATCAGCAGCAGCCCAAATAACAGAAAAAACCACTGTTGGTTCTCAAACAGGCCAAAAGCAGCCCCTCTGTTTTCCAAATATTCCAGCTCAAATACCCCCTGAATAAGAGGAATGGATGGCTTATTCTTTAAATAAATAACAGCCAAATATTTTGTATACTGATCTAATGCAACAGCCAATATAATGGCCAGCAATGTTTTGATGTAAAAAAACGTCCTGTTTTTCTTCATATATTTCCTTTCTGTCCGTATTTAGATATATTTATGTAGCTCCACAAAACACCGTCCTTTTCGTGTCGTTTCCCCGCATTTTGCATAAATAAAACGTCCGAATTTACGCACGGATATGATATCTCCTTCTTTCGGATGGTAGCCGTTGGATGTCACAAGTTTTCCATTCACAAACACACTCCCTCCCTCTATGAGAGCAGAAAGTTTCGTTCGTGAGGATGAGAATGCGAGAGATAAAAGGCTGTCCAGACGCACAGAGGCAACGGTCCCTTTTATCGTCTCAAAAGAGGGTTTATACACAAAGCTTTCTATGGAGACTGGGTTGGCCATTACAGAAGTATGTCGGATTCTGGTCAGATTTTCCGTGATAAAGGCCGCTATTTTTTCGTGAACAAAGACAACTGCCCCATCTTCAAGCGTAAGGATGTCTCCTGTTTTTGACCGCTCAATACCAAGATTCAAAAGGGCACCCAGGTAATCTCTGTGTGTCAGTTTTTCAGCAAATTTTTTCTGCAGAGGACTGATTTTTAGAATCTGAATCGGATAATGGTATTCATAACAAAGAGCATCAGGGAGAAATGCTGCCATCTGACGCTCTGCGTATTCATAACCGCCGAAGAGGGCATAGGTTCCTGACAACTCTCCCTTCGGAATGCTATGTAAAATATTCAATTCATTCAGATTCAGAAAATCGGAAAATGTCACATATCCTCTCTGCCAGGACAAGGCCGACAATTCTATCAGTCGTTTTTGTAATAACATTTCTTCTTTCTGCATAAGATAAAATCATCCTAATATCTGTTTTTTATGGAAGGCACATCAAACGATGTGTTCAACAGGTCCTGGAGATCACCGGAAATATCAACATTGGTCGGAGTGACAAGGAAAATGTAGCTTGATATTTTTTGAAGATGTCCGTCAATTGCATAGGTAGCGCCGCATGTAAAATCAATGATGCGCTGCGCAACTTCCAAATCCATTCCTTCCAAATTTAAAATCACGGTGCGATTGCTAAGAAGTGTTTCTGTAATGTCTTTCGCATCCTCCATATTTGCAGGTTTCATAACACGCACTTCCATACCTGTCGCGCGTTTTGCCGGCTGACGCATCGGTGTCACCTTGTTTCCTGATCCCCCTGCAGATTTGGAAACTTTTGAAGAAGTCCCAAACTCGTCTTCCTCTTCTTTTTCTCTTCCTTTATCTTCTTTCTCTTTTTTGAAGAACGACTTTTTAGGTTTTTCTTCGTATTCCTCTACCTCGTCTTCATCAAAGAATTCATCTTCATATTCATCATCATTCAATTTCATAATATCGAGAAACTTATCTAATACTCCCATCTTAAAAACACTCCTATCTTCTGTTCTTGTATTCTCTCTCCCCAAAAATACCAGTTCCCACGCGCACACATGTAGCGCCTTCTTCAATGGCAACTTCATAGTCATTGGTCATTCCCATTGAGAGAACACCCATATAGACATTATCAAGGTTTTTATTGGCAATGTCAACAGATAATTTCCTTAAATTCGCAAAATGAACCCTGTTTTCCTGAGGATTTTCTACAAAAGGCGCAATTGTCATAAGACCTTTTATGTGAAGATGAGAAAATCGGGAAATCGCCTCTGCGGCCTGTATTGCCTCCTCCGGCATAAAACCAAATTTGCTCTCCTCTTTTGCCATATTGACCTCCAGAAGGATGTCGATTTCAATCCCTCTTTTTTTTGCCTCATGCTCCAGAGCCTCCGCCAGACGCACAGAATCTACAGAGTGTATCAGGCAGGCTTTATCTGCCACATATTTGATCTTATTCCTCTGCAGATGACCAATCATATGCCAGTGAATGTCCTTTGGCAGTTTCTCGCATTTTTCTGCAAGCTCCTGCACTTTGTTTTCCCCAAAATCACGGATTCCACATCCATAGACTTCCTCCAGCATAGGGATTGGTTTTGTTTTGCTCACTGCGATCAGAGTGACATCTTCCCGCTTTCTTCCGGCTCTTTCACATGCTTTTTGAACTTTTTCCTCCACATTTTCCAGATTATCTTTTAATGTCATAACAAACGCCTCCGTCATTGATTTACAATTTCATTTTCTGTCACTGTATTTCCATCCAGCACAATATGGTCGTAATTGGACAGGCCATAACTTCCGATTCCCTCCACAATATAGGAATCCTCATCCTCGCTGAGAATATTGATCTGCTTAAATACCGTGTAGCCGTTGTTGATACTGTATACGCCGTCAAATGTTTTTGTCTCTTTTGGCACATAGTTTTCAGTCAGTGTATCCTCTTTGACAAGTACTGCATCTTTTGGCAGTTCATCCATTGCGATGTAAGCCACATTTTCATCCACATTGTCCGCAAAAATACTGACACTTACATCTTTACTCTCCATCCCGTCTTCTGAAAGGACATGAATCTTGGTGTGGTCTTTATTTAAATAGGAGTACGGAATTACATAAAACTCCTTTTCCACTTTTGCTGATTTTGGGATCTTAAGGCCTTCCTGATCCTCTAAAATGAGCTGCACATCCAGATATCTGTCGGATGCATAACGAATCATGGAATTGTAAAGAGAGACGGTCCCCAAATACTGTCCTTCCTTTTTTTCTATTTTCATAGAAGTGGTGGTAATTGTATTGTCCTTGGAAAAACGAATTTTTACTGTACTTGTATTCTGTTTGTTTTCCCTCTGTTTTTCTAAAAGCGTTTCCGCTGTAGTATCATCCAGACCCAAAACCATACTCCAGTCATCATCTGTGATCAGCTTGTATACCGGATCTCCTCTCGAAACTTTCGTGTTGTTTTTCCTCTCTGCTTTTTTATACTTTGTCCGTTCCAAATCTTTTGGAGTGACATCCTCTGCCTTTAGCCCCTCCATACCATCCGTATAACAAACGAGAATACCATCATCTTCTGTGTACTGCATGGACAGTGACGTATCCCCTGCATCCAGTTTCGTCTGTATTTCAGCTGCATAATTTTTATTTGAGGCGTCCATGATCACAGAATCCACCTGGTCTTTGAGTGAATAAACAGCATCAAACTGTGTTTCCCCAAAAGTCTCTCCGAAACTTTGGAATCGCGACAAAATCTTTCCATACTCCTCATCTGAAAGCATTTCCTTGGAGTCTGTTTCCTCCTCCAGTTTCAATTTTTCCTCTGACAGGGAGTAAACCGGCATTCCTTTTGCAACTTTCGTATTGTCTGTCTGAAAAAAATTCAAGTAACCGTCCTGCGCAGCTGTGACTACAATCTCGTTGCGCAAAACAAGTCCTGTACAAGACTTTTCCTTCAGAATCCTTCCCTCCCGCACTTCATATTCATCTATCTTAGGCGTCGTAAGATAGATGACAGTGACAGCGACAAGATATACAAGAATAATCCCAAAGATCAGCATACCGATATTAAAATACCGGCGTTTGCGGAAAGACCGGATATTTTCTTTCTGAACTGATGTTTTCAATGTGTCTCCTCCTGTCCTAATTTCTTTAATGCAGCTCCACGCAGATAGTGGAATCGTTTTCCCTGATATGAATGATCCTGTCTCATATTTTCCAGCAGTTCATCCTGAAGTTTCCACCAGCTGGTGTTCCAATTGCAAAACACTGCATCTTTTTGCGGAATACGGCTAAAAAGTCTCTCCACGGCAATCCCGGGATCCAGATATTCGAGGAAGGTCTCCACACGTCTTAGGTATTCCTCTTTGGAACATATGGTTATTGTACCATTTTCATAGTATTCACACAATAAAGTGTTTTTTGCAATGTAAAGAGAATGAAGTTTCACTGTATCAATCTGCATGGCGGAAATCACCTTTGCAGTCTCTATACAATCCCGCAGTGTATCACAGGGCAAATTCAAAATAATGTGAACACAGATGGAAAATCCATAAGATTGTATTGTGCGCACTGCATCGATAAATTCTGCAAGACCATGTCCTCTGTTGATAAAATCAAGAGTATGATAGTTTACAGTTTGAAGCCCCAGTTCCACGGTTATCTCCACTCCGTACCTCTTTCTTACATCCTCCAGCACTTGCATGTAAGCCTCTGAAACACAGTCCGGCCTTGTAGAGACCGCTATCTCCACAATATCATCCACCCTGACTGCTTCCTGCACATACTCCCGGAAACGCTCAAGAGAAAGAAAGGTGTTGGTAAAGTTCTGAAAATATGCGATATATTTCTTTGCCTTATACTTTTTTTCAATGTGCTCTTTTGTGGCAAGAAGCTGTTCTTGCACAGAATGGAAGGAGGACATTGCCTCAAAACCTGTCCCGACTTCTGAGCAGAAAGCACAGCCGCTTTCCCCACCCAGCCTGTTCGGGCAGGTGACCGGAAGATTGACAGGAAGTTTATATACTTTTTCTTTATATTTTCTTTTCAGGTAATCTGAATATTTGTAGTAGAATTCCATTTTTCCTCCCTGATGTATATTTTTTCCTCCTTCGGAAATACTAAAGACATACTGGATAAAGGAGGAATATTTACATGAAATGGTTTGACAACACAGCCTTGACCCTTGTCATCATCGGAGCAGTAAACTGGCTGTTGGTCGGTATTTTCCGCTTTGACCTTGTTGCTTTCATTTTCGGCAACCTGTCCTGGGTATCACGCATCATCTATACCCTCGTAGGACTGTGCGGTTTATATTTGATCAGCCTTTACGGAAGAATCAATGCTATTTCCGAATCATAATCCGAAAAAGAGGGTGCTGCAACTATTACAACACCCTCCTGGTACATATCATTTACTCTTCAAATACAGGTGAACTTGGTAAACTTGTGTCAATCGTTCCCATCAAAGCACTCATATCCTTGTACAGAACTTGTCTGCTCTGTGCTCCCATCACAACAGAGATGTAAGGATTTCCCTTTTCATCTTTCTCATAGAGAATCAAGCAGTACCCTGCCTCGTCTGTTGTTCCAGTCTTTCCCCCGAGAACAGTAATGCCCTGTGGAGCATCTGCAAGCCCTCTCTGGTAGTAATTGGACGGTTTCCATGTGTCAGAGCGGACTGTACCGTCCGCCTCTGTAATATTCACAGGATAAGAGTTCGTCTCAATAATCTCCCGGAAAGTTTCATTTTGGACACATTGACTGAAAATCAAGTACAGATCATACGCTGTTGTATAGTGCTCCGCATTCTGAAGGCCGTGGGCATTCGTATAATGTGTATTTGTGGCCCCCATCAACTTTGCCTCTTCATTCATCTTATCCACAAATGCCTCTTCACTTCCAAAAATATGCTCTGCGATGGCAACCGCGTTGTCATTTCCGGAATGCAGAACAAGGCCGTAGATCAAATCACGCAGAGTCAGTTGATCCCCAACCTTCAGTCCACAGACTGAAGATGCCGGATCCAGATCAAGTATCGAATCACTCACTGTCACCTCATCGTCAAGATTCCCATATTTTAGTGCCACATAAGCTGTCATGATCTTTGTGGTACTTGCCGGATAAAGTTTCTCGTGTACCTTCTGGGAATAGAGGACCTCTTTTCTGTTCAGATCAAACAAGCCCGCAGCGTGCAAGGATCCATCTGTCTCATACCCTGCCCGCTCAATATCCTTATCTGTCACACATAAATTCTCCGCAAAAAACTCTCCCCTGTACAAATCCTCTACGTAGTGCTCTGATTCCAGGAGAGAGAGTTTTTCTTCGTAAGAATTGGAAGAACATCCGTTAAGAAGTAATCCGCTGATAAAGACAGCCATAAAAAAGCCATAATACTTATTTATACATCTCACGCCAATCCAAATCTCCTCGTTCTATCGCATGAATCAAAAGTTCAGCAGTTGCCACATTCGTCGCAATCGGAATATTATACGTGTCACACAGACGGACAACATCATTGACATCCGGCTCATTTGGTTTTGGATTTGCCGGGTCGCGGAGAAAAATCAGCGCGTCAATATCATTCTGTGCTATCTGTGCCCCCAGCTGCTGCATGCCGCCCAGCGGACCTGCAAGATATTTGTGGATGGAAAGATTTGTCACTTCCTCCACAAGTCTGCCCGTAGTCCCTGTTGCATAAAGTGAATGTTTATTTAAAATTCCACGGTATGCAATACAAAAATTTTGCATCAGTGTTTTTTTTGAATTATGTGCAATCAATCCTATATTCATTTTTTCTCTCCTTACTGATATTTTTTTGGCTGTAATCCAACATTTAGTACAAATCCAATTCCCATATACATACAGACAATGGATGTCAGTCCGTAGCTCACAAACGGTAGGGAGAGTCCTGTGTTTGGGAGCAACATCGTCGCCACACCGATATTGATAAATGTCTGTATCCCTATCAGTGCGGCAACTCCCCCGCAGATAAGCTGCCCCGCCCGGTCCTGCGCTTTCATACCTATTAGAATACATTCTATTATTATTAATAATAACAAAATTATAACTGCACAACAACCCACAAAGCCAAAATCTTCACCAATTATTGCAAAAATAAAGTCAGTTTGCGGCTCTAAAATGAAATTTCCGTTTTTCACAGATGTCGTGGAATCTTTGTTTCCAGTCAACTGTCCTGCTCCGATCGCCATCAGCGAGTTTTTCTGCTGATATGCCTCCTCATCGGCATATTTTTCCGGTTCCAGCCATGCAAGAATTCTCTCCTGCTGATAATCTTTCAAAAACGGCTGGTTTGGCTGTATGGCAATGACAATAAAGATGACTCCAACCGGAATGACAACAGCAAGCGTCCGCCCGATGATCTTATAACTCAATCCTCCCATAAACAACAATGCGCAGAACAAAGCCGCAAGACAAAGTGTTGTGGAAAGATTCGGCTGCATATACACTAAAAGCAACGATGGCAGCATCAGACCGATGCATTCCAGTATGATCTTTTTATTGCTCATCTCCTCCGCATGTTTCATCATAAATTTGGCAAAAAACAGTATGGTCAGTATTTTTGTCAAATCCGAAGGCTGGAACTGAAAACCTCCGATCGCCAGCCATCTTGTCGCTCCATTTACGTTTTTACCAAAAAGCAAAACCAACGTAAGAAGTGCAATATTGGCGGCATACATCAGCCAGTACAATTTGAGTATCCAGACATAATCGATAAGCGAAATCACAACCATGACTAAAATGCCGAGGATGACTCCGAAAATCTGTCTGCCCTGCAATTCTTCCTTCGCACTTCCCACAGCCACGATCCCAATGACAGAGATGGCAATGACAAGTATCACCAGATTAAATTTGTAATCCTTAATATGATATGGTTTTGTAAATTTCACAATTTTTCTCCTGTAAGTTTGATAGTAATGTTTGCCCGGGTAACCTGGACTTCAAAATTTTCCTGTGTAACTTCAATATATTTGGATACGGTTTGGTACAATTCTTTTTTTAACTGTTCATATTTATCTGGAGTACAGCAGCAGATCCGGTCAGATACAAGAAGAATCTTCAACCGGTCTTTCGCGATAGGTACAGACGGGGTCTTTGCACCGCCGGAAAATTCCAATACTCCCATCACTTATGCCTCCTATTTCTTTTTGAACATTTTTGAAATCTTTGAAAAGAATCCCGCTCCATCGGACAGATCCATAAGCGGAACCTCCTCTCCGATAACTCTCCTGCAGATATTCTGGTATGCAATCCCAGCCTTAGAGTGCAGTCCAATAACCGGTTCTCCCTGATTTGTCCCGATCACGACATGTTCGTCATCCGGAACTGCCCCGAGAAGTGGAATAGCCAGAATTTCCGTCACATCCTCAATGGACATCATATCTCCCCGCTTTACCATGTCCATACGGATGCGGTTGATGATCAGATCCATTTTTTTCATCTTATTTTTTTCCAGCAACCCAATGATCCTGTCAGCATCCCGGATTGCAGATACTTCCGGAGTAGTCACAATGATCGCTCTGTCCGCTCCTGCGATGGCATTTTGAAATCCCTGCTCAATCCCCGCCGGACAGTCCAGAAGTATGTAATCAAATTCTTCACTTAATTCTTCGGTAAGCTTTTTCATCTGCTCCGGAGAGACCGCTGACTTGTCTCTCGTCTGCGCAGAAGGCAGAAGCATCAAATTTTCATATCGATTATCCCTGATAAGCGCCTGTTTCAAGCGGCAGTTTCCTTCAATGACGTCGACCAGGTTGTACACAATCCTGTTTTCCAACCCCATCACAACATCTAAATTCCGAAGTCCAAGGTCTGTATCGATCACCACTACCTTTTTATCCAAACGTGCAAGCCCCACACCAAGATTTGCTGTTGTCGTCGTCTTTCCGACTCCTCCTTTTCCTGATGTTACAACAATGATTTCACCCATTTTCTTTCCTCCCGGTTCTTTATTTGGCCAAAGACTGGAACACAAAAGAGTTCCCTTCTATAAAGGCTTTCTTTGCTCCTGAAACATTATTTTCTTCGTCTTTTGTCCTTTGCGGATCCCACCGGATATCTGCTATTTTCAGTTCCTTTGGTTCCATGGAGAGCGCACTGATCACAGCATTTCTGTCGCCGGCACATCCGGCATGCACACTGCCGTCAATTCTGCCTATCACCGTTACATTTCCCTTGGAGACAACCACTGCACCTCTTTCAACGTCCCCAAGTATCACCAGGCTTGTATCAGTTTCCAAAAACTCATTTTTTCTCAAAGTACCTTTGTAAAATCTTCCGTCCGATTCTTCTTCCGGCTCCTCTCTTTCTCTTGCATGCTCAACTGCGCTCTGATAGAAAGCATCATGTTCCTCATCCATATCCACAATACAAGGAATCATAATATCAGCCGTATCTGAGATCAGACGGACGATCTCCTTTTCCTGTGTATGAGTAAGACTCCGTCCCCCAAAGCTGACGGCCATTGCTGATTTGCGGAAAAATCTTCTTGATGCAGAAAACTTTTCCGCAATCTCGGCCTTCAAATCTTCGTATGGGACATCCGCATCCATATGAACGAGAAGTCCATGTCTTGTGCTCTTGATGATAACGGAGTTTTTCATCATATCACCTTCTTTAATTCTTTAATCACCGGCAATCTGTGCTCCTAAGTTTGCCGCGGAGCCTGTGACAAGATTTTTCTTGTCTGTCAGGTTGTATTTATATCTTACAATATCGCGCCCAAGTTCAGCTGCATAGGAAGAGCTGTAACCGTTTGCGATACGGACACCCACTGCAATTTCCGGTTCATTTGCAGGTGCAAATCCGACAAACAGCGCATGGTCTGCGTGGAGCTTACTCTGCTCTGCTGTACCGGTTTTTCCGGCCATTGCAAATCCCTCTCTTCTCAAAACAGAGAATGTGCTGCTGTGAGCGGCCATATTCGTCATACCCTGATGCACCGCATTCCATGTCGTGGAAGAAACCTGTTCAAGCTTACTTTTTTCTTTTGGATCATAAGTCTGAATCACGTTTTTGTCTTTATCCTCCACATGGTCCAAAAGACTTAAATCATACAGTGTTCCTTTGTTCGCCACGGTTGTCACATATCTTGTCAACTGACTGACCGTGTAGTTATTTGTACCCTGACCGATTGCTGTACGTACTGCGTCAGTATCTGAAATCTGAGGTGCAGACTCCGGAATTTCCAGGCCCGATTTTTCAGACAATCCAAACATGGATGCATATTTCTGGAAATTCATGATTCCGTCTGCACTTTTATATTCCCCGCTTCCGGAACCAAGACGGTATCCAACTTCATAGAAGAAATCATTACAGGATTTATCAAGCGCTGATACTACATTCAGACTGCCGTGTGCAGATGGATAGATCCAGCACTTCGGCGCCGGAGAAATTTTATCAAACTGCCCGCTGCAGCCGATATAAGAGCCTGTGGAGATCACATCCTCAGTAAGTCCTGCAACGCTGGAAATCATCTTAAATGTAGAACCAGGAGCAGTCTTTTCCTGCGTTGCGCTGTTGTAGAGCGGTCTTGACATATCTGAATTTAATTTTGCATAGTAGGAAGAATCCATACTGTTTGCAAGCTTGTTATTGTCATATCCCGGATAGGAAACGCATACCAATACTTTACCAGTATTGACATCTGTGACCACCATGGAACCGGTACACGGCTCCAGAGCCAGCTGTCCAGGTGTGATCTCCAGTTTCTCAATCTTCCGGCGCATGAACTCGTAGGAAGAAATTGCTCCTGATGAAAGCTTCGCGTAATCTTCATCCTCTGTACTTAAAATTCCCTGTTCATACAGGGCAAGACATACCTGCCGTCCCGTAATAGATCCATTCTTGACAAGATACTCATATACCAGTTTCTGAAATCCGGTATTGTCAGGAAGATATTCTTTTAAAAGTGAGAGAATTCCTTCGTAAATCTCAGATGCATCCGAATATTTTCCCTGGCTAGGCATATAGTCCTGAAGTTTGGATGTATCAATCCAGTTTTTTGAAATAGCGTAATTCAAATACGTATAAAGACTGATGGACTCGTCCTTTGTCCACGCATTGTACGTATCATCATTGGTATCGATGGCATCCTTGTTCAATACACCAGTATTGGTAAGGAGCACCGTATCCGCCACATAGCTCATATATGCCTGCATCTCATCACCCAAATCCTTGTACGCCGCTGCGTCTGGATTGCCAAGCTCCGCCATGATATCATCGATAGCGCTTTTCTGTCTGGAAGAATACTTTGCATAGATTGCCTGTTCGTTTTGCTTTGCATCCGCAGATTTGAGATGTTCTAAGTCCAGTACCTCGTTTCCAAGCAATGCATAGTATACATCGCTGATCGGAATGATGATATTCTTTGTATTTCCTTCCGGATCCGGTTCATAATTCATAACATTCCGGATCCTGTCCAAAAGAATACCGGCCAGCTTTTCTTCAATCATATTGTAAGCTGCAATCTGCATATCTTTATCTATACTAAGATATAGGTTATTGCCTGCCTTGGCATCTGTTCCTTTTACAGTTTCCAAGACTTTACCTACATTGTCCACGTATACTGTTTCTTCCCCTTTTGTACCTTTGAGGACTTCATCCATCGACTGTTCAAGACCAGCCTTTCCAATGGTGTCAGTCTTGGAATATTTGTCTTTATTTTTGCCGTCAGCCGTCAGCTCATTGTACTCCTCTGTTGAAATTTTTCCGGTATATCCGATCAAGGAGGCGAAATATTTGCTGTCATTGTAACAACGTACAGAATCCTCCGCAATATCCACTCCCTGAAGACTGTCCATATTTTCCATAACCTCTGCCACAGTCTCATCGCTGACCCCGGATGCGATGACAGTCGGAATGTATTTCTGGTAACTGTTCAGGGAAATCTGATACCGGATCGTGACCAGTTTCAGAACCGTTGATTTATCGTAATCCTCCTGGTTGATTCCATATCCTGTGATTCCCTTATCTTTGTTTCCTTCACACAAAAAATTGATGACATCATCCGGAGACGCATTTTTTTCGTTTTCTTTTAGCTTATCAATGGTCGTATATCCGTAGATATCGGCAAGGAAACGCTGCCTACCAGTTCCTTCTTCCTGTGCAAATTCGTATTCATCATTTGCATTTATTACTACACCAAAGTCATTGATAATCGAATCATTGTGGGACTCCACAATATCAATCACTTTGAGGATAGTCGAATTCAAAGTTTTATTTCTCTCTTTTTCACTGATGTAAGAGCCATTGTCTTCGATCGTAACCGAGTAGGCAAGCTTATTGTATGCAAGTACATTCCCATTTTTGTCATAAATATTGCCTCTGGTACCCTCTGTGTACTTCTTTTTTTCTATCTGGAGCTTATAGTTGTCCAGGTATTCCTGCCCTTTTACTATCTGAAGATAGAAAACCCTGTTGACTAACATAAGAAACAATAGGCAGAACACGATGATGACGACCACAAGCCTGGACTCCAAAATGCGGCCAAGTGCCTCTTTAATCTTACTAAACAAATTTACTTGCACTCCTTTTCTCTTCTGCTTCCAACTTTTGATTGATACGTAATATGATTTGATAAAGAACCAGTGTTATCAAAACCGTGTACACCAATTCCGGCATGATGATCCTGCTAAGGTAAAACAGAAAATCAAATTTGCTGCGCATCATATACAGCAGCAAATAGTTGACAATGCCGAAGAGGAATTCGCTACCAAAAATCAGTGCTATCGGCAGTTTAATGTCTTCCGCAAAAAACAAACGTTTGAACCATCCGTTTCCGTATCCGATCAATGTGTAGAGCAAAGCATAAAATCCAATCAGCGAACCTACTCCAAACATGATGTCCATCAAAAGACCGCAGAAAAATCCGATGACCATGCCCTCGTTCTTTCCACGCATGAAACCAAATGAAGCTGTTACGATAATCATCAGGTTTGGCGCAATAGATGCAAATTCCAGATTTTGAAATACGGTGCTCTGCAGCAGAAAACATATGATAATGATAAGAAAAGTAATGAAAACTCTTTTCACTTTCAGCATTTATGTTCTCCTTTCTGGGTGCACTACTGCTTTGTCATTTCCGCTTTGGTCTTTGTCACTACAAGCACTTCCTGAAGATGCGTAAAATCTACAGCCGGAGTAATGTATCCTGACCGGGTCAGATTATTGGCATCATCGTGGATTTCACTAACATACCCTATGAGAATTCCCTGAAGGTATTTGCTGCTTGTATAAGATGTCACCACTTGTTCACCCACTTCAATCCGATTCTCAGTCTTTGCAAGCTGTTCAAACCGAATGACTCCATCCTGCATAAGAGTCAAATCTCCCCTGACAATACAAGTATCAGAAGTGGAGAGCATCATGGCACTTACATTGCTGGCATCGTCTATGATGGATCGAACCTCTGCCCAGTGAGGCCCTGTCTTTGTGACGATCCCGACCAATCCGCTGCCGGCCATGACATTCTGGTCCACTTTTACTCCATCCTCAGAACCTTTATCAATAGTAAATGTACTGAACCAGTTACTTCCATTGTTTGCAATAACATGCGCACCGATTTTTTCATAGTCTGAGTAATTCAAGTCCAACTTATACAGTTCTCTTAATCGCTCCAGTTCCGCCTGTTCTTGCTGGAGATTGTTTTTCTCGATGGTAAGGCTGTCCACCTGCTCCTGCAGTTTTTGGTTTTCCTTTTTGACAGTTTTGAGCGTTTCAAAGTTATCAGCCAGGTCATTGAGCCATGTTCCCACATGATTGATTCCTTTTTGCATCGGAACAACCGTGTAGTCCGCAATCACCTGCAAAGGGGTGTTTGCTTTTCCGTCTGACACAAAGGAGAGCACCATCAGGAGAACACAAATGACCGATAAAATCAGCAGCCAGTATTTACTTGCTAATGGGTTTGGTTTCTTTGTCTTCATACTTATCTCATCCACCTATATCTTTCATCTAACATTGAGTATATTTTCTTTTTATATTCCTTTGAGTGCAGCATTAGTTTTATCCCGTTCACTGCACTATATTCAGGTTCTTTGATGCACGTTGTGCAAAACCCTGTCAATTCACTGAAGTAAACATCAATTCCCGGTATGTTTGCCAGCCCTCCTGTCAGACAAATGCCATTTTTCTGCAGTGACCTCCACACATCCGGAGGGGTTCTCTCCAACAACATCCGGATCTCCTGTACACATCTTTCAAGTGGAGATCGAACGGCTGCCCGGATCAGGCCCGGAGAGACATTCAGATATCCCGGAAAAGAGGTCGTCAAATCCTTTCCCGCAATTCTTTTTTTCATCTCCTTTTCCTCCCCAAAAAGCCCGGTGCTTTTTCTGAGTTCTTCAGCCGTCAGTCTGCCAATCTGAAAATCATAATTGTTTCGCACAAAGTTTACAACTGCCTCGTCAAATGTTTTCCCGCCAATGTGGATCTTCCGATTCAGGACAAGTCCCCCCATGGCTATAACGGACACTTCTGTGACGCTGCCCCCAAGATTGACGACCGCACTTCCTTTTGTCTCCTCTATGGGAATTCCGGCTCCCACAGCCTCCGCAATCCCTCTTTCAATGATATTTACTTCCCTTGCCCTGGCATTTGAATGAATAACAAGGTCAAAAAAAGCTTTTTTTTCCACTTCTGTCACATCTGTGGGAACTGCTATGACATATTCAGCTCCCGCAATGCGGTTCTTCCTGTCCTTCAAAAGACACTGCATCAGATACTGCATATTACTGAAACTGGAGATGACTCCGTCTTTCATGGGAAACTGGACGGAAATATTGGCCGGGGATTTCTCATACATCCGGTACGCTTTTTCCCCAACCGCAAAAATCCGGCTGTCGTCAATTATGGCAACTGTATTTTTTTCTTTCCAGATGGAATCCGTCTTCTGATCATATACTTTGATTTCATATGTGCCGAGATCCAATCCATATACGTCTCTTGCCATCTTGATATCCTTTCTATCTTGTCATAAAAGCTTTTTCTCGGCAAAACTTAAATAACAGTTATTTCCAATAATAATGTGGTCCAGCAGTTCGATTCCGATCAAACTGCCGGCCTCCTTGATTCTTTTTGTCACCAGCAGATCTTCTCTGCTCGGCGTAGGCTCACCGCTAGGATGATTGTGCAGAAGAATAATGGAAACAGCGTTCTTCTGCAATGCCTCTATAAAAAGTTCTCTCGGAGAAACCAGTGTGGCATTCACTGTGCCTTTGGAAATCAGGCTCTCTCCGATCAGCCTTGTTTTTGTATCCAGCATCAAAAGTTTCATATGTTCCTGCTTAAGATGCCGCATATCTTCCATATAATATTTTGCAATTGTTTTAGGAGAAGAGAAGGATAAATTTAAAGCTGCAGCTGCTTTGGAAAGGCGTCTTGCAAGCTCTGCGATACAGACAACCTGCACGGCCTTCACTTTTCCGATGCCGTCCACTTTCTGTACAGTCTTTGCATCCCACTCATAGAGTGCAAGAATCCCTTTTTCATTTACGGCATCCCCAAACAAAAGTTCCCTGGAGACTTCCAATACGTTCCTTCCTTTTTTCCCGCTTCGCAAAATCACTGCTAGCAGCTCCGTATCTGTCAGTACACCAGGGCCAAAGCGCTCGCACTTCTCATATGGGCGCTCTTCATTGGGCAACTTTTTTATTGTATGTTCTTGATTCATTCTCTTATGTAGACAATTGACACAAAACAAGATGCAGAAGGATTCCCTCGTTTTATACTCCTCCTCACTTCTGCATTCCACAAACACAACATATTGTAGCATAATTTAAAAAAAGTGTATAGGCTCTCAACTATTAATTTTTTCTGAAGATTCCTCCTATCTGTCGAATCTTCGGTATTTCTGTGCTAATTTCTCCGCAGCCTTAATGCCGTCCATGGCAGCAGATGTGATCCCGCCTGCATATCCGGCACCTTCCCCGCAAGGATAAATTCCGTATATTTTACATTCCATCTCTTCATTTCTTGGAATGCGCACCGGGGAAGATGTGCGGCTTTCCACTGCCGACAACAAGGTATCTTCATCAGAAAATCCGCGGATCTTTGTACCGAAAATCTCCATGCCCTGTTCAATGCTGTCCGAAATCTCCTCGGGGAAAATGCCTCGTATATCAGCAAAAGTATAATGTCCTTTCATATTTGGACGTATGCTGCCAAAGCACTTACTTTTTTTCCCTTTCTTGAAATCCCCAAACGTCTGTACCGGAATCTTTCCGTTTCCAGCAAGATACGCACGCCTTTCCAGTTCTCTTTGAAATTTCATTCCTGCCAGCGGGTCATCCCCCTGTTTTTGGTATTCCTCGGGACTTACAGTCACAACGATTGCACTGTTTGCGTTTTCCCCATCTCTTGCATGGAAACTCATCCCGTTGACAGCAAGACAGCCCTTCTCGGATGAAGCATTGACTACATAGCCGCCAGGACACATGCAGAACGAATACACTCCTTTTTTGTTTTCCAATGATGCAGTCAATTTGTACGGAGCTGCTCCAAGCCTGTCATCCTGCTCCATTCCGTACTGGGATTTGTTGATAACGTTTTGCCTGTGTTCCACGCGCACACCCACGGCAAAGGCCTTTGCCTCCATGGGTATCCCTCTTTCCTTCAACATGGAAAAAGTATCCCTGGCACTGTGGCCAAGTGCCAGCACCGCCACATCTGCCTCAAGAAAATACTCCTTCTTTTCTGCAAGATCCATAACTTGAAACCCTTTTAAAAATTCTCCATTCTTTCCTTTTTCATATATAATATCCGTCATTTTGTGTTGAAAACGAATCTCTCCGCCCATCTTCAAAATGCTCTGCCGCATATTTGTGATGACTTTTTCCAGAATATCCGTCCCGATATGTGGTTTATACGAATATAAAATCTCTTTTGGAGCTCCATGGGAAACAAAGATCCGAAAAATTTCTTTTCCCCTTCCAAAAGGGTCCTTTACAAGTGTGTTCAGTTTCCCATCAGAAAAGGTTCCTGCACCCCCTTCTCCAAACTGGACATTGGACTCCGTGTTTAATGAACCGCCCTCCCAGAAAGACTGCACGTCTTTTTTTCTCTCCTCTATTTTTTTGCCACGCTCTAAAAGGATTGGTCGGTATCCATGTTTTGCCAGGAAATAGGCGCAGAAAAGTCCACAAGGTCCGCTCCCCACTACAACCGGACGGTGCATCAGCATTTCTGTTCCTCCATCTGGAAAACGGTAAAGTTTTGGCTCTGCTAAAAAAACATTTTTATTTTTGCAGGATCTGCATATTTTCTCTTCTCTTTCCACGGAAGAGACTTTCACATCCACAGTGTATACATAATAAATTTCGGGTCTCTTTCTCGCATCGATAGACTGGCGGACAATCTCCACACTCTTGATCTCCCTCTCCGAAATTCCTAAAATCTTTGCCGCTTTCTTTTTGACGGCATTTACGTCATGCTGATAAAAAAGTTTTAACTGGCTGATCCTTATCATAAATCCTCCTTATTGTGCAGCATGTTTTCCTGCAAGATATCCGCTGCTCCAGGCCCACTGCAAATTGTAACCCCCGCACATTCCATCCACATCCAGAATTTCCCCTGCAAAAAACAGTCCTTTTTTCAACTTTGATTCCATTGTCCTGACGCAGACTTCCTTTGTGTCAACGCCGCCTGCGCAAACCTGGGCCTGGTCAAAGGAATTGACATTCACAACTGTAGTTTTAAACTCCTTGATAATCCTCACTAATTTTTCAAGCTCATCATCCGTAAGCTCAATGACCAGTTTTGCTTTGTCAATGCGGCTGATATAGATCCAGCAGTCGCACAGCTTTTTGTGAAAACAACCAATCAAAAATTCTTCCACATTCTTTTTTGGCCTGCTTTGAATTCTTCGTTTCAAAAAATCTAAAAACTGTTCTTTTGAAAAATCCGGCGCAAAATCCAAAAGCGCGCTCACTTCTTTTCCTTCACGAAGTGCCTGCGCCGCAAACCTGCTCACCTGAAAAACCGGAATGCCTGAAATTCCGTAGTCAGTAAGCTGCAGCTCTCCGCTATCCTGGGCCACACATTCTTGATGCGAAAACAGAGAAATTTTACATGCACTGCGTACACCGGACAGCTTTTTGTACACTTTCTCTTTGCAGCGCAGCTGGACAAGTGCCGGTAATACCGGGACGATCGTATGTCCAAACATCTCTGCATGTGCATACCCATTGCCGTCAGAACCAGTATAGGAAGCAGCCTTCCCTCCACAGGCCAGGATCACTTTGTCTGCCGCAAACGTTTTCTCCTTTGTATAAACACAAAATCCATTTCCTTCTGCCTCCACCTTCTCGACAAACACATTAGTCAAAACATGTACCCCAAGCCGTTTCATCTCCATTGTCAGCACATCCCGCACGGAGGATGCCTGTCCGGATGCCGGATAGAGATAACCATTGCGGTTTACCGAATAAATGCCAAGCTCCAGAAAAAAACGGATAGTGCTCTGTGCCGGAAACTGCAGGACTGCGTCCCATGCGAAATCAGGATTGGAACTGCGGTAACAGAGAGGCCCCTGGACAATGTTTGTAAAATTACATTTCCCATTTCCCGTGGCAAGAATCTTTTTCCCCGGATATTCATTTCGCTCCAGAACATATACATCCACATCTTTTCCGCCAAAAGATTTTGCGCTCACCGCGGCCATCATCCCGGAGGCCCCAGCCCCGATGACAATAATTTTTTTCATCTGTAACCTCCTCCTTATCTTTCCTCTGGCAGTGTACAAACACCTGCATCTACAAGCTTTTGAAGAGACATTAAGATTCCCAACTTTGCGTGCGCCCACGTAAGCCCTCCCTGGAAATAGACTGCATACGGCGGCTTGATCGGTCCGTCCGCGCTAAGCTCAATGGAGGATCCCTGGACAAATGCCCCGGCTGCCATGATCACATCACTGTCATAGCCCGGCATGGCCCAAGGCTCCGGGGTAACATAGCTGTCCACAGGTGCGGCTGCCTGGATTCCCTGACAAAACCCGATCACACCCTCCGGGCATCCAAACTCTACAGCCTGAATAATGTCGTGGCGGCTCTCCTTCCCATCCGGTACAACCTTGTAGCCTAATCTCTCATAAATATTCGCCGCAAAAATCGCACCCTTTAATGCCTGGCTCGTAACAGTCGGGGCAAGGAAAAAACCTTGATAGAAATCTTTCATCACACCAAGGGAGGCCCCCACTTCCTTTCCAAGTCCCGGCGAAGTCAAACGATAAGCACAATTTTCAATATATTCTGTTTTCCCGGCAAGATACCCACCGATCGGCGCAAGACCACCGCCCGGATTTTTGATAAGAGACCCTACCACCAGATCTGCACCCACATCGCTTGGCTCGAGCGTCTCCACAAATTCCCCATAGCAATTGTCCACCATGCAGATGACATCCTGTTTGATTTCTTTGATAAAAGAAATCAGCTCACCAATCCTTTGCACGGAAAGCGTTGGCCTTGTCTGATATCCCTTTGATCGCTGAATCGTAACAAGCTTTGTCTTTTCATTGATTGCTTTTTTGATGTTTTCATAGTCAAAAGAGCCATCCTCTTTTAAATCTACCTGGCGGTATGTAATGCCATACTCTGCCAGTGAACCTTTGGACTTTCGGATACCAATCACTTCTTCCAATGTGTCGTACGGTTTTCCGACCGGAGAGAACAATTCATCCCCAGGCCGCAAATTTGCCCCGAGAGCTAAAGCCAGAGCATGGGTACCGCAAGTAATCTGTGGGCGGACAAGGGCAGATTCTGTGTGAAATGTATTGGCGTACACTTCCTCCAATGTATCCCTGCCAAGATCATTATACCCATATCCGCTGGCATAATTAAAACACGCCTCACTCACTTTTGCCTTCTGCATGGCATGAATGACCTTCATCTGGTTATACTCTGCTGTCTCATCAATCCTTTCAAACCGATCTTTTAACATTTGCTCATTTTTTTTCCCAAACGCATACACCTCGGCGGAAATGCCGAGCACCCGGTACATGCTTTCTATTTCCTGCATCTTTCTATATTCCTTTCCTTTAGTTTCTCCAATATCGCATCAAGGAGTTTCGAATCCTCATATCCGTACTCTCTTTTGTCAAGCCAGATGACATCCCTCTCTCTTTTAAACCAAGTAAGCTGCCGTTTTGCAAAATGCCTGGTATCTCGCTTTAAGACATATACAGCCTCCTCCAGCGTGCGTTCTCCATTCAGGTAAGACAGAATTTCCTTGTATCCCAGTCCCTGCATGGAGACCATTTCCTTTTTGCATCCCATCTCTTTTAAAGCGCTCACTTCCTGTACAAGTCCATCCTTCAGCATCTTATCCACCCGAGCCTCGATCCGCTCATACAGGCGTGCCCGGTCATCCGTGAGCACGAAATACGCGTACTGGTAGGGGGATTCCTTCTGCCTTTCTCTTTCATTGTGGCTGGAAATGGGAGTCCCGGTTTCATGATAAAACTCCAGAGCTCGGATCACACGCTTTCTATTGTTTTCATGAATGGTTTTGGCAGACACAGGATCCACCTTTCTTAACATCTCATGCAGGAATCCGTCTCCTTTTTCATTTGCAAGGTCCTCCATCTTATTCCGGAATGTGCTATCCTCCTCTGTTTTTGTAAAGTCAATATCATAGAGCAGTGCCTGAATATAAAATCCGGTTCCTCCCACAACAATCGGAATATGTCCGGCATCATAAATCTTCTCCATCGCCTCTTTTGCCATTGCCTGGAATCGAACGACATTAAATTCTTGTGTCGGCTCGAGCACATTGATAAGATGATGGCGCACTCCCTCCATCTCCTCTTCCGTGATCTTTGCAGAGCCGATGTCCATATGACGATACACCTGCATAGAATCAGCGGAGATGATCTCTCCGCCAACTGTTTTTGCAAGTTGAATGGATAAGGCGCTTTTTCCAACGGCCGTAGGGCCTGTCAGTATAATCAATGGTTTTTTCATAAATGATTCCCCTTATCAAACAATCCTTTTAAATTTCTTTTCCAAATCCCGCCTGGACATGGAGATGATCGTCGGCCTTCCATGCGGACAGTGGTAAGGATTTTCCAGTGTCAAAAGCTCTCCGATCAGAGTCTCCATTTCCTGAAAAGAAAGCCTGGAATTTCCCTTCACTGCTGCCTTGCAGGACATGGACGCTATCTTTTCATCGATCATGTCCGGTGCTGTATTGGGGCGGATCTCATCAGAGAGCGCATCCAGCATCTCAATAAAAAGCTCTCGCTTTGCAATCCCGAAAAGGTTATCAGGAATTGCTCTCACCGCGTAGGAGGATTCCCCGAATTCCTCTATCTCAAACCCGATTCTTGTAAACTGTTCCATGTACGTTTCCAAAAGCTGTGCCTCCTGCATGGATAGATTCAATACCATCGGCGGGCTGATATACTGGGAAGTATATTCTCTTTGTTTCATACCCTTCAATGTCTTTTCATAGAGTACTCTTTCGTGTGCCGCATGCTGGTCAATGATATAGAGATTATCGTGGAATTCTACAAGCCAGTATGTATCAAACGCTTGGCCGATAATTTTGTATTCTGCCTTTACTTCCCGTTTCAGAAGATTCTCCTCAAAAAAATCAAGCTGCTTTTCCACTGGCTGCTCTTTTTTTTCCGTCTGTAAACTTTCTTCCACCGGTCTTTGCAACTTTGGCTGTTCCTCATTTTGGATCCGGTACTGTACAGCCTCCCGCACTTTATCCATAGCGCCTGTATGTTTCTCAATTTCCGCCCTGTCAGAGACTTCTGCTTTGGACTGCTGTTCATGGTAGGCTCGCACCCTCTTTTTCATCTTCTCCATGAAATAGTCCAAATCCCTCTCTTTCTCAGAATTCTGGCTGCTTTGTCCTCCTATCTCTTTCCCTGAAGATTCTGTTTGCACCAAAACCGACGCACTGTCCATACCTTTTTCGGTTTCCTTATCAGGCATTGGTATCTCTTTTGCATCCGGCGCTTCCACTTTTGGGATCAGCTCTTTTTCGTGAAGTCCTTCCTCCACTGCATTACACACAAACCGATACACTTCCTGCTGGTTGGAAAATCGAACCTCCATCTTCGCCGGATGTACATTGACATCCGTATTCTGTCCATCCATTGTAAAATGCAGGACCACAAACGGATATTTATGCTGCATGACAAAATCTTTATACCCATCCTCAATGGCTTTATAGATCACCTGGCTTTTGATATATCTGCCATTGATAAAATAATTTTCAAAATTTCGGTTTCCTCTGCTGATGATCGGTTTTCCGAGAAAACCTTTCATGTGCATGCCGCGGAAACTTTCATCCACTTCTATCAGATTTCCGGCAATCTCCCGCCCGTAAAGATGATAGATCACACTTTTTAAATCTCCGTTTCCGGACGTATGGATTTTGCTCTGTCCATTGTTGATAAACTGAAAAGAGATTTCCGGATGAGAGAGGGCAAGTCTTGCCACAAGATCACTGATATGGCTTGCCTCGGTCATCGGAGTTTTTAAAAACTTCCTTCTGGCCGGCGTATTATAAAAAAGCTGATGGATCAAAAAATTTGTGCCGTCCGGGGCAGCCGCATCCTCCAAAGAGATTTCCTTTCCACCTTCTATGCGGTATCTGCTGCCCAATATCTCATCCTTGGTCTTTGTCAGCACTTCCACCTGAGTGACCGCAGAAATGCTGGAGAGGGCCTCCCCACGAAAACCTAAAGAATGGATATCCTCCAAATCATCAGCACTCGTGATCTTGCTCGTGGAATGGCGCAAAAACGCAGCCCTTAAATCCTCCTTGGCAATCCCGCATCCATTGTCTGTAATGCGGATGAACGCGATTCCTCCTTCTTTAATCTCCACCACAATGGCAGTAGCACCTGCATCAATGGAGTTTTCCACCAGTTCCTTTACTATGGATGCAGGACGCTCGATCACCTCACCGGCTGCTATTTTATCAATTGTAATCTGATCCAACACATGTATTTGTCCCACTTATATCTCCTCCTAGCAGTTTCCCCATCGATTTTTCAGCTTATTCTGCAGCCGATAGATGGTGTTGAGCGCATCTACCGGAGTCAGATTTCCGATATCAATACTTTTCAGTTCTTCGATCACATCATCATCCGTGACTGTGTCAAAAAGCGAAAACTGCGCCAGATCCAAGTCGTCGTATTTTTTCTTCTTTCGTTTCATCTCTACAGTATGCTCGGCTATATCTCTGACTCGTGTGGTGATATCCGCATCGCTCAGCTCTTCCACAATCTCCTTAGCCCGCACAATGACAGATTCCGGCACTCCCGCAAGCTTTGCAACCTGAATTCCATAGCTTTTATCCGCTCCACCTTTGACGATTTTCCGGAGGAAGACAATATCGTCCCCCTTTTCCTTCACCGCGATACAGTAGTTGTGCACATTATCAATTTTTCCTTCCAGTTCAGTCAGCTCATGATAATGGGTGGCAAACAAAGTTTTCGCCCCCAAAAGTTTTCCATTGCTGATGTGCTCCACCACAGCCCAGGCAATCGAGAGACCGTCAAAAGTACTCGTTCCGCGCCCAATCTCATCCAGAATAAGAAGACTTTTACTCGTGGCATTCCGAAGAATATTTGCAACCTCAGTCATCTCCACCATAAAAGTACTCTGCCCGGAGGCAAGATCGTCCGATGCTCCGACTCTTGTAAAAATTCTGTCCACCAGCCCGATATTGGCGCTGGCCGCCGGAACAAAGGAACCAATCTGTGCCATTAGTACGATCAGCGCTGACTGTCTCATATATGTGGACTTTCCTGCCATATTTGGTCCTGTGATAATGGAAATCCTGTTTTTTTTGTCATCCAGATAAGTATCGTTGCTGATAAACATATCGTTGGGTATCATTTTCTCCACAACCGGATGTCTTCCGTCTTTGATATCAATGACTCCCTTTTCATTGATTTTCGGTCTGACATACCGGTTTTTCTCCGCCACCACAGCAAGAGAGGCAAACACATCCAGATTGGCTACTGCCTTTGCAGTAGTCTGGATGCGCAGAATCTGAGCTGCCACCTGATTGCGCACTTCACAGTACAGCTCGTATTCCAGCGCATAGAGCCTGTCCTCAGCCCCCAAAATCGTATCCTCAAGCTCTTTTAGCTTTGGAATGGTGTATCGCTCTGCATTGGCAAGCGTCTGTTTTCTGGTATAATAATCCGGCACCTGATCTTTGAAAGAATTTGTCACTTCCAGGTAATACCCAAACACTTTATTGTATTTTATTTTAAGCGTTTTGATCCCCGTCTTCTCCCGCTCGTTTGCCTCAAGTTCTGCAAGCCACATCTTGCCGTCCGACTTTGCATTCCTAAGCCTGTCCACCTCTTCGTTGTATCCTTCTTTTATGATGCCTCCTTCTTTCATGGCAATCGGAGGATCTTCTTTGATTGCAGACTGTATAAGAGCACAAATATCCTCAAGGGGATCCAGATTTTCATAGAGTTCCCGCAAAAGTTCACTGTTCATCTCCTCCAATATGTAGCGGATGGGCGGGAGCATGGCGAGAGAACTTTGAAATGCCGTCATATCCCTTGGATTGGCGGACTGATACACAATCTTGCTCACCAGTCTCTCCAGATCGTAGACCGGGCTTAAATATTCCCGGATTTCTTCCCTTCCGATCGCATTGGATACAAGCTCCTCCACTGCGTCCAGTCTTTTTAAGACAGACTCCTTTTCAATGAGCGGCTGCTCCACGTATTTTCTTAGCATTCTTGCACCCATGGCTGTTTTTGTCTTGTCCAGCACCCAGAGAAGGGAGCCTTTTTTTTGCTTTTCCCGCAGTGTCTCGCAAAGTTCTAAATTCCGTCTGGTAGAGCTGTCAAGAAGCATATATTTACCCGTCACATACCCGCTCAATTTTGACAAATGGTCAAGCGAAGTCTTCTGTGTCTCCAGAAGATATTTTAAAAGCGCTCCGGCTGCAATGATACCGCTGTCATAATCCTTTAATCCAAGCCCCTCAAGGGAAGATACATGAAAATGCTCCAGCAATGTCTTTTTGCAGAGCATGTCGTCAAAATACCAGGAATCGAGCGAATACACTGTGATCCCAAGCCTGTCTTTCAGCTCCTCCAAGGAAAATCCGCTCATAAACAGCGCCTCGTTGCAGATGATCTCAGATGGGGATATTTTATAGATTTCATCCTGAAGTTTCTGCACCGAATCAATTTCCGTCACAGAGTAATCGCCGGTCGTCACATCCGCAGAGGAAACCCCGTACTGCTCATCCGCATATACAATGCACATAATGTAATTGTTTTTCGTCTCATCCAGCGCCTGTGTATTCAAATTAGTTCCCGGCGTCACAATTCGGATAACCTCTCTTTTTACGATCCCTTTGCTCTGTTTGGGATCCTCCACCTGTTCGCAGATAGCTACCTTATAGCCTTTTGAAACAAGACGGTTCAGATACGTGTCCACCGCATGATACGGAACTCCACACATCGGCGCACGTTCTTCCAATCCACAGTTTTTTCCGGTCAGGGTGATCTCCAGTTCTCTTGAAGCGGTAAGCGCATCATCAAAAAACATTTCATAGAAATCTCCCAATCTATAAAATAAAATACAGTCCTTATATTGTTCTTTCGTCTCCATGTATTGCTGCATCATTGGTGTTAATTCTGCCACAATCTTCTCCTCTTTCTCTTTGGTTTTTTACATTTCATTATATCATCTTTTAAAAAAAGCGCAAAGAAAAAATATCTGAGCAGATCAAAGAACGTGAAAATCCGGTTTAGGTTCCCTGTACAAGAAATGTAGAAGATAAGCAGCAAGAAGGATTCCGATGGCACAAAGCCCGGAAAAAATGACTGCAAATGGAACACATATCTGCCCAAACAGCTGAAACGGCTGGTCACTGTAATCCCATACCTGCCATCCCATCCACTTGTTTACGATCAGCCCTGTGATAAATTCGCAGGAAATAACAAAAATAAGACATCTCGCCACCTGACGCCAAAGTGGATCCTGCCACCTGACCAGGATTCCCTGCCATGCACAGAACCAAAAACAGACTCCCCCCAAAAGAAACATACTCCAGTGCGAAAACCCGCGAAAAAGCATTTCAAATGTATAATAAATACAGCCTCCGGCAGCGATCAAAAATAAGTATTCACTGAGTTTTTTCATCAAAAAACGCCCTTTCTATGAAATTCAGATACTCATAGTCTGGACGTTTTCTTTCGGAATTATAATGGCAGTTCCTGTTATTTGGCACAATACAAACAAAAAACCCTTTTCTATTGCCTACACCTGCTGTCCGATATAATAAAATCCTTTGCATTCGTTTAATTTTACTTGTACGATCTTTCCAATCAGCTCTTGTCCGCCTGCAAAGTGTACAAGAAGATTATTGCTAAGCCTTCCGGTCACAAGAGATGGCTCATGTTCGCTAACACCCTCCACAAGAACTTCCTGTATCGTTCCTGTATGTACGCTGCACACTTGGGCTGAAATCTCCTGCACCTCTTTTAAAAGTCTGTCAAAACGGTCCTTGATGACATCCGAAGGAACCTGATTTTCCATCACTGCGGCAGGTGTCCCTGTTCTCTTGGAATATATGAAGGTAAATGCACTGTCATAGCGCACTTTTCTCACCACATCCAGCGTCTCCTGGAAATCTTCCTCCGTCTCTCCCGGAAATCCAACGATAATGTCCGTTGTCAGCGAAATATCCGGCATGGCTTTTTTGATCTTTTCTGCCAGAGCAAGATATTGTTCTTTTGTATAACGGCGGTTCATCTTCTTCAGGATTTGGCTGCTGCCGGACTGTACCGGAAGATGTAAATGTCTGCAGATTTTCTTTGAATCTTTCATCACCTCAATAAGCTCATCGGACAGATCTTTTGGATGGGAAGTCATGAAACGTATCCTTTTAAGCCCCTCGATCTTCTCAATCTCTCTTAGAAGTTTGGCAAAACTCAATGGTTCCTCCAGCGTTTTCCCATAGGAATTTACATTCTGGCCAAGGAGCATCACCTCGACCACGCCATCCGCCACAAGCCTTTCAATCTCGCGGACAATATCCTTTGGGTTTCTGCTTCTTTCACGCCCTCTCACATAAGGGACAATACAATAACTGCAGAAATTATTGCAGCCAAACATAATGTTCACCCCGGATTTAAACGCGTATTTGCGCTCTACCGGAAGGTCCTCCACAATCTTGTCCGTGTCCTTCCAGATATCGATCACCATGCGCTCAGATTCAAATCTTGACACGATAAGTTCTGCGAATTTATAAATATTGTGAGTTCCAAAAATCAAATCCACAAACCGGTAACTTGTCTTTAATTTCTCCACCACGTGCGGTTCCTGCATCATACATCCACAAAGTCCGATCATCATATGCGGGTGTAACTTTTTGATGCGGCCAAGCTGGCCCAGTCTTCCGTAAACACGCATATTCGCATTTTCCCGGACTGTACACGTATTGTAAATGACAAAATCAGCGTTCTCTTCCTCCGTCTCCTCCTGATAGCCGATCTCTTCCAAAATACCGCACAGTTTTTCCGAATCCCTGGCATTCATCTGGCAGCCAAAGGTCGTCACACAGAAAGTGAGCGGACGGCCGATCTTTTCAGATAATTCTTTTACATAGTTTCTCGCTTTCGCCATAAAATAATACTGTCTTTCCGGTTCCTTCACCGGTGCTTCTTTTGTAAGGTCGATTGCCGTCATATCCAATTCCAATGCCTGCATCGTACTTCCTCCATTTTTCTATTCAAATTGGTTCTTCTTCTCATTGTATTCATAGTCAATGTCAGCCAATCTGCTCACGATTGTCTTTCTGTCCACCTGCATATCCTCGCACAGCGCGTCCAAAGTCGGATAATAATCTCTAAGTTTTGTATTCACCACACCAAGCAGCATAACTGCATCTTTTGGCAACTGTTCAAACATATTTTTCCTCTTTTCTTCTAATAAATGGTACTCTCTGTAATAAGTATATCCGGCCGGATGTCGTGTTCTTCTGCCGGGACCTCCCTAAGCACCTGGAATTCAAAGGCAAGAGCTGCCTTTGGCATGTCCGGATGCGCCTTTAAATAGGCATCATAATATCCAGCCCCGTATCCAATCCGGTTTTTCTTTCTGTCAAACGCCACCCCCGGCATCACCATAAGCATCCCTTCGGAAAAAATCTGTTTTCCTGCCGTTGGTTCGCACACGCCAAAAGTGCCTGGAGCTGTTTCGTTAAAGGAGCAAATCTCATAGAATTCCATTCTTTTCCCTTGTACTTTCGGAATCCCGACCTTTTTATTTTGCTCCCAGGCTGCGCGGATGATCTGTTTTGTACAAACTTCATTTTTCATATCCATATAAACAAGGATTCCATTTGCATGTAAAAAGAGCGGATGAGCGATAAGCCTTTCACAAATAGCCCGGCTTTTTTCCATCCACTCCTGTTTTTGCATTGCCAAACGCGCTCTTTGCATCCGCTGCCTAATTTCCCGTTTTCTTTCCATATTTTTCACCAAGATTCACAATGGTTCCGTCTTTTTCCTGTATATTGATATTATTAAGCTCACTGCGAAGATTTCTCCGGATTGCCTCCAGATATTCCTGGCGCAGCAGTTTCTGCTCCTTTTTCTCCTTTTCGGTCAACCCCTCTGCTTTGGACTTTCTGTATAATTCATTGATTCTCTGAATCTTTTTTTCATCCATGTCTATCGTTTCCCTTTCTAAAATCCAATTATCCAGTATATCTTACACTAAAACATCGGGGAAGTCCATAGGGAAAAGACAGACCTGTCAGCTTGAGTAATTTTCAAGGAATCCGTACACATCTTTGAGACCTTCCACTTCTTTTCCTTTTTCCACTTCTTTTTGCACATCCAAAGGCAACATATCCACGCGGATATTTGTATATTCATAGAGACTTTTCTTATCTGATCTGTAGACAACCACATAGCCGTTCAGGGCACAGATATAGTAAGTCTCCTCTGCACTCGCCTGCCCGTCTGTTGTCACCGTCTCTATCTTTTGTTCCCGTGTCTCCAACTTTGCCTCGTACTCCTGTTTCACTTTGTTGTATCCCATCTGGTAGGCCCCGCTTAAAGCAGCCATTAAAATGGCAAGAGCAGCCAAAAAGCCGATACCGTATTTTGCTTTCATCGGAAATCTCTCCTTTTTTCATACAGTATCGGCTTCTTTTTCTGTCTTTATACAAATTTATCTTTCTTGATCCTGTTTTGTCCGAAGAAGATGCAGTTTCCGGCCAATCCGTGCGATCACATCTCCTTTTGGCATGGATTTAAGCTCTGCCTCAGTAAGACCTCCAAATATTAAAAGTGCTGCTCCGTACACAGCAACCGCAACGATCAGTGCAAGGATGGTGGCGATCGTCTGTCCTGTGGCTGCACACAAAAGCACGTAAACACCAAATGTTGCAATGCCCATCACCAAAGAAGCACCAAGCGGAATGAGAAAAGTCTTCTTTACTTCCTGTTTATATCCGATGGCCTTGCGGATTGCAATCTGGTTTAACACACACATACTCAGTGAGAAAATAATGTTTGCCCCCACAAGCGCGTATACATTCCAGTGCAGCACAGCCAGCATGATAAAGAGCCCCACAAGATGGATACCAAGTGAGATCGCTGCATTCTTTACCGGTGTCATCATTCTGTTGATTCCCTGCAGCACTGCATTTGTCACTGTGGACAGACAGAAAAATACAATGCTGACAGCTCCGATATGGTGCATCATTGCGGGGGTATCAATATCTCCCTGGTGATACAGAAGAGACAAGATTGGCTTTGACATGATCGCAAGTCCCACAAAGCTTGGGATTGCGATCAGCATGGCAAACCGGATGACAAGATGTACTTTTTTTAGGATCATATCCTTGTCCCCTGTCGTGACCGCTGCCGTAAGACTTGGCATCATAGAAACGCCAAGCGCATTGGCCATGGCAAGCGGAACATTGATCCATGTGTTGTACTTTCCGCTGAAAATCCCCCATAACGCCACATATTCCTTCTCCGCCATTCCCTGGGCGCTCATCACGTTATTGAAGATCACTACATCAAAGGACTGGCTGATATTATAGAGTGTTGTACTCAAAAGTACAGGCGCACACGTAAGAAGGATGATCTTGATCAATTCCCCTCTTTTTTCTTCGTATGTAGTAAAATCTCTCGCCAGCCGTCTTGCCAGCATTTTCTTTCTGTATCCGTATATCAGTATTCCAAGAAAAACAAGAGCCGCCGTCGCCCCAAGCACTGGTCCTAATGTTGCACCAGCTGCACCGTACGCTGCAGATAAAAGCGGTTTCTTCTGTTCCTTTGCTATAGCAAGTCCCATCCTGATAAAAATGCTTGCACCAAGAATCGCAGCTGTTGCATTGACGATCTGCTCAATGACCTGGGAAACTGCTGTAGGCACCATATTCCCAAGCCCTTGAAAATACCCTCTTAACACAGCAATGGTGGAGACTACAAAAAGTCCCGGTGCAAGAAAACGCAAAGGGTACGCACTGTACGGCGATGACAATAAATGTGTGGCGATCAAATCTGCTCCAAAAAAGAAGACAAGCCCAACAACCACGCCCACTGCCATGGCCAGGATCAATGCAGTCTTAAAAAGTTTCCATGCATTCTTTCTCTCCCCTTTTGCAAGTCTTGCTGACACAAGTTTTGACACTGCCAGCGGCATGCTGTATGACGTCAAAAGCAGGGCAAGCGCATAAATTTCATATGCTGTCCCATAATATCCCTGACCTTGGTCTCCCAATATATTGTTGACCGGTATCCGGTAAAATAAACTGATCAGTTTTACGACAATCCCTGCGGCCGCAAGAATTGCACCTTGTGCCAGAAACCCTCCTCCGTGGTCTTTTTTCTTTTGTCCAGTTCCCATAACACTCTCCTTTTCCCTCTTATCTGGAAATCCCAAGATTTTCTAAAATTTCTCTTTGCTTTTTCTCCATCACCGCCCGCTCCTCTTCTTCCATATGATCATATCCAAACAGATGGAGCATGCTGTGGGCAATGAGAAATGCATACTCCCTTTTTACAGAGTGGCCATATTCTTGTGCCTGGCTTAATACCCTTTCCTTGGAAACTGCTATGTCTCCAAGAACAAGTTCTCCTGTATCCGGCTCAAAATACACATCCTCTTTTTCCAGAAAATCAAACTCTCCTGCGTGTTCATACTCGATCATCGGAAAAGAGAGCACATCTGTAGCCCTGTCTATGCCGCGGAACTCTTTATTGAGTCTGTGGATTCCCACATTGTCGGTGAGCAAAAGATTGACAGACAGTTCATAAGGGCACCCTTCATAGTCTGCTGCCGCCTCGATCACCTGTCCGGCAAGACCCTCGGCGTCAAGAACAAGCTCTCCTTTTCCTTCTTCTTCAAAATAGATGGTCATCGGCGCACCCTCCGTTCTTTCTTCTTGACACTTTTCTTCTCCTCATAAGACTCATACGCCTTTACAATCTTTTGCACAAGCGGATGGCGCACAACATCCTTGGAACTTAGATTGCAGATTTGAATGTCTTCAATTGACTTGACGACCTGAATGGCAACATCCAGACCGGATACCTGCCCGGAAGGCAGGTCCTTTTGGGTGATATCCCCGGTAATGACTACTTTTGATCCAAAACCAATACGGGTCAGGAACATTTTCATTTGCGCAGGTGTCGTATTTTGCGCCTCATCCAAAATGATAAAGGCATTGTCCAGTGTTCTTCCCCTCATATAAGCAAGAGGGGCCACCTCGATAAGTCCTTTCTCCGAATTTTTTATAAAACTCTCGGCCCCCATGATCTGATAGAGTGCATCATAGAGCGGACGAAGATACGGATCGATCTTGCTTTGCAGATCTCCCGGAAGAAATCCTAATTTTTCCCCTGCCTCAATAGCCGGTCTTGTGAGAATGATCCTTCCTACTTCATTGTTTTTAAAAGCAGTGATGGCCATAGCCATGGCAAGGTAAGTCTTCCCTGTTCCCGCAGGTCCAAGTCCGAATACGATCATATTCTTTCGGATAGCATCCACATACTGCTTTTGGCCGAATGTCTTTGGCTTGACAGGTTTCCCCTGCAGCGTGTGGCAAATAATGTCCTTATCGATCTCTACCACATTTTCCCCTGTGTCCTCCATGACAAGGGAAAGGATGTAGTTGACATTCTGTTCCTGTATCTGATTCCCTCTTCTGGACAGCTCCAAAAGCTGGGAGAGCACTTCAAATGCCTGCTCTACCTGGCGGCTTTCACCGAGGACTTTTACTTTTCCGTCCCTGGGAATCAGGCTTACGTGCAGTGTGCGCTCAATCTTTTTCGCGTACACGTCAAACTGCCCAAAAATATTTTTTTCATGTTCCGCAGGTATTTCTATCATTTTCTCGAGAATACTCATTTACGGTTCTCCTTCTGTCTTGTTTTCTTTTTGTTCTACCGTCAGGATTTTTGTGTCCTGTTTTTCATCAGATGCCGGCATGTTCACTATTAACGTGCCTTTAGCACATGAAACACCATTATCCTTGTATATTTTAACATCATTTTCAAGAATTTGAACCCCCCTTTTCTTTAAATCCATGCAAAACCTGGAAAAATCATCACTTAAAATTTTTTGGATTTCTTTGTCCGCGTACGCCATCTCTTTTGTTTGATATGGTATAATCCCATTTTTTTCCAGATAAATTGGAAGTTCAAAATGTTTTCCCAGTTTCAGCTGTCTTTTTTCACACCAGATCTCTGCTTTGTCATAATCGTTTTTAGAACTCCCAAAAGAAAGTATCCATTTTCCAATCCTCAACCTGTATTCCTTTCGCTCTATTCCATAATATTCTTTTTCCATATATGTATTTTTTATACTGTTCTCATAAGGAATGGATGTCTCCAGAAAAATATCTGCATCCGCGACCTGATACTGATAGTCCACCACAGTTTTACTGTCATCCAGAACATCCACCCGTCCAAGGACCAGAATATCTCCTTTTTTCACCTCATCACCTGTCTGCACCTGCGGCGTTCCTTTTCGCGTCACAATAGACGATACCTTTCCATCGCAGGGGGCAATGATATCTTTTGGCGTAGTATCTTTTGTCACTTGTGTCTCTTTTATCGTATCTGAATTTTCTTTTACCTGGATTTTGAGCCTGCTGCCCTCCAAAGACGCTGAAACCCAGATAATATCATCAAAATTTGCTCTCAATTCCCTGACGATTTTGGGACAGTCCACATCCGCTCTTCTCATTCCATGGCGCACATCCTGTGATTTTAAATATTCCAGTATCATTTCATCTGTCTGCGAATAATTTCCCGTGATTTGAATATCCCAAATAAAAAGCGAAAACACATAGATGAGCAGAAGGCAGAAAAATCCTCCAAAGAAAAATATTTTGCGCTTTCTGTATCTATGCAGAAAAAACGGGATTCCTGATTTTTTTAAAATCACAACTTTTGTGCCTGTCTTTTTCAAAATCGGAGTCAGTTTCTGAAATCCGGAAACACTGATATACATTTCATAGGCATCATTTGCGGGCACCAGCCCCCAAAGTGAGATTCTGCGATGTTTACAAAGGTTCAGAAACCGCTCCGGTGAATATCCGCTCACCCGAATTTTCATATATCCCTGTAGATAACGGATCAATCTGATAAGCATGAAAATCCCTCAATTTCTTATTTCATTTTGATATTTGATCTCTTTTATCAGTCCGTTGATCTTCATTTCGTCGTTCATGTAGTACGCAATCCGAAGGTTTTGACCGACAACCTGCAGATTTCCTATTTTTGTCTGAACACGGATAAATGTCTCTGTGTACTCCAGAATCCCTCTGTAATTTTCTATATAAAGTTCTTCCTGTCCGGTCATTGTCAGCACCGGAACTCCAAGGACGACGTCTTTTGGCATGTTGGTCATATCTGCGACTTTTGACTTCAGCTGCTGTCTTGTTTCCCTTTTTCTCATACCCGATGCCATACCTATACGTTTATTAATTCAATATATTAGAGAAAGAAACTTTTTAGAACTTCTTCTTTACAGCACCGCAGTAAAGTGATAGACTAATCAGCAACACAAGGAGGTATCGACATGCAAAAAATAAAAACCAGAAAAATTGTCATCATCGGCGCCGGACATGTAGGTTCACACTGCGCCATGTGCCTGATGCTGCAAAATGAAGTGGATGAGTTGATTTTGATCGATAAGGACAAAGATAAGGCTGCCATGCACGCGCTTGATCTGGACGATATGGCATCCAGCCTTTCTGGAAATTTCACGGTTCGCTCCGGAGATTATGAAGACTGTCAGGATGCGGACATTGTGGTGATGGCTGCCGGAAAAAGCAGAGAACCCGGGCAGACAAGACTGGATATGTTTGAGGATTCCATCCATATGATCCAGGAGATATCGAAACCTTTGAAAGCATCCGGCTTTTGCGGCATTCTCATCAGCATTTCCAACCCTGCGGACATCATCGGTGATTACTTGAGAAAACAGCTTGGACTTCCAAGAAATCAGGTCTTCAGCACCGGGACGGCCCTTGACTCTGCCAGACTGCGGCGTATGCTTTCTGAAATTCTTGGGGTTTCCAGAACTTCCATTCATGCTTACTGCATGGGTGAACACGGAGACTCCCAGATGATCCCTTTCTCCCATATCACAGTGCATGGACTACCACTTACTGAATATCTTGAAAGAGACCCGGAAGTAAAGAAACGGCTGGATTTCCAAACACTCTGTACCGATGTACGTATGTGCGGTTTCCGCATTCTGGACGGCAAAGGGTGCACAGAATTTGGAATCGGTGCGGTTTTATGCGATTTTGTCCGCGCCGTACTGCACGATGAAAAACGTATCCTTCCTGTGTCCGTTCTCCTGGAAGGTGAATACGGGGAAAGAGACATACCATCAGGTGTTCCGGCTGTGATTGGGAAAGATGGAGTGGAACACATTTTGGAAATCCAGATGACAAAAGAAGAAGAGGAGGCTTTCCACTCCTCCTGCAATGTCATACGTGGATTCGTTGAAAAAGCAGAAAAAATGTAAGCCCCCTCTTTTTTATACAGGGAATGAAATTCCCGTTTTCGATATAAATTCCTTCATGCGGGCGTAGAACTGAGGATAAAAATCCTCGCCCGTATGGAATGGATATACATAAAACAGATTTAAAAAGTAAAGATTTCTTGTGCGAAGGAGCTCTTCTCCTATCTCTTTGGCATCTTCCTGCAAATACTTTATGAGGTTATGCCATTTTAAGACATATGTTTCGTATTCTCCAAACGAAGGCACTCCCATCCACTTTTGAATCTTTACTTTTGTTTTGTTTGGTTTTGGACATTCATGCACCTGAAGAATATAGTAAAACCCATCCTCTTCATACACTCTTCCAAGAGGAAACAGTCTGCAAAGTCCAGGGCGGAATGCATGAATGGAGCATCTTTCATTTTCGTCAAGAAACGGACACCTCTCCTTGTCATCCATCCGGATATGGGGAAGGATCACCCCATCCTCCATGCCAAGTGCCGCCTCCCTTTTCAACAATGTCTCGAACCCAACGTGAAGATTCCCTTGCAGCATATAAATATCATAAGGTTCCAAAAGAATACTTTCCCCCATCTCCTGGCAGCAGGATGAACAGTCCTTGCAGTCATGACATCCTGCTTTTACCATGTCAGCGGAACGGTATTTACGCCCGTCGGAAATTTCATTTAAATCTACATTTTTTCTCATTGGTCATTCCCTGCCTTCTCTTCGTATTGGTACATGTACAGCTCGTGCAGTGCTCTTGTGGCGCAGATATATTCTGCCTGCCGGGTAAGCGCATCCTCTTTTGCGGGAAACAGTCCGAATACCTGGTCAAATTCCAATCCTTTCGCCATATAAAAAGTGGTCACAGTAATTCCTTTTTGGAACGAAGAACTGTCTCTGTCCATATAAGAAACTTCCAGGCCACAGTCTTTTAAGAAACGATAAATCTGCAACGCCTCTTCTTCTGTCAAAGTGATGACTGCACATGTTTCGTATGTTTCCGAGTTCCTTGATCTTTCCTCTATCCTTTTTAGAGCCTCTTTAAATTCAAAAAAACGTTCCTCTTCCACTGGTTTTCCATGGCGTTTTAGAAATTCTATACCTGTTATCCCGGAAAGTTTGGCCGCATATTCTGCTATCTCAATCGTATTCCGGTAGCTTTTGTTGATGACAATGGTTCGGATATCTTTCCCAAATATTTTCGGAAGAAATGTGGTCACATCCGCCTGTCTCTCATCCATGGTCTGCGCCCTGTCCCCCAATATGGTCATTCTGCACTGAAACAGTTTCCCAAGAATGACGTATTGAAGATAAGAATAATCCTGCATCTCATCAATGACAAGGTGACGGATATTGGCGTGCGCTTTGTTACCCAGGAGTCGGTATTTCAGATAAAGCATCGGATACACATCTTCGTACTCCAAAATCCTCTCTTTGACAGGAACATCCGGAAGAGATGCATAGCCATATGTGCAAAGAAACTGATTGTAAATTTCATACAAATCCCTCGTCACATAAAGACTTCTAAATTTTTCTGTCACTTTTTCCCGCTCTTCTTCCGGCAATGTCCGATCGTGCAGTGTCTCATACTCGTCAATCACATAATCTGCCACTGCCTCCATCCGAAGAAGCAGGGGAATATCCTGAAATTTAAAATAAAAAAGCCTGATCAATTCCTCTTCGGTTTTTTTCATGGAGTTGTATGTAATCTCATGAAAATCCATAAGCTCATCCTCCAGCATGGCCAGAAATCCTTCCATTTCTCCTACAAAGCCTTGGGACTGCTTTTTCTCGTGATCACTCTTTTTTTTGCCTTCTCTTATCTGCTTTTCTATCTGATGATACTTATCCTCACAGTCCGCAGCCACCTCCAGAAGTTCCCGGTATGCAAACAGATCAAAACTCATCTCCTGAATATGTTCCTCCCCAAGTTCGGGCAGAATATGGGAAATGTAATCGGAAAACACTCCGTTTGGGGAGAGGATCAGAATATTGGATGAGCGCAGATACTCCCTTTCATGATACAAAAGATAGGCGATCCTGTGCAGGGCAATGGATGTCTTTCCGCTTCCGGCTGCTCCCTGAATGACCAGTATTTTATCCAGTCGGTTCCGGATAATGGCATTTTGCTCCTTTTGAATGGTTCGTACAATATTTTTCAGCTGTACATCACCGTTTGCGCCAAGCTCCTGCTTTAAAATATCATCGTCAATCTTGATATCGCTCTCAAATGCATAGATCATCTTTCCGCCCCGGATCTTATACTGCCATTTTGCCCGGATATTCCCTTCCATTTTTCCGCCCGGCGCCATATAGAAAGCTGGTCCTTTGTCATAGTCGTAGAACAAACTGCTGACCGGGGCACGCCAGTCATAGATGAGAGGCGTGCCTCCTGTTCTGTCAGAAAAATTCCCAAGCCCAATATAGAATGGCCACTCCTCATCTTCACCATCGTAAATAAAGTCCACCCGACCGAAATATGGTGAGTCCAGCATCTTTACAAACTGCTGCCGCAAATGTATCTTCTCGTTATTGGCATTTACCTGCCCCAAAAGAGCCTGCTGATTGTCATAGTTTTCGTATCCATACTCATCCATCTCTGTATAGTTTTCCCAATAGTACTCGTGCATGCCCTCGATGTCTTTTTGTCCTTCCACGATTTCCTCATCCAAATGCAAAATCCGTTCTTTTAATTTGTCCGTTACTGTTGTCAAAAACTTGTCTTCCATTGCTGCCTCCAGAGGGGGATTTCCAGTATCTCCCCGCTATTTAAAAATTTTTATCTCGCTAGCTTTCCCCATTATACCGTCATCGATTCTTTTGGACAAGTACAATCGCAGCAATCTACTTAGAAACAGGTGTTCCATTGAGTGTAACCGTTTCGATTTCATCAAGATCGATAAATTCATCGGTCAAAATCCCAATACAGCACCTCCCCTCATTGTCTTCGGTTGTCATATATTCCCCTTTGTTTTTCCCCATTCCCAGCAAAGTGGAAAGATAGAGCTCCTCTCCATTTCTCATACGGATCCGGATATCCGCATCCTTCGATTCGTTCTCTCTTTGATAAATGCAGGTAACTCCCATAGGGGTGATCGTAAGCTCCATAAAATCTTTACATTCCGTATACGTTTTTACTTCATCCACTTGCTCTTCAATTTCCATCTCAAGCACCAGATACGACTCATTCTCCTCTGAATCAGTGCTTTCATTGTCTTCTTTTGTCTGCAGAAAAATCTTTGCCCTCTCATATGGGGCGGTATTGTCCTGCTTTCCTTCCATACTTATCAACTGAAAATACCACGTATCCTCATCCGAATATTTTTTCAGACATTTGGTATGGGTTGCACCTCCGCTTGGAGTCCCTTCCCCGTAAAGATTCAAAGACAGATAACTTTCATATTCTCCCATCTTCCTCATCCACTCCCTGCCCTCTTGGTCCAAAGTTTCCACTTTTACAAACACATTTGCAATGTTGCCGGTAAATGCACTGCTCTCCACAGACAGTCTTAAATGTTCATTTTCCACGCTTCTGGAAGGCTCATTGACTTCTTTCTCTATAATCTTTGCCGTATCCGGATAAATCTCTTCAAACCAGTTGTATTTTACTGCAGCAGCAGTACATGCTGTGACTGCCAGCATACAGATACAAAGCGATACCATGACGGTCTTCCATTTTCTTGAACAAAAAGAGCGATCTTGTCTCTTCTCCAGTTTTTCGTACACTCGTTTCTCCAGATGATCAGAAAAAGGAATCTCTTCATATGCTTGTTTTAAATCTTCTTTTTTCATGATGATTCCTCCCATTCTATTCTCAGTAATTTTCTGGCCCTCTGCAGCTGTGTCCCAACCGCGGTCTGGGAACGGCCAAGCAGCTCGGCGGTTTCTTTGATGGAGTATCCCTCTATGTAGTAAAGACAGATCACTTCCCGGTAATTAAGAGGAAGTGAAAGGACCATTTCCAAGATCTCGGAATGAAACGTCTCATTTGTTTTTCCTTTTTCTTCCCCAAAAACAGTTTTTCTCACCCAAGCGCTTTTCAACTCGTTCTTGCACTTATTTTTCGTCACCTTTAACAGCCATGCTTTTTCATGTTCTGCATCGCAAAAATCCGGCGCCTTTTGATAATAGGCAAGAAAAGCCTCCTGCACAACGTCCTCAGCGTCCTCCACGCGTCCCAGATAAGAATAAGCCATGTGGAGGAGAAGTTTTTTGTAATTTTCCATTGCATCTTTCAATCTGTCTTCTTTTCTTTTTTTCATAGCGTTCTCTCCTTACCTAAAACACAATTGAAGACACCATTTTTTCACACGTCCAATAAATTTTTTCTTTCATCACAAAATCGTCAAAATTTTCCTGTATTTATATGTCGGAAATTGTTTTCAGCAATTCTGAAACCACAACACTAAGACATGGAGAATGGCAATATGAAAAAAGGAAACCGAAAACTGGCCCAGGAACGAAAAAATCAAGAACAGATCAAAAAGATAAAGAAGTAATAGAAGTATAAAAAATTTTGCCGTTCCTATCCGGCGCTTGGCCATTGTGTCAGATAGATTGGACGGTTATTCTGGCAAGTCAATCTTGCCGACAAAGCTGTCATAAATCTCAATGTCCTGCCTGCGGGTTCCGTTCTCGTCATAGCTGCACTCATGCACGACGATTTTCTCAATCATTTCCCGCAAGAGGGTGGGGTAAGTTCCTCAAAGTCAAGGTGCTTTCGGACAATCCCCATAAACTTTTCCGCGTTGACGGTGGCCCTGCGACTTGTCCAGTTCGGCCTGTAAGGCAGCTACGCGGTCTTTCAGTTCCCGCTGCTCCTGCTCATAGCCTGCCGACAGTTCCATAAAACGCTCGTCGCTGATTTTGCCGTTCACATTGTCCTCATACAGCCGCTTGATAATGTGGCTCACTTCAGCAATGCGCTCCCTTTTAAGGGAACAGCATTTTCGGATAAAGGGCGGTAATGAAGTTTTTTCATTTTAATGGTTATCTCGTGTTTTGTGTCTGTGGGTGAAAAAATTCATTTTTATTTGGTATTATCATATCAAAATAAATACAAGGGGGAACCGATATGCTAATCAATTTCAATGAGATACCAGAGCGTACCGTACCGGAAATGAATAACGGCACCGGCGAAATGATTGCAAAAATGTTCATGGGCAAAAATGGAAAAATTATTCCTTGCCGTATTCATGCTGGCGGCTCAATCGGCAAACATAAGCACGAAACCAGCGACGATATAAACTATGTCCTGCCCGGGACAGGAGAGGCAATCTGTGACGGAGAAGTAGAAACCTTGATCGCCGGTTGCTGCCATATCTGTAAGAAAGTCTCGGATCATATAATGATTTTTGCCTGCTTACCGTAGTTGTAGAACGATAAAATACCTCGTTGTCCCAGCGGCCACGTTTCCCGGCGTGGCCGCTTTTTCCATGTCCCGGCTTACGGCGGATAAGTCGGTATAAACTGATTTAGGTGTATCTTGGTAACGGTTTAGATATATGTGGCGACTCCAAAAGAGCCAGTATTCTTCCAAAGTATCATAGTGATAGAAATCAGCCGAATACATATCCTGAATGCCGTACTTTGCAATAAAATCAGAGAAATTTTCCTGTATAGATAAATCCAGCAGATGTAGAGAGTCCAGCGCCTGCTCCAATTAAAATTGGATCTGCTTTCTCTATTTCATATTTTAATCAATGTGCCGCAAGACTTCAAATATTCCAGTGTTTCTTTCATGAGTAAGACTCCTTTCAAAATGCGGGTTATGTTTTTCATGTTTACGAGTATAATTATATCTCATAGGATTGATCATGAGGGACTGGGCACTTTGTGCGCCGCCGCAATACCGCAGAGCGGGAAAATACCTCATTGCGGCGTTGTGCATCCTTTTATTCTATAAGGGGAGGCATAAGGCCTTTCTTATAGAACAAAAAACAGGCTCCACTTGGAACCTGTTTTTTGTTCTCCTTTTCTTACGCACGGCATGCCCCATCAACAGAGAGAATCTCTCCTGTCACATAACTTGCCATATCGCTTGCAAGATACAGGAAAGCATTCGCCACCTCTGCCGGTTCCCCAGGTCTTCCAAAAGGTATCTTTTCTGAAATCGCATCGATCATTTGCTGTGGAAGGGCCGCAACCATATCTGTCTTTGTCACTCCAGGTGCCACTGCATTGACCCGGATATGATCCTTCGCCAGCTCTCTTGCGAGAGAAATCGTCAGTCCGTTTACAGCAAATTTGCTCGTCGGATACCCAACCCCTGCAGGCTGTCCGCTGATACTTACCATGGAGCTTGTATTTATGATCGTCCCTCCGCCTTGTTCTTTCATGATCTTCACGGTAGGGAGAATCGTATAAAACAGTGCATTCACATTCAACTTCATGATCTTGTCAAAGTCTTCTGCCTTGTATTCATAAATGGAAGTGCTCTGGGAAATCCCGGCATTGTTGACAAGAATATCTATTCTTCCCAACTTCTCCTTTGCCTCCTGCACAGCTTTTTCCACATCCGATGCATCTGCCAGGTTTGGGTACATGCCATAGACTTCATAAGAAGGATGTTCCTCCTTAATTTCTTTGACAGCGGCATCCACGGTCTCTTGCCTGGAGCCCCATAATACTACGCTTGCGCCCTGTTCCAAAAACTGTTCCACGACCGCTCGCCCGATCCCTCTTGTTCCTCCAGTCACAATCGCTGTTTTCCCTTTTAAAAGCATGATGTCTCCTCCTTTTTCTCTGTAAATTGAAACAATAAAACCTATTTTTATTATAACCGAATTTTTACCCTCTGTATATGAAAAAGGTTTCTGCTCGTCATACTTATTTTATCAGATATGTATAAATAATATCCAAAAGCAATACAACTGCCAATGAGCCTGACAGGACATTTAATTTTTTTGCGGAAAGTGGACGCACAATTTTTACAAACAGCGGCTGCAACAGATATAAAAATACCATTCCTCCGATACCAAAACGAATACTTGGATTTAACGCGATTCTCCCTTCAAAATTAAAAGCAAATCTAGTATAATCCCAAAGCCATCCTCCGCTTGTAAGCTCCATGATATAACTTGCGATCAACTCTACCACTGTGGTGATGACCACGATTCCGATAAAAACAAGCACTGGCGTAACATTGATCGTTCCAATCCTGTGTTTTTGCTCTTTCAGTTTTCCGAGCATCAAAATCAGTAGCAATGCGCCAAACCCGTAGACCACACAGTACGGTCCGAAAAGCGCCCCTCTGTTTGAAAATCCCCACCGATACACAACTACTTCGAGAAATACCTCATAGCACCAGCCGATCATGGAATAGAACATAAAATATAAGAAATATTCCTGTACTTTTTTCATAAATGTTTTCCTTTACTCCTTTTTCATTTGTGTCTTTCCATTATAGTCGAAACTTTTGTCGATGTACAGAAAATCTTAAGGATTTTTAAGGAATAATGTCTGTCTTTTTCTCCTGAGAATGGTACAATAGAAAAAAAATGAGGAGGTGTTCATTATGTTGATCGCAACTACAGAAAAAATTCCCGGAACAGAATATGAAGTATTAGGATTGGTAAAAGGGAGCACTGTACAGTGTAAAAATATTGGACGCGATATCGGAAGCTCATTCAAAAATCTGATAGGTGGAGAAATGGGTTCTTATTTAGAAATGCTAAATGAGGCGCGGGATATTGCACTTGGCCGTCTGGTCGATGAAGCAGAAATGATGCAGGCAGATGCCGTTGTCTGCCTTCGGTTTACAACCAGCGCGATTGCACCCGGAGCTGCGGAGATTATGGCATACGGAACAGCCGTAAAATTCAAATAAACCAATTTAAAAACTCGCATATGCCGTACTGATTTCCATCACAGCATATGCGAGTCTTTTTCTTTCTCTATATCACGATTTCCGTCCAAGCTGCCAAAAGGCTACTGCGCTGGCAGCGGCCACATTCAAGGAATCCACACCATGTGACATTGGGATGCGTACCGTGTAATCACAGTCTGCAATCGTCTTTTTTCAAAAAAGTCCACGGTATTTGAAAAACAGTTCCCATACTCACTCTGACTGCACGGCGATAAAGGGGATTGCTGCACCCTTGCGTGAGCAGCACCCCATCCATGCCAAGCGCTGCAGCAGAACGGAAAATGGCTCCCACATTTGTAGGGTTCATAACATTTTCCAATACAGCAATTCTTTTTGCTCCCATGCACACCTCCTCCATAGTCGGAAACTGCATGCGGCGCATCGCGCAGAGCATCCCTCTGGTAAGGCAAAATCCGGTCAGCTGTGTCAAAACATCAAATTCGGCCGTATAAACCGGAATCCGGCCGCACCGGTCGATAATTTCCTTTGCCTCCCCTTCTATCTGTTTTTTCTCAACTAAGATGGAGAGAGGGACATAACCCGCATCCAGGGCACGCGCAATTACCTTAGGACTCTCTGCGATAAACATTCCCTTTTGGGGATCATCTCGATTTAAAAGCTGGGCCTCTGTAAGTCTTGCATATACATCCAGATTGGAATCATTAAAATCTATAATTTCTATAATATTGGACATGTTATTCTCCCTTTTATCTCATATTATCTTCCTGATACTTCATGTCTATCCCTTTACAGAACCTTTTGTGATTCCAGAAATCAAATATTTTCTGAATATCAGTGCCGCAAGAGCCGGAGGGATCAATGCGATCATCCCGGCTGCCGCGATAAGCCCGTACTGAATCGTATCTTTTGTCATGAATTCTGACACCACGATTGCCATCGGTTTGGTCTCCATCGACGATGCCAGGATCAACGGAATCTGAAACTGACTCCAGGTGTTTAAAAACATAATCAAAGTTACTGACAGGATAATGGGATAGGAAATCGGCAATATAATGCGGAAAAAAGATGCCGCTCTTCCACATCCATCGATCATGGCCGCTTCCTCCAGTTCTTTTGGAATCGTTGCAAAATAATTTGATATCAGCCAGACTGCCATTGGCAGGTATGAGCTGACATACACTATACTGAGCCAAAAAATATCATCCAACATGTCTCCCACTGCAAACATCCGGTACAGCGGAATGATCGTCGCCATCACCGGAATCACCATAGTACAAAGAAGAAGGTTCTTGATCACTTTTCTTCCCCTAAATTCCATTCTGCTCAAAACATATGCGCTCAGCATTGCTATAGGGATTCCGATACACAATGTGATTCCTGTTGCCCGCAGCGAATTGTACATGCTCATAAAAAATCTGTTTCCTCTCTGTCCACCGGAAAACAATTCCGCATAATTATCAAATATTATTTTTTTCGGAAACAGATCGCTTGTCGGCGCAAACATGGCATGATCCGGTGTCACAGATATGACAAACGCCCAGATAAACGGCCCTGCTGTAACTAGCAAAAATATGATCAAGGCCATGATATAGCCTGTTCTTCTTGCATACTTCATCAGTATTCTACCTCCTTATTAAGGCTTCTTAAGTAGAAGATACCAAGGATCAGGGCAAACAGCATTACAATATATGTCATAGCACTGCCTTTTCCAAAATCCAGGAAAGTAAATGTAGTCAGGTAGCTTTCCATCAGGATGTTCTTTCCAAGGTCACTATAACCCGAAAGTGCAACAACTTCATCAAATACATTGATCGCGGTTACGGACGTGGACGTCAGCCCCACTCCCACAAACGGCAGCATCAGAGGTAGTGTAATGTGCCGGAAAATCTTCCATCCGGAACCTCCATCTATTTTTGCAGCCTCGTACAACTCTCCCGGTATGGACTGCCTTCCCGCCAGACAGACCAATGCCATAAAAGGTACGCTCCTCCAGACCACAACAATGGAAATCACAAGTAAAAGTGACCATCTGCCTCCCAAAAATTCAATCGGCTGACTGATAAATCCTATCCCAAGCAGCAGCTTGTTCAAGAAACCATACCCTGAAAAAAAGACAAATTTCCAGAGAATACCATTTACAAACGGAGGCAAAGCCCACGGCAAGATGGCCAGTGCCAGCAATAGCCCGGACCATTTCACATCAATCTTTAAAAAAGCAGCCACCAGGCACCCGACTATTGTCGTAAATACAACGACAAACAGCAGGATGAAGATGGTGTTTTGCATACTGTACCAAAAGGAATCTGACTGGAGAATATCCTGATAGTTTTTGATACCAATAAATCGGATATCCCCTGGTGCCGTCAATTTCCATTTTTTCAAGCTATATGAAAATGTAGCAATAATCGGATAAAATACTAACACACCCATGATCAAGATCATGGGTGTCAGCAATAGATAAGGTAATATCTTTTTCTTCATTTTTCTTCCTGTATTATTCGTTGATCAATTCTTCTAATGCAGATGCCATTTCATCATATGCCTGTTCTGCGTTCAGTTCACCAAGCGCCATTTTATTGATCGCATTGTACATTGCACTGCTCATCTGAGCATAGTAAGAAGGTACGCCGTTCGGGAACGGAGAGGACACGATTTTAGCCTGCTCCAGCATTGCCCCGGAATTCTGGATGGTTCCGTCATTGATCAGCTCTTCCAGGACAGAATTTCGGGTTGGGATTGCGCTGTTCGTCTTATTCAGCTGTTTCTGCATATCAGCGGAAGTATACCATTCCACAAATTTTTTTGCTGCCTCTTTGTTTTCGGAAAGTTTATTCACACCGATCGCCTCCGGCAAAGGCATTGTCTGCGCTGCTTTTCCCTCTTTGCCAGGAACCAGAATCGGTTGAATCTGACCAACTACGCTACAAAGCTCCTCATTCTGACTTCTGGAGACAAAGGATGTCGGACCTGTCAGAAAACTTGCTGTTCCGCCGCAGATTCGCATATATGCATCCATACCAGAGGATGTCTTATCTTCCGGTGCCACCAGCTCCTCATTGATCAGAGTTTCCATATATTTCAATGCTTCCAGTACAGATTCCTTATTAAATCTTCCATCCTCATTCCACACAACACCATTCATTGTATATGCCAGCCACATCAAACATGTGGAAGTTTTTTCCTCTGCATTTAACGCAATTGCAAACGGATGATCCACCGTTCCGGTTGATTTCAGTGCCCGGCAGGCTTCCAGTACATCGTCCCATGTCTGAGGCTCTTTTGTAATGCCCGCTTTTGCAAACTGCTCTGTATTATAATATGCCAGACGGTAGTCGTTTGCATATGGCATAGCGAGCACTTTGTCGTCAATCGTAAATGTCTCGATCGTCGGCATATCAGCCTTATCCTCATCAGATACTTCCAACGGCTCCAGCCAGTCTGCTGCGTAGAACTCACCAACCCATGACCAGTCGACTTCCACTACATCTGCCGCACATTTTCCTGCAGATGCAGCGGTAGCAAGTTTCTCACGGATATCATCCCAGCCCACTTCTGCAATCTCAACTTCAATCCCGGTTTCCTCCGTAAACGAAGCAAGCTGCTCATCGGTTGGCACTCCCCAGTCAGGAACCATGAATGTGATTTTATCTCCCTCTGTTTTTGTTCCACCTGCTGAATCTTTTTTATCTGCATTTCCAGCACATCCTGCGACCAAAGCAATACTCATAGAAAAAACCAACAGTGCACTAACCCATCTCTTTTTCATTGTTTTCCTCCTTTTTTGTCCACTATAATCAATTTTTAATTATAGTATTGCACAAAAACTGCTGTCAAATAGATTGTCTCTATCACCATAGTTATATATTGAAACTTTCTATGAATTGTTATTCCTTTTCCTGCGGATAAATAAGTCCCCACTGTTTTCGTAGTTCATCCATGAGCTCCATGACAGTGATGCTGTCGTCAAGCGGCATGGAATGGCTTTCTTTCTCTCCGGCGCGAATGGATTCCATACATTCCCTCACCTCATACTCATATCCGCTGATCTGCTCCGGTACAACTGTATGCTGTATCAACCGATCCTCTGTATCATAGACAGAAATACTTTGAGGATTGTTGATATTTTCTACTACGATATACCCTCTCTCCCCGTAAAAGATTCCTCTCCGGTCTGACCTTCCGTAAATACCGTGAGTCAGGACAGCCATCCGCCCATCCTTGTAGAAGAGCGTGATCGATTCCATGCCATCCACACCTGTCTTTGTCATCATCACAGAGGACTCCACCCGTTCAATGCCTGTTCCAAAGTGCATCAGCGCAAAATTCAGGCCGTACACACCTACATCCAGAAGTGCGCCTCCTGCCAGTTCCGGTTGCATGATTCTCTCTTTGTGGCTGATCGGATAGGAAAGATTTGCAGTCAGCGTGGAGACTTTCCCAATGATTCCAGATTCAAGAATCTCCTGAATCATGTCTTTTGCTGGCATATAGCGGGTCCAGATTGCTTCTGCTATAAAGACTTGCTCCTTTCTGGCCAACTCTGTGATCTTTTTTGCCTGATCGCTGTTTAAAGTAAATGACTTCTCGCAGAGAACCGGTTTTTTGTAACGGATACAAAGCTCCATATTTTCATAATGACAGGAATGCGGAGTAGCAATATAGATCAGTTCTACTTCCGAATCTTTGCACAGCTCTTCGTAGCTGCCATATGCGTTTTTAAAACCATATTGTTTCGCAAATTCTACCGCACGTTCTTTTGTCCTCGAAGCAGCGCCGTAGCATTCAACCTCCTCCATCTGTACCAATGTCTCTGCAAATTTCTCCGCCATGGCTCCGCAGCCTAAAATACCAATCTTCATATGTTCCTTCCTTCTAACACCGTTTTTTTCTTCTTTTTCTCTTCTTTCCTGAAAAGAAAACACTTTTTACACACAAGCTCAAACCTATAAGCAGGAAAAATGGAAACGCCACATGCGGAAGTTGAAAAGAAGATAGATAAACATATCCAAATGCAAAACATGTGATACCAAACATCAACCCCACAACATCTACGGTGTATTTTTTCTTTCTTTTCCGTACAAACAGGATCACACCTCCTGCCAACAGGGGAGCTGCGGCTAGTATACTTCCGACAAGTATCTTGATCTTACCATTGTCTGCCCAAAGAATGGCTGCATCCTGTGGGTTTTGTGGATTATAATAAATCTCTGACCTGCTGCCGATTTCCGGGACTTCACGTGTGCTATCGTAAATCCTGACCTGATACTCTTGTCCGTTTACCCAGTAATCATAAATCAACTGATAGTTGGACAGCCCCTGGTTTCTCCCTGCAACCTTAGACTCTCTGGCCGGTTGCAATGTATAATCCAAAAGACGTCCTTCCACCGTCTTATAAATTTCTGCTTTTTTGTTGTACTCAATGATTTCTTTCATACCATAATAAAGAAAAAGCAGTCCAGTCAAAACAAAAATCACTAAGACAAAAAATCCGGCTATCGCCGTTTTTTTGTGTCTTGCTCTTGACCTCATATCATCATTCCCATAATGTACAAATCATAGTACGTTCCATTGAGCAAGGTAGAGTTTTTACAGCATCCTTCAATGATGAATCCAAACTTTAAGTACAGGGAAACTGCCTTTATATTGTCTGCTCTTGTGTCCAGACGGATCCTTGTCGTCACCTTGTTCCCTTTTGCCCATGTGATCAGCCGGTCGATCAATTCTGTTCCAATCCCCTGTCCCTGATATGCTTTTGCAACGACAATGCCAAGTTCTCCCTCGTGCCTGGATTTGATTTTGTGGCTGGAATGAATGGTGGCAATTCCTGCAATTTTCTCCCCGTCCATTGCCATCAGCATAATATTGGTTTGGTTATCTTTCAGGGAACGGATTTCCTCTCTTTGTTCCTCCTCATTCATCGGATATTCATCCTTTTCAAAACTTAAGTAGCTTGTTTCTCCTCCCACTTCATTATAAAATGCAACGATTGCTTCCGCGTCTTCTTCCCTTGCTGTACGGTATGTAATATTCATCTTCCTATTCTCCTTTTCTTTTGAGTAGGCACAGCTGTCAATCCGATATCTTTCTTTTATCGTGACAGCTGTCCTGTGCAATGTCACTATTATATCCTTATTTCATGGACAGAACAATGAATTTTTATCTTTTCTTCATTTCATACTCAAACGCGGCTTTTTTTGTTTTCTTCTCAAACACAAGTTTTCCTTTATACGTCATAGAATAACTGGCATAACAGCAAACATTTTCAAGAATCCTTCGTGTCATATTCCCTTCATCGGGCGCACGCAAAGCATAGGCTTTGTCATCTAGAAGTTTCACTTTCAGCTCATATCCTCTCTGGCGGACGAAAAGCTCTCCTTTTTCCATTTTTGTAACTGCTGCACCAAGATAGGTTGCAAACCGATACTCCCGTCCCTTCCAATGAACAATTCCAATTGTTCCTGTAAACGAAAGTCCTCCAATGGGTACGGTCGCTGCTGCAAGAACAATACATCCCTCCTCAAAGAAACTTTGCGTCCAGACATATTTGTCCGGAAACGAAACGCCGCTATCGCCTTCCATGTATCCTTTTGCATTCTCCATGTCCAACTTTTTTGAACCAATCCAAAGATGTCCGTTGACCAGATGCTGCAAGCTGTAAACCGCATGTCTGCACTCCATCATTGGAATATGCCGAAACGGACCCATAATGTCGTACTTTGGCTTTACAAAACCATGAAATTGAAAGACGCCGCGAATTCTTGTATCTCCATCTTTCAGATTCAGATACATACCTTTTTTTGAAAAAACATTTTCTCCAATTTTCATGATCAGTTTCTTTCTGTTGATCCGAAACTGATGAATGGGGAATTCTACATTCCACGTTCCTTTTTCCGTAATTACCTGAACAGAACAAGACCTTTTTTGATTTGAGATATGCACGGCAGGAATCACGGCCACCGTCTCCGTTCCCGACTGACATCGAAAATACCATCCATAAAAAAACTTATTCATATTGAATCCCCTCCTGTGCCGGACCATCCAGAAGATTTCCATGGCAGTCAAAACGGGAGCCATGGCAAGGACATTCCCACGTCTTTTCATCCGGATTCCAGGCCACCTGGCACCCAAGATGGCAACATGCTGATTGTACCTTACAGTCTCTTTCTCCTTCCATTTTGTAAACTCCTGCCTTCCCGGTTTTTGTCTTTACAATACCCCCATGCCCAGTCTCCAATTCCTCTCTTGCTTTTTCCGGTACCTGAAAAAATCGTTTTGACAATCCATTCACCGCTTTTGCTCCATCCTTTAATATCTGCGGTACCTCCTCTGTGGAAAACCTTCTGGAAGAAAATGTCTTGGCATATGGATTTTCCACACCACAGATCATATCGCATAGGATCTTGGATGCCACCATGGATGAGGTCATACCCCATTTTTGAAATCCGGTCGCGACAAACCAACCCGGCCTTGTTTTTGCATATTTTCCCACGAATGGAACCTGGTCAGATGTAATACAGTCCTGAGCAGACCAATGGGCTACCTCCTTGGCATCCGGGAAAAATTGTTTTGCTTTTTGGCGTAACATCTCATACCTTTTTCCACCTGTATTTTCTCCTGTCCTGTGTCCTTGTCCACCAAAAAGGAGATACTTCCCATACCTTCGAAATGAATACGACTCCTCTCCGTCGCCGATATACATGCCATTGATCACCCCTGCATCTTCCAACGCCAGCACATATGAGCGTTCCTGGTGCATTCTCGTAAAATAAAGCCCCGGGAAATTAACAAACGGATAGTGTGTTGCAAAAACAATTTTATCTGCCTTCACAATTCCCTGTGCAGTTTGGATAAGATTCCCCTCTACCTTTCTTACCGGAGTATTCTCGTAGATCTCCAACTGTTCTGCAATTGCTTTCATAAATTTCAACGGATGGAACTGGGCCTGTCCCTCGAATCTGACCGCCCCTGCACAAGGAACCGGTATTTCTATATGCCGGACATAAGATGCTGCAATCCCAAGTTTAGCCGCTGCCTTGGCCTCATTCCTTAATTTTTTCTCATTTTTTGAATAGACATAAGAACTTGTCCTCTCAAAGTCACATTCAATGTTGTTTTCCTGTATGATCTGTTCATACTCTTCGATCGCTTTTTGGTTTGCCTGCACATACTGTCCTGCAGTTTTTTGTCCCTTTTTTCGGATAAATGCATCACAAAACAGACCGTGCTGCGATGTGATCTTTGCGGTCGTATTTTTTGTCTGCCCGTTTCCTATTCTTTTTGCCTCCAATACAACTGCATGGACGCTGGCTTTTTTCAGCTGATATGCGGTCAGGAGCCCTGCCATGCCTGCACCGATGACAGCCACCTCTGTCTGTATCTCTCTATTCAGAGTTTCTCTTTCCTCTATTGTGCATGTTTTCCTCCATATAGATTCCATCTGATGTCTCCTGTTTCCTTTTTTCTATAAGATTTCCCATAAGAGACAATTTATTCCACCCGGAAGATTTTATTGTCTTATCTCTCCTAATAGCATAAAAAATACCGCACATCTCGCACACAAGATAAACGGTACTTTTCTTTATTCCTTTATGACAACAATTCTGCATTTTTCCACTGCATACCGAAATGGCCGGTAAAGGATGAGACATAAAATAAAATTACTGATTCCATGAATCAAATCATAAGGGATACCTGCGATCCACCACGTCAACATCATGGATGGCCCTCCTATAAAGAAATACGGGATGGCACACAATGCGCCAAAACCCAGACCATACGCACCACAAAGTATGGAATATCCCCACACGGAACGACAACCGCTTTTGCAGACCACCAGCGCGAGTAAAACCAAAAACGGCCAAATGTAGAGATAATTGATCACCCAAAGGCCCATTCCCCAGACCATGCATTCTACACCTACAAAAGCAAAGGATGCTGCCAGAGCTTTTTTCCCGAATACCGTTGTATATACAACAAGTAAAAGCGTAACAAGTTCCACATTTGGAAGAAAGGCCAGACCAATCTTTGCTGCCTCCAAGGTAGCTGTCAATACACCAATGGTCACAATATCCGAAACTTTCCACCCAATGCGGCTATCTTCTTTTTTCTTTCCCATCTTCTACTCACTGTCCGTCTCATAAGAAAACCGATAGGTATCGCCGTCCGCAACCGGCTGGTTGTCTGCACTGTTCTGTCCATACTCTCCGTTTACATAGATAGACCAGTAAGCGCCGTCCGTCTCATAATCCGCCTTCAGCCCATTGACACTTTCAATATACAGACCATATTCTCCTTCTGTTCCTTCATAAGAGAAATCTCCCTCTTCCACCAATTCATCCATGACTTCCCTTAAATATTTTGCGTCTGTGGAAATTTTATAGGATTTCACCTTATTTTGGTCATTTTCCACTTCCAAAGTGCACTGCTTTGTTCCCTCTTTAGCTTTCGGTCCTGCAATCATATACACAGCCACAAGAATAGCCGCAAAAACTGCGAGAAACGCTACTCCAATCCAGATTTTCTTCTTACTCTGTTTCAATTTTTCTTCAACTCCCATCTAATACTTGCTGTCTATCGGCAGCTGCCGCCGTTTCCTGAACATCCGTGTTTATCCTCGCCACAATGATGCCCTTCGCTGTGATGCTCACACTGAATCTCTGAGTGATACACCAGATTTCCTTCAAGAAAAGAGCTGACTGCATCATCTGCACTTCCAGATACACCCGGATACAGCTCGATTTTTGCGTCTGCCAGAGCATTCTTTGCCCCTGCTCCGATTCCTCCACAAATCAAAGCATCCACTCCCATATCTTTCAAAAATACAGCAAGAGCTCCGTGACCGCTTCCTTGGGCACTTAACACTTCCATCCCCGCTACTTTTCCGTCTTTGATATCATATAACTTAAATTGTTCTGTGTGTCCAAAATGCTGAAATACATTTCCGTTTTCATAAGTAACTGCAACTTTCATAAATTTACTATTCCCTTCACTTTTTTTCGCTTTTGACAGCTGATATTCTTGCAACTATAACTATATCATGCATGTAACAATTTCTCAATCGTATGTTCTATGTTCTGTTCTTAGATATTTTTGTGTATAAAGGCATACAGCAAAATCGACTTTCATTTATCGCAAGGTCTGCAGGCAACAACGCATTGGTAAGAAGACTGGACAGGCGGACTGCACAGCCATATTTCTCTGTTACAAGCAGACAGTTTTTCCCAATCCACCCAAGACCTGCACGGGTAGCAACTGTTTTATGCGCAAGTCTTGTGCACCAATCTTCATCTGCCTTTACTACTTTGGTTGTATTTGCATATGCCTGATATCCGCATTCCTGCAAAAACAGCGCAGCACCACATGAAACAATTTCATCCGATTTTTCATTTAAGGCATAATAAGCATCTAAATTTCCCCTTATTGTATTGCTCTCATATTCCCCTCCTCATACAATCACTGATATGTCTCTACAAACTACTTCTTCACTATCATTGCTTTTACAATTTCACACCAGATTCCTCTGCAAATAAACCATGTCTATCAGCTGAACACCACATTCATATATGGGATGATCATAATTTTCAGTGAAAAAATTTTTAATGCTGTGTGAACGGGTAAAACCACATTTTTCGTAAAAAGGGATCGTCAACGGACTGTCCCCTGTTCCAACCTGTAAAACAGAATATCGTCCCCTGTATCTCATCGCTATAAAGTCAATCAATGCTTTCCCATATCCTTTTCCCTGATAAGCTGGTCCAACAGCAATATTCTTGATTTCAAGGATTCCATTCCCTTCATCTGTAACGATACATTCCCCTTTTATTCCGGCATCTTCCAATATATACATTACCCCTCTGTCTATATAGCGATCAATCATATCTTCTTGCTCATCTGCAAGCAACAACAATGAAAGATACTGTTTTTTATTATCTTTGACCTCTTTTATTTTCATGCTGCTTTGCTCCATCCATCTGTAAGCTCTATCTAAACTCCTCATCATGTTCTTTAAAAAACTGATAATACTCCCTGACATTTTCCAGTTCTGTCCATTTCTTCACATCCACCGGATCTTCATCCAGATCATAAATCTTAGCCCCTCTCATGGACAGAACAAACGGTGAATGTGTCGAGATGATAAATTGACATCCAAAAAAACGCGCCGAATTTTCTATAAATTGTACCAGCTCCTTTTGTCTGGCAGGCGAAAGACTGTTCTCCGGCTCGTCCAGCAAAAATAATCCATTTTCTGTAATTTTCTCCGAGAAATACAAAAACGCACTTTCGCCGTTTGAGTATTCACGAATATTGCCCATCAGCTCTGACCGCACAAATCTGGATTGTGTCATTCTTCTTGCTTTTGTAACCTTTTTCAACATTTCGTAATCTTCCAAAGAACGCATCTGGAATTTAGCGTATTTTACGTCAAGATATTCCTCAAGAAGGGAATCCTTCTTCCGGTCTATTCCTTCATTTATATCCCGGATATTCAACATATAATCAAAAACATCGTCACTGGTTATCACACGGCTGTTTTTCGGAATCACTTCTCTTCCCTCATAATCACACATCTTTAAATAGTCTTCAAAAAAATTGGATTTATTAAACGCACTGTCGCGCAAAATATGCAGTTTCTCCGCGATCACATTCAGTGCCGTTGTCTTTCCAGACCCATTCCCGCCATATAAAATCGTCACAGGCTCAAAATCAATCCGTCGAAATTTATGCCTCGATAGAATCTGAAACGGATAATAGGAATCATAGCATGTCCTTTTTTGATCCATAAAAAAATCAACTTCCATCTCGCTGCCTGGGAAAGTAAAATAATCCAGATACATCATTTCGCTTATTCCTTTCTAAAATATAGTCAAAACAAAAAAATATAGATCAAGCTTTACTGCCCCGGACGAAGAAACGGATAAGCAATATCATTCGATAATAAATCTTTATAGGCCTTCACTTTTCGAAATGTATTTCCCATCATTTCACGTTCGCGATAAGAACGAATTTGTTCCATATCAAAGTCCGCATAATACAGTCTCTCTGTCATTTCATCTGCCAAAAAAATTGTATTCTCAATACATACTCCATCTCTGTCCCAGCAAATCGGGCTAAAAGTGCACGAATTACCGCGGTCTTTCCCATTTGGATTTGCCATCACAATCCCCATCATATTTTCATAAGCACGTGTAGAAAGTGCCTGAACTCTGGGTTTCATGGAACCGCAATCATTTGGCACAAGGACAATCTCCGCTCCTTTTAGCATTAAAATCCTTGCACTTTCTATGTACTTTCGAATATTTCATTAAAATCTTTCCGTCCTTGTTGATCACAAAGGCTGAGTTTTGAGGTTTTATATCACCTCTCGTAAATGCAGTGGCAACTACACCTATCTGAAACTTTTGAGCAGCCAGGCACAGATCACGAATATAATCACTGTTGTCAGTAACTGCATCCTCATTGCCAATTGGCAGCTCATACCCTGTGATAAAACATTCCGGCAGCAACAATATATCAGCATTGTTTTTGGCAGCATACTCCATATTGGCAATGATGGTATCTATATTCTTTTCTTCTTGCCTTGGCACAGATTGCTTTTGTAAAACTGCTATTTTAAAATTCATTATTCCAGTCTCCATAAATCCCTCTATTGCTACAACATCAACTGTCATCTTTTTATGCTGTTAAATTTAATAAATTCATTCCATAATGCATCATAATTTTCAAAATTATAATATTGGTCATCAATCTTAAAATAAAGACCAGGACTTATCTCCAAGGATTCTCCGTCTGAAAATTGCAATGAATAATAAGTGGCTGCTCCAGAAGATAATCCTTTATTTTTGTCTACTTGATCTCCAAGTTCAACTTTATTCAGCAATTCAAGAAAATCATCCTTTTCACTATCCGTTAAAAAGTATTCCGATTCCCCTTCTTTCCCGCCTGAACTTCCTGTACGTCGGATTTCTTCCACCTTAGATGACTCAATTTTACTTAATTCCTTTGTTTCCTTTTGTTTCGCACAACTTACACAAACTGCCAGAACTACGGTAATCAAACATAAAATCCATATTTTCATAAATCCTTTTTTCAAATATCTCACTCCTGTAACTTCAGATTATCCATTCCCGTTCCTTCACCTATTTTCTGAAGTTCCTGTTTTAACACTTTCCGTACCTTTTCCAAATCAGGATTTCACAACAAAGGCAGGAAATCCACCAGTTTTTCCGGTTCAAAATTCCATCATTTCAATTCCAGTAAAACTTCAATCAGCTCATCGTCAAATCAAATGTTGTGCCAGAGGCGATTGCACAAAACTTCCCAATAATCAGCCTGTCACCAAATGCCGGGTAATTAAATCGAACATTATGTTCCTCAAAACTTGTCGGATCATTATTGTCATCATAATATGTATAATCTCCAACAATAATATTAGGTGCCTGAATCACGTTTTTGATAAAACAGGATGTCTTGTATTCATAATGTAAAGACCACCTATAGGAGTTAGAATATCCAGCCTATCTTATTAAAAACCACAATACCTAAAATAGCACCTATCGCCAAACATAACAGATACCATCCTAATTTAGAATTTTTCATAGTCTCTTTTTCCATAGAAAATTCACCCCTTCCTCTACAAACTCTGTGCACATATAATCTCCTAACACTCCGAAAACACCAGCACATTACCTGCCCTGGTGTTTTTCCTTTTTCTTATCCTCTCCTAATGCGATAAATCCTCCTAATACAGCGAGCATAAACATGATGTTATGTTCACCAATCGGATCTGTAACAATAGAATAAACTATAAATGCAGTACAAATCAACAATGCTGTCAATATAATCCCACGAATACTTCTTCTGTATTTCATTGTCTAATCCCCCTCCGGCAATCCCAAGTTGCCATACCATTTTTATCTATTATACCATCCCGCCAATCCCCTGTCATATTTATAACCTTTTATCCTTTACGAATATCGATCAGCCGGAGTATGTCATTATATACTTCGTCCTGGTCATCCACCTCGATCATGAGCCACTTCTGTCCATTTCCGGTCTGTGTTTGCAAATAAATATTTCTTACTTCCGGTGTATATTCGGGCAATAACGTCTGGACCATATCTTTTTCTTTCCTGACTTTTTAAATTTCACATTCCAGCCAGGTTCCCAGCTACTGGAATTGTTATTTCCGATATGATGTTAAAAAATAAGACGATACTGCTCCAATTAACATTATGGCAGCCCATGTGAAACACTGATTTCTCACATCTCGAGAAATATAAGCTTTATCATACAATTCTTGTTCTTCTTTAGACAACGAATTAAATCCCGAAACAAATTTAGCCGCTTTTCCTTTATATATCGCAAATAACACTTCTGTAATTGCAAAAGGAATAACCAGAACTCCACAGAGCCAAAATCCTACATTCACAATATATGCCTTCTTCACAAGTTCCAATCGATCTCTTGCGCTGTAAACCAAAATTTTATTTCAAACTTTTAATTTCTTTTTGTAAATTTTCCAAAAATCTACCCGCATGAGCACCATCCATCTGCGTATGATGGAATTGAAAAGATAATGTCAGGTAATATCGAAACCATTTCTTTTTGTATCTGCCCCAAATAATAAACGGGTTATTAAAGATACCACTATTCATTCCTACAGCGCCGTCAATATCTGTATCTATAATTGCTGATGTCCCGATCACCATACTGTCATTTGATTAATCTCTATCTTGACAGCTTTTTGCAACCTGATTGGTATATTTCAAATACTGCTCATTGTATACATCTAAATCCTCCACATATAAAATGTCACAGGAACTGACTCCTCCATCTTTATTCTTCACAATCGTATTGACTGCAATCGTATCATATTGTATAAGTTTATTGCCAACGGGAAGTACATAAAACTCTTTTACACTCACAGCAGCTTTACCAATGCAATAATCCAGAAGCATATTGAATTTCATATGCTTTTTATTGCCAAACTTAATCAGGTTTGTCACGTCAAAAGTTTTAAAAAAAGTTACCATTGGATTTGGGGCTTTCATCCAAAGTTCATAGGCTGCTTCTCTTGTTGAATCTTTTGGTTGAATCTCTTTTGCCATTGTTTCCTCCATTATATCTCATACCGGAAATTTACTTTTCAGTACACTTAATTCCATAATTGCCACGACTCCCATTTTCATAGCCCCTATATATTTCATAAAGTTTATCGTTTATTACAACTTCGTCATCACTACTAAAAGAATACGAGTAGCCGTTTTCCTCGCAATACTTGGAAATTGCTTGGTGTGCATTTACAATTGTAGGGAAAATATCGCTTTCGTCATATGGCACCCAAAAAGCTTTTTTAAATATATTAAGCATTCATATCACTCCTTTTTAGTTTTGAACACATTCCGAACTCTTAATTGATACTATTATACTCCAACTATTCACGTTTCAAAAAATGTCATAAATCATCTTCGTGTATAAACTAAATCTATCATGCCATTATAAGTTTGCGTATGAATCAATTTTAATTTCACTTCATCTTTTCCATTTTCAAAAAGTCGAATACCTGAACCTAAAATTGTTGGAATTATAGTAACATAGTAAATATCAATCAAATTCTCGTTTACTAACTGCTGAACAATATTAGCTCCACCACAAACCCAAATTCCTTTTCCGTTTTGTTTTTTTAACTTTTTTATTAAATCACCGGGATTTTTATTTACAAATATAATTTTCTCAGAAGAAACATCCTTTTCATGCGTAATCACATAAGTGATAAAATCGTCATATACCCACACATTAGGAGAAAGCTCGGTAATAAGTTGATGATAAGTATTTCTCCCCATTAATATTGTATCTATGTCCTTTACAAATTCAGAATAAGAATCAATGTTTTCACTATCATCACCTTGTCCTGTCAGCCAACTGACACCACCTTCGCTATCTGCTATATAGCCATCAAGACTCATTGCAATAAATAAACTGACTATTCTCATATCTTATCTCCTTATCAACTTCTAAGCCCAGCACTTTATAACATTTCAAGCATTTTATCTGCAATACCCATGAAACCGATAAAAATAAATGAGTTGTTTTCAGAACTCTCCCATACATCTAATAACTTTTGTATCAATATAGAATTTCGTTCTTTTATTTAAACTATTTTCAATTGATCTTTACCTCCGTAAATTTAGTTTTATCCTTTCAAATTCTTCAAAGCAGACGAGTTATTCTCTAGGATAACTCCAACTGTAGAGCATCTTTCCAGATCCAAACAGTCGCCACAAGTATCAACACCCTTTTTCAATGCACACTGGCGAATACCACACATACTATCACAGAATACGGTTTTAACTCCTTCAACACGATACCCTTGACAATTAATATGTTCAGGAAGAATAGGTGCATTATTTAATTTAGCCCATAGTTTCGCAGTTTTTTTCTCAATTCCTGGTCATCATTGATTGTTGCAAGATATGCGTCACAGTGCTCACAATTCAGCCCACAATATGCAATCATTTAATTCATGCTTATGTACCTCCATAGTCTCTAATTTATTGTTCCAATAATTTTCTTAAATTATTAACAAACTGTGTTTGTTGTTTCTTTAAGTACCATTTTATGAATGGTTTCATAAACCACTTCTTAGCTATTACATTCTCAGTAAAATCTATTTCCCTTTTGATTATCAATCTTATTCCCATAATAGCTTGCCTCTCCTACATTTTTTATTTCCAGTTCACTAAGCTGGAAGTTATCGCTCCGTTTAACTTCCCGAGAAAAACGATACGAATGCCAGTGAACAGGCAGGAGCAAATAAGCTATATTTTTTCTTTTTTAATGCCATACATCATCCAACCTATAACACAAAATATTACACTCAAGATTCCGCATATAATCCACATATAACTACCTCCATAACTTCCAATCTGTCGACCTGATTTTTCTTCATTATATCATTCGTCTATTTCACTGTCATTTTATTTCTCATTCATGCGAAAAGAGAGCGGAACATCCTATTCCCACTCTCTTTCTATACACTTTGCATGATTCATTCTGATCGAGGATCTCAATATACCGCCTCTTCATTTAGTCAACTATTAGATTCATTTTCTAACTAAATGTGTCTACTTGCTTGACTATACTCCACCCAATCCTCTCACTAATAAAATCTTAGATATTATTATATACTTCTTTAATTCTTTATTTTCTCCCCTTTTCCTGATTAAGCTTTTCCCTCTATGATGTATGACTGTAAGCTTTTTTACATCCTTTTTTCATAAAATAATTCAACACCTGGCTGTGCCCGAAATACAGCATAGTTTGGGAAACCTCTTTTGCCAGCTTGAGAAGTCTACTTTCAATCCCGTGTAAGAGAGCGGAACATCAACTGTCTATTTTCTTCCAAACCCGCCCTTATTTATGATACGGTTCATTCGACAAAATTTTATACCCTCTATATATCTGTTCCAGTAAAATCACCCGCATCAGCTGATGGGGGAATGTCATTTTGGAAAAGCTAAGAAGAAGGTCTGCCCTCTTTAAAATATTTTCATCCAGTCCAATGGAACCTCCAATGACAAAAATAATATGGCTGATCCCCTGTACTCCAAGAGAGTCCATTTTCTCTGAAAGCTCCTCCGAGGAAAGCATTTTCCCATCAATGGCCAGTGCTATAACATAGGCGCCTTCCCTGATGTATTTCTCAATCCGTTCGCCTTCTTTTTTGCGGATCTGCTTTTCCATAGTTTCACTTGCATTGTCCGGAGTTTTCTCATCAGCAACTTCTACAATTTCCATTTTACAGTAACGGCTAAGCCTTTTACTGTATTCTGAAATAGCATCTTTTAAATATTTTTCTTTTATTTTTCCTACTGTGATAATTGTTATTTTCATTCTCTTCTTTGCTTTCCTTTTACATGTGTTACTTTAAATCCTTTCCAAGGCTTTCATTCCTTTTTCCTGGATAAACAAAGGTACGTATTCTACCAAAAGGCTGGAATTTTCCAGGCCATACCATCTTGCAGGTGAACCTGCAAGATGCCGGATTGCATATTTCAGTGAAATGGCTGTCCTTCCGGACAGTGACAATTGGCTTTCCGGGATCAATGTCTTTCGGATCAGGCAGAATTTAAATGTCCCGATTTGATTCTCAGAATAAATCGAATATTTTTTCTTCTGAGGCGGCAGCTCCCCTGTTTCAATCAGCTCTGATACGATCTGTCTCAGGCACACATTGATCCGCTGGTTGATTTTAAATCCAAGATAAAGGCTCACATGAAACACAAAATCCGTTCCGTATGTTTCCACATGATATTTGGTTGTATACGGCTCATCTGTCACATGGATATGTACAAACCAATATGCATCCGCTCTTTTTGAATCCTTATCCAAAATGGAGTAAAGAACATCCCGGTCCAGATATTTTGGGTTTCCCACCTTGGTGATAAAAACCATATTTTCACACTTTTTCGGAATGGATTCATCATTTTTTAGACTTTCAAGTTTAGGAATATAATCCTGGATTTTTAATTTTACGCTCTGCATCTTTTCCACCCGGGTTCCTCTGTCCCAGATTGCCATAATGGAAAAGAGACACAGCGCAATCAGCACTGCCACATATCCTCCGGCCCAGAATTTTCCGAGACTGGATATAAAAAATACCATTTCCAACGCCCCAAAAACTACTGCCACAATGAAACCAGCCACAACCTTTCTCTTTCTTTTTGCCAAATACACTGTAAGCAGCATGGTGGTCATCAGCATGGTTACTGTGATCGCCAGACCGTAGGCAGCTTCCATCCTGGCGCTGGAGCGGAAATATAAAATAATAACCGAACATCCCGCCCAAAGCACAGCATTTACCAGAGAAATGTAAAGCTGTCCTTTTGTCTTGGACGGATAAATAATCTGCATATGAGGCATTAAATCCAGGCGGATGGCCTCAGACACAAGAGTAAAGGAACCAGTGATCAGCGCCTGTGAGGCAATAACTGCCGCCACTGCTCCAAGCACTACGGCAAACGGTCTGATTCCATCCGGGAGCATCTCGAAAAAAGGATTCATATCCGGAATTCCTGCCAGTTTCCGGTTTCCCTGATTGGCGATCAGCCATGCTCCCTGTCCAAGATAATTTAAGATCAAGCATATTTTTACAAAGGGCCAGCTAAAATAGATATTCTTTTTTCCGACATGGCCCATGTCCGAATATAAGGCTTCCGCACCTGTAGCTGCAAGAAATACACTCCCAAGTATCATAAGCCCCTCTTTATTTCCGGGACTTACAAGTACTTTCAAAGCCCACACAGGGTTCAATGCATGCAGTACATATGGATTCTCTGCCAGATGACAAACCCCTGCTATACCAAGAAACAGAAACCATATTGTCATGATGGGCCCGAATATATTACCAATAGCATTGGTCCCAACCCGCTGTACCCAAAACAGCACAGCGATGATCAAGAGAGAAATAATCACAATTTTATTCTGATCCGTTCCGATAACTTCTGCCATGGAAGGAATACTCCTAAGCCCTTCTACCGCTGTGGTGACAGTCACTGCAGGCGTCAAAACCCCGTCTGCCAGCAGGGCCGCTCCTCCGATCATTGCAGGCCAAACAAGATAGCGTCCATATTTTTTCACAAGACTGTACAAAGAAAAAATGCCTCCCTCGCCGTGATTGTCCGCTTTCATTGCGATCACAACATACTTGATCGTAGTCAAAATAGTAATGGTCCAGATCACCAAAGACAATGCACCCAAAATAAACTCCTGGTCCACACCGGCAATCCCACCGTTTCCGCCAACTACTGATTTCATCACATACATCGGCGAAGTTCCAATATCGCCGTACACAACACCAATCGCGACCAGGATCATCCCCAGGTTTATCTTATTCCACTTTGCGACTTTCATTTTTCCTCTGTTCTCCTGAATTTTTTTATCTGCTCTTTTTCTTCCTTACTCACCCGGTAAGACTCCCGGATTTTCTGTACTGCCTTATTCTGGGTAAATGTATCCAGATGGTTATTCTCCAAAAATTCTTCCGTTTCCTCTTTAAATTTTACGTAAAAAACAGAAATCGCCCACGCTACAGCCATTCTTACATAATACCCTTCATTTTGGACAGAATTAAAAATTTGAAATATTCTCTGTACATATTCCTGATCTGCAAAGTGCGAAAAAAGGGCGACAACGGCAAAGCGTATCTCAAATTCTTTCCCGCTCCCCCAATAATCCTTTAAGAAAGAGAACCATGCCTCCCTGTCCTTCTCCATAAAATGATATCCCATACAGCAGCTGTCACAGACTGCCCAATTCGTTATTTTGGGGATGAAATTTTTTAAATATTCCATCCGCTCCTCCATATCCATCTTTGCATATCCGATTACGAGCCCTTGCAGCATCGTCTCCTCATGTGTAGTTTCGTCTGCCTCAGACAAATAAAGACGGTAATCGCCTTTTGCCAGTTCTTTGGCTATTTTTCTAAGTACGGGCAAGCGCACGCCCAGTACATTTTCTGTTCCCGGCATCAGTTTTTTGTTAAATTCCCTGTATTCTGTGTCCGCCAGTTCATAAAGCTGTTTTTTTACTTCCTGAATCATTTTTATATTCCTTCACTGTGTCCATGAAAAAAGGTACCATACGTTTTGCACGGCACCTTTTATTCCTATTCTTCTACGAATACTTCTTTTCCCATTCCGCAGATTGGGCACACCCAATCTTCCGGAAGATCCTCAAAAGCTGTTCCTGGTTCAATTCCATTATCCGGATCGCCTACTTCTGGGTCATAAACATAACCACATGGCTCACATACATATTTTTTCATTATATTCACCTATACCTTTCTTCAATTGATAGAGTTATTATATTTTATTTTTGTCCAAAAATCCAGACTATTATATAGATTTATGAAATTTTTATATATCAGAATATTCATTTCAAAATCTTTTATTTATTAGAAAGATATTCATGAATTCCTTTTGCAGCTGCCTTTCCTGCACCCATTGCCAAAATAACAGTTGCAGCGCCTGTCACAGCATCTCCTCCGGCATAGACGCCTTCTTTTGTTGTCTTTCCATTGGATTCCTCAGCCACAATACATTTCCATTTGTTTGTTTCCAGTCCTTCTGTTGTGGAAGAGATCAAAGGGTTCGGAGATGTTCCAAGTGACATGATGACTGTATCCACATCAATCACGTAGTCAGAATCCGGGATTTCTACCGGACGTCTTCTTCCTGATGCATCAGGCTCGCCAAGCTCCATCTTTACAACACGCATTCCTTTTACCCATCCATTCTCATCCACAAGGATTTCTTTTGGATTTGTCAGCAAGTCAAAGACAATACCTTCTTCTTTTGCATGGTGTACTTCTTCCACTCTGGCCGGAAGTTCTGCCTCACTTCTTCTGTACACAATATGTACATCTGCTCCAAGACGAAGTGCTGTTCTTGCAGCATCCATGGCAACATTTCCACCGCCGACAACAGCTACTTTCTTTCCTGCTGCGATCGGAGTATCATAGGCATCGTCGAACGCTTTCATCAGGTTGCTTCTTGTCAGATATTCATTTGCCGAGAAAACACCATTTGCATTTTCTCCAGGAATTCCCATAAATTTCGGCAGCCCTGCACCGGAACCAATGAATACTGCCTCAAAACCTTCCTCTTCTATGAGCTGATCGATCGTCGTAGATTTTCCGATGACAACATTTGCCTCGAATTTTACACCAAGCTCTTTTACCTTATCAATCTCTTTTGCAACAACTTTTTGTTTTGGAAGACGGAATTCCGGAATTCCATACACAAGCACTCCTCCAAGTTCATGGAGCGCTTCGAACACCGTAACTTCATATCCAAGCTTTGCAAGGTCCCCTGCGCATGTAAGTCCGGACGGACCGGAACCGATAACAGCAACTTTATGACCATTTGTCTTCTCTGGCTTTTCCGGTTTGATATCATTTTCAAGTGCATAATCTGCGACAAAACGCTCCAGTTTTCCGATGGATACCGGTTCGCCTTTGATACCACGGATACATTTTCCCTCGCACTGGGATTCTTGTGGGCACACACGTCCGCACACAGCCGGAAGTGCGGAAGATTTTCCGATCGTCTTATATGCTTCCTCGATCTTTCCTTCCTTTACTTCCTGAATGAATTTTGGTATATCGATCGCTACAGGGCAACCCTGCACGCATTTTGCATTTTTACAGTTTAAACATCTTTGTGCTTCTTCCATCGCCTCTTCTTTATTGTAACCAAGGCATACTTCTTCAAAATTTGCTGCACGGACCTCTGGATCCTGCTCTCTTACCGGTACTTTCTTTAATACATCCATTACTCGTCACCTCCGCAATGACCACATCCGCCGTGATGTGTGTCGCCTTCCTGCATTTTTAATAAAGCTCTTCCCTCCTGGGTTTTGTACATCTGCTGTCTCTTCATCGCCTCATCAAAATTAATCAGGTGCCCGTCAAACTCCGGCCCATCTACACATGCAAATTTAATCTCATCTCCTACATGAAGACGGCAGGCACCGCACATACCGGTTCCATCTACCATGATCGGATTCATGCTTACAATCGTAGGAATATTTAACTCTTTTGTCAGAAGACAGACAAACTTCATCATGATCATCGGTCCGATCGCAACGCATACATCATACTTTTTGCCTTCCTCCTGAACCAGTTTTTTGATCACATCCGTCACCATACCATGCTGTCCGTATGTACCATCGTCTGTGGCAATGTAAAGATTGCCGGAAACCTTTTCCATCTCATCTTTCAAGATCAGCATATCTTTTGTCTTTGCTCCTACGATAACATCCACAGAAATACCGTGTTCATGCATCCATTTTACCTGTGGGTACACCGGCGCTGCTCCGACTCCTCCGGCAACAAATAAATACTTTTTATTTTTCAGTTCCTCCACGTCTTCGTGAATAAATTCGGATGCGCATCCAAGCGGACCTACAAAGTCTCTAAATGCGTCACCTTCTTTCAATAATGCCATTTTTTCTGTAGATACGCCGATGGCCTGGAAAACAATCGTTACTGTCCCGGCCTCACGGTCATAATCACAGATTGTCAGAGGAATTCTCTCCCCTTTCTCGTCTATCTTTACAATGACAAACTGTCCAGGCTCACAATGTCTTGCGACTCTTGGAGCTTCTACATCCATAAGATAAATTTTATCTGCCAATTTCTCAGCTCTTCGTATTTTATACATGGCGTACCTCCTCAAATTCCTATACTTTAACATGATAAAGCATTTTTATCTAAAAATCAACCTCATTTTTCTATCTTTTCTTTCCCTTATCGGTTATACTATTTCTGTAAAGGAGAGGACATTATAATGCAAAAGACGATTTTAGTAGTAGATGACGAACAGTCCATTGCAGATTTAATAGAAGTATACTTGACTGCTGAAAATTGGCGGGTATTGAAATTTGACAATGGCACAGATGCTCTTGCCTGCATTGAGTCAGAGGAACTTTCCATGGCTATTCTGGATGTTATGCTGCCCGACATAGACGGATTCAAACTTTGTCAAAAGATAAGGGAAAATCACTATTATCCTGTGATCATGCTCACTGCAAAAGTAGAGGATATCGATAAGATCACAGGGCTTACGATCGGAGCAGATGATTATATCACAAAACCATTCAATCCACTGGAGCTGGTTGCCAGAATCAAGACACAATTCAGGCGCTATGAAAAATACAATCATTTGGAACATACAGCCTCTAAACCCTCCAACGATATCATCGACATCCGCGGTCTTTCGATCAACCAGGACACCCACCACTGTACATTAAATGGGAAACAACTTTCCCTGACGCCGCGGGAATTTTCTATTCTTTGGTATCTGTGCCAAAACCGTGGACGGGTAATTTCCTCGGAAGAGATTTTTGAAAAAATCTGGGGAGAAGAATTTTTAAATAACAACAATACGGTCATGGCCCATATCGGGCGTATCCGGGAAAAAATGAATGATTCCGGAAGAAGGCCAAAATACATTAAAACAGTCTGGGGAGTGGGGTATCAAATTGAATAGACAAGAACTCAATAAATTATCCGGAAGATTGAAATCTCTTTTGATCAAACGCTTTATTTTTTGTTATCTTCTCTATATTATGGCAGGGATCATTCTGTTCATCGGTGCCTTTTTGTACTATCGAAGCAAAATCTGGTATGGAGATGAAACATTTTATATCCTTGCTCACCTTGCCCTGAATTTTATAACTCCCATTCTGCTAATTTATGCAATTGCAGGAGCTATTGGATTGGGCGTCTATTTTCTGCGCAGAGCATGCAGGTATCTGGATGAATTTCTTGCTGCCTCTGAAAATTTGTTTCTTGGCAAAGAAAATGAATCTTCCTTTTCAGAAGAACTTGAGCCGGTAGCACAATATCTGGATACTGTTCAAAAGACTCTGAAAGAAAGCCAGCGCGCTGCACATGAGGCAGAACAAAAAAAGAATGATCTGGTGGTTTATCTTGCACATGACCTTAAAACACCTCTTACCTCCGTGATCGGATATCTGACGCTTTTAAACGAAGAGGAAGAAATCTCCCCTAAACTGCAGAAAAAATACCTTGGAGTATCCTTAGAAAAAGCAGAACGACTTGAAGATTTGATCAACGAATTTTTTGAAATCACCCGTTTTAACCTGACCCACCTGACTTTGGAACTGTCAGAAATCAATCTGACAAGGATGCTGGAACAGACAATCTTTGAGTTCAATCCCATGTTTCTTGAAAAAGGGTTGATTTGCAAGTTGGACGCACCTGGAAATTATTTTTATTTATGCGACCCCGATAAAATCCAAAGAGTATTTGACAATCTGCTGAGGAATGCAGTGAATTACAGTTATCCGGACAGCCAGATACACATTGTTTTGAAGGAAACGGAAAAAACAATCCTTCTCTCAGTACAAAATGCAGGAAATACCATACCGGCCGAAAAACTGGACCGGATTTTTGAACAGTTCTTCCGTCTGGATGTTTCGCGCAACGTAAAAAGCGGTGGCGCAGGTCTTGGACTTGCCATTGCAAAAGAAATCGTAGAATTGCATAATGGAACCATTTCTGCCAAAAGTAATGATAATCAGATCCTGTTTTCTGTGGAGCTGCCATTACATCCCAAAGCAGAACAGGCGATAAATATCTTCAGAAATTCTTAAAAATTTCGTGGAAAAAAATGAGGAGTTTTGTCCGTAAATATGAGAAAAAGAAAGCATCCTTTTTGGTATTCTATTTACAACGAAGGCTAGAAAGGATGATTTTTTTATGAAAACATATGCAGCAACTTCAAATCATAGGCATTCCAGATCCACGTACCCCAAAAGGCATCCATCAGGAAATCTGAAAAAGCGAAAACGTCAGAAACGAAGTTTTTTCCGTCGGATGGCCATATTGATCATAGGCTGCATTTTGGTAATAGCGGCTCTTAACATGAAAGATCTGTATCACACTGCGGTAACCTCCATTCCTTTTATCGGTGAGGCAAAGTTAGAAGAATATGCCGCAGAACATGGGCTTTCACTCTCTGATTACCCAAAAGAACTCATTGAACTTTACAAACGAAATCCGGAAACCAAAACATTTGTCTTTGAATATCCCTTTGCAAAGGATAACCCATCTGCTGTGGATTTGAGCGGCACGGATACTTCTTCTGTTCCACTTTTCCTGCAATGGGATCAACGCTGGGGGTATGACCAGTATGCCGGCGACCTGTTTGGTCTTAGTGGCTGCGGCCCTACCTGTCTCTCCATGGTTGCAGTGTATCTTACCAAAGACACTTCCATGGATCCCGGCTGGATGGGTGAATTCGCCACCTCTCATGGCTATGCCTCTGAAGGCAGTGGATCTTTCTGGACTTTATTTTCCGAAGGCGGAAGGGAACTTGGCTTTGATGTGACAGAAATCCCTCTGGATGAACAGCGCATTATCAATAACCTTCAGGTTGGAAATCCAATCGTAGCCGTCATGGGGCCTGGAGATTTTACCTCTTCCGGACACTTCATCATATTCACTGGATATGAGGATGGAAAACTAAAAGTAAATGACCCAAACAGCAAAGCAAATTCAGAAAAACTCTGGGATTTCTCGAAAATCCAGGGACAGATCAAAGACCTTTGGGTCTTTCGAAATAAATAATAGACGGGAGCCTGTGATCTACACAAATCACAGACTCCCGTTTATACTATTCTTATGAGTTAATAGGGGTTATGTTTCAATGTTAAAAATCTACTTCTTCTCCATAGTAAATGCATGTGAACAATTTTTCCATTGTAGCCGGATCGATTGCTCTTGGGTTAGAACCTGTACATGCATCTCCAACTGCATTTTTGGAAATCTCGGCAATCTTTTCTTTGAATTCTGCCTCATCGATTCCAAATTCTTTGAGTGTCTTCGGAATATTTAATTTTACATTGTACTCATCAATCTTAGCACAAAGCGCCAGCATCAATTCTTCATCTGTATCGCCCTTAAGTCCAATGAACCTTGCGATATCGCCGTAACGTTTCAATGCAGTCGCATCTTTTGCATTGTACTTGATGACATATGGAAGATAAATGGCATTTGCGCATCCATGTGGAATGTGTCCGGTTGAGAATGCTGCACCTGTCTTGTGTGCCATGGAATGTACGATTCCCAAAAGCGCGTTGGAAAATGCCATTCCTGCCAGACATTGTGCATAGTGCATCTGCTCTCTCGCAGCCATATCTTTATTGTAGGAATCCGGCAGATATGTAAATACCATATCAATTGCTTTGAGCGCAAGTGGATCTGTAAATGGTGAGTTCAGTGTAGACACATATGCCTCAATTGCATGTGTCAGCGCATCCATACCTGTATGAGCTGTCAATTTTTCAGGCATTGTCTCTGCAAGAGCAGGATCTACGATTGCTACGTCCGGTGTGATATTGAAATCAGCAAGAGGATATTTGATACCTGTCTTGTAGTCTGTGATAACAGAGAATGCAGTCACTTCCGTAGCTGTTCCGGATGTAGATGGAATTGCCAAAAATTTTGCCTTTGTTCTCAATGTCGGGAATGAAAACGGCTGGATAATCTCATCAAAAGTAGTGTCAGGATATTCATAGAATACCCACATTGCTTTTGCAGCATCAATCGGTGAACCGCCGCCCATGGAAATAATCCAATCCGGCTCAAATTCTCTCATCGCTGCAGCGCCTTTCATAACAGTCTCTACGGATGGATCCGGCTCTACATTTTCAAACAACTGTACTTCGATTCCCGCTTCTTTTAAATACGCAAGCACTTTGTCAACGAATCCAAAACGTTTCATGGAGCCGCCTCCAAGCACCAGCATTGCTTTTTTCCCTTTCAAAGTTTTGAGCTGCTCCAAAGCATCCTTTCCGTAATAAATGTCTCTTGGTAATGTAAATCTCATCATAATTATTGCATCTCCTGTCTGTGCTAGATTGTTAAATTTTTACCTGTCTTGAATTATACTACTTTTCTACATTTTACTCAATAACTTCCATAAAAAAAGACCATTGTTTTCGCAATGTATACAATGGTCTGTTTCTCTAATTTATCTTTCAATTGTCAATTCATAGTTTCTTTTCGTCACTTCGCTTGTCCGCTCTCCATTGATGAGCACTGCTGTGAAAATGGTATTTCCTTCCGGCATGTCGATCGGCCCGGTATACTCTTTGGATGACTTTGTAGGTGCACTTCCATCCAGGGTATAATAAGCTGTGTATCCTTCCGGAACGATAATGGAAATCTTCGTAGGCTCACTATATTTTCCTGTCGAAGGAGTCACTGCCGGCGCATCCTGAGTTGGAAACTGAACAACATAGCTTTTTGAGATCACAGAACTTGGAATGCCTTTTGCATTGACAGACATTGCCTTGACGATCGTTGTCCCTTCTTTCAGCGGAATCGGTTTATTATATTTTGTGCTGGCAGTTGTCGGCTCTTTTCCGTCCAGAGTATAATAAATCTGCTCTCCTGACGAGGTAAGCTTAAGCTCCTGGACTTCTTCATAATCCCCTTCTTCAAGACTGAACTTCGGCGGGGAGGACACGTATTGTGACAGGGCATCCGTTACCTCCGGATATGCACAATCTGCCATCAGCTCTGAAACCTTTTCCAGTTCATCATTGTCCATGTAAAATTCAATGGCTGCACGATACAATTCCGTCTCTCCAGGATGTTCACTAACCGCATCCTCATAGACCTGTTCAGCTTTGTTCTCCTCTCCTCTTGCAAGGTATACTTTCACAAGCCCTCTATATGCATCCACTTTCACACCATTCTTTTGAATAGCCTTTTCAAAGCATTGCTCTGCTTTCTCGTAATTTTTTGAAACCAAAGCTGAATTTCCTCTGTTTACAATCCCTGTATAGGAATTGGAATACAGAAGATAAATTCCAAGAATAAGAACTGCCACAAAAAGAACCATACAAAGAATCAGCTTTCTCCTCCTGGCTTTTAATTCTTTTCTTCTTTTCTCTTTTCTCTGTCTTGCCACGCGCCTTCTTCTTGCAGTCTCTCTTTCTTCGGCCTCCCTCTCCTGCTCTTCCAGCATCCTGGATGCCGCGGACTGCCTTGTGCTTGAGTATGTATAAGAAACTCTGCCCCTATTGTATTGGCCCGATGTACCGTTCACATGTGAAGTTAAAATATCATCCAGAGGATTATAATCCGGAACCATCTGTACTTCTCTTCCGCATCGTTCACAGTATACATAGCCGTCCGGGATTTCACATCCACAATATCTACACTTCATCTTACGCGCCTCCTAATTCCGTATTGTCTCTACGCAATTATTCATCAGCATCGCTATCGTCATTGGTCCTACTCCTCCCGGCACTGGTGTGATCGCTGACGCTTTTTCCTTTACGGAATCAAAATCCACGTCCCCACACAATTTATTTTCATTATTCCTGTGTATTCCAACGTCAATGACTACAGCTCCTTCTTTTACAAAATCAGCCGTAATAAATTTGGGTTTTCCGACAGCAACCACAAGAATATCCGCTCTCTTAGCAACTTCTTTGAGGTTCTTTGTCCTGGAATGTGCGATGGTAACAGTTCCATTTTCCCTAAGCAACAGCATCTGCATTGGTTTTCCAACGATATTGCTGCGCCCTATCACCACACACTCTTTTCCCTCAATCTCCACTCCTGAGCGTTTTAAAAGCTGGATAATGCCCGCAGGTGTACAAGGCAGAAATCCTTTTCTTCCGATACATAAATTTCCTACATTCACAGGATGGAATCCATCCACATCCTTGGAAGGAGAGATTGCATTGATCACGCGCTCCTCTGAAATATGTTCCGGCAAAGGAAGCTGAACCAAAATCCCATTCACCTTTTCGTCCTGATTTAGTTTCTCGATGAGTAAAAGCAGTTCCTCCTCTGAAACTGTTTCTTCCAACTCATAGGCAAGGGATTTGATTCCAACAAATGCGCATGCCTTCTTTTTGTTATTTACATACACGCAGGATGCCGCATCATTTCCCACCTGTACCACCGCCAGGCAGATTTCTTTTCCCTCTTCTTTTTTTTGGCCAACTTCCGCTTTTAACTCTTCCTTTATCTTTGCTGAAATCGCCTTTCCATCTATCATCTGTGTCATACTATCCGCACCTTTTCTTTTGATTTCTGTTTATTTTCTTAAAACAGCCCTACGATCGTGCCGTTTTCATCCACATCAATATTGTTCGCTGCAGGAACTTTCGGAAGTCCAGGCATTGTCATGACTGTTCCCGTCAGGGCAACAACAAAGCCCGCCCCGGCATTGACATAGACTTCACGGATATGGATCTTAAATCCTTCCGGACGTCCAAGTAAGGTGGCATCATCGGAGAGAGAATACTGGTTTTTCGCCATACAAACAGGCAGATTTGCAAATCCCATGCCCTCAATTTTCTCCAGCTGTTTTTTTGCTGCAGCGCTAAATTCCACTCCGTCTGCTCCGTAGATTTCTTTTGCAATGGTCTCTATCTTTTTATCCAGAGACATTTCATCCGGATAGAGAACCTGGAAATCATTCTCTTTTGTATTATCCAGTACGTCCAGCACTTTCTTTGCCAGCTCGATTCCTCCTTCTCCGCCTTTTTCCCAGACTTTTGCTAACGCAAATTCGCATCCTCTTTCCTTACAGTACTCTTCTACAAATGCGATCTCCATTTCCGTGTCCGCGGAAAATGCATTCAAAGTGACAATGACGGGAAGATGATATTTCTGAATATTCTCAATATGTTTTCCAAGATTGACAATTCCCTTTTTCAAAGCGTCAAGATTTTCATTGGATAAATCGGCCTTTGCCACGCCTCCGTTGTATTTCAATGCCCGGACAGTTGCCACGAGTACAACAGCATCCGGTTTCAGTCCGGCCTTTCTGCACTTGATGTCAAAGAATTTCTCAGCGCCAAGGTCTGCCCCGAATCCGGCCTCTGTAATGGCAATATCACTCAATTTCAAAGCCATTTTTGTAGCACGCACACTGTTACATCCGTGCGCGATGTTTGCAAAAGGTCCACCATGCACAAGCGCCGGTGTGTGCTCTAATGTCTGGATCAAGTTTGGTTTGATGGCATCCTTCAAAAGCGCAGTCATCGCCCCAACTGCATGAAGATCTTCTGCGGTTACCGGTTCGCCCTGGTAATTATAGGCAACAATAATTTTAGAAAGTCTTTGTTTCAGATCATTGATATCATCTGCAAGACATAGGATTGCCATGATCTCTGAAGCAACAGTGATGACAAAGTGGTCTTCTCTCACCACACCGTCCGCTTTTGCGCCAAGACCTACCACCACATTCCGAAGAACCCTGTCATTCATATCAAGGCAGCGTTTCCATACCACCTGTCTTGGGTCGATTCCGAGAGTATTTCCCTGCTGAATATGGTTGTCAAGCAATGCTGCCAGAAGATTATTGGCTGAAGTAATAGCGTGGAAATCACCGGTAAAGTGTAAATTCAATTCCTCCATCGGCACAACCTGTGCATACCCGCCACCTGCAGCTCCGCCTTTGATCCCAAAGCAAGGTCCAAGGGAAGGCTCTCTAAGCGCTATCATAGCTTTTTGCCCAAGTTTTGCCATGGCTTGTCCAAGCCCAACTGTGATCGTTGTCTTTCCCTCCCCTGCAGGCGTAGGATTGATCGCAGTCACAAGGACAAGTTTTCCGTTAGGATTGTCCCTTGTCTTTTCCTCAAGCTCATCGGAAAGCTTTGCCTTATATTTTCCATATAATTCCAGCTCATCCTCTGCAATACCGATGCTTGCCGCTACATTTTTGATAAGTTCCATTTTGTTTTCCTGTGCAATCTGAATATCTGTCTTCATCTGTCAATCCCTTTCTTTCTCTGAACTTTTGGTAACTCTAAACATAATCTTCAATATATCTTTCAAACTCCTCCATTGTCATAAGTACTTTTCTTGGTTTTGTTCCTTCCTCTTCACCCACCACGCCGGCTTCGCAAAGCTGGTCCATAATTCTGGCAGCACGGTTGAAACCAATCTTAAATACTCTCTGAAGCATTCCGATGCTTGCTTTATCCTTTTCAATGATAAACTTCCCTGCATCAACAAAGTAGACATCCCGATCGTTTTGACTTCCTGATACGCCAGCTGCAGCTGTCCCCTGGGACACTTGATCCATGTGGCTGGAAATTTCTTCATCATAATGCACATCTCCGTTTTGTTTCAGCAGATAATTTACCACTTTTTGGACTTCCTTGTCGGAAACAAACGCCCCCTGTACACGCGCCGGTTTTTGATAACCAGCAGGATAGAAAAGCATGTCCCCTTTTCCAAGCAATTTTTCAGCTCCATTCATATCGATAATGGTTCGGGAATCCACGCCTGAAGTCACAGAGAATGCGATTCTGGACGGCATGTTAGCCTTGATAAGGCCTGTGATAACATTTACAGACGGACGCTGGGTCGCGATCACAAGGTGGATACCCGCTGCCCTCGCAAGCTGGGCCAGTCTGCAGATCGCCTCCTCCACATCTCCAGGAGCCACCATCATAAGGTCTGCAAGCTCATCGACAATGATGACAATCTGCGGCATTTTTCTTGGTTTGCCGCTCTCCTGTCCGTCTTTTTTTATCGTCTCGATCTTGTCATTGTATCCTTTTAAATCTCTGACATTGTATTCCGCAAACAGCTGGTACCTTTTTGTCATCTCGATAACCGCCCAATTGAGAGCTCCTGCTGCCTTCTTCGGATCTGTTACAACTGGGATCATCAAATGCGGAATCCCATTGTAAACGCTCAGCTCCACGACTTTTGGGTCTATCATGATCAATTTAACGTCTTCCGGGCTCGCTTTATATAGGATACTTATGATCAGAGTGTTGATACACACTGACTTTCCTGACCCCGTTGCTCCTGCGATCAAAAGATGGGGCATCTTCTGGATATCCGCCACAACCACCTTCCCGGCAATGTCTCTTCCTGCTGCAAATGCAATGTTTGAAGGATGATTTTTAAACTCCCTGCTCTCAAGAAGGTCTCTGAGCATCACGGCTGTGTTCTCTTTGTTCGGAACCTCAATCCCTACCGCAGCCTTCCCCGGAATCGGCGCCTCAATACGGATGTCCGGAGCCGCAAGATTCAGCTTGATGTCATCGGAAAGCCCAACGATCTTACTGACCTTTACTCCCTGCTCCGGCTGAATCTCATAGCGTGTCACAGAAGGTCCGCAGCTTACATTTGTGACAGAAACCTTCACACCAAAACTCTCCAGTGTCTGTTCCAGTTTTAAGGCCGTATCCCTTAAATGGGAATCCGAATCCCCGCCCGAATGTTTCCCTTTTGTGAGAAGAGAGACCGGCGGAAATCGATAGATTTTTTTCACCGGAATAACTTCTTTTGGTACAACCTCCACTGCGCTTTCCTTCTCATCCACAGGTATTGTGGCACTTCTGTTTTCCTTCACACTCTGCGTATTTTCCTCTTCAGCAATATCATCCAAAAATCCTTCTTCTGATTTGTCGTCTCCAATCCCTGCATCTTCCACGGATGGGAACGCCCGGTTGATGACAAAAGACTCTCCTTCTTTTTCGTCCAGTGTACTGGAAAAAGAGACATCCTGGAACACATTTTCCTGTTTCTTTTCCTCCTCTACAGGCAGGATCTCGTGCATCTGTCCATTCTTCTTTTTCAATGTTGTATTTTGAAGGCTTGCCTCGGATATTTTTCTGGCCTCCTCTTCTTTCTTCTCCTCCAAAAGCTGCTGCTTTCTGGCACGTTTCTCCATACGCTCCTCTTTTTTGCGTTTTGCATCTTGCTTTGCCGCATGATATACATTTGTTCCGTGAAACTGTATGATTTTTAAAAATGATTTTTCCGTGATCACGATAGCGCAAATGAGAATCACAAGGACAACGATAATGTACGCGCCAACCACTCCGATAGCCGGGCAGAAAAGCTTGGCAAACATACCGCCCACAATACCGCCCTCTGTGCGGTATCTTTTTGATATGTCAAAATACTCCAAAAGCGTCCTGGAGGCACGGAATCCATCCATCACAAGCTGCATAAAGGTACAGATCATGCACAAACATACCGTTCCTGCAGTCAGTTTTATGTACGCGGATGAATTCCCTCTGTTGGATATGAAAAAGGCAATTCCGATAAACAGAAGAAACGGCATGACATAAGCCATGACTCCGAATACTCCGAACATGAATCCGGACAGAGCATCTCCAAAAGCTCCTCCGAATCCGAAATTGCCGATCAGCAATAATATACAAAAGCCAAGAGAGCACAGCAGGATGATCTCATCTTTCATAAAATTCTGCTGTGCTGTTTTTCCCTTTCCCCTGGCATTATTTTTTCTTTTCGTCTGCGTTTTTTTTGCAGAAGTCTTTCTTTTCCCCTTTGTTGACTTTGAAGTCATTAAAAACTTCCCCCTTATTTCAAATAAAAGACATACATATATTATTATAGCATTGGCGGGAAAAGCTGTCATTATATTTTTAATTGTCTTTTTTCACAGTTTTTTCCTGAGAATCAATCAATTCATGCAGCTTTTGTAGTGCTTCCCGGATTCCACCCACTTCATCGATGATTCCTTCCCGGACCGCCTCCTCTCCTTCCAGCAAAGTTCCTACATCCTTGACAAGCTGTCTGGAGTCCAGCATCAACTCCTCAAGCCTTCTCTGGCTGATGTGGGAATGTCCTGCGATAAACCCGGTGATGCGGTCCTGTGTGCGCTCCATATTCCTCAGACTTTGCATGACACCGATGAACATGCCGGAAGACCGGACCGGATGCACGATCATTGTGCCAGTCGGGACAATGAATGAATAGTCTGCCGAAACCGCAAGCGGGCCTCCGATGGAATGGCTGCCTCCAAGGACAAGCGACACCGTGGGTTTACTCAAAGATGCGATCATCTCTGCAATGGCAAGCCCTGCCTCCACGTCTCCGCCCAATGTATTCAGCAAGATCAGTACTCCCTGAATTTCACTGCTCTCCTCTATCTCCGCCAGTTTTGGCAGAAGATGTTCATACTTTGTTGCTTTTGTATTGCCCGAAACCGCCTCGTGCCCTTCTATTTCACCGATGATCGTCAAAAGCTGGATGTGATACTTGTTCCCCTGTTCGTCCAGCTCAAGACTTCCCACTTCTTTAATCTGTTCTGTCTCCTGTTGTTCTTTTTCTCTGTCCTGACCCATGAAAAAACACCTCCACATTTTTCATTATTATGTGGAAGTGTCTTTTGTTTTATTCTCTATTTTACTGCATCCAAAGCCTGTTTTAAATCTGCAATAATGTCGTCTGCGTTTTCCGTGCCCACGCTGAAACGGATCAGATCCGGCTGAACGCCAGCCTCAAGAAGCTCTTTATCGTTCATCTGTCTGTGTGTGTGGCTTGCAGGGTGAAGGACACAAGTACGGGAATCCGCCACATGTGTCACGATCGCAGCAAGTTTCAGATTATCCATCATGGTCACTGAAGCATCTCTTCCGCCTTTCAGCCCAAAGGTGATGACACCGCAGGTTCCGTTTGGCATATATTTCTGTGCAAGCGCATACTGTGCATCATCCGGAAGCATCGGGCAGTTGACCCATGCCACTTTATCCTGTGTCTTTAAAAACTCAGCCACTTTTTTTGCATTCTCGCAATGTCTTGGCACTCTTAAATGTAATGTCTCAAGTCCAAGATTCAAAAGAAATGCATTCTGCGGGGAAGGGATGGAGCCCAAATCCCTCATCAGCTGAGCAGTTGCCTTTGTAATATAGGCACCTTTTCCAAATTTTTCTGCATAAACAATGCCATGGTATGTTTCATCCGGTGCAGTAAGTCCCGGGAATTTTTCTTTGTGTGCCATCCAGTCAAAGTTTCCGCTGTCCACGATCGCTCCACCAACTGCAACCGCATGTCCGTCCATGTATTTTGTCGTGGAATGGGTGACAATATCTGCTCCCCACTCAAAAGGCCTGCAATTGATCGGCGTTGCAAATGTGTTGTCTATGATCAGAGGAACTCCATGTGCGTGTGCGGCTTCTGCAAATTTTTCAATGTCAAGCACCACCAGTGCAGGGTTGGCAATCGTCTCCCCAAACACTGCTTTTGTATTTTCGCGGAAAAGAGCATTTAACTCTTCTTTGGAAATATCAGGCTCAACAAACGTAGCCTCCACACCCATCTTACGGATCGTGTGAGCGTAAAGATTATAAGTACCTCCGTATACGGCTGAAACACAGATAATATGATCCCCTGCCTCCGCGATATTCATGATTGCATAAAAGTTTGCAGCCTGTCCGGAGGAAGTAAGCATTGCCGCATATCCGCCCTCCAGATCGCAGATCTTTGCTGCCACTGCATCGTTTGTCGGATTCTGAAGACGTGTGTAAAAATATCCCTCATCCTCCAGATCAAAGAGACGTCCCATCTGTTCACTTGTATCGTATTTAAACGTTGTGCTCTGATAAATCGGAATAACCCTTGATTCCCCTTTTTTCGGCTGCCACCCGGACTGGATACATTTTGTCTCGATTTTAAAATTACTGCCCATTGTTCTCCTCCTCTTTCTTTGTGTATAAATATTGTTCACGGAGATTTGTGACCATCTTCGTATAAAGACCGCGGCACTCCTCCATCTTTCCCTCTTCTATAAAAGACACACAAGGCCGCAGATAAGTCTCCCAAATGTTCTGATAGATTTCTTTTGCATTTTTCTCCCGATTGATCCGGTTGACGATCGTAGGGGCCATATTATAATAGCTTTTGACAAGCTCTTCCTCATGGCACTCTTTCACCAGATATTCATCTCTGTATCTTCTAAGCATTCCTAGCTCACGGCAGTCATCAGCCTTTCCAACACCCTGACATACTGCTGTTGTCACATAGCAGAGCCTTTCACGAAAAGTACCGAGAATGGTCTCGGGCCCTACGATCTTCAACTTTTGCCCGAACATCTCCTGCCATGCTTGTACCATTTTTTTCGATACTATCTCAAATACAGGCTCCTTCTGTCCGCAAAATGCAGGGAGCACAAACACTGACATCGCCATATTATATTTCAACAACTCTTGGTTTTGTTCTGCCTTTGTGCTGCACACATCAAGCAATCGCGCTGCTTTTTGCGGGATGATGCGGCTGACCTTGTCCATCCATTTCCCATCTGTCTCTTTCCCGCATGGACAGATAAGCTGTTCATTTAAAAATGTTTTGTAAGTTTCTTTATAATCACAAAATGATTGTCGGTATTCTTCTCGGTTAAAATTCTCCAGCAATGACAGCCCTTTTTCAAACATTTCCTCCAGAGTTTCTTTTAAATTCTGGTACATGCTGCCAGCTCCTTCCTGGGTAGTTTATAAAAATTTTACATTATGAATGATAGTATAGCATTGTTATTATGTCTTAGCAATAATAAATATTGCAGGATTCCACAAGATTTACGGTCTGCACATGCCGCACGGACTGTATCCATCCTTGATCAGGCTCTCTCTTTTCCCTGTAAAACTCTTTTTATTTTTCTCTTTCATATCCCGTATCCCCGGACAGAACGGCTTGTGAAATTTCTTTGTGCTTGTATTTAGTATGTAGTCTGTCTCATCGACAGTATCCCTCTTTTCATCTTCTGCCGGCCAATTGTCCCCGGTCTTATAGTCAATTTCCACGCCCGGCTGCACATTGTACACATATACATTAAAGGAGATGCTCTCCCCTTTGTCCTCCACGGATTCTGCCTCCATCTGTACTCCGCTTGCCACAAGATTGTCTCCTTCATATATAGGAGTCACCCGGTACAGCACATGGTTTCCTGTTTCTTTTATATAATCTGCCACCATATTTTCAAAAGGCAGCATTCCTTCTGTATTCATGTACCTCGTTCCGGTGATAAGATTTTTTTCGTTTGCATTCTCTGCTGTGAGCTGAAATCCGATCAGATGACATCGGTTATAGAGATATCCACCGTCCACATTATCGTACTTTTTGTTTTTCCATCCGCTTGGTTTCACCTCGGATATGCTCTCCCTTTTCTCTGTGGGCATCAGGTCCTCTCCAATATTTGCCTTTGCAACTTGGCACCTTCCAAGCCCGTCCAGGCTGCTGTACTCTTCATAAGATGTCTTCTGTCGCTCACTGTCCGAAAACTCAGGTTCGTTTCCATTTATGGCAACATACGGTGCCCCTTCATACTCCGGCACCTCATCCAGAGACTCTGCATTTGCCACATTGTATTTGGCTGCTCCATTGTTTTCCTGCGCACATGAACACAACAAGACTGTCAATGCAAATATGGGCAGTAACAATCCCTTTTTCCATTTTCTTATCATCGATCTTCTCTCCTGATATATAATTGTTTCGTAATTTTCTCATGGGAATTACCCGGAAACTCTGTTTGCCCTTCAAGTTTCCACTTATCCCAGTCAAGGTTCAGCTGGATGTCCGACGGATATTTGCGATTCCAACAATAGAGTATGATCTTGGACATCCTCTCTTCGTACACCCCAATTTTTCGATCCTCAAGGAAACAAAAGTCCGATTCCCCGCAAAGGTTCAGAAATTCTTCTGAAATCTGAATATGAACCTTGTATTCTTTGAAAAGTTTTTCGGAATAAGGTGCAGTCCAAAGTTTCGCCCCGTCACACATCTGTCCAATATCCTCCAAAACACGTTTGTCCTGGCTTAATCTCCTTCGATTGAACATCATCCCCATGGCGTCGTCCACGCATGCAATCAATGTCCTCTTCTTTCCTTTCATCTCCTGCATCCTTTTTACACCTCTTTTTTACAGCCCATACTCCCGGCATTTAATAAAGACTGATAACATATCTGTCTTTGATACGCTACCAGTCTTTTGGTTTGCAAATTTATAGATTCCTCTTTCCTGATCTTTTATTCATCCCAGTTATGGTATACTTCCTGGACATCATCGTCTTCCTCCAGAAGATCCAGTGTCTTCTGAATATTTTTGATGTCTGTTTCATCAGAAAGCTCTACCCATGTCTGCGGGATCATAGTAACCTCTGCGGCTGCCATGCTGATTCCCTGCTCTTCTAAATTAAGACGTACATCGCTGAAATTATCCGGATCTGTGAGAATCTCAAAACTGTCCTCTTCCTCAGAAAAGTCTTCTGCGCCTGCGTCGAGAGCCAGCATCATAAGCTCATCTGCATCCATCCCGCAATCTTCTTTTGCAACGATGATCTGTCCTTTTTTGTCAAACATGAAAGAAACACATCCAGGTGTCCCTACATTCCCGTTTCCCTTTGTAAATGCATTTCTTACATTGGATGCCGTACGGTTTTTATTGTCTGTAAGCGCCTCTACAATGATCGCTGTTCCGTTCGGGCCATATCCTTCATATGTAACACGCTCGTAATTGGATGCATTGGCATCCCCTGCCGCTTTTTTGATACTTCTTTCGATATTGTCGTTCGGCATGTTGTTTGCTTTTGCTTTCGCAATGACATCGCGCAGCCTGCTGTTGTTTGCCGGATCGCTTCCACCGCCTTCTTTTACTGCCACAGCGATCTCACGGCCAATCTTTGTAAAGATTTTTCCCTTTGCTGCATCATTCTTTTCTTTTTTATGTTTAATATTCGCAAATTTTGAATGTCCTGACATTTGTTAATCCCTCACTTATCTTTCCTGAAATTACGAACTTTGTATATTCTATCACTGTTTCCTGCATCTGACAAGAGCGAAGAAACGCAATCTTTACACTTCTTTTCTGACACACACTTCCTGTATCACATTGTCCACTACATGGACAACCTCAAAAAGATACCCCTTATATGAAACCCTGCACTTTTCATCTTCCGAAGGAATTTTGTCCAGCTGGTATACAAGAAAACCGTTCAGTGTCTCATACTCATCGTCCTCCTCGTCAAACTCAAACGTAATGCCAAGACTTCTTCCAAGTTCATCTAATTCTATCTTTCCCTGGACAATGTAAGAGCCGTCTGTGTCCGGAACGATGAGATATTCTTCTTTATCATATTCATCCAAAATATCTCCGACAATCTCCTCCACCAGGTCTTCCATAGTGATCAGCCCAGACGTCTGGCCATACTCATCAAGTACAACTGCCATATGCATTTTCCCCTTCTGCATCTGGGACATCATTTTTTCTGCACTGCGCGTCTCCGGCACGAAATTCACCTTCTGAATGCAGGCTCCAAGCTCCTTTAAAGGACGCCTTTGACACCCCGGTATCAGGTACATGCGCATGGCATCCCTGATATGAAGAATCCCTTTGATATTGTCAATATCCTCCTCATAAATTGGAAATCTGGAATACCGCTCTTTTAACATAAAACGGATGGCATCCTCCAAAATCGTCTCCTCATCGATTCCGACAATATCTTTGCGGTGGCTCATGGCATCCTTTACGTCTTTCTCGCAAAACATCAGGATATTTCTTAATCTCTCCACTTCGGCTGCACTTAATTTCTGCTGCTCTTTTGCCACTCTGGCCAAAGCCATGATCTCTTCTGAGACATTTTCTTCATCATCGTCATCTGAAAACATTTCCGCCATCTTTTTCAGAAGACTTTTTTCTTCTTCCATTGTTTCTCCTTTTTTCTATGTATGAAGCTCAAAACTGACTTTCAGAGCCTCATCAACTTTCTCCATCAGTTCTCCATCCACATGGCAGACCATCTCGCGAAGCCGCCGTTTATCAATAGTACGTATCTGCTCCAGCAAGATTACCGAATTTTTTACAATATGGTACCTGGACGCATCCACTTCCACATGGGTGGGCAGTTTTGCCTTGTTCATCCTGGACGTGATCGCGGCGCAGATCACAGTCGGACTGTGCCTGTTCCCCACGTCGTTTTGGATGATCAGCACCGGGCGCACACCTCCTTGTTCTGAGCCGACGACCGGACTTAAATCTGCATAGAATATATCTCCCCTTTTAATCTGCACTGTTTTCACTCTCCGATTTTATTTAAGATATAAAAAGTATCTCCATCTTTTCGGGATGTATTCCATGCACATCTTTCTTTATCCTGTTTTATTCAAAATAATCGATCTGCTCCGTAACCTTTCCGTTTTGAACATATACTCTTGGAATACGTTTGCCCAAATTGCAGATAAATTCATACGGAAATCGTCCGGAGAGCTCGCTTAGCGTCTCTACAGGAAGGATTTCTCCTCCGCTTTTGCCGACTAAGACGACCTCATCTCCAAAACGGACATCCTCAATATCAGAGACATCCACCATAAACTGGTCCATGCATACTCTTCCGATGATCGGCGCCCTCTTGCCTTTGATCAGAACATAGCCCTTATTGGAAAGGCTCCTTGGATATCCGTCCCCATACCCAACCGGAATGGTTGCTATATTCATCCTGTTCTTGGCAACGAACGTACCACCGTAGCTTACCGGAGTTCCCTTGTCAATGGACTTTACGAACGCCACATGGGACTTGAGCTCCAAAGCAGGTTTCAAAGGGACATTTTCTTTTTTTACCTCATTGGAAGGATAAAGCCCATAGAGGGAAATCCCTGCCCGCACCAACTCCTTATTTGTCGCGTTTAAATCTATGATCCCTGCACTGTTGGAACAGTGGTGGTATGGGAACTCCACTCCTTCTTCCTTCAGTCTTTTCACCATCCAGTCATACTTCTCTATCTGACTGTATGTAAAAGTTTTGTCTTCTTCATCTGCACGCGCAAAATGCGTAAAAATCCCTTCCATACAGATGTTTGGAAGTTTTTGTATCCTCTTGATACTCTCAATGCTCTCCTCGTTGATATCAAACCCAAGCCTTGCCATGCCTGTCTCCAGCTTGATATGGATGTATGCTGTTTTTCCGAGTTTCTGTGCCAAATAGGAAATAGCCTGTGCCATCTCTTCTTCATAGACATTCATACGGATTTCATCGTTGAGCATCATAACATACTGGTCCGGAAAAATGCACCCAAGAACCAATATGGGTTTTTCAATATGATTGATGCGAAGCTGTGCCGCCTCATCAAGCGTTGCCACAGCATATCCCCAGACATAATCCGCGCTTTCCAGTGCAACTGCTATAGGGACTGCGCCATGACCATAACCATCCGCTTTGATGACTGCCACAATCCCGGCCTTTTTGCCGACATTTCTCTTCATTTGCTCCATATTGAAGAAAATGGCGTCCAAATCTATTTTTGCGTATACTCTGCTGTAAGTCTTCACACTATCTACCTTCTCTCGCTGTTTTTATGACATTCCCGATTCCATCTATCAGATCATCTGAAAGTACAGAATAGTCGCCGCGCCTTTCACTGGCATCGTCCCCTGCCAGCCCGTGCAGATATACTCCTGCCGTGGCAGCAAAATACTCCTTCATTCCCTGTGCCAAAAAGGCTCCTATCATTCCCGTCAGAACATCCCCGGAGCCTGCTTTTGCCATGGACGCATTTCCTGATGTATTGATGTAAAGCCTTTCATCTTTTGCCGATGCAACTGTGACAGCATCTTTTAAGACGCAGATAACCTCATGCTCAGATGCAAATGTTTCCACTATTTTCTTTCTATCCTTTTGGATGTCAAACACATCCTTTTTGGTAAGCCTGCTCATCTCCTTGATGTGCGGAGTCAACACCCACTTGTTTTCTGATATTTTTGAGCGTTTCATCCACCCTTCGTGCCTGCTCAAAAGATTGAGTCCGTCCGCGTCGATAACGCACGGCCTCCGGTTATACTTCAGCACCTGATCCATCACCTGCTCAGATAACTCCTCTGTTCCAAGTCCAGGTCCTACGGCGACTGCATCTGCCCATTCGCACAATTGGTTGATCTGCTCCTCGTCAATCTCCTGGTAGGACGATACGATTGCCTGCGGGATAAGGCTTTGCAGAATCTGTCGGTTATCCTCATGCGTATAAATCTGCACAAGACCCGCTCCGGATGCATAGGCTGCTTTTGCCGAGAGGTAGGCTGCCCCGGCCATTCCCCTGCTGCCGGCCACAAGAAGAAGTTTTCCGAAACTTCCCTTGTGCGTATTTCCTTTTCGTTTCGGAAACATCATACCGATATCCTGTTTGTCATAGCAAAACGGTACTTTTTTGTCCTTCTGAAATATACGGCTTGTGATTCCAATATCCAAAGTCTCTACTCTGCCCGTATACAGACACCCTGGGAAAAATGTCATTCCCATCTTTTCAAATCCATAGGAAACAGTCAGATCCGCTTTAAATGCAATACCCATGATCTCCCCTGTGTCCGAATTGACACCGGATGGAATATCCATGGCTACCTTGAACCCGTCCAGCTCATTCATCTGGCGGATATGTTTTGCATAAGGCCCTTCAATTCTCCTGCTAAGCCCAATACCGAAAACTGCATCGATTACTATATCATATTCAAAGTACTCGATCTGTTTACGGATTCGCCCCCCGCAATTTCTGAAAATCGCCATCTGCCTTTTTGTCTCTTTTGTGCAGGATTCCTTTTTTCCGACAAACACCGTATGTACCATATGCCCTCTCCCGAGCAGGATCCTGGCTGCGGCAAATCCATCTCCCCCGTTGTTTCCGCTGCCACACACAATTAAAATCCTTGAGTTTTCTTTCAGTCTGTCTTCCAATGCCTGCACAGTCCCGTACGCAGCTCTTTCCATCAGCACAAGGGAGGGAATTCTTATCTCTTCAATTGTATATGTATCGGCAGCTTTCGCCTGAGCTGCCCCTGGTAAATATCTCATAGCTTTTCTCCCCTTTATATCAAAAGAAAAGCAGCGCAGCCCACAATCTGCCCTGCCGCATCATGCAAAGCGCTACTTTTCGCATTCGTGAAAATCGACATCCTGTTGTTATTTTGTATGCTCTCTGTTATAACTGGAGATGTTATAAGATAAACGCATCAGACTCTCCGACAGATGCACATTCTCCACAATGATCTCTTCCGGCAGATTAAGATCTGTGTGTGCAAAGTTCCAGATGGCTTTCACACCGTTTTCCACAAGGAAATTCGCCACCTCCACTGCCTTTGTCTTTGGAATGGTCAATACAGCAATTTCGATGTTATTTTTCTCAAGAAATCTCTTCAATTCATCCATCATCTGAACAGGCACTCCCCGGATAGTCATACCTTCAAGTCTAGGATTTACATCGAAAATTCCCTTCAGCATAAACCCCCTCTTCTCAAAAGCAGCATAATTGGCGAGCGCCTGTCCTAAGTTTCCTGCACCGATGATAACGATATTGTGAGTCTCGTCCAGCCCCAGGATCTTTCCAATCTCCGTATATAAAAATTTTACATTGTAACCATAGCCCTGCTGACCGAATCCTCCAAAATTATTTAAATCCTGCCGGATCTGGGAGGCGGTCACATTCATCTTTTTGCTCAAGTCGTTTGACGAAATCCTCTCTACCCCATTCTCCAAAAGCTCGCCAAGATACCGGTAATATCTTGGAAGGCGTCGGATTACCGCCTGGGAAATTTCTCTTTCTTCCAATTTTAATGCCCCTTCCCTTGTCTAAACTCGTTCTAGGAAACATTATATAAAATAGTCAGTTTAATGTCAAACTTTTAACTATATTTTATCTTCTTATTGTTTTTTGCGGGAAATCCGATATAATCAATTATGCATGACTTTATACAGGAGGTATCACATGATATTAGCTTGTCACAACATTACAAAATATTTTGGGGAGCAGCGGATCGTGGAAAAAGGCTCCTTTCATATAGAAGACCGTGAAAAGGCTGCTCTTGTCGGTATCAACGGGACCGGAAAGTCCACCCTTTTAAAAATCATCATGGGGGAACTTACCGCTGATGACGGGGAGGTCATTCTTGCAAAAGGAAAAAGTATCGGTTATCTTTCCCAGCACCAGGAACTGAATACAGGAAACACGATTTTGGAGGAGCTTCGCACAGCAAAGGCAGATATCATTGAGCTGGAAAAACAGATTCGCTCTATTGAACTGGAATTGAAATCTCTGGACAGCGATGAACTGGAGGAAAGACTGAAAACTTATCATCTTCTGACCGAAAAATTTGAACTGGCAAACGGATACTCCTATCAAAGCGAGATTATCGGAGTACTCAAAGGCCTTGGATTTTCGGAACAGGATTTTCAAAAAAAGGTGGATGCCCTCTCAGGGGGACAAAAAACACGGGTCTCCCTTGGAAAACTTCTGGTGACCAAACCGGATGTCCTGCTTTTGGATGAGCCGACCAACCATCTGGATTTATCATCTATCACATGGCTGGAGACCTATCTTCAGAATTATTCCGGAGCAGTTCTCATCGTATCCCATGACCGTTATTTTCTCAACCGGGTCGTTACAAAAGTGGTTGAGCTGGAAAGCGGCAGTCTTACAACTTACCTTGGAAACTATTCGGACTACTCCGTGAAAAAGCAGCAGCTTAGAGCTGCCAGACTGAAAGAATACATGAATCAGCAGCAGGAAATCAAGCACCAGGAAGAAGTCATCGCAAAACTGCGCTCTTTTAACCGTGAAAAATCGATCAAACGTGCAGAAAGCCGGGAGAAAATGCTTGCCAAGATGACTCCCGTAGAAAAGCCACAGGAGGAAACCTCTGCTTTTCATCTGGAGCTCTCCCCTTCCTGCACAAGCGGGAATGATGTGCTCTCCATATCTGACCTTGGTAAATCATTTGGAACGCAAAATCTGTTCCAGCATGTGGATATGGAAATCAAGCGCGGAGAACACGTGGCTGTCATCGGCGACAATGGGACAGGAAAAACCACCCTTTTAAAGATTTTAAACGGACTGATCCCTGCGGACCACGGAAGTTTCCTTCTTGGCACAAATGTACATATCGGCTACTATGACCAGGAGCACCACGTGCTCCACTCGGAGAAAAATATTTTTGATGAAATTTCCGATGATTATCCGGATCTGACAAACACGGAAATCCGCAATACCCTGGCTGCATTTTTATTCACGGGCGATGATGTGTATAAACAAATCCAGGATTTAAGCGGCGGAGAACGCGGAAGAGTCTCCCTTGCCAAACTGATGTTGTCTGAGGCAAACTTCTTGATCCTGGATGAGCCGACCAACCATCTGGACATCCAGTCCAAGGAAATCTTGGAGGAAGCGCTCAACCATTACAGCGGCACTGTGCTCTATGTCTCCCATGACCGCTATTTTATCAACCAGACAGCCACAAGGATTCTGGAGCTTTCCAACCATACCTTTATCAATTATATTGGAAATTATGATTATTATCTTGAGAAAAAGGATCTTCTCAACCAGCTCCATGCACAGGAGTCCACAAGAAAAGAAGAAATGGTTCCATCTGCCTCTTCCAATAAACTGGACTGGCAGGCGCAAAAAGAGGCGCAGGCAAAAGAACGAAAACGACAAAATGATTTGAAACGCACAGAAACGACGATTTCCGAACTGGAAGAACGTGACTCCGCCATCGATCAGCTCATGGCCCAGGAGGATATCTATACAGATGCCGGAAAATGCCGGGAGCTTTCCGAGGAAAAAGCTGAAATCCAGAAAAAACTGGAAGAGCTTTATGAGCTCTGGGAAAGCCTCGCAGAGTAATCTAATCAGCCTTAAAAAACAAAATCACCGGGAAGTACAAGTTTTCTTGTATCCCGGTGTTTCTTTTATGCTAATCTGGATGCAATGGCTTTGATAAATTCTTCGCTGTTCAACACTTTTGGATTCTCAAGTGTTGTGATAAGCGCAAGGTCTTTAGTCATCTCGCCCGCCTCAATGGTATCGATCGTTGCCTTTTCCAAGCGTTCTGCAAATTCCATTAATTCTTTGTTGCCATCCAGTTCTCCTCTTTTTCTTAAGGCGCCTGACCATGCAAAAATGGTAGCCACTGAGTTTGTGGAAGTCTCCTCACCTTTTAGGTGTTTGTAATAGTGGCGCTGTACAGTTCCGTGAGCTGCTTCGTATTCGTAATATCCGTCCGGTGAAACAAGGACAGATGTCATCATGGCAAGAGAACCGAATGCGGAGGAGATCATATCGCTCATGACATCCCCGTCATAGTTTTTACATGCCCAAATATATCCGCCTTCTGACTTCATCACTCTGGCAACCGCATCATCGATAAGTGTGTAAAAATATGTAATACCTGTTTCGTCAAACTTTTCTTTATACTCCGCGTCAAAAATATCCTGGAAGATATCTTTGAATGTATGGTCATATTTTTTTGAAATCGTATCCTTTGTCGCAAACCACAAATCCTGCTTTACATCCAGCGCGTAGTTGAAACAGCTTCTCGCAAAACTTGCGATGGATCCATTCAAATTGTGCATCCCCTGTACAATTCCGGCGTCCTTGAATTCATGTACCAGCTCTTTTGTCTGTGTCCCATCCTCTGCTGTATAGACAAGCTCCACTTTCCCTTTACCAGGAATTTTCATCTCAGTTCCCTTGTATACATCGCCGTACGCATGTCTTGCAATGGTAATCGGTTTCTTCCAGTTTTTTACGCAAGGTTCGATCCCTTTTACTACAATTGGGGCACGAAAAACTGTACCGTCAAGAATCGCACGGATGGTACCGTTCGGGCTCTTCCACATTTCTTTGAGATCATACTCTTTCACGCGCGCTGCATTTGGAGTGATCGTAGCGCATTTGACCGCTACTTTATACTTCTTTGTCGCATTCGCAGAGTCCACTGTCACCTGGTCATTTGTCTCATTGCGGTGCTCCAGCCCCAAGTCATAATACTCGGTTTTTAAATCTACAAATGGAAGAATTAAATCCTCTTTGATCATCTTCCACAAAATCCTTGTCATCTCATCTCCGTCCATCTCCACCAACGGAGTTGTCATTTTAATTTTTTCCATTTTTCTGGTCCTCCTTCGCCTCTTTTGCCTGAAGATTCTGCATCACATGAAGAATGTGATTGTTTGCAAGCATCTCTGCCTTTTTTGCATCTTTTTCTTTTATCGCCTGAAGAATCGCTTTATGCTCTTCCACGGATCGTTTGGCCCTGTCAGCCTTATGCACAGATGTCTTTCTGGCTATACGCACATATTTATGAAAATCCGAGAGCAGATGCTCCAGCATCCTGCTGTTTGATGCTTCATAAAGAATTTCATGAAAGCTGCCATCCAGCTCCACAACCTGCTCTTCCTTTTCCTTGCCAAGATGAAATTCTGAGAGCAGCACAATTTCCTCCATCCGGTTAATCTGCTCTTCCGTGATATGTTCCGTCGCCCATCTCGCACAGAGCCCTTCCAGCAGGGAACGGATGGTGTAGATATCCTCCACATCTTTTTCCGTAATGCTCGTCACATAGGCTCCTTTATTTGGGATAATACTCACTAGACCTTCCAGTTCCAGCTGCCTTAATGCCTCGCGGACCGGCGTTCTGCTCACTCCCATTTCTTTGCTGAGCGCCAGCTCCCTCAGCTCTTCCCCTTGTTGATAGCGCCCTCCCAGGATATCATCCTGCATTTTTTGAAACACACGCCTTCTCAGTGAATAACTTTGATGTTCCTCCATAAGCCCATCTCCCATTTATTATAATACCATATTCCATTCTCTGCAAAGGTCTGTTATCTTCTGTACCAATTCATTGTCCGTCATGACCGTCACACGTCCATCTTCATACTCTTTGTCCACCCATTCTTTCAATGTTGTCACAAGCCTGCAATCCTTTGTGACCTGCCGATCCTTTGGCAGCTTGTAATAGGTGTTGATCCAATGGGCAATTCCTGCCACGCCGGATGTGTTGGAAACGGACACAAGCGGAGGCCTTTTTAAAAATTTTTCCGTGTCAAAAATATTATAGATCTCTTCATTTTTTAAAAGTCCGTCCGCATGGATCCCAGCTCTTGTCACATTGAAGTTCTTTCCGACAAACGGGGTCCTTGAAGGAATATGGAATCCAATTTCCTTTTCATAGTATTCTGCAAGCTCTGTGATCACGGTTGTATCCATGCCGTCCAGGCTGCCTCTAAACTGTGCATACTCAAACACCATGGCCTCAAGCGGGGTGTTTCCGGTTCTCTCCCCGATGCCGAACAGGGAACAATTGACGCCGCTTGCACCGTAGAGCCACGCTGTAGATGCGTTGCTCACTGCTTTGTAAAAATCATTGTGCCCGTGGAATTCAATCAGTTCACTTGGAACACCTGCGTGCACCATCAGACCGTAAATAATACCCGGAATGGAGCGTGGAATCACAGCTCCCGGATAGTTGACCCCATATCCCATGGTATCGCAGACACGTACTTTGATCGGTATCTGATACTCTTCCATCAATTTCATAAGCTCCAGACAGAACGGAATGACAAAACCATAAATATCTGAACGGGTGATGTCCTCCAGATGGCATCTTGGGCGGATTCCAGTCTCCAGACACTCCCTTATTACAGACAGATAGTGCTCCAAAGCCTCTTTTCTTGTCATTTTCAATTTATAAAAAATGTGGTAATCAGAACAGCTGACCAATACCCCCGTCTCTGCAAGGCCAATCTCTTTTACAAGCTGGAAATCTTTTTTGTTCGCGCGTATCCAGCTTGTGATCTCCGGGAATTCATACCCTCGTTCCAGGCACTTGTACACAGCCTCACGGTCTTTTTTGCTGTACAAGAAGAACTCTGACTGTTTGATCCTTCCGTTCGGGCCTCCAAGGCGGTGGAGATAATCAAAAATTGTCACAATCTGCTCCGGTGTATACGGAGCTCTGGACTGCTGGCCATCCCGAAAGGTTGTATCCGTAATCCAGATATCATCCGGCATATTGTGGGGCACAATTCTGTCATTGAACGCAATTTTCGGAATCTGGTCATAGCGGAAAAGACTGTAAAAAACATTTGGTTCTTTTACGTCTACCAATGGATACATATGTTCTTCCAGCTGCAGCAAGTTATTGTGATAATTCATGAATACTCTTCTGTTTTCCATTTTCGTCACTCCTTGGTTTTTATTCTGTATAATTGTATACAATTATACAGAATATGTCAATACTTTCCCCAGGAAACCAAAAAAGCCCGAAAGTGCAGGATGATCATCCTGTACTTTCGGGCCATCAAAAACAATCTATCCCCGTCTTCCCTCATATCTGGCAACGGTGTGCAGATAATCGAGAATTGCCTCATACCGAAATTCCGTATCTTTCTGCGACTCAACAAACTCCAGACTCTCCGCGATCACACTTAAAACTTCCTCTGTCATATCCTCCCGGTGTCTTTGCATAAAACGGATTTTCTCCTCTGCATCTGAAAGCTCAAGAAACGCAAAGATGATTGACTGTCCTTTTTCCATCTCTTCTTTGGACGTTTCAAGTACAAAACAATATTCATACCCAGTTTTTTCATAAGTTTCTCTGTCCGTCTTTTCCAAAAATACAGAAGTGGGACATACAAAAATCTCCTCTTCCTTATCTGCATTTTGATACACAATCATCTCTTCCTTTGTTCTGCTTTCACGCGCCAGCGCCAGAATCACATACCGTCCACCCTCAAAGTGGCGATAGTATTCTCCTTTTTTTGGGAAGTGTCGTTCCATAGGCAAATGCCTCCTTAATATAATTTCACACCGATCACTCTCGGACTGTACCCTTCTTTTTTCAGTGCAGCCAAAATCTCATTCTTGTGTTCAGTGCCAAATGCTTCAATGGTGATCCTAAGCTCCACAGCAGCATTTCTGTTTGTGTTTACAAACTGGTTGTGCTCCAGCTTTATCACATTGCCCTGTGCATCCGCAATGGTCTTTGCCACGTGCACCAATTCACCCGGCTTGTCCGGCATGAGAACAGAGATGGAGAAAATACGATCCCTCTGTACAAGCCCATGCTGTACGATGGAGGACATGGTGATAACATCCATATTTCCTCCGCTCAAAATGCTGACCACTTTTTTGCCCTTCAAATTCAGATGTTTCAGTGCCGCCACGCTCAAAAGCCCGGAATTTTCGACTATCATCTTATGGTTCTCCACCATGTCAAGGAATGCTCCGATAAGTTCGTCATCCTCTATCGTCACAATCTCATCCACATTGTTTTTTACATACTCCAATGTGAGATCCCCGACAGTTTTTACTGCAGTGCCATCAGCAATTGTATTGGCGCTTGGCAGTGTTACCGGATGCCCTTCCTTTAAAGCCGCCTGCATACTGGCTGCCTGAGCAGGTTCCACACCGATCACTTTTATGTTCGGATTGAGCATCTTGGCAAGGGTGGACACTCCTGTGATCAGGCCGCCTCCCCCAATCGGTGCAAGAATATAGTCCACAGTTGGAAGCTCCTGCACAATCTCCATAGTGATAGTGCCCTGTCCGGTTGCCACATCCAGATCATTAAACGGATGTACAAAGGTGTAACCGTGTTCCTCTGCAAGCTCATAGGCTTTTGCGCACGCATCGTCGAACACATCCCCATAGAGTACCACTTCAGCGCCAAGCGCCTTTGTGCGGTTGACTTTGATAAGCGGAGTTACTGTCGGCATTACAATGACTGCTTTGCATCCGCATGCTTTTGCTGCAAACGCAACACCCTGTGCATGGTTTCCTGCAGAAGCAGTGATCAGCCCTTTTTGTTTCTCCTCCTCTGAAAGCGTGTGGATTTTGTAGTATGCTCCGCGGATTTTATAAGCCCCGGTATGCTGCATATTTTCCGGTTTTAAATATACCTTTGCCCCTGTCTGTTCACTCAGATATTCACTGTAGATCAGTTTTGTCGGGAGCGTCACCTCTTTTACCAGCTCGCTTGCCTCTTCAAATTTTTCCAGTGTCAACATTTTGCATCCCTCTTTCTTTTCTCACTGTTTTCTATTCCTCTTCCTTTTCCTCAGAAGTAAATAAAGCATTTACAAATTCATTGGAGTCGAATTTCTGCAAGTCATCGATCGTCTCCCCGACTCCGATATATTTTACAGGAATTCCAAGCTCTGCCTGAATCGCAACTGCAATACCTCCTTTTGCCGTGCCGTCCATCTTTGTGAGGATAATTCCTGTGATGTCCGCCACCTCGCTGAACTCTTTTGCCTGAGCCAGCGCATTCTGTCCGGTCGTGGCATCCAGGACAACAAGCGTTTCCCTGTATGCTTCCGGATATTCTCTCTCCAGAATTCTGTTGATCTTTTTCAACTCTTCCATGAGATTCTTTTTATTGTGAAGGCGCCCTGCTGTATCACACAGCAGGATATCCGCATGCCTTGCCTTTGCAGCCGCAACCGCATCGTACACAACAGATGCAGGATCTGAGCCTTCCTGGCCTCCGATCAACTCCGCATTCGCTCTGTTTGCCCATTCTTTGAGCTGTTCACCTGCTGCTGCACGGAACGTATCTGCTGCTGCCAGCACCACTTTTTTGCCCTCTGCGCGCATTTTTCCTGCAAGTTTTCCGATCGTTGTCGTCTTGCCCACTCCATTGACGCCAATGACGAGCACGACAGATGTACGGTTTTCAAATTCATATTCCGCCTCCCCCACATCCATCTGCTCTTTGATGCTGTCTATCAAAAGCTGACGGCAGTCCGCCGGCTCTTTGATGTGCTGCTCTTTAACCTTTTTCCTCAAATCTTCCAGAATATTCATGGTCGCCCGCACACCGAGATCTCCCATGATCAGCACTTCCTCGAGCTCTTCGTAAAAATCCTCGTCTATTTTGCTAAAACCACGAAAAATACTGTCCATTCCGGCCACAATATTATCTCTTGTTTTTGTAAGACCTGAAACCAGGCGCTTAAAAAATCCTCCCGCCATTTCCTGACTCCTTCCTTTTCTTCTATTTTGTCAAATCATTTTCCAGCAGATCCACAGATACAAGTGTAGAGATTCCTTTTTCCTGCATTGTGATGCCGTAAAGCCTGTCCGCCGCAGTCATGGTCCCCCTTCTGTGTGTGATGACGATAAACTGGGTGTTTTTCGTAAGCTTGTGCAGATACTGCGCAAACCGGCTGACATTGCTGTCATCCAGAGCAGCTTCTATCTCATCGAGAAGACAAAACGGAGACGGCTTTAAATTTTGAATGGCAAACAAAAGAGAAATCGCTGCCAGCGCTTTTTCTCCACCGGAAAGCTGCATCATGTTCTGCAATTTCTTTCCCGGAGGCTGCGCGATGATACGTATTCCTGCCTCCAAAATGTCCTCATCCTCCTGAAGCTCCAAAGTTCCCTTTCCTCCTCCGAAAAGCTGTTTGAAGACTTTGTCATACTCTGTCCGTATTTTCTCAAATTGTTCGGTAAACTGCCTTCTCATCGCCTCGTCAAGCTCTGCGATGATCTGCATCAAGGTAGCCTCTGCCTCCACCAAATCTTTTTGCTGGGTACTCATGAACTCATATCTCTCTGACACCTCTTTGTAATCTTCGATCGCATTGACATTGACATTGCCAAGCCCTCTGATCTCCTGGCGCAGACTGGAAATCTTCTTTTTCATCACAGCAAGTTCACCCAATGCATTGTCCTTGAGCTCTTTTGCATGGTTGAAGGTGATCTCATACTCTTCCCACATATAATCCATCTGTTTTTCGACCGCGTCTTCATTATTCTTCAACTGACTTTCCAAGCGATACACTTCCCTGTCCAGATCCGAAATCCTTTTGGAGAGTCGCTCCCTCTCTTCAAGCATTTCCTTATGTGCAAGGGCCATGTTTTCCCTTTCTTTCAGGGAATTTGCAATCTCACTTTCTATCTCTTGTACAATATCTTGGGAATCTTCAATGGTCTTTTTTACTTCCTCGATATTCTTTTGTTTCTCCGCGATCTCGCCCTTGGCATTATCCCTGTCCTTTGCAAGAGATTCTCTTTCCATGGCAAATCTTGTGAGCTCTTCCTCAACACGGCGGATATTTTCCTCTATAAAATCACATTTCTGTTCAAGTCCTGCGCAGAGAAGGTGCAGATTTTCTGTTTCTTTTGAAACCTGTGTTTCTTTTACTTTTTCCCTGTCCATATCCTGCTGAAGTGTGTCAATCTCTTCGGAAAGCTTTGTCTCCATCTGCTCGGAAATCTTTAGTTCCTCCTGGATGGAATCCTGGTTTTCCAGCAAATCTTTGTTTCTTGCATCCAGTTCTTTTCCTTCTTTTAATATCTCCTCCATAGCCTTGGAGACTTCCTGTTTTTTTGCCTTCACCTGGTCATAATTCATCTTGGCTGTATTCTGTTCCACATAGAGCTCCTGCAGTTTTTGCTGAGAGCCGTCCAGTGTTTTATAATACCCTGCTCTTTCTTCTTTTGCCTGCGCTAGTGCTGTTTCCGCTTCCTTTAGCTCTTTTCCCAGCTGCTCCACTGTTTTTTCAAATTCTTCAATCTCTCTTCGCCTTCCGAGAAGATTGCTGGCATTTTTGAATGCCCCTCCTGTCATAGCTCCGCCAGGATTGATCAGTTCCCCCTCCAGGGTAACTATGCGGAGACTCTGATGATATTTTCTCGCCAGCGCAATGCCGTCATCAATACTCTGTACCACAAGCGTCCTTCCGAGGAGATTTGCAGCAAGTCCTTCATAGCGCTTTTCCGTTTTTACAAGCGCATTGGCAAGCCCGATGACTCCCTTTTCCTGCAATGCAGACAATGTCTTAAACTCTACCCCCTGCCGCATACTTGTAAGAGGCAGAAAAGTAGCACGCCCATACTTGTTTCTTTTTAGAAAAGAGATCATTTCCTTTGCTGTGCCCTCATCTTCTGTGACTACATTCTGGATACTTCCTCCAAGTGCTGTCTCAATAGCGACCTCGTACTCCTTTTCCACTTTGATAATATCCGCCACAACACCAAGAAGGCCTTTCACCTTGTTTTTCTGTTCCATCACACGGCGGATACTGTTTCCGTATCCGTCATAGCGCTCTGTGATATTTTTCAGCGACTCCAGTCTGGAGCTCTCCCTGTGGTAGGCATTTTGTCCGATCTGAACCTGTCTTGTCTTCTCAGAAATTTCTGCCTGCAGTTTCTCTATCTGCTCTTCCCAGGTCTTTTGTTCTTCCACAAGCTTTCCGATCTTTGCGGAGGTCCCCTTTAACTCTTCTTCATGCTTTGCCAGAAACTGATTCTGTACCTCAATCTCCTGCTGCTGTTCTATGAGCCGCTTGTGGATCTCGGATTTTCGCACCCGGATCTGCTCCATAAGCGTATCAAAATGCTGGATCTTTGCCTTTGTGGACGCGCGCCCGCCAAGCATCTCCATCAATGCAGCCTTCTTATCCTCCAGTTCCCTCTCCATCTGCATCAACTGCATCTGAATTTTTTCCTGGCGCTCCTGCATTTTGCTCTGGCAAAGTTTTTTGTCCGAAAGCTCCTTTCCCAGCGACTCCATCTCACTTAGAAATGTCTTCTTCTGTCCTTCCCTTCTCTTTTCTTCCTCCCCAATGGATGCAAGCCTTTGCAGATAATGCTCCTCATTGGAGTGGATGCTGCGGATCTGCTCCTGGAAAAGGGCAATCTGGTTTTCCATCTGTTGCCGCAAAAGGTTAGTCTCATTCTTCCTTGTGCGCAGTTTTTCTATATGGAGATCCGATTTTTCCTGCTCTTCCTCCAGCCTCTCATACTCTGCCTTTGCCTTCTCAAAAGCACTGTCCGTCTCCTTTTGCTCTTCCCTTGCATTGGAAAGCTTTTCTTCCAGAACTTTAATTTCCGCCCGAAGTTTTTCTGTCTCCAATAGGAATACATTAATGTCGAGCACCTTTAACTCTTCTTTCTTTTTGATGTATTCCTTTGCCACCTCAGACTGTCGTTTAAGAGGTCCCACCTGTTTTTCCAACTCCGAAAGGATATCATTTACTCGGACAAGGTTTTGCCTTTCATCCTCCAGCTTTTTTACAGACATGGCTTTTCTGCGCTTAAATTTTACAATTCCGGCTGCCTCATCAAAAAGCTCTCTTCTGTCCTCCGGACGTCCGCTTAGGATTTTGTCTATCTGTCCCTGTCCAATGATGGAATACCCCTCTTTTCCGATTCCCGTGTCGTAGAACAGCTCATTGACATCCTTCAGCCTGCAGGCAGTCCCGTTGATAAGGTATTCACTCTCACCGGAACGGTACAGCTTTCTTGTGACTGTCACCTCCTGGTAATCCACAGCCAGCTTATGGTCCGAGTTGTCCAGGGTAATGGCAACAGATGCATAGCTTAAAGGCTTTCTGTTCTCTGTCCCTGAGAAAATGACATCCTGCATATTTCCTCCGCGAAGCTGCTTAGCCCGCTGTTCCCCGAGCACCCACCTGACCGCATCCGCCACATTGCTCTTTCCGCTTCCGTTAGGCCCGACAATGCCAGTAATTCCATTGTGGAATTCAAACAGTATTTTATTTGCAAAGGATTTAAATCCCTGTACTTCAATACTTTTCAGATACATAATTCACCTGTTTTTACTTTCTGTCCCGTATATTTAATATGGCATGATAGGCAGCCTGCTGCTCTGCCGCTTTCTTTGTCCGTCCGCTCCCTTTCCCATACACATCTTCTCCAATGAGCACAGCGCTGTAGAAGGTTTTGTTGTGATCCGGGCCTTCTTCTTTGAGCAGCTTGTAGAAAATCTCCTCTTCCATCTCTGCCTGAACGATCTCCTGCAGGATAGTCTTGCTATCAAAAAAGAGTTTTTTGTTCTCCAGGTCGTTGAGAATAAACTTATGGATGAACTCTTTTGCACTAGCAAAACCACCGTCCAGATAAATGGCACCAATCAAAGCCTCCAGAGCATCTGAGGTCACGGAATCTCTTTTCCGCCCGCCAGTGGTCTCCTCTCCTTTGCCCAGGAACAAATATTCCCCAAGCCGGATCTCCTTTGCGCAAAATGCCAGAGCCTGCTCACAGACCATACTGGCCCTCGTCTTTGTCAGTTCACCCTCCGGCATATCCGGATTTTCATGAAAAAGAAACTCACTGGATACAAGCTCCAGAACAGCGTCCCCTAAAAATTCCATTCTCTCGTTGCACTCCTGTTTTTTCAAGTGCTTTTCATTTGTGTAGGAGCTGTGAGTCAGCGCATGCTCCAGAAGGTGAAAATCCGAAAAATGATATCCAATTGTTTTTTCCAGTTCCTTTATATTTTTATACATGTTCAGCCTTTCTGTTATAAAACGAAAAAGCCCGTCCGGGCTTTTCCGATAGTTCACTTCATCAGTTTACTGCGTTTTTAATCTGTTCCACTGCGTCCCCCACAGTTACGATTTTTTCTGCCTCTTCGTTGTCAATATCTACGCCGAATTCTTCTTCAATCCCCATAATGATCTGGAAAATATCCAGCGAATCGGCTCCCAAATCGTCGACAAACTTTGTCTCCATTGTAATTTCTTCTTTGTTTACATTTAATACATCAACAATAATATCCTGCAATTTTTCAAATTCCATTGTTTACTTCCTTCCTACATTTCATTATAATTCTTCTTTTTGTATGCATCCGCGAATCTTCTCATTAATTCCCTGCTGTTTGAATGCAATACATTGAATGATGGAATTGGATACTTCCTTTGCCTTGGAACTTCCGTGGGTTTTAACGACAAGTCCGTTCAGTCCAAGCAAAGGCGCGCCCCCATGTTCGCTTAAGTCAAATCCTTTCAGCGTCTCTTTTAAGGCAGGTTTTATAAGCAATGCTCCGATTTTTGTTTTGAGTGAAGTCATCATGCTCTGTTTCATTTTTTTGATCAGCACAGAGCCCACTCCTTCGTACAATTTTAAAATGACATTTCCCACAAACGCCTCACAGACAATCACGTCTGCCATTCCTTTTGGGATTTCCCTGGCCTCGATGCTGCCGATAAAATTAATGTCTTTGCAAGCTTTGAGCATCGGAAATGTCTCTTTTACGAGTGCGTTTCCTTTTTCTTCCTCTGCTCCGATATTGACGATCGCAACTTTCGGATTGTGGATTCCTACGATGTTCTCCATATAGATCGCACCCATCTTCGCAAATTGCACAAGGTGAGATGGCCTCGCATCCACATTGGCCCCACAGTCGATCAGCAGTGACGCTCCTTTTTCCGTTGGAATGAGCGGTGCAAGCGGCGGTCTCTCAACGCCCTTGATACGTCCTACCAAAACTTGTCCTCCTACAAGAACAGCACCGGTACTTCCAGCAGAGACAAATGCATCCGCATCTCCTCTTTTTACCATATTCATGGCAACAACGATCGATGAGTCCTTTTTTTTCCGAATTGCATTCACAGGCGGCTCGGCTGTTTCGATAACCTCCTCGGCATTGACAACTTCAATCTGCTCTTTCTCATACGTACAGGCTTTCAGCTCATTTTCGATCAAAGCCTGTCGGCCAACCAGCAAAACTTTCAAATCCTTCCTTTTGTTGACCGCATCTACCGCTCCTTTAATGATTTCACCCGGAGCATTGTCGCCTCCCATCGCATCCACTGCGACTCTTGTGATATCTGACATTATCTCTCCTCCTAGCATTGCTGGTATAATTTTACTAGACATCCCCATAAAAATCAATAGTATATTCTTTTCTAATATCAGAACAAAGCGGGCGAGCCCACTTCTACTCCCCCTCCCCTATAGAATAAAAAACCCCTGCCATTTGGCAGGGGTCCTTCTGTTTTCATTAGTCAACAGAAATGATTTCACGTTTGTTGTAAGAGCCACAAGCTTTGCAGACTCTGTGAGGCATTGTTAATTCGCCGCATTTGCTGCATTTTACCAAATTCGGAGCGCTCATTTTCCAGTTAGCTCTTCTTTTATCTCTTCTTGCTTTAGAAGATTTATTCTTTGGGCAGATTGACATAGGTTACACCTCCTTAAAATTCTTAAACAAATCGCGGATAACTGACATTCTAGGGTCAAGACTTGTGTCTTCACAGTCACAATCTCCCTCATTTAGGTTTTGACCACATACGTTGCAAATCCCTTTACAGTCTTCGCTACATAGAATTTTCATCGGCCATCCTATCAAAATCTCATTATAGAGTAATTTGTCTACGTCAAGATTGTATCCGTCAATAAAATTCGATTCATCCAATTCTTGGTCTGGTTTTTCCGTATCAGTATCCAAATCCACATGCTTTTCAATCTGAAGATGGAAATCTACATCCACCTCTTTCAGACATCTGTCGCACGGAATCTGCACCCGCACATCAGCCGTACCGGTGATCCTCAGTTCTTTTCTTTTGATGCGCTCGATATTCAAAGATACAGGAGATGTCTCCTTGACTGGAAAATATCCCTGCGAAAGATGAATCTCCTTCATCTCCATCTTTGCATCCCGGCTGATCGTCTTCTGATTTCCGGATAAAACTTCTGATAGGTCAATTAACATTTTTCTTGCTCCTATTCACACCTTGACTATTATACCATGTAAAAATATTTTGTCAACTATTTTTACAGGCATCCTTTTGAATATTTTGTAACTCTATGATACAAGCGCCTGTGTCTCTCTTGCAATGGCGAGCTCTTCATTTGTCGGAATCACATACACCTTCACTTTTGAATCTGCTGTGGAAATTTCCCTCTCCTGCCCCATAGCCTCGCTATTTGCCTGGTCATCGATCTTTACACCCAGATATCCAAGATAATCACAAATCTCTTTTCTCAGCAACACATTGTTTTCACCGACTCCGGCTGTAAATGTGATCGCATCCACACCGTTCATGGACGCTGTGTATCCGCCGATATATTTTACCACACGGTATTTGAAAGCATCAAGTGCCATCTTGGCGCGCTCATTTCCTTCACCGGCAGCTTTGATCACATCTCGAAAATCAGAGGAGACACCGCTTAATCCAAGGATTCCTGATTTTTTATTTAAAATATCCAACATTTCATCCACGCTAATATTCTCGTGGTTGCAGATAAACTGCAGAACAGCCGGATCCACATCACCGCTTCTTGTCCCCATGATCAGACCTTCCAAAGGTGTCAGTCCCATACTTGTATCCACACATTTTCCGCCAATGGACGCGGATATACTGGCCCCGTTTCCAAGATGGCACACGATCACTTTTGCATCGTCTTTTCCGAGGCGTTTGATCGTCTCACGTGAAACAAACATATGGCTTGTCCCGTGGAATCCATATCTTCTGATTCCGTATTTTTCATAATATTCATATGGTATTGCATACATTGCTGCCTTGTCCGGCATTTTCATACCAAAAGCAGTGTCAAACACTGCGATATTCGGTTTTCCAGGCATGGCTGCCTCACACGCTTCGATTCCGATCAAGTTTGCCGGATTGTGCAAAGGCCCGAGCGGGAAACAGTCGCGGATGACCTTCTTTACATCTTCCGTGACAATTGTCGCATCGCTGTAGACAGTTCCTGCATGGAGTACACGGTGTCCGATAGCAGAGATGTCGTCTCTGCTATCGATCACTCCGTGATCTTTATCCTGAAGTGCTTCCAAAACCATCTCAACAGCCACTCTGTGGTCTTTCATTGGTTTTTCCACTTCAAATTTTTCCTTTCCTGTAGGTTTATGCGTCAATCTTGAGCCATCGATTCCGATTCTTTCACAAAGCCCCTTTGCAAGCACTCCCTCATGCTCCATGTCTATCAACTGATATTTCAGTGAAGAACTCCCACAATTGATTACTAAAATTTTCACGATTTTTTCTCCTTCCTGTTGTCTCCTTATTTACTCTGACACTGTACTGCTGTGATCGCTACAACGCCTTCAATATCTTTTGCACTGCATCCTCTGGACAGATCGTTGACCGGAGCTGCGATTCCCTGAGTCATCGGGCCATACGCTTCTGCTTTTGCCAGTCTTTGCACTAATTTATATCCGATGTTTCCAGCATCCAGATCCGGGAAGATCAATACATTGGCATGTCCTGCCACTTTGCTGTTCGGTGCCTTGGATGCTCCCACAGACGGCACGATTGCTGCATCCAGCTGCAATTCTCCGTCGATCTGAAGGTCCGGTGCCTCTTCCTTGGCGATCTTTACAGCTTCCACTACTTTTGTGACATCATCATGTTTTGCACTGCCCATTGTGGAATGAGAAAGCATTGCCACTTTAGGTTCTGCTCCGACAAGCTGTCTGAAACTTTCCGCTGAGGACAACGCGATCGCTGCCAGCTCTTCCGGCGTTGGATTCTGGTTCAGGCCGCAGTCCCCGAATACAAACGTTCCGTTTTCACCCATCTCACAGTCGGGAACGACCATGATAAAGAATGCGGATACAAGTTTTGTTCCCGGTTTTGTTTTCAGAATCTGAAGGCATGGACGAAGTGTGTCCGCTGTTGAATGACATGCCCCGGAAACCATACCGTCCGCATCTCCCATTTTTACCATCATGACTCCATAATACGGATAATTGTGCAGGAGAAACTCTCTTGCCTGCTCTTCTGTCATTCCTTTTTTCTGTCTGAGTTCCACTAATTTTGCGATATATGCCTCTGTCTTATCACTTGTTGCAGGATCCACGATCTCTGCTTTGCTGATATCAAAGTTGCCTCTGTTTTTCTCAATCTCTTCTTTGCTTCCTATCAGGATCAGTCTTGCTGTTCCTTCTTTTAAAATTGCCTCCGCAGCTTCATATGTTCTTGCATCTTCTGTTTCCGGAAGTACGATTGTTTTTACATCAGCTTTTGCTTTTTCTTTGATAACATCAATAAATCCCATTTCCAAGGACTCCTTTCCAAATTTTTCTCACATATAGCTATTATAACGCAACTTATTTTTGTATACAAGGCTTGGGCTTGTCTCTTTTTTAATACAAAAAGTAAAAACGGCATTGAAAATGCACATTTTCAATACCGTTTTATATATGAAAAATCCGGCTTGCAATTGTAAAATATACAACCACCGTCGTTGTATCCAAAATGGTTGAGATGAGCGGAGCAGCCATCAGCGCTGGATCCAGTCCGCACTTTTTTGCAGCCATCGGCAGTACGCACCCTATCAATTTTGCAATGCACACAACTGCGACCAAAGTAAGTCCAAGAACAAATGCAAGCATCGGCTGATCGTACATGATCACCACGCGGATTCCATTTGCAATGGCAAGGAAAACTCCAACAACAAGCGCAATCCGCAGCTCTTTGAACATAACTTTAAAAATGTCTTTAAATTCAATCTCTCCGACAGAGATTCCGCGAATCATCAAAGTGGAACTCTGAGAGCCACAGTTTCCTCCGGTTCCTGTCAGCATTGGCACAAAAGTATTTAAAATGGGCATAGCCGCAAGCACAGGCGCGTAATGATCCAGTGCCAGTCCGGAAAACGTGGCAGAAAGCATCAAAAACAACAGCCACGGACATCGGTTCTTCGCGTGCTTGAGCACAGAAGTTCCAAAATAGTCATCCTCGTTCGGACTCATACCAGCCATTACGCTGATATCTTCTGTAGCCTCTTCCTGCAATACCATCATCGCATCGTCTACAGTGACAATCCCTACCATACACTGCTCATAATCAACGATCGGCATAGCGACCAGTCCGTATTTCTTAATACTCGTCGCCACATCCTCCTGGTCATCATGAGTATAAGCAAACAGTGTGGCTGTATCCATGATCTCCTCGATTTTTGTATTGTCTCCGGTTGTAAGGAGGTCCTTGACATCGACTACGCCGATCAGTTTTCGTTTTTCTGTCACATAACATGTATAGATAGTCTCTCTGTTCAGTCCAACCTGCCGGATCTTCAAAATTGCTTCGCCGACAGTCATATCCTTGCGCAGACCGATGTAGTCCACATTCATAATGCTGCCTGCACTGTCCTCCGGATAATTTAAAAGAATATTGATCTGCTTTCTTGTCTCTTCATCTGTCATCATAAGGAGACGGTCCACTACATTTGCAGGCATCTCCTCCAGAATATCTGCGGTATCATCCAGATACATTTCTTCCATGATCTCTTCCAGCTCCGAGTCAGTCAACGCATTGATCAGCGTTTCCTGCATATCGCTGTTCAGATAAGTAAACACTTCCGCCGCATCTTCTTTTGCCAAAAGCCGAAATGCCAAAATGATCTGTTTATCGTCATTAAATTCTTCCAAAAGCTCCGCGATATCGACGGGGTGCAGATCTTCCAGTACGTCTTTTAATTCTTTGTATTTTCGCTTATCGAGATAATCTTTGATTTCTTCCGGCGTCATACCTGCTCCCCCTTTGTTCTGCTTTTGTATTAATGTAAAAAATGATTTTTGCATAATCCAACAATTTATAGTATAATCGTTTCAAAAAATATATGCAAGAATTCAGAAAGGAAAATTCATGAAAATTGTCGGATTGATCACCGAATATAATCCATTTCACAATGGACATAAATATCACATTGAAATGGCAAAAAAAATAACAGGGGCAGATGCCGTCATCGCTGTCATGAGTGGCAACTATGTCCAACGCGGTACTCCTGCAATCATACCAAAACATCTGCGCTGTCTTGCAGCCCTGCAAAACGGCGTAGATATGGTTGTGGAACTTCCAAGTTTATATGCGCTCGGCAGCGCAGAGCTTTTTGCATTCGGAGCTGTCTCCCTTCTGGACAGTCTTGGATGTGTGGACGCTCTCTGTTTCGGAAGCGAGTGCGGAAACATAGGCCCCTTATGGGAGGCTGCATCCATTCTCGCGGATGAACCTCAAAAATACAGAGAAAATCTGAGATCCCATTTAAAATCCGGGCTCTCCTTTCCTGCTGCCAGGGCAAAAGCCTTATCCTCCTGCCTTGGAAAAGATTTTTCGGAAACCTCCCTGCTTGGCACCTCCAACAATATCCTTGCAGTGGAATATTTGAAAGCGCTCATCCGTCGAAAAAGCAATATTACACCATGCACAATCAAACGGGTGGGATCCGAATACCGCGAGGCGTTTTTGGAGGGAACCTTCAGTTCCGCCACCTCTATCCGCAATTTTTTGAAAGAACACGATCCACGCTCACATTTGGATGACAAACTTTCCTTGTATATTCCGCAAAATTGCCTTCCGCTTATTGAAAACGGATATGGTTTGCGTTTCCCTGTCTTTGAAGAAGACTTTTCCCTTCTTTTAAGATACCGTCTTTTGGAGGAAGATGCCGAAAGTCTTCAAAGATATGTGGATGTAACCAGCGATATTGCCCACCGTATTGCGCGATGCTCCCCAAAATTTATCTCCTTTCACCAATTCTGCCAGGTTCTAAAAACAAAGGAGATCACTTACACAAGGATCTGCCGGATTCTTTTTCATATTCTTTTAAAGATCACAAAAGAAGAGGAAAAGGAGTCCCAACTCTTCCCTCACAGATTTATCCGTATTTTGGGATTGCGGAAAGAAAAACAGAATCTGTTTACAATACTGAAATCAAAGGGATCCCTCCCACTTTTAACCAATCCCCCCAGGTATAGCTCCCTTTCTTTTGGAGCTGCCCAGGCTGCTGTGCGCGAGATGAAACGGGATGCTCTTTATGAATCCGTCATCACGGATAAATTCAAAACTTCGTTTTCCATCCCCATAAAGCAGCAAATGGTCATTCTTTAAATCCTGCAATATACAAAGCGGACAACCCTCCCCATCCGGAAGGATTGTCCGCTTTTTGCATTCTCAATAATGGTACCGGCTCATTTTGTTCATTTTTACCTTTCATCCAGCTCGTCCAATTTCTTTGAACAGGCAATTGCCATGGCACCCGGTCCAATATGACAGGCAACGCTCAGAGAAAGCCGGTCCATGTGCACTTCATAATCTGAAAAACGGTCTTCTATCTCCTCTTTCCATTTTTCTGCCTCTTCATCGGAACAAGTGTAAGCTGCTTCCAGATGCACTTTTTGCCCCTCAAAACGGTGCAGCAGATCTTTTTCCATGGCCTCCAGCATCACTTTCTTTGCCTGCTTAAAGCCTCTTACCTTTGCATAGGCATCCAGCTTTCCTCCCTGAATCTGCAGCACTGGTTTTAAATTCAAAACTGTTCCGATAGCCGCAGCTGCAGGTGTGATTCTTCCGCCTTTTTTCAGGTATTTCAATGTATCCACGGTAATATAAATACTGGAATCCTGTGCGCGTTTTTCCAAAATCTTTTGGATTTCCTTTCCGCCATGCCCTTTTTTTGCAAGCGCGATCGCATCCAAAACAGCCTGCCTTTGGGTCACGGATATTCTTCGGTTATCCACAACCCACACCTTTCCTTCGTAGTCAGCGGACAGCATCACAGCCATCTCACAAGAACTGCTGAGTCCTGATGACATTGGGATGTGGACAATCTCCTCGTATTCTTTCAGAAGTCCATCCCAAAGCTCCAGAATATCCCCCGGGGATGGCTGAGAAGTCTTGATGTCTGAATCCGCTTTCAGTTTCTCATAAAATTCCTCCTGGGAAAGCGTGATATCTTCAAAATACAACTTTTCATCAATGAAAAACGGCATCGGCACGACTGATATACCAAGCTCCCTTGCCTGAGCCTGAGTGATCCCGCTGTTACTGTCTGTCACAATTGCTACTCTTTTCATAGTACCTTTTCCTTTTTAATTTTTAAAACTATGGATTGGTGCCGGAATTCTTCCGCCACGTCCAATAAACTTTTCGCATGAAAATTCATTGACCGGCATGATCGGCGCATAACCAAGCAGTCCGCCAAACTCGGCCTGTTCCCCAACATCTTTTCCAATGACAGGGATGATGCGCACTGCTGTTGTCTTCTGGTTTATCATTCCAATTGCCATCTCGTCTGCAATGATTCCGGAAATCGTAGCTGCAGAGGTTTTCCCCGGGATAGCGATCATATCGAGACCTACAGAGCAGACACAGGTCATTGCCTCCAATTTTTCCAATGTCAGGGCACCTTCCAAAACCGCATCGATCATTCCCTGATCCTCGCTGACCGGAATAAACGCGCCGCTTAAACCGCCTACATAGGAGGATGCCATCACACCGCCCTTTTTCACCTGATCATTTAACAGCGCGAGCGCTGCCGTAGTACCAGGAGCTCCCACTCTTTCAAGACCGATCTCCTCCAGAATTTCCGCCACACTGTCTCCGATCGTCGGCGTCGGTGCAAGCGACAAATCCACAATACCAAACGGAACCCCCAGCTTTTGAGATGCCTTTCCTGCTACAAGCTGCCCGACTCTCGTAACCTTGAATGCGGTCTTTTTGATCGTCTCACAGAGAACTTCGAAATTTTCTCCGCGCACTTTCTCAAGAGCGCGTTTCACAACGCCAGGACCGCTGACCCCGACATTGATCACTGCATCCCCTTCCGTAACCCCGAGAAATGCCCCTGCCATAAACGGATTGTCGTCCGGTGCATTGCAGAAAATGACAAGTTTGGAGCAGCCGCAGGAATCGTTTTCTTTTGTCATCCTTGCGGTTTCTTTTACAATCTCTCCGCACAGTTTGACTGCATCCATATTGATACCTGTCTTTGTGGATCCTACATTGACAGAACTGCACAAAAATTCTGTGGAGGCAAGTGCCTTTGGAATGGAGCGGATCAAATACTCCTCACTCTTTGTCATGGCCTTTGATACAAGCGCAGAATATCCTCCGATAAAATTGATTCCCACTGCTTTTGCCGCCCTGTCGAGCGTCTTTGCAATGCTTACATAATCATCCGGACTTTTACATGCGGACGCTCCGACCAATGATACCGGGGTGATGGAGATTCTTTTGTTCACGATCGGAATTCCGAATTCCTGTTCAATCTCTTCTCCCACTTTCACGAGGTCCTTTGCCGTTGTTGTGATCTTGTCATAGATATTCTGATTCAGGACATCCAGATTGGAATCCACACAATCCAAAAGACTGATTCCCAGCGTAATGGTCCTGACATCCAGATTCTCTTCCTGAATCATCTTATTTGTCTCATTTACTTCAAATACATTAATCATTTTCGCCTATTCCTTTCTGAATTTCGAGCATGAATGCCGCCGGATCTTATAATCTGTGCATCTTTTCAAAAATTTCTTCGTTCTGGCAGTGGACGTCCACTCCGATAGACAGACCCACTTCTTTAAGTTCCTCTGCCACTTCAGAAAACTTTTTCTCTGTCTTGTCCATATCCACAACCATCATCATATTGAAATAATTCTGGACAATGGTCTGTGAAATATCGAGAATATTAATCTGATTCTCAGCTAAATAAGTGCAGACTTTTGCGGTAATTCCAACACAATCTTTTCCAACAACTGTAATAATTCCTTTTTTCACGGCTTATTCCTCCTGAAATTTATATACTCATTATTTCTGATACCTGGTCTCTTTTTGCCACGAGAAGACGAATATCATCGCCCTTGTATGGATTATCCCCAAGGGAGACTTCCAGTTTTACCGTCTCATATGCAAGCTCTGCATAGTTATTCTCTTTGCTCAGATGTCCAAGTATGGCAAACTGCAAGTTATCATGTAGTATATCACAAAGGAGACGGCCTGACAATTCATTTGATAAATGCCCTCTGTCCCCTCTTACTCTTTGTTTGAGCGGATATGGATACGGTCCAACCTCCAGCATATGGATATCATGGTTTGCTTCCAAAAGAATACCGTCCAGATTTCTCAGGCGGTCCACTGTATAGTCATCGTAAATTCCTAGGTCCGTAGCCACAGCCACAGCTTTCCCGCCATTTTCGATCCGAAACCCGCATGGCTCGTTGGCGTCGTGGGAAATCTTAAATGGATGGACGCCAAGATCACCGATTTCAAAGCTTTCATCCACATGGATTTCGTGAAAAAGTCCGTCCGGCATTACCCCAAGGCTCCTGCACTGACGTATCCCCTGAAGAGTCCCCGGTGTGCCAAAGATTGGGATTCCATATTTTCTGCTGAATACTCCAAGCCCCTGGATGTGGTCCGAATGCTCATGGGTAATCAAAATCCCTGCAAGTTCATCCCCTTTGATGCCAAGTGTGCAAAGCCCTTCCTCGATTCTTTTTCTGCTGATCCCCGTATCCACCAAAATGTGAGTGGAATCGCTCCCGGCATAAATACAATTTCCACTGCTGCCGCTGGCTATACTGCATAATCTCATATGTACCTGCTCTCCTCTTTTATACTTCTATCTCTGATTTTTTAATCTGTTTTATTTTTGACAGATAGATTCTACTGCTTTTTCCAGTTCTCCGCAAGTCCTTCCAAAATCTTCCCCATTGTGGATGACCCTCTGGCACAAAGCACGGAAAGTCTCTTCTGTCTGCTGTGAGCGCAGGATTGCATCAATTTTCTCATCACTATATCCCCTGGACGATTTCAGCCTTTTTCTGCGCACCGACTCCTCTGTGTAAATATACCATATCTCATCACAGATGGTCTCATAATGCTCTTCCAGAAGAAGAGCCGCCTCGATGACAAAAAGGCTGCTCCCCCTCTCCTGTTCTTTTTGGATCCTTCTTATGATCTCCCGTTTCACAGCCGGGTGAACTATACCATTTAACTGCTTACGTTTCCGGGCATTACCAAACACGATCGCAGCCAGTTTTGCCCGGTCAATGGAACGGTCCTCTTTTAAGATTTCCGCTCCAAATACTCTGACAATCTCTTCGTAGCATTTTTCTCCCGGCTCCTCTAAATTTCTCGCCACTTCGTCCGCCTCACATATGGCTGCATGATAGCGGCTTTGCAATTCTCTTAACACTGTACTTTTACCGGCACCTACTCCGCCGGTGATCCCTATGATCTTCATCTTTATTTCGCCTCATACCAATTGTTTCCCACGCTCATCCCAATATCAAGAGGAACTGCCAGCTTGGCTGCTTTTTCCATCTTTTCTTTTAAAATCGCCTTCACTTCATCCACCTCATCTTTATGTGTCTCCACTAAAAGTTCATCGTGTACCTGAAGTACGATCCTGGAGCGGAGATTTTTTTCTTTCAACGCATGATTGACATTGATCATGGCGATCTTCATTATATCTGCAGCCGTCCCCTGAATCGGAGCGTTCATTGCCACCCTCTCACCAAAATTCCTCTGCATAAAATTGCTGGAGGACAATTCCGGGATCGGACGCCTTCTTCCAAACAATGTTTTTACATATCCTTCTTTTTTTGCAAATTCAACTGTATCATCCAAAAACTTCTTGATGCCGGGATACGTCTCAAAATACCGTTCAATATAGGTCTGTGCTTCCTTCCTTGTAATACTCAGATCCTGGCTCAGTCCAAAGGAGCTGATTCCGTATACAATCCCAAAATTAACCGCCTTGGCATTTCGCCGCTGCAGATCCGTCACTTTCTCAAATGGTACATGAAAAACCTGGGAGGCAGTGATGCGGTGGATATCCTCTTTTTCTTTATACGCCTGAATCAGTGCCTCATCCCCGGAACAATGTGCAAGAACACGAAGTTCAATCTGTGAATAATCTGCATCCACAAACACATACCCTTCTCTTGGCACAAACACTTTCCGTATCAGCCTTCCCAATTCCATGCGCACCGGAATATTTTGAAGATTTGGATCCGCACTGCTGATCCTTCCTGTCGCCGTTACAGTCTGATGGAACGTCCCGTGGATCCTTCCGTCCTCCTGGACAAATTGAATGAGTCCATCCGCATAAGTTGATTTTAGTTTTGCAAGCTGTCTGTACTCCAACACTTTGGATACGATTGGATAATCCGGCGCAAGTTTTTCTAAAATGTCCGCAGCTGTAGAATATCCGCTTTTCGTCTTCTTTCCATGCGGCAGTTTTAAATCCTCGAACAATACAAGCCCAAGCTGCTTTGGTGAGTTGATATTGAATTCTTTTCCCGCGCCTTCATAAATCTCTTTTTCCAGATCTGCAATCCGCTCTCCAAGTTGAGCACCATATGTCTTTAAGGCCTCAGTTTCCACCTTTACGCCCGCCTCTTCCATATCACGAAGCGCAAATACAAGGGGCATCTCGATTTCATCAAACAAATCTTTCATGCCTTCCTCTTCCAGTTTTCTGTCAAGCACATCAACCACTTTCCATACCGTAAGTGCTTCATAACATGTCTTCTGCCATACTTCTAATTTTTCATCTATGATCAAGTTCAAGTATTCTCTGGCCACATCGTCAATCTCATAGCTGGATTTAAGAGGATTTAAAAGATATGCTGCCAGGTGCACATCATAACAGTCTGCACTGTCTTCCAAAGGAAACGCCTTCATGCTCTCTTTTAATCGGAAAAAGGAAAGCCTTGCCTTTTCGGAAAGCTCTCTGACCTTTTCGGAAAGCCAGGATAAGGAAATCTCCTCCCCAATTTCGATTTTATAAATCTCTCCTTCTCCAAATGCAAGACCGAGCCCGGAACATGGAGCCTGGCTGGCAAAAAGGGGGAGTACATTTTCCGTGTTCTTTTCCAGCGCGATTCCTACAAGCGCTGCCATCTTTGCCTTTTCCAGCACATTTGTGGCTTCCGACTTTTTCTGGATCACTCGAAAGACTGTTTCAATGTCATTTTCTGTCATCTTTGTCTCAAATCGGGCAAGCAGATTTTTAAACTGAAGTCTTTGAAACCATTGATAGGCCTCCTCGGTATAAAAATCTTTCATTCTTGCTTCCTCAAGGTTGTACGGGATGTCCGCATTGGTTTCAATAGTAGCCAGTTCCTTGCTCATCCTTGCCTGTTCCATGTATTCATTCAAAGCTTTTGCAGCTCTTGGCGGTTTGAGTTCTTCCACATGTTCATATGCATTTTCAATCGTACCGTACTCCACGATGATTTTCGTAGCTGTCTTCTCCCCAATACTCGGAACCCCCGGAATATTGTCTGAAACATCTCCCATCAAAGCTTTCACATCTATAAATTCTTTTGGTGTGACCTGATAACGTTCTTTGACATCCTTGGCATAATAATCCTCAATCTCCGTTTTTCCCTGTTTTGTTTTTGGAATTCTTATTTTTATATGCTCTGTAGCAAGCTGCAGCAAATCTCTGTCCCCGGAAATGACAGCGACTTCCATGCCACGCGCCTCGCATCTTCCCGCCAGCGTTCCGATCAAGTCGTCTGCTTCAAGCCCGGCTTTTTCCACGATCTTGATGCCCATGGCTTTGAGCACATCCTTCATCACAGGCACTTGCTGTCTTAACTCCTCTGCCATCGGCTTTCTCGTCCCTTTATACTGCTCGTACATTTCATGCCGGAAGGTAGGAGCATGCACATCAAAGGCAACTGTCAGGTACTCTGGTTTCTCCTCATCCAATATTTTCATCATGATATTCAAAAATCCATATACTGCATTTGTATGCAGACCTTCCGCATTCGTAAGGTCTGGAATCCCGTAGAAAGCACGGTTCAAAATACTATGCCCGTCCATCAAAACTATCTTTTCGCTCATATTCCTATCCTTTTCTGATTTCTTGTTTCCTTAAAATACTCTGTTCCTTATTCTACACGAAAACCATCCATTTTAAAAGCAGATTTATTCTGGTCTTCAGGAAATGCTTTAAAACATCCGGATTCAATGAAAAAACTAAAAATGCAAAATTGTTTAAAAAATTAAAAATAATTGTTGACAAACCACTCTCAAAATGGTATCTTATAACACGTAGCCGATGTGACGAACAATAAAATACAAGCAGGTGTGGCGGAATGGCAGACGCACAAGACTCAAAATCTTGCGAGGGCAACTTCGTGTGGGTTCAAGTCCCACCACCTGCATGAAAAAGTCTTTCTTTTGATGAAAGGCTTTTTTTACTTTTGTGATTTCAGAACAAAGCAAGCTCTTTTCTTCGAAAACAAAAAACACCCTTTTTCATTAAAGGATGTACTGAAAACAATATTAAAAGCAGATAACGGGAGTCGAACCCGCCTTTCCAGCTTGGGAAGCTAGCGTTCTACCGATGAACCATATCTGCATATGACTACTATATCACTTTCGAACTTAAATTTCAATATGAAAGTATCAAGGCATCCCTGGTCATTTTATGACTTTGGGATGCCCTTCTTTCTTTTACCTCTTTGCCAGTTTTTCTCCAATATCAAAACAATCAAATGTTGCAAAATAGTCCTGAGGAGTTTCCGCGCGGCGGATCAGCTGCGTACTTCCATCTTCCTTCAAAAGGATTTCTGCTGATTTTAATCTTCCATTATAATTATAGCCCATTGCAAATCCATGCGCTCCCGTATCGTGGATGACAAGAAAATCTCCTATATCGATCTTCGGCAGCATACGGTCAACTGCAAATTTGTCATTGTTTTCACAGAGAGAACCTGTGATATCGTACTTGTGGGTACAAGGTTCATTTTCTTTTCCCATCACCGTAATATGATGATATGCACCGTACATAGCCGGACGCATCAGGTTCGCCGCACAGGCATCACACCCAATATATTCTTTGTACGTATGTTTCTCATGAACAGCCTTTGTCACAAGACAACCATACGGCCCCATCATAAAACGGCCAAGCTCTGTGTAGATAGCGACATCGCCCATGCCCGCAGGCACCAACACTTCCTCATACACCTTTCTTACTCCCTCACCGATGATACGAATATCGTTTGGCTCCTGATCCGGTCTGTAAGGGATTCCGATCCCACCGGAAAGATTGATAAATTTGATGTGCGCCCCCGTCTCCTTTTGCAGTTTTACTGCCAGCTCAAAAAGTACTTTTGCAAGTGTCGGATAGTATTCATTGGTCACTGTATTGCTTGCCAAAAATGCGTGCAGCCCAAACTCCTCGGCTCCTTTTTCTTTCAGTATTTTATATGCCTCGAAAATCTGCTCTGTAGTCATGCCGTACTTGGCGTCTCCCGGATTGTCCATAATATCTGTGCTGATCTTAAAAAGCCCACCCGGATTGTAACGGCAGCTGATCGTCTTTGGAATATGTCCGATGGTCTTTTCCAAAAATTCAATATGGGTGAAATCATCCAGATTGATGATCGCCCCAAGCTTATCCGCATAGACAAATTCTTCTGCCGGAGTTGCATTGGAGGAAAACATAATGTCATGTCCCGTAATGCCCATTGCCTCCGACAACATCAGCTCTGTGTAGGAGGAACAGTCACATCCACATCCGTACTCCCGCAGAATGTTGATCAAAAACGGGTTTGGAGTTGCCTTTACCGCAAAATATTCTTTAAATCCTTTATTCCAGGAAAATGCTGCTCTCACCGCTTTTGCATTTTCACGAATTCCTTTTTCGTCATATAAATAAAACGGAGTCGGGTACTCTTTTACAATTTTTTCCAGCTGTTCTTTTGTCACAAATGGTTTTTTCGTCATTTTATTTCTCTCCTCTTTGTATAATCCATTCTATTGTTCCCCGCCCGCTCTTTTAAAGCAAGAAACAGACCGGTATCTGCAAAAAACTATATAGGCATTGCTTTTGTTTGTCAAGATTGGCACACAAATCAAACCTTATTTTTTGCAAACTTTTCTAATAAAAATAAAATACCGCAGAAATCATGCCAGTGCATTCTTATGCTTCTTTGCAATCTTTCTACGGCATCTCTCTTCTCACCAACACTTATTTTTTGTGTTCATGGGTGAATAGATGATCCTGACAGTATTCATAATTTCCATTACATTTGGAACAATAGCGGAATTCCAGATTCGGATCATCAAGCTCTGTCCTTCCGCAGACCGCACACCTATGTCTTGGCCCGCTTTTATGCGCCTGGGACGGAGGCGGATTTTTTTTGACTTCCTTTCTGAATTTCTGCTTTCTTGCAAATTCCTTTGGCGTATACGGCTTGAAATTTTTTGTTGCAAAATAGAACACGATAAAGTTCAAAAGTGATGCCCCAATCGCAACTCTCGACACCAGATTGCCCTGCCAGAACATGTATGCAAGATACGCGATATCCGCGTAGGCCAGCCATTTTATACGAATCGGAATGACCATATACAATAGCACCTGCATATCCGGGTAGCTCATGGCATACGCCAGGAAAATAGACATATTAATATAATATGTACTGAAAGACAGTGAAATTGTAAGGAAGGAACCGTTCGGGTAGATCAAAAACAGGATGAATGCTCCGATAACCGTAAAGATAATCCCGGAAAAAATATACACATTGTAGCGGAAGGTTCCCCATGCACGTTCCAGGGATGTCCCAATGCTGTAGTAAAAGAACAGCATGATCACTGTCAAAATATCAAAACTCCCCGGTGGGATCAATACCCACGAAATGAGCCTCCACACCTGACCTCTCACAATAAGTGAAGGATCCAGCGTCAGATACAAGATCATATTCGGCACCGTATACCAGATGATATATCCAATCACATAGCAGATAATCAGATACAGCGTCAGATTATGAATCGCATATCTGCCAAATTTCCGCTCCATTTTGTTTAACCAATCCATAAATCTAATAGCTCCTTTACCTTTTTCCTGTAGTCCATTGTATCGTTTGAATAATTGTTTGTCAATTTTCCGGCCATAGTTTACAACAATTTAAGAATTGTCATTTCGGATTTCTTGTCGTATAATGTTACTTGTTGTACATTTTGAAAATATATATAAATAAGAAACTATCAAGTTAATAGGAGAATGATTTATGAGTCAGAACGAATTTTATACACTTGGAATCGATATCGGTTCCACGACAGTAAAAATAGCGGTCCTGAATCAAAAACATGACATCTTGTTTTCCGATTATGAACGTCATTTTGCAAATATCCAGGAGACTTTATCCGATTTGCTGGGGCGTGCTATCTATAAACTGGGACCGATCAAAGCATCTCCGGTCATCACAGGTTCCGGTGGGCTGACACTTGCCAACCACCTGGAAATTCCGTTCGTGCAGGAGGTGATCGCAGTCTCCTCCGCTCTTCAGGACAATGCACCTAAGACGGATGTTGCCATCGAGCTTGGCGGTGAAGATGCAAAGATCATCTACTTTGAAGGAGGCAATGTAGAGCAGCGTATGAACGGAATCTGTGCAGGCGGTACAGGTTCTTTCATCGACCAGATGGCTTCCCTTCTTCAGACAGATGCCATGGGGCTGAACGAGTACGCTAAAAATTATAAAGCGCTATACTCCATTGCTGCGCGCTGTGGAGTATTTGCCAAGTCCGATATTCAACCGCTCATCAATGAAGGGGCAACTAAGGAAGACCTGGCTGCTTCTATTTTCCAGGCTGTTGTCAATCAGACGATCAGCGGTCTTGCCTGCGGAAAACCAATCCGTGGACATGTTGCATTTTTAGGAGGCCCGCTCCATTTCCTCTCTGAACTTCGGGGAGCTTTTATCCGCACATTGAAACTGGATGATGAACACACCATCATTCCTCAGCACTCCCATCTTTTTGCAGCCGTTGGTTCTGCATTGAACGCAAAGCCAGAGATTTCCGTAGCACTTGCAGCTTTGCAGGAGCGCTTGGCCGGAAAGATCAAGATGGAATTTGAGGTAGAGCGTCTGGAGCCTTTGTTTGCCACAGAAAAAGAATTTCATGAATTTGAAGAGCGCCACGCTAAACATCAGGTCCCTGTTATGGATCTTTCCACTTACAAAGGAAATTGTTATCTTGGAATCGATGCCGGTTCCACCACGACAAAAGCCGCGCTTGTGGCTGAGGATGGAACTTTGCTGTATTCCTTCTACCACGGAAACGACGGGGACCCTCTTGGCACAACGATCCACGCGATCAAGGACATTTATTCCAAACTTCCTGACGGGGCCAGAATTGTACACTCCTGTTCCACCGGATACGGGGAGGCTCTGATCAAAGCGGCTCTTCTTCTGGATGAAGGAGAAGTGGAGACTGTATCTCACTACTATGCTGCGTCCTTCTTTGAGCCGGATGTGGACTGTATCCTGGACATTGGCGGACAGGATATGAAATGCATCAAGATCAAAAACCAGACCGTGGACAGTGTGCAGTTAAATGAAGCCTGCTCTTCCGGATGCGGGTCCTTCATTGAGACATTTGCAAAGTCCTTGAACTACTCCGTGCAGGATTTTGCACATGAGGCTTTGTTCGCACACAATCCGATCGATCTTGGAACCCGTTGTACGGTGTTTATGAACTCGAAAGTAAAACAAGCGCAGAAAGAGGGTGCGGAAGTGGCGGATATTTCCGCAGGTCTTGCCTACTCTGTCATCAAAAATGCGCTCTTTAAAGTCATCAAAGTTTCCGATACCTCAGAGCTTGGCAAACACATCGTTGTGCAGGGTGGTACATTCTACAACGACGCAGTCCTGCGCAGCTTTGAAAAAATTGCAGGATGTGATGCCATCCGTCCGGACATTGCAGGAATCATGGGCGCATTCGGCGCTGCTCTGATCGCAAGAGAGCGTTTCCAGATGAAGGGTTGCGGGACAACTACCATGCTCTCCATTGAAGACATTGAAAACCTGACCTACTCCACAACCATGACAAAATGTAAGGGCTGTACGAACAACTGTCGTCTTACGATCAACCACTTCAGCGGAAACCGAAAATTCATCACCGGAAACCGCTGTGAAAAAGGACTTGGAAAAGCAAAGAAGACAACCGATATTCCGAATCTGTTTGCCTACAAACTAGACCGATATTTCCACTACACTCCTCTTTCGCCAGAAGAGGCAAAACGGGGAGTTGTTGGAATCCCACGAGTACTAAACATGTACGAAAACTATCCATTTTGGTTTACTTTCTTCCATGAACTTGGATTTTCTGTCATGCTCTCTCCTTTGTCCAACCGGAAAATTTACGAGCTGGGCATTGAATCCATCCCAAGCGAATCCGAATGTTATCCGGCTAAACTGGCTCACGGGCATGTGGAATGGCTGATCCAGCACGGAGCAACCTTTATTTTTTATCCTTGTATTCCGTACGAAAGACAGGAATTTGAGGATGCAAACAATCATTACAACTGCCCGATCGTCACTTCCTACGCGGAAAACATCAAAAACAATATGGATGAGATCATCCAGGGAAAAATTGACTTCAGGAATCCATTTATGTCCTTCAAAAGTGAAGAGACTTTATATGAGCGCCTGAACGAAGAATTGTCCAAAGACTTTTCCATCCCGTCCGAGGAAATTCGGCAAGCCGTACATAAAGCATGGAAGGAATTGGCATCTGCAAGAGAGGACATGAGAAAAAAAGGCGAGGAGACCATCGCTTATCTGGACAAGGCAGGGAAACGGGGCATTGTTCTGGCCGGACGTCCGTACCACATTGACCCGGAAGTCAACCACGGAATTCCGGAGCTGATCAACTCTTATGATATTGCCGTGCTGACCGAGGATTCTATCTCCCATTTAAATCCAGTGGAGCGTCCTCTCATTGTCATGGACCAGTGGATGTATCATTCAAGACTCTATGCAGCGGCAAACTTTGTAAAGACAAAAGAGAATTTAGACTTGATTCAGCTCAACTCTTTTGGATGCGGTCTTGACGCCGTGACCACAGATGCTGTGAGTGATATTCTGACAAAATCAGGAAAGATCTACACCTCCCTCAAGATTGACGAGGTCAACAACCTGGGAGCCGCAAGAATCCGTATCCGTTCTCTTTTAGCTGCGATCCGTGTAAGAGATCAAAAACATGCCGAGCGTGAGATCAAACCTGCATCCATTGTGAAAGTTCCTTTTACAAAGGAAATGAAAAAGAATTATACGATTCTCTGCCCGCAGATGTCCCCGATCCACTTTGATCTGATCGAACCTGCCATGAGAGCTGCCGGCTACAATCTGGTCGTGCTGCCTGACAGCAAGCGCGCAGTAGATGTTGGATTAAAATATGTGAACAATGATGCCTGCTATCCGTCCCTCATTGTCGTGGGACAGCTGATGGACGCTGTTTTGTCCGGAAAATACGATACAGACAGACTTGCCCTTATCATTTCCCAGACAGGCGGAGGCTGCAGAGCATCCAATTATATCGGTTTTATCCGCCGTGCACTGGAAAAAGCCGGATATCCTCATATTCCAGTCATTTCCATGAACTTGAGCGGACTGGAGCACAACCCTGGTTTTAAACTTACGGCATCCTTGGCGATCCGCGCTGTATACGGAGCTATCTTCGGAGATATTTTTATGAGATGTCTCTATCGGATGCGCCCTTACGAAAAAACACCAGGTTCGGCCAATGCTCTTCATGAAAAATGGAAGGAAAAATGTATTGCTTTTCTGCAGAAAAAGCACGCTGGCCTTGGGGAGTTCAAGAACATGTGCCGTCAGATCATCCGGGAATTTGACGCACTTCCGATAACCGATGAAAAGAAACCTCGCGTCGGTATTGTGGGAGAAATTCTTGTAAAATTCTCTCCTCTTGCAAACAACTACCTTGTGGACCTTTTGGAACATGAAGGCGCTGAGGCTGTCATGCCTGATCTTCTGGATTTCTTTTTCTATTGTTTCTACAACCAGAATTTCAAGGCAGAAAAGCTGGGCATGAAAAAATCCAGCGCCTTCAAATCCAATCTTGGAATCAAAGCACTGGAGTGGCTTAGAAAACCTGCTTTTGAGGAATTCAAAAAGAGCAAGCATTTTGATACTCCTTCTCACATTGAAGAGCTTGCACACATGGCAGACGACATCGTCTCCCTTGGAAACCAGACCGGAGAGGGATGGTTCCTCACCGGTGAAATGCTGGAGCTGATCCACAACGGTGTCGCAAACATTGTCTGCACACAGCCGTTTGGATGTCTTCCAAACCATGTGGTCGGAAAAGGTGTGATCAAAGAACTCAGACGCCGCCATCCTGGCTCAAATATCGTGGCCATAGACTATGACCCTGGTGCCAGCGAGGTAAACCAGCTTAACCGAATCAAACTTATGCTGTCTACAGCATTCAAAAACATGCAGGCTTTAGAAGACTAAATTATCTACATAAAAAATCCGATGAACTTGGAATTTGTACTGTTCATCGGATTTTTCCATTCTATTTGTTTTTCTGATTTCTGTACTGGATCGGCGTCATATGGTATGCTTTCTTAAACAGACGGTTGAAATGCTCCACATTCTGATACCCCACAGAGAGCGCGATATTTTCCACTGTCATACTGCTGCTTTTGAGCAATGCTTTCGCCTTCTTCATTCGGATATTTTTGACGATATCTCCAAATGTCATCCCTGATTTTTCACGAATGTATTTGGAAAGATATGGTTTGGAAAGGAAAAATTTTTCAGACAAATCCTCCAGTGTCACATCCAGATAATTAGCCTGGATATAATTCATGATCTCCACCATTCTCTCATCCTTTGTACTCTCCGTATTTTTTAGCTCCCCGCATTTGTTCACTGCAACTGTGAGCGCTTCGATGGATGCCTTGATGATATCCGCATCAATCCCTACACCCCAGCAGCTCTTTCCATTGCACTTGATTCCTACATAAGCGGCAGCTTTTGAGGAGGAACCTCTTGTGAGAGAATGCTCTTCATAGAAAGATAATTCATAACTGATACCAAAATACTGTTTGATCGCATTGCTCACTGCATCCAGACGTCCGTTTCCTGTTCCCGTGATAACCAGTTTTTTTCCATCGTGGAAAATGGTAGATTCTGCAAGAATTCCGTTTTCCTGTTTAAAGTGGCATTCTTCTATGGAAAAAATTCCTTTTTCGTTGATATAGTGGTCCTCAAAAATATGGTAGATCCATTCTGGTGTCAATTCTTTATGGGCTTTGTCTGAGACATCTTTTACCAAATAACCTACTTCTTCCTGCATTGCTTTTGGAAGGCTGATGCCATAGCTTTGTTTGAGGATATAGTTGACTCCGCCTTTTCCTGATTGGCTGTTAATGCGGATGACATCAGAATCATACCGGCGTCCCACATCCTTTGGATCGATCGGAAGATACGGAACAGTCCATTTATCACACTCTTTTTCTTCTCTCCAAGCCATTCCTTTTGCGATTGCATCTTGGTGGGAACCGGAAAACGCAGTGAAGACCAGTTCGCCGGCATACGGCTGTCTTACATCCACATGCATTCTCGTCAATTTTTCATATGTCTCTTTGATTTCTGTCATATTTGAAAAATCAAGTCCCGGATCCACGCCCTGGGCAAACATATTCATTCCCAATGTGATGATATCCACATTTCCGGTTCTCTCTCCGTTTCCGAACAGCGTCCCTTCAATTCTGTCTGCTCCGGCTAAAATTCCAAGCTCTGCATCACTGACTCCGCATCCCCTGTCATTGTGCGGATGCAAAGAAAGGACGACATTTTCGCGGTAAGCAAGATGCTTGTGCATGTATTCCACCTGGCAGGCGAATACGTGCGGCATAGAATGCTCTACAGTAGCAGGAAGATTGATGATGACCTTTTTTTCTTTTTCCGGTTTCCATACGTCCAATACAGCGTTGCACACTTCCAATGCATAGTCCACTTCCGTCCCTGTAAAACTTTCAGGGCTATATTCAAAGGTAAAGTTCCCTTCTGTACTGTCTGCCAACTCTTTTAAAAGAACCGCTCCATCCACTGCGATCTTTTTGATCTCTTCTTTACTTTTTTTGAACACCTGCTCCCGCTGCGCCACAGACGTGGAATTGTAAAGGTGGATCACTGCGTGAGGCGCGCCTTTGACAGCCTCAAACGTTTTCTTGATAATGTGCTCTCTCGCCTGTGTGAGCACCTGGATCGTCACATCATCCGGAATCATATTCTCCTCGATCAATGTACGAAGAAATTGATACTCTGTTTCGGACGCTGCCGGAAAACCGACCTCTATTTCCTTGAAACCTACTTTAAGCAGCATGCGGAAAAATTCCAGTTTCTCCTCCAGGCTCATCGGCTCTACCAATGCCTGATTCCCATCTCTCAAATCTACGCTGCACCAGATCGGCGGTTTATCAATGCTGTCCTTTTTTACCCAGTCATACGTCACAACCGGAGGCATGAAATAATTCTTCTGATATTTTTCTGCATTTTTCATGACATTATATCTCCTTTATGTATAAATTAATCAATTTTCTTGTCTTTTCTTATCCTACTATACTTTTTCTTATCCCGGTAGTGACGTTTTTAATCATTTTTATTGATTTTTTTTAACATTTTGTGTTTTTCTATTAAAAGAGATCCTGCTGAAATCCAAACATCCGGAACACGCATCCAAATGCCCATTTCCAGGACTTTTTCTCAACTGTCTTTTCCGCTACAATATCATCCTGCTCCAATACAAGTCCGTTTAAAGAGTACACTCTTTTTCCTGTCACCTGTCCCTTTTTTATCGGGAGTTTCAGGGGTTCCTCCATAATAGTGTCGATCCTGATGTCTTCATCATTTCTCATCAAAACAGAGAGCGTACTCTGTTTTTTCTCTTTTACCCGAAATGTCTCATTCACAATTTCGCCGATCGCGCTCTGTTTTGTCACCCCTCCAGGTATTGGAACCGACTCTATTTCCGACTGCTTTTCTATCTCCCGGTACTGATAATTGTCCAATCCATACTGCATCAGCTTTTTTGCATCCTCCCACTTGTAGCCTTTATTATTCGGCCATCCGCACGCCAAAAGCGCTACAATAAACGTGCGGTCTCCATCCCTTAAGGCACCCACATAGCAATATCCTGCATCAGCAGTAAACCCCGTCTTTCCGCTCAAAGCTCCTTCCATCATATTCAAAAACGCATTGTGGTTGGTACACGTAAAATCCCTTTTTCCCTCCACATCCTGAAAATGGTAGTCCCATGTTCTCGTAATGGACAAAAATTCGTCCTTTTTCGGAGACTGCATGATACAGTAACGCATGATGAGCGCCAGTTCTTTTGCTGTGGTAGAATGAATTCCTCCATCATCCTGTCCGTCGATCCCATTTGGCGTGACAAAATGCGTATCTTCGCATCCAATTTCCTTTGCCTTTGCGTTCATCCTTTTTGCAAACTCTTCCACAGAACCTGCTATCCCTTCCGCAACTGCCACAGCGGAATCATTGTGTGATTCCAGCATCAGGGAATACAAAAGGTCCTTAATATAAAACTCTTCTCCTTCTTTCATGCCAAGATGTACCTTTGGCTGCTTAGCAGCGTTGGCACTTACCTGTACTTTCTGGCTTTCCTCCATTTGCTCTAGCGCCAGAATGCACGTCATAATCTTTGTCGTACTCGCCATCGCTTTTTTCTCATCCCCATTTTTTGAAAACAGCACCCGTCCGCTGTCCGCATCCATCAAAACTGCTGCCTGTGAGTGGAGTTTGTCCGGCTCTTCACTTTTCTCCCGTGCCAGGCAGCTGACATGAGGGAACAGGAGCAGGAACAATGAGAGCAAAAGCCCTGCTCTTTTCTTCCACCTTTCCATGTTTGACTCCTTTGCTGATACCTGTCACTTCATCATATGAAAGTTTTTTATCTTTATGATTTTTTCTTTCAGCTATTTTCAAACACTCTTTTTTTGCATAAACTATGAAAGGGTGCTGTAAAATTACAGCGCCCTTTTGAACTGTTGCATTATATCAACATCCCCTATATTTGTCAAGGAAGTTTCCCCTTGAAAATATTTACAGTCGAACCCCCCTTTTGAATCTGATTTACGATTGCGGCGCGCTCCACGCCCCCGATGTTTGTATCCTTGTAATCCGCCGCCACAAAAACGGCGAACAAAAGAATACACAAAAAAGCCCTGATCCCAAAGCTGCTGCTTTCTCTTTCTTCCTCCTCATCTTTTCCATATATTTGCTGGTAGGAGGCACGGTAGCGCGGATGGACGGCAGGAATTCCTTTGTCATCCCTGTACATGCTCCTGGCCTGTGCAAGCAGTTCTTTTCTCCTTTTTTCCGTTTCATTCATGCGATTTCCCCCTTCCCTTCGCCGCACCACAAAAAGGACATATACTACTTTTAGTAATATATGCCCTAACTTTCCAAAATATCCTACGTTTACCGGTCTGCCAGCTCTTTGATGATGTCTTCCCATGTGACCTGGCGCTCCACCATCAGCACCATGGCATGGAAAAGAAAATCTGACATTTCGTATTTAATCTCTTCCGGATTCGGATTTTTTGCAGCGATGATAAGCTCTGTCGCCTCTTCCCCCACTTTTTTCAAGATTTTGTCAATTCCCTTGTCAAACAGATAATTTGTGTAAGAACCTTCTTTTGGATTTTTCTTTCTGTCCTGAATGGTTTCGTACACAGTCTCAAAAACCTGAAGCGGATTCTTTTCACTGTTTGTATTCCCCGCCACTGTGCGGAAGAAACAGCTCGGATTTCCTGTATGACACGCAGCCCCCACTTGATCTACTTTTGCGAGGAGTGTGTCGTTGTCACAGTCTATGGAAAGTGACTTCACATACTGAAAATGGCCGGATGTCTCCCCTTTTACCCATAGTCTCTGCCTGCTGCGGCTGAAATAGGTCATTTTCCCGGTTTTCAATGTTGCCTTAAATGCTTCTTCGTTCATATAGGCCATCATCAGTACTTCACCCGTCTTATGGCTTTGCACGATCACCGGCAAAAGCCCGTCACTTCCCAGTTTAAACTCTGAAAAATCCATAGAACTTTCAAACTGGGCCATGGCAATCTCCTCCTGCGCACATTTCTCTTTAAATGCAGTGAGATTGAAATCCAGCTGACTGACATATCTTCCGGAAAGTCCTTCTACTCCATCTGCTTTCAAAATTTTAAAAAGCTCTTCCTCCTCCATCGTATCTGTCAAAACCATGTACGGCATATTCGTAATGTTCACAACGGAATCCAAATCCAGGCGATGCAAAAACAGGAGCTCACTGCAGTACTCTTTGAGCAGATGCTGGTTTTTGAAAAGTCCGTCAAAATCATTGAGAGATACAGCTATCTTTTCTTTTCCAAACCGCTTGGACACCTCTTCGATCATTCCCACCGCGCTAGGTTTGGAAATATTCAAAAATGCTTTTTTTGCCCCTGAATAGAGAATCTTTTTTACATCCTCTACTCTTTCGATATTTCCACCTGCAATCATTGGGACATGGATCTCTCTCGTCATCCTCCGCATCAGATCGATGGCCTCATCGTGTTCTTCGTCAGACTTTGACAAATCAAACACGATCAGCTCATCCGCTCCTTTTTCACAGTACTGTTTTGCAAGACCTATAACGTCTTCCGAGAGTACCTCCAGGTTATCAAACCATTTTACCGCCTTCCCCTCGCTGATAAATATACATGGCATCAATCGTTTATAACTCATCTGTTCTTTTCCTTTCTCAATTCAACAACAGAAAGCTATCTCCGGCTTTCTATTGTTCTCAACTAAAGACTGCCTTTTGTGGACCAGACATCCTCCATCCGCGGTTCCTCCTGAACTGCCATATCCATAGCTTTTCCGAAAGCTTTAAATAGCGCCTCACACATATGGTGGTTGTTCCCTGCATCCAAAATCTTCAGATGCAGATTCATCATTGCTCCATAGGAGATGGCATAGAAAAATTCTCTGACCATCTCCGTGTCCATGTCTCCAAGAGCATCCACCGTAAATTCTGTCTGATAGTTCAGATACGGCCGGCCTGACAGATCCACTGCGCAAAGGGCAAGTGTCTCGTCCATCGGCAGTATAAAATATCCGTAGCGTTTGATTCCTTTTTTATCACCAAGCGCCTTTAAAAACGCCTGACCAAGGACAATTCCGGTGTCTTCTATTGTATGATGGCAGTCTACATGAGTATCTCCCTTTACATAAAGCGCCAGATCAAAAAGTCCATGGCGCGCCATTCCTTCCAGCATATGGTCAAAAAAGCCGATTCCGGTATGGATATCCGTCTTCCCTGTGCCGTCCAGATTCAATGTCAGCTCAATCTGCGTCTCTTTTGTCACCCGTTTACATGTCGCGATCCGGTTCTTCATCTTATCCACCTGCTTTCTATTCTTCAAAACGTACATGAATGGAATTGGCATGTGCAGTCAGTTTCTCTGCCTTTGCAAATGCCTCGATGTCGTTGTGCAGCTTTTCAAGCGCTTCTCTCGAATAAGAGATAATACTCGATTTTTTGATGAAATCATCCACAGACAAAGGAGAGAAAAATTTTGCCGTTCCGTTCGTCGGAAGGACATGGTTTGGCCCTGCAAAATAATCTCCCAGCGGTTCACTGCTGTACGGTCCGATAAAAATCGCCCCTGCATTCTGAATTTTTGTCATCACCTCGAATGGATCCTTTGTCTGTATCTCCAAATGTTCGGATGCAATCTCGTTCGCCGTATCAATCGCCTCTTCCATTGTTTCTGCAACTAAAATATATCCATAATTGTCCAATGATTTTTGAATGATCTCTTTTCTGGAAAGCTGCTCTGTAAAGATTTCAACTTCTTTTGACACCTGTTCTGCCAGTTCCCGGCTCGTTGTGACTAAAATTGCGGAGGCCATCTCATCGTGCTCTGCCTGGGAGAGCAGATCCGCTGCCACATATCTTGGGCAGGCGCTCTCATCCGCGATCACAAGGATTTCACTTGGTCCGGCAATGGAATCAATGCTCACATGTCCGTACACTGCCTTTTTTGCCAGGGCCACGTAAATATTGCCAGGCCCCACGATTTTATCCACTTTCGGAATGCTCTCTGTTCCATAGGCAAGGGCAGCAATTGCCTGCGCACCTCCTACTTTGTATATGACATCCACTCCCGCCTCCTTTGCGGCCACAAGTGTTGTCGGATTGACCTTCCCATCTTTTCCCGGAGGTGTCACCATCACAACCTCATCCACGCCTGCACATTTTGCAGGCATAATATTCATAAGCACAGAGGACGGGTATGCTGCCTTTCCTCCAGGGACATATACGCCTACACGGGCCAGCGGTGTCACCTTCTGTCCTAGGATCGATCCATCCGGTTTTGTATCAAACCAGCTGTACTGCTTTTGTTTCTCATGGTAATCCCGGATGTTCACCAATGCTTTTTTTACGATCTCCACCAAAGACGCATCCACCATACGGTACGCTTCCTCAATCTCTTCTTCTGTCACACGAACCGTTTCCGCACTGATGTCGGCATGGTCAAACTTTTTTGTATATTCAAAAAGCGCCTCGTCCTTTTTCGTCCTTACTTCGTTTAAGATAGCGGCAACTTGTTCTTCATATTGTCCGTAGTGATTCGGACTTCTCTTTAAAAGATCATTTAACACATTCATCTTTGATGTTTTGTCCAGTTTCTGAATCCTCATCCTATCGCTCCTCCAACAATAATTTTCTCAAATCAGTGATCAGTTTTCGCACCCTTTCATTCTCCATGCGCATGCTGACAGGGTTGACGATCATCCGCGCAGAGAGCGGGCATACTTCCTCTAAAACCTCAAGTCCGTTCTCCTTCAAAGTGGAACCGGTCTCCACAATATCCACAATGACTTCAGCAAGCCCCACGATCGGAGCAAGCTCAATGGACCCGTTCAATTTGATGATCTCCACAGTCTGGTGCTTTTTATTATAAAAGTAGTCTTTTGCAATATTGGGGTATTTTGTCGCCACACGGATCAACTCATGATTGGAAAGAAGTGCCTTTGCCTCGCTTGGTCCGCACACGCACATCCGGCATGTACCAAATCCTAAATCGAGTACTTCGTGTACCTTTTTCCCCTCTTCTATGATAACATCCTTTCCGACAACTCCGATATCCGCAGCACCATATTCCACATAGGTAGGGACATCCGGCCCTTTTGCGAGAAAGAACTTTAATTTCAACTCCTCATTGACAAATATCAGTTTTCGGGAGGCAGGGTCTTTCATCTCATTGCATGTAATTCCCAGTTTTTCCAACAATTCCAGTGTCTTTTTTGCCAGCCTCCCTTTGCAGAGTGCAAATGTCAGATATCTCATATAAATCCCTCCCTACTCTCCTTTTTTCTTTAAAATTTTTTTGTGACCATTCTGCAGATTTTCCATATATATCTGCTCATCCTCCTCCAGATAGATCATGCTGCCTGCGCCATTTTGTCTTCCGTGTTGTGCGTAGACTTCCAAATCCTGTTCGGGGTCTCTTTTCATCATCTCTATATTCTTTTGGCTGTCCCTGAATTCCTTTGCCAGGGAAATGGCAGCCATTCTTTTCTTTTTATCATAGAGTATCAATGTATTGTCATCTTTGATCGGAATCTCCACTTTCTGTCTTTCCAATGCGTTCACAAGCTCATCCACCACAATAGCAAAGCCCACAGATGGGGATTCCTTTCCAAATTTTTCGATCAGATGGTCGTATCGTCCGCCCTTTACAATGGCGTCACCTGTCCCAAATGTATATGCCCTAAAAATAAGTCCTGTATAGTATCCGTAAGTGCCGCTCATACTCAGGTCAAAAGTAATATATTCCTCCACTCCGTATGCTTTCAAAACCTCATAGATTTTTTCCAGTCTTTTGACAGCAGACGCCGCTTTTGTATTCAGGCTGTACTGCCTGCCTTTTTCCAGAACCTCGATTCCACCGGTCATCTCCTCCAGATGTTCAAATGCTTCCTTTACCTTTTGATTGACGCACAGCGTATCCAAAATCTCCAGTACTCCAAAATAGTTCCGGTTGGATACGAGTGTGCGCACCTGCTCTTCGGTTTTTGCATCCATGGCCGCCTCATTCATCAGACTCTCAAAAAAATCCACATGACCGACTGTGACCTGAAATTTTTCAAGGCCTGCACTCTTTAAACAGTCCGCCACCAGGGCAATCATCTCTGCATCCGCGTCCACAGAATCCTCTCCGATAAACTCCCCGCCAAGCTGCGTACTCTCTTTTGGGCGTCCCTGATAACTGAAATGATTGATGAAAATATTTCCCATATAACAAAGCCTCACCGGCACTTCCTCATGCTCAAAAAGCGTGGCCGCTGCCCTTGCAATGGAAGGCGTAATATCCGGACGAAGAGAGAGGGTATTTCCTTCCCGGTCGAAAAATTTATACAGTTCTTTTGACGGAATCGTGCCGATTTCTTTGCGGAACACGTCAAAAAACTCAAATGTCGGTGTCTGGATATCCTGATATCCATACAAATGCAGCATCCGGTGAAGTCTTTTCTGTATCAATAATTTCTTTTTGCATTCTTTATTGTAGATATCCCTTACTCCTTCCGGTGTATGTATAATTTGATTCTTCATCTGCATTCCTCCAATCCGTACACTTTATCGTGCTACCACAATAAACTAAGTGTCATTATACAAATTTCTAAAACGAATGTCAAGAAACTTATTTTTCTTTTGTTTCACGCGTATCTAAATCTTTTTGGATGGCATCCAGATACGGCACCATGCATCCATTTTTCAGTTCCATAAAAAATTCCGGGTCCAATTCCTCAAACCGGATACTTTTGCGTCCTCCGCCCTGTGAACGTTCCCAGAATTTTTTCAGCTCCATATACCTCATATAGTACAGCTCGTTGCGCATACTATAATAGATGATCAAAAACGCAATCCCATCCTGGCGCTCAAAAGCATCCATAAACTCTACCTGGTGTTCATGCACATTCTGCAGGGGAAAGGTGTCACTCCCGCACTCTTTTGCGTCAAAACATACAGGGATTCCCTGGACAGCGCCAATATAGTCCACTGTACTTTTCTGTTCAAAATAGGCAAGCGTGATGTGACGGTGTGTCTTGTCAATGCGCACAGGGGTTATGGGGGTCGGTATCTTTTGGATCAGGGCAAGTCCCATCTCCTGATATCGTTCATTTGTGCGGTTGATAAAGTCTTCCAGGGTAGAGCCCCGAAGTCCCCTTGAATTCCATGTTCCCATTCTATCTCCTAATCTCTTTACAAATATTCTCCAGTTCTTTTGGCAGCACAGCAGTGAATGTTTTTTGGGAAAGATTTGAAAGTTCGCCTTCCATCTTCGGCATCTCCATTCTATAGGCATGGAGAAACTGGTGCGTCAGACCATATTTTTTCTTATATTTTGTATTTACCTCCGCATCCCCGTATTTTCCATCCCCAACGATCGGATGTCCCTTACTGGCAAGATGCGCCCTGATCTGGTGTGTCCTTCCCGTGATCAAATGCACCTCCAGGAATGTCACTTCGTCTGCTGTCCACAAAGGCGTATACGTTGTCTCAATTCTTTTTGCGCCTTCTTTTTCTTCTCTTGAAACATACACCTGATTGTTCTTTTCGTCTTTCCATAGATATCCTTCTACATGCTCTTCCCTGTCAACAACTCCTTTTACAAGACAACGGTAGTATTTTTTCATTCCTCTGTCATGGAAAAGCTTTCCCATTTGCTGAAGACCTGCCATACTTTTTCCAGCAGCAATCAGTCCACTCGTATTTCTGTCCAGGCGATTGCAGATAGATGGGCGGAATGTCCGTAGCATCTCCTCTGTGATCTGACCACTCTCTAAAAGATATGTGATCACATACTCATTGAGAGAAACGTCCTGCGGTGCACTTTTCTGCGAGAGCATGCCGGCTGGCTTATTCACGATCAACACATCCTTATCCTCATAGATAATGTTGAGTTTTACAGGTTTTATCCTCTGCACTTTCACAGAAGAAAATTTCTCAATTGTCTCATCCGCCAGAAAAAACTGCACCTTGTCTCCGCTTTTGAGTTTCTCTCTGCCGTCTGCTTTCTTTTTGTTCAGGACAATATTCTTTTTGCGCAACATTTTATAGAGGAAACTTTTTGGCGCCTCATTTAAATATTTTGCCAAAAATTTGTCTAGGCGCTGCCCTTCCTCCTGCTTTGTAATCTGTACTTCCTGCATCTTCCTCTCCTCTACATGGATATATTCAACAAAACCCTTTTTATGCCTTCCTCTTTTCTCTGATTCTGCTCATGGTCCACTTTCCGCATACTGTTCAGGCCTTCCACCCTCGCTATAAACTTTGTATAATCCTGAAAGATCTTGACTGTCACTTTTGGATACCCATTTTGTTCCAACATGACCTTGATATGTCTTGCCGCATATTCCGCATCGACTTTTTTGTGGTGTGTATATCCACATACAATGTTATCTGAGATGACAAAACAATCTACGGGAAGAACCTTTTCATAGCTTGTGATCACTGTGTCAAACACAGGAGTCAAAAGATGTCCCTTTACATCAATCTCCCTTCTCACCTTGTTTGGAACCGACTTATACGGGAAGATCGTGATCACCCCGACCAATGCTTTTGACGCCGGAAGACAACCCAAAATGGCCACCACTGTCAAAAGGTTCAGCCTTGTCTTTGTCTGCACATACCCTAAAATAAAAATCGCAATGACGATCCCAAACTCAATGACAGCCATAGTAATCAGCTGTTTCTTTCTCTTATCCACATATCCTGCGCACCCTTTTGTAATCTTCATCTGTAAAACCCCTTATAAAAATTTTTTCATTAACAACAGCATCCACGTTGTCGGCATCACCTTCCACGCTGCATGAACCGCTTTCATGGAAGGCTTATACACGGACAGCCTCTTTTTTTTGGCACTGTCCAAAAGTGCCTTTCTGACAACATCCTCTGGCTTTGCCATTGACTTTTGTTTTAACTTGGAAACAGGTTTTCCGTCTTTTCCAAAAAACTCTGTATCTACAGGCCCTGGGCAGACACTTGTCACAATGATTCCTCTTCCCCTTACTTCCTCGGCAAGGGCCCTGGAATAACTTAATACATATGCCTTTGTAGCAGCATATACAGCAAACCCTGGCTGTGGTCCAAATGCCGCGGCAGATGCCACTTGAATCACTCTGCTGCCCACAGACAGATAAGGAAGGCATATCTTTGTCACCCTGGATAGTGCCAGACAATTTAATTGTATCATCTCCTCCTGGACCTCCCAGTCCATATCCGCTATGGTTCCGTCTTTTCCAACTCCTGCCGCATTGACTACAATACGCACAGCCGGTCTATTTTCCTTCAACTCCCTTTTGAGGAGAAGATATCCTTCCTCCAAAAGCAAATCTGCACACACGATCTTTATGGTCAATCCGCATTGTTTTTTCAAAGTTTCCAGGCGCTCTCTACGCCTTGCAACCACCCAGATTTCATCAATATGACGCCATTTTTTTGCAATCTGTTTTGCAAACTCTCTTCCGATTCCTGAGGAGGCCCCTGTGATCAAAGCAATATTCATCCTCTCACCTCGTCCGTGCTTTTTTCTTGTGGACATTACGTATCGTCTTCTTTTTCTTTGGTTTCTCTCTGCCCCCGGTTTCTTTTCCTTTCCCTTGTCCCGTATAACCTTTTTTCGGTCGGATCAAGCACTTTTTGTCATATCCTACCAAATCCATTCTGCCTGCCTTCTCAAGAGCTTCCAAAACCAAATCGTAATTCTTTGGGTTCCGGTACTGAATGAGTGCCCTCTGCATAGCCTTCTCGTGTGGATTCACCGGCACATAAACTGGTTTCATATCTCTTGGATCAAGACCTGTATAGTACATACAAGTGGAAATTGTGGACGGTGTCGGATAAAAATCCTGCACCTGCTCAGGCATGTAGCCAAGATCTCTTAAATACTCCGCCAACTCGATTGCTTCCTTTAGTGTAGACCCCGGATGGGATGACATCAAATAGGGAACCAAAAACTGCTTTTTCCCAATCTGTTCATTTATCTTTTTGTATTTCTGTGTAAAAGCGCGGTACACACTGTTTTTTGGTTTTCCCATACGCGCAAGCACTGCATCCGACACATGTTCCGGCGCTACCTTCAGCTGTCCGCTGACATGGTACTCACACAGTTCTCTGAAAAAAGTAACATCTTTGTCCGCCATCAAATAGTCAAAACGGATTCCGGAGCGGATAAACACCTTCTTCACATTCGGCAGTTCCCTAAGTTTGCGCAAAAGATCAAGATAATCCTTGTGATCCACATCCATATTTTTGCAAGGTGTCGGAAAAAGACACTGTCTGTTTTTGCACGCACCATGGACGAGCTGCTTTTTGCACGCCGGAGCGCGGAAATTTGCGGTCGGCCCGCCCACATCGTGGATATAACCTTTGAAATCTTCATCCCATATAAACTTTCTGGCTTCTGACAACAAAGATTCATGGCTCCTCGTCTGGATAATCCTCCCCTGATGAAAGGTAAGCGCACAGAAACTGCACGAGCCAAAACATCCCCTGTTGCTGATAAGGCTGAATTTGACCTCCTGGATCGCCGGAACTCCTCCATCCTTTTCATAGGAAGGGTGGTATGTTCTCATATACGGAAGACTGTACACCCTGTCCATCTCTGTCTGATCAAGCGGTTTGGACGGCGGATTCTGCACCACAAACAGATGATCTGAGTACGGCTCTACCAGGCGTTTTGCCTGGAATGGATCTGTGTTGCAGTACTGCGTATAAAAACTTTTCGCATAATTTTTCTTGTCCTTCTTCAGATCATCATAAGATTCCAGCACAAGGGCATCGTACACATTGTCCAGGCTTTTCACCTTGCAGACTGTACCGTCAATGTATGTGATATCCTTTACGTCAATCCCTGCATCCAAGGCCTCTGCAATCTCCAAAATGGAACGCTCTCCCATTCCATAAGAGAGCAGATCCGCTCCGGAATCCAGAAGGATAGAACGTTTCAGTTTGTCCGACCAGTAATCATAATGTGCGAGCCTGCGAAGACTTGCCTCAATTCCCCCAATGATGACCGGTGTTTTTTTGTACACCTGGCGGATCAGATTACAGTACACAACAGTCGCATAATCCGGACGTTTTCCCATCAGCCCTCCGGGTGTGTAGGCGTCCGTCTTTCTCCGTTTTTTCGACACGGAATAATGGTTTACCATGGAATCCATGTTGCCCGCAGAAACAAGAAAGCCAAGGCGCGGCTCACCAAATTCCATGATGCTCTCTTTGTTTTTCCAATCCGGCTGCGCGATCATGGCAACTTTATATCCGTTTGCCTCCAAAAGTCTGGTAATGATCGCGTGCCCAAAGGAAGGATGGTCCACATAGGCATCCCCGGATACATAGACAAAGTCTGGCCTCTCCCATCCTCTTTCTTTCATCTCTTCTTTACATATCGGTAAAAATTCCTGATTCATCTACAATACCTCATAGGTGTTATTTTTTATGTCTTCAAAACTTCTTATATAGTAATCTGCCAGCTTTCTTTTTTTCTCTTCCTGGCCTTTTGATGCTTCATCGTACACAGCGCACACTTTCATACCCGCATTTTTTCCGGCCAGAATTCCTTTTGGAACATCCTCAAACACGAGACAGTCTTTTGGATGTACGTTCAAGATGTCAGCTGCTTTTAAGTACACATCCGGCGCCGGTTTTCCGGCTTTTGCCTCGTCCGAAGTGAGCACACAGTCAAACTGTTCCCTCACTCCCCTTGCCTCTAACACCATTTCCGCCAGCTCCCTGGAATTACTTGTGGCAATGCCAGTGCGGATTCCTCTCTTTCTTAACATTCCAAGAAAATTTTGTGCTCCCGCTTTCAGCGCCACTTCCTCTTTGTATTTCTTTGCAGTCATGCGGTGCCAGTCGTCTTTCAGCTCTTCCAGCGTCAGAGGAATGACGGGAAAAATGCGAAGAAAATACGCTGCCACCTCTTCAAAACTCATGCCCTCCATTTCCTCATGGAAATTATCAGGCTCTTTTAATCCGTATTTTTTCATGTACTCTTCATCCACTGCAGCCCACACCCACATGGAATCCACAAGTGTCCCGTCCATATCAAAGATCACTGCTTTTATATCTTTTAACATAATTCATTCAGCTCCTCATTCGTAAGCTTTCTGTATTCGCCTGGTTTCAGACTTTTGTCCAGCCAAAGACTTCCCATGGAAAGTCTCTTTAAGTACAATACCTTTTTCCCCACTGATTCAAACATCCGTTTCACCTGATGATATTTGCCTTCCTGAATGGTCAGCTCAATCTCTGAAATTTCCCCTGAAGATAATATGCAAAGCCTGGAAGGTTTCGCCCTCTCTCCCTCTCCGATATCCATTCCCTCTGCAAAAATCCGGATGTCTCTTTCATCCACCATGCCCTGAATCTTTGCATAGTAGACTTTGTCCACATGTTTCCTCGGCGACAACAACCTGTGGGCCAGTTCTCCATCATTGGTGATCAAAAGCAGGCCTTCTGTGTCCTTATCCAAACGCCCTGCCGGAAACAAATCCTTGCGTTTTTTCTCCTTTATGAGCTCCAACACGGTTTTCTCCTTTTTGTCCTGTGTAGCAGACACGTATCCGGCAGGTTTGTAGAGCATATAGTACTCAAATTCCTCATAGCAGATTTTATCTCCGTCCAATGACACTTCCTGCTCATTTGGCTCCACCTTAAACTCCGGCTTTGTAACTTTGCTGCCATCCACATACACTTTTCCCTGGCGGATATATTTTTTTACTTCCTGTCTTGTCCCGGCTCCCATGTCCGCAAGATATTTATCCAGACGTATCATGCCCATCTCCATCCCGGTAAGTATTTGTTCTTCAAAGTTCCTCCTGCAAGCTTGCCCCATCCAAGCGGATATCCATCCACGCAGACGAGTCTCCATCCCTTTTCTTTTTGTGCGCACACGTCATCCACATCAATGGTCTCCCCCTTCAGATAACGCATCACCCGTTCATCCTGGCAGGACAGATCAACACAAAACGGATATTCTCCCTTTTGAAGATACATGGCAAGAGCCTGACTTGGTTCAAACCGGTTTTTCTTCACATCTCCAAGATACAGGCCTGTTCTAAGAAATCGGAGTCCCTGCACATCCGGCAGACCTTCCGGCATCAGGTACACTCTCTCTTTGTAAATCTCAAGTCTTTCCAAAGAAATCGGAGTTCTTACTTGCTTTAAAAACTCTAAAAGTTCCTCCGGAAGTTTTTTTGGCCTTTTTCCGGATTTTTTCAAAATCTCTTTCTCTGCTGGATCTCCTTTTTTAAGCAGAGCGAGATAATGGCCTTCCCCGTGCATTTTATGAGGAAAGATACGAACCGTCTTTTCCAGCTCATCCTCCCCTGATTTTCCCTTAAGTCCCTTTTCAAATCCTTCGTACGGCTCTATCGGCTGTATGGTAAATTCCGGATATTCTCTTAAAAGATGACGGATCGTTCCTTCATTTTCTTCCTCATCAAAAGTGCAGGTGGAATAGAGCATCCATCCGCCTTTTTTGAGCATCCTGGCAGCCTGGGTAATGATATTTCTTTGAATCTTCGCAAAGAAGGAAGGCCCATGCTCCTCCCACGCCTTTATTACCTTTTTATCCTTCCTGAACATTCCTTCTCCCGAACAAGGAGCATCAATCAGAATTTTATCAAAATATTCTGCAAAATAATTTTCTAATTTTCCCGGCTCCTCGCTTGAGACCAATACATTGCCGATGCCGGAAACTTCAATATTTTTTAAAAGCCCCTTTGCCCTGGAACTGCTGATGTCGTTTGCCACAAGGATGCCTTCTCTTCCAAGTTTTGCTCCAAGCTCCGTTGCTTTTCCTCCTGGGGCTGCGCAGACATCCAGCACCCTATCTCCCGGCTCCACCGGCAGCCTGTTTGCAGGCGTCATCGCACTTGGCTCCTGCAGATAGTAAAGTCCTGCAAAATAATAGGGATGTCTGGACGGCTGTTCCTTTTCTCCATCATAATAAAATCCGTTGTCTATCCACGGAATTTTTTTTATTTCAAAAGGGCAGATTTTTTCAAATTCTTCCACACTGATCTTCAAAGTGTTCACCCTAAGTCCGTACCACCTTGGCTCCTTGTAACAGGCAATATAATCTTCGTACTCTGCCCCCAATAATCTTTTCATTTTATCCGTAAATTCTACTGGTAAATTCATCTTTGTTCCTCCATTCGTATTAGTATATCATACTCACTGTAAATTCTCTAGAAATATGAAGATTTTAATTTTGAATTTTCAAGATATTGCAATATCCAATACGGATTGATACTCGTCTCTTTTCCATCCGGGTAAATATAGATGCCCAGATGCAGATGTACTGGGAACATCCCCACAGTTCCCTCTTCACCGTATCCGCTGTCTCCCATAAAACCGATGATATCTCCTGCCTTTACCTGATCCCCCACCTCCACATCAGCATAAGAATCCAGATGTGCATAATAGAAATACCCCCCGTGTTCGCTTTGGATGCCAAGCCGCCATCCCCCTTTTGGAAGCCACCCTTTGTTCACGATTTTTCCGTCCGTCATACTGACAACCGGGTAGAGACCTCTTTTATTTTCGGACGCCATGATATCCGTCCCTTCATGCCCCCTTTTTCCTCCGTAGGTCCTCGTATACATCCAGCTGTCCACATAGGAGACATTTAAGGAAGGACGGGCAGTGGAGAGCGGAACAGGAAAATAGACTACGTCACTCCAAATTGCCTCGCACAGGCTAATATACTCTTTGTAGAAACTACTCTTTCTCCACTTTTTTTCCAGTTTCTTAAAATGCTCTTCGTTGTATGGCTTTGGTTTTTTACCATGAACTGCACCCTTTTCCAGAAAATACAGTCCACTGTAGAGGGCCGGTTTCCCGCTTTTCTGTATGAAACCGAGGAATTCTTCATCCAGCACATGGCTGCGAAATAGTTCACTTTGCACGCTTTCTATGTTCAGATCATTGAGGGATGCTAAGAAAAGTATTCTCGTGATACCACACACATCCACAAAAGCCACCATACATAAGATAAGAAAAAGTTTTCCATACCGTCTTATTCGCATTTAAAAAATCCTTTTTCTCCTATCCTATGATGCAAAGGAATAAAAATTCGCAGCATTCCATAGACTGTATCAACAACCATTCAGAGGACTGTTATGAAACTTTTCTCCTTCAAAATCCTTCCAATCTGTGTCTTTTTTATTATGCTCCTCAATCCGGAATCTGTGTTTCAGGGTGCCAGCCTTGGCATCCTCCTTTGGTTTCAGACAGTCCTCCCAACACTTTTGCCTTTTGTACTCATCTCCGGACTTTTGATCCAGACGAACGCTCTTTTTTATCTTTCTTGCTTTTTTGGTCCTGCACTCTCCAAAATTTTCGGCACTTCTCCTCACGCAGCCTTTCCGATCATCGCAGGTTTCCTATGCGGGTATCCGATGGGCGCAAAAACAACCGCTGACCTTGTAAAAATGAACTATCTAAGCACGAGGGAAGGCTGTTACCTTCTCTCTTTTTGCAACAACACAAGTCCCGCTTTTCTTATGAACTTTGTCATCCTGCAAAACCTAGGGCTTCAGGAATTTGTCATTCCTTCCATCCTATTAGTCAGCGGCTCCTGCATTCTGTGCAGTTTTCTATTCCGACCTTTTTACCGGGACCATTCAGACACGAAAAACGAAGGAATCTCTTCCATACAAACGCTCAAACCTTTGTCCCGGAAATGGAATTTCTCTATTGTGGATAACTGTATCATGGACAGCTTTGAGACTGTCACCAAAGTGGGCGGCTACATTATGATCTTTTCCATCATTCTTCAGTTTTTTGCAAGACTTTTCCCGGACTCTGTGCTTTGGACACTGGGAGTTCTTCCATCCCTTGAGCTCACAAACGGAGTAGTCCTTTTGGCGCAGTCCTCACTCGCTCTTCCAGTCAAACTTTCTTCTCTTCTTGCCTTGAGCGCCTTTGGAGGATTTTGCGCCATTGCCCAGACGAGCTGCATGCTGAACGGAACAAAAATCCCGATTTTCCCTTACATAATAGAAAAACTGGTGACCGCAGCGGTCACCAGCCTTATGACTTTTCTTTACTGTATGTTTCTTTTGTAATAGTTTTATCGATTGTCGATGGCTCCCTCTGCATAATCTGCATCCGGAACCTGGGCCTCCCCCGGCATCTCCAAAGATGCACGGTTTGTGCGCACGGTCTGGTAGCACTCCTGCAGCGCTCCCACAAGGCTTTCATATCTGCTTGTATAGCTCTCCAGTGTATTGCCAAGAATCTCCTCTGCATTCAAAAGAAGGTCATTGGTGTACTGCATCGCCCCTGTGCGTATCTCATTCGCATCTGTTGTCGCACGGTCCAAAATCTCCTGTGCCTGCTCTGTGGCAGCCATCACGATCTCATTCGCCTGCGCATATGCCTGCTGCATAATCTCATGCTCGCTTACCATATCCGATGCCTGTTTCTGCGCATCCTTCACTGTGCTCTCTGCTTTTGCCTTTGCATCTGCAAGGATAGCATCTTTATTCTCAATGATCTTTTGGTAACGTTTAATCTCATCCGGTGTCTTCATGCGCAATTCACGCAAAAGTTCATCCATCTGATCTTTATTTACAATGATTTTTGTGGTAGACAATGGCTGAAATTTACAATTGTCAATATACTCCTCGATTTCTTCGATAATCTGCTCAATACGGCTGCTCATGATTTACACTCCTTCTTTTCCATTTTCTCTTGTATTTTATCGGCAACATACTCCGGCACAAACTGGGAAATATCTCCCCCGAAAGCAGCTACCTCCTTCACTGTCGTTGAACTTAAATATGAATACTTTAAACTCGTCGTCAAAAACACCGTCTCTACATCCGGCGCCAGTTTATGATTTGTCTGCGCCATCTGCAGCTCATATTCAAAATCTGTGATGGCTCTCAAGCCCCGAATGACCATCTGCGCGTTCAGCGATTTCGCGAACTCGACCAACAGTCCTTCAAATGGCATCACCTTCACATTTTGGAATTCTTTCGTGACTTCATGTAACATTTTAACACGTTCTTCTACAGAAAACAACGGAATTTTCGCATTATTGTTGAGCACGCCGACGACCAGTTCATCGACGGTCTTGGAGGAACGGCGAATGATATCCAGATGTCCGAATGTAACCGGATCAAAGCTGCCCGGGTAAACTGCTCTTAACATATTCCGTCCCCTTCCTTCTCCACAAACACATGCATGTTTGTCTTGTACTTTTTTATCTTGATCAAATGATATCCTTCTTCCAAAAGCCAGGAAAAATCGGTCTCCAATGCCGCCTCGATAATGATGACCGTATCCTGTCCGACAATGTCCGTCTTTTTGAGCTTTTGAAGTACTTCTCTCTCCATTCCTTTCAGATAAGGCGGATCCAGAAAAATATAGTCGAAAACACCTCTGCCTTCAAGATATCCGATGGCGGACAGTGCATCTTTTGCGATAACTTCTGCCTTTTCTTCCAGCTTTGTAAACTGTAAATTCTCTCGGATACATGCCACTGCTTTTGGATTCTTCTCCACAAAGACAGCCCTTTTGGCTCCCCGGCTGAGCGCTTCGATCCCAATGGCCCCGCTGCCGCCAAACAGATCCAGGAAATTACAGTCACAAAGATAGGGGGAAATCATATTAAATAATGTCTCTTTGATACGGTCCGTCGTCGGCCTCGTGTCCATGCCTTCTGGCGTCTTCAGTTTCAGACTTCCGGCACTGCCTGCTATCACTCTCATAAACTCCCTCTTTTTCGCTAGATTTCCCGTATATTATATAGATTGTGGACCGGCTTGTCAATGCTTGCTATTGTAAGTAGGCGGCAAAAATCTCACGTATCTTTGCATTGATGTAACCGTGCTCTTTGCCTTGGATATCCTGCACCATACTGATAATTTCAAGCTGCTTTTCCTCACTTTCATCGGTCTGGCATGCCAGCCATCCAAACTCTGTGGCTCCCTCCTCATCCTTGCTTTGTTTTGTCTCCGCAGTTCCTGTCTTTCCAAAGAGCTTATGGCCGTCCAGATATGCAGCATGCCCGGTCCCCCTTGGATTTTCCAAAACCTGTACAAGTGCATCTTTGACCTGGCTTACCGCCTCCTGTGAAAAGACGTTTTCTTTGTACACCTCTCCCGTTCCGTCTGTCAGAAGAAGTGTCGGCTTTATCATGTTTCCGTTGTTGGAAAGCGCTGTGTAAATGCTCGCAAGATGAACCGGATTTGCAAGCACCTGACCTTGCCCATATCCAGTGTCTGCAAGCTGGATCTCATTGTCAATTTTATCATCCGTTCCAAACGTAGACTCTGTCAAAGCCAGCTCAAACGGCACTTTCTCAGAAAATCCGATAGACCGAAAACCGTCGATCAAATCTTCTGCTCCGATCTTCAGCGCAGCTTTTGCAAAATAAATGTTGTCGGAGAAAATAAGTGCATTTTTCATATTTGCCTCACTGCCGTAATCTGTAAGGGTCGTCACATGGTACCCTCCCCAGCTTTCATCCTTCTGCCAGGAAAGTCCCTCATATCCGAAATTCTCATTCGGATCAAGTTTTCCTTTTGTAATCCCAATCATGGCCACGACTGGTTTAAAGGTGGAACCTGGAACCCAGGACGCCAAAAAACGGTTGGTCAGCGGCTGTTTTCCGTTCTCATCGTTTAATTCTTTCCACCTTGCATCGGAAATGCCCCAGATAAATTCATTCGGGTCATACCCAGGTGTGCTGACAAGCGCAAGTACTTCCCCTGTTTTTGGATCCATCGCCACATCCGCACCGCAGTCGTCCCTGAATGCATTGTAAAGATTCTGCTGAAGGGAAACGTCAATACTGACTGTGATATTTTTTCCATCTTCCCCATCTTTTGAGGCGATCGTTCCCACAAGCGTTCCTTCCTCATCCTCTATATAGATCGAGTATCCATCCTTTGCGCGCAGCTGCTCCTCATACACCTTCTCAAGTCCGGCCTTTCCAATGAGACTCCCGCTGCTGTAACCCTGTCCTTCCAATTCCTTTAGCTGATCTTCGTTGATGCTCTGCACATAGCCTGTCAAGTGTCCGGCTGCCTCGCCGTACGGATAGACGCGCCCTTCCACCGTCTGAATGAGCACACCTTTGCATTGCAAAAGAGCAGTTTCTTTCTCCGTGTCGTCTTTTGCCATCTTCTTAAGCGGCACATATGAATCATCCTGTACCCAGGATGCTGAGAGCTCATTGTTGATATCTTCAGCGGTCATATCAAGGATAGACGCAATCTTCTGGATTGTCTCCTCCTTGTTTTCCGGCAATTTCCCAGGAACGAGCCCCACTTCCGAAACTTCCCCGTCCTCTGCAAGAACATTCCCGTTTCTGTCTAAAATGCTCCCTCTCTTTGCCGGAGCGGTGTCCACTCTGACTTTGCATTTCTCTGAAAGCTTTGGAAAGATAAGATTGGAATTCCACTCTAATTTAAACTGCTTTTCCTTATCTCTCGTAAGATCTGCTGTATTTTCAAAAGTACTTTCTCCGCCAAGTGTCTGCATGGTTGTGGTGTAGACCAGTCTAGCCTTGTTACCGGAAATCTCAGACTCTTCCTCTGACACTTTGATCTGAATCTTGGTACATCCGATTCCATCGTAGATTTTTTGATTTCTTTCTACGAACTCTTCTTTTGAAAATTCCTTTTTCGCACTGTCGGAGAGATAGCTGTACATATCCTCATACTTTTTGTCTTCCACAAGCTGAAAATAATTTTTCAATGTATCCTGTGCGCTGACTCTATTCTTTTTGGAATTCTTTACCACGAACAGCGCCACAACCGCTGCAACCACCAAGACAGCCACAACCGCAAACAAGATCGCGGCCATCCTCTTTCCTTTTTTTCTTTTCCTTGTCATTTTCATTTCCTCCTTCCCTTTTCCAATGAATCCAAATAAGTTTTGAGCTCCTCAATCTCTTCCATATCAAGCTCTTTTCCGTCATACAAGGTGGAGACAAACATTTTCACAGAATTGTGATAAAGCTTTTTGAGCATCATCCTTCCTTCTTTTTTAGAAAATTCTTCATATGTAATCCGCGGTGCATAGTAATTGACTCTGCCTTCTTTTTGACAGGACAAATAACCTTTATCCACAAGCCGGGACAAAAATGTCAGCACAGATGTTTTCTTCCAGTCTTTTCTGTCCAAACAGGCGATCACATCCGCGGATGTGACTGTCCTGCCCATATTCCACACCGCCAGCATCACTTCCATCTCCGCATTTGATATCTGTCTCATGTATTTCCCCACTTTCTGTTTTTGTCTCACATATTTATTCTATGTTTGTAGAACGAAAAAGTCAATGTTCTTTTTCTCAAAACCGTACATTTCAATCGCGCTTTTTTCAAAAAAACAGGCAAAATTTACTAGTTTAAAAGATTCTTTTTGCTCACATACTACCATCGTAACACAAAAACAATATGTTACAACAAAGGAGGAAATCGATTATGAATAGTAATTCATCAAACAGAGCAGCAGTACCAGAAGCAAAGGAAGCGTTGAACAGATTCAAATACGAGGTAGCAAATGAACTTGGTGTTCCGTTGAAAGAAGGATACAACGGCGACCTCACTTCCAGACAGAACGGTTCTGTCGGAGGCTATATGGTGAAGAAGATGATCGAGCAGCAGGAAAAACAGATGGCCGGCAAATAGTGAAATCATCTTTTGACATCTGACGTTTCAGAAATTAAAAAGCGTATCGGTATCCGCCGAAAAAGGCTCATACCGATACGCTTTTTCCATATATTTATAAGGTAGTTTCAAGAACAATACCCTCTGAGTACCGTTCAATCTTCTCCCTCAACATCGCATGTTCAGATTCCTCCAGTTCCGGATCTTTTTCCAGGATCTCACCTGCCGCATCGTTTGCAAGTTTCAGCACATCTGCATCCTGGAAGACATCTGCAATCTGAAAATCCATCAAGCCGCTCTGCCGGATCCCAAACAAGTCTCCCGGCCCTCTCAGTTTCAGATCTTCTCCTGCAATAAAAAATCCATCATTGGAGTGATTCAAAATCTCGAGTCTCTTTTTTGTCTCTTTTGATTTTGACGCAGTCATAAAAATACAGTAAGACTGGTGCGCTCCTCTCCCCACCCGGCCTCTTAGCTGATGGAGCTGGGCAAGTCCGAACCGCTCTGCATTTTCCACCATCATCACTGTTGCATTTGGCACATTGATACCAACTTCAATGACGGTCGTGGACACTAGGATATCGATCTCCTTTTTGGCAAACGCCTCCATGATCTCATCTTTCAGACTCTGTTTCATCTTTCCGTGCAGACATGCAATCCGCAGCCCGTCTCCCATCTCTTCCTCCAGCATCTTTGCATAGTCAGTGACATTTTCCGCATCCATAGCCTCGCTCTCCTCCACCATCGGACAAATGACATAGCACTGTCTGCCCTCCTCCACCTGCTGTCTCATAAAACGATAGGAATTCTTCCGGTAACTGGTATCCACCACACAGTTTTTTACAGGCAAACGGTCTTTCGGCAATTCATCGACCACGGAAATATCCAGTTCCCCATAGAGGATAATGGCAAGAGTGCGCGGAATCGGCGTGGCACTCATAACAAGAATATGGGGCTCTCTGCCTTTTGCCGCCAGAGTCTCTCTTTGTTTGACACCAAACCGGTGCTGCTCATCCGTCACAACAAGGGCAAGGTTTTTGTACTCTACTTTCTCCTGGATAAGGGCATGGGTTCCAATGATAAGTGATGCCTCGCCGTTTCGGATTCTTTCGTAAGTTTCCCTTTTTTCTTTTGCACGCATGGAGCCCGTCAAAAGCTCAACTTTCAGATTCAGTCCATGCACTTCCAAAAGTTCTGATATCCCCTCATAATGCTGTTTTGCCAACACTTCCGTAGGCGCCATCAGCGCTCCCTGGAATCCATTCAGTCCAGCATAGAACAGCGCAAGGACAGCGAGAATGGTCTTTCCCGAGCCCACATCTCCCTGGATCAGCCTTGCCATGACATGCGCTCCATTCATATCCCTTTCTATCTCCCCCCAAACCCTCTTCTGTGCTCCAGTCAACTCAAAAGGCAGGTCTTCTACAAATTTTTCAAGCAGTGGCTGGCGCTGAAACATAAAAGAATTTTTCATCTTCTCATTCTTCTGTCTGATCCTCCGAAGAGTCAGGATGAACAAAAGGAATTCCTCAAAGACCAGCCTTTTTCTGGAATAAAAAAGCTGCTCCTTATCTTTTGGAAAATGCACGCCGCGGTACGCATAATTATATTCTGCCAGCTTATATTTCATCCGCATGTCCTCTGGAAGAAATTCCTGTTCAAGCTCAATTTTCTCCAGAGCCTGGCTCATCATTTTCATGACCTGATTGTTCGTAAGACCTGCGGTCAGAGGATACACCGGCTGCAGCGTGTCCAGCTTTTTCTCATATGTCTGCGCCGGAAAAAACATCTCCGGATGCTCCATCAAAAGTCCTTCCCGCTTTCTCACCAGTTTCCCCCGCACGATCAAACGCTCTCCGGGCCGCAATGTATTCTTCAAAAAAGGCATGCGAAACCAAAGAACCTTTATACTCCCGCTCTCATCCTTCAAACAAATAGTAGTCACCTGTCGGAAACGGTTTCCCCCGGTCTTTACCGCTCCATTGATCACTCCGGAAACCGTGGCCACCTCTCCCTCCTTTAGCTCCTGGATGGGCTTTGGTCTTTCGTAGAGCTGGTATCCTCTTGGAAATAGCCGGATGAGTTCTCCAACAGTGTGCACACCAAGCTTGGCAAACAACCCTTTTGTCTTTTCGCCGACCCCTTTTATCACTGAAATATTATCCGTCTCCCTCACATTTCCACCCTTTCTTTTCCTGGCAGAGGAGAAAGCGGGCAAGCCCACTTCAACTCCCCGCTTCTTCCCTCACTCATGAGATGCCCTCCACTTTGGCAATACCTCTAGAAAAAAGAGGATGCCGCATCTTTACTCTTCACAGCATCCTCTGTCATTTATTCTACGGCCAATACATAATAGTAGATTGGCTGCCCTCCGTAATGGATATCAATATCAATGTCCGGATACATCTCTTCCAGTTTGGAAGAAAGATTGGCCGCATCCTCCTCAGACACTTCCTCTCCATAGTACAGGCTGATCAATTCTGCATTCACATCCACAAGATTCTCCAAAGTCTCTTTTGTCGTCTGCTCCACGGAAGTTCCAACTGCAAGAATTCCATCATCACCGATTCCCATGATGTCTCCCTCATGGATCTCTTTGTCATCAATCTTCGTATCCCTCACCGCATAGGTGATCTGTCCGGATTTCACATTTTTAATCTCCTCAAGCATCACCGCTTCATTTTCCTTTGCAGACTGCTCCGGCATAAAATTGATCACAGCAGTGATTCCCTGAGGAACAGTCTTTGTAGGGATAACGATCACTTCCTTGTCTTTTACAAGGGAACGGGCCTGGTTTGCCGCTAAAACAATATTTTTATTGTTTGGCAAAATAAACACACTGTCCGCATTGACCGCATCAATCGCTGTCAGCATATCCTCGGTGCTCGGATTCATTGTCTGGCCTCCCTCGATGATGTAGTCCACACCAAGCTCCTTGAAGATTTCATTCAACCCTTTTCCAATGGACACGGCAATGAAACCAATCGGCTTTCTAGGTCCTTTCTTTTTTGCCTCTTCTTCTGCCTTCTGCTGTGCAGCTATTTTCTCCGCATCACGGATCAGTTTCTCCTCATGCTCCTCCCGCATATTGTCTATCTTCATGCGGGAGAGCTGTCCGTAAGTGAGTGCCTTCTGAATGGCCAGCCCAGGGTCATTTGTGTGTACATGTATCTTCACTACATCATCGTCCGCCACACATACAATGGAATCCCCGATTGATTCCAGGTAAGCCTTGAATTCATGCTCGTCCTTATCCGTAAACTCTTTCTCTGTCAAAATAATAAATTCTGTACAATATCCGAATTTAATATCAGCAGATGCCTCCTGACTGATTTTTGTCACCGTTTTGCTCTCGCTTGGCCTGATGGCTGTATAGTCGATCTCTTTTCCAAGAAACGCGTCATAGGCACCCTTGATGATTTCCATCAATCCCTGTCCTCCGGAATCCACAACACCTGCCTCTTTCAACACTGGCAGCATCTCCGGTGTCTTTGAAAGCACTTCCTCTCCGTAAGCAATCACTTTTGGAAGAAATTCCTCCAGATCATCTGTCTCAAGCGCAAGCTCCATGCCTCTCTCTGCCATACCCTTTGCGACAGTCAGGATCGTTCCTTCTTTTGGCTTCATTACAGCCTTGTATGCAGTTTCCTTTGCTTTGACAAGCGCATTTGCCAAAATGGGCACATCAATCTCCTCATGTTCTTTGATCCCTTTTGTAAATCCGCGGAAAAGCTGGGATAGGATAACCCCGGAGTTACCTCTTGCCCCCCGGAGGGATCCGGAAGAAATTGCTTTTGCCAAAGCTTTCATATCCGGTTCCTCCAGAGCACTCACCTCTCTTGCCGCCGACATAATGGTGAGCGACATGTTCGTCCCTGTGTCGCCGTCCGGCACCGGAAATACATTCAATTCATTAATATATTCTTTTTTCGCCTCAATATTAGATGCCCCTGCCAAAAACATCTTTGACAGCATCTTTACATTGATTGTTCTGGTTGACACAATTTGTTCCTCCTTGTTAATCAATCACTCTGACACCTTCAATGTAGATGTTGATCTTATCTACAGTCAGTCCTGAGAATTCTTCTACTTTATATTTTACATTACTCATCAGATTTTCTGTCACTGCCTGGATGCTAACCCCATAAGATACAATGACATGAAAATCCAGGGTGATCTTATTGTCATCTGATAAGCTGACATGGATTCCCTTTGTCAGGCTTTCCCTTTTCAAAAGATGTACCAGACCATCTTTCATGCTAACTGCCGCCATACCTACGATACCGAAACATTCTACGGCGACAGAACCCGCATACTTCGCAATCACTTCGGAGTCAATCGTAATAATGCCAAGTTCCGTACTAATACTTCCTCTCATATAATCTATACCTCCAATCCTAATCTGATAGAATTTTTTGCGAACGAATTCAAATGTATTATACTCTGTTTACCTATATTTTACAACATTTGATTCAAAAACTTAAATAAGGCTTGCAAAATTTAATTTTATCTGCTAAAATATCAAATGTTGTAAGTCTAGCATATAGACATAGTTGTTCGTTAGGAGGTGCAGTCATGGCTAAATGTGCTATTTGTGAAAAGGGTGCTCATTTCGGAAATAATGTAAGCCACTCTCATAGAAAGACACCAAAAATGTGGAAGTCAAATGTAAAGTCTGTTCGTGTTAAAACAGCAGGCGGAGCAAAAAGAATGTACGTATGTACTTCTTGCTTGAAATCCGGAAAAGTAGAAAGAGCTTAATGAAACGAATGCAAAAAAGGAATGTCAATGATGGCATTCCTTTTTCTTTTCCTCAGCAGCAGAAAAGCTGATAGCTGATAAGCAGGCAGATAAGTATGATTAATATGCCGACAAACAGACTCGGAATAAAAATCATGATCGTCATTCCCACCGCTATGAAAAACAGTGCAAATCCTATCAATCGGCGCATACCCGTCACTTCATTTCCAAAACATCGTCTATAATCCCAGTGTATGCGCCCGGCTTGATTTTATGTCTTATTTCTTTTCTCTATTCGCTTCGTCCAAAAGTTCGGATACATCGTCCTCTGTAAATTTCTCTTCTTTTCTTGAAGAAAAGCGATCCAGCAAATCCGGGACCATATCCAGAAGCTTTGTAATGGTATCCTGATTGCGGATATTTACCAGCCTTGTCGTTCCGTTGTGCAGCACAAGCACCGCACTTGGAACCATCTTGCCACCCACACCGCCGGTTCCTCTCTCCTTTTTTTCACCCTGAAAAGCGCCTGCCCCTATGGCAAAAGAAACATCCACGAGGGGAAGGATGATGGTATCCCCTATATGAATCGCATCGCCGACCACTGTCTTTGACGAGATCACACTGTCAATCCCATTTATCAGTGACTCTACTGTATTTTTGATATTATTGCTGCTCTCCGCCATGTTCTTTTCCTCCCACTAATTTCTTTCCGATATGCCGGATATGTTTGTATGTTGTCCTTACGTCCTTACTCCAGAACAGATCCCAGATCACTTTCATAAACCAGGAAAACCGTATTTTCCCCTTCATATACAGGCTGCCTCTTAGAATTCTCTGTTCAAAATCCGGAGTGATATGCATATCTTCTCCCATAAAAGGATATAGGATACTAAGAAAAGCCAGGGCCTGACCTGTGTGGTAAGGATCCTCAAATCCAAAAAGGATACTGCTCTTTATTCTGTCCGGTTTCATCTTTTTTAACAGCCAGGACAGTTCTTTTTTTCCTTTCTCCCACGCATTCTTATGCGCATCGCAGGAAATAAATTTTACGATCATCTCTTTTTTTTGATTCAGTATCCTTATCTTATCACAGATCGTCCGGAAAGTATACGCAATCTTTTCTTTCCATGCAGAAAGCCTGTCCGCAAAAGATGACTTTTTTCGTGAAGATTTTTCTTCCGTCTCGTCTTCCTGCTGTTCATTGCGCACCCTTTTTTTTGTTTCACTGACCTCCCCAGTTGTTTCCTCTCTTATTTTTTCTGCTTTTACGGATTCCCCTGTCTTTTCCTCTGAGACACTATTTTTCTCCTCTTCCGTCTTCTCCTCGTTCCAGGAATCTTCCATTGCCGGTTCGGATTTTCCATGCATCTTTTTCCAAAACAGCTTAATTTTCCAGTTATACTCCTTCCCTTCCGCTTTTACCTCAAATTTCAAGAGTCCAAGCAGCCAGGATATGGAAACATTTGCCCTTAAACTTTCAAGATCTCCCCAGTAGGATGCCCTGGCCTGATAGCGCACTGCATGAAAAAGGACAGTACAAAGCAGCAATACGAGAATTCCCAGTACCGCTGCTATCAGTATTCCTAAAATTTTTAAAATGACAAGCAATATATGAATCATCCTACTCTACCTTGCTCCCACTTTCCATATGATGCCATTTTTCAAGCACATCCCGGATATCTGCACTGTTTGTCTTCTTATAGACATCATCCACGATGCGCTCAGTCACCTTAAGCGCCTCACCGTATCCTGCTGCCATGCCCACAACCAGATAGTCTTTCTCTTTAAACCAGTCCTGTTTCAGTAAAATGGAATCGAAAAACTCCAGCTGGTTGTGGGAACTTTCCGGTAGAACGATAAGATATGTATTCCACACCGTCCCTCCCTTGTTAAGTTTCTCCTTTATTTTCTGGCAGCGCCTGGCAATCTGCTCTCCCACATATAAATTTCTATAATATTCCATGTTCCCTCATCTACCTATTGCTGTAATACGTATCGAAAACTTTCTTTGCTATCGGCACCGCTCTGGCTCCGGTGTCATCTGCTCCCTCAATCACCACGCTGATGACAAGCTCTGGATTGTCCACATTGGAAAACCCTATAAACCAGGAGTGGCTTTTGCTTTTATCACTACTGTACTCTGCAGTTCCTGTTTTTCCGGCAGCTGTATAGCTGCTGCTTTTTAGTTGAGTTGCTGTTCCCTCCTCCACAACGGATGTCATGTAATCTTTCAACTGTGCCGCCTCTTTTGCTGTCATGAGTTCTTTGTATTCTTCCGGCATATATTTCTTGATCTGTGTTCCTGTATTGTTCTTGATCTCGCTTACAAGATACGGTTTCATCAAGGTTCCGTTATTTGCGACCGCAGCTGTGATCAATGCCATGTGATATGGGCTCACCTGTGTTTTTCCCTGTCCCATGGCGGTCATCATGATTTCACCGTCACTCGTGTTCTCTGTAACTTCAAAATCACTTTCTCTGTAAGGAAGGACTCTTGGCAGTTTTGAATTGAACAAAAGCTCCTCTGCAGTCTTTCTGTACTGTTTCTTGTCCAGCCCAAGTCCGATATTTGCAAAAGCCGCATTGCACGAATTTGCGATGGCTGACCTCAAAGTTTCATGTCCGTGCACAATTTTGTTGAAACAGTGGATCGTCAGATCATTGTGCGTGATTTTTCCTTCACAGTCGTATTGATAGGAATCATAGTTTGGATTCTCGCGCATGTATTCCAGTGTGGTGACGATCTTAAAGGTTGATCCTGGCGCATACGCGCCCTGTGTTGCCCTGTTGACCAAAATCCCGTTTGTGTCCTGGTTGATCTCCGCCCAGTCCTCCTCCACGGTGTTTGGATCAAATGCAGGTTTGGATACCATGGACAGAATTTTCCCGGTACTTGCCTCCATCACCACAACTGCTCCTTTATTGTCCCCCAGGGCATCGTAGGCCGCCTCCTGTAGATCCGCATCCAGCGTAGTCACCACATTGTCCCCCTCATTTTTTTCCCCTTTGAATTCATTGCTGATCTTCTCAAGGAAAAAAGAATTGGAGGTGAGGAGATCAAAATTATTTTGAGACTCCAAACCGCTTTTCCCGTGCACTGAATATCCTACAACATGTGCAAACATTTCTCCGTACGGGTAATTGCGGATCTCATTGCCATCCTCATCTGTCACCGTCTCGGCGAGAATCTCTCCATCCTTGTCAAGGATCTTTCCCCGGATGACTCTGTCTGCCATCAGATCCTGTCTTTGATTATACGGACTGTTGATGACATCTTTGCTTTTCACTGCATTGAAATATCCAAGGTATCCCATCATTGCAAGAAACAAAGCAATGAATACATAGGTGATCCTTGCGAACTCCTTATTCGCCGCGCGTTTTTTTCTTCCTTCCTTCGTCTTCTTTTTCCCTGAGGGTCTCTCTGACGACTGCACCGATCTCCTCATCGATGCTGTAGTCCCTCTGATATCCTCCTCGTCTGGACGGCGCCTTTGTGATCCTTGTTTCCTCCGGCCTTCTTGCATCCTTCTTTCTCGCTGCTCCCATTCGTCTCTTCTGTTGTCCCTTTCTCTTCTCCCTTTGTAACTGTCTTGCTTTCTCTCTCTCAATGCTTTCTTCCTCGTCTTCCCTTAATATGTATAAGCCCTGTATGATCGCAAACATGATGAAAGTACTCAGTATAGAACTTCCACCGTAACTTACAAACGGCAATGTCACTCCTGTAAGAGGAATAAACTTTGTGACCCCGCCGATCGTCAGGAAAACCTGAAAAATATAACAGGTGCCAAGACCAAGAGCTACCAGTTTATAAAACATATCTCTAAGCTGCATCGCAATGTTCAAAAACATGATATAACAGCTTAAGCAGACCAAAATCATACAGAGTGCGAATATCAATCCCATCTCCTCTGAAATGGCTGCAAAAATAAAATCTTCAGATACAACAGGAATACTCTCCGGTTTTCCCTGGAAAAGTCCAAGTCCAAACCAGCTTCCTGTACCGATCGCCATCAGCGCCTGTGCCACCTGCTGGCCTCCATTGTCATAGGCTGCAAACGGATCCTTCCAGACAATAACCCTTGTCCTGACGTGTCCAAATAAATGGTAGGCCGCCACAGAGGCGACGGCTCCGGATCCAAGCCCTGCCAGCATATAGAGCGGCTGTTTTGTTGCCACATAGAGCATCACCAGATAAACCACAAAGATAATCAGAGCAGCCCCCAAATCTCTGGATGCAACTAAGATCAGCACATGAAACGCTGCAAGGATCGTGGTGACAACTACGTTTTTAAATGTGGTGGATTTCGCAAAACTGGATGCCACAAAAAACACAAACACGATCTTTACCAGCTCGGAAGGCTGAATGCTCACGCCTCCGAAAGAAAACCCAAGTTTCGCTCCATCCGAGGTAACGGCTGCCACAGCCACCACGCCAAGGGAAAGAATTCCAAGCACTGCATATAAAACCCGCAGCTTAGAAAGCTGTTTCACTTTTCTTATAATGACCGGAACCACCATGCTGACTGCCATTGATACAGCGGCAAAAATACACTGTTTCAACACTCTTGTATAGTTCAGCCTTGTCAGCATGATAAATCCAATGCTTAAAAGCATACACATGTTGTTTACGACAAGCCTTGAAACTTTCGGATAGATCATTGTGTACAGTTTGCTGATCAGCAGCAAAAGGATTACCTGAACCCCATACATTCCCGCAATCTTTACATCCCATTTTATCAGGAACATGTTCAGAAATGCTACGAAATGAATGATAAACATCAGGTGCATCTGACGGTTTAAGATTCTTTCTTTCTTTTCATAATCGTGGTACCCGAAAACACTGAAACACGAATATACATAGACAATGATCAGGAAAACCATCAGATATTTGGAAATTTCTGTTATGATATTAATCAACTCTTCACCTACTTTATGCCTCTTTTAAAATGTCCCTTTGTATACTCTATATCCGGCATTTCCACTGATTGTCCACAGCAGAATACCTTTTGATACAAATTTAAAATCCTTTCCGTCCCTGCCTTATCCTCCACGGTAAATTGAAGTCTTAACCCTGCAGGTGAAAGTGTTCGGATCCTTGCCCTCTCCTCCAGCAGTACATTCGGAACGGAATTGTATGTGGTATTATAACAGTACACACATGTATTCTTTACAGGAAATTCCTTCTGATATCTGTCCTTTAACACATGAATTTTCTCTTTGTGCGTACACCCGTAAACCGTGTTTTGAATACACTGGGCAGACACCATCATCGGCATCCTGCCATATACGATAAGCTCCATATCTGAAAGGTCCAGCCTCTCCATCTCCCTATCATTAAGTTCCACAGGAACTGTCATCCCCTGCACGTTCTGTTCTCTCCAAAATGCCATGGACTGGCAGTTGAACTGATACATATTATAATCCAGAATGACTGGTTTATGAACCCCAAAATCTCTTAAAAATTGAATTGTCTCCAGATTCCGCACGAGAAATCCGTCGAATTTTTCCAGAATCGGAAGATTGCGCGCAAACAACTCTCTTGTTCTGTCCCGGAAAATATACGGCATGGCAAGATAAAGTTCCTGCCAGGTCTCTTTTTTAATCTTTATACCTTTCCAGATAAGCCCGCTGTCCACGTAGACGCGCCCCACCTGTTTGGAAACAAGACAAGCCTGTAACTGTTCTTCTGTTTCCACAGAAACCAGAAGTTTCTGCCATACTTCTTTTGTCTGCCCAACCTCTTTTTTCCTCTGCTCTCTTTTTCTTACCAACGCTTTTCTTCGTTTTTTTTCTATCAATATTTTTTTCAGCTCTTCCAAACCGTTTCTTCGCAGTTCATTGAGTGACTGCATTGGCACGAATACATTACCCGGCAACTCAATATCCAGCTTATCAAAGAAAAATACGCTCTCCCCGGTTTTGCGCATCTGTTTCTCAATCCTGGATTTATCCATAGGCTGATTTTTTGCCTCCTCTGCAACACATCCAAATACACTCACTTCCGTCCCTTGGCATACAAGAGACAAGCGCATCGGATCTCCCACACGAACGACCATTGTTGCGGTAACGGGTGACTGCAGTTTCTTTTTCAGGATTTCTTCCTCAACCGTTTTTAGCAATGCCTCATTTCGTACTCTGTTCAAAACCATTCCTTTTTGCACCACCAAATTCGGGCGCACTGTAATGGTAAGTGTTTCTCCCTTTTTACACCCCTGCCCAAGAGTATAATTCTCGCCCTCGATCTCGATGACATCACCTTTTTGCAGTAAGAGAAGCGCTTTTCCAAAAAGCTGTCTTCCCTTCTTTTCTTTTACAAGAATGGCCGGGATACCTGCATGGTTTGGCCTGTCCGCCGAAACCATGTCCGCACCATTGTGCTCATGGTAATAACCTTTGTGAAATCCCCCTCGATTGTAAATATCCATCAGCTCCTCTTTGTCCTTTTGGCTGACGCAGTACCCCTCTTTTCCGTATTTAAGATACCGGTCCGTATACTTCCGGTACATCTTTGTGACAGCAGCCACATACTCAGGGCTCTTCATCCGCCCTTCAATCTTAAAAGACATTACCTTTGCCTCGATCAATTCCGGAATTGTATCCAGTGTGCAGATATCTTTCAAACTCATGACATAGGCAGGCTTTCTTCCATCTACTTGGTACGGCAGCCTGCACGGCTGTGCGCACTGGCCTCTGTTTCCGCTTCGCCCTCCCAAAAGACTGCTGTAAAGGCATTGACCCGAATAGCAGTAACAGAGCGCTCCGTGGACAAAACATTCCACCTCGATGCCTGTCCTGGCTATCCTCTTTACCTCCTCCACACTAAGTTCCCTTGCCGGAACCACCCTCTCGGCGCCTTCTGCCTGAATAAATCTGGCTCCTGCCTCTCCCGTAATCGTCATCTGTGTGCTCGCGTGAATGGGAACATCCGGAAAATACTGTTTTATGAAACGCATAAGCCCCAAATCCTGTACAATGACTGCATCCACTCCTCTTTCATAATAAGGAAGAAAATAGTCATAAAACTCATCCTCCAGCTCTTTTTCTTTGAGCAGTGTATTGACGGTCATATAAATCTTCTTCCCGTGCAGATGCACCTCATCTATGGCCTCCAAAAGCTCTTCTTCGCTAAAATTCTGTGCATATGCTCTGGCTCCGAACTTTGTCCCGCCCACATAGACGGCATCTGCTCCCGCCAAAAGAGCTGCCCGCAGGCATTCCATGGACCCTGCAGGCGCAAGTATTTCTATCATATTTCTAATCTCAACCCCTTCAAAAAAGGCTGTCATCCGACAGCCCTCTCTATCTATTTCTGCGATTTTTGATTTCTGTTTCCAGTTCTACGATCTTCATCTGCAATGACTGGTTTTCTTCCTTTAATTTCTCCATACTCATCTCAGTATTTTCCAGCTTGATCTGAACGGAAATCAACTCATGTTTTAAATCGTACATGGACTGGTCTCTCTCCTCAATGTCTCCTTCCAGAGTCTCCGCCTTCTTCTTTGCCTTGAAATAATCGTCCGCAATATTCAGCCCAAGCAAAATCGTCCTTGTCTCGGCGCTCTGTTTACGGTATCCCTCATGCCCGGCACACTCGCTCATTTTATGATTCAGATAAACTGCTACTTTCTGCAGATATTCTTCGCTCTCAAAACCGCTCAAGGTATAAACCTTTCCATCGATAATCACTTCCGTATCATGTTTTGCAGCTGACATGGAGTCCACCTCCGTTTTCTTATGTGTATACTCAATTCTTTATCATTATAAACTATCCAGACTTAAAAACCAACTGTTTTTATGGATTTTCAGGAGAAATCCCAAGGTGTCTGTAGGCTAAAGCTGTCGCTGTCCGTCCTTTTGGAGTCCTCTGGATAAAGCCGTTTTTTAAAAGGTACGGCTCATACACATCTTCCAGCGTACCCGAATCTTCTCCAATGGACGCTGCCAGCGTGTCAAGCCCCACCGGGCCTCCCTGGAACTTTTGTATCATAGTGAGCAGAATATTTCTGTCAATGTAATCAAGTCCATATCTGTCCACATCCAGAAGATCCAGTGCTTCTGCTGCCACCTCCTCTGTGATCACCCCGTCATGGCGGACCTGGGCAAAATCCCGTACCCGTTTTAACAGGCGGTTAGCAAGCCTTGGCGTCCCCCTGGATCTTCTGGCAAGCTCCAGGGCCCCGCCTTTAGCGATCTCCACATCCAGTACCTTTGCGGAGCGCACAATGATGGTGGAAAGTTCCTCTTCTGTATAAAATTCCAGCCGGTTTACGACCCCGAACCGATCTCTCAAGGGGGCAGTAAGCATCCCTGCCCTAGTGGTTGCGCCCACAAGAGTAAAATGCGGCAAATCCAGACGGATGCTCCTTGCGGATGCCCCTTTCCCGATCATAATATCGATCACAAAATCTTCCATAGCCGGGTAAAGGACTTCCTCCACCTGTCTGTTCAGCCTGTGTATCTCATCCACGAAAAGCACATCTCCCTCCTGGAGATTATTGAGGATCGCAGCCATCTCACCCGGTTTTTCAATGGCAGGTCCCGAAGTAACCTTCATATTGACCCCCATCTCATTTGCAATAATGCCAGCCAGCGTTGTCTTTCCAAGTCCGGGCGGCCCATAAAAAAGAACATGGTCCAGACTTTCCCCCCGGGCCTTTGCTGCCTCGATATAGATTTTTAATGTCTCCTTTGCCTTCTGCTGCCCGATATAGTCTTCCAGATACTTTGGCCTTAGACTGCTCTCGATTTTGCCGTCCTCTTCCAAAGACTCAGTCGTAATAATCCGCTTTGCCATATGCTCCGATTTCTCCTTTTATATCATCATCTGCTTAAGCGCAGCTTTTAAAAGCTCTTCCACCTGCATTGTCTCTTTTCCCTGGACCCTGCGCACCGCCTTTAATGCCTCTGTACTGCCATATCCAAGCGCTGTAAGCGCCTGCACAGCCTCGGATTCTGCACTTCCCCCGCCCAAATCCATTTCATTGCCATCCACACTCCCGGACGCATGTTCCAGCATATCCTCAACCTTCAGTTTATCCTTGAGCTCAATGATCAGTTTCTCCGCCGTCTTTTTTCCGATTCCAGGCGCCGCACTGATAGCCTTCGCATCCGATGCCATCACGGCAAACCTTAAGTCATCTGCAGAAAGCGCGGACAAAATCCCAAGTCCTCCCTTTGGTCCGATTCCGCTCACTCCTAAAAGCAGTCGGAATACCTGCAGATCATCTTTGCTAAGAAATCCAAAAAGCTGCATAGCATCCTCCCTTACATTGAGATAGGTGTGAATCTTCACTTCCTTCCCAATAGACGGCAGTTTTGCCATGGCTTTTGGTGTCATGTACACGCCGTACCCAACGCCTCCTACATCCACAATCACTTTGTCATCCTGTATATCTGTCAGTTCTCCCCGAATATATGAAATCATACTCTCTCCTTATAAATTTATTTTCTTTAATGTTTTCAGCATCCTGTCCGAAAGCACACCTATCAAAAATCCTGTGACCTCACCTGCCACAAGCAGTACAGGAAGATAATAGGTGACACTGTAAGTCTCAACAACCAAAACTGCTACAATCAGCTGACCTACATTGTGAAATGCTCCTCCGGCAATACTCACTCCCATGACAGAAAACTTCCCGCTTTTCTTTGCTATCACCATAACAGCAAAACTCAACGCCCCTCCTGCCATTGCATACAAAATGGAAAAAAGGTTGCCAAAAAGAAATCCTGCCAATAAGACTCTGACTGTCAAAACCCAAAAAGCTTCCTTTCCTCCAAGCTTGTAAAGGACAATGACTGTCACCAGGTTTGCGAGTCCCAGTTTCATGCCCGGCACGACAAAAAACACCGGAACCAGTGTCTCCACATAGCTAAAAATCAGGGCAAGAGCAACAAATACACCAAATTGTGCCACTCTATTTTTCATCTTGTTTCTCCTATTTTACAATTGCATCGTAATCCGCTTCTTCCCCGGAAGAAATCTCCACCACGACCTGATTTGGAAGACAGATGATACTCTCCCTGTTCTTGGAGATCTCATGCTGTCTCACACAGAGCTGATCTTTACAGTCTGCCTTCTTCATCCTCACTTTTCCACCCAAAATCTCCACCACATTTGTCCTGCCGACAGCAACCGTGTCATCCCTGGAAAGGGGATACTCTCCCAAAAGCTTCCCTTCCTGGTAAATCCGCACGTATTCCCCTTTTGTCTTTGCCAGGATCATGTTCCATCCCATAAAAATACCGGCTGCCGCCAGTATTATAAAAGCCAGTATCCAATCGTTTTTTTTCATTCATTCGACCTCTCTGAAAGCCATTCTACCACAATCCCCTTTCAGATGCAACCACACGTTCGATTGTCAACTTTCCAAAAGTAAGGTAGAATGTAGTACATCTTTGTAATATAAGGAGGAGATGCCATGAAGGTGCGACTGTTGGCCGTCATCTTATTTTTATCGTCCCTGTTTCTTTTTGGCTGTTCTGATATCCAGACCGCCGAACCCATTGCAAAGAGCGGGATGTTTTTTGACACAGTCATCAATATCCAGATTTTCGGCTCCAAAGACGAGTCTATTCTGGAACATTGTATGGACATGTGCAGGGAATTTGAAAATAAATTCAGCAGAACCATAGAGACGAGTGAAATCTATCAGATCAATCACGCGAAGGGCATGGCTGTCACTGTATCTTCGGAGACCGCAGGATTGATAAAAAAAGGGTTGTACTACAGCGAATTGTCCGACGGAGCTTTTGACATTACCATTGCGCCATTAAGTGAACTTTGGGACTTTCAGAACAACGATGGAACTATCCCGCCTAAAGAAGAGATCGAAAACGCCCGCGCTCACGTGGACTACCGAAACGTGCAGGTGGAAGGAAATACCGTGACCTTGAAGGATCCAAATTCAGCCATCGATCTTGGCGGGATTGCCAAAGGATATATTGCCGACAAACTGAAGGAATATCTGGAGAGTGAAGGTATCAAACATGCAATCATCAATCTTGGCGGAAATGTGCTGACTCTTGGAGGGAAATTAAACGGAGAGCCATTTAGGATCGGAATACAGAAACCATTTGATGAAAGCGGAGCTCCCATTACTTCCGTGGAAGCGACCGACCTTTCTGTCGTGTCATCCGGAAACTATGAACGGTATTTTGAAGTGGATGGAAAAATCTATCACCACATCCTGAATCCGAAAACCGGAATGCCCTATGACAATCACCTGTACGGTGTCACCATCCTCTCCAAAACTTCTGTTGACGGGGATGCGCTGAGCACAGTCTGCTATTCCCTTGGGCTGGAAAAGGGCATGGAACTTATCAAATCCCTTGATGGTGTGGAGGCTCTCTTCATCACAGATGATTATAAACTCCACGACTCCCGCACCAAAGAATAAAAAATCCAAACTTTGTCCTCAGATATTCTCCAAAACGAAACAGGCGTGTCACACGATTCAATCTTCGTGCGGCACGCCCTTGTTTTGATTTTCTTTTTAATTCAGTGCACTGGTGAATCCTACTGCAAAAATCGTTCCAAAAATAAGATAGATAACAAAAACAGCAAGCATGAGCACCAGAGCTGCTCTGCAGTAATTTCTCCGGTTGACATTTCCTGTGCTGCTAAAAGCCCAGACAATATAGAGGATCTGTCCCACACAAGGAATGGCTCCTGCGATCAAAACCAACAACCAGTCTCCCATAGTCATCGGACGCTCTTCTCCCTGCTCACGGTATCCGCCGCCCTGATAATTTTGATTCTGGTAATTTGGGTAGTACCCGCTGTTCTGATTGTCCTGATATGAATTCTGCTGATACTGGGACTGCTGATATTGATCATTCGGCTGTCCGCTCTGATACCTGGAATATCCATAGGAGCCATTCTGTTGTCCGCTCTGACTTTGCTCCTCCTGTTTTCTCTGCCAACGCTGATACGGCCTTTCTATCGGACTGTCAGATATTGTGTCCTGCTCCTTGTTTTCTGTTTCCACTGTTCCTGCCTCCACATTTGAGGAAATTTCGCTTTCATTTTTCTCCAAAGGTCTGTCGTTTCCTGTTTCTGTGGCTTTTTCTTCCGGTTTATCGTCAAACTGATTTTCCATTTGTATTCCTCCTAACTGCCGATCTTGATAAATATTTTACCATTTTTGCCACGCTGCCGCAATCACTTCCAGCTCGTTCACTGTTTTTTCATAAACGTGATCAGTGCATCGTGATAATAGCTCATCGGAGGCTCTCCTGGAAAGTAACGGCACATCCGGTAAATATAGTATACGATCATGAATGCTAAGATCACGAGAAGTAACCAGCTAAGTTTCTTTGTATCTCTCTTCAAAAAATACCGGAACACAATGTAAACAATGACAAAAAGCACAATGGGATAGATCATCAGATTCTGCTCCCATGCAGTGCGAAAATCTCCTTGCAGCAAAGCAACTCCTGCCCTTGTAAGCCCGCATCCGGGGCACGGAAACCCAGTCAGAAGAACCATGGGACACATCATATGGAACACCTTTTTCATAAAAATGAAATACAGTGTAAGGACGATCAAAGGAGCTTTTAATCTTCTGACATCCCGCCAGAAAAGCCAGCCGGCTTCTTTACATGCGTCCTTGATTTTACGTCCCATCCCCGCCATCTCCTTTTTGATTTCCTACTGAATGATCTTTCTTGGACATTTTTCTGCGCATTTTCCGCAGTTCGTACATTTATCCGGATCAATATGTGCAATGTTGTCCAGCACCTTCACGGCATCAAATTCACACACTTTTTCGCACATCTTACATCCGATGCATCCCACTTTACATGCAGATATCACGTCTTTTCCCTTTTCATTGGAACTGCACTGTACAAGATGTTTCTGGTCATATGGGACAAGCTCGATCAGTTTTTTCGGACAGGCAGCCACACATTTTCCGCAAGCCTTACATGCCTCTTTATCCACAAGAGCAATCCCATCCACAATGTGGATCGCATCGAACGGACAAGCCTTCACACAGCTGCCAAAACCAAGACAGCCAAAGCTACAGGATTTTGGCCCTGCATTCTGCATCATGGACGCCATTGTACAATCTTCGATCCCAAAATACTCGTATGTCTTTGTGGTCTTTTCGCATGTTCCCGCACATTTTACAAAAGCGACCATTTTCACTGCATCGTCTGCGGACTGGCCCATGATCTCTCCTACTTTTGCCGCAACAGGCGCCCCGCCCACAGGGCAGCCATTTACCGGTGCTTCGCCTTTTACAATTGCAGACGCAAGCCCGGAACATCCTGCATATCCGCATCCGCCGCAGTTGTTTCCCGGAAGCACATCGTTGATCGCCTCTTCCCTTGGGTCCACTTCCACTGCCAGTTTTTTACCGGCCACCCCGAGGAAGATGCCTATAAAAAGTCCTGTGCCGCCCACAACGAGCGCTGCTATCAGAATTGCTGTTATACTCATATATTCTTCCTCCTAAATCACACCTGAAAATCCGAAAAATGCAATGGACATCAGACACGCTGTCACAAGCACGATCGGCGTTCCACGGAAAGATTCCGTGACATCATTGTGTTCAATCTTTTCCCTGATTCCTGCCATAATCACAATGGCAATCAAAAATCCGGCTGCTGTCGCAAATCCATTGACCACACCGGCGAGCACACTGTACTCCTTCTGTACGTTCGTAAGCGCTACGCCAAGCACTGCGCAGTTCGTTGTGATCAACGGAAGGTATACGCCAAGGGAGCGGTACAGGCCCGGGATCTTTTTCTTGAGAAACATCTCCACAAACTGTACAAGACAGGCAATCACAAGGATGAAAACGATTGTCTGCAGGTACACCAGCTTTCCGCCAAGAATGGCCGGATTCGCCAAAATAAATTTATAAATGAGTCCTGTCACAAAAGAAGAGATCGTGATGACGAACACAACAGCGCCTCCCATACCGGCAGCTGTCTCCACTTTCTTTGACACGCCAAGGAATGGACAGATTCCGAGGAATTGGCTCAACACTACATTGTTTACAAGAGCAGAACCAATCGCAATAATCAATAATTCTTTCATTCTTCACGCCTCCTTCTATTTTTCTTCCTGCCCTGTCGGGAAAATCTGAGTTTTGCAGCCCGAACAGGACGCGCATCCTTCTTCGGAGCATACGCTCTTAGCCTTTTTCTCTCCACGTTTCGCAGCTTTTGCCTTTATTTTGTTTTGAAGAGCAACCAGCCAGGAAAGTACGAGAAATGCACCCGGAGCCAAAATGAAGATAGTGATCGGCTCATATGCTTCCGGCATGATCTGTGCGCCAAAAATTGTTCCTGCTCCGATCAGCTCTCTCACAATCCCGATACAGGTAAGCCCTATGGTAAATCCAAGTCCCATACCAATTCCGTCAAAAACAGACGGCAGCACCGGATTTTTGGACGCATAGCTCTCTGCCCGCCCAAGAATGATACAGTTTACCACGATCAAAGGAATGTAAAGGCCGAGCGCATCATAAAGACTTGGCACAAACCCCTCAAGCAAAAACTGCACCATAGTCACAAAAGACGCAACAACAACGATAAATGCCGGCATTCGCACAGAATCCGGAATGATTTTTCTCAACATAGAAATCAGCATATTTGAAAGCACAAGGACAACTGTCGTGGACAGCCCCATTCCTACACCATTCACTGCAGAGGTAGTGACCGCAAGAGTCGGACACATTCCGAGCATGAGCACAAATGTTGGATTTTCTTTTATAATGCCGTTGAACAGTCTCTCTGTACATTTATTCATTTCCGCCACCTCCAATTGTCTGATAGTAGGTAAGCGCTGCATTCACAGCACCTGTCACAGCGTTTGAAGTGATGGTCGCTCCTGAAAGAGCATCTATCTGGTTGTCTGTGGAGGCACCGCTTTTTGTCACTTCAAAATTTTCTACTTTTTTGTCCCGGAACTGATTGTAAAATTCCGGCTCCTGCGCTTTCATTCCAAGTCCTGCGGTCTCATTGATCTTAAGAATGGCAATTCCGTTCACTGTGCCGTCGTTTTTGATACCAACGGACACCTGAATATCGCCGCCATATCCGTTTTTGTCGGTTGCCGTGATGACATAGCCTGTTTCCTTTCCGCTTTCCTTGGCTACGACTGCTTCATTGATGATTGTACCCTCGATATTCTTCACTGTTTCCGCCGCCTCTTTTTCATCAAATCCTTCATAGTCTTCAAAAGAATCTGCACTGGAAAATACCTGCTTATAGGCTTCCTGTTTTGCTTTTTCCTGGGCATTTGCAATCGGTTTCTCCGTGATCCCCTGCACAGCTCCGAGCAGCAGACCTGCGATCAGTGTGATCCCGGTGAGGATTGCTGCATTTTTTATGATTTTATTTCCCATTTATCTCTCTCCTCCTTTTCCAAAAGGTTTCGGAAGAGTCACCTTTTCAATAAGAGGGACTAAAATATTTCCTAAAATGATCGCATAGGAAACTCCTTCCGCAGAACCGCCAAATAGACGGAACACACCTGTCAGGATTCCAAGACAGATACCATATACGATCTGCCCACGCTTTGTGATCGGAGAGGTCACATAGTCTGTCGCCATGAAAAATGCTCCAAGCATCAAACCTCCTCCGCAAAGATGTGCAAGTATGTAATTTGAATCCAGACCATGTCCTCCAAAGAGCGCAATAAACACAACAAATGTGACAAGATAGCTGCCCGGAATGCGCAGATCGATGATTCCAAGGAAAAGAAGGAAGATTGCACCGATCAAAATCGCAATCACGCTTGTCTCTCCAATAGTTCCAGGAATCGTACCTATGAGCATGTCAAAAGTGTCTACACTTTGGCCGGCTTTTAACTGCGCCAAAGGGGTTGCTCCACTTTGGCCATTGTACACAAACGTTGTCATTTTCCCAGTAAAGGAGATCAAAAGAAAACATCTTGCTGCCAAAGCCGGATTCATAAAGTTCTGACCAAGTCCGCCAAATAGTTGCTTTACAATAATAATAGCAAATACACTTCCAAGCACACACATCCACCAAGGTGCGGTCGGCGGCATGTTCAATCCAAGCAAAAGTCCTGTCACAACAGCGCTGAAATCCTTGATCGTCACCTTTTTGTGCATCAGTTTCTGCCAGAGAAACTCTGCCAGTACCGCAGATGCGGTCGTCACCGCCAGCACTACAAGTGCTGACATTCCAAAATTATAAATTCCAAAGAAAGCTGCCGGCAGCAATGCGATCGTCACCATCAACATAATGTGCTCTGTCGTCACTTTGGAACGGATATGAGGTGAAGAGGATATATGAAATTTTTCACTCACAGTTTTACACCTTACCTTTCTTACGTCCTTTTTATTTTTTTCTCCTGTTTGCCAGGGCACTCTTTCTCATGGAGCCGATTGCCTGTTTTAACTGTCTCTTTGCCGGACAGACAAAGCTGCAGGAGCCGCACTCCATACATTCAAGTCCTTCCCATTTTGTAAATGATTGTTCATCGTTTCTTTCGGCATAGTCTGCAAGTCTGGACGGAATGAGCCTGCTTGGACACACCTCCACACACCGTCCGCAGTTGATGCAGGCACTTGGCTCCATGGCGGCAACCTCATCCTTTGTCATACAAAGAATTGCAGAGGATGTCTTTGTCACAGGAACATCCAACGTAAACATGGCAAATCCCATCATCGGCCCACCGGAAATCACCTTCTGCGGCTCTGTCTTAAAGCCACCCGCCATCTCCACAAGTTCTCTTTGGTTCATGCCGATCGGCGCCAAGAAATTTCCAGGCTCACTCACCGCATCCCCTGTGACTGTGATAACGCGCTCCATCAAAGGCTTGCCTTCCACAACAGCTCTATTGATACTGATCAGCGTCTCTACATTGTCAACCACACACCCTGCATCTGCCGGGAGCATAGATGAGTTGATAGCCCGGCCGGTAAGAGCAAAAATCAGCTGGCGCTCTGCCCCCTGTGGATATTTTGTTTTCAATACTTTTACTTCCATCCGTTCTTCATGCCGAACAAGTTCCGTAAGTTTTGCGATTGCCTCCGGCTTGTTGTCCTCCACTCCGAAAATCCCTTTTGCATTGTCAAAAAGTCGGAGAACCACGCGCATACCGCCCACTAATTTTTCCGGTTCCTCGATCATTCTTCTGTAATCCGCAGTAATGTACGGCTCACACTCCGCACAGTTTGCAATGACATACTCAATCTTCTCCGGCTCCTTTGGCGAAAGTTTTACTTTGGTCGGGAATCCTGCTCCCCCCATTCCAACAACGCCTGCATCGCCGATCAGATTTAAAATCTCATCTTTCTCCATTTTCTCCAAAGGTTTCACAGGAGCATATTCTGTTTCCTCGTACTCCCCGTCATTTTCCACAATAATGCATCCCACTTTGGAACCGGATGGACCAAAGCGTGTCTCGATCTTTTTCACAGTTCCGGACACGGACGCATAAATCGGAGCGGATACAAACCCTCCTGCCTCTGCAAGTTTCTGTCCTTTTAAAACACGCTCTCCAACTTTTACGACAGGGTTTGCAGGGGCTCCGATATGCTGGGAAAGCGCATACGCAAGTTCACCGGACGGGACTGCCGGAACAATGGCTTTCTCTCTTGCAAGCTTTTTCCCGTCATCAGGATGAATGCCGCCTTTAAATGTTAAAAGTCCCATTTCGTCATTTCCTTCCTTTCTTTACTTTGTCTATAAAATATCAAATATAGATATTTTTTTCACATTCGCCCACACGCAAAGATAGAGACTATACACCATAGTCTCTATCTTCACTTTATAGCAACAGGATACTTCACGTTGTCCTGTCTGCTGGTTTATTTACTTTTTATTCTTCGGCTGCCTGCTCCGGCTCTTCTGCTTTCTCCTGGCTGTCTGTCTCCAAAGCTTTCATGCTCAGACTGATCTTCTTTTCTTCTTCGTTCAGGTCAACGATTTTTGCATCAATCTCCTGACCTACGGAAAGTACATCTGAAGGTTTTTCCACATGGGCTCTGGAAATCTGGGATACATGAAGAAGTGCATCCACACCAGGTGCCAGCTCAACAAACGCTCCAAAGTCAGTCATTCTTGCAACAACACCTTTTACGATTGTTCCAACTGCATATTTCTCAGATGCGTTTACCCAAGGATTTGTCTCCGGGAATTTTAAGGACAATGCAATCTTGGTATCGTTGATATCTTTTACAAGAACTTTGATCTTTTCTCCTACCTGGAATGCTTTCTTTGGATTTTCCACTCTGCCCCAGGACATCTCTGAGATATGAAGGAGTCCATCAACTCCGCCAAGATCAACAAATGCACCGAAATCAGTCACATTCTTCACAACGCCTTCTACCGTATCGCCTACATGCAGTTTCTCAAATAATTCTTTCTGCAATTTTGCTTTCTCTGCTGCGATAAGCTGACGTCTGTCGCCGATCACACGGTTTCTTCTTGGATTGAACTCGCTGATCACAAATTCAATTTCTTTTCCCTGATATTTGCTTAAATCTTTTTCATAAGTGTCAGATACAAGGCTCGCCGGGATAAATACACGCGCCTCGTCTACAACAACACTCAATCCTCCTCCAAGGATCTGTGTTACCGGTGCTTTGAGCACCTCTTTGTTTTCAAATGCCTCACGGAGTCTTTCATTTCCTTTTTCAGCTGCAAGTCTCTTATAAGTCAACAGCACCTGGCCTTCGCCATCGTTTACTTTTAAAACTTTTACTGTCATTGTGTCGCCAGTTTTTACGACTGTCGTCAAATCCACATTGGCATCGTTTGTGTACTCGTTGCGAGTAATGATACCGTCAGCCTTGTAACCAATGTTGAGGATGATCTCATCCGGTTTCACATCGATAACTGTGCCGTCCACAACTTCTCCGTTATGTATTGTTTTAAAAGACTCGTCTAACATTTGTTCAAAACTTAATTCTGACATTATTTTGAACCTCCTCAATTATATTATTGGGCGTGGATGCCCCTGCTGTAATACCTACTGTTTCCACGGACCTTAATTGATTCATATTCAAATCGCCAAGTGTCTGTATATAGTACGTATTGTTACATGCTTTTTTACATATTTCAAATAGTTTCTGCGTATTGGAACTGTTTTTGTCCCCTATCACAATCATAGCGTCAGCATGCTCGGCAATTTTTTTTGCCTCAGTCTGGCGCTCTTTTGTGGCACTGCAGATTGTATTTAAAACACTTATATCATACCCCTTTTCATTGATAATTTCAACCAATTCTTTGAATTTATTGTAATTAAATGTCGTCTGGGCAACCACACACAGTTGTTGCCCGCAAGGAGCCGAAAAATTTCTTGCATCTTCATAGGATTCCACCACTGTCACCTTGTTTTCTGCCCATCCTTTGATGCCCTGCACCTCCGGATGACTGCTGTTGCCGATAATGACAATGTGTTTTCCTTCACGGCTTTCCTTTTTTACAATATTGTGGATTTTCTTTACAAACGGACACGTTGCGTCCACGCACACAAGCCCCTGCTCTTCTATTTGTCTGCACACACTCTTGGAAACGCCGTGGGAGCGGATGATGACCACTCCTTCACCAATCCTTGAAAGCTCTTCTTTGTTTTGGATGACACGCACTCCTTTTGCCTGCAGATCTTTCACAACCTCGTCGTTATGAATGATCGGCCCGTACGTATATATGGGAATGCCTTTATTTTTTTCTACTTGCTCGTAAACTGTGTCCACTGCCCGTTTCACACCGAAACAAAATCCCGCTGTCTTCGCCTTGATTACTTCCATCATTCTCCTCTTTCTATTTACACAGACTTATGATTTTTTCTACAACCTGCTCAATGGTCATGTCTGATGAATCCACAACAACCGCATCTTCCGCCTTTTTCAGCGGGGCGATCTTTCGGTTCATGTCCCGGTAATCCCGGTCCTCGATATCCTTTTTTATCTCCTCAAGATTGCAGGTCTCTCCCTTTTCTTCCAGCTCCAGATACCTTCTCTTTGCCCTTGTCTCCACACTTGCCGTCAGATAGATTTTTACATTGGCATCCGGCAGAATATTTGTTCCGATATCCCTTCCGTCCATGACCACATCGCACTCTTTTGCAAGGTCTCTTTGCAGCTTAAATAGCTGGGCTCTGACTTCAGGGATGGAGGAGCTTTTGGATGCCATATTCCCAACTTCTTCCTCTCGGATCCTTCCTGTCACATTCACACCGTTCAAATACACTTGCTGCACATCATTTTCATATTGAATAGAAACGTGTGCGCTTTTACACACCTCCGCAATCTTGCACGTATCCTCCGGCGCTATGCCTCTGTCCAGAAAATAGACTGCAAGCGCACGATACATGGCACCTGTGTCCACATAGATAAACCCTTTCTCCTTTGCCACAAGCCTGGCGATCGTGCTTTTTCCAGCACCTGCCGGTCCGTCAATCGCAATATTGTATCCCATTGTTCTCGTCTCCTTAATTTTTTCTGTTATTGAATGCCCATAGCCGCTGCATACGCAGTGGACCATGCAATCTGAAGATTAAATCCACCTGTCAGTGCATCCAGATCCAGCACTTCCCCCGCAAAATACACCCCATTTACAAGTTTTGACTCCATTGTCCCTGGATCGATCTCTTTTACTTTTACTCCGCCTCTTGTGATGATTGCCTCATTAAATCCCCGAAGATTCGTCAATGTCATAGAAAAATGCTTTATGAAATACACGAACTGTTTTCTCTCTTCTTTTGAAATTTCGTTTACTTTTTTCCCCGCCAAAATTCCACTTCTCTCTACCATGACAGGAGTAAGTTTCGCCGGAAACAGTTTTGTCACCGCATTTTTAAACTGTCTGTTTTTATTCTCCTCAAATTCTCGAAGGACTCTGGCATCCAACATCTCCTCAGACAGTGCAGGTTTTAAATCGATCAAAAGGGTAAGCTCTTTCTCTTTTAATTTTTTCCCGATAATGCTGCTGGCGCTAAGCATGAGGGGACCGCTCACCCCATAATGCGTAAACAACATCTCGCCAAAATCCTCGCAGAGCACCTTTTTCCCATCCTTGATCTGTGCCCGCACATTTCTAAGAGACAGCCCCTGCAGTTCTTTGACAAACTCTTCTTTTACTTCCATGGGCACAAGTGCAGGGACAGGTGTTTCCACTGTATGGCCCATCTCCTTGGCAAACTCATATCCATCTCCGGTCGAACCTGTCGTCTGATAGGAAAATCCTCCTGTGGCAACAATACAGGCATCTGCCTGTACCGATTTTCCATCCATAAGAACAAGCCCCGCAAATTTTCCATCCTCCACTTTAATGGTTTTCACAGAGCAATGCAAATGCACTACAACTCCAAGCCGTTTCATCTCCTTCTCCAAGGCCTTTATCACATCCGAAGAATGATCGGAAACCGGAAACACCCGGTTCCCCCTCTCCACTTTTGTCTTTACACCAAGATCCTCAAAAAACCGGATCACATCTTCATTCGTGTAGCCATAAAAACTGCTGTACAAAAATTTTGCATTGGTAAGTACAGATGCAAACAGCTCGTCTATTTCACAGGCATTGGTGATATTGCAGCGCCCTTTCCCTGTGATGAACAACTTCTTTCCCAATTTTTCATTTTTTTCATAGACAGATACCTCATGTCCCCTTCTTGCCGCAAACACAGCCGCAAACATTCCTGCGGCACCGCCGCCGATAATCGCTACTTTACTCATCCTTCTCTTTATCCTCATCAAACGTAAATTCCATCTTTTCATTGACCTGATTGAGTTCGTCATTGGAATATACCTGATATTCGTCCCAAATATCCTCCAATGTCTCCAATGTCTCAATTACTTCCGTCTGTCTTTTCATACACAAGGCCACAACAAGCGCATTCACCACACTTAGCGGCGCAACCAGTGAGTCCACAATGGACGCCATATCACTTCTTGCAATCAAATTGCAGGAAGAATACAACGTGATCGGTGAATGTATGCTGTCCGTCAGTGTGATCACCTTTGCCTTCCTGCTGCTGCCAAACTCCAGCGCCTTTAAGGTGCGCATGGAATATCTTGGGAAACTGATCCCTATGACAACATCTTTTTCACCGACACGGATCATCTGCTCAAAAATTTCACTGGAACTGTTAGTGTGAATTTGAATCACATTGTCAAAAATCAAATTCAGATAAAATCCAAGAAAATTTGCCAGAGGAGCACAGCTGCGGATTCCAATGATGTAGATCTTCCTCGCATGGAGAATCGTATCCACTGCCTCCTCAAACGCCTTTTGATCAATTCCTTGCAATGTAAGCTTTATTTTTTCAATATCAGACTGCAGGACAGTCTCCAAAATTTCCGACTGGCTGATACGGCCATACGTCACTTCCATGCGCTGGATTGAGTTTAATTTATTTCTGACGAGCTCCTCCAAAGCCTTCTGAAATCCAGGATATCCTTTGAATCCAAGCTGCATGGCAAACCGGACAACCGTTGACTCACTCACACCAACTGCCTTTCCCAATTTTGCAGCAGTCAAAAATACCGCTTTATCATAATTCGCACCGATATAGTCCGCAAGCCTTTTTTGTCCTTTGCTCAAGGTAGGATAATGCTCTTTTATTCGATTTAAAAGCTCATTTCCTTTTTTCTTTCTAACCATCCTGCCATGCCTCCGATATGTTTTTTCATTCCTTTAATATAGTACGTCAATTGTTGCTCGGATGCAATGGAAATCTTTCGGACAAGTATAGTTTTCTTTCTGCTGCCAATACTAAGGATAACCCAAAGGAAAGGATGTGATACTTTGGTTTATGTATTTCTTATCCTGGGACTGTTCTACTTTTGTATGTACGCTATCTTCCGCACAGCCGGCAAGTATGACCGCATGATGGAAGAGGAATTGGAACAGGAAAACCTATAAGAATATCCCCGGCGTCTGCTGGGGAACTTCTAGAATATACTGTTTTCTTTGCTGTTTTTAACGGATATCCCCGCCTTTTCAGCCGAAATACTGAACATCTTTTTGTCTTTTGTCTCCATTTGGAACACAAAAAAAAACATGTACATCTGCTCAAAACAAATATACATGTTTTTCCTATTCTTTTTCCATCTCCAAAAATTCCCGGATGCCGCTTTCATCCACTTCGTGCACTTCACCTTTCTGGATTTTATATACCCGGCTGCACATACTAAATACACTCGGTCGGTGAGCAGCCACGATCACTGTCCGTCTTGGTTCTTTTTTCATAATATTTTTCAGCACCTGGCTTTCTGTAGCCACGTCAAGTGCACTTGTGGCCTCGTCAAGCAAAAGCACCGGGGCATCCGCTAAAAGGGCGCGTGCAATGGAAAGTCTTTGTTTCTGTCCTTCTGAGAAACGTCTGCCAAGCTCTTTCACCTGTGTCTCCAACCCTTCTTCCAGTTTTTTCACAAACTCCCACGCACAGGCTGCCTTTAATGCCTGGATGACTTCCTCCACCTCCGCATCTTCCCTGACCATCCGCATATTTTCTAAAATTGTTCCCGAAAACATCGTATTTCCCTGCGGAATATAGCCGAACAGACAGCGTGTTGCGGAAGATACCTGTAATTTCTCTCCTTCTGGATTTCCTATGTAAATTTCACCCTCCTTTGGATGAAACAACCCAAGAAGAAGGTTCAACGTAGTTGTCTTTCCACCGCCGGACGGACCGATGATCCCTACAATCTCCCCCGGCCTTGCAGTGATATTCACATTTCTGTATACTGTCACTCCTTCTTCGTACCAAAATCCGACATTCTCCATCCGGATTTCCACTCCAATTTCCCTTGCCTTCGTTTTGATCTTCATGGCCGGCTCATTATCTTCTACATTTTCACGCGGCAGATTCGTTACCTCAATAATCCTCTCCACATTGATACAGGCGCGGATCAATGTCGGCACAAGTCCGATCACAGATGAAAAAGAACCCCGCAGAGAACCTGACATGCCAAGATACATGGTCATTGTTCCGTAGCTGATGTCTCCCTGCCATAATCGGTATACAGCGAATCCATAACATGCATACCCGACAAGCTGACCCACAAAGGAGGTCACCATCATTGTCAGAGACTGGAATTTATTCTGCTCCAGAGAAATTTCTTCAGATTCCTCCTGGATATGGTGAAACCGCTGGATAAAGTTGGGCACAAGTCCAAAAGCTTTGACAAGCTGAATATTTTGAAACGTCTCCTGATCAAAGACCATTTTATTGCTCGAAAAATCCTGTGTCTTTTTCGTATACTCTCTAAGCTTTGTCGTTGTAAATCTGGAGCTGATAAGTGAAACAGGGGCTCCTGCAAGAGCGATCATGGCCATAACGGGATCGTTTTGCAACATAATAACAAATGCCCCGACAAAACTGATGAGCACAGAAACCACATTCGGAATAAATGTCAAAACATGATTTGCCAACATTGCTGCATCACCGTTTATCCGGTACAATAAATCACCTGTCCGAAACTCCGAGACAGCCTCCCAGTCTGTCCATAAAACTTGTTCAAAGATATCAGCCCGGATTTCATTTGAAATTTTAAGTCGTATTTTTAAGGATATCCTCATCCTTATAATGTTGATAAAAATCTGTCCTACTCCTATGCCAACATAAGCAACTGCCACTGATGCAATTTTGCGTGAATTGTATCCTGTGACAGCATCTATCAGCTCTTTAGAAACCATAGTGGTCCCGAGCCCCAAAACAGAACCCGATGACATCAGTACTGTATAAAATGTAATCAGTATCCAGTATCTGCGCACATAAATTCCAAGCCATTTTAATTGGATGATAAGTTCTTTTAATCTTCCTTCACGGATTCTTTGTCTGATGTGTTTAATCTTTTTTAGCATCGTTGCAAAAAACCACCTGTTCTAACAAATTGACAGCGTCTTCATCCGGCAGACAGGAAAGCTCGTACACATCCGTCCCGCTAAGCAGGTGATCCAAAGTTTTCAGGCACAATTCGATTCCATTTTCCAGCCACTGTGGATAAAACACATTGCCGGAGACTTCTTTTACTTTTTCGAATCCCTCCAGTTTCCGTATAGAATTTCCTTTTGCCTGCTTAAGTACAATCAGCGCTTTTACCGGAACATTTGCATTTTCACAATACGGCGAAGAACCATGCCAAGGGGAGCCCCATCCCAAGAATTCTGTTTCTTTTTCCTGCACAAAAACAATGTCTCCATTGATGATCTTTGCTCCGCGGTATTTGCTCCACAACTCCGCCTGGGTTGTCTTTCCAATGCCGGATGGGCCAAGGAAAAGGATGCCTTTTCCTTGGAAATCAATAAGAGAGCTGTGGAGCTGGATGATATGACGCTGAACAGCGTGGGTGTAGAAAGCCTGAAGCAAGAGGATTTTCGCCTCTTCCTCCGATTTTTTGTAGATAGTGATTTGTTTCCAGTCCTTGTCAGCCAGCAGATAACTTTGATTGTAAAGAATTAAATGTTTCATGTTTTCCGGAATTTCAAAATGAATAATCTGTTGATTATCGGTTAATATAGCAGGTGATTCTTGAATTCCAAAAACATTCTGAGGGCATGCTCCGTCTACCAAAAACATATTATTTATATATAACAATTTAGTTTCAGCCTCAAACTTAATATCCACAATTTTATAAAACATCTATTTCTCCACTAACCAGGCATGGATATGCATCCTTTGGTATAATATTCACTATGCATTAATTTATAACAGAAATCTGTCACTCCAAGCTCCCCGGCTCTAGTTATCCATGTAGCAAAAATATCATTTAAGTTTCCATGTCTGTTATAGTGATTTACTATATCTTGCTCATTTGTTATTCCTGCATATCCTTGAAATGGATTTCCAGGTTCATCTAAACACCAACTTATCCCTGTAAACCCACCACCTTCTCCAGCAGAAACCTCATATGTCAAATAATATCCACTTGTTGTATCCGCATCGGAAGGTATCACCGCTCTAGCAGTCACACTGTTAGCCTCAACCGGCACATAAACGGTATCCATCATAATCTCCACTCTCCTTTTTCTTCATCATAATACTGTTTGATTCTATTGCAAAATTCTTCTCTAACATGATGCGGACTTCCGCACTCTGATGTCAGTGTCGCCGCACATTTCACACAAGCCTTCTGAACATTACAACTTTTACATTCTTCCGGCCACTCCAATTGCTCTTCATACTGCACCAAACTTTGCCAGGCATGGGGAAAGCCTTTTTCCCTAACTGAAATATTTGGTTCATTCATAAAGCTGCAAAATCTCATCTTTCCATCCCAGGTGATCCAGTAACCAAGGCGGTAATCTTTACAATATGTACAGGGCTTTCCCTCTGGACTCACCACATCATGTTCCAACAGATAACGAATTCTCTCTTTGTCTGTTTCCAGTACAATCCGTGAATCTGAAATCTCTTTATTATCACCCCCACGCACCGACAGCCGAATTCCTCCATTTGCCAGCCAAGGTAGCTGATTGACATATGCATAAAATGCCATCCTTTTGATATCATCTGCATTTTGCCGGACAATGGTACTCACAAGTTGTACCGGAATCTTCATCTCTTTTAAAATTTGTATTCCTCTGTCCACTCTGGAAAATCCATTCTTCACCTTGCAAACCGCCTCATAAATCTCATTGTTTGAGCCATAAAGTGTAATCTTTACACTCCGCGGCGGATATTCTTCCAGCAATGTTCTATACTGTTCTATCATGGAAGCATTTGTCTGCAATGTAATAAAAAATCCCATCCTTGACACGGCTTTATAGATTTCTTCAAATTCCGGATGAAGAAAAGGCTCCCCTCCGGTAATACAAAGCCAAGTGGTCCCTGCCTCTTTTGCCTCCTTGGCAATCTGAATCCACTCTTTCGCCGTAAGTTCCTTCCCTTGCTTTGCAATCTCTTCTTCTTTTAAATGTACATAACACATCCGGCACTGAAAATTACATCTGGGTGTCAATTCAAAGGTACCGGAAATGGGAATTGCTTTTGCAAAAGCCTCCTCCCACACTGCTTTATAAAACGGATCCAGCCATTCCATTCTCCTGCAGGCTGGTTCATACTCATATGCCATTCATATCATCCCCTTTTAACAGGTAATTTTACAAATGTCTTTCCACGGGCTACTCCATCATCTAAAATATTATTTCGCTGTAATGTCTGAATAAATTTTTTAATATCCAGGGACGCTACCTCCTTGGTCACACCACTGTAATGCTCCAGTATCCGCTCCACTAAATCCTCTTCTTCAAATTCATTTTCCTGCATATATTCCCAAAGATATGCGGCTGAAGAAGAAATGTAGACAATGGATGTCACTTCCTGTACCCTCTTTCCTGTCGGCACAACCACATACTGCCCGGCCACTTCCCGTAACACAAGACCATCTTTTAATTTCATCTGTACCGCCCCTTCACTTTTATTTATTATAGAGAACCTTCCTCAAATATTCCTGGTTCTTCTCCAAATCTGGTATCAGTACCATCATTTCTCTGACAACTGCGGACTGATAAGCTCCGTCTACAGGGATTCGGTAACTCTCTGCTGTTTGAACATGCATATTCACCACTTCCCATGCATAACCGAGAATCTGGCCATTTGACAGATCCGTGGTAATATGCGGCAAAAGCTGATTGATCGTTTCCACTGTCTTCGCAGGGCTTGTCTGTTTCATTTTTTCAAACAATGCAAGCAGTATCTGCCTTTGCCGGTCTGTCCTTTCATAATCGGAGTTTCCTACATAACGGATTCTTGCATACGCAAGCGCCTGCTCTCCAGTCAAATTGTAAATTCCAGCTCCTAGATTCTCTGAATTTTCATTCTTCCAATTCCCGGAAGACTGATTTAAATGGTCTGCCTCAGCCTGATTCAGCTCTACAGCCACGCCCCCCAAAATATCGATGGCATCTTCAAATCCCTGAAAATCTACCTCTACATTCCCATCCACATGAATCCCGAAATTTTTCTCGATCGTACTGTCCAGAAGACTCATGCCTCCAAATGCATAGGCAGCATTGATACGGTTGTCGCTGTACCCCGGAATCTGAACATACAAATCTCTCATAAAAGAAGTGAGCATCACTTTTTTTTCTTTTTTATTGAATGTTGCCAATATCATGGAATCCGAGCGCTGCCGTCCCTGCCCTTCTCTTTTATCCTGACCGATCAGCATAATGTTCACAACATCTTTATCCTGCATGACAGTCTTATCTGCATCTTTCCAGATAATATCTTTTTCATCCACCCTTGGCACATCGTCTGGAAGGTTTGTATCTTTCTCAAAGCTCTCCTCCTCCCTTGCGATCCTGTCTTCCTCGCCAACTTTATTGACACGGTTTAGTGTCAAAAGCAATGCAGTGGAGGCACATCCAATGACAACTATGCACACTGCAAAAACAGCGATCAATATTTTCACCGCCAAAGGCAGTTTTTTTCTTCTTTTATTATCTATATTCTCGTTTTTCTCCATTTGTCTTCTCTCCTGGTTTCTACAGTTTCTTTTTCAAATAGGATACTCCATTTAACAAGTTTCTATTAACCTTTTACTAAAACAACTCATGCGTATGCAGCTATCCGGGATTCTATACTGCCTTTCTACGGTTTCCTATATTTCTCCACAATTATACTTTCCCTGTTGTGTATATATTATATCATACTGCCAAAATAATGGTATATTTTTTGTATTACTTTGTTATTTTGATATCTATATTTGACTATAAAAATCGACCCCTAAAAGTTAAATCTTCAGTCTAACTTTTAGGGGTCGATTTTCATTTTTCTTACTCTTTGCCAAGACCTGTTATTTAATAACTATTAAAAACATTTCTCTCTAGTACACATTAACATCCACAGCAGCTAAATCCATTTTCTGTGTCACTTGTTCATCATAAGTAACATGCTCTGGTTCACTAAACACAAGAACACTATATTCACCTACTGTCAGCTCAATCCATCCAGCTCCCCATCGGTCAAGTGGATTATTAGAATATTTACTCAATCCAATTGATTGACCATTGATCTCTGATGGAGCAAGAGTTCTGTTTCTATAGTAATTACTCAACTGTTTTCCTGCCACATTATTGACGATTGTCAAGCCCGGATTCTCAGTTCTATCACGCTCCATGATTGCCTTCTGTATCTCTTTATCTGTTGTATCAATATTCTCTTTTGTCGGAGCATACAAAGTTCCATATCCGGTTATACGAACTGCAGACTCATACTCTTCTGAAATCTCTTCAACAAATGAGAAAAGGGTCTCATAAGTCACTACATATTCTTCATCCTCGTTTACAACTTCGTTACCTTTTGTAACAATACTCATCAGTTTATCAAAAACTGGTGTCCAAGTTGCTTTCAGGGTTGTCTCATTTCTGAGCATATCCTCCGTAATTTCAGTTACCGGGATACCCTCTGCATCGACCCATTTATCAAATGCATAAACCTGGCTATTATTTTGAACATCCTTAACTTTCGCACTTGATGTTCCAATATCACTGATTGTATAAACTACATCTTCCGAGTTATCATATTTATCATCCACATAGTGTACGACTATTGGTTTTTCAGAAGTAATAACCTCTATTTGCAGATTATCTGTGACGTTATTTTTTGTGTAGACACCATTTACTGCTGAAACTTCTTCGCCATTTATAGCCACCTGATCAATCTGGTAAAACTCATCTGCTTCTACAGTAAACTGATAGCTGCCATCGTATTTGATACCATCCGCTGTTTCTGATACATTCTTCACTGTTGCATGGTCTGTTTCATCATTTAAAACTGTTACGCTAAATGTCTGATCCTTGATTCCCGTTACCACAATAGTGAGATCCTCATTCACGGTCACATTATAATACCCGTTGTCATCTTTTTCCACATATGTAGTACCGCTCTTTCCTACTGCCTCTACTTTTGCATTACTTATGTCATATCCCAGCTCTGGTTTCAGACTGAATGTAAATGTGTCACCGGCATGTACTTCCGTACTCTCTGTAGTACTCAATTCAAACCCTGTTCCCTGTTTCAGTGTGACATTGTAAATATTTCTTTCCACATTTGCAACTGATACAACCTGATCTTTATCAACACTTGAAATTTTATAAACACCATTTTCCGGAGAGATAACAACAGAATTTACTTCCACAATTGGTTTTGATTCATTATAATTTTTGTCAAGTTCAATTTTAAAGGTAAAATCACTTCCCCAAGGTATCGTCGTATTCTCTAATTCTTCTCCCTCTTCAGATACATAGCGGAATCCCTCTCCAGAATTCAAAATAATCTGCTGTGTTTTTAAAGAGCCATTCTCAATACGAATCGTTGTATTTGCTGTAATCCCTGAAAGGATATACATACCGTTTTCCCCGACCGCCTCACATGTTCCATTTGAAACCGTTACTGTAGGATTGTTATATCCTTCTTCCGGATTTACATAAAAGGTATAGTTTTCTCCATACTCTACTGCTTTTGGGCCTGCCTGCAAACTATAATGTTTTTCCCCTGGCTCTTCGTATGTGATGTTATATTGTTCCTTTGTTACTTCAACACGTACAATCTGGTCTTCCACAATATTTCCAATTGTATATACACCACCTACTCCACTAACCAACAATTTGTTGTTGGCAGTTACATCCTTTATAACATATCCCTCTGCAGGCTTTACTTTAAAGGAGACAGAACCATTATATCCTACTTCCTGAGTTGTTTTGAAGGCAATGCTTTGAATATCTTCAAATGTATATTCTCCGTTGTCGCTGTCTATAAAGTTTACCTGATAATGAATCGTTTCACCTGCAGTCACTGTTATCTTCACATCTCCAGTCACAGGTCCATAAGAATAAAAACCATTCGCTCCATTCACCTGTTGACCATTGACCTTTACCACAGGTTCCTCATATCCATTTTGTGGCACAACATAAAACTGTATATTTTCTCCATAGGACACTGTAGATGAGCCAACCAGACTAAAAGTATATGCATTTGTCGACTCCGGAACAGTAATTGTATATGTCTGCGGTTTTACTTCGATTGTTAATTGGGTATCTCTTGTGATAGGTTTTGTCGTTACTTCATATATAGTATCATCTGTACTCTCTTCATTTTTAATCTCGTTAATATTAAGCGATTCACCATTTTGTTTTACTACTAAGGAATTCTTGAATTTATCCTTAAGACTTACTGTAAAAGACACCTGTTCATTGGCATTTACTTCTCTTATTTCACCTGCTGTCGCACCACCGCCAATGATATATTCATCACTATTATTTGGCCATGTAACAGTATATTTCTCAATTCCTTTTTGTGCGGACATATTTATGGTTCCATCTAAATCGGTAAGATCTACCATTATCCACCAATAGGAACCATCCTCTTCCACATATACCGCCTCTTCATTCCCTTCTATAGAAAATATTGGCTGTTCTTCCGCTTTAACATAAAAGTCAACAAAATCACCAAAAGAATCACCTTTTCCTGTAAGAACATACGAATCATTTTCTTTAGAAATATTATATTCTCCTTTTCCACCAGCTCCCATTGGCCTTTTTACATCATCATAATATGTTACCCCATCCAAAATCGGAATTACAATCTTCTCCACATCTGCCGGTGCTGCTACACTTTTCTTAGCAGGCGTCTGTACTGCCGTCAAACACAATGCCACTACACAGACAAATGCAAGTACTTTTTTCCATATTTTCATCTTTTTCGTTTCTCCTTTCCTTGATCGTACAGCGATCCCTTATTCAAATTCATCCGCTCCGCCGTCATCAATGCCGCCAAACCCTGTAGAGTCGGAAGCCATATTGATTTCCTCAAATTTCCACACCTTTACTTCAGGTGCCTCATATCTCTCTTTTTTCTCCAATTTTCTCCCTCCTTATAGGAATACTTGCCCAGCAACATATGTATTATATCACACTTGGGCGGAAAATTATATACTTTTTGTGTTAAATTAACGATTAATTCAGTTTATACTCGCTATCGCATTCTCCCCTTCTCGGTTTTTTTAACAATTATATATCTTCTTTCACTTTCTTTTTCTCAATCCCCAGTACTTGATCGCAGTATTCTAATATAGCACTTCTGTGGGAGATGCAGAGAATTGTTTTGTTTTTCAGGTTTTTCAGGTTCTGTATCACCAGTTTTTCTGTATCCTGATCCAGGGCAGAGGTACACTCGTCCAGCAAAAGAATAGGCGCGTCTGCGATCAGAGCTCTGGCAATGGTGATGCGCTGAATCTGACCTTCAGACAGCCCAATCCCTCTCTCCAGCAAAACCGTGTCCAGTCCGTCAGGCAGTTTTTGTATTTCTTCCCATATACACGCCGCCTTTGCCGCCTGCTCGATTTCTTCTTTGCTGACATGCTCTCTTCCAAACACCAAATTTTCCCGTATAGTTCCAGACAGCACAAGGTTGCCCTGGGGAACATAAGAAAAAGCATTTCTCACACCTGGATTGACGCGGATACGAGAATTTTTACATTCCAAAAAGAGTTCTCCATTTTCCGGGTTCTGAATGCTGAGCATCAATTTCATCAACGAGCTTTTTCCTGCTCCGGACTCGCCCATGATCGCGGTAACCGTTCCTTTTGGAATAAAAAAGGAGACATCCTCCAGCACAGTCTCATCCTCGTCATACCGAAATGTGATATGCTCGCCTTTGATTCCGAGGAATTCCTCCTGAAATGTTTTCATATCCCCGATCCGTTCACCGACCTTCTCAGTTTTAAGTTTCTCAATCTCCATTAAGCGCTCCGCTGATCCAAGCATGGAATAGTACTGCGGAATCAGTCCGGATATGTTTCGCATCGGGGAACGTATCTGGCTGATGATCTGCAAAAACGCTGTCAGCGTTCCAAAGGTAAAACGTCCGCTCACGATGCCAAATGCTCCCCACGCCAGTGCTGCATAGTATCCCACTGTAAATACGATGTATACACATGTATTGGTAAAGTTGGATACTGCATTTCTCTTCAGGCGTATCTTATAGTTTTCCCGGTGAAGATTGTCCAGTTTTTGATTGATGGCTGTTTCATTGGCAAAAGACTTGATAACGATCACATTTTCCAGGCACTCCTGTACAAAAGAACGCACTCTCCCGTTTGTCTCCTGCACCTGGCGGTGAAGATGACGGAAACGGGAACTGAATATTCTGCTGCCAGCAGCTACCACCCCGCCAAGGGCCATGACCAAACACGTAAACCTCCAGTCCATGACAAGCAATACACCAAGCCCTGCCAACAGTTTCGTCATCAGTGAAAGAGCCTGTGGAATCAAAAGTGTAATGCCATTGACTACAATGTCAACATCGCTTGTCATACGGTTGAGCAGTTCACCGGAATGAATCTTTTTCATGTCCTGATAATCCTTCTGTAATAATGACGCAAACAGCCTTCTCCTCATTTTCATCTCCAGCCTGCTGCTTACCCTCACTCTTACATTACTGTATAGAATATTAAGCACACCCTGCAGGATGATCAATACAAAAACAGCACCTATCAGTATCTCGACACTTCCCTCTTTCGCCCCAGTTACAACGTCTATTAACCGGCTGGAGACAAGTGCAAGTATAATAAAGCTTGCCGACAGCATCATTCCCAGCACGGCAAGCCCCATCACATATCCGATCTGTTTTTTCTCATATTTCCATAACCATTTAACCGGTCCCTGATTGTTCTTATTATTTTTCCAGCTCATCAATCGCTCCAACTTCTTTAAGACGGCCAAGAAATGTATCCAAATCCGCCCTTGCTTTTTCTTCTTTGACCTCATACCTTTCCAGCATGGTATATAAAATCTCGTCTTTTGACATCCCTTTTTCCAGACACTTCCAGATACATTCTCCGGTACTGTTCAGATTCATCATACCTTTAAAAGTTTCTCTTGCTTTGCCAACAGCTACAATTACCGGAACATCCGCTACACGCCGCAGGATAAATCCTTCCCGAATTCTCATTTACTCTTCCTCCTTCTTTTTCTGCAATTCTTCTATTTTCTTTGTCTGTTCCTGTTTATACTGTTCAAATGCCTGACGGTTTTGTTCCGTGGCTTTTCTTGCTTGCTCTTTTACGGCAAGGTATCCGCTGAAATTCCCAGCTCCAATCTTTCCTTCCGTCTGCTTTTGGTGTACATACTCCAAAAGCCTCACAAGATTTTCCATACTTTTCTCTTTTGATACATCCCATGTGACAGCACCTGTATAATCAGAAAGGATCAGCGGCTTTTTCTGTGAAATTGCCTGTCCGATGACATCCTGTACCAAAGTCATTTGACTTCTTAGAGAAAGATTCTGACATTCCATCACATTCTGTTCTTCCTCGTTCTCAGAGCTTGCCAGTATACTCTCATTGGCAGCTTTTGCCCCACAGATTTGAAATCCAAGTTCATGGACCACCGGATAAATCTCCGCCTTTGCCTGTTTGTATTCCTGTCCTTCAAACAGGTAAGATACGGCTCCAGGATACCCTTCTTTTTTCAACTGTTCCTGAAAGGAGCGCAGGGTACTGGCCGCTTTCTTGGCGTCTTTTCCTGTACTGCCTCCCACAGCAGTGTCCCATCCGGCATCCAGAAGTTTTTTGTAATTTGCTTTTGAGATCTTTCCCGCCTTTGTACCCGGCAGGGCCCCATTGTTCAGTACCACTGTTCCCTTAAGTCCAAGCCTTTGCATGGCAGGGAAAATTTTTGTCATAAGCTCCCCATCAGCGGCAGAAAAAGCTAAAATACAGTATCCGTCCATTTCCACATTTATTTCACTTTCCCTTTTTGCAGTCTCATCAGTGATTTTCTGGATCTCCAAGTCATATTTAGCTATCCTCTCCTGTTTCTTTACAAGCTGTTCCTGCTTTTCCTTATCATCTTTATTCCAGCTCCACAAAAGCGCGCCTGCAAGGATTACCAATATCACTGCTACGACACGCACCGCAACTTCCTTTTTCTCCATCTATTCCTCACATCCTTTGTATTCTTTCTTGATCACGAGCAAGATATTCTCATAATATAAACAGAATAAAGTGGGTAAGCCCACTTCCCCCCCCTCACCCTCATTCATGAGGGGGCCTCCTCCTTGTGCGCCCTGCCCGGAGGGCTATTCTATAGGGAAGGCATAAGGACTTTCCTATAGAATAAAAAGGATGCTGCAAGACTACAACACCCTTTTCCTTTGTTATTCTTTTTCTTTATCCGCCAAATCACCGTAGTAGCTGCCGTATTTCTTGCTTCCATATTCTTTTCCATAATATTTGCTGTAATACCCGCGGTTCTTCTTATGATCCACCTTGTTGAGCACAACGCCCAAAACTGAACAGTCAGCAGTTTCCAGTTTCCTTTTTACTTCCTGGACAAGACGGTATTTTACTTTTCCAGACTCAATCACAAGGAGCGCTCCATCTGTATCCTTGGCAATGATAGAAGAATCCACGACCAGTCCCAATGGGGCACTGTCAATGATAATATAATCATAAACTTCGCGGAAAGATTCCAGCATACTCGAAAATCTCTCAGAGGAAAGCAATTCTGTAGGATTTGGCACGACAACACCGCCAAATAAAATGTGAAGACGGGGAATATTTGTCGCCATCACAGTGTCCGCCAGCGCGCACTGTCCGGACAGAAAATGTGACAGCCCTTCGTCAATCCCGTCAATTCCAAGCCTTTTTGGCATTACGGACTTTCTCATATCTGCGTCTATCAAAAGTACATTTTTCTGCAGTTCCGCAAAGGAAACAGAAAGGTTTATCGCTGTCTTTGTCTTTCCCTCGCCCGGTGTGCAGCTTGTGATCACAATCACCTTTTTGTCGTCGCCACAGAACTGAATGTTGGTGCGAAGTTCATTCAGCTCTTCTCTTGTGCGGTAACTTGGTCTCTCATAAGCAATCTGAATTTTTTTCATGTCAATCTCCTGTCATCTTCTTATTCTTTATTGTGTCTCCACAAGCACTGCGTTTACGAGCAGTCTGTGTGTTTCCTCTGAGCCAACACATGTACTCATCGTTATTATCTTATCCTCCGGGGTCACCTGAATATTATCCGCATATACATTTCTCATGTCCCTGGAATCCTTCAAAGACTGAAGGAATGCAGCTCGGTCCTCGGCATTATTGAAATCATAGGCATACAACAGATGTCTGTCATCATAGATGACTGCAGAGAATATTTTATATTTGTAGATATGTTCCGGCGTATATATGGTAACATCCTGATTCTGCTCCATAAATCCATCTTCCAGATAACGGTGCAGGTCTTTAAACATTGTTCCATCACGCATCTCATGTCCGTATATCACAGTATTATAGTCTGAAAAATCCTTGCTGTTGTATTTCTGCGTATAAATGGAACCGGCAACCGCCTCCTGTTTTTCCCATGTATGATTCAGATAATATTCGTCATCCTCTGTCTGCAGAATCGGATAATCGATTCTTGTTCCCGGCACATTGATCCACGCATATACCTCCGGATTTGTCTGCTGCAGTGATGCAAAGTCTATCGGGATCTCAGGTGCCGGCTTTTCTTCTTTCTCCTCCTTGGTAATGTCCACTTCCACCTGTTCTACTTTTTGTTTTGCTTTGTCTTCAGCCTCTTTTGCCTTTAGCTCATTACGAAAATAGTTGGCCGCAGCCAGCATACAAACTGCTGCTATCACAAGCAGCACAGCAATCACGATCAGTCTAACTCTCTTTTTTTCCTTCATCTTCTCACCACGTTTCTTTTATAAACAAGGGCAGAAGTTCTCACTCCTGCCCTTCACTACCACCTGCTGTTTAAAAATTATCGATTGTATTCTTTTTTCTTCAAACCAGTGGCAATCACGATCGCTCCAAGTCCTACAGCCATTCCCATTACCGGAACAGACACGCCTGTCTTTGGAGATTCCGTTCCCACGCTTGTGCCGGATTTTAAGGTTGTCTTGTCAACCACGAATGCAACCGGAGACAGAGAGTCAAATGTACCTTTCATCGTTCCCTCTCCAATTGTAGTGTCAATTACTTCCCATGCATTTCCATCATAGTGCAGAATCGTTCCTTTTGTGTCCTCCACAACACCTTTTGCGGAAAATGTGAGTGTCACAGGAAATTCTACCTGCCCGATCGTTCTAGATTCTTTTACATCCAATACAATAAGGTCACTGTCTCTGGACGCCCCTGTGATATCTTTCAGATTTAGATCTGCCTTTACCTTTTCAAATCCATCTGTAGTCTTTATGTTATCCACAACGTCCTGATACTGTTCCGGAATCGGTGTCTCCACAATGATCAGTGACTTGATGTCCTTTCCGTTTTTATCTGCCGCTGATACCAATGTATTGTTTACCGGCGTTGTTGCCACACTGCTCGGAATCGGTCTTGCAAATGCCGTCATACCGATGCATGTGACTGCAAGAGCAACTGCACTGACTGTTTTCCATATCTTCATCCTCATAATTGATTCCTCCTAATCATGATAACAATCTATATTTCTTACCATATTTTTGATTATATCACAGCTACACTTCTTTGTAAAACCATTTTATAACTAATTCTTTTGTCTTCTCATCATCCACCAGATACTGCGCATGTCCGTCTTTTAACTGTACATTTCCAGGCAGGACTGTGATGTCATCCGTTATCTTATAATCTGAAAGATCCTCCAGTTCTTTTGCACTCATGTTCGTCACCATGTATGGCTCCAGCTGCCGGTATATAGACTGATAGTCTCCGCTCTCCACGGACTGCATCTGTCTGATGAGCGCCTGCATAAACTGCGCCTGTCTCTCCATACGCTCGTTGTTCCCTTCCAATGACTCCTGATCTCTGGAGCGCACATATTTTTCCGCTTTTGCCCCGTCCAAAGTTACAGTGGCGCCCTCCTCAAACGAAGGATCGATCTTTGTATAATCCTTTGGCACTGTCAAGGTGACTCCCCCAACCGCATCCGTAGCTGCAGTAATGCCTTCCAATGTCAAAGAAAGATAATCCTGAACGTGAACTCCAAACAAAAGCTCTGATACTTTTTCCGCAGTCAGGCGGCAGCTTTTCTCTTTTCCGTCGCCGTAAGCATACTGCAAAGTGATCTGTCCTTTCTCCGTGGTGATGTGTTGTCCGTTAAAATCATAGATATCGACATCAACCATGGAATCCCTGGATATCTGCAGAATCTGTCCTGTTTTTTCTTTCGTGTTTAAGACCAGAAGATTGATGCTGTCGGACTGTCCGTTTTCCCCCGGAGTCTGCGAAAGCTCTGCCTTTTCCTCTTTGTCCACTCCCAAAAACAAAACCGTTTTAATCTCTGCATTAGTCTCATATTGTTTTCCGTTATATGTAATATACTGATCCTGTGTATCCAATTCGCCGCTGAGCACAGGTTTTTTCTCCTTATCCCCGTGCAAAAGAATGTATGCAAAAACAACCAGCACCAGGATCACCAATAAGATCCCAACTGTCTTTATCCTGCTTTTTTTCATCAACTTTCACGCACTTTCTTTTTCTTTTCCAGCGGTAAAGATGCCAGGACATTGAGTCCAAGATATTTCTGTACATCCTCCGCTGTAGAAATCTTATCATTCATCAATACCTGGATGATAACCAATAAAATCACGAGCACTGCCCCTACGACACCGCCCAGAAATGCATTTTTCATAAGATTCGGGCTGGACGGTGCAACCGGAGACACTGCCTTTTCCATCAGATTCGGACGGTCTGTGTTCATGACCTCCGCTACGCGGTCAGCCGCCACTTCAGCAAGTTTGTTGGATATTTCCATCGCCACATCCGGATCCGGGTTCGTCACTGTCAGTTTCAAGAAATGTGTGTCCGCCGGGTTTGACACGGATACAGAAGAGGCAAGCTCACCGTAACTCATGTCCAGATTCAGCTCATTCAATGTTTTTTCCAGCACCGCCCTGCTCTGCGCTAAGATCTGAAAATCCGCGGACAGCTGATTCGTCAGATCCATATTGGCAATGGAGCTGATGCTTGTTGAATTTCCAAAGATATAAATGGTGGATGTCGCAGAATACTGCGGCGTCACAGCATATTTTGTGTATCCTCCCGCTATCAGGACACCGATGATCCCAACGATAATAACCAGCCAGATTTTACTCCATATCGCATGTACCAATTCTAATAAGTCAATTTCAGTTTCTTCCCGGCTTTCCAGTAGTTCTCTGTTCATATCTTTCTCCTTTTCTGCACATTCTATTGCTCATCTTAGCATATGTCGCATAAAAGCACAAGTTATTTTCTCTTTTAGATTGTGTTTTCTGTCTTTTTCGGATGATACGTCGGCACAAGTGCCTGGACTTTTTCCCTGATATTATCCACTTCATGGTAGCAGGCAGATTTCAGTTCTGCCAGCTCTAACAAAAATTTATTATCATCAAATTCAATCGGTTTTCCGATAAAAATCAGATTGTTTGGAGTCTTCTTCAGCCCTTCTTCCTCCATCAACAGCTCCTCGTAAAGCTTTTCCCCTGGACGAAGTCCTGTATATTCAATTTCAATGTCCTCTCCAAGGCGAAGTCCGGAAAGCTTGATCAGATTTTTGGCAAGTTCTGCGATCTTTACTGGTTCCCCCATATCGAGGATAAAGATTTCCCCGCCTTTTGCATAGGATCCAGCCGTCAGCACAAGGGAGACTGCCTCTGGAATGGTCATAAAATACCGGATAATGTCCGGATGCGTGACCGTTACCGGTCCTCCTTCTTCTATCTGCTTTTTAAAAAGAGGGATGACACTGCCGTTGCTGCCAAGTACATTTCCGAAACGCACCATCGCAAATTTTGTGTAGTCGGATTTTCTAGCCATTGTCTGTACGACCATCTCGCACAGCCGTTTTGATGCCCCCATAATGTTTGTCGGATTCACTGCCTTGTCCGTGGAAATGAGGACAAACTTCTCTACATGGTTTTCTTTTGCAAGCCTTGCTGTATTGAATGTTCCAAAAACATTGTTTTTGATCGCCTCGTTCGGGCTTGTCTCCATCAATGGAACGTGTTTATGGGCTGCCGCGTGAAATACAATCTCTGGTTTATACAATGTAAAAATACGCTCCAGACATCCGATATCTCTCACGGAACCAATGATGGCGATGACCTCTACTTCAGCATGTCTTCTTTTGAGTTCCTGCTCGATCTCATATGCATTATTTTCATAAATGTCAAAAATAATGAGTGTTTTGGCCTGATATCTTGCGATCTGGCGGCACAGTTCGCTGCCGATACTGCCTCCCCCGCCTGTCACAAGTACGATTTTCCCTCTGATATAATCAGAAACTTCCTGTACATCCATCTTAATGGAATCTCTTCCAAGCAATTCTTCCACAGATACCGGGCGAAGCGCGCTGACGCTGACCTCCCCTTTTGCCAGCTGGTACATACCTGGAAGGATCAAAACCTTACAGGCAGTCTCTTTGCAAACATTCACGATTGCCTTCCGCTCTTCTTTAGTGGCGGAAGGAATAGCGATGATGATCTTATTGATCTCCTGTTCTTTTACAATGTGAGGAATGTCGTACCGGTTTCCAAGAATAGGCACTCCTTCCAGTATACGGTTTCGCTTGTTTTCATTATCATCAATGAAACACTTCACATTTCCTTTTAGTTTGTCGGACTTTCGGTACTCTCTTAAAATCTCCCTGCCGGACTCCCCCGCTCCCACGATCATGATATTTTCTTCAGAAACGGACAGCCCTTTAAAATATTCTCTTCCCCGGAATGCCCGAATAAACCGGTAGGAAAAACGGATTGCCGTAATCCCCACATACATCAAAAGCCAGCCGTAAAAATAATAGCTCACCGGCATTCTCTCAAAGAAAAGACAGGTGCCGATCACATGCAAAATGCCGGAGACCAGACTTACCGCTGTTGTCCTTTCCAGCTCATCGAAGCTTGCAAATCTCCACATACTTCGATACAGTCGGAAGAAATACAGCAGAAGGACCGTACAAACTGTATGGATGGGGATGTACTCTGCCCACGTGTGCATATATGTGGCCGGAATTGCCCCAAAATGCATATCAAATCTTAAGTATAACGTAAATCCATATGAAAGATTCATGATCAGGATATCGTATACCAACAGAAAAGCAGATACCTTCATCCAATGTTGGATTCCTTCTTTTTTCTTGTTTGTTTCTTTTCTGTTATCTTTTTGCATATTTTTTCAATCCTTTTCTCTTTCGCAATTCTTATGCCTTTGAGATTAAAAAAGGTGCAATCTTTATAAGATATACACCTTTTCTCGTATCAGTCTATTTTCTATTCTTGCGCCACATCTTTTATGCTGAAACTCATTCTGCCCATCTTATCCTTTCCAAGGCAGACAACTTTTACTTTGTCACCGAGTGTCAGCACATCTTCTACCCGTTTGATTCTTTCTTTACTGATTTTGGAAATGTGTACCATTCCTTCTTTTCCAGGTGCAAACTCTACGAAAGCTCCAAATTCTTTGATGCTTACGACTGTTCCTTCCAGCACCTGTCCCGCCTCAAAATCTGTCGTGATGATGGAAACCATTTTCATCGCCCGTTCCATCGCATCGGAATCCACTCCGCAGATAGATACGGCTCCATCGTCCGTAATGTCAATCTTCACTCCAGTCTGCTCAATGATGGCATTGATCGTTTTTCCTCTTTGACCTACCACATCGCCGATCTTTGCAGGATCGATGCGCATCTGACGAATCTTTGGTGCATATGGTCCCACTTCTGCTCTTGGCTTGTCAATAGTCTTAGCCATCACTTCATCTAAAATATAAAATCTTGCTTCTCTTGTTCTTGCAATTGCCTCTTCAATGATCTGTCTTGTCAATCCGTGGATTTTGATATCCATCTGAATGGCAGTAATACCTTTGTGTGTACCTGCAACCTTAAAGTCCATATCTCCAAAGAAATCTTCCAGCCCCTGAATATCAGTCAATACAAGATAGTCATCATCCGTCTCACCTGTCACAAGTCCGCAGGAAATACCTGCAACTGCAGATTTGATCGGAACACCGGCAGCCATCAATGACATACTGGATGCACAGATACTTGCCTGGGATGTGGAACCATTGGACTCAAAAGTCTCGGATACGGTACGGATTGCGTACGGAAATTCATCCTCTGACGGAAGAACCGGCACCAGCGCCCTCTCTGCCAAAGCTCCATGTCCGATCTCACGGCGTCCCGGTCCTCTGGATGGTTTTGTCTCACCTACAGAGTAAGACGGGAAATTATAGTGGTGCATATATCTTTTGCTCGTCTCTGTCTCGTCAAGACCATCCAGTCTCTGCGCTTCGGACAGAGGAGCCAGTGTGCACACATTACAAATCTGTGTCTGTCCTCTTGTAAACATAGCAGAACCGTGTACTCTTGGGATCAAGTCCACTTCCGCTGCCAGAGGACGGATCTGTGTGATCGCACGTCCGTCCGGACGCTTATGGTCTTTCAAGATCATCTTGCGGACTGTCTTTTTCTGATACTGATACAAAGCCTCTCCGATGAGTGGAAACCATTCTTCATTGTCGGCAAATGCCTCTTCCAGTTTTTCTGTAATCTCACGGATATTCTCTTCGCGCACCTGCTTTTCATCTGTGAACACTGCCTCTTCCATCTCTTCTGGTGTCACGATCTCTTTGATCGCAGCAAAAAGTTCTTCCGGAATTGCACAACTTTCGTAGGAATGTTTTTCTTTTCCAACTTCTGCCACAATTTTTTCTATGAACGCAATCAGTTCCTGATTCACTTCATGTGCCTTAAAAATGGCATCGATCATTGTCTGCTCAGGAATCTCGTTTGCTCCTGCCTCGATCATGATCACTTTTTCTTTTGTAGATGCAACGGTAAGCTGTAAATCAGATACGTCCTTTTGAGCCAGGGTTGGGTTGATGATAAATTCTCCATCGATCATTCCCACCTGAGTTGCCGCACATGGGCCGTCAAACGGGATATCTGAAATACATGTCGCAATAGAAGAACCAAGCATTGCAACAACCTCCGGATTGCATTCCGGATCCACGGACATTACCATGTTGTTGATCGTTACATCATTTCTGTAATCTTTTGGGAAAAGCGGGCGCATAGGTCTGTCGATCACGCGGGATGTCAAAATCGCATGCTCGCTTGCCTTTCCTTCTCTTTTATTGAATCCTCCAGGAATTTTTCCAACTGCGTACAGTTTTTCTTCATACTCCACGCTCAGCGGGAAGAAATCGATTCCCTCCCTTGGTTTGTCGGATGCTGTCGCTGTGGACAGTACAACCGTATCTCCATAGTGCATAAAAGCAGCTCCATTTGCCTGCGCCGCCACTCTGCCGATATCTACGCGCAGAGTTCTTCCAGCCAGTTCCATCTCAAACTTTTTAAACATAAATTCTCCTTCCCGGCCGTTATTACCGAAACTACTGAAAAAGATATTTACCCAAATATCCTTTTCAGTGGTCTCGGTGTTCCTTCGGCCTCTCTCTTTTCATCTTCCCTGACCTTGCAAAGTCTTTTCAGGAAAAAAGGGCGGTGTCCTCACCGCCCCATGCTCTCTTTCGAATTATTTTCTAAGTCCTAAGCGCTCAATCAAAGAACGGTATCTTTCAATATCTACTTTCTTCAAATATGCAAGAAGACCTCTTCTTTGACCTACCATCTTCAAAAGACCTCTTCTGGAATGATGATCCTTTGGATTTGCTTTGAAATGCTCTGTTAATTCGTTGATTCTTGCTGTCAGGATAGCAACCTGTACTTCCGGTGAACCTGTGTCACCTTCACTTCTTCCGTATTCAGCAATGATTGCCTGTTTCTTTTCTTTTGCTATCATTTTAATATCCTCCTAAAATTTTGTTAATAACAACAGGAAGTCCGCGGAGCGTACTCTCTGTCATATGACCGCCTGGTATTAAGTAATGGTCGGAGTCTTCCGATTACCGGATACCGGCTAAAATCACCTTGGTTAGTGTATCACGACACTCCAAGTATTGTCAAGCATTTCCGGTTTTATTAAAATACGTTTCTGCTGCCGCCACATCCGCCTGCATGACTTTCTTTAATTCTTCTACAGACGCAAATTTCTGCTCAGGGCGCGCAAAATGCAAAAGTTTCACTTCTATCTCTTTTCCGTACATCTCTTTTTCAAATGAAAACAGGTGTGTTTCCAAAAGAATGGAACCTTCTTTTTTGACAGTGGGTTTTGTCCCAAGATTTGCGATCCCCCGATATGTCTTTCCATCCACGTAACAGTTTACGGCGTAGACACCGTTTGGCGGCAGGATTTTCTTTGGTAAAGGACGTATGTTCATAGTGCGCATATCCAGTTCTCTTCCAAGTTTTGCCCCGGGCTCCACAGTGCCGCCAAGCGCAAACGGCCGTCCCAAAAGTTCCCGGACAAGTTCCATGTTTCCGCGAGAAAGTTCTTCTTTTATATAAGTGCTGCTGATCTCCCTGCCATTTTTACATTCCTTTTGTACGCCCTCAACTTCATATCCATAAGTTTTGGCATATTTTTGCAGCATGTAAAAATCGCCTCTTTTTCGATATCCAAAATGGAAATCCATACCCACCACGATTCTTGCAGCCTTCAGTTTACCGACAAGAATATCCCTGATAAATGTTTCCGCTTCCATATGCAGAATATCATCAGTAAATGGGCAATCGATGAGGCAGTCGATCTGTCCATCCAAGATTACCTTTCTCTCCTCGTTAGTAATAAGCGTCCGATGTATATTTCCATCCCTGTTTCGCATCATAGACATGTCAAATGCGACAACAACAGAAAGCAAGTCATCCCATTTTCCATAGTTTTTGATTTTTTCGATCAGTTTTTGATGACCCAAGTGAAGTCCGTCAAACTTTCCCAGCGTGACCGCGGAACTTTGCGTGCCTTCATAAGAGTCGATTCCCCGAATATATTTCATTACGTCTTCCCCTTTGTATCATAGCCCTACGTATTCGACAAATCTAAAAACATTTTGACGATATGGAACATCTTGTCTGAAACATGATATTCATAAATCCCGGCAAATCTTCCTTCACTATCATAAGCCCTGACTTTTTCTTCGTCCGCGCAGGAAACAGTTTCACCCGCTGCTGCTTTTGGAAGATGATTCCCATTATACAATAACTTTTGAAAACGAGGATTCACGGAGATTTTTTGAAATTGCACAAACATCTCATCAATCGGTACAACCCACTGTTCCAGACTTCCCTCTTGAAATGCTGTTTCTATGTTTGCAAGCGTATGGCTGTCTTCCATTGTAAACCGCTCTACCTTTGTGCGCAGAAGTTCCTCCATACATCCTTTGCATCCAAGCTTTTCGCCGATATCATGACACAGCGTGCGGATGTAAGTTCCTTTTGAACAATGCACTCTCATGCGCACTCTGGGGAGTTCTATGGCAAGGATCTGCAAGTCGTAGATCACTACACTGCGCGCTTTGCGCTCCACGCTCTTCCCTTCTCTTGCCAGTTCATACAATTTTTTCCCATTAACCTTTAAGGCAGAGTACATGGGCGGCACCTGCTCATACTCCCCGACAAAGGAATCAATACATGAGCGCACATCCTCTTCCTTCAAAGAGGATGTATCCCTTTCTTCCAGCACTGTTCCTCCCACATCCTGGGTGTCCGTCTCTTTTCCAAGGAGGAGTACGGTCTCGTACACCTTGTCTTTGTCCGTCAGCATATCACACAATTTTGTGGCCTTTCCCAGGCATACCGGCAGTACACCGCATGCATCCGGATCCAATGTGCCCGTGTGTCCGATTTTTTTCTGTTTTGTGATCCCCCGAAGTTTTGCCACCACATCGTGGGAGGTAAAACCCTTTTCTTTGTATACGTTTATCACTCCATGTATCATAAAATGTACTTCCTATTCTTTATCCAGCTGCAGTGCAATCTGTACAGCAAGATTGTTGATCACATCGTGTCTGCTGCCTGCCATGGTCACACCTGCGGCTTTCTTGTGGCCGCCTCCGCCATAGTATGCTGCCACTTTGCTGACATCGACCTTGTCTGTAGAGCGAAGACTCACCTTGAATTCCTGTGCATCCGTCTCATAAAGAAGGATGGCAACCTCCACACCTTTCGTGTTCCGCATCTGGCTTACAATCCCTTCCAGATCTTTTGTGGTCACACCGAAGAAACGCATCTGCTTTCTCGTGATCGTGGTCACAATACACTGTTTATCCATAAACCTTATGCTCTCCAAAAGGGCATTGCCCAGAATCTGCTGTTGTGCATATGTCTTCTCAAAAAACGTCTTCTGGATGATCTTCTCTGAATCGATTCCTTTTCTCATAAGCTGGGCCGCAGCCTCCATCGTTTCCGGAGATGTGCAGGAGTACTGGAACACTCCGGTATCATGCACAATTCCAAGATAGAGGCTTTCTGCCGTTGTCTTTGAAATTTTATCTTTATCCAGAAGGCGGTACACAAGCTCAGAGGTGGAACTTGCTTCCGGCTCAATGTAGTTTTCCCCGGCAAAGGCCTGATTGCTGATATGATGATCAATGCACAGCGTATTTTTTGCTTTGTCAAAAAGCACAGCGGAAAATCCAAGTCTTTTTTTGTCCCCACAGTCCAGAGTAATAAACAGATCATAGCTCTTCTCTTCCAAAACTTCGTGTTTTATCTCTTCAGTAGAAGGGATGAAACGAAAGGAATCAGGTACTTCTTCCAGGTACATATCTGTCTTTTTCTCCGGATAGTTTTCTTTGATATACTGGTATAAACCTGTCACGGAGCCGGTACAGTCGCCGTCCGGTTTCACGTGTCCGCCAATTGCAATTGTGTTCGCCTGTTCCAATGCTCTCAATAACATTTATTCCACATCCTCTTTTAAATCTCTCGTCACTGCATCGATTTTCTTTGACATCTCAACTCCATATTCAATGGACTGATCAAGCACAAACCGGATTTGGGGTGTATTGCGCATGTTAAGGCGATGGGCCAGCTCCCTTCTTATAAAACCTTCCGCGCTCTGAAGTCCCAAAATAGTGTCCTCCTGTGCCTTTTTGTCGCCATATACACTGATATAAGCTTTACATGTTTTCAGATCCGGAGCAACCTCCACAGCCACGACAGAAGTCATCGGCGCAACCCTTGGGTCTTTGATCCCATCCCTGAAAATCTGGCTCAACTCTCTTAATACTTCCTGATTGACTCTTGTATTCTTAATGCTGTTCTTTCTCATTTCACCACTCCTTTTCTACCGCAAAGCAGTCTTATCGTGGTATCTCGACCATTTTGTAGGATTCTACCTGGTCTCCTTCTTTCACGTCATTGAATTTTTCAAATACAAATCCGCACTCATATCCTGCTTTTACTTCTTTTACATCATCCTTGAATCGTTTTAAGGATGCAAGCTTTCCGTCGAAGATCACGATTCCGTCTCTGACAATCCTGCATGAACAGTCTCTTTCCACTACACCGTCCAGTACGTAAGAACCTGCGATCGTTCCCACTCCGGATGCCTTGAATGTCTGGCGCACTTCCGCGTGTCCCAATACCTTTTCTTCAAATACAGGGTCCAGCATTCCTTTCATAGCTGCCTGCACATCCTCGATCGCATTATAAATGACGCGGTACAGACGCATGTCAACGCCTTCCCGGTCTGCAGTGTCCTTTGCGGCTGCATCCGGGCGCACGTTAAATCCAATGATGATCGCATTGGATGCGGACGCCAAGATCACATCGGATTCGTTGATTGCTCCTACTCCTCCATGAATGATCTTGATAACCACTTCATCGTTGGAAAGTTTCAGAAGACTTTGTTTCACAGCCTCCACGGACCCTTGTACATCCGCCTTTACGATAATGCCAAGCTCTTTGACATTTCCGGCCTGAATCTGGTTAAACAGATCATCCAGGGACATTCTGGACTTGGTTTCATCGAGCATCTTCACGCGGTCCTGGGAAATAAACGTCTCCGCAAAACTTCTCGCCTCTTTCTCATTTTTGCATCCCACAAACACTTCTCCTGCGTTTGGAACATCGTTGAGTCCAAGGATTTCTACCGGCATGGAAGGTCCTGCCTCTTTGACCCGCCTTCCCTTGTCGTCCATCATGGCCCTTACCTTTCCGTGTGCAGAACCAGCAGCAACCGGGTCACCCACACGCAGTGTTCCTTTTTGTACCAGCACAGTCGCAACCGGACCTTTTCCTTTGTCAAGCTCAGCCTCTATGATAAGTCCTCTTGCGCGTCTGTTTGGATTTGCCTTGAGCTCCAGCATCTCAGCTGTCAGAAGGAGCATCTCCATCAGCTCAGGAATTCCTTCTCCTGTGTGCGCAGACACCGGAACAAAGATCGTGCTGCCTCCCCAGTCTTCCGGAATGAGCTCATACTCTGTCAATTCCTGTTTAACTCGCTCAATATTGGCACTTGGCTTATCAATCTTGTTTACAGCCACAACAATTTCAATCCCTGCTGCCTTTGCATGATTGATCGCCTCCACAGTCTGCGGCATCACCCCGTCGTCAGCCGCAACCACGAGGATCGCAATATCGGTAGAGTTTGCCCCGCGCATACGCATAGCAGTGAACGCCTCATGTCCAGGGGTATCAAGGAACGTGATCTTCTCTCCGTTTACAGTCACAACAGACGCACCGATATGCTGGGTGATTCCGCCGGCTTCTTTGTCCGTGATATTGGTATGACGTATCGCATCCAGAAGGGACGTTTTTCCGTGGTCTACATGCCCCATGACGCAGACAACCGGAGGACGTTTTTTCATCTTCTTTTCATCCTCTTCTTCCTCTTTGAGAAGCTCTTCGATGACATCCACTACCTCTTCTTTTTCTACCAGACATTCAAATTCCATGGCGATTTCTTCAGCTGTATCAAAATCCACTTCCTGATTTACTGTCACCACTTTGCCCTGAAGGAACAGTTTCTTCACGATCGCTGACGGAGCAATCTTCATCTTGTCGGCCAGTTCCTGAATGGTCAGTCTCTCCGGAATGGTGATCAGTTTTACCTGTTCTTCCTGTTTTTCTTCTTTTGGCTGCGGTTTTGCAGGTGCAGGGGCTGGTTTTTGCTTTTTGTTCAGTTTCGGCATGCGCTCTTCGCGCTCGTCATCTCTATTGTAGTCTTTCTTTTTATTGCTGTAATTATCCTTGCCTTTTTGCCTTGTCGGTTTTTGTTCTGTGACTGCAGGTGCCGGGATGGCCGGCATCTCATTTCTTCTTCCGCCGTCTCTTCTTCCTTCTCTCCTGCCATCGTTGTTACCAAAGCGGCCGCCCCGCTTATTGTCTCTGTTTTCCCCGTCCGCTCTGTTTCTGTCAAAATTCCGCTGTCCGTCCTTTTGTCCGTTTCTCTGACCGTCCCGGTTATTGTTTCTTCTCTCCCCGTCCGCTCTGTTTCTGTCAAAATTCCGCTGTCCGTCTTTCGGTCCGTTTTTCTGTCCATCTCTTGCATTGTTTCTCGGTCCGTTTCCTGCCTGTCTTTGTCCTCCCTGGCGTCCGCCTCTGCCGCCATCACGCGCGTTTTGCGGGCGGAATACCTGAACGATATTTTTCTTTTTTGGGGCTCCTGATGCTCCTTTTTCACCTTCGGACACAGCTTTTTTCACTGCCTCCACCTCACTGTCCTCAAGAGAACTCATATGACTTTTTACCTCTATATTCTTTCCCTTGAGAATGTCGAGTATTTCTTTATTTGTTTTATTCAGCTCTTTTGCCAATTCATGTACTCGTAATTTTGTCATCTATTCACTGCCTCCTCTACGCAACTGTATTCTCTTCCGTTTCCAAATGTTTCCGGATTCCTTTTGCAAATCCCTCATCCGTCACTGCAAGCGATGCGCGGAATTCTTTTCCCATCGCATGCCCAAGTGTATCCTTATCGCCAAAAACAACCATCGGAACCTCATAAAACTCACACATGTTCCGAAACTTCTTTTTGGTATTGTCTGATGCATCCTCTGCCACAATGACAAGATGGGCCTTATATGACTTTACCTCTTTTTCTGTACAGAACTCTCCGCTGGCAATCCTCCCGGCCTTTGTCGCAAGACTGATCAGCGATAATGCTTTTTTACTGTTCATCGATGGCCTCCATCTCCTTTTCCAGAACTCCATACACTTCTTTTGGTATGGACTGTTTGAAAGAACGCTCCAGGCCTTTTGACTTCACTGCCTTCATAAGACACTCCCGGGAGCAACATATATATGCTCCTCTCCCGTTTTTCTTGCCTGTCACATCCAGAGCAAATTCATTTTCTTCTGTCCGCACGATACGGATCATCTCTTTTTTATTTTTCATCTCTCCGCATCCGACGCATCGTCTGAGCGGAATCTTTTTATTCTTCTGACTCATCGTACTCATCCATCTCTGTACTCATATTCGCATAGTCTTCCGGCAGCTCTCCTGCCTCGATCGCCTGCGTCTCGTTCTTGATATCGATCTTGTATCCTGTCAATCTTGCCGCCAGCCTTGCATTCTGTCCCTCTTTTCCGATCGCAAGGGAGAGCTGATAATCCGGCACGATCACACTTGCCGTCTTTTCGTCCGGGTCCGCCATAACGGAGATGACTTTTGCAGGGGAAAGTGCATTTTCAATGAGAATAGCCGGGTTTTCGCTCCAGTTGATAATATCAATCTTTTCGCCTCTAAGCTCCTCCACAATTGCATTGACTCTGGCTCCGTTCATCCCTACACATGCACCAACCGGATCCACATCCGGATCATTGGACCAGACAGCAATCTTAGTACGCGATCCTGCCTCTCTTGCAATGCTCTTGATCTCCACGATTCCGTCCTTCACCTCTGTCACTTCGGACTCAAACAATCTTTTCACAAGTTCCGGGTGTGTGCGGGACACTAAAATCTTTGGCCCCTTTGTCGTATTTTTCACTTCTACCACATAGAGTTTGATGCGCTCCGTCGGCTTGAACACTTCTCCTTTGACCTGTTCGTTCTCTGTCAGCATAGCGTCCGCCTTTCCCAGGTCGATGCTTACATTTTTGCCAACATAACGCTGAACGATACCGGTGACGATGTCTTTTTCCTTCTCAAAATACTGATCATATACCACTTTTCTTTCTTCCTCACGGATCTTCTGAAGAATCAGGTTCTTTGCGTTCTGTGTAGCAATTCGCCCAAAGGATTTAGATTCCACAGGAATCTGTACGATATCTCCAAGCTCATATTTTGCATCCAGTTTCTTTGCATCTTCCAGGCTGATCTCCATGATATCGTCCTCGACTTCCTCTACAACGGTCTTCTCCTGAATCAAAGAATAATCACATGTCTCCCTGTCCATGATCACTTTTATATTGTCTGATCTTCCAAAGTGGTTTTTGCATGCATTGATCAAAGAATTTTCAATTGCATCCAAAAGTGTTTCCTTACTGATATCCTTTTCTTCTTCCAGAATATTCAAAGCCTGCAGTAATTCTGTATTCATTGTTTCTCCTCCTTGTTTCTTTAAAAATCAAACGCCAGCCTTATGAGGGCAATTTCGCTTTTCTCAAATACCTTTGTCTGTCCGTCCTCAAATTCTATGGTGACAGTATGTTTATCAAAATCTTTTAATACTCCGGTGAACTCTTTTTGTCTGTCAATGGCGCGGTATGTTCGTACCTCCACCTCTTTTCCAAGGTTTCTTGTAAAATCTTTTTCCTTTTTTAACGGTCTTCCAAGTCCTGGTGAGCTCACTTCCAGAATATAACTGTCTTCAATAAAGTCTTTTTCGTCCAAAAGGTCTGACAGTGCTCTGCTGACCACTTCGCAGTCATCCACAGCAATGCCGCCCGGCTTATCAATGTAGGCTCTTAAATACCAGTTGCCCCCTTCTTTTACATACTCCACGTCAACCAATTCAAATCCGTGCTGAAGGATAATGGGCATCAGGAGTTCTTCTGTCTTCTGTTCATAAATTTCTTTTTTTGCCAAACCAACAAACTTCCTTTCTGATTTTCTGCGAAAAAGAAGAGTGAACTTTCGTCCACTCTTCTGTCAATTCCTCTTTGCAACTGGTATCATCATAACACACATAATATAAGAAAGCAAGGTATTTTCTGATTTTCTTTTTAGTGCCTTATACAGCACTAGACCTAAATCCTTGTCTTCGTGCCCTGACCATCTCTTTTTGCAAGTTTCAGACGGTTTAAGGAGACCTCTTTTTCCTTATAAAATGCTTTTTTATCTTCCCCTTCTCTTAAAAGATAAACATTCTCCACCTCATCCTTTTTCTGGAGACGGATTCCCCGGACACCAATGGCTGCCTTCTTTTTCCTTGCAGCTTCTTCTCCCACAAACCGAAGAAAATATCCATTTACTGTCTGGAGCACAATCTGAGCACCTTCTTCGATTTTCTGGACGCTTGCCAGAAAATCTCCATCCTGCAGTTTTGTCGACGCAATGCTACGTTTGGACACAAGAAATTCCTGCCCATCCACAGTCTTTATCATTCCCTGGGCTGTGACAAAAAGAAGGCTGCATGCAGCCAGCTCCTCTTCGCTGATCAGAAGGATCATTTCCTCACAGCTGCTGTCAAAGTTGCTCACATTGTCGATCGGCTGGGCCTTATCCCTGAATTTTCCAAACGGCACATCCATCACTTTGATCTGATGCATCCTGCCCTCTTTTGTAAAAATACAAAGTTTTCCTGTGTTTTTGCACTTCAGGATATACTTATTCTCCGCCATTGCTGCCTCTTTGTTTCTCTCATACGTAGCCTCATCCACAGTCTTTGCATACCCGAAACGATCCATCAAAAATACAACATTCTGCTCTTCTATCTTTTTCTCCTCAAAAACTGCTTCCTCTGCATTTTCGATGACAGTCCTTCTCTTTGTAGCATACGCTTTTTTGCAGGCATCCATCTCCTCTACGATCACGGAAGACATGGACTCATAATTATTCAGGATATCCTCGTATCTTTCAATATTTGCGAGCGTCTTTTCATGCTCCTGCATCAAGGCCTCAACCTCCAAGCCAATAAGCTTGTACAAGCGCATCTCCAGAATCGCGTCTGCCTGCCGCTCTGTAAATTTTAAAAGCTTTGCCATCTTCTCGGATACTTTGCTTTTAAATTTGATGTTCTCTGTCTTCCCTTCGGTAAGACAGGCTTTCACGTCCTTGATGTTCCTACTGCCCCTCAAAATCTCAATGATCAGATCAATGACATCACAAGCCTTAATAAGCCCTTCCTGCACTTCTTTTTTCTCCCGCTCCTTAGAAAGCAAGGTTTGGTACTTTCTCGTGGCAAGCTCAAACTGAAAATCCACATGGTGCTCAATGACGGATTTCAATCCCAGTGTCTCAGGACGGCCGTCTGCCACAGCCAGCATATTCACCCCAAAAGTGTCCTCCAGTCTTGTCTTTTTATAGAGCATGTTTTTCAGATTTTCCACATCCGTATCTTTTTTCAGCTCCAGCACAATGCGGATTCCTTCTTTGGATGACTGATTGGAAATATCCACGATATCATTTGTCTTTTTTGTCTCCACCAGAGCGGCCACATCGTTTAAAAACTTGCCAATACCAGCCCCTATCATGGTGTATGGGATTTCGGAGATGACAAGACGTTTTTTTCCGCCTTTTGCCTCCTCCACTTCCACCTTTCCGCGCAGCTTGATCTTTCCTGTACCGCTCTCATATATAGATAAAAGCTCGTCCTTATTGATGACAATACCGCCTGTTGGAAAATCCGGCCCTTTGATGTACTTCATCAACTGTTTTGTCGTGATATCGGGATTTTTCATGTAAGCTTTCACAGCGTCAATGATCTCCCCAAGATTGTGCGGCGGAATGCTCGTGGCCATACCCACGGCAATGCCCTCCGCCCCGTTGAGCAAAAGGTTTGGAACCTTCACCGGCAGGACGGAAGGCTCTTTTTCTGTCTCATCAAAGTTCGGAACAAAATCTACGATATCCTTGTCAAGGTCTGCCAGAAACATCTCCTGAGTGAATCTTGCAAGCCTTGCTTCTGTATATCGCATGGCTGCTGCCCCATCCCCCTCAATAGAGCCAAAGTTTCCGTGCCCGTCCACCAGCGCTTTCCCTTTCTTAAAGTCCTGCGACATAACAACCAAAGCCTCGTAGATGGAGCTGTCCCCGTGCGGATGGTATTTACCCATCGTGTCCCCCACGATACGGGCGCATTTCCGGTAAGGTTTGTCGTAGCGGATGCCCAATTCATGCATGTCATAAAGTGTGCGGCGCTGCACTGGTTTTAATCCATCACGCACGTCCGGCAGCGCCCTTGCGATGATAACACTCATCGCATAGTCAATATAGGATTTTTTCATAATGTCCGAATATTCGGTTCGGATTATTTGTGATTCCTGCACGTTTTTTCCTCCTGCCTTTGCAATCTATATCCTTTGTCTAAATATCCAGCTCCGCCTCATTGGCATTCTCGTAAATGAACGCCTTTCTCGGAGGGACTTCATTTCCCATCAGCATCTCTGTCACGCTGGATGCCATTCTTGCATCTTCAATCTCCACAAGCTTTAATTTCCGCGTCTTCGGATTCAAAGTTGTCTCCCACAACTGCTCTGCATCCATCTCTCCAAGACCTTTATATCTTTGCAGAGTAAATGCCCCTTTCTGCCGTTTCCTGTATGCATCCAGGGCCCGGTCATCATAGAGATACTCTTCCTCCCCTTTCTTTGGCATGGCCTTGTAAAGAGGGGGCATGGCAATGTACACATGGCCCTCATAGATCAGTTCCGGCATAAACCGGTAAAACAACGTCAAAAGCAGGGTGGAAATATGTGCTCCATCCACATCCGCATCTGCCATGATGATGATCTTATCGTATTTCAACTTGCTGATATCAAAATCGTTTCCATATCCTTCGGAAAATCCACATCCAAACGCATTGATCATAGTCTTGATCTCTGCATTTGCCAATACTTTGTCAATGCTGGCTTTCTCCACATTGAGGATTTTCCCTCTGATCGGAAGGATCGCCTGATACATCCTGTCTCTTGCTGTCTTTGCGGAACCGCCCGCAGAATCCCCCTCCACAATAAAAATCTCGCACTTGGACGCATCCCTGCTCTCGCAGTTCGCCAGTTTCCCATTGCTGTCAAAGGAATATTTCTGCTTTGTCAAAAGATTGGTCTTTGCTTTTTCTTCCGTCTTTCTGATCTTTGCCGCCTTTTCTGCACAGGAAAGCACTTTTTTTAGCGTATCAAGATTCCGGTCAAAAAAACGAACCACCTCGTCTCCGGTGACCTTTCCTGTGGCTTTGGATGCATCCGGGTTGTCCAGCTTTGTCTTTGTCTGTCCCTCAAATCTTGGGTCCGGATGTTTAATGGAAACGATCGCAGTCATCCCGTTTCGAATGTCTGCTCCCGTAAAGTTCGCATCCTTTTCCTTCAATATTCCGAGTTCCCTTGCATACTGGTTCATGACCGTTGTAAAAGTCGTCTTAAATCCCGTCAGATGGGTTCCTCCTTCTGCATTGTAAATATTATTGCAGAACCCCAGCACATTTTCATGAAATTCATTGACATACTGAAACACCACCTCAACCTCAATGCCGTCCGCCTCTCCTTTGTAATAGATTGGTTCATGGATGGTTTCTTTTTTCCTGTTCAACTCCCGGATAAATCCAAGAATCCCCTCCGGTTCATGGTACACGATCTGCTCCGGGGTGTCCTTCCTTTTATCCTCAAACACGATCGTCAAATTCGGATTCAGGTATGCTGTCTCATGCAGCCTGCTTTTTACCTCTTCTTCTTTAAACCATATCTTTTCAAAAATATCTTTGTCCGGCAGAAAATTCACCTTTGTGCCTGTCTTCTTCGTTTTCCCGATAACCGGAAGAAGGCCCTCCTCAAGCTCCACCACCGGAATTCCTCTTTCGTACCTGTCATGGTGCACAGCCCCGTCTCTGCTGATCTCCACATCCATATACTCGGAAAGCGCGTTGACGACCGAGGAGCCGACTCCGTGAAGACCTCCGCTTGTCTTATAAACAGAGTCATCAAATTTTCCTCCTGCGTGCAGTGTCGTGTACACCAGTCTTGCCGCGGAAACTCCTTTTTTATGCATGCCGACCGGAACGCCTCTTCCGTCGTCCTCCACCGTGGCTGATCCGTCCTTTTCCAGTGTCACCCGGATATTGCTGCAGTAGCCTGCCAGGTGTTCATCCACCGCATTGTCCACAATCTCATATATCAAATGATTCAGTCCCTTTGAGGACACGCTTCCAATGTACATACCCGGGCGTTTCCTCACTGCCTCTAAACCTTCCAGGACAGAAATACTGTCCGCATCATATGTATTTTTCTTTGCCATATTCTATCCTTTCTTTTTCTTTCATGCCTGTCCGGCTATCTATGATATACATACAGAAAGGCGCCGAAGCGCCAGTTATTCTCTAGTATTACGGATATACTTTTCCTATTTTAGCATGGAAGTTTTTGCATTTCAAATACATTTTATCCGATCAGCACCCGGTAGAGCGTATCCGCGAGCACTTCCATCGCATTCTTCATCTCCTGCACCGTGTTTGTCTGGGCGCCTGCCTCCACCAGCAGAGACTTTGGTTTTAAATGCAGATTATAACGGTATCCTTTCAGATAAATGTGCCTTGTAAATCCCGGATAATACGTCTCGGACGCTATCTGCATCTGCAGGGAAAATGCCAGATTATCCTGAATATACGGATTTTTCAGATACGGAATATCTCCATTGGCCTTTGTCCTGCTAAGTCCATTGAAATACATGATTCTTGCAGTCTGTTTTCCGTTTATTTCAGTGACCAGATGGGTGTTCTCGTTGACCCCGTCCCTGTGCAGATCAATGGCAACCTCGATAGAAGGGTTGGCCTCCAAAATCTTCCTTACCTCTGCCTCACACAGCTCGTAAGCACTGCTGCGGTCCAGTTTTCCATTCACCAAATCGTATATTCCATCGTGGTGCATAGTCGGAATTCCTTTCGCTTCCAACTGTTCTTTCAGATACTCTCCAATTCCCACAATACTCGTTGCAGGCGTGCCATCCGAGTCCACAAACGTCTCCTGGGAGTGGGTGTGGAAGATCAAAACTTTCGGTCCCTCTGTGGTTGTGTCAATTTTCATATTCCTTCCAAGAAGATCATCGGCATTTAACTGCTCCGGACCGATCATTGTCGTACTGTCCACGGTATAGAAGTTTTTGAGCAGGTAATTGAAATCTCTTAGTTTTTCAATGGACATATCCATCGTACTTTTCGGCGCAGACTCTGTCTTTGTCCCCTGGGATGGCTGATTATTTTCCTTCACGAGCTTTCCATTCTCGTCCACTTCGTTTTCGCTCTCTGCCTGCTGTTCCAAAATCTTCTTGTACGTATCCTCATCCTCCGCCGCTGTCTCATAGTATGCCTTGCCCTCCACATAACTCCCAAGCGGCAACATCTGCATGGCTTTATCTGCAACCCATTCATTTAAACTTAGTTTTTTATCTTCATTCGTGTAAGATAAATTCATCGAATACGTCCGCTCCGCAAGCCGGGAAAGGCTCTGAGAAAATCCAGGATCCCATTCCTCCAGCATTCGTTTACCCCCGCCTACTATAATATACGCACCGGCAACAGCTGCTGCCGCGCACAGTGCTTTCCTTCCCTTGTCCATGCTTCTCACCTCATATATCAGATTAACCGGAAACTTTCCGCAGTTGCCGCCCTATTCTAAATACTATATGAGGTTCCTCTTTCATCTATGCCTTTCCCGTAAAAAGAAGATTCAATCCTTCCGAGATTGTTTTGCTGATCCTGCGCACAGTCTCATCAATGTCCTTTGGAGTCACAAACATTCCATTCAGATGCGGAGAGATGAGCTCCTTGATCAACTCATATTTCTCCGCAGCCTGGTATCCCTGCAGGACTACCCCCACTCCTTTTAAAATCTCAGATGTCTCCATGGCACGGATAAGATTTTCCATCGTATCATTCACGATCGTGGCTGCATCCACCACGGTGGGAACCCCGATAGCAATGACCGGGACACCAATGCTCTCCTCGGTCATACTGCTCCTGTGATTGCCCACCCCTGAGCCCGGATGAATCCCGGTGTCTGCAATCTGGATCGTCCGGTTAAGGCGTTTGGAATTCCTGGCTGCCAGGGCATCCACAGCAATGACAATGTCCGGATTTGTCTCATTTACGATTCCTTTGACAATCTCCGATGTCTCCATACCTGTCTGCGCCATGACTCCAGGTACGATTGCACTGGTCAATTGTATTTTTTCCTCCCCCATGGCATATTTCCCGTACTCCATCACCACATGCCTTGTAATCGAGAGATGATCTGCCACATACGGTCCCAAGGCATCCGGAGTGACCTCCCTGTTTCCAAGTCCAACCACGAGGACTGCATATTCGTCCTTCTCCTTTGGCATCATCTCTTTTAAATATTTTGCAATCTCTTTTGATAATTCCGCATGATACTCATCGTCCGGCACTGTCATATGAGCTGCCTCGATCGTCAGGTATGTGCCCACTGGCCGCCCCATTGTCTTCGCGGCCTTTTCCGTCTGGATCAGTACCTTAGTGACACGTATCTCTTTTTCTTCGTCATAGTCCTCCTCCACGACAACCCCCTTGATCTCCACATTGTCGTCATCAAAACGTTCTTTTTCCTCGAGCGCCAAGTCCGTCCGGATACGATATTTCTCCAACATACTCTAAACCTCTCCTTAATGTCCATTTTACAAGTAGTGTCCGCAAAAAAATGAAAAATATGTATTGACATCCACAAACACCTGAACTACAATAAATGAGTATGCTCCGTTGATACGTCCGTGTCCGATTTCAGCGGAGGATGGACAAACGAAAGATCATTTTAAGGAATATTTGGAGGTGGACAGGTTGGCAAATATCAAATCTGCAAAAAAAAGAATTTTAGTAACTGAGACAAAAACTGCTAGAAATAAAGCAATCAAATCTAAAGTAAAAACTTACGTAAAGAAAGTGGAAACTGCTGTTGCAACAAACGATAAAGCTGCTGCGCAGGATGCTTTGAAAGCTGCTATCGCGGAAATCAACAAAGCTGGTTCCAAAGGTGTTTACCACAAAAACACTTGTGCAAGAAAAGTTTCCCGTTTGACAAAAGCGGTTAACAGCATTGCTTAATTTCATGGAAATAAATATATGATCAAAAAAGACAACCATTCCGTCATGTGGTTGTCTTTTTTTCTAGTTTTTCTCGCGTTTCATAAATGCCCAAGCTTTCATAGCCGGATACACCTGCAGAAGTATGAGGAACATACCGGCAATGTAGATCGCACTTGCCATCCAAAATGAAATCGCCCCCATATACACGATCAGGCACCCAATCTCCATAATCTGCCAGATCCTCACTTCTTTTGCATATTGTCTAAGTTCCTCCTCTTTGTCTCCAAATGCCCTCTCTCCTGCTGCAATAAGAAAATAAGTATAAACAAAAAACATAATAAACATCCCTGTTGCACCTAAAAGATACTGTTCTGTGGCAGCCATACCAATCTTCAGCACCTGCGCAAAAACCGACACGGTTATCTTGAGAAAGAATATGACAATCCCAAACACAAACATCTTAAAAAAATCTTTTCTGCTATCTCCAAGATACAGTTTCCATGATCCGATAATAAGGATCAGGGCTCCGATGATACCGGTCTCAAACCCAGCAATATTGACAGACAGAAGGGATAGGAGTATCCCAATAAAGGTAAGCTTATACCCCATATTCATTTACAGCGCCCCCCTTTCCTTTAAGTACTCTTTTACTTCGTCTCTGCCCTCAAAAAACTCTTTCTTATCAAACTTTCCTTCCTCCTTTTTTATTTTTTCCCCTTCCGCCTCCACATTCTTTTCCTTCTGTGTCAGCACAAGCGTTCCCAGATCCAGTGCAAGTTTTGACTCGTCTTCAAATACTATCTCCCCGCTTTTCATCACAGTCTCCCCGCCCCAGTCTTTTGGCAGAGAAACCTCCACTTCGACTTTTTCCAGGTTGTATCTGCCGTAATTAGCTGCCGTGGATTCCGTCTTTACTTCTGTATCCATCTTTTCAAGGCTCATATCCTTGACTTTATTGGTCTGGTCAATGTCAACAAGAAAATAAAGTGGTACCTTTACCTTTTCTTCTCCCTCTTTCACGGTGATAAATCTTTTCTGCTGTACAAGAACCGGCATCTTAAGACAATCCTTTTTCATATAAAACCCGGACACTATAATGGCAATTGCCACTAAAGCAGCTCCGATGTACAGTATCTTTCTATTGCTTTTCACACTTATCCTTCCTCTCCTGAAAACTCAAATTCGACTATCAGTATAGCAGGTTCCTTTCATTTTACAATAGCAAAATACCGCAGCCCCAAAGTTTCGGCTGCGGTATGTACATTGTCAAGATTAGTTGTTGATCAATTTGTCCTCATCGCTCCAGCTGTACAGTTTACGGATTTCTGCTCCGATTTTTTCTGATGGATGCTCGCTTGCAAGTTTTCTCATTGCTTTAAAGTGAGCCTGACCGCCTGCTGACATGTCAAGCAGGAAATCTTTTGCAAAAGTACCGTCCTGAATGTCTGCGAGCACTTTCTTCATCGCTTTCTTTGTATCTTCTGTGATGATCTTTGGTCCTGTAATATAATCACCGTACTCTGCAGTGTTGGAGATAGAATATCTCATTCCTGAGAAACCGGACTGATAGATCAAATCTACAATCAGTTTCATCTCGTGGATACATTCAAAATAAGCGTTTCTCGGATCATATCCCGCCTCAACCAAAGTCTCGAAACCAGCCTGCATCAATGCGCATACACCGCCGCAGAGAACTGCCTGCTCACCAAAAAGGTCTGTCTCTGTCTCTGTGCGGAATGTTGTCTCAAGGATTCCTGCTCTTGCCCCGCCGATTCCAAGTCCGTATGCCAATGCCATATCAAGCGCTTTTCCGGTGTAATCCTGATATACTGCCACAAGACAAGGTGTTCCTTTTCCTGCCTGATACTCGCTTCTTACTGTATGTCCAGGTGCCTTCGGTGCGATCATAGTAACATCAACGTTTGCAGGCGGTACGATCTGCTCAAAATGAATGTTGAAACCATGTGCAAACATCAGCATATCGCCTTCTTTTAAGTTTGGTGCAATATCATTCTTATACATGTCAGCCTGTTTCTCATCGTTGATCAAGATCATGATAATATCGGCTTTTTTTGCAGCCTCAGCTGTCGTGTACACTTCAAATCCCTGCTCTTCTGCTCTCTTCCAGGATTTGCTGCCTTCGTAAAGACCAATGATAACATTGCATCCGGACTCTTTTAAGTTCAACGCATGCGCGTGTCCCTGGCTGCCGTAGCCAATGATCGCGATGGTTTTTCCCTCCAGCATAGATAAATTGCAATCTTCCTGATAATAAATTTTTGCCATAACTGTATTCCTCCTAATTATGTATTGGTTTTCTATATTTGCCTGCCGTTTCACGGACAAGCTGTTAAAGGCTGCTGCCTTTAGCTGTCTTAACTGTCAATCCTCTGTGGTGCCGCCAAGCACATGTTCATCTGTGATCCCTCTTGACAAGCCAGTGATCCCTGTTCTGGCCAGTTCCAGAATCTCGTAGCCCTGCAGAAGATTTAAAAATGCCCCCACTTTTGACTGACTGCCGGTAAGCTCAATAATCATGGACTCTTGTTCCACATCAATGATCTTTGCACGGAAAATGTCTGCGACCGCTATGACTTCCGGTCTTTTTACTGCATCAGCCTTGACCTTCACAAGCACAAGCTCCCTGTAAACAGCTGCATCATCTTTGAGAACCCGGATATCTATCACATCCTCCAGTTTCCGGACCTGTTTTTCAATCTGGGAAAGTATCAGCTCATCCCCGCTTGCCACCACAGTAATCCGGGTGTATCTGGTATCCGTGGTCACCCCTGCAGTGATACTGTCAATGCTGTATCCCCTCCTGCTAAAAAGTCCTGCAATCCGGCTCAACACTCCCGGATTATTGTCTACCAATAGTGAAAATACTTGTTTTCTCATATGCTCTCCTCCATGTTTTCAAAAAACAGAGTGCGTTCTGTTTTTATATAATAGCAACCATTTATCACTTTGTCAAGTGAAAGCAATGAATTTTTAAAACCATTTTTTTATTTTGAAATACCAGACCTCCATGCAGATCACTGCAATACTTACAACAATGACGATCCCATATCCATACGGCGATTTTAACTCCGGCATGTTGACAAAATTCATCCCGTACCATCCGGCGATCAATGTCAGCGGCATAAAAATTGTTGTCACAACTGTCAAAAATTTCATGATCTGGTTTTGCCTTACGTCAATCTGGGACTGGTACATCTCTCTAAGCTGCATAGTGTACTCTTTCAGTGTATGTGTGTGCTCCTGAAGTCTTGTGACTCTTGAGGAATAAATCCCAAAAAGCCTTGACTCCTCCTTATCAAAAAGATGACCGCTATCCTCCTCCAGCACATCGCTCACAGCCACGAGCTGCTGATAATACGCATCCATAGTCAAGAGCTCCCTTCGGATATGCAGAATTTTCCTGTCCACATCCGTAAGCTCTCCGTCCAACATCTTCTCTTCAAATTTTGCCAGTTTCTCCTCATATTTCTGAAGAAAAATGACATCTTCCTGTATCAGGTACTCCATGACTTCAAATAAAAAATGCGCCACTGCGGCCTTTCTCCTTTTGGGAACCTCCACAATATGTGAAAGAATCTCCTCCACTATCCCGTTTTCATCAATAAACAAAATTTTATTGTCCTCAATGAAATAGCCAAACCATTTCTTTTTTCCCAGAAGGTTTTTCTTGTCCGGAATGACAAATGTTCCGATGATGCTGTTTGAGAGCAAATCTGCCTTACAGTACTGGACCTGCTCAATGCTTGTCGTCAAATCTTTCCGGCGGATCTGTTTCTCAAAACACTCCCTGTACTCCTCCACAGAAATAATCTCTACAATGATCTCACTGCCTGTTTCCGGATTATCATCACCTATTCTTGCCAGATTGCTGCCGAACCGAAATCTCATATCCAACACCTTCTCCCACTTTTTGTGCTTTTTTCAGTATATCCAATTTTTTGTCTCTCTATCAGTCATGGGAAGGTGACAAATATTTACGGATTTCCCGATACACCCTGGACAGCGGCAGCCCAACCACATTGTTGTAATCTCCCTCAATTTTTTCAATAAAAGTAGCACCCCTCCCCTGAATGGCATAGGCTCCGGCCTTGTCACATGGCTCTTTTGTGGCAATGTATGCCCGGATTTCCTTTTCCTCCACAGGATACATAAAAACTTTCGTTCCAACTGAAAAAGTTTGGACCTCCTTCTTCTCTTTGTTTTCTTTTACTACGATCGAAACACCTGTATAAACAGTGTGCGCCTTTCCCTGCATTGCCGAAAGCATCCGGAAAGCATCTTCGTCATCTTTTGGCTTTCCGAGAATCTCTCCATCCAGCGCAACGACCGTGTCTGCGCCGATCACAATGCCATCCTCCACATTCTTCGCTACTTCCTCTGCCTTTTTTGCCGCCAGATCTTCCACAACAAGCCCTGGTTCATCAAACCTCACTTGCTCCTCCACACTGCTTGGCATCACTTCATACTCCAGTCCTGCCTGCTCCAAAAGTTCTCTCCTCCTCGGTGAAGCGGACGCCAAAATAATCTTTTTCTCTTTCATGTTCACAATTCATCTCCTTTTCTCTTTATAAAATGCGCAAAAGGGCGCTGCAAAGCCAACGCCTTTTTGCACAGCACCCTTTAATCCGTGTATGTCAAATCAGAATAGGAAATTGGAAACGATGCAAGTTTCCACTCCTTTCCATCCTTTTCATAATCCACATAGTTTTCGTATGCCTTCTCCTCTGTCCTTTTGGAGCCAAAAAGACTCTTTTTGTATTCAATCTCCACATCCATGGTGACAAGAAGACTTAATTTGTCCGGGCTGCCTTCGGATTCTTTCACACTCGCCTCTATATTGGCAATCGTAAATCCGGTTGTCCCCGACTCCTCACCAACCTCAACCAGTTTTTCGTATTGTTCTTTGATCTTGTCATCCTGAAAGGTTTCTTCTGAAAAATACTGCTCAGCTTTTCCAAAAGAATCCTCATTCAAGGCCATCTTTAAAATTGCAGTCAGATCTTCTGCAAACTGACTGGTCAGCTGCTGTTTTTCATCTTCTGATACAGACAGGACAACCTCTGACTTGTCACTTCCGTTTTCATCCACAGTTATCCAGTCCCGGTATGAGGTCATTCCTTTTGAGGAAACTTCCATCTGATATTCCCCAAGGAAAAGATACGGCAGTGTAATGGTTTTCATTCCATCTTCCCCGTTCTTTCCATTTTCAACAGATGCTCCGTTTAAAGTCAGTTTTGCGCTCTCCGGAATTTTAAATTGCACGTCTTTTGCCCACACATTCCCCGGAACTACTTCCCACTTATTCCAGAATAGGAACCCGCCATCCCCTTTTGTTACCTGGATTTCTTCCTGTCTCTTCTCTGTCTCCCCTGTAATCCAGTACTCCACTCGGTATGTAGTGAGATTTGAATCTTCTCCAGACTTTCCTGCCTTTTCTACTTTAAGTGACTTATACGTCTCCCTCTTTGTGTCATTCGCGTGCACATCCACGTACATCTGCTGGGAAAGCATTTCGTCATCCGGGAAGGAACAATATGCATAAGCTTTATCCCATTGTTTATTTAATACTGCCTCATAGTACCCCTTCACGCTTTTTTCAGGTGAAAAATGTGAGCCAATAGATACCATCAGTAAAATAAAAAGAACAACTGCTGCTCCGGCTTCACACACTGGGATCAACAGCTTTTTGGAAAGTCTCCATTTCCTTTCTGACTGTTCTTCCAACTCATCCATTTCTTCATAGCTGTCCTCATCCTCAATATCATCGAAATCCGCCCAATCCTCAATATCCTCGATATCCTCTATCTCGTCAGTATCATCTTCCTCCTTATCCTCAAAAAGACGGCTTTCCTTCTCTTTTGGCGGCTCTTCCTGTTTGCCCTGCACGTCTTTCATTTCCTCCTGGAGTTGTTGCTGGACTTTCACATTTGTATCTTCCTTGATTTCAATCTCTGGCTCTTCTTTTAGAGGCTTTTGAACCTGTTCTGCTTTTTGCTTTTTCTTCTTTTCTTCCTTCTTCTCGTCCTCTTTTGCCTTCTCGACACTGTCAAGCAAATCTCTGATATTGATATTTACAATCGGTTTCTTTTTTCTTTTCCGCCTCTCCTCATTATCTGCCGGAAAAAGCTGAGGCCCTTCTTCCTGGGACTGCTGCCAGATATCCTGATACTGCGCCAATGAAGTCCCGCACTTTCTGCAGAATAAATCTTCACCGTCACATTTTGTTCCACAATTTGGGCAATACATATTTGCGCCTCCCTTCTACCATCCCTGTTCTCTGCTGTATCTCTGCAGTTTTTCAACATTCTCTTTTTCTGTCTGATTGAACTTCTGGCTTACCTGATCCATATTGCTGCTCTTTTCAAGTTCATTGTACCAGTCATACTTTTCAAAAAAATCCACATTATCCCTTGAAGAGAACTCATATCCATGGCGAGCATAAATTTCATTTATCGCCCTTTGGCAGGCATCCTTATCTGTCACCTTTTCTGCCAACTCTTCATCTGTGATCAACTCTTTGCTGCTGTCCGGAAATATAAATCCACTGTACATCCCGCCTTCATCTTCTTCGTCTTTCCCGTCTTTATCATCTGTATCTGTGTCAACAGAAGACTTTACTGTTGTCCCATCGTAGACAATCTTTGCCCCTTCTGCAGTGTATTTGTACACCGTGTCCTCACTTCCATACATCGATGCATTCACTGCGAAATCAGAAGAAAGTCCGCTTTTTACATGTTCAGTTTCAGGTTCCCATGAGGCAAAAAAGGAAACGATCAACGCAACTGCAAGCACTGCGTCAACTACCCCGAGTATAATCAAGCCCACCCTTTTTTTTCTGAACGTATTTTGTCCTTCTGTTTTCATATGTCATCTCCTCTCCTGGAAACCAAAACGGTCCATGTTTTCATAACATTTGATACAATTATAAAAATATTCCCCGCTTTTGTCAATTTTTATCAAACTTTGCCATACTAAAGCAGGAGGAACAGTTGCATATTTCTGCTCCTCCCACCATGGTTCCAGGTCTATGTTATTTCATTTCTCCTAATATCTTATCTTTTAATTTCTGCATCTTTTCATCCGTCACTGCAATGATATCCGCACATTCTTTGAGTTCTTTCGTAATTTTCTCTGCATCTTCAATATCTTTTTTATATCGAATCTGGTGTTCCAGACTTGCCCAGAAATTCATGGCAACTGTGCGGATCTGAACTTCTACGCGCATCGGCTGTGTGACATCGGAAAAAAACACCGGAACCTCCACGATAAGATGATAACTGCGGTAGCCGTTCTCCTTTGGATTTTTTATGTAATCTTTTACTTTTATGACCGTAATGTCATCTTGTCTTGTCAGCATATCTGCCACACGATAGATATCCTGAATAAACGGACAGATAACCCTGATCCCGGCCACATCGTTGAGATTCTCCATAATTTCATCCATATTGACAGGTTTTCCCAGTCTTTTTAATTTTTCTGCAATGCTCACCGGGGTCTTGATCCTGCTTTGAATATCTTCAATTGGATTTCTGTTGCCGTACAAAGACAGTTCGTCGTTCAGGACTTCCAGCTTTGTCGTAACCTCACGGATGGCAGAGCGGTACTTCATCATCAGACGGTTGAATTCAAGGAGTTTATCCATCACATTGTCCGGGTTGTCGACAAGAAAATATTCCATCAATTCATCTTTGTTAAAATCCATGCTGTTTTTTCTCCTCTTTTCATTTGTTCTGCCCCCTATTATATATAATTCCCGTTATTTTGTACACCTTTTCTTCCTTTTTACGACAATCCCTTTTGCAGCTTTTCCATATTTACACACTCAATTTACGCTGTGCAAGCCATCCGGATATTACAAATAAAAGAAAGCCTATTGCAATGTAGAAAGCAAAATCAAAAATCGGAATCTGTCCACTTGTTCTGTAAAAGGTATCCTCATACCCCATGCCGCATATCCCAAGACAGAGCCCATACAGTTTCTCTATAACAAAATTAATGACAAAAAACGTAATAACTGAAAACAGTCCTGCAAACCTTGACTTTAAAAATACCGTTCTCGAGATAATGATTGCCAAAAAACCTGTCATGACCACAATGAGCCATACGAGGAAAAGGACACCAAAAACTAAAGCCACATCTCCCCAATTGATGCTTACATCTCCTATTAGTTCAATAAGCTGTTTTGTATCCGCAAGGAATTCCCCAATACGCCCGTTTATTGCATATTCCACACTGACAAGCACCAGGAATGCCGTCACGTAGGATACTGCCACAAACACAATTTGTAAGATCGCGGCCAAAAATTTTGCACCAAGAATTTTCCATGTGGACATGGGCAGCATCCAGAGCATATAGCTTTGCTTTGTGCGTAAATCCCTGTTAAAAACAATCAGACATTCCAGACTTGTATAAAAGATCACAAACATTGTCGCAAACATCATAGTCATAAGGCTTGCCCCTACCAGCCCTTCAGAATTTGTCACTTCACCCACAATCATGGCCAGAATAAATACTGCCAACAGCATCAAAATGATCATTCTGGACGTTTTTTGTTTTTTCCATTCATATTTTATCAGATGTCCCATACTACCCCTCCTACATAATCTGCATATAAATATCTTTCATAGAGACTTGTTCTTCCATCCTTGTCTCTTCTGCTTTTACCTGACGAATAATTTTTCCTTCTTTCACAAAAATAGCCTCGTCCATAAAACTCTCTATTTCATCCAAAAGATGCGTGGAAATCACAATGGCATTCTCGTCACTGCTGCTTTCAATGATCATATTGACGATTTCTTCTCTTGCCTTGATATCAATACCGTTTAATGGCTCGTCAAGAAGAAATAGTTCTGCCTTTCTGGACAATGTAGCAATAATTTTTAATTTTGCATTCATACCAGAGGACAGGTGTTTCGCCTTTTCTTCCTCATCCAGATGATTTTCCTTTATAAGCTTTTTAAATTTCACCAGATCAAAATCCTCAAAGAAATCATTGTAATACTCCCCGACATCTTTCACAGTCATAAACTCATAAAAGAACGGTTCCGTTGACATATAGGCAATCTTTGCCTTATTTTTATAATTCCACGGTTCCCCCTCAAATAAAAGCATTCCTTTTGTCGGCTTTGTAAGTCCTGCCACCATTTTCATCCAGGTCGTCTTTCCACTTCCGTTTGGCCCCAGAAGTCCGTAAATCCTCCCCTTTTCGATCTTAACATTAAAATCCAAAACCGCCGGTTTCATGCGGAAAATCTTTGTAAGCCCTATGCTCTCCAAAATCATTCCAATCCCTCCTCATAATCTTCAATTTTTGTCAGGATTTCCTTCTTTTGAAATCCAATATCCCTCATTTCATTCATAAAATGTATTAAAAGCTCTCTTGCCATCTCTTCTTTCAATGTCTCCACTTGCACTTCCTCCCCTGTAACAAATGTGCCAAGCCCACGCTTTGTGTAGCACAATCCTTCCAGCTCCAGTTCTTTGTAAATTCTGGCAGCAGTGTTGGGATTTACTTTATACACTACCGCCAACTCCCTGTTTGACGGCATCTTTGCCCCCAAAGGCAGCTGCCCTGTGATCATTTTTTTCTTCAAATCCCGAATCACCTGTAAATAAATCGGCATTTCATTGTTGTACTTCATAGCTCCTCCTTTCGCACTAGTGAACTAGTTAAATAGTACACTAGATATTTATTATTGTCAAGTGTTTTCAAAAAAAAGATGCCGGCAATATGCCAAGCATCTTTCTTTTTCCTCATTTTATTAGTCGAAAATAATGAGAGCCATAAACACCAAATCTTCCTCGCCTATATTTACAAGTCCGTGTCCATGGTTGTCCGGAGTAAAGGTCACATCTCCGGCTTTCACTTCTCTTTTCACACCATTGTCATCGTACTCCCCTTTTCCGAATAAAATATAGTACGTCTCGCTCTCTCCATGGTGTTCGTGATATCCAAGGGAACATCCAGGTTCAATGGTAACCTCTGCGTAGAGCCCGCATTTCCCATTTAATTCCTTCTCGCCAAGAAGGCATTTGATGATCACATGTCCCTTTCCTCCATGCATGTTTTCAATTCTCTGTACTTCTGCCATATCCATTCCCCTTCCCAATACTTGATTTTCAGTCTCCGACAGATTCTTTTGCCTCATCCTCCTTGCCTATAGATAAACTGTGTCATTGAAACGCTCCTGTATTGCCAACTGCATTTTCCTATAACGCATTAACTGTTCTTTCTCGTTCATCTCTTTTCTTCCATATCCTTGGCCTTTGGCATTCTTATCTGTCTTGTTTATTCTAGCACGTTTGCGGCGGATACTCCATATGAATGATAGAACACCCAAAAATCTTTTAAAAATTGATGTGATTTACCCATAAATTCTTTCTTTTTTTTGCTTTTTGTGACAGTTTTTGTCGACAATACATTATCTTTATAGTAAACTGCTGTGTGGGGAATGGGGGTGTACAGAAAATTATCCGTGGGATTTGTCAAATAAAATCAACTCACATTGGCAATGATTTCAAGTGATTGGTTTCTCTCGATCAAAATCGAAAGAGGGAAAGTATGAAATATTTAAAGTATTTGTTTTATGTTCTTATCGTTTGCCTGCTTTTGGCGCTGATACCTTTTCTTTGGATTCCGGGACTTATTTTTATTGCTTATCTGCTTTTGAAAAAAACTCCTGTAAACCAAAAAACGAAAAAACTGGTCATTTCCGGCGTTGCTACAGCTTTTTCATTGATACTTTTTTTGTTTTCCATGTTTTCCACACCAAAACTGGAAAGCTGTACTGTTGCTATTGGCGGAAAATCCTTTGAAATTCATGACACAGTGACTCTGGAAATTGATGCTTATCCTGAGAATTCTAAAATTCATTCTTTGGAAATTTCTGACAATGATATTGCGGATTTAGAATACAAAGACGGGAAGGGAATCATAACCTTTAAAAAAGAAGGAACTGCCACCATCTTTTTTAAAGCCAACGATTCAGTCAAAAGCAACTCGACTTCCATTACAGTGACCGACCCGGTAGCTGAGACTAAACGCGAGGCGGCAAGAAAACAGGAGGAAGAACGCAAAAAGGCTGAACAGGAGGCTAAGAAAAAAGCTGAGGAAGAGGCACGTATCAGAGCCGAGCAGGAAGCTAAGAAAAAGGCTGAGGAAGAGGCCAAAGCCGCTGCCTCGCAGGAGCAGAATACTTCTACCACTGTTTACTGGGTTCCTAATGGCGAAGTCTATCACTCTACTCCTGACTGCTCTACTTTAAAAAGATCCAAAAATATTTACAGTGGCACTGTTTCTGAAAGCGGGAAATCCCGCCCTTGCAAGGTCTGCCACTGACAACATATGGGGAGGAAAAGCTATCTGCTGCTTTTCCTCCCCATATTCACTTTCATATATTCCAACTCTCATCATCCAACAAAATTATTTTCTGCCGTCCTTTCTTTGACTAGTCTTCCACAATATCAAGACCTTCAAACTGCATCCTGTAGTAGCCTGCATAGATACCGTTTTTTTTCATCAACTCTCTGTGATTTCCCTTTTCCGCAATTCCTTCATTGTTTATCACGATGATTTCATCCGCATTGCGGATTGTGGAAAGCCTGTGAGCAATGGTAATGGTGGTTCTGTTCTTTGACAATTGCTCCAGACTTTTTTGAATGTGTCTTTCACTTTCATTATCCAATGCGCTCGTCGCCTCGTCAAGAATCAATATCGGAGGGTTTTTTAAGAATACTCTGGCAATGGAGATTCTCTGTTTTTGTCCTCCGGAAAGCCTTGTCCCTCTTTCTCCCACAAAGGTATCATACCCATCCGGAAGTCCCATGATAAAATCATGAATGCTCGCCTGTTTTGCCGCCTCTATGATCTCCTCCATAGAAGCGCCCGGTTTTCCATATGCAATGTTTTCTTTGATGGTACCGCAAAACAGATACACATCCTGTTGCACGATTCCGATTTGGTTTCTCAGGCTTTTTAATGTCACCTTGCTGACATCTTTGCCGTCAATGGAAATTTTTCCGCCATTCACATCATAGAACCTTGGCAGTAAGGAACATATCGTTGTCTTTCCTCCTCCTGAAGGCCCCACCAGTGCCACAGATTTTCCAGCCGGTATCTCGAAAGATACGTGACTTAATACTTCTTCTGTCTCATCATAGCAAAAACTGACATTCTCGTAACACACATGTCCTTTGACCTGTTCCAACGGTTTCGCATCCGGCGCGTCCACAATTTCAGGTTCTGTCTCGATCACGGCAAGGAATCTCTTAAATCCTGAAAATCCTTTCTGCATCATCTCCGCCAACTCGACCAAAATCTGAATCGGACTGATAAAAATACCGATATACAGCGCATACATGGCCAGATCTGTCGCGTCCATCCACCCTTTTGCAATCAGATAGCCGCCGTACACGACTGTTACCAGGTACATCATTCCCTGAAAGAACAAATTTCCTCCCATGAAACTTCCCATACACTTGTAATTATCCTTTTTGGATTTCAGGAAACCCTCATTGCTCTTTCCAAATTTTTTCCGTTCCACCTCTTCATTGGCAAAAGACTGCACGACACGGATACCTGCGAGCGTGTCCTGGAGACTGGCATTCACATCGCCGATCTTTCTCCTGTTCTCCATGAATGTCTGCTGCATCCGCTTATTCTGATTTGCGGAAAATAAAATCATGACAACTACAAGAATCAAAAGCGGCACTGCCAGCCTTGCATTGATAAGAAACAGGCAGATAAAAGAACCAATGATCTTGATCAGAGAAATAAACAGATTCTCTGGTCCGTGATGTGCAAATTCAGAGATATCAAATAAATCTGACACAAGTTTACTCATCATCTGTCCGGAATTATGATTGTCATAATAGGAAAAGGACAGTTTTTCGTAATGCCAAAAGAGCTCCTTACGCATATCCCGCTCCATTCTCGCGCCCATCATGTGTCCTTGGTAGCTCACATAATATTTGCACGCAGCCTGTACGATATACATCACCAAAAGGCCGAACGCAATGGGCAGCAGTGCCTTCATCAAAACGCTTGCATCCCCGGCAAATAAAGTTTTTGTCAAAGTCCTCAATATCTGCGGATAAGCCAAATCTATCACACTGATGAGGGCCGCACAAAAAAGATCGATAAAAAATACAGTTCTGTATGGTTGATAATAATGTATAAACTTTTTGATCGTATTCAAAGATATTATCCTCCTTCTTCTTTTTGCTGCACGAGATAGTTTACTATAATTTTAGTCCAGTGGCAATGTACAATAAATTTATTCCTTCCCGTTCTGGTGGATGTACACTTATGGTTGCCCAAACATATGCTATTAAGAAAAGAGGGTCTTCTTCCCCAATCCATCAATAAGGAGGTTATATAATGGGTATTACAAATGCAAACAAACAAATTGATACAAATCAGATAGATTGCGAAGGTACTCTTAAAGTCACCCTATCCCTTTGCGCAGCTCCTGACATTACAGAAAATCCTGTGGATATTGTTCTTGTCCTTGACCGCTCCGGCAGCATGTCCGGAAGTCCGCTGGAAAACATGAAGGCAGGTGCAGAAACATTTATCGATATCATTGACGAGTCAACAGATGGGACTGCAGACGGAAATATCGGCTCCGGCAGTCATATCGGCATTGTAAGTTTTGCCGGCACTGCCACTGTCAATGCACAGCTGATCACTTCAGTCGACACTTTAAAAGAGGCAGTGCAGCAGCTGAGTGCAGGCGGGACCACAAACCATGCGGACGCTTTTTCCAAAGCAATCCAGCTCTTTGATCCTTCATCTTCAAACGAAAAAGTCATTGTCATGTTCACAGATGGAAAAACTACGACAGGCGCCCCTCCTACCCCGGTTGCAGAAGCTGCCAAGGCTGCAGGAATCATCATCTATTGCATTGGTTTGATCGGAGATAACGGCATTGATGTCGATACACTCAATGAATGGGCAAGCGATCCGGTTTCTTCTCATGTGGCTGTAACACCGGATGACTCTGAACTGGAAGATTTGTTTTCCGATCTTGCCGGAAACATTTCAAAACCAGGAGCCACAAATATTGTGATCGATGAACTCGTAAATCCGGATTTTCACATTATCAGCGTTGTGCCGCCAAACAAAGGAACTGCGATGATGACAGACCCAAATGGATTGCAATGGAAAATCCCTGCCCTCGGTGTTTCCAAAAACGAAGGTGCTGTACTTGAATTTTATATCAAACACATCACACAAAATCCGGGCACAAAACTGATCAATAAATCCATTGAATACTACGATTCAGAGGGAAATACGGTAACATTTCCGGAACCTTCCGTCAAAGTGGACTGTGGTATCATTGTATCCCCGGAGCCTTGCCCGATTCCTGTAGATTTTCAAATCGGGAAATGTCAGGATGCGCTCACAGTCAACCTTGGAGATGCTTATCTGGAATCCCTTGGAAGAATCGTGCAGCTGGATGTGACAGTCAAAAATGTCTGCCCTAACAGGCGCGTAGCTCTGGCAATCATTCTCAAAGAGATAGACTGCGAAGGAAAAGAACATCAGCGGGGCATGAAAGCGATCACCATTCCTGCCCACCACTATCCGGGCTGCAAAGATATCCTTGTAAAATGTGTAAAATTTGTTCTTCCTGAAGATTTGAATGTATCCTGTAAAAATCATGGCTCTTTGTGCAGCACCAGAAACTTTAAAGTACAAGTGATTGCGCATAACATTGATACGGATTTCCGTTGCTGTGAATCAGTAGTTTATCTTTAAGACTGACAGATAAAAAAATAGGAGAGCATTGCTCCACAGATGATCGCTCATCTATTTTGCAATGCTCCCTCCTTTGATCTGCTCAGAGATCAATCATCTTCTCTGCGTTTTTTGAATGCTGCCATTGCTGCAAGTGCTGCTGCCATCGCTCCCGCAAGCATTGCTGCGTTTGCTGTGTCTCCGGTCTTCGCACTCTTCTGAC
>NZ_NFKJ01000020.1 GCF_002160325.1 Lachnoclostridium sp. An181
CGAATTCCTAACTTACGCCTTTTTTGAAAAATACGTCGTAGGTCTATTAAGGTTACCCTTTTGTATGAAAATCTTTTTAAAATAACTCTTGACTATTTACCAAATTGCTATTATTTGCAATAGACATATTCGGTTTCATCTATAATACGATTGAATGAAAAGAATCCATTCACTTTATTTTATTATTTTGTATTATTTTCTGAGTTTGACTGGAATCCAAACTTCACTATATGCATAATTTTCTTTGTGCTCATCCATTTTTGTAAAGGAGAATGAAAACGAAAATGCCAACTCATACTCAGAAGTCAAAAACCATTCTGAATAAATTCTGGCCATGGTATCTTGTAATGTAAAAGGAAATGGTCCTTCATTTGGAAATACAGCCCATGTAAGCGCAGGAACGGAAACTTTGTCTAGTTGATTGCTTATATCCTCGCGTGTGGTTAAAACGCCAACTAAATGTGTCAGTTGTCCCTTTTCTTCAAGAAAATCGGTATCCGAATCGTAAGAAACATTCACTACTTCACGCGGTTCCATATTTTGAAGTTCATGCATTTCTTTCCATTGTTCTTCTGTTATTCCCTGCGCTAATTCTACAATTTCATTATTTACACCTTCAAATTGCAGTGATATACGCTTGCTGACTCCAACAAAATTAAACGTTTCTTTTGAAACAATTTTATATTCCATACTCGCTCCTCCTCGAACTGTGATAGTAAAATTTAATCATTCACTGAAACAAATATTTTATTCCTTCAAACTCTACATCTTTATTTTTTCAGCATCACCAAATAATGAATCTGTTTTATCACACTTTCTGATAATGGCACCTACTCCTTTACCAAATCCCGTACAAAATAAAAAACTTCTTTATGTCCGACCACCTTCATGTGATCTTTCAAAGGCTTTTGATCAATTGTAAAGCCACGCAGAACCATATTACTATTATAGCTGGCATTCTTTATTGCCTCCTCCGTAAAATAATTATCATACCGGGACAATCTGTAAAAGCTGTAAATCAGGTCGTAATATTGAATATTTTATTTGATCGAATCAATCCATTTTTCTATTGTTTCAACCAAAACAAATTGCTGCTGTAAAACAGCCATACCCGTTGCAGGAATTTCTGGTATGTTTTCCTTTTCTCGTATATTCTGCTCCAAATAACTCTTCAGTTCTTTTATATTCTCTTCTATGTTTCGTATGCACAGCCTTTGCTTTTCTAAAGGGAGGCTGTCCAAATTGACAATGACTGCATTAAAGTCCAAAAAAATATGAATAGGCTTAGTCGCAATTTCCAGCATCAGCTTTTCAAATTCTTGTTCCCCTGCATCTGTTAAAGAATACACTGCCTTTTCAGGCATTTTCCCTTCTTTGACGATTGTTCCTTTAATAAACCCCTTCTTTTCTAATTGTAATGTTTTTTTATAAATCGAAGGTGTACTGATTTTTACCCACTTAGATATATTGCGATATTCAACCAATTTTTGAATCTCGTAGGCACTCATAGACTTTTTCTTCAATATCCCTAACACAATCAAATCAATCGTTGCCATTCTTTCCCACCTTTCTGTTTTCCATAACAATTTCAAATGCTATAAATTATAGTATTTTACTTTCTATCTATTGTCAAGGAATACTCCTTCATTTTTTCTTGACACATACTATAAAGTATAGTAGTATTTCCTGGTGATATACTATAATTTATATCACTATAAAATATAGTTTTTATGAAAGGAGCAATGATTGAACATGAATGAACAGAACAACAAATTAAAACTACTTGGAAGTGCACCTATACCCAAAGCACTTGTCTCGCTTGGCATACCTATTATGATAGGTATGTTAATCAATGCACTATATAATCTGGTAGATGCATATTTTGTTGGAGGTTTAGGAGAACGTCCCATGGGTGCAATTTCCATTGTATTTCCTTTAGGACAGGTGGTTGTCGGACTTGGATTGATGTTTGGAAATGGAGCGGCTTCCTATCTCTCCCGATTATTAGGCTGCAAAGACAAAAATACCGCTGATAAGGTAGCCAGTACGGCTCTTTACAGCAGTATCTTGATTGGAGCAATTTTAATTATTTTTACAGTCATTTTTCTCAAACCTATTTTACTTCTGCTTGGTGCGACAGAAACAATCATGCCATATGCATTAACCTATGCCCGAATTTATATCCTTTCGTGCATTTTCAATGTATTTAATGTCACAATGAATAACATTGCAGCAAGTGAAGGGGCAGCTAAAACAACTATGAGTGCGTTACTTTTAGGAGCTATTATGAATATAGGCTTAGATCCTCTTTTCATCTATACCTTTCATATGGGAGTAGCCGGAGCAGCAATTGCTACTGCAATTTCACAATTTATTTCCACTCTTGTTTACCTGTCTTATATTCTACGAAAAAAAAGCGCTTTCACATTTAGCCCAAAAGCTTTTTCTCCGACAAGACAGATATTTACGGAAATTTTAAAAATAGGTATTCCCACTTTAACTTTCCAACTACTTACCAGTCTCTCTATCGCACTCATTAACCGTGCCGCAAATGGATATGGTGACGCTGTCATTGCCGGAATGGGGGCTGTAACAAGAATCACTTCTATGGGAACATTAGTTGTTTTTGGCTTTTTAAAAGGTTTTCAACCGGTTGCCGGTTTTAGTTACGGAGCAAAAAATTTCAAAAGGCTACGTCAATCCATTAAAATTTCCATTCTATGGTCAACTGTTTTTTGTATCATTGTGGGGTTGTTAATGATTTTATTCTCCGAACAGATCATCTCACAATTTGCAAATGGGAATGAAGAAATGATTTTAATTGGGCAGAAATCTCTTGCGGTGAATGGATTTTCATTTTTCCTGTTTGGTTTCTATACTGTCTATTCGTCTCTGTTTCTAGCTCTGGGGAAAGGAACAGCGGGCTTTATTCTTGGTGCCTGCCGACAGGGAATCTGTTTTGTTCCTGTTATTGTGCTTCTTCCCGAAATCTTAGGAATAAATGGAATACTATATGCTCAACCAATTGCGGATATTCTTTCAGTTATTGTAACTGTGTTTATGGCGCTGAATCTTCATAATAAATTATCAGACTCATGACATTCATCACTCTAAACCAAAGATATAGCAACTACTTTTGGCAGAGAAAAGGAATTTAGTTTCCTTCAAAATACGGAAATTTCCGAGCAACTTTGAAGAGGTGTTGCAGGCAAAAAAACGGCGGTAGAAATCAATTCTTTCACAACCGCCGTTTATAAGTGTCCCAAACCCGCAAAACAACAGTTTTTTGAAATACACTTACTCGTTTACAAACTCAATATTGACATCACCGTTATTGCCGGACACATTCAGCGTTTTTTCTCCGCCAGCTTTATTGTCCGGCAAAGTACTCTCACCTTTTTTGATCTCTGATTGAATGGCAAAATCATCATAACTTCCTTTAACCGTTCCCGAAATATCTCCGTTTTTAACAGTTAGCCTTAGGACGTCTCCCACATCTAAGTTTCCAAACATAATATTTCCTCCATTAGAAGAAATATTTATACTTCCGGTTACAGCCATTGATGGAAGTGTTATATCCTCGTTTGCTGTGGATAGTGTAAGGTTTTCTAAAAGTGCGTCCGGTATCTGCAGCGATATTTTCCGATTTTCAGCAGACGGTTTTCCTCCAATATAATCTGTCCAATCTTTATTGCTTGCGCTTGTCATAGTCAACACACTTTGGTCAGAAACTGAAATATCGTAAAATTCTTTACTATTTTCATAATATTTAATATGGACTTGTTCGTCCTCGGACAGAGACACTTCAACTTCTCTGTCCCGTACATCCAGATTGATTTCTTTGATCTGTGCATCCGGCGTATAGCTTTTTTCCTCAAATGGTCCGCTATTGTCCGAGCACCCCGCTAAAACAAAACTGCCCAACACAAGACACAATGCAAGGGAAATTATTTTTTTTATTATATTTTGAGCGTCAACTGATTTGATGCAAATCATGATTATCCTCCCTGTCTATAAAGTTTTTCTTTTTAAGACCACAAGCCCTCCGAGAGATAATGCGGCACTTAATAACAGACAAATACAAATGTGCAGGACAGCATTCCTGTTAAGCATGATAATCTGAAAAAATCCAGCCAAGACAGCGCGTAATGGTGCAATCGGTGTAAAAACGCAAATAATTGCAACTAATACCGCGTCAGTCAGCCACCCGTACCAATGTGTCTGCATGGATAACAGCACATGAAGAAAAATCATAACAAGCAGTAAAAAGAACATTTGCTGTAATCCGGCAGCGATGATCCCGTTTTCCGTCCATTTACACACGTTCATCAAATTGATGACTGTCTGCGCTGAATATACAGGGTCAATCACTAGATGTATGACTGTGTTGACAAGGGAAATGCAAAACGCCAGGAACCCATAGCTGATTAGACAGCCGGAAAAGTAATCTTTCTTGCTCGCTCCCAAATGCATTAACTTTGTGAAATCATAAAATACAAAAAAGAATGGGGTCAAGACTGCAAGCAGCCAAGTATAATTTCCATTGCTTAAAACAACATTGCCGGAAGATGTGGCACAAAGTGCCACAAGAGCCGTAATGATGAAACTGATCTTATTGCTTGCAAGCAAGCGTTTTACGATCGCAAAAATAGCTGTCATCTTTTTACACCTCCCTTATGTCCCACCATTTGAATAAAGAAATCCTGCAAAGACAGTGGGCGAATTTCCAATGAAGCAGTCTGTTTTGGCGGGTTGTCGAAGATATAACTTGTCACAAGACCTCCAACAGTATCCTGACCGATAATATTTAAATTTCGGGTCGCAGTCTCCACATCTTTTTGAAGTCCGCTGATACGAAATGCTTTTGTTTCAACCGATTGTAATGTATCAAAGAAACGGATGTTTCCTTTATCAATAATGATCAGCTTTTGAATTGTCTTTGCGATTTCCTCAATGATGTGGGTGGATACGATAATAATTCGCGGATGTTTCTGAAAACTCTCTGTCAGCATATTGTAAAACTCCACGCGCATAATTGCGTCAAAGCCGAGAACAGGTTCGTCTAAAAGAATGACCTCTTTATTACTTGCCAAACAGATAATCGTTGAAACCATCGTTTTCATGCCAAGAGAAAGATGCTTAAACTTCTTTTTTCCATCCAATTCAAAACGCTCCATCATCTCCGAAGCAAAATCATAATCATAGTCTGGGTTTACTTCGGAAGCAATCCGCAGCAGTTTCCGCACCGGAAGATTAAAATGCCTTGCAAAGTTTTCGATATAGCTGACGCCTGTATCCAAAGTGGATGTTGCTATTGTCTTACCGTCAACTTTAATACTGCCGTTTGTAATGTTTTGATACCCGGCAATCGATTTGAGAAGCGTTGTTTTATCTGCGCCATTTCTGCCAAGCAAACAATATATCCCCGGTTCGTCAACAGAAAGGGTAATGTTTTTTAGTACGGTCGCCTGCCCGTACTGCTTTGTTACTTGTTTGAGTTCTATCATGCAGCCATTCCTCCTAAACAGCATTGATCTATCTATTGATTTTTGCAATATCCTATGCGAAAATGAATTATAAACTTTTGTGTTACACAAAGGTCAATAGGAGAAAATAAAAATGAAGAAATATCTTTCAGTCGGAGAAGCTGCAAAAGCTGTCCAAACAACGAGCGAAACGCTGCGGCATTATGACCGTATCGGATTGGTGAAACCAAGCAAAAAAGACGAATGGACCAATTATCGCTATTATACTGAGCAGGACATTGTTCGGTTGAATACAGTACGGGCTTTGCAGCTTATGGACTTGCCTTTACAGGAAATAAAAAAGGTTTTAGAATATGACGATCTTGAAAAAATTATCGACTTTTTAGCGCAAGCAGAAAAAAAGGCTGATGAAAAAATATCAGCACTCCAGTACAGTAAATCAAAAATCCAGTTGGCAAAAGCAGACTATGAAAGAAAACTGCAGACACAGCAAAAGTTCAATGGTACTTTTCTCAAAGATTATCCAGAGCGTGTTATTTTGCTATCAGACACCTTAGAAAAGCCAACGCTTGATAATCTTTGGAATTATCTCGGCCATTTCTACGATAAAGTTACTCCTGCCTTAAAAGAGCAATTTTCCTTTGAGGATTTAGCTGGCATATACACCGAAAATGGAATAACAAGGCTCTTTGCTGTCTGTATTCGTTATGCAGATATAGACGGATTAAAGGTATTGCCAAAAGGAAAATACCTGTGCGCCAACTGCTCGGAAGAAAACAGAGAACAAATGCTGCGCGAGTTAATACACATAGCTCAAACAAAATATGGCGTAGAGCCGACATTTACGGTACAACTTATTGTTGTATCTGGTATTTTGCAATGGAATTATGAAGTACAGGTTTTGGTTGATAGATAAGTTAGAGTTGAACAAAATCGATGGGAGATGACCTGTCAGGGTTGTGGCCTAAAAAAATGGCGAAGTAGAGTATCCCAAAGAGGATCTGTTGACAAGCTCACTTTTCCAGGTCTTTTTTGCATTTTTTCTTCTAGAATCACATAAAAAGACTGGTAAATCCGGTTATTCACACCGCTTTTACCAGCTGTTTGAGATTTAATGTAGTTTCCGATAAGAGACATTCTTCCTTCGCTCTAATTTAATCCCACCATTCAAATCCCTCTCTGTCAATTCTGCTATTGGAAAAGTAGACTGTTTCTTAAAAAGAAGTAAAAAACGAGCGTCCACAGGTGATAATTGTTTAATAATTCCCGGAAAAGAGAGATTTAAAATGAATCTCATCCTCAAACTTAGGAACCGAAAGCAAAAAAAACAGCTGTCAAATCAATTTCATTTGATTTGTTATCTGTAAATTCTATCATTTTAAAATCATGGCCTCCTGTTCCAGCCGAATCTTTTCTTCCAGCATTTTAGCTATTACCTGGTGAAAACAAGCATAATTCGAATCCCTGGACAGCTTTTCCAATGCCTTAAGATAAGAAAGCGATGTAATCTTCATAGTATCATCATGATACTGCTCAAGACACTGCGTATCCATTCGGTACGGTTTCAGTTCCGAGACGATATTTTCCCGAAGCCTCTGAAAGATACGGAATCCGCCTACATCAATATCCCCCCAATGATAATATTCCGGTTTCCTTGGCTGACATTCCAATCCTTGCAAAATTTTCCTAAACCACTTGCCCTTGATTGGGCTGTAACAGCCACCATGGAAAATCACCAATTCTTCTTCTGTCTTCTCGTGAGATATATACCAGACATAGTTTGCCTTGTTCTCAATAAAAAGAACTCTGTCTATCTGTTCCGTTTCTACCCAGGATATATGCAAAACCGTCTCTGAATTGATATATGCTCCATATTTTTCCGCAGTATAATCAATATTGCAGCCATCTTCCAGGTGTACCTTCAATTTCCCGGTAAACTCCAGAATCTCCGGCCAGCGCACGACTCCCTTCTCTCTTAGGAGTTCATCATCCTCTGGGATATCTTCTCCTATTTGCCTTTTCGCCTCTTTCAGAATCGATAATACTTTCGACTTTACATCCTGTTCAAAACGTTTGCTGTCTCCATAGAGCGCCTGACTCATGAGACGCTCCATCTGCTCATTTTCATTTTTCTCCATATGGACCAGACATTTTAAAATATCTTCATTTAGAATCCTGTCCTCTGAAAAGTAGGAAGAACATTTCTTCCTGTTCTTTATTTCCTCTATACACGTTTCCAGGAAAACCAAAAGCTGCGTTCCCGGGGACAGTTTCCCCGCATATTTTTCGATCAAGGCCAAAAGTTCAGCCGCCGTTTCCTTTGTCGGAGTGCGCTCAATCCGTCGATACCCCTCTCTTATCCTATTCTCATCTTGGATAAGCCAGATCTTATCAACCAAATTGCCCTCCTCAAATTTCACCCAAGAGTAATCTACAAGCTCCTGTTTCTTAAGTTCCACAAGCGTAGCGAAAAAAAGTTTCTTCTCCTCAGGATTCTCCATACCGCTTTGAAGCCAGTTTTCTTCTGAAACTGTAAGTGCAATTCTTCTGGACGAATGTCCAGTTATATACGCTTTGCTTTTTTCATATTTTCCGATCAATCTTTCAAGAATCTTCCTCTCATAATTCATCTTCATCTGAAATCTCCTTAGGATCAAAATAGCGGGTAAAGGAATGCCTGTTGTCCTTATAAACAGCAATGTTGCGGTCCACAAGCGGAGCAATATCCGGAATCTTCTCCGGCGGAGCAGAGAAAATAGCCTGCAGTTCAAAACGACGCAGCAACCGAATGCTTTCCCTGATTCGTTCACCGTCCATCTTGCTGAAAGCTTCATCCAAAATAATCACTCGCAACGTATTGTTCTGATTTTTATTGCGAATCCTGCACACCTGCGAGAAGGATGCCAGCAGCGCAATATAAAACGGAATCTGTGTCTCACCGCCAGACTTCTTTGAAAGCGTTTTTGACAGCCGCTGCTCTTCTCCCTTCTCGTCTGTCACAACCAGATCAAAAACCAGATATGTCTTGTAATCTGTAAATTTTTTGATACTTTTTTCGTATTCTGCCCGTCGCTCAGCACTGACATTTATCTCATTGAGGATCAAAAGCTGAAACAGCTCGTCAATCTCCTTTTGGTACTTCTCGTTGAAATTTTGGGATGCGATGTTCCATCCTCCGGTATCCATCAAAAGCGGATCCATGATCATGTCGTAATAACCGCGGTATTCCGTTCTTGGATTTTTCACAAATCGATACCGATCTGTACCAAAGACGCTTTTTTTCAGCGAGTCATTTAATTCGTCAATCTGCTGTGAAACCGACTCGATATTAGACTTGAGCTTGGCTATGAAATCATCGCGAAACTGGTCGTAAGCTTTCTGTCTGGAATCCCGGATTTTCTCCACATATTCCGGAAGTCTGATTTTTTCCAGTTCATCAAGCTCTCTGTCAAAATTTTGATTACCTTCAAGTTCAATATCATAGGGCATTTTATATATGCTGTTATAAGCAGAACGTTTCTGGGTTCTCTCTTTTCGGAGCTTGTCACGTTTCATCTCTGTCTGTTTCATGCTGGCATAGTAACGATCTCGAAGAGAATGTGTGTATTCTCCCGACTGCATTCGTACCTCCTGAAAGCGTGGTTCCCCGCTTGCTATTAGCCAGTCCACATCAAACCGCTCTTTGATCTTGTTTTGTATTGCAGTAATCTTTAAAATAATCTCCGGAAGCTTTTCCTTCTCTATTCCTTCCAATTCTGTTTGCAGGCGTTCATTTTTCTTATCTAATTGATGTCGGGTACTTTCTTTGTTTTCACACTCATTTTTCAACCGTTTTATCTCCTGATTCATCCGTTCCAGATAAGTAAAATCAAGGCAATCATATTCCGCCTGCACCTGCGCGCGCTCCGCCCGAAGTTCTGTGAGTTTTTCGCCCATACCTGCTGCTTTTTTATGCTGCAAAGCCTCATATTCACTTAATACTGCGGTCTCGGATGCCTCCTTTATTACCCTATGCGTATTGCTTACTTCTACATACAGTCTTTTCTGCTTCTCCAGTTCTTTTTCATACTGCTTAAGCATAAGCTCCATTGAGCGTCGACCAATAAAAGGTGTGGCATAACGCGATGGATTCAGTTTCCGGCTTACATACCCCTTATAGAGCATACAACTCTTCGTGATGGCTGTCTTATGATGGTTCAGATCTTCTGCCCATTCACATTTTATGACACTCCCCAAAAGATAATCTGCATAGAGCCTTGCATCCGCATCCTCTGTCTCGATTTCCTCTGAAAGCGAGCCTGTCAGTGGTCCTTTACGGAAATTCTTCCGAAGTTTTCCGATATCCACAAGACCTGCATCGTAGATCGGATTCCCTTTTCTCTCCCGATCATAGATACGCAGGGCATCCCTATAATACTTTTCGGGCACCAGAAGATAAAATTTCTGCCTGTCCAGATATCCTTCAATGGCATCCCGCCATGCAGGATCACGAATCTCAAGAAGATCTGCAAGCACAGACACCTGCACAGTCTTTTTTTGCATTGCGAAAAGTTCTTCCTCCAAAAGGCGTTTTAAAGCCATTACCTGCGGCGGAAACGGTTTAATCCCTTTTTTCAGATTCCTAATTTTCCCTTCCAGTTCCTCTATGCCTTTTTGAATCTGCCCCGCTCTGTTTTTTAGTTCGATCCGATATTCACTCAGCACATTTTTAATCTTTGAAAGTTTTTCAGCAGTTTCCTGAAAAGGAAAATCCACAAGTTGTTCCTCCGTCGCACTGCACATGCACTCCACAATCTTTGTATATTCCTTATCCGGCTCGTATCCAACCTTTCGTGTCCGGGCAAATGCCTGTGTCCACACGTTTCCATAACTGCGTAACTGTTGGAATGCTTCCCGGAATCCCTGCTCCAGAATCTGTATCTGTTCTCCCAGTTTCTCCAAACTCTCCCTCAGTCGTTTCTCTCTTTGGACAATATCGGAACCTCTGTATTCCTCTTCCAGTTTTTCATACTCTGCCTTCAGCTTTTTCGTTTCCACTTTCAGCAAAGCCATCTCTTCTTCCTGCTGAGCGACACGCATCCGTTTTTCTTCTGCCTGTTCCTTGAGTTCATGCTCCTGCACCTCATACTCTTCCTGCTCTGCCCGGATCACAATATAACTTTGCTGTACGAACCTTTCTTTTTCTCTCTCATAGTTTTGATGTATTTTACGAATCTCCTGCAGATATCCGATCCTCTCCTCAGCTTTTCTTGCATCCTCCTCCAGATTCTTGTACTGACGGATATCGCTTTGCATCTGCTCTACATTGATATTGTTTTTTACATCGCAGATGGATTCTGTAATGAATTTCTCAATGTCGGAAATGGGCGAAAAGGGAACTGCCTTTTTTAACAGGATACGATATTTATTCTTCATTTGCCCGAATTTCCCAAGCGTCATTTCCTGATAACGCTTGTTGGTATCATAGAACTCATAGAAATTACTTTTCTTTCTTCCATAAGTACGGGCAAAATAGGTTTTCAGACCTGCAATATCAAAGGGCGTATTCGTTGTTTCATCTACAAAACAGTTCTCCGGAATTCCATTCGAATGCAGCATAAACCATTTATAGTCATAAGTTTGATCCCTGTAGCAATCACAGACAATTCCTGTCGTAAAAAGCTTTTTCTTCTCTGTGTCTTCAAACTCCAGCGCCACATAACTGGAAAAGCGCTCATTTCTCAGATAACGGAATCCCGCATTTCCGTCATCTCCCATTTCCCCAAAAAGGTAACTTTTGAGCGTCCTGGAAGACTTATCATTTGCCGCCTTATTAAAAAAGCTGCCATTTGTATCACCTAGCAATACCAACTGCAGAGCATCGATAATAGTGGATTTTCCTGCCGCAGTTTTACCGGTCAGAAAATTAATCATATCAAATTTTATCAGCTCTATGTCATAATGATGCCAATGGATTAGCAGCATTCTCTTCAATTTCTTCATCCTCGCCTGTGTCCTCCTCATCGATCAATTGATACATGTTTCCGATTCGTTCATTTGTAACAACAAAAAGAATCGTAGGCAGTATCAAAAGCTTTGTGTCCGCTGCTTCCCATGCTCCCTCTACTTTCTCTATAACTCGGAAACGCTGCAATATACGCAAGGAATCTCGCAATGTATTATTGGGCAGTTTCCTTTTAATGATTCCTAATGAGATCATCTTATGAACCAAATCTCCGGTGCAAGTAAAAATATCGCTGTTGAGGGAGAGCTTTTCTCTCTCCTCCTCATAGATCAGCCGCAGTACATAGACCATCAGCGTCGTGGCTTTATCAAACTTATAACGGTTGGACTCATAGTCACTGGAAAGCCAGATTACGCCGTAATTGTTGTCTCGTTCCAGATGAAATCCGGCGAATTCAAGATATCCCCGGAACAATTCGAAATTTCGCTCCACAAAAAGATAATCTGGATTCGTGCGGTTCATGTGATCCTCAAAATCATAGTTCCCCTCCAGGAGATAGGTGCGCGCCAAAAGCATATTTACGATCCGCTTAAAATTCTCCTGCTCTGTCATATTAAGCTTTTCAAGTTTTTCTTCGATCATTTCCCCGCCCCTTCTTCTTCAAAAATCTTACCCGCGGCAGGCTGTAGCCTTGCCGAACCATATTTCCTTCTTCAAATTCTACCCAATAGGGTGCACCTTTCTCGCGTCCGCGAAGTGTGCCTAGCAAAAACAGAATAAAGTTCTCTGGCTGTTCCATGGTCACATCCTCTGTGGTAAATTCCCCATTTTCTCCAAATAAATTTTCCATATAGGCATCTATCTTCCGATCGCTGTATTGCCTGCGAACATCCTGTAAAAAGCCCTCAACAAGGTAAGCGCTCTCTTCTTTTTTCTCCAGGGACAGCGGTTTCCCTTCGGTCTTGGTAGTACGTTTTACTCTACTATACAGGGATTGCATGTCCACATAGGAATGCCGATACGCTTCCAGGGATATACTCATATTCTTAATTATCTGCTCCTCATGAGAATGTTGCAATATGGCAACCAGTTTCCCCTTGGCACTCCGATCCGCATTCATCTGATAACGGATCCTATCAATAGTGGCATTCGTATACTCTACATGTTTTTTGTCGACATCCGCAATCATACTCTCAATATTGTCATAGGTGTCCGCCACATACCCAATCATGCGAAACGCCTCATCTCGTCCTTCCTCCGTATCCGAAAATACATGCCTTGAGACACCCTGATCTGCAATATCAGAAAGAATGCGTTCATCCAGCAACCATTCATTGAGCGTGGAGAGAATGGAGTATTTAAATCTAGGAACCGAGTCGATTGTCTTCAATGGATAATAAACTGTGTCGACAATCTGCTCTTTATATCGATCAAAGTGTTCATATAAAAGTTCATTTACATCCATTCCATCCCCTATGCGCTGATAATAGCGCTTGATATTGTTGAACAAAAGTTTCAGTTCGTCCACCAGACGCACGGTATTTTGATAAGCCGCAGATAATGCCTGATAAAGAAATTCATGATTTTCAGCGGAATTCTTGAGTGCCGCATAAGTCGCATAGACATAACTGTTATACTCTCTCACTCTGTCAGAGGACAAATCATATAAAAGATTGATGACTTCGATGGCATAGTCCGGAATGGTAATATTTTCATCAAAGGAGCCTCTCTCGTATTCAAGCTCCAACCATCCAGTATCCCGAAGTTTCCGAATCAGCAGATGCGCCTTTCCGGAAAGTCCTTCGACACTTCCGGATGCAGCGCACATCTCTTCCTCTTCTTCCGAGAAGTCAGCGTTCAACATGCTGGTTTCCAGCGAATCCACCAGCATGGCGACAAGGTCTTCCCTTCGGATAACCAGCTCCGTCTTAAAAGCCTGCCTAAGAACAAAAAGTGCCTCCACGTACAACTCCTTTTTCATTGATGTCAAAATACTGAAAAATCGATCCGGTATCCGTTCAAACAAACTCAAATTTAATCACCTTACTGTTGTATATTACAAAAAACAAAGACTAAACACTTATTATTACATAAATATTATAGACAAAAGCCAGTAGTCATGCAACCGTTTGTCCCTTGACTCATCCTACATGTCTAACTGATGTTTTAAGAAACCTTTTCAACGGTACAATTACCAGGAAAAGATAGATACCAAAATATACCACAAACACTAAAACATATATTATAACAATATATTCATTCATTGGATTTTTTTCGTATAGCAGTTTCTATGACTGCATTGAAATTCGTATAGCCGAAATCTTTTTACCAGATTTAAATTGAACGATGCTTGCACCAACGATTCCAAATAAGCCGGAACACACTCCTTCAAAAATTTTTTCCATATGCTATTGAGCAAGCCATACCCTCATTTTCTTCAAATTGCCCGCTCCGTGGGCCAGTGCAAAAACATATTGATAAATCGCCTTCCATGCCTCATCACATAACCCTTCCGGCTTTGCGTAATCCGCATAAAATGTCTGTGCTTCTTTCATCATAAATCACATTTTCCTTTTCTTTCATACAATTCCTCAGAGTCCTATCCTATACTTATTCTACCATAGCTGCTTTAAGTTTAGGAGGAGAACACACAGTAGAAAGCCCGTTAAAATCGTAAACAAATCCGTATTTGCAGGATGATGTACTTCAAAAATTAAAAACGCAGCTTGCTGACTCAAAAGGGATTTTCAAAGCCAAAGAGCGAACGACTCTTGCCGAACAGATACAGCAGACAGAAAAGAAAATTTCTACAAAGCTGGATAAGCTACCCGATATTCTGAAAGAGGACGGTTATCCCGATGTACAGGCATTTATGCGGACTTTCCGAGAAATGGAAAGCGTTGTGGAACAGTACAACCGTTACCTTGCCGAGTGGGAACGCCAGACCAGCAGGAAATCAATAACCGCCGATAAATAGCAGCGCAAAGACAGCGTAAAAAATCCTTTGACAGAGATAGCCGATAGACACAGAAACACCGCCGTTATGGTGTTATCCATACGGCGGTGCATAGTTCCCATTGACGTTTATTTGCTCATAACACATTAATTGCTATACTTTTTAGATTTGTTTAACAGAATATAAATGCCAATCAATACAACAATAGTAATCCCCAGTATCATATACATCGTTGAGGTACTTACTGGATTCCCTAAAAAATAGAGATTACAATCAAGGGAATCCTTTAGTTTTTCAATAACACTTGTTGGAATACCCTGATTCTGCATTTCAGCAAGAACACCTTGCATTGTATGATTTCGAATAAGTGATGTACCATAAGTGCCCGGCAAAAATGAGATTATCTTTTGTAGTCCTTCACCAAATGATGAAATAGGCATATATGCACCACAAATGAAACCATATCCTGCGCTGATAATTGTGCCTACTGCTGAAATTTGTCCTTGTGTTGATAAGAAAAAGTTAATTATCGAAGATAGGGCTGTTCCAAACAAAACAAGGAGTAAAATATCAGTAAACAAAAAAAATACATCTGCAAGTGACATATACCAACCGATAACCGCCACATAAGCAAAACAAATACACGTTGCAACAAAGCAAATGACAAGCGTTGAAATCAATGTCGCTATATAATAACTCAGCGAAATTGTAGTGGATTTTACGGGAGATATTCTTAAATCTTTTATCGCACCATTTGCTTTATCTTGTACCATTAAAAAGTTTGAACAAAAAGCAACTGTCACACACGAAACAGCTAGAATAGATGATATAAGCTGACCGCCTACCATTCCCTCTACTATGCTTTCCGAAAGTTTTAATGTATCAGGTAAATTAGATGTAAAACTATCACGGTACTCATTTCCGAGAAAGGTTGCATAAAGTACGAGCAAAATAGCAGGTGTTACCAAAGAGGTAAAAAACATTCCTTTATCTTTGAAAAACAGTTTGATATTTCTTTTGATAAGCATAAAAGATGCACTCATTTTTCCGCACCTCCTACCAATGTTTTACCTGTAACTTCAAGGAAAACATCGTCCATTTTTCCTTTTGTTATTTCATAATCGTTGAATAATTGAGGATTATGAATAATCAAATCAGTTGCTTCCCTTGTATTTCGAACTGAAAGACGATAACCGTTTCGTATCTTCTCATATTCTACACCAAGTTCTCTAATAGTATCTTCATTTGCACCGTAGATTGTAATGTAATCTCCAGTATAAATATTTTTTAGTTCAAGCGGAGTGCCTTCAGCAGATATTTTACCATCATCTATAATTACAACATAGTCGGCTTCTGCGGCTTCCTCCATATAATGCGTAGTTAGAAATACGGTCATATTTTCATTTTTACGGAAACTTGATATGACATTCCAAAGTGTTCTACGAGTTTGTGGGTCAAGTCCTGTCGTCGGCTCGTCAAGAATAAGAATTTTGGGCTTATGAAACAGAGCCCTTGCAATATCAATTCTTCGGCGTTGTCCTCCCGATAATTTACCAACTGTACGTTTCAATAAATCCTCAAAATCAAGTATTTTCGCAAGTTCAGCAAGTCTTTTCTTAAATTCTATTCCAGTAATACCATATAAAGCGGCGCGACTTTCTAAATTATCGTAAACCGAAAGTGCAGAATCTAGGACAGAAGATTGAAAAACTACGCCAAGTTCCCGCTTAACAAAATCTATATCCTTATCTAAATCGTGTTCGTCAATTAAAACACTACCGCTGTCTTTTGATAGTTGTCCGCACATTATATTGATTGTGGTTGATTTCCCCGCTCCATTGATGCCAAGAAAGGCAAATAACTCTCCCTCTTTAACACGGAAACTTAAATCTTGAACAGCTTTTACGCTCCCAAAACTCTTGCTAAGATGATTGATTTGAATAATATTGCTCATTTATTTTTCTCCTTTATAACGGGCTTTAATCTTTCATAGATATGAACTAATATAATCTTTTGTTTATTAGTTATTTGTTCTAATTGAACCAGAAAGCAGCTGACGTAATAGCAATATCGTAAATTAAATGCATTATAGCATGATACGTTATCAAAAGTCATTATAAAAAGGAACACATCAGAAAGAATTATTGTAGTGTTTTTCCTGCTTTCAGAAAATAAATTGTGGCAGGCAAGGAGTTATTTTTTGACTGCCACAATTGTTTTCAAGGCTTTTGGAGGATTTTATTGATAACCTATGGTGAGCAATGATCGCTCATAATTTTATAGTTTTCAAATCCGTATATGAGTTGCTGTTCAATCAGCAGCGTTCTCACAAAAAATACCAACCGAATGTATCTTGACAAATACTCTTCCATTGCTTACAATAAATACATACCGAATGTATGTTAGTGAAAGGAGGACAGCAAATGGCGAGAAACAAATATCCAGAAGTAACAGTGGAGCGGATATTGGATGTATCTCAGCGCCTGTTTTTGGAAAAAGGATACGACAATACCACCATTCAGGATATTGTCAATGAACTGGATGGATTGTCAAAGGGGGCAGTTTACCACCATTTCAAATCAAAAGAGGAGATTATGGATGCGGTCGGCGACCGGATGTTTTCCGCAAACAATCCTTTTGAGGCTGTTCGCAAACGTTCCGATTTAAATGGCCTGGAAAAACTACGTGAGGCAATTCGGCTGAATCAGTCAGATGAGGCCCGCACCAGCATGACGATACAATCTATCCCTCTGACGAGAAATCCTAGACTTCTTGTAGAAATGATCGAGTCCAACCGGCGTATTCTGACCCCGTATTATTTGGAATTGTTGGAAGAGGGAAACAAGGATGGCTCCTTGCATACAAAATATGCAAGAGAAATTGCGGAGTTGATGCCGCTGCTCACCAGTTTATGGCTGCTGCCAAACGTGTTTCCGGCTACCAAAGAGGAAATGAAACACAAGTTTCACTTTCTTGGAGATATGCTGGAGAAGATGGGCGTACCCATCATGGACGATTCCATCTATGCTTTGGTTGATGAATTCTTTGACAAAATTCCAGATGATAAATAAAGTTGCCGCAAGGCAATTTTATTTTAAAGATATACATTCGTTCGGACGGTATTTTATCTGATACCGTATTTTTATTTAATTTTTTACATACCTTTGTCCGGTATTGAAAGGAGATGCAAATGAAAGAAAAAACCATTCCAAAACTGTTTACTCGTAATTTTACCTTTTTGATTTTAGGTCAGGTCAGTTCACTGCTTGGCAACTATACCTTGAAATTTGCCCTGTCCATGTACGTACTGGAGCAGACCGGATCGGCTTCGGTTTTTGCAGGGCTCTTGGCTCTGGCGCTGCTCCCCACCATTTTTCTCTCTCCCTTTGGAGGTATTCTGGCAGACCGGGCAAATCGCCGCAATATCATGGTAACTCTGGATACGCTGTCCGGCCTGTCTGTGCTCATTGCCGGCTTTGCTATGTTTTTTGGAGGAAATATTCTGGTGATCGGCGTGCTGTTAATCATCCTGTCTGTGCTGGGAGCCTTTGAGTCTCCCACAGTCCAGGCCTGTATCCCTCAAATGCTGTCCGGGGATAACATCCTAAAAGGAAATGCTATTGTGAATCAGGTAGCGTCCATTGCTACGCTCATCACACCGTTTCTTGGCAGCATGTTCTATACGGCATTTGGAATACAGCCGGTATTTTACGCCTCAGTGGCCTGTTTCTTTGTAACTGCCCTGCTGGAATGTTTTATCCGGCTGGATTATAAAAAGCCTGATCGCAAAATGGGAATCAGGGCAATTGTAAAGGAAGATTTTTCTGTCAGTATAAACTTTCTGCGTCTGGAACAGCCCGATATTTTGAAACTGCTGCTTCTTGCCGCTCTGGTGAGCCTGTTTGTGGCTGGTACAGCCGTGGTTGGATTTCCATATCTGGTACGGACCGTGTTGGGTCTTTCCGCCGGACACTATGGTATTGCAGAAAGTCTCATGGGTGTAGCGTCTATTTTAGGCAGCCTTTGCGTTGCAATGTTTGCAAAAAATCTTCGCCTGCGTCACCTTTCCATCGTATTGATATCTTTTGGGTTCTGCCTGATCCCATGCGGCATTGCCTTTTTACTTCCGGTAGATGACTTTACCTGTTACCTGATCCTGCTTCTAATGTTCTGCGCCTGCCAGCTGGGGTGCAGCTTTTTCTCCACCTATGCGATCTCTATCATACAGGAACGTACACCGCAACATCTGATGGGCAAAGTCATGTCCTGCGTGTTCACTTTTTCCATGTGCGCACAGCCAGTAGGCCAGATCGTTTATGGGGCTTTATTCGATCGGTTTTCTGACAGTGCATACTGGATACTGATTCCAAGTGGACTTATCGTATGCGCGATAGGAATGGCCTCAACTGGATTTTTTGCAAAGTTTGGGAAACCCACAATAAAGGATCAGACAGTATCGCTGGGGAATCCTTAAATCAATCAGGCCATTGGCCTAATAATCATGAAATATTAAGGAATTTACAACGATATTACAACAAATGAAAAAGCCTTATATAACGGCTTATACTAAGAAATACAGAGATATAGGAAATTGACACTTGAAATATAGTGTCTTTTTCTGTGTTGTGAAAGAACATGATATTTCAAAAGTAAAAAAGAAATGACGACATTGGAGTATCATGATATAATTGTGCATAACTACTATCATAGTTTGAAAGTGAGCCGAGATAATGAATTTCTTTAGTATATGTACTTTGTTAGATTGTATAGCAGCAATAATCATATATTTCTTATTTTTCTTTCCAAAATGGAATAGAAATTTGTATGAATTATTTATAAAGAGTTGTTTATATATTTATGGGTGCTGTGTATTGTATGTTACTGCAATTATTCCCGTAATAATACCAATCCCTTTTTTCAATATGGATATTTCTCAAATTCATATTAATTTGGTACCCTATATAGATTATTTGAATTCAAACGGAGATTTTATTAGACAAATCCTTTTAAATATATTAATGCTGGTGCCTTTTGGTATTATGTATCCATTTATATATAGAAAAAATTTTAAAAGTACAATTATCAGTGGATTAATTGTAAGTATATGCATAGAATTAATCCAATTAGTTTCGGCAAGGCAGTTTAGTTCTTGTGATATAACAGATATAATTAATAATGGTTTAGGAGTATTTATTGGATATATCATATATAAAATTGGGGGTAAATCCGTAAAGAGATTTTTAAGTCAATTATTAGAAAACAAAAAAGTAAAAACATTTTCCATATCAAAAAGAACGAAAACTATTATACTTGCTATTATAGTAATTCAATTAATTATCCGTTCAATAGTAATGCCACTTATTTAAATCAAATATAAATTGGAATTTGGAAGGGAGTGGTGCTATAAAATATAAAAATATTTTAAAATTCCTCTCTCAGCCGTTCCACCTCTCCCTCCTTCAGCGGAAACCTGACATCCAATCCTTCTGAATCTGAATTCCCAATTAATTTTCAAGCATGCCTCTACCTCGCATTATTAAGCACTCCATATTTCCTAATCATCACACTATAATAATTATATCATATTATACGTTCATTAATGCCCTTCATCTATTTCTTGATCTCCAACAGACCACACATGTTCCTCTTTTACAGAATCCGGTGTATTCTGCGCCATAACACCTACAAGCCTGTGCGGAACATAAAGTTCCTCCAAATAAGAAAGTTCTTCTGACGATAACTCCAGTTGCGTCGCTTTTGCCGCTCCTTCTATATGATGAAGTTTCGTTGCGCCCACTACAGGAGAAGTCACTTTTGTCAAAAGCCATGCAAGAGAAATCTCCGTCATGGAAACACCCATTTGCTTGGCCAGCTTTGCAACCCTTTCGATAATGGCGCCGTCCTCTTTGGAAGTCGCGTCATATTTCAGCCTTGCATAACTATCCTCTCTCAAACGCTTGGAGATTTCTCCGGGATGTTTCGCAAGCCTGCCTCCTGCCAGCGCGCTGTACGGCGTCATGGAAATATTTTCCTCCCGGCAGAGCTTTGCCATTTCCCGCTCTTCTTCCCTGAAAATCAGATTGTAATGGCCCTGCACGGACACAAATTTTGTAAATCCTTCTTTTTCCGCCAGTGCATTTGCCTTAGCAAGCTGGTAAGCAAAGCAGTTGGAAATGCCGATATAACGAACCTTACCGGCCTTTACCACGTTGTTCAGTCCCTCCATAATGTCATAAAGCGGCGTCTCGTAATCCCACATATGATAGATATATAAATCTACATAATCCATGCCAAGATTCGCAAGGCTTTTATTTATCATCCGCTCAATATGCTGCTGCCCGGTGATCCCTGACTGAATTTCATCCTGCGTGCGTGGCAGAAATTTTGTCGCCACAACTACATCGTCACGCTTTGCATAGTCCCTAAGCGCTCTGCCAAGATACTGCTCACTGGTCCCGCTTTGATAGGCAATCGCTGTATCAAAAAAATTGACTCCAAGCTCCAGCCCGCGTTTTATAATTTCTCGGGAATGTTCCTCATCAATGGTCCATGTATGCTGTCCGTTTCCTGCCTCGCCAAATCCCATGCACCCCATACAAATGCGGGAAACATTCAGATCAGATGTCCCTAATTTTCTATACTGCATCACGTTTTCCTCCTTATTTCATTCAAAGTCTCTTTCCAAGCTCATACGCCATTTTCGGATATTGGGTATGCTTTGTCATGGACGGGGTACCGCATCCCCTTCCGAGCACCATCCCCTGATCCTGCAGTTCCAAATACCGCACCAATGTCCGGTAATGACTTTCCAGTGCGTCAAACGTCCAGGTATCATTATTCCACGCAACCGTGAGCAGTGCCGACTTCATATGTTTTCTGGTAATGCTGCTGTTATAGGCGCAAAACCGGTCAACCGCTGTTTTGAGCTGTGCTGACATACCGTAATAATAAAGCGGAGTTGCAAACACAATCATGTCCGCATTTAAAATTGCCGTCCGTATTTTCTCATTATCATCCTGTTGGATACAAGGGCCTTCATATCCGCATGCCACACATCCGGTACACGGATTCAAATTCATATCTGCAAGATCAAATCTTTCCGTGCTGTGCCCTGATTCTTGCGCGCCTCGAATAAATTCTGTAACCAGAATATTTGTCGAACCCCTTTTATTTGGACTTCCCTGTAAAACTACAATTTTCATAAATCATTGCCCCTTGCATACATGCTGATTATTCTGTCACCCCTATTGTTTGCAACCATTGTGTCAAATCTTCTTCTGCATTGTCTGGCTCCGTCCTCAACCCTTCTGTGATCACCGCGTCTGGCTCCAGTTCAGTAATTATCTCGACTGCACTGGAAATGCCGCTGCCTCCGCTTGTACAGAACGGTGCGATTGTCTTTCCTGACAAATCATAGGTATCAAAAAAAGTATAAAGAATTTTCGGGAGCGTTCCCCACCAGATTGGAAAGCCCACATAAATCACATCATAATCATTGATATTTTCAATATTTTCGGAAATAGCAGGGCGTGCAGAATCGTCATTCTGCTCCTGATTCGCACGACAGGTATCATTATTATAATCCAGGTCTTCTTCCGTGTACGGCTGCTCTGGAACAATCTCATTGAGATCCGCGCTCTGTAATCTTGCCAGTGTTTCCGCTACGGCTCGTGTATTTCCAGTAGCGGAAAAATACACGACAAGCGCATTGTCTCCTGTCTCCTTTGGCGTGGAATTGTCCGATTCTATTTTCCCCTTCTGTTCCCCCGAAGATGAAATCGAGTTCTTTTTTTCTGACGCTGCCTTGTCCGCAGACTTTGTACCTGCACAGGCTGAAAGCCCTAAAGTCATAGCAGCAATCAGCACCACTGCGAGTATTCGTTTCATATATAATGCCTCCTTTTTTTCATCATAAATTTCCTTATAAAACAACAAACGGTTATAATTTCTTCACATTCCTTTTCCTTCCCAATATTACAAAAAGCATATAAATGTCATTGTATATAGAACACACTTATATGCTTTGAGATCACTATTTAATCCCACAAATCATCCAATGTTTTTGCAGACAAAATTGTGTTGCGGGAACAACTTCCTTTTATTGTTCAAAAGGTTTCATCATTTTTGCAATAAAGGATCTTGTGATTTCATAAATTGAATAGCCTGGATAATTTATGTTGGCCAATTTCATAGCCTCCAATTGCTTATCCGTATGTGAAGTATATGGATAAACGCCGAACAAAAACGGGAAAAAGGCATAGACAAACTCCTGAATATTGTCTTCATTCATGTTTGGGAAAAATTTTTCCAGACAGCAGCTGACAACTTGCAGAGCATTTGCATAGGCTTTTTTAAAGTCGACCAGGTTTTCCAGACGGCTGTTGACTTCCATGTCATAGATGTTCATTGACATAAGTTTCAGCATGCACTTCCTTTTTTCTAATATGCGGGCCATTCTGTCCGCAAACTCTTCTACAGTCAGAGATACATTCTGCAGGGTAAGTTCTTCCATATCCTCACTCCAGGCCTCATGCTCCTCTTTAAGCAGAGCGAGAAAAATCTCCTCCTTTGTCTGGAAATAATTATAAATCGAAGTACGGGTGAACGAGGTTTTGGCACCAATGTCCCGGATTGTAATATCCTTAAATCCCATAGTCTCATACAGAGAAGCGCAGGCGCTCACAATTTCCTTTTTTCTTGCATTTGTTAATTCTTCTGAACCTTTTGGCATAGCTGTTCTTTCCTTCCTTTCAGGCCGTTCTCATCCCGGGTATTGGGAGCTTTGGCCATTCATGACATGTATTATAGGCGCTTTCTAACACCACGTCAAACAAAAGCACACCAAAACAGCGTAATGCCTTTCACTGCGTAAACAGAGGATGTCTCTCCAGTGCCGTTTAACAGCTGGCCTTTCTTCCAGTCCGCTTTAGGGCAATCTTTTAACTCATTTCAAACTCTCCTTTAAAATTTCAACGATTTCATTGCGCTCCAGAACTTTATATCCACCCTGCATGATGATCGTGCCGTCAGCAATCCCTTCCAGCATATCTTCTGTGGCTCCCAATTCTTTCAGATTCATGACCAGACCCAATTCCTTCATCCAATTTTCCATAGCATCCAGCCCCTCCCTGGCTACTTGCTCATCTGTCTTACCTGCCGGATCCACATTCCATACATTCATGGCAAATCGTTTAAATTTCTTTACACCGTAAGGAAGAATATACCGATAATAAGGCAGAGAAACAGCTGCCAGCGTCATACCGTGAGTTGCATTAGTATAAGCCCCCACTGACTGGCCGATCATATGAACCATCCAATCCGTGGACTTTCCTTTGGAAACCAAAGTGTTCAACGCCCAGGTGGCTGCCCACATCAGATTACTGCGCGCCTCATAATTTTGAGGATCCTTGTTCGCAGCACAGCTGGAATGTATGACTGAACGCATTAAGCCCTCGCTGATATAGTCACTGGTGTTGTCATCCTCCCCGGAAAAATACTGCTCACATATATGGTTAAAAATATCATAAACACCTGAAACCATCTGGTAATGCGGCAATGTTAATGTATATTTTGGATTTAGTACAGCAAATTTCGGCATGATCTTTTCGTCTGCAAACACATGTCCGATCTTCTGATGCGTGTGTGGATTTGTAATGACCGCACCTGCATTCATTTCCGAGCCGGTCCCCACCATGGTCAGTACACATCCTACCGGCACTGTTTCACAAGTGGGTTCCTCAAAACGCAGGTAGTATTTCTCCCACGGATCCTCGTCACAATTCACGGAAACGGAAACTGCCTTGGCATAGTCACATACTGATCCTCCCCCTACAGCGAGCAGAAAATCAGCATGATGTTTTCTGGCTATATCCACCCCCTCATAGAGCTTATCCACCGTAGGATTCGGCATAACATGGGAGATTTCAGCTACATTTTTTCCGTTTTCCTCAAGGATTTTTATCACAGCATCGTAAATCCCATTCTTTTTGATAGAACCTCCGCCGTAGATCAGCACAACATTTTCCCCATATTTTGGAAGTTCTGTATTTAAAAAGTTGAGCGATTCATCGCCAAAATACAGTTTCGTGGGATTACAAAACGAAAAATTACCTAACATAGTCATATCCTCCTTTATGATCGTAAATTCATTGTCAATAGTGAAAGTATTAAACAAGATATCTAAGCCACACCTCACCGTTTTCATATTTATCATATGATTTGTCTTTATTATTCTGACACAATGTCATCACCTATAATATACCGTTATTCTGACATTGTGTCAATACAAATTTTATGTTTTTTATACAAAGATATAATAAAAATGGTTGAACAAAATTTAAGTGTAACAACCCATGTTACACTTAAATTTTGTTCAACCATTTTATAAAATCTTTCTGTTTGCACATTATTCCGCTTTGGTTCCCTGTTTATTCATAAATTTAGATTGTCAGCCATCTCCCTTTCCATGTATACAGAATCATTAAGATCATTCCAACCATCCATGAAATCGGATACAAAACGAATACCCCATTGATCGTGTCAAACATAGGGAGTACAAACTGAATCCACGCGATCCTGAACAGGCAAAGAGAAATCAGCAAAACTGCCATCGGAGGGATTGTTTTTCCTGTTCCTCTGATTGTCCCCGCCAGCCCGTGCAGAATACTCAGTATAAAATAGAATGGGCAGAAATAACGCATAGCCAGTTCTCCATATCGGATTACTGTGACATTGTCCGTGAACATTCTCATCAGAGGGTCTGAGAATACAAGGAGCAAAACACCAGTAGTCACTGTATAGAGGAATCCCATGGCAAGCGTCACCCACATTCCCCTCTTCACCCGGTCGATCTTTCCTGCGCCATAATTTTGCCCTACAAATGTAGTGATCGCCATGCTGAAACTTGTGACAGGAAGAATATTGAACCCGTCAATTTTCATATAAGCCCCAAAACCGGCCATTGCATCTGCCCCAAATCTGTTGACACTGGACTGCACCAATACATTTGAAAGCGAGATGACCATATTTTGAATGCCGGCCGGAAGTCCGATCTGAATGATCCGAAAAGCCATTTTTTTCTGTATTCTGATCTTCTTTAACTCTACCCGGTAATCCGTCTGTACCCGCATCAAATACGCAACTGCCAGCACACCGGATACAAGCTGGCTGATATCCGTCGCGATGGCGGCGCCGGCAACCCCCATATGAAACCATCCAACAAAAATAAGATCCAGCACAATATTAGTCACCGAGGCATATCCCAGATAGATCAAAGACCGTTTGGAATTTCCTACAGCATTTAAAACACCCGACGCCATATTGTAGATAACATTGAATATCACACCTCCGAAATAAATTCGAAGATAAAGGGCTGAGTCTGCAAATACTTCACCGGGCGTATGCATCCATATAAGCAGCGGCTCTGTCGCAAAGATGCCGCCAATTGTCAGTACGAACCCCAAAATCAATGCGATTGCCAAAGATGTATGTACACCGGCATGGACATTCTTTTTGTCCTTTGCCCCAAGATACTGGGATACCACAACTCCGGCTCCAACAGCCGCTCCCTGGCTGAACGCGATCAGTAAGTTGATCAGTGCTGTGCTGGAACCAACTGCTGCCAGCGCGTTGCTGCCCACAAAATTTCCTACAATAATGGAATCGGCAGTATTGTAAAGCTGCTGCAGCAAATTCCCCAGTATCAGCGGCACGGCAAAGAAAAATATCTGCCGTACAATACTTCCTTCTGTCATCAACCGGACTTTTGTATTTTCTGCACTCATTTCATCAGATTCCTCCGTATATATTCTTTGGAATTATAATCCATTCTTTACAGAGTAATTATAGTCTTACATACAAAAATCCACAATACCTCTTGTTATGCCAGTGTCCAGTTTTGGCTTTCTGTCTGAAGTTTCACCATACGGGCATAGATGCCTTTTTTCTGCATCAATACATCCGGTGCGCCTTCTTCTGCAACTGCACCGCCAGAAAGCACCACGATCTTATCCGCGCCTGCCACGGTGCGCATTCGGTGAGCGATAACAAGAACCGTTCTGTCCTTGATCAATCGGGAAAGCGCAGTCTGGATGAGAGTCTCATTCTCCACATCAAGGGAGGCTGTGGCTTCATCCAGTAAAATGATCGGTGCATTTTTAAGAAAAGCGCGGGCAATGGAAATACGCTGCCGTTCTCCGCCGGATAATTCACAGCCGTTTTCTCCGATGTTGGTATTCCATTTTTCCGGCAGTTTCTCTGCAAACTCATCTACATTGGCGAGTTTCGCTGCCCTTAGTACCTGTTCATCAGTGGCATCCTTGTTGCCAATACGGATATTTTCCATAATGGTGTTGTCAAACAAGGTTACATCCTGAAAGACAATCGAATATAAAGATAGTAATGTTTCCGGATCAATCTTGGAAATATCCATGCCGCCCACCGTGATCCTGCCTTTGTTGCTGTCCCAGAAACGGGATGCCAGACGCGAAACAGTGGTTTTTCCGCCTCCGGAAGGGCCGACCAGTGCAGTCACTTCCCCCTGTTTTGCAGTAAAGGAGACATCCTTCAGAACGGTTTCTCCGGTATTGTAGGCAAATCCTACATGGTCAAAGGTGATGTCATACCCCTCATTCGTCAGCCTATTTTCTCCCTGCTGGATTGAATGATCGAGAATCTCATTCATACGTGCAATATTCGTACGGGTACTGATCACAGCCGCAAGGTTCTGCAGCGCTCCCTGTAAAGGATCGTATAACCTGGATACGACCAGGAGGAACAAAAAGAAGGTCAAAATATCCAGGGTCCCTTTTACCAGCAGCATGGAACCGACAAGCGCGACCGTGGCAATACCCAGTTTCAGAACAAGAGAAGCAGATACGACAAACGCTGCCAGTCCAAACTCATTGATAATCGAACGCTTTTCTACAGCCCTGATTTTCTTTTCCAAACCTTTCAGATAGGTCTCTTCCGCATTGTTTGCTTTCAAGTCACGTACAGTTTCAATACACTCCTGAATCCCGTCAGCACACGCCATTTTTGTGTCCATCGCCTTCTGGTTCAGCCGTTCCTGCACCTTTGCAGAAAATCCTACAATAGCAAAGGATACCGGCATTACCCAAAGAGCTGCCAGTGCCATACGCCAGTCAAAGAACAAAAGGCTTACAGAAACCAGCAGCGTAGAGATAATGGAGCCGGCAAGTTCTGGGATGAAATGAGAAAAACTCTGTTCCAAAAAAGTACAGTCTGCCATAATGGTACTGGTCAGATCAGCAAGGTCTTTTTTCCCGAAAAAGGAAAGGGGAATCTTGCGTAGCCGCTCCGCCAACGTAATCCGTCTCACGCCGCTTTCCACATAGGTCGCAAAATAGGTGGCATTATACTGGAAATAAGTCGTAATAAGAATCAGACCTACGCACACAATACATCCGATCACATAAAAGGGGATCCTGTTTCCTGCCACACCACCCTTTATTAAGTCACTGACCAGGCTGTATAAAAGTCCGACTGGGAACATGAAAGAAATGTTTTGCAATACACAGGCAATGCAGCCTTTGACCAAATCTTTCGCCCCCTGCTCAGAAAGGGCGTATTTTTTTTGCAGTTTTTTTATCATATCTGCGCCTCCTTTGAAACCTTCCACTGTACGGAAGTCTGATAATCTTTCCACATCCGTCTAAACAGCCCGTCTTGCCCCAAAAGCTCCTGGCTGGTTCCGCATTCCGCAATCTGACCGTCCTTCACTACATAAATTTTATCTACGCCAGTGACAGTAGAAAGCCTGTGGGCGATCATAATAACCGTCTTTCCCTTGGACAGCTTTGAAAAAGCGGCCTGTACTTTTGTTTCATTGTCCGGATCAGCAAAAGCAGTCGCTTCGTCCAGAATGATCACCGGTGCATTTTTAAGGAAAGCACGGGCAATGGCGATTCTTTGCTGTTCGCCTCCGGAAAGATACACACCTTTTGTACCGATAATGGTATCCACACCGTTCGGCAGTTTTTCAATAATATCCATGCACTGGGCATTTTTAAGCGCCTGCATGATCTCCTCACGGGTGGCGTACGGGTTGCCCATCCTTACATTTTCCATAATCGATGCTTTGATCAGATGGCTGTTTTGGAACACGAAGGATACTGTGTCCATCAATTCTTCTTTTGCGATATTCCTTACATCCACACCTCCTATTTTCACTGCACCTCTTTGAGGGTCAAAGAAACGGGAGATGATATTGGCAAGTGTAGTTTTTCCTCCACCGGATGGTCCGACAAAAGCCACGGTCTGACCTGCAGGAATAGAAAGAGAAATATTTTTCAGTACATCCTTCTCTCCGTCATAACTGAAACGGACATTGTCAAGTTCCACGGAACCATCCTTTGGGTGTTGCGGATGTGTTGTTTCTTTCAGCGGTTCTAAATCCAGAACACTGTCGATCCGTTTTAACGCGTCATCCACGATCATAGCGTTTTCACTTTGGAACATAATCTTTGTCAGTGTTACCGAGATGATCGGCGTGATGATAATGTAAAAGATCACATTCAACAAAAATTCGGATGTCACCCCGTTCTGTGTAAACAACAAGCCGCCTGCGATCAGAAAAGCAAAAACGCCGTTAATCGCTGCTGTGTAGAGCATCATCGGAGTCCGCAGTTCTTTTGTGTAGGCGATCACCCATTTCTGATAACGGTCAATAGAACCTTTGAACTTTTTAAAGGAAAAAATCGTCTGCCCAAAAGTTTTGACTACCGGAATACCCCGGACATATTCCACTGCCTCATTTGACATATCGTCCAGCGCATTTTGATACTCTTTCATACGTTCCTGCATCCGTTTTCCGGTCATGGCCATCATAATAAGGAATCCAAGCAGTACTGGTACAAGACTTAAAAGGCCTAAGCGCCAGTCAAACACAAACAACAATACCAAAAGGCCGCATGGCGTAGCGATTGCCCCGGCACGGTCGGGGAGCTGGTGGGCAAGATAAGTTTCGGTTGCCGCACTGGATTCATTGACGATCTTACGAAGTTTTCCACTGCCAAAGCTCTCTGCAAAACCAAGAGGAAGTTTTACAATATGTTCCATTGTCTGAATGCGAAGATTTGTGGCAATGCGGAAAGCTCCCATGTGGGAACACATCAGGCCGGTGATATAGACCAGCACAGCAATGACCGCAAAAAGGACTGCCATCCAACCATTGTGCGTCAGATTTTGTGCCCGGTCAAAATCCGGCGCTGTATCCAGCACTTCTTTCATTACCTGCCAAATGTAATAGTAAGGCACCAGAGCAATCAAAGCACTGATTGCCGAAAGTACCCATGAGGCATAAGTCAGGTATTTGTGACTGCCTGCAATCTCAAGCAGACGTGACAAATTGGATTGTTTTTTCAAAAAAATTCCCCCTTAAACATTGAATTGATGATACACCGTGTATAAAGCTTTGCGCGAACATTTCTCACTAATTAGTTATGACTAACTAAGGGTCAAAAATTATAGAGCATCACTGCCCCATAATTTTCATCCATCCTGCGGTATAAAAAGCACGCATTTCCTTTACATAATTTTTGGCATCTTCAAGCGGCATCTCGTGGATGATCAGTTCAAAAAATGTGTGGAACATTCCTGTGATCAAAATATGCTCCAGCCTTGGATCCAGTTTCGGGGAAGGTCTCCCCAGCTCGTTCAGAACCTCCTGATAAGCATGAGTACCGGCTACTTCCACCTCCACCATTTCATCGATCAAGTGACAAAACCTTGTTCCCTCTGAACTGCACAAAATCAGCTTACATTCTTCCAGATGCTCATAAGCATAATAGAGCATATCAAACATACATTTCCCGGAAATATCTGCCATGACTTCCGGCTGTCTTTCGTGTGGAAGTTTTGCAAAACTCTCTTGTGCATCCTGAAAACAGTTGAGAAGAAAAGAGTAATGTTCGCCGACCAGAGCCTCAAACAACTCCTCTTTACTTTTGTAATAGCCATAGAATGCTCCTGTAGTCATTCCAACTGATTTTACAATATTCCGCAAAGAAGCAGATTGAAAACCTTTTTCCAGAAATTCGGACTTGGCTGCCTGATGAATACGTTCCAAAGTAGTCAAGTGTTCTTGTGTCATAATCCACTCCTTTATAACACCGTTATATATCACTGTTATATTGTAGCTGATTTTAATTTTCCTGTCAAGAAAAACACAAAAACTCTTTACATGCTTTTTCTGGTTCCTGTTAAACTACTGCCGTGGGGAAATGCAAAGCAGCCACTATCTTTTGTTTTTCCAATACGATATACTATACTTGAAAGATGTTTCTGAAAGCAATTTGGTAAATAGTCAAGAGTTATTTTAAAAAGATTTTCATACAAAAGGGTAACCTTAATAGACCTACGACGTATTTTTCAAAAAAGGCGTAAGTTAGGA
>NZ_NFKJ01000021.1 GCF_002160325.1 Lachnoclostridium sp. An181
TACTCTCCCACACCGTCTCCAGTGCAGTACCATCGGCCGCTTAAGGCTTAACCTTCGTGTTCGGGATGGGTACGGGTGTTTCCCTTAAGCGCATCGCCACCAGAAAAGCTTTGAGTACTCAGCGAGGTCCTTTCCCCTTCTCAGAAAAAAGTTCTCCCTCTGCCTCGACAACTCAACAATAGACAACATCCCCTACTCTTTTCCTTAGAAAGGAGGTGATCCAGCCGCACCTTCCGATACGGCTACCTTGTTACGACTTCACCCCAGTCATCCGCCCCGCCTTCGGCAGCTCCCTCCTTGCGGTTGGGTCACTGACTTCGGGCGTTGCTGACTCCCATGGTGTGACGGGCGGTGTGTACAAGACCCGGGAACGTATTCACCGCGACATGCTGATTCGCGATTACTAGCGATTCCAGCTTCATGTAGTCGAGTTGCAGACTACAATCCGAACTGAGACGTTATTTTTGGGATTTGCTCCACTTCACAGTCTCGCCTCCCTTTGTTTACGCCATTGTAGCACGTGTGTAGCCCTGGTCATAAGGGGCATGATGATTTGACGTCATCCCCACCTTCCTCCAGGTTCTCCCTGGCAGTCTCTCCAGAGTGCCCGGCCTTGCCGCTGGCTACTGAAGATAGGGGTTGCGCTCGTTGCGGGACTTAACCCAACATCTCACGACACGAGCTGACGACAACCATGCACCACCTGTCTCGGCTGCTCCGAAGAGAAGGCGACATTACTCGCCCGTCAGCCGGATGTCAAGACCAGGTAAGGTTCTTCGCGTTGCTTCGAATTAAACCACATGCTCCACCGCTTGTGCGGGTCCCCGTCAATTCCTTTGAGTTTCATTCTTGCGAACGTACTCCCCAGGTGGACTACTTATTGCGTTGGCTGCGGCACCGAAGAGCTTTGCTCCCCGACACCTAGTAGTCATCGTTTACGGCGTGGACTACCAGGGTATCTAATCCTGTTTGCTCCCCACGCTTTCGAGCCTCAACGTCAGTCACCGTCCAGTAAGCCGCCTTCGCCACTGGTGTTCCTCCTAATATCTACGCATTTCACCGCTACACTAGGAATTCCGCTTACCTCTCCGGCACTCTAGATCTACAGTTTCCAATGCAGTCCCGGGGTTGAGCCCCGGGCTTTCACATCAGACTTGCAGCTCCGTCTACGCTCCCTTTACACCCAGTAAATCCGGATAACGCTTGCCCCCTACGTATTACCGCGGCTGCTGGCACGTAGTTAGCCGGGGCTTCTTAGTCAGGTACCGTCATTTTCTTCCCTGCTGATAGAAGTTTACATACCGAAATACTTCTTCCTTCACGCGGCGTCGCTGCATCAGGGTTTCCCCCATTGTGCAATATTCCCCACTGCTGCCTCCCGTAGGAGTTTGGGCCGTGTCTCAGTCCCAATGTGGCCGGTCACCCTCTCAGGTCGGCTACTGATCGTCGGCTTGGTGAGCCGTTACCTCACCAACTACCTAATCAGACGCGGGTCCATCTCACACCACCGGAGTTTTTCACACAGAAACATGCGTCCCCGTGCGCTTATGCGGTATTAGCAGCCGTTTCCAACTGTTATCCCCCTGTGTGAGGCAGGTTACCCACGCGTTACTCACCCGTCCGCCGCTCAGTCAAATCAATCGTCATTCCGAAGAAATCCGATCAAAGTGCTTCGCTCGACTTGCATGTGTTAAGCACGCCGCCAGCGTTCATCCTGAGCCAGGATCAAACTCTCGTATAAAGTTCTCTCCGGTCAGAATAACCCTTCTGGCTTATTCTTCCCTTTTTACTGTTTGTTTGTACTCGCCGATCGCTCGGCTCGCTCGAAAATTTTCTCTCGAAATTTTCAGGGTTGTTGTCTATTGTTGAATTGTCAAAGTTCTCTGTTTTTCGCCGTCTCTCTCGAAACAGCTCGTTTATTATATCTCATTCATTTTTGTTTGTCAAGAACTTTTTTATTTATTTTTTTCAAGTCCTTTCCAAACTCCTCCGCCGCTCTTTGCGACAGCCATATTAGATTAACAATTTTCGGCATATTTGTCAATACCTTTTTGTTTATCCACCGCTTTGTTTCCAAAGCAAACGGAGAAGGAGGGATTTGAACCCTCGCACCGCTATTAACGACCTACTCCCTTTCCAGGGGAGCCCCTTCAGCCACTTGGGTACTTCTCCAAAACCTGACATTGAATACAAAACCCTTTTTTGGGTTTTAAACGGAGAGGGTGGGATTCGAACCCACGCGCCCTTGCGGACAAACGGTTTTCAAGACCGCCTCGTTATGACCACTTCGATACCTCTCCAAACTATTTGGTTGTCCGCCGCGTTTCACGACAAAATGTATTCTAGCACAGTTTTCCCGCGGCGTCAACCAGTTTTTTGTTTTGTTTTTTATTTTCTTTTTTCCGCGAAAATTTCGGCAATAGGTAAATCTTCTGGCGTTGTTATTTTTATGTTCTCGTAACTGCCTTTTATCAGTCTTACCTTTCTCCCTGTTGTCTTTTCCACAACCATCGCGTCATCTGTGATCGTTTCATCCTCGTATTCCATGATACTTTTGTAAGCCTGCATGATCAGGGTTTTCTCAAAGATTTGAGGAGTCTGTATCTGCCACAGATAAGCTCTGTTCGGAGTGTCACAGACGTAATCGTTCCCGTCAGCCAATTTTATTGTGTCCTTTACAGGCATTGCAAACACACATGCCTTATCCCTCCTGACGCATTCGTATCCCCTGTCGATCATTTCAACATCCAAAAATGGTCTTGCTCCGTCGTGTATAAAGATATATTCCTCTTCCGCGCCGTGATCGGATTCCCCTGCTTTTTGGAGTGCATTCCACACAGAATGATACCGCTCTTTCCCGCCTTCCACAATCACCATGACCTTTCGAAAACCGTATTTTTCTACGATTTCTTTTTTACAATACTCATTTTTGCCTTGACCTGCCACAAGGATCACTTCATCTATTTTGTCCGAATCTTCAAAAGCCTGAAGAGAATGACATATGACCGGCCTTCCTTTCAGCTCCAAAAACTGTTTCTGGACATTACCACCCATCCTTTTGCCCTGCCCGGCCGCAAGCACGATTGCTGTACAATAGGTCTGCTTTTTATTTTCCATCTCCATTTTACCGTTCTCCCAGTTTCAGGTTAGGCACTGCATTCAAATCCCATCCATGCCTTACCCCTTTTTCATACTCATAATATGCCGCCACACCTATCATAGCCGCATTGTCTGTGCAGTATATCGGGGACGGATGGAAAAACCGGATATTGTTTTCTTCGCACGCCTTTTCCATGGCTGCCCGGAGTGTACTGTTTGACGCCACACCACCGGCAATCGCCAGCTTGTCCATCCCGTACTCTTTCACCGCCCGCATGGCATTTTCGACGAGTACCTCTGTAACTGCCTTTTGAAAGGACGCAGCAATATCTGCGCAAGAATAGTCATCTCCTTTCATCTTGCAGCCATTGATATAATTGAGAACAGAGGATTTGACCCCGCTGAAACTGAAATCGTATGGCCCATCCTCCACATGCGCTTTTGGAAAGGCAATGGCATCTGCATTTCCTTCTTTTGAAAGCTTATCAATCTTTGGCCCTCCGGGATAGCCAAGCCCGATCGCACGCGCCACTTTGTCAAACGCCTCGCCTGCCGCATCATCTCTTGTACGCCCGATAATCTCATACTCTCCATAATCCTTCACACATACAAGATGTGTATGTCCGCCGGATACGACCAGGCAGATAAACGGAGGTTTCAGCTCCTTATTTTCTATATAGTTGGCTGAAATATGTCCTTCAATGTGATGCACTCCCACAAGCGGAAGATCTTTTGCATAGGCAATGGCCTTTGCCTCCGCCACCCCCACGAGCAGCGCGCCCACAAGCCCCGGGCCGTATGTAACTCCAATGGCATCGCAGTCATCCAACTTGATATCCGCCTCCTTGAGCGCCTCTTCAATAACCTGATTGATCTTTTCTATATGCTTTCTTGATGCAATTTCCGGGACAACCCCTCCGTACAGTTTGTGCAGTTCAATCTGGGAAGAAATGACATTAGACAGCACTTCTCTTCCGTTTTTCACTACTGCTGCCGCTGTTTCATCGCAGGAACTCTCGATCGCCAATATTAAAACATCTTTCTTTTCCTTCATTTTCAACACCCATTTCTAATCTTCAAAAGCAAGCGTAACCGTGCGTCCATCCTTTGCCGCAACTGCTGCCGGAAAAATCGCCTTCACGTCATCTATATAATTTTCAGGGTACGCCAAAGACGGACTGTAGTGTGTCAGCCACATTTCCTTAACATCCGCCTCTTTCGCAAGATGGGCAGCCTCGTAAAAGGTCATATGCTTATACTCCACTGCTTTTGGGGCCTTTTCTTTTTCCCCGTACATACCCTCACAAATAAACAAATCAGAGCCTTTTGCATGTTCCAAAATGGAATTGGTAGGCCTTGTGTCCGTTGTGTATGTCACTTTGATTCCTTTTCTGGCAGGTCCAAGAACCATATCCGGTGTGTAAACCTTCCCCTCTTCCTCGACCGTCTCCCCTTTTTGGAGAAATCTCCAGTATTTCTGCGGTATATGGTGCAGATTCGCCCTCTCCACATCGAATTTTCCAGCCCGGTCGATCTCCAGTGTATATCCATAACACACAACATTGTGATTCACCCGGAACGCCTTAAGCCGGTATCCATTCATCTCAAATGTTTTTTCCGCCTCAGTGATCTCCTCATAACGGATTTCAAACGGCAGCTCCGGGGCAATGATGCGAAGCGCGCTCACCACCCTTTGCAGTCCTTTTGGTCCGATCAGCGTCAGCGGTTCTTTTCGCTCCGCATTTCCCATGGTAAGAAGAAGTCCCGGAAGTCCGCTGATATGATCGCCGTGATAATGTGTAAAACAGATCACATCAATCGGTTTAAAACTCCACCCTTTCTCTTTTATGGCAATCTGCGTGCCTTCTCCGCAGTCGATCAAAAGGCTGCTGCCGTTAAATCTCGTCATCAAGGCAGTCAGCCAACGATAAGGAAGGGGCATCATGCCCCCTGTTCCCAGCAAACATACATCTAACATAATCCTCTCCTATTTTTCTATGTCAACAGGAATCCGAAAAGAAGCACAAAGCTTATCATAACAGTCTTCGCACAGTTCAAAGCGATGCACTTCATTATCCTTTTTAGAGAAATATCCCCACCGTTTTTCCACGCAAAGATAATCCTCCACAAACATTTCCCCTTGTTTCCGGATTTCCTTTCCACATTGATTGCAAAAAACTTTTTCTGTTTCTTTTCTCTTTTTTTCCGTATACTGGCGCATAAATTTCCTCCTGTGAAATACGCACATTTGTGCTTGATACGCCTTCATTATATCCTCAAGGCCTTTCAATTCCTACTGGGAAGTTGTGGATACTTCCTGTAAAGTAAGACTCATCAACACAGCATCTTCTTTTGGATTTCGGTAGAACCCCTTTCTTGTGCCATCTATCTGAAATCCCTCTTTCTCATAGAAAGCTCTTGCCGCAAAGTTTCCTTCCCTTACATCCAAAAGAATCCTCTTTCCTCCCTGATTTTTAGAAATTTTTTTCAACTGTTCTAAAAGCAGGCCTCCAATCCCATTCCTGCGCCTGTCCTTGTCCACAGCAATGCGGGCTATCTCTGCCTCATCGAGAATCTGGTATGCAATACAATACCCCGCCATATTCCCGTCCTCAAAGGCTGCAAAAATTCTGGCAGATTCCTGCTCAAATGTTTCCTCAAGCGCTTTTTTGCTCCATGCATCAGAAAAAATCTTCTTTTCCAGAACTGCCATTGCCCACAGATCTTCCCTTTTAGTCGTCCTGATTTCCAACATTTTTCTCTTCCGCCTTTTCTCTTTCCATCCGCTCTCTCTCAGCCTGGGAAAGCCTTAAGTAGTCCGGCTGGTGATCCTTTGCGCTCTCCAATCTTCCTTTTTTGTAATAGGAAAGTGCGAGTGTCCCTACCGCAGCAGCTCTCTGCCTGTTCAAATGGGAAGGCGCGATCAGGTAATCCACTTCCACATGTTCATTAAGGTATTGCTCCTGAACCGGCACTCCGTCACCTAAGAACACAACCGGTTCTCCCCTTTTATTGATCTTCTCTACAATCTCGTCCACGCCAGCTGCCATCTGCTCTTCCACAACCTGAAACGCAGTCTCAAACCGGTAAAGTCCGGTATAGACCTGATTTCTTCTGGCATCCATCATCGGGCAGATGATGCGGGAAGTCCCGAAAATATTGTAGGCCAGGGCATCCACTGTCGGAATGTGTATGAGCGGTTTGTCGAGCGCAAGCCCAAGTCCTTTTGCAGTGGCACTCCCGATACGCAGTCCTGTAAAGGAGCCGGGACCTGCTGCCACTGCAATGGCATCTATGCTCGTTAAATCCATTTCCGTCATCCTCACCACCTCGTCCAGCATAGGGAGCAGTGTCTGGGAATGGGTCTTTTTATAATTCACCGTGTATTCTGCGATTGTCTTATCTTCCTCCACAACCGCCACCGTGGCCACAAGCCCGGAGCTGTCTAATGCCAGTATCCTCATGTTTCCACCTCCTCTCTATTTTTCCTCCACTGTGATCTTACGATAGTCAAAGCCCTGGGAGAGATCCTTTTCAATTTTAACTGCTGTATAGTGAGGCGGAAGAATCTCTTCAATAAGATCAGCCCACTCGACCACGGAGACTCCATCGCCGTAAAAATAATCCTCATATCCGATTTCTTCCATCTCTTCAATGTCTCCGATACGGTACACGTCAAAATGATAGAACGCAAGCCTTCCTCCTTCATACACCTGAACGATCGTGAACGTAGGGCTGTTCACCGGCTCTCCGATTCCAAGCCCTTTTGCAAACCCTTGGGTAAAAACCGTTTTCCCTACTCCAAGATCCCCGGTCAAAGTAAATACATCCCCGGCTTTTGCCTGCTCTGCCAGTTTTTTCGCAAATGCAAATGTTTCCCTTGCACTTCTTGTCTCTGTTACCATATTTTTCCCCTTTATCTTACCTGACGAATCTTTACCTTTGCCGCCGGCATGTGCGTGTATATCATGCTCACTGCCGCGGTATACTGTTCTCCCATATCTTTTCTCGGGAAAATGATCGCCCTCATCCTCGTTACATAGAGGATAATGCTTTGATTCGTGGCAACCGCCTTTTCAAAGTCTTTCCATTTATTTAAAGTTTTCTGTTCCCCCTGTGATACAGCCACGCCTTTTTGGTTGAGCTCATAATGGATCGGTTCCTGAAACATCGGTGTATGTTTCACCTGTTCTTTTGCTCTCTTCCAAAGAATAAATGGCGTAAACACCAAAAAGAAAAAAGCAAGAAAAAAGAAGAACACGGATGTCTCCGGCTGTTTTTGTGCCAGCTGCCTAAATGCCACCAGAAACATGAGAAATCCAAACATTACTCCAAGCATGCCGCTCACTTTTGTGTACGTGTGGTATAACAAAAAATCGTACATGGCTTTATCCGTCATCTTTACATCAAATTTTACTACCCCTTCCGCCATATGCCGCCCTCCATCTTTTTATATTCCACGCATCGTAAGCTGGATCCTCTTTTTCTTCAAATCCACACTCATCACCTTTACATCCACAACATCGCCCACGCTCACGGCCTCAAGAGGATGTCTGATAAATTTATCCGTGATCTGTGAAATATGGACAAGTCCGTCCTGGTGCACACCAATATCCACAAACACACCAAAGTCAATGACATTGCGCACAGTTCCTTTGAGTACCATACCTTCCTTCAAGTCTTTCATCTCCAGAACGTCTGTGCGCAGAATTGGTCTTGGCATCTCATCTCTTGGGTCTCTTCCCGGTTTTTCAAGCTCCTTTACAATGTCTCGAAGTGTGATCTCCCCGATGCCAAGCTCCTCTGAAAGTTTTTTATAATCTTCCACTGACTTTGAAAGTCCAGGAATACCACCTTTCTCTTTTAGATCATCGACAGAATACCCCTGGTTATTCAGCAGACTCTGTGCAGCTTTATAAGATTCCGGGTGCACACTCGTCCCATCAAGCGGATTTGCGCCTCCCGGGATCCTAAGGAAACCTGCACACTGCTCAAAAGCTTTTGGTCGCAGTTTCGGCACTTTGAGAAGACTTTTCCTGTCCGCAAATTTTCCGTTCTCCTCCCTGTATGCCACGATATTTTTTGCAATGGCAGAGGAAATCCCGGAAATATAAGATAAAAGCGGTGCAGATGCTGTATTCAGGTCCACTCCCACTTTGTTCACGCAGGATTCCACTACGCCTTGCAGTGCCTCACTTAATTTTTTCTGATTGCAGTCATGCTGATACTGCCCTACCCCGATGGATTTTGGTTCAATTTTCACAAGTTCCGCCAACGGATCCTGAAGTCTCCTCGCAATGGACGTGGCACTCCTTTGTCCCACATCAAAATTCGGGAATTCCTCTGATGCCAGCTTGCTTGCCGAGTACACGGATGCTCCCGCCTCATTTACAATGACATACTGCAATTTCCCGGAAATCTCCTTGATAAGTTCCACAATGACCATCTCAGACTCTCTGGAGGCTGTTCCGTTTCCAAGAGATATCAGCGTAATCCCATACTTTTCAATCAGTTTTTTCAACGTCTCCTTTGCCGCCGTGATCTTTTGTGGAGTTGTAGGCGCAGTCGGATAGATCACTGTAGTATCCAGCACCTTTCCTGTTGCATCGACAACCGCAAGTTTACATCCGGTGCGGAACGCCGGGTCCCATCCGAGTACAACCTGACCGGAAATTGGCGGCTGCATCAAAAGCTGCTCCAGATTTTTTCCAAATACCCCGATAGCTCCGTCTTCTGCCTTCTCCGTAAGCCCGTTGCGTATCTCTCTCTCCACAGCAGGGGCAATCAACCGCCTGTAACTGTCCTCAATGGTTTCCTTTAAAACAGGAGCAGTAAATGAATTTTCAGAGACAATGATATGCTTTTCCAGGTAACTTAAAAGTTTTTCCTCCGGCGCCTGTACTTTTACGGTCAGGAACTTTTCTTTTTCCCCTCGATTCAGCGCCAGAACCCGGTGTCCTGCCAGCTTTTGAATCGGTTCCTCAAATTCATAGTACATCTCATAGACAGAGGATTCCTCTTTATCCTTTGCCGCTGACACAATCTTGCCGTGGCGGACTGTATAATCCCTGATGTGCTGTCTGTACACAGGTTCATCAGAAATATTTTCCGCTATGATGTCCTTTGCACCTGCGATCGCTTCCTCTGCCGTCAGAACCCCTTTTTCCTCAGAAATATACTGCTGTGCTGCTTTTTCGACCGGCTCCTTCATCTTCTGCAGACAGATGAGCGCTGCAAGCGGCTCCAGTCCTTTTTCTTTTGCAGCCGTTGCCCTTGTCCTTCTCTTAGGCCGGAAAGGACGGTAAAGATCATCCACCTGTACCTGCGTCTTTGCAGCCAAAATCTGCTCTTTTAATTCTTCTGTCAGTTTTCCCTGCTCCTCGATAGAGGAGAGCACCTGCTCTTTTTTTTCCTCCAGGTTGCGAAGATAGAGTAAACGCTCATAAAGTTTTCTAAGCTGCTCATCGTCCAGCGAACCTGTGGCCTCTTTTCTGTATCTGGAAATAAAAGGGATCGTATTTCCCTCATCAATGAGCTTTACCGCTGCATCCACCTGCCAGCGTTTCACTCCCAATTCTTCGGTAATCCTTAAATTAATATCCATAATATTGAAAGTTTCCTCCCTGATTTTCCCTTTTCATCATTTTGAAACTTCCATAATTATATAGGATTCTATATGGTTTTGCAAACCTTTGAAAAATAGAGTTTACTCTGTTTTGTTGAATTTCCTCCTGTTATATGCTATACTTTGAGTCACTAATCTGAAAAAGTATACAAATTTAAAGGGGTGTTTGCATGAGACATCATATTCCTACTGAGGAGTTATCCAAACAACAACTGAAATCCCGCGAGACAAAAGAGCGCATTTTTCAGGCCGCCAAGAGAATTCTTCAGCGCAGCAGCTATGATAATCTTTCCATAAAAAATATATGCGAAGAGGCTGGCGTGTCCAACGGAAGTTTCTACCATCATTTTAAGACAAAGGACGACCTGCTTTCCTATTATATCGAAGACCAGCCTAGCATCAATCCCGATCTGCTGGAAACACCGGCAAGCCCAAACGAAGCAAAAACAGCTATTATCCACGTGTATTTAAACTATGTACAGTACTGCAAAGAGCTTGGCGTGGAATTTATGTCCGGATACTATACACCAAAAAACCAGTCTTTAAATCCTTCCATCCGCACAGAACGGCCTTATCCCATCGTCACGGTGCGCACCTATATGGAAAAGGCGCAGATGGCCGGTGTCCTTCCGGAAACCTTGGATTTGGAGAAAGCCACGACCGACATCCGCATGATCGTGATCGGCAATGTATTTGAGTGGTGCCTGCGCAAAGGTAACGCTGATTTTGAAGGAAATATGAGACGTTCTCTTGACTGTTACCTGACCGGGCTTTTTCATATCTAGTACAACAAAAAAAGACTTTGCCGTATCACAAAATATATTCGTATTACTGCACGCGCAGATGCCGGGGATTCCTCCCCGGCATCTGCTCAGCTAATCTTATGAAACTATAAAATCTGAATAAACCTTCTAAATGCAGCTCTTCCTTCTTCTGTACATTTGTACACGCCCGCATCTTCGAGAACTCCTACGAAAACTTTTCCAATCTCTGCTCTTAAGATCTCGTCCACATTTTCTTTGGTGATCTCTTTGTATGCAGGCAGGAATCTTTCCACCCAGTCTGCATGTTTCTCTATTTTTTCATTTTCTCTGATATCTTTTTTATCTACAATATATTTCCCCAGAATTTCCATCTCTTCTTTCAATCTGGATGGAAGAACCGCAAGTCCCATAACCTCGATCAGCCCAATGTTTTCTTTTTTAATATTGTGGTACTGTGCATGAGGATGGTAAAGTCCAAGCGGATGCTCCTCTGTGGTAATGTTGTTGCGCAGCGCAAGATCCAGCTCATAGAACTCACTTTTTTTCCTCGCAATCGGTGTGATCGTATTATGAAGTTCCCCGTCTGTCTCGGCAAAGACGAATGCCTCCTCATCTGTGTAGCCTCTCCATGCATTCAGAATATGATCTGCCAATTCAATGATCCGTTTTTCGTCTTTTGCTCTCAAACGGATGACAGAGAGCGGCCATTTTACAATACCAGCCTCAACGTCCTCATATCCTTTGACAGTAAACGTCTCCTCCACAGAAGCTTTGGCCATTGCAAAGGTGTAGTTTCCTCCCTGGAAATGGTCATGGCTCAAAATAGATCCCCCAACGATCGGCAGATCCGCATTGGAGCCAAGGAAATAGTGAGGGAATGCCTTTACAAAATCAAACAATTTGATAAACGCATTTTTGTCAATCTTCATCGGCACATGTTCTCCGTTAAAGACAATGCAGTGTTCATTATAGTACACGTAAGGAGAATACTGGAATCCCCATTTACTCTCATTGATCGTGATGGGGATAATTCTATGATTCTCTCTGGCCGGATGATTGACTCTTCCTGCATATCCTTCATTTTCCACACACAACTGACATTTCGGATATGCACTTGTCTTTGCATTCTTTGCAGCCGCGATCGCTTTTGGATCTTTCTCCGGTTTTGAAAGATTGATCGTGATGTCTATTTCCCCGTATTTGCTTGGCACTTTCCATTTTAAGTCCTTACAGACACGGTATCTTCTTATATAATCACTGTCCTGGCTTAATTTATAAAAATAATTTGTTGCTTTTTCTGGTGATTCTTTGTATAAATCATAGAATGCTTTTTGCACCTGGGCCGGACGCGGCATCAGACAATTCATCATCTTTGTATCGAACAAATCTCTGTACACAATGCTGTCTTCGATGATCCCTCTTGCACATGCTTCATCGAGAAGTTCTTTTAAAACATCCTCCAGAACAATCTCCCCGGCAATCTCAACATCCTCGTAATCGTCTTCATGGAACATTTCAAGCAACAGGTTTGTCGCATAGATTCTCTCACATTCCGGCATAAGTCCCGTATCAATTCCATACTGTACTAATTTTTTAATATTCTCAGATAACATAATTTCCTCCTGGTTTTAATCCAACACTTTTGCACCGTCGCCGATTTCGACAACGTAGAATTCTGCATCATGTCCGACTTTTTCTTTATAGGCAGCGCCGATTTTCTCTATAAATGTATCCACTGCATCATTTTTCACAATGCTGACCGTACACCCGCCAAAACCGCCTCCTGTGATGCGGGAACCGATTACACCCGGCGTATTCCATGCCAGATCTACAAGAATATCGATTTCTTCACAGGAAACTTCATAGTCGTCCCTCAAAGATACGTGAGATGCGTTCATGAGACGGCCGAATTCTTCGATATCGTTCTGTTTCAGGGCATCCACCGCTTTGATGGTTCTCTGATTTTCATAGACCGCATGTTTTGCCCTTTTCTGTCTGACCTCAGATTTGATGGCATCTTTATGTGCCTCAAATTCTTCTTCTGTCAAATCTCCAAGTGTCTGGATATCCACCACTGCCTGCAGTTCTTTTAATGCAGTCTCGCACTCATTTCTTCTGTCATTGTATGCGGACCCCACAAGGCTGTGTTTCACCTTGCTGTTTGTGATAACGATCTTGGCATCCTCAAGCTCTATCTTTGCATACTCATAATTCAGATTGCTTGTGTCAAGGAAAATTGCGCAGTCTTTTTTGCCCATGGCACTTGCGAACTGGTCCATGATCCCGCAGTTCATTCCATTAAAATTGTTCTCTGAATACTGACCGATAAGGGCAATCTCTGTCATACTAAGCTCATCAAAGCCAAACAGATCTTTTAAGATCGTCCCTGTCAGCACCTCCAGCGATGCGGAGGAAGAAAGCCCCGATCCATTCGGAATGTTTCCGTAAAGCACAATATCCAGTCCGGAAGTCAGCTTATACCCCTTTTTTTCAAACGCCCACATCACTCCCTTTGGATAGTTCGTCCAGCCTGCTTTCTCCGATGGGATCAAATCGTCAAGGCTTGTCTCAAAAACGCCAAGGCTTTCAAAATTCATAGAGTAGAGACGGATCCTGTCGTCTTTTCTAAGGCGGGCAGCTGCATATGTACCTATAGTCAGAGCGCACGGAAATACGTGTCCTCCATTGTAATCTGTATGTTCACCGATCAGGTTTACTCGTCCAGGAGCAAAATATGTACGGATATCTCCATCCGCCCCGTATAATTTATGAAAAACTTCCACTACTTGTTTTTTCATTGTGTTTCTCCTTTTCATTTATTCTAAAAACTTTGTTTCAAAACATATTATTTGACTCAGAGTACCATTTTTCACCTGTTTATGTCAATAAAATATACTCTGATATAAGTATAAAATTCTATGCTATTTTTCCCTATGATTCATATGTCAGTTTTAAAATAATGTCCTGCGGATAATCACCGAAACAATCACCGAAAATGTTAAGTCCCCCCTGGTTCTTTGCATCTTCCTTTACTCCTATTTTGACAGAAATGTAATCTCCTTCCTCCAGGCCATATTCTAAAACGCCGCGGTTCTCCACCTGCTCTCCGTCAAGCCATGTCCCTTGCTGTTTCACAGTCCATTTTTTCAGGATTCCATACTGGGTATTTTGTTTTGGCCACCACAAAGGATTTAATTTCCCCCTCCTTCCTCCGAAATCACTCGGACAAGTCCATGTTCCTGCTTCTTTTCCGTTCAGCCATAATGTGATGTCTGACGCCCAGTCCATGTTGTATTCATGATCCTCAGAGCACAGTTCCATGGAAATCTCCATCTGCCGCACATGATTCTTTTTGACTGCAGCGTTTGGAAAACGGTACTCCAGATACCCCTTTCCCAGCCATATCAATTTTGCTTCCGTCCTGCGTGGATGATAGAAAATCGCCGGCTCGTCCTCCACATCGATATAACCTTCTTTTGCCACAATTCCGCACGTTGGCTCCACATGGTAGTCCACAAAGTTTCCGATAGGCATGTGGATCTTCTGCACATTTCCTTCCTCCGGTTTCCCAAAGTCAACCAAAACACTTTGACAGGATTTTCGACAGACTTTCATTGACCCCCTTGTCGCTGCACGGAGTTCCGTCTCAATCAGACCCGCTTCCTCCAAAACCCTGACATGCATTGCTGAAGAGGATGCCGGAATCTTCAGTATCTCTGCGATCTCATTGACATGGTACGCCTGTTCCTCCAAAAGTTCCAGCATTTCAAGTCTGAGAGGAGATGATATTGCCTTTCCAAGTAAAACAATTTTCTCCTTTTCTTTAAAATCAATTTCTCTTCTAAATTCCATGCAAAACCTCTTTTCTGATTCATAACAATATTTTTGTTATATTTATTGTATATTCTTTCTTTGCTCCCGTCAATCTTATGATATAATGGACAATAGAAATTGCGCCTGCCAGGGCGTATACACAGGAGGACGTTATGTTAACTTTTATTGTAAACCCCAACTCCCGTTCAGGGCACGGAAAAATCCTTTGGCTTGGAATAGAACGGGAATTAAATAAAAGAACGCTCCCTTACAGCGTGCATTTCACAAAATACCAGCAGCATGCCGTCAAGCTTGTAAGACAGCTGACAGACAATGACAAGCGGCATACGATCATTGTTCTGGGCGGGGACGGTACACTCAACGAAGTCATCAATGGAATCTGCCATTTTGAGCTTGTCACCTTGGGATACATCCCGACAGGCTCAAGCAATGACTTTGCCAGAGCTCTGTGCCTTCCGACCAATCCCACGAAAGCATTGGAAATGATCTTAAACGCCCCGTCCCTTGCACAGATTGATATTGGCTGCGCAGAGTATCAGGGAAAATCACGTCTCTTTGCAGTCAGCGGGGGAATTGGTTTTGACGCCGCCATCTGCCATGAAGCCATGGTTTCCAGGCTGAAAAATTTTTTCAATCACATAAAACTTGGAAAACTGACTTATGCAGCCATTGCTCTGCATCAACTTTTTCTCTGCAATCCTGAAAAGCTTTCTCTTACCATTGACGAAGGGCCTCCGGTTATCTTTCAGAATACCTATTTTGCATCTGTCATGAACACGCGCTGCGAAGGTGGAGGGTTTTGTTTCTGCCCGGACGCTCTTCCAAGCGATGATCTTCTGGACGTGATCGTGGTGCATGACCTTCCAAAATGGAAATTGATACTCACACTTGCAACCGCGTGGAAAGGGATGCACACGCGCTTTAAAGGAATCAGCATATACCGGGGAAAGGATATCCGCCTTACTCTTGGTTCGCCTCTTGCCCTCCACTTGGACGGAGAACCTGTTTTTTCGCAGAAAGACCTTCACTTTTTCTGCCACAACAAAAAATTAAAAGTGATATGCCCTACAAAGGAGAATTGAAATGATGTTTTTTATCATTTTTTTGATTTGTATTTTTGTTTTATATCTTTGGATGATCACACCCAACCTCTTCCGCCGGGCAGCTCTGAAAAAATTCAACCACACAGAATTTGCCCACCGGGGTCTGCACAGCGGTGATTTTCATGTACCTGAAAACTCTATGGCCGCTTTTCGCGCAGCTCTTCTGCGCGGACTTGGTATTGAGCTTGATGTACATCTTACAAAGGACGGCCGCATCGTCGTCTTTCACGACGATACCTTGAAACGTATGTGCGGTCTTGATAAATATATTGAAGACATGACCTATACAGAACTTGTATCGCTCCCTCTTCTTGGTTCCAGTGAGCGCATTCCTCTTCTTGAGGACGTCCTTTCTTTGGTGGACGGAAGAGTACCGCTTTTGATCGAGGTGAAACTTCCACGAAAAAGCCTTGCTGTGTGCAGGGCACTGCAAAAGGAACTTGCATCCTACAAGGGGGAATATCTTATCCAGTCTTTTAATACACTTGTATTGTACTGGTTTCGCAAAAATGCCCCGGACATCCTGCGGGGACAGCTTTCTGCAAATCTGATACGGGAAGACAAATCCAACCCCTATATTTTGAGACTTTTTGTCCAGTTTCTTTTGACCAATTTTCTCGGAAAACCGGACTTTATTTCCTACAGTTTGAAGGATACTTCCAATATCAGTTTTCTCATCAACCGCCACATTTTCCGCGCACCCACGGCAGTGTGGACACTGACAACAAAAAAAGCACTGGATAAAGGCCGAAAACTCCACAATATGGTAATATTTGAAAGAATTCATGAAAATTATTAATATATTATGAAGTTCCTTGTTCTCTATCTTACATTCGTGCTATAATCGCTCTAACGTAATTGATAAAAAATATTGTAAGAGGTTTGTCATGAAAAAATTTTTTCTTAAATACAGACATGCATGGGTTCTCCTGTACACATTGATCTATATGCCTTGTTTTGCTTATCTGGAGTCGCATGTTACAACAAAATTCCATATTATCCATACACCTCTGGACGATTACATTCCTTTTGTTGAATATTTTATTATTCCGTATTTACTCTGGTTTGTATATATTGCTGTCACAGTCGGTTATTTTTTCTTTACGGACGTAAAAGCCTATTACAAGCTTACGGCATTTTTGTTCACCGGGATGACTATTTTTCTTATCATCTCTGCAATCTATCCAAACGGACTGGAATTACGGCCGGATACATTTCCGAGGGACAACATTTTTACAGACATGGTAAAACAACTTTATGCCATGGACACTCCTACCAATGTGCTGCCGAGCATTCACGTGTTCAACTCCATCGGAGTTTACATCGCTATCGCACACGACGAGAGATTGTCCTCCATCAAATGGATTCGTTACGGGGCATTGATCTTATCCTCATTGATCATTCTTTCCACTATGTTCTTAAAACAGCACTCTGTCATCGATGTTTTGGGCGGATGCCTGATGGCCAGCGTACTTTACCAGTTCATCTACGCAGAGGCATCTCGCAAATCCGAATCGTTTTCAAAACAGATCGTTTCATAATAAAAGAAGAGGTACAGCAGATTTTTTATCCTGCTACGCCTCTTCTTTTTATTGCCTTACATCAATCAGCTTTTCTTTGTCCTTTCTGTCCAAGACTGATATCCATATACTCTGTATAGGCCTCAAATGCCGCCGGGATCGGATACGATTTTTCTATCTCTTTTGGATGGATAAAAATCATGTCCTCTGTACATGATTTTTCCAACTCATCCACCTGCACGGCATACCCGATCATGCGCCACTCCACATGGGAAAAAATATGTTTTGCCTCCCCTAGTTTTTTGACATGGATCGGCATCAGACCAATGGTTTTGCTGTACGCAATAACTTTCTCCACGGAAAGATGTCCATCCACGCCCGGCAGCTCGTAGAGTCCTGCAAGGAGACCTTTTTGGGGTCGTTTCCTGATCGCCACCTTTTCTCCGTCCTTAAATATCAAAATTGTACGTTCCTCTATCTTACGCTCCTTAGCTTTCTTCTTCACAGGCAGTTCACCGATGATCCCTTTTTCTCTTGCACAGCAAAACATACTGACCGGACACTCACTGCATTTCGCCTCTCCATTTGGCACGCACACAAGCGCCCCAAGCTCGATCAGGCTCTGATTGAAATCTCCAGGTGTATCCTTTGGAATAACCTGTTCCACCAGCTGTTCCATCTTTTTTCTTGTGGACTGTCTCATGATATCGTCATAGCTGCCAAGTATTCTTGAGAGCACCCGCAGCACATTTCCGTCCACCGCAGGTTTCGCAATATCAAATGCTATGGATGCCACTGCGCCTGCCGTATAATTTCCAATTCCGGAAAGCCCCAGTATTTCTTCAAAGGAGTCCGGAAATGTCCCTCCATATTTTTCCATCATCTCCTGCGCTGCCTTTTGCATATTTCTTACACGATTGTAGTATCCAAGCCCTTCCCACAATTTTAAAAGTTTATCTTCCTTTGCACTGGCAAGGGATGGCACATCCGGCAGTTCCTTTAAAAACCGCTCATAAAACGGTTTCACTGCCTCCACCCTCGTCTGCTGCAGCATGATTTCGGACACCCATATTTGGTATGGCTCTTTTGTCTGTCTCCAAGGCAGTTGTCTTTTGTTTTCCTCAAACCACGCGAGCAGAGGTCGCACCGTCTTTTCAAGGGGATTTTCAAAGAGCTGGACAGGAACCGGGGAGCAGATTTCAATCATAGTCTCACCCACCCGGCAGTCATAAGCCAGCAGATGTACCCCGCTTTTTTCAGCTTTTCTAAGCGCCTTTGCAAATGCGGGGTGAGTTGTCTCGTTTGGCATAAATTTCTTTACACCTCTCATCTGAATGACAAAGAAAATGTACGTCTCATACCCTTCCTGCTTTGCCTCCGTCAACTCTTCCACATGTTTCACTGCACGGTCGCTGGGCGCATCCGGAAAACGCACAATGCCATTTTCCTCCAACGTAACACCTTTGACTTCAATAAACGCCTTTCTTTCCCCATCCTCCACATAAATATCAAATCTTGAATTTTTGTATGTTTTCTCGCGCCGGATATCCGCATTCTTTGAAAATAGATTTCCCTTTTTCAACCATTCTTCCACAAGGAGGTTTGGAATTTGGGAATCCATATTGATGATGCGCTCCCCTTTTCTGACACTGATAAGGTCCCACCCGGTCTTTCTGTCAGGGGAAACGGATTTTTGCACATATACATCAGCACCCGGCACGAGCAGCTCTTTGCATCTGCCAGTGTTCTTTACATGCACTGTTTCCTCCCTTCCCGCAATCTCCACATATGCGATGAAACGGTTTGGCCTTTCCAAAAAGGTGCCTTTCTCAATTCTTTCATATTCCATATATCACTACCTCTACTGTAACTTCATTCTTCTTGTCCCTGACAAGTATAGCTGAAATTGCTCTTCTTGTAAAATGGCAAAAAAAGAGCGCAAAGAAAGTATTTTCCATTTGCTTTCCTACGCGCTCATCTTTTTTATAATATCTTTGATAAAAATTCTTTCAGTCTTGGGTCTTTTGGGTTGGAGAAAAACTCTTCCGGAGTATTCTGCTCTTTTACTTTCCCTTCATCCACGAACAGGACACGGGAGGCCACTTCCTTTGCAAACCCCATCTCGTGTGTCACCACGACCATAGTCATTCCATCCTTGGCCAGCTGTTTCATAAGTTCCAAAACTTCTCCTACCATTTCAGGGTCGAGTGCGGAGGTAGGCTCGTCAAACAGCATCACATCCGGATCCATTGCCAGGGAGCGCACGATCGCGATCCTCTGCTTTTGTCCTCCCGAAAGCCTGGACGGATAAGAATCGGCCTTATCCTGCAATCCGACACGTTTCAGAAGATCCATAGCTTTTTTCTCCGCTTCTTCTTTGGTCATTCCAAGCAGTTTGATAGGCGCCAGCGTAATGTTGTCCAGAATCGTCTTGTGCGGGAAAAGATTAAAATGCTGAAATACCATCCCCATCTTCTGGCGGTGTTTATCCAGATCCGTCTTCTTATCTGTGATGTCCACACCTTCAAAATAAATGTGTCCTTCTGTCGGAACCTCCAAAAGGTTCAGGGAACGGAGGAATGTGGATTTTCCAGAACCGGAAGGTCCTACGATAACGACCACTTCCCCTTTCCTGATCTCCTCCGTAATCCCATCCAGGGCATGAAATCCGCCAAAACTTTTTTTCAGCCCCTCTACTTTTATCAATACATCTCCATTAACGCTCACTGTTTCGCATCCTCCTCTCCAGCATGTTTACCAGTTTGGTAAATATCAAAACAAGTACAAGGTAAATCAAGGCCACTGCAAACAGCGGCATAAATGCATCGAATGTACGGCTTCTGATGATATCCCCGCCTTTTGTGAGGTCCTGCAGGGCAATATATCCGGAGACAGACGTCTCTTTGAGCAGGACGATAAACTCATTTCCAAGAGCCGGAAGGATATTTTTCAAAGCCTGCGGAAGGATGATATAGCGCATGGTCTGGATATAGTTGAAACCAAGACTCCTTCCCGCCTCAAACTGTCCACTGTCCACTGACATGATACCGGAACGGACAATTTCCGCCACATACGCGGATGAGTTCATACCAAACGCCAAAACTGCCACAACGGTTTTATCGATATCTGAACTTGCGAAAATAACAAAGTAAATGATCATCAGCTGTACGACAACCGGAGTTCCACGGATAACTGTGATATAGATCCTCGCAAGAATATCAAGTATCGTAAGTTTGCCTGTCTTGTCATGTGTGGAACGGATGATCGCGATCAACGTACCAAAAACAATTCCCACAATTACTGCAAAGAAGGTAACTATCAAAGTCACCTTCAATCCATCAGTGAGATATTGCCAACGGTTTTCTTTTATAAAGTTCACATAAAAACTATCCTGTAGATTCTGCAACATCTCCATCATTCTCCTGTCTACTCTGCGTCACTGTTGATGTATTTGGAAACGATCTCATCAAATTTTCCATTCTCTTTGAGCTGTTTGAGCGCATCGTTTACCTTGTCGACCAAATCGCTGTCTTTCTTAAAGCAGAACGCGTAAGCTTCTTCTGTATAGTCTGTCTCAAGAATCTTAAGTCCTTCGTTCTCTTCTACAAATGTCTTTGCCGGCTGTTCGTCGATGATGACCGCATCAACTTTTCCCTGCTGCAGAGCCTGAACCGCCTCCATACCTTTGTTGAAACGCTGTACGCTCTCATCTCCAAAATCATCTGTGGAATAGATATCACCTGTTGTCCCCTGCTGAACACCTATTTTCTTGCCTTTAAGATCATCCGGAGATGCAATCTCAGCGTTATCTGCCTTTACAATAATCTTCTGCTTGGATGTATAATACTCATCTGAAAAATCAACCTGTGTTTTTCTATCCTCTGTGATCGTAAGACCTGCTGCCCCAAAGTCTGCCTTTCCAGTTCCCACAGCAGGAATAACAGAATCAAACGCCATATCTTCAATCTTTACTTCCATACCAAGTATCTTCCCGATCTCTTCTGCAAGTTCTGCATCGATTCCGACAATCTCCTGCCCTTCATAATATTCAAATGGCGGAAACTCGGCATTTGTCGCCATGACCAAAGTCTCCTTCTTCTCCCCATCTTTTGAACCGCTTTCCTTGTTTCCGCAGGCAGCCAATGAAAATACGCAAACACCTGCCAGCACTGCACACATCAACTTCTTCAATTTCATGATCTCTTCCTCCAAACTTCTTATATTTTGACTTATAATTATGTATCTCTTTTTTAGTCATGTACTTATAATATCACATAATTGATAAAAATCAAGTGGCTATTTATACATTTTTCTTGCATAAATAACCACTTTTTTTATACTCATTATCCGAAGATCCCAAAGTAGAGCAATACCACAACACCAAGTACAATGCGATAGTACCCAAATGCTTTGAAGTCATGCTTTTTGATGTATCCCATCAGAAACTTGATGGCAAATACAGACACAATGAATGATACAATACACCCGACTGCCAGGATCACTGCTTCTATGGATGTATAATGGAATCCGAATTTGATCACTTTAAGCCCGCTTGCAGCAATCATAGTCGGAATTGCGAGGAAGAATGTAAATTCTGCCGCAACCGGCCTTGCCACCCCGATAAGCAGCGCTCCCACGATCGTGGCACCTGAGCGGGAGGTACCTGGGATCATGGCCAGAACCTGGAACCATCCGATGGCAAACGCTGTCAGGTATGTCAGCTCTGAAAGACTTGCCGTGCGGACACGCATATGTTTATTCCTGTTTTCAATTACTATAAAAAGAATACCGTATATGATCAGCATCGCAGAGATGACAATGTAGTTTGACAGTTTTTCGTCAATGATATCATTGATCAAAAGTCCCACTGCAGACGGTATACATGCGACAACCACCTTCATCCAAAGCTGGATTGTTCCTACTTTCTCTTTGTAGCTCTTTCTTGGTGAAAATGGATTGAGTTTGTGGAAATACAGGACAATAACTGCTATCACTGACGCAAGCTGGATGACTACCTTGAACATATTCATAAACTCATCGCTGACATTCATATGCAGAAATTCATCAGCAAGCAGAAGATGTCCTGTGCTGCTGATCGGAAGCCACTCCGTGATTCCCTGAATAATACCCATTATTATAGAAACAAATATATCCCACATTTTTTATTTTCCTCCTGTTTTTCTTTTATGACAGTACAAATTTCTCGATTGCTTTTGCCGCCCCGTCTTCCTCATTGGAAAGTGTCACATAATCTGCCGCAGCTTTCACTTCCTCCATGCCGTTTCCCATGGCAACTCCAAGTCCGGACATTTTTATCATACCTATATCATTTTTTCCATCCCCGCAAGCCATAATCTCCTCTTTTTCAATTCCAAGAATCTCTCCTAAGCGGATCAGTCCAAGTCCCTTATCCACTCCGGCTGCGCAGACTTCGATATTATTCACAAGCGCACCTGTGACCATCACGCCCGGAAGACGCAAAAGTTCCTCCCATGCCTTTTCTTTTTCCTCCAGAGAAGCAAACACACCTTGCACCTTGTCCAGCGGACGACCTTTTTTTTCTAAAGTTTCGCGCACATCATCTACTGGAATCCTTGTGGTCCGTATATATTCGATCATCGCCTCATTGTGAAATCTTCCAAAATATCTGTCAAGCTCTTTCATTTTGTCAATTTCTGCATATCCCTGGCCTTCCAAAAAGAACTCTCTCTCCGTATCATATGTTTCCAAAATATCCAGTATGCGCATGGCCCTTTCCACGGATATAAGATTTTCATATAGCACATGGCCATCCTTCTGGTCTATGATCCTAGCCCCGTTGGAAGAAATGACATAGCGCATGCCCGGAAATTCTCTCAATTCTTTTGGAATCCCCCCAAGCGGCCTGCCTGTGGCTGCCAGGACAACGATTCCCTTTTCAATCGCTTTTTCAAGGATTGATTTCGTGTATGGGGAGAGGGTTTTGTCCTCCCTCAAAAGGGTCCCGTCAAGGTCCAGGCCAATCATCTTAATCTTTTTGTTCATACATCCTAAGCTCCTTTTTCTCCCTGTCAAAAAACATCAGTTTCTCACTGATCTTGTCTTGGTTCCTTTTATAACTCTCCATCCCAAAGATCCGCATCTTTTCTATCCCATCGAGATCCTTTGCCGGCATAAACAAAACCATGTCCTTTGCCGGTGCCATGATCACAAGGTCGTCTTCCAGTTTCTCGGCACACAGATTCCAGATATGCTTAAGACAGAGGGAACTTGCCTCATGGTGACCGTCAGCAACAATTCCAAATCCCCCGTACAATGTCTGTGAAATCACAAAATGTACATTTTTTGCAAGGTTTTCACATGCTTTGTAGTACAGTTTCTCAATATCACATCCCGGGGGCAGCATATTCTCCTTCAGGATCTCAAACGTTTCATTCTCCCTCTTGATCACAAACACAACCATCAAATCCCCCACAAAAGAGACAAGAGGCGTGTCTTTTTCGGAAATGATTCTCCCGCCAAGCACTTCGTGGTCCACAAGTTTCTCTTTTATCCATGGATAAATATGTTCCCTGATATGCTCTTGGATATATCTATCCTCTTCATATTTCTTCATGATTTTTATACTCCTTCTTGTACATCTGCTCTTCCATTCTAACAAAGTTTGCTTAATTGCGCAATTTATAGTATAATATGTTCGCAATTTATTTTTAACAATGAAGAAGGGATATGAAGAAAGGAAGCAAATCATGAATTTGAAAAAAAAACATGGAGCGCGAAGACTGGCAGTACTGGTTACTAGTTTTGTACTCTGCATCAACAGTATGCCGATTCACGCAGAGGATTCCGTGGAGGATTTGGAACAGCAGACCAATACTCTGAAGAATCAGGTCAATGATTTAAACTCCGAAATCACCTCTGTATCCGAAGAGCTGCAGGATTTGGTCATGAAGATCAACTCCACCAAAGAGGCCATGGAGGCCACTGCCTACGATCTGGCAAACGCTGAGGTAAATGAGAAAAATCAATACGAAGACATGAAACTGCGGATCAAACAAATTTATGAAAACGGAGATTTTGGATATCTGGAATTTCTCTGTTCCGCAGAAGACATGAATGATTTACTGAACAAAGCAGACTTCGTAAAGGCTGTCAATGAATATGACCGCCAAAAGCTACAGGAACTTATCGATATCCGAAATTCAATTGAAGAAACGCAAAATGAATTAAAAGATGAAGAGGTTACATTAAACAACCTCCAAGTAACATTAAATAAAAAACAGGCTGACTTGCAGACAAAACTAAGCCAGGCTGAAAAGGATCTAAGCGCTACCTCTGAACAGCTCGCAAGCGCAAAGGCTGCGATCAAAGCTGCAGAGGAAGCAGCAAAGAAAAAAGCGGAACAGGAGGCAAAGGAACGAGAAGAGGCTGCAAAAGAGCAGGTTGCACAAAAACCATCTGCCCCATCCACCCCATCGGCTCCACCATCAGGCGGCAGTTCCTCGGGCAGTGGGTCCTCCGGCGGTTCCTCCCAGGGTGGAAATTACCTTGGTGTATTCAAGATCACGCACTACTGTCCTTGCAGCATTTGCTGTGGACCGAACGGCGGAAACTACACTGCCTCCGGCACAAGGCCAACGGCGGGCCGTACCATTGCGGTCGACAAACGTGTGATTCCCTTTGGAACAAAAGTTGTCATCAATGGCCATACTTACGTGGCAGAAGATTCCGGCGGTGCTATCAAAGGAAACCGCATCGACATCTTTGTCAACACCCATCAGGAAGCCTTAAATAAAGGCGTGTACTATGCAAAAGTTTATAAACAATAGTCAGACCCATTTTCATTCCCTTTAGCATGAATTAAGAAGAATCCCGTTGGAACCAGGTTTTCTAAGACCTGGTTTTCCAGTGGGATTCTTCTTTTGCTGTTCTCTAAAAACTTCTAAGCTGTTTGGGGGCGCACGAAATAATTGTTCCCTTCTTTAATTAACTGCTGTTTTCTATGACACCTTCTTATCTGTTTTTTCTTTTTTTCAATAGTCCTGCTGACACACAGATCGCCCCTCCTGCAATGATCATGCACACGATCACTGCCATCACATCGGTTACATCCCCTGTCTTTACTGATTTTACAGGTGCTGTCTTTTCAGCGCTATTCTCACCGTTTCCTTTTTCTCCTGATACCAAAACCACTTTCTGTTCCTCTTTTTCAGAAACCACCGGCGTCAGCTTTGCAATTGCATCTTTCAATTCCTTTTCCGCATCTTTTACTTCAACTGACGTTGCCGTTTCATCTTCATAAACAGATTTTGCCTTGGCATAGGCCGTGGTAAATACAGCATAGCTTCCTGCCTCATAATCGTCCTCATAAAGCTCTGCCGCTTTGTTCAAAAGCTCTTCTAAAGCACTTTTATCCGGAATCCGCTGCAGCCCTGCCATTGCGGACATCAGCTCCTGCCATGCGCTATCTACTTCTTCCTGCATGGCATCCCCGTCTTCCAGAACTGTTTTTGCCTTTGCCAGAGCCTTTGTAAACGCTGCTTTTCCCTCTTCCAGGTACTGGGAAAGATTCTCGTTCATATCCTCGGCAAATGCAACTACTTTTTCAAGTTCTGCCTTATCCCCCTGCTTAAAGGAGAAGTACTGCATCACTTTCACTAATTCCTGCCATGCAGCATCTACCATTTCCTGGGTTACACTTTCATCCCCCTGTTTTGCACGCTGGAGAATATCCTGCCCCTGAATTTTTAATTCCTCAAATCTTTCTACAACAGAAACAACCACTCCTGTAGTATCTGCATTCTCTGCAAGCTCAAGCGTATACTCCAGAACATCTGTTGAGACTGGTTTTACAGGCTCTTTTGCTTTTGTCGTAAAATCAATGGTGAATGCATCCTGATAGTTGTTGGAATACTGCTTTTCATGATTTACAACGATCGCATTGTAGAATGTGCCAGGAGTAAGCCCTTCAATTGTAATGCTGTCCGCATCTTTTGGGATATCCGCATATTTTTTACCATTTATCGCAATATATGCAGGCTCGGTGTTTTCTTCCCTTACAATATCATCCCATGTTACGACGGCTGTGGTTTCATCCGTCTCCACATGGTACGGATTGTAAACCGTCTCCATCTCTGCGGCTCCTATCACTTTTCTGTATACTTTGAACTCATCAATATAGATATCTTTTGAACCATTCTGGAAATTTCCATCCGCTCCAAGGACAAATCCAAGTCCTGTATCAATACTGCTGCCCTGCTGTCCGCTGATATCCGCACTGTCTGCTTCCCGTCCGTCCACATAGAGGACCATCTGTCCGTCTCTGTCAAACGTAGCGGCAATATGATGCCATCCGCCGTCTAATGCCTTCTTTACACGGTCCGTATCTGCTCTTTCCTGGTCTTTTCCTGTAAAGTTCAGTCCAAATCCATATCTGTCGCTGGAGAATGTTCCAATAGCAAACCCTTGGTTTGCTCCTGTGTCCCAGTTTTTATTGGATACAACTGCATAGTCGCCCCAGTCAAAGGCATCGCCTTTTGCCCAGAACATAATGGTAAAATCATCTTCACCGAATTTCAGGTCTTCTGCATCCCCAAAATCAATGTACTGCTCTGCCCTGACTGCTTTTCCTGCTGTTTCTTCTGAGTTTGTGATATGGAGCGCTTTTCCTTCCACACCGTCTACAAACTCAACATTTCCATTAATCGTACCATCGTTTCCATGTCCAGATTCGTCCTTTGCTGTACCATCATCAAAAGATACATCCAGAACTTTTCCAGGCAGGTCCTTCTTCGGGTCCATATCTATCACATAATCATACTCTGGCATCCATACATTATTTTTGTAATCATACATGCTCAATAGTACCTTATCTTCATAGACAGTTACATGGTAACCGATCTCTCCTCTTGACTGTCCTGTATCATTATAATAAAAACTCGGCATATCTACCATTGCGCCGTAATCTGTATCTATCACTGTGCAGGAATCAAGTCCGTTATGTATATGCCCGGTAAACATTACTGTCTGAGGGTATTTTCTCAACACTTCTTTTACTGCATAGTCCTGTACGCCGATACTCCAGTCATTGCTGTTAAAATAAGTATCTCTCATTGCCTGATGGAAGAATATAAAAATCGGTTTTCCCTCTTCCGCTCCTTCTGCCATCTTTTTGTCAAGCCATTCGATCTGCTCATTAGAGATATACGCTCTATCCTTTGTATCCCACTCTGTATTCAGAATAATGAAATGATACCCTCCGATCCACTTATCATAGTAAACTTTTCCGTCTGTATCTCCCATATATTTCTGATTATATCTCATATAGCGCTCGTAAATTTCATCCCATCCTGATTTCCAGCGTACGTCATGATTACCGATTGCACTCAGGGTTGTCATACCTTCCGGTGTATAGTTATCGATAATATTATAATATCCTTCAAACTGGTCTTCATTTCCAGAATCAGAGATATCTCCGCCGTTCATGATTCCAAGGGAATCCGGGAAAAGCTTTCCGATCGTTTCGTATGCATGGATCAAATGCACTGCATTGTCATCCTCCATATCATTGTTTCTGATATGTACATCACTGAGAGCCTCAAACTCCACGATTCCCTTCTCAGGAGTAAAAAATACATTGAATGCATCTACAAGCTCCTGACGCAGTTCATCAAGTTTCTGCACGTCTGTCACGCCTTCTGATTCTTTTTTCACTTTGTCAAGCACAGCCTGAAATTCTGCTTTTTTCTCATCAGATTTGTCAGACGCATCCAACTGTTGCTGATATTTGTCTATCTGACGTTTTAAGACATATGGAGCATTCATCTCTTTCAATTTTTCGGCCGGAATGATTCCTCTGTATACTTCAAATTCATCAATATAAGAATCTTTTACCGCATAGTGGCGGTATCCATCTGCTCCGATAACAAAGTTTGCTACATTGATAGAGTTGCCCTGCTGTGGAGTTAAATCCTTACTGTCGATCTTTTCTCCGTCGATATAGAAAATCATCTCTCCGTCCCTGTCAAAGGTGCCTGCCACATGATGCCATGTATTGTCTGTGGCTTCTGTCCATCTTCCAGTCTCGATTCTACCTTCTCCTCCTGTTGCAAAATTCAATGCCATTCCATTTCTGAAATCCGCAATCACAAAACCATCATTGCTGCCGGTTGACCAGTCCTTGTTTCCTACTACAGAAACTTCTTCAGGATCATCCCCATTTGATTTATACCAGAACATTATGGAAAAGTCTTTTTTGCCAAACTGCAGATCTCTTGCCTGGCCAAAGTCAATACACTGCTCTGCCTCATTTCCTGTAGCTGCAACATCTGCGGAATTGACAAGATGCACTGCTTTTCCTTTTACACCCTCTGTAAATTTTACGTCCCCGATGATCGTACCGTCATTTCCTCTTCCTGAACTATCGGTCGCATCCTCATTGTCAAAAGTCAGTTTCAATACCGGTTCATTTTCCACATAATCCTCTTCAATGAACACCTCGTAGGCTGCCTCCAGAGTTTCAACAATTTCCTCAATCTTGGCAATATCGTCTACTCCTTCTCCATCCTGCCTTGCCTTCTCAATTGCTTTTACAAAAGCATCTTTCTTCTCCTGTGTCTGTGTAGAAGATGCAAGCTCCTCTTCACAGTCCGCAATCTTTCCCTTGAGTACATACTGTGCACTCAAACTCTCTACCTGTCCTTTGTCAAGAGCACTTTTGTACACCTGGAACTCATCAATAACAGAGTCTTTAACTGAATAGTGGTGATATCCATCTGCTCCGATGACAAAATCAGCCACATCAATGTTTCCACCCTCCTGCGGGGTCAAATCCCTTCTGTCCACTTCTCGCCCATCAATGTACAAGACCATGTCGTCATCCCTATCAAAGGTACCGGTCACATAATGCCATGTACTGTCTGTGGCTTCTGTCCATCTTCCGGTCTCAATTCTACCTTGCCCTCCTGTTGCAAAATTTAATGCCATTCCGTTTCTGAAATCTGCAATCACAAGGCCATCATTGTTTCCAGTTGACCAGTCCTTATTTCCTACTACAGACACCTCTTCCGGATCGTTGCCATCTGATTTATAGCAAAAAGAAATTGTAAAATCTTCTTTTCCAAATTTTAGATCATCTGGCTGTCCAAAGTTGATATACTGCTCCCCTTCTACTCCTGCCGCTGCTACACCATCTGGATTTACGAGACGAATTGCCTTCCCTTCCACACCGTCTACAAACTTGGCCGCTCCGACAATTGCCCCGTCGTTTCCTCTGCCTGAACTGTCGGATGCATCCTTTCCATCAAATGTAACATTTAAAACAGGTTCTAAATTTTGACGTTTTACTTTTATGGATTGTCCCATATTTCCATCCATGGCCTGTACCGGAGCTGCTGCACTCATGGAATATGGAACCATCATGGCTGCAGCCATCACTCCAGCTACTAATTTTTTCATTTTCATACCTCTGCTCCTTCCTGTGTCAAAATTCATTTCCATAGTATCACATAACACTGGAATAGTCTTTAAAATTTATTGGCGAATTTCCTAAATTATAGTTGTATTAGTTCATTTTTCTATCATTCTCAACAAACAAAATCTTGTATTCCTTTATCCAAAAAACTATTTGACTCTTATTCTTAATAAAAAATAGGCTTCGCCTATTCAACTCCCCTGCCCCTCATTCATGAGGGGATAGGGGGTTTTCTTTTGTTACTTTTTCTTGCATAATAGATTTATGAACATCTTACA
>NZ_NFKJ01000022.1 GCF_002160325.1 Lachnoclostridium sp. An181
GCAAGAGTGGTGCAGACAGGGCTACAGATAACACAGCAGCAGACACGACAGCAAAATCTGCAAAGACCGGAGATATGGCAAATCCGGCAACAGCAATGGAAGTAATGATATTGGCAGGAGCCGCAGTACTTATGGCTTACAGAAGAAGAAAGATTCGTTAATCGCCTGATTATAGTAAAGCATTGAAAAATGAGGAGACTGAGTTATTATAAAATTATACAGTCTCCTTATTTTCAAATTAAACAGCAAGTCAATCATGTACAAAATGGAAAAGAAAGGAGCAGATGTATGAAAAAGAAATGGAAAAGATTGATGGCGGGGATTTGTGTGACCGCAATGGGCGTTGGCGTGTTGACTCCATTTGGAGTTACAGTACAAAGTGTACAGGCAGCAGAAACTTTCACAGGAAGAGAAGTGCTCAATTTTAACTCCGACTGGGGATTTTACAGGGGAGATTTGGAAAACGCTGAGAATCCTTCATTTGATGACAGCGAGTTTGCAAATGTGACATTGCCTCATACCATGCAGCTTGCAAAGAAACATTGCCCTGGAGCAAATGGTGTTTATCAGGGAGTCGGCTGGTATCGCAGATATTTTACTCTGGACGAATCTTATGCCAATAAGAAGATCCAAATCCAGTTCGAAGGTGTTATGACTGACAGTGACGTGTATTTAAACGGAGAAAAAATTTACACAAGAAACGGCGGATATGTTGGATTTACTGTCGATATTACAGATAAGATAAAATTTGGAGAGACAAACGTGCTTGCGCTGCGGGTTTCCAAAGTGGATAACCCGGAAACACCTCCTGGAAAACCGGAGGGAAACCTGGACTTCCACTACTGGGGAGGAATCTACCGTGATGTAAACATGATCGTGACAGAAAAAACTTCTGTGACTGATGCTTTGGAAGCAGATCAGGTCGGCGGAGGCGGCGTTTTCCTTACTTATCCGGAGGTAAGTCAGGAAGAGGCAACTGTCAATGTAAAGACAGATGTTGCAAATGACAACGAAGAGGCACATGAGGTATATGTAAAACAGACTTTGGAAACAAAAGAAGGACAGGTAGTAGTGGAACGGCAGTCAGAGGCACAGGAGATTGCTGCAGATGAAAGTTACCAGTTTTCACAAGATCTGGTTGTGAGTAACCCGCATTTGTGGGGAATCGACGATCCATATCTTTATAACCTTGTAACAGAAGTTTATGAAGACGGAGTGAAAATAGATGAAGTGGAGAACAATGCAGGAATCCGTACCATTGATTTTAAATCAGACGGATTTTATCTGAACGGAGAACGTGTCTACCTCCGAGGAGCTAACAGACATCAGGCATATCAGAATGTGGGAGATGCAGCCCCAAACTCCATGCAGTACAGAGATGCGCTGCAGATCAAACAGAACGGTTTCAATGCGATCCGTGCAGCACATTATCCACAGGATCCGGCATTCTTGGATGCCTGTGATGAACTTGGTATTGTGATTATAGAGTGTCAGCCTGGATGGCAGAACTTTACCAATACACAGACCTTCTATGATCGCACGATCCGTGACACCCGCGAAATGATCCGAAGAGACCGCAATCACCCGTGTGTTGTATTGTGGGAAGCGTCTTTGAATGAAACCAACACTTCTGATCAGTGGGCAAGAGATGCGATTGCAGCAGCTCGTGAAGAATATCCTGGTGACCAGCTGTTTTTAGCATCTGATTATGGATATCACGGAGAACTCTATGATGTGTGCTATAAAGTACAGGACACGCAGTGGAGCGATAATCAGGATGACTGGGTAGACTTTGATCCGGAGAAACCATTTTTCACAAGAGAATGGGGAGACTGGGAATGGTCCAGCAAAGCTCTGAGAAAAGACGGTGAAAATCAGTTAAATACACAGATTTATACTCGTGAACGCTATCTGAACGGAAACGGATATTCAGACTGGGGCGGTCTGGAGGCATCTGACCGTATCGGCGGACATTTCCTGTGGAGTTGGAATGACTATGCAAGAGGATCCAATGCAGTGACACTTGGAAGCGGTACTGTGGATATTGACCGTTATGAGAAGAACGGTTATTACTGGTTCCAGTCCATGATGCCAAAAGACAATCCGATGTATGGAGCAATGGTCTATATTTCTTCTGATTATACAGAAAAATCTTCTTTGACAGTTCCTGTATTCAGCAACTGTGACAGTGTAAGATTGTATCAGAATGGCAATCTCGTGAAAGAAATAACAAGAGAAGAAGCAGGACAGGATGTGCCGAATATTATGAAAAAAGGCGGGAGTCCGACTTTTGAATTCCAGCTTTCTTCCTTTGAGGCGGGAACTCTGGTGGCAGAGGGAATCGTGGACGGAGAAGTGGTATGCACTCACGAAGTAAATACACCAGGTGAAGCAGCAGCACTGGAAATCGAAATCGGTGACCGCGGTGTGGAACCTGAGGCAGACGGTTCTGATTTAGTACCTGTTTACATCAAAGTAGTAGATGAAAACGGAACGATTGTTCCGGACTATGCAGGAAAAGTACATGTAGAAGTAACAGGAAATGGAGCACTTGTGGGTGAAGATATTCCTAGAATCCAAGTTCAAGATCAGACACCAGAAAAAGGCATCGGATTTGCATTTGTAAGAACATCCATGGAAGCAGGAGAGATCCAGATCACTGCAACAGCAGAAGGGCTGGAAGACGGTGCTGGAACTGTGATAACAAAGACAACAGACGACATATTTGTTCCGGATGGAGAACATACAGAATGGACAAATACAGAAGCGGATTTAGAAGATCCGGCATACAATTATAAAAACATAGCCGTAGGAAAACAGGTTATCGCATCTTCCGTACAGCCGGGAAATGGAGCAGAAAGATTAACAGATGGAGATGAAACCACCAGATGGTGTGCCGAAAACAATAGTTTGCCGCAGTGGGTGGAAGTGGATCTTGGGGCTGTCAATGCACTGAACGGATTCCAGATGATATGGGAGAATTCAGGCACAACATATCAGTATAAGATTCAGGTGTCAAATGACCGTATTAATTATGAAACGGTTGTGGATATGACAAATAGCAATCAGGCAAATGGTGAACTGGAAACTCAGCTGCAAAAGACAGAGGGACGATATGTGCGTCTGACAGTTACAGGCAGCAATAATGGATGGGCATCCCTTTATGAATTCAAGATCATTCCGGATGAAGAGGCAGAAGAGCCAGAACCAGGGGAACTGATTCCGGATTCTGCAGTTGACAGAATGGAGGCCACCTCTTCTGCACAGGACAGAGGACCGGAGAAATTAAGAGACGGTGTTACGGAGATCGGAAGCGGATGGCTGAGCGAAAGCAGAGAATTTCCACAGACAGTAACTGTATACTTTGAAAAACCACAGACATTGCTGGGAAGTCGCATTTACTGGGAAAAAGACAGCAGCTGGTATACCTATGATCTGGAGATCACAAAAGACGGAACCACATGGGAGCCGGTGATCCAGGATCTGAGAGTCGGTGGACAGCATTACAAACCAGAGACATTTGCAGAAACTGAGGAAAATGTAATTGCAGCAAGAGTGACAATCAAAAATGTCGAGGCAGGCGGTGTATATCAGATCGGTATGGCAGAATGGATGCTGTATGGTTATGAGTACAAAGAACCGGAACCGGAGCCAATCCCAGAATACGAATACTTAAGTGATTTACAATGGACATCTGCACATTCTGATTATACAGATGTTAAAAAAGACGAAGCAGCATATGGCGGAAAACTGGTATTAAATACAGAAGAAGGTCAGAGAGAATTTGATAAAGGTCTCGGAGCTGACACCAATTCTGAAATCATCTATACACTGGAAGAAGGAAAATATGACCGTTTTGAGGCTTACATCGGAATCAATGCGGCAGCAGGAAGAGACGATGGAGAAGCAGTCTTCCGCGTATATGGCGATGATGAACTTTTATATGAAAGTCCGGTAAAAATGCGTGATGAAAATTGTGAATTTGTGAGTGTTGATATTTCAGGTGTGACAACATTGAAACTGGAAGCTGTCTGGTACGGAGATGGCAGATACGGAACTCATGTAGACTGGGCAGATGCGAAAATTTATACAAAGAAAGCAGCAGAAGAACTTTCTACAGATATCCTGAAATATACGATTGATCTTGCTAAAACAGCAGACACAACTGGAGTGATCGACACTGTAAAAGCAAACTTTGAAAAAGCGCTTGCAGATGCAGAGAAGATGCTTGCAGATGCAGAGGCAGGTACAGAAGGAATCACACAGGAAATGGTAGATGCAAGCTGGCAGAACCTGATTAAGGCAATGCAGTACCTTTCTTTCAAACAGGGAGACAAGACAGATCTTGAAAAAGTCATTGCAATGGCACAAGGATTGGATCTTAGCTTATATCTGGATGAGGGACAGCAGGCATTTAAAGATGCACTTGCAGTAGCACAAAACGTACTGGCAGATGGAGATGCAATGCAGGATGAAGTAGATCAGGCATGGAAAGATCTTCTGAAAGCCATGAGTGAACTTCGTCTGAAACCAAACAAAGACGCGCTGAAGAACCTCATTGACGAGGCAGAAGGTATGAATATAGAAGGCGCTGATGAAGAAGTTGCAGCGGTATTCAGAAACGCACTTGCAGCAGCAGTTGCAGTATATGACAATGAACAGGCAACGGAAGAAGAAGTTGTAAAAGCAACCGCAGATCTTCAGGCAGCAGTTGATAAGATTCAGGCATCCACAGGAGATACAGAGGATGAACAGAATGAAAACAACAGCGGAACAGAAAATACAGATGCAGATAATAGCAAGAGTGGTGCAGACAGGGCTACAGATAACACAGCAGCAGACACGACAGCAAAATCTGCAAAGACCGGAGATATGGCAAATCCGGCAACAGCAATGGAAGTAATGATGTTGGCAGGAGTTGCAGTACTAATATGCATAAAATGCAGAAAAGATTATAAAAAATAAAAAGTGTCATGATAAATGATTAAATAGAGGTTGTCGCACCATGTGTGATATGCTCCCTTCTAGGTAGACAAGTGAAATAATAAAAACTTGTCACTTAGAGGGAACTATGTCGTATCTATGGAATGAGCGAGGGAGCCTTAAAAGGCTGGATTCGTTTATACAATGCTTTTGGGTGGGAAGGTCTGGTAACTGGCAGCAAGGCAAGGCATTATTCTTCTGAAATCAAACAAGCAGCAGTAGAGGACTATCTTTCAAAACGCCTTACTGGTCCGGAAGTACTGAAAAAATATAAAATCCGTTCAGAAACCCAGCTTCAGAACTGGATCATGAAGTATAATGGTCATGAGGAACTGAAATCTTCTGGAACAGGAGGCTGTACCATCATGACAAAAGGAAGAAAGACTACCTTTGAAGAAAGGGTTGAGATTGTCCGATATTGCATCACACATAATCGTAATTATGCAGAAACATCCCAAAAATACGGAATATCTTACCAGCAAGCCAGAAATTATACCGTAAAATATGAATCCGGCGGTGTGGATGCCCTGAAAGATCGCAGAGGGAAGAGAAAACCTCTTGAAGAAATGAGTGAGCTAGAAAGGCTGCGGGCAGAGGTAAAATTGTTGCAGGCAGAAAAGAAACGGGCGGAAATGGAGGTATCCTTCTTAAAAAAACTCGAAGAAATAGAGAGGAGGCGGGGCTAAGCCTGATCCGACATGAATCTGTATACCAGGCGATAAAAAAAGAACATGAAGAGCACGGCTATCCCATCCGGAGCCTGTGCGGGCTTGGGGGCATTTCCCATGCGGCGTATTATAAATGGCTGCATAGGAAGACACCTGAAAGTGAGTTGGAAAACCAACATATAGCGGATGAAATAGAAAAAATCCATAAAGACTCCCCAGACAAAGGATACCGGAGAATACGGGATGATCTGGAACGTTATCATGGCATGAAAGCCAATGATAAGCGAATTCTGCGGATCTGTCGTAAGCTCGGTATAAAGTCTACGATAAAATATGCAAACAATGGATGTACCCGTCAGGCAAAGAATCCGCAGTATATTGCCGAAAATATACTTGACCGGCAGTTCAGCGCACAAGCTCCGAATGAGAAATGGCTTACCGACGTGACGGAATTTCATTACTATGTCGGTCTGGAGAAACACAAGGTTTATCTTAGTGCCATTCTCGACTTATATGACAGAAGAATTGTATCTTCTGTTATTGGCGACTTAACAATAATGAGCTGGTATTTCGTACTTTTGATGAAGCTATCCAGGCAAATCCAGATGCACATCCGCTTTTTCATAGTGACAGGGGTTTTCAATACACAAATAGGGCGTTTCATAAAAAACTGGAGAGTGCGGGGATGATACAGAGTATGTCGCGGATAGCAAAGTGTATTGACAATGGACCGATGGAAGGATTCTGGGGAATTGTAAAAAGAGAACGTTACTATGGCAGACATTTTACAAGCAGAGAGGCGCTTGTGTCTATGATAGAGGAATACATAACGTATTATAACGGTCGCCGGTTGCAACGGAATCTGGGAATAATGACACCAATGGAAAAGCATGAAAGGCTATTTACATGTAGCATAAAAACTGCCAGCAGGTAAAGCCTACTGGCAGAAAAACTTATATTTTTTTCACTGTCTACTTGACGGGGAGCGGTTCAATGAGTAAAAAATCATAGATGCGGCAGCATCTTTATGCCATTTTTTAACGGGTTTATTCTTTCCATTTGTTCCTTTCCCAATAAAAGAGCGCACTTAAATAAACCTTTTACTAAAAAAGGCTCTATCTCGAAATCCGATTTTAACCTCTCAAAATCAGACGGTTTGTTTTAGTGGGAATAGATGCTGTCCAGTCCTTTCAGCCTGGATTTTATGATGCAGTTTATTGATGTTATATCCGATTGCAAGTAGGATACTTTGTGCGGTGACATTTGCCTTCCCACGGTACAGATATCGTCGGAATTCCATATCCTCTTTGATGTTTGCAAAACTGCCTTCCGCCTGCATACTCCGGTTCATACAAAGCTGTGTTCCATATTTACTGGTGATTCGTTCCAGTGTCTCCTGACGTTTTTCTTTCATCTTTTTTGAAACGTACAGCACTTTCTGCCGCTCTTCCATTGGAGTTTTGCAGTTGTTCCCCTTAATACATTCTGTTTTGAAAGGCATCCGTTGCAGCTGCTGCTTCGATATACGATAACGGTTCTCTGATATCCACGGGCTGTCTTTTCTTTCTTTTCATACTGGACAGTCAGCACCTGTCTATTTTTGCAGTAATAGCAGTCTGCCTCCCCGTCATACTCCATGTTTTCCGTACGTCCGATATCCTGATGGTATTTCCGGGTTTTCGAAATCTCATAGTTCTGGGGTTTGATATAAGAAAGCCGGGAGTTTTCTTCGAGGAACAGATAATTCTCTTCACTTTCATATCCTGCATCCGCTACGATTTCCTGATATTTAAACGGAGGGTATGCTTCCATATCTTTCAGAAACGGGATCAGTGTCCTTGTATCTGTAGGGCGGGAACTGAGATCCAGCCATGTGATATATTCCAAATCCACGCCATGCTGGAGATTATAAGCCGGTTTCAGCTGACCGTTTTACATGGCATCTTCCTTCATCCGCATAAATGTTGCATGGGGGCGGTTTTGGAATAGCTGTTGCGTTCCCCATATACATGGAGTTTGTGATTGTATTCTTTCAGTTTACCTATGTAAGTTTCCAATATTTCGATGGATTTTTGGAGTCGTGTTTTTCTCCGCCCGATCCTATGAACAAATATAATCCCATCTTTTTTTCTCGTACGGTATAGCTTTTTACGCAGTCTTTTTAGACAGTAATAGTTCTGCGTTGCTCTTTTGTAAATCAATTTCTAAAACTCTAAATATTCTCCCTGCATACATACAAAACAATCATTTTCCTCTTCATAACAGAATCCTTTTTTTATCGCATTATTCTGATATTCTCGTATAGCCGTATAGCCATTGATCCCTAATAACTCCAGCCCTCTGTGTACAGCTCCTATATCATATCCCCGTCTAAGCCAATTTCCTGATATTTACAAGGCTGTACCTTCCAATGCTCCAGGATAATATCGCTTTCACGTTAGTTAGCAGGATAACAGTCGACTCCAGTCAATAGATTTTCTCCCAACATGGGAATAATACGGAGCAGCTTTTTCATATATGAAATCAAAGTTTACACAGTCTTTAATCCGTTTCAGAAGATGTCCCTCTGGAATCATAGAATCTATATCCAGGATTACCATCTGGATTTGTCCGCTCTGTTTTCCTATCATAAAAATTATCTCCCGCAATTGATATAATAATTATACCATACAGTAAGATCATTTTACTTTAGTTTGTCAACAGGTTCAATTTGAAACGGTCTCCATTTATAGAAATTAAAAGTTTCTAATTCCACTTACTTAGTTTTACTTCATCGATAAGGATAGAAATTGTTTCTGTATCCTCAAGATAAGCAATGATATCATCACGGTTTCCGGAAATGCAGTAGTACTTGCTCTCCAATTTTTCCAGATTTTTGGCATCTGTATAGGTTTCTTCCAAAACATGTTTGGTGTCCGTATAGTCGCGATGACTGTCAAATAACCCAAAGTCTCTCCAAATCTGTTCGTTGTCCAGCAGGTTTTTCAGATTGGATAGATAGACTTCTTTTAACTCGCTGTCTGTCATTTCGTCCCTATAATCACTGTCGTCATACGCAGCACTCATCCACATACTCAATCCACCCTGAAACTGTACGTTTGGCTGATAAATCTGGATCCATTCCAAATGCACCCCGCTTTTTCTTAAGTTTTCAACAGTTTCCGGTGTCTTTGCTCCGATCGAGAGATAGAGGTTGGAAGAAACTGGCAGGCCTTTTATGTCGTTCAGCAATGTCTCCTTGTCTGTCCAAGTATCGTTAAAACGTCCAAACATGTGCATGAGAGACATATCAGGATCCATTTTTACAGTATATTTCCCAAACTTAAGTTCCAGTTCAACATTAGGACTGCCATAAATAATGGGTTTTTTGTGATCTGCAGCCTGTATTTGAAGATCATATCGGGCAAATCCCCTTTTGGTTACGTCAAGGCTTGCGATTTCCGTATAAGGTGTTGTTGTCTCCCAATAGTCTCTGAATACATGAAACATTTTCTTTTCCGGTTCTTTGTTAAGTTCATATGGGTTGAGAAAAACAGCATTCAAGAAAGGGTTGATGAGCAAAAAGAGTGCGGCTGCAATGGCAACGAAGACGGCTATGGTACGCAGCACCAGTTTTCGGACTCTTTTTTTGATACTCTGTTCAATTTTCTTTTCCAGATCATCCTGTGGTGGTATGTCGTCTAAGAGAATTTCCAGTTCTTTGTCTAATTTCGTTTCATCCCATTCATTCATAATGATCCCTCCTTCATTTTTTTCATTAATTTTTGTTTTGCGCGCGAGCGTATCTTTCTTACATTTTCCTCCGAGAGCTGGTGCAGCCTTGCAATCTCTTTGTCCTTCATATGAAAATAGACACTTTCCATCAAAACTTCTTTCATAGGAACCGGAAGTTCTAAGATTGCATCAAACAAGGCCTGCCGTTCTTCTGCCTTTACGATATTGTTCAATACATCTACATTGGAGGAATGATGATCCAAAATAATTTCGCCGTTGTCCAGTATTTCTCTTTTTTTCTTCCTTTGTAGATTTAAAAATTCATTTTTTAGAACAGTTATGAGCCAATATTTGATATTTCCACTTTGCTTGTAGGATAAATATGCTTTCACAAATGTGTTGTGGAGCAGATCTTCTGCGTCATAGCCGTTTCCGGTAAGAGACAGCGCGTACAAATACAATGGTTTTGCATAACGTTTATATATAAAATCCCATTCATCATGAAACATACGATCCCCCCTTTATCTTTCTATATAAGTAAAACACATTTACCGTCTGTTTGTGACATGAATTTTCAAATTCCTGTGATTAAACTGAGCAAAGCGAAAAGAAACCGGGAAAGGAAATAGCTGAATATAATAAATCTGTCTAATAAAATAAAAATATTATTATTTTACAAATAAATTATTGATAACAACAAATAGTCTATTGACTAATACGTCTGAAGTGTGCAAAATATAAAAGAGATACATATAAATAAAAGGAAATATGTACAAATCTAACAGGAAAGGAGAAGAAGAATGAAAAGAAAATGGAAAAAGCTGTTGGCCGGACTTTGCGTGGCAACAATGGGAATGAGCATGTTTGCTCCCCTTGGTATTCCAGCCAGGGCCGTGCAGGCGGAAGACCGTGTAAGCGGCAGAGAGGTGCTCAACTTTAATTCTGACTGGGGTTTTTACAGAGGAGACCTTGAAAATGCAGAAGATCCGGATTTCGATGACAGCGAGTTTGCTGCTGTCACGCTGCCGCACACCATGCAGCTGGCAAAAAAGCACTGCCCGGGAGCGAACGGGGTTTACCAGGGAGTAGGCTGGTACCGCAGATACTTTACACTGGATGAGTCTTATGCAGGAAAAAAGATCCAGATCCAGTTTGAAGGTGTGATGACAGACAGTGATGTGTACTTAAATGGAGAGAAAATCTATACAAGAAACGGCGGATATGTCGGATTTACGGTGGATATCACAGACAAAGTAAAAGTCGGTGAGACAAACGTACTTGCGCTGCGTGTTTCAAAAGTGGACAATCCAAACACACCTCCCGGAAAGCCTGAGGCAAGTCTGGACTTCCATTATTGGGGAGGTATCTACCGGGATGTCAACATGATCGTCACAGAAAAAACTTATGTAACAGACGTACTTGAGGCAGATAAGGCCGGAGGCGGCGGAAGCTTCCTTACTTATCCGCAGGTGAGCAAAGAGGAGGCTGTTGTCAATGTAAAGACAGATGTTGCAAACGACAATGAAGAGTCTCATGAGGTTTATGTCAAACAGATTCTGGAGGACAAAGGCGGAGCGGCTGTTGTAGAACAAGAGTCCGAAAAGCAGACGATCGCTGCAGGGGAAAGTTACCAGTTTGCCCAGGATCTGACAGTTGAGAATCCGCATCTTTGGGGAATCGATGATCCATACCTTTACAATCTTGTGACAGAAGTGTATGAAGACGGCGTAAAGGTGGATGAGGTGGAGACAAATGCAGGAATCCGTACGATTGATTATAAACCAGACGGATTTTATCTGAACGGAGAAAGAGTTTATCTTCGCGGCGCAAACAGACACCAGGCATATCAGAATGTCGGGGATGCTGCGCCGAACTCCATGCAGTACCGGGATGCCCTGCAGATAAAACAAAACGGATTTAATGCAGTGCGTGCGGCTCACTATCCACAGGATCCTGCATTTTTGGATGCATGCGATGAACTTGGGATTGTGGTGATCGAATGCCAGCCGGGATGGCAGAACTTTACGAACAATGATACCTTCTATGATCTGACGATCCGCGACACAAGGGAAATGATCCGAAGAGACAGGAATCGCCCATCGGTTGTGCTCTGGGAGGCATCCTTAAATGAAACCAACACATCAGACCAATGGGCAAAAGATGCGATCTCAGCTGCAAGTGAAGAATATCCGGGAGATCAGCTGTTTTTGGCGTCCGATTACGGATATCACGGAGAACTCTATGATGTGTGCTATAAGGTACAGGATACCCAGTGGAGCGACAATCAGGATGACTGGGTAGATTTTGATCCTGAAATGCCATTCTTTACAAGAGAGTGGGGAGACTGGGAAGGCTCAAGCAAAGCGCTCAGAAAAGACGGTGAATCTGCGATGAACACCCAGGTTTACACAAGAGAACGTTACTTAAACGGAGATGGATATTCTGACTGGGGCGGACTGGATGCATCAGAGCGTATCGGAGGATACTTCCTGTGGAGCTGGGATGACTATGCAAGAGGTTCCAATTCCGTGACGCTTGGAAGCGGTACGGTTGACATTGACCGCTATGAAAAGAATGGGTACTATTGGTTCCAATCCATGCTTCCGGCTGACAATGAGGTGTACGGACCAATGGTCTACATTTCATCTGACTATACCAAGGAGTCTTCCCTGACTGTGCCGGTATTCAGCAACTGTGACAGTGTAAGACTGTATCAAAATGGAACTTTGGTAAAAGAGATCAGCAGAGAAGAAGCAGGAGCGGATGTCCCGAATATTATAAAAAAAGGCGGCAGTCCGATCTATGACTTCCAGCTTTCAGAATTTGCGGCAGGAACGTTGAAGGCTGAAGGAGTGGTGGATGGAGAGGTCGTATGCACCCACGAAGTAAGCACTCCTGGCGCTGCTGTAAAATTTGAAGTGGAAATTGGAGACCGTGGAGTAGAACCAGAGGCAGACGGCTCTGATCTGGTTCCAGTCTATATCAAAGCAGTAGATGAAAACGGAACGATTGTTCCGGATTACGATGGAAAGGTTCATGTGGAAGTTGGCGGCAACGGATCATTGGTAGGAGACGACATCCCTAGGATCAAAGTCCAGGATCAGACACTGGAAAAAGGAATCGGTTTTGCATTTGTAAGGACTTCTATGACAGCAGGAGATATTCAGATCATTGCCACAGCTGACGGAATGGAAGACGGTGTTGGAACTGTGACAACAAAACAAACAGACGATACCTTTGTACCGGACGGAGCACACGAAGAGTGGACAAAGACAGAGGCAGATCTGGAAGAACCGGAATACAGTTATGCAAATATTGCAGCAGGAAAAGAGGTAGCTGTTTCCACAGAGCAGAGTGGAAACGAGAAAGCCCATCTGACGGATGATGACGAGTCGACGAGATGGTGTGCATCTGACGGAAGTTTCCCGCAGTGGGCAGAGGTGGATCTTGGATCAGCATATGCGATATCCGGTTTCCAGATGATGTGGGAGCGCACAGGCGCATCATATCAGTATAAGATTGAAGTGTCCAATGACAAAGTGAATTATGAGACTGTGCTGGACATGTCTGCAAACGAGCAGGTTAACGGTGCATTGGAGACACAGATGCAAAAAGCAGAAGGCCGTTATATCAGATTGACAGTGCTTGGATGTAGTGACGGATCGTGGGCATCCCTCTACGAATTCAAGGTTATTCCGGACGAGGAGGCAGAGGAGCCGGAGCCGGGAGAACTGATTCCGGATAGTACAGTCAGCAAAATCGAGGCAACTTCTTCTGTAGAAGGCCGCGGAGCAGATAAATTAAGAGACGGAATCACTGAAATTGGCAGCGGATGGCTGAGTGAGAGCAGAGAATTCCCGCAGTCTGTGACCGTATATTTTGAAAAACCGCAGACATTGCTGGGTAGCCGCATTTATTGGGAGAAAGACAGCAGCTGGTATACTTATGACCTCGAAGTGACAAAAGACGGCGAGATATGGGAACCGGTAATACAGGATTTGAGAGTCGGCGGGCAGCACTACAAGCCAGAGACATTTGCACAGCCTCAGGAAAATGTGGTTGCGGCAAGAGTGACTATCAAAAATGTCGAGGCAGGCGGTGTATATCAGATCGGAATGGCAGAATGGATGCTGTACGGCTATGAATACCAGGAGCCGGAGCCGGAACCAGTGAAAGAATTTGAATATGTAAGCGACCTGGAGTGGACAAGCGCATATTCTGATTACGCTCAGGTCACAAAAAATGCAGCTGCATATGGCGGAAATCTGGTGCTCAACACACCGGAAGGCAGAAAAGAATTTGTCAAAGGCCTGGGAGCGGACACCAACTCAGAGATTGTCTACACACTGGAGGAAGGAAAATATTCCCGTTTTGAATCCTATATCGGAATCAATGCAAATGCATCCAAAAACGGAGGAGAGGCGATCTTCCGCGTATACGGCGACAATAAGCTGCTGTACGAAAGTCCGGTCATGATGCGTGATGACAATTGTGAATTTGTCAGCGTGGACATCGAAGGTGTGAAGACTTTGAAACTGGAGGCAGTTTGGAGCGGAAACACAGAAAACCCGGAGGCAAGATACAATACCCACATAGACTGGGCAGACGCAAAAGTTTACACCAAGACAGAAGAACTGTCTGTGGAAGTTTTAAAATATGCCGTTGAACTCGCAAAAAAAGCAGACACAACCGGAGCCATTGATTCTGTTGCAGCTGCGTTTGAAAAAGCCCTTGCAGATGCCAAAAATCTTCTGGAAAGAGTCGACGCAGGGGAATTTGGAATCACTCAGAAGATGGTTGACGAGGCATGGCAGAATCTGATCAAGACAATGCAGTATCTGTCTTTTGAAAAAGGCGATAAAGCAGATTTGGAAAAAGTGATCGCTGCAGCAAAAGCCATTGACTTACAAGACTACTTAGATGAAGGACAGGATGCGTTTAAGACAGCGCTTACTAAGGCAGAGACTGTACTGGAAGATGGGGATGCAATGCAGGATGAAGTGGATCAGGCTTGGAAAGAGCTTTTAAAAGCCATGAGCGAACTTCGACTGAAACCTGATAAAGATGCACTGAAAGCATTGATTGAAACCGCACAGGGTATGAGTGTGGAAGGATGCAGCCAGGAAACAGCGTCCGCATTTAAAAGAGTACTTGCCAATGCAGTATCTGTATATGAAGATGAACAGGCTACACAGGAAGATGTGAGTGGAGCAATGGACAATCTTCAGGCATCTGTTGATGATGTTTTGGCATCCGTGGAAAATAAAAAGAAAGACAAGGATGATATGACTATCGGCAAGGTGGCAGCAGCTGATCATGGTACATCCAAAACAGCGGCTGGAGCGGCAACAGAAAAAACAGCAGATACAGGCGAGCAAAAGAGCGCAAAGACCGGGGATGTAGCAAACCCGGCGGCAGCCGCAGTGATACTTGTACTGGCAGCAGCGGCAGGATTTGCAGCATTCGAAAGAAAGAGAAAGATAAAATAAGTATTTAAAAAGCGGGAAGAAATCGATTGTGGATTTCTTCCCGTTTTGTAATCCTAAAGCAACAGTGATTGATTTGCCGGGCAAACCAATGATAAAATAAGAATCATAACAAAGTATGGGAGGAAAGAGGATGGAAATCTTTGTCTGCAAATATGGATCACCGTTTGGAAAAATTACAATCGCAGGAAATGAAAAAGGCTTGACCGGTCTTTGGTTTGCCGGGCAAAAATATTTTGGGGCAGGTCTGCCAAAAGACTGTACGGAAAAAGAACTGCCGGTTTTTGAAAAAACGAAACAGTGGCTGGATATCTATTTTCACGGAACATGTCCGGATTTTATGTTGCCTCTTCAATTTTTGGCAAGTCCGTTCAGACAGAAGGTGTGGAAGATTTTGCTGACAATTCCATACGGACAAACCATGACCTACGGGGAAATCGCAGCCGTAATCGCAAAAGAAGAACAGCGCTTCTGCATGTCCGCTCAGGCAGTTGGAAACGCAGTGGGACACAATCCCATCTCCATTATCGTGCCATGCCACCGGGTAGTCGGAACAAACGGAAACCTGACAGGATATGCCGGAGGAATTGATAAAAAGAAAAAGCTCCTTGAACTGGAGAAAGTCGATATGTCAAAATTTTTTGTCCCGAAAAAGGGGACCGCGATTTAGAGGCTGTTTACAAAGGGGAGAGGAGAAAGTTTTATGAGCAAATTGGATGAGAGGCTGATATATGAAATACTCTCTGTGGTGGACGAAATTCCAATGGGAAAGGTTGCAACCTACGGACAGATTGCCAGGCTGATTGGCCGGGAAAAGAATGCCAGGCTGGTGGGAAAAGTACTCAGTCTGTCGCAGTACTATGGGGAGTACCCCTGTCACCGGGTCGTGAATCATCAGGGGCGGCTGGCACCGGGATGGATGGAACAAAGAGAGCTGCTCCTGGAAGAGGGTGTATTGTTCAAAGATGACTCGCACGTGGACTTAAAAAAGTGTGAGTGGGAGGAGTGAAAAAACCGGCATTCTACAGAGCTAGAATGCCGGTTTTTTTATAACATGGAAAGTGTCACTTTTCCATGTTATAAAATCCTTCCGGCTGGTTGTGCAAATCCAAAGTCATATCTGTATATCTAATTTTCATATCTTTTTTTATAGTTCATTCCCCATTCAACCATGGAATCAAGAACTGGTTTGAGACTCAATCCTGTTTCCGTCAATGTGTACTCCACCCTTGGTGGGACTTCCGGATATACTTTGCGGGTAAGAAGTCCTCCTGCCTCCATGTCCCTTAAATGGGAGGTCAGGACTTTCTGAGAGATTCCCTGGATTGATTTTTTTAATTCTCCGAATCGTTTTGTTCCGCCAAGCAAGTCCCGGATGATGAGTACTTTCCAGCGGCTGCTGATGAGCATCAGTGTTGTCTCCACCGGGCAGGCCGGCAGTGTTTTTGTTTCCATAAAGTTTACACCTCCATTAGTTACTTTTTGGTACCTACAGTACTTTTTTGTGCCTACTTGCGTAATAGGATGTATATACCTAATATATGGTGTAGAGAGAGAACTGTCAAGAAGGAAAGGGGTACAGCAAGGTGGAAAAAGAATATTTGAGATTATTAAGGGAATTGAAAAGCGTGTCCATGGCTACAGTGGACGGAGAGGGATGCCCACAGGTGCGGATCATTGATGTGATGCTGGTGGAGGATGGAGCACTTTATTTTTGTACTGCAAGAGGAAAATCCTTTTATGAGGAACTCATCCGGACAAAAAAAGTTGCCATTTTGGGGATGACAAAGGAATATCAAACGATCCGTTTAAATGGAGAAGCAGAAAAGATGAAAGAACAAAAATACTGGGTCGACCGGATTTTTGAGGAAAATCCGGTTATGAACGAAGTGTATCCTGGCATGGCAAGATATATTTTGGAACCTTTCCGGGTCAAAGACGGAACCATCGAGTATTTTGACTTGAACACACATCCGATCTTTCGTGAGGATACAGGGATTGGCACGTTTACTCCTCTGCAAAAAGGCTTTCAGATTACGGAAACATGTATATTGTGCGGCAGCTGTGAGGCGGTTTGCCCGCAAAAAGCCATTGTCTGCAAGGATGGGAACTATGTGATAGGGCAGGAGCATTGCCTGCACTGTGGATTATGTATGGAAACATGCCCCGCTGGGGCGATTGTAAAAAGGGGGCAAAATTATGGTGTCTGAAGTGTGGACGTTGTTGTGTGAAAGAAGAGAATTTTTTTGGAATCTTTGTGTACAGCACCTTGTTATTTCAGCAGCTGCGGTCGGGATGGCAATTGTGTTTGGGGGAATTATTGGGATCATTGCGGGTGAAATGCGCCGTTCCTCCAAACCAATCGTAGGAATCGTCAACTTTCTTTACACGATTCCGTCCATTTCCATGCTTGGTTTTTTTATTCCGGTTTTTGGTATCGGGAATACAACCGCAGTGATCACGCTCACCTTGTATGCGCTTTTACCCATGGTGAGAAGTACTTATACTGGTTTGAAAAATGTGGATGAACACTTGATCGAAGCTGCAAAAGGGATGGGCAGTACCAAGTTTCAAATTTTGTATAAGGTAAAATTACCGCTCGCTTTGCCGGTCATGATGTCCGGAATACGCAATATGGTTGTGATGACGCTTGCGCTTGCAGGAATTGCATCCTTTATTGGAGCAGGAGGACTTGGTGTGGCGATATACCGGGGGATCACAACAAACAATATGGCAATGACTGTGGCGGGCAGTCTTCTTATCGCGCTTTTAGCCCTCCTTTTGGACTGGGTGATCGGGGTTTTGGAAAAATGGCGGGGAAAGAGGAAGAAAAAGGGAAGAAAAAAGCTTATTATTGCAGGAATAATGATATTGGCTGCAGGAATAGGAGGTTCTTTTTTGTGGAACGAAGGGAATAAGACGGAGATCGTGCATATTGCCACAAAACCGATGACGGAGCAGTACATTATGGGGGAAATGCTGGATATTTTAATTGAAGACAGCACAGATCTTCAGGTGGAGATCACGCAAGGGGTGGGCGGCGGAACTTCAAATATCCAGCCGGCCATGGAGAGCGGAGACTTTGATATCTATCCGGAGTACACCGGAACTGCATGGAATATGGTGTTAAAAAAAGAAGATCTGTATACAGAAGAAAAACAAGGAGAGCTGAGACGTGCGTATCAGGAGAAATACGATATGGAGTGGCTTGGCATGTATGGATTTTCCAACAGCTATGCTCTGGCAGTGAGAAAAGATCTGGCTGAAACATATGATCTGCACACCATTTCGGATTTAAAAGAGATTGCCCCTTCGCTCACTTTTGGGGCAGAGTATGATTTTTATGAGAGGGAGGACGGATATGAACCGCTGTGTGAGACATATGGTCTTCAGTTTAAAAACACAGTGGATCTGGATATCGGGTTAAAGTATGAGGCAGCAGGGCAAAAAGAGATTGATGTGATGCCTATTTTTACGACAGATGGACAGTACAGTGTCTCTGATATGGTGGCCTTGGAGGATGACCTGCATTTCTATCCGTCCTATGCATGCGGCAATATAGTGCGCGGGGAAGTTCTCAGAAAACACCCAGAACTGCAGCAGATACTTGGGAAACTGGATGAAATTTTGACGAACAAAGAGATGGCAAGACTTAATTATGAAGTAGAAACAGAAGGGAAAGAGCCAAGGCAGGCGGCAGAGGAATTTTTAAGAAAAAAAGGGTTGATTTTGTAGGAGGCTGGATATGGAGAACATGATTCGATTTCAAAATATTGTAAAAAAGTATGGGGAAAAAACAATTATAGATGATTTGTGCCTTGATGTAAAAAGAGGAGAATTTGTCACCATCATTGGCTCTTCCGGGTGTGGAAAGACAACTCTTTTGAAAACGGTGAATGGCTTGGTGGAGCCGAATGAAGGGGATGTGCTTGTGAATGGAGCATCCATCAAAGATGTGGATCTCATTTCGCTTAGGAGAAGGATTGGCTACAGTATTCAGGGGAATCTTTTGTTCCCGCATATGACTGTGGAAGAAAATATTTTGTATGTGCCGCATCTTATTGGAAAACACAAGAAAAAGAGGGAGACTGCCATAAAGTGGATGCGGATGCTCAGACTGGACGAGGAGCTTTTAAGCCGTTTTCCGGACCAATTATCGGGCGGTCAGCAGCAGAGAGTGGGGATTGCGCGCGCATTGGCCGCAGAGCCGGAAATCCTTTTGATGGATGAACCGTTTGGAGCAGTGGATGAGATCACAAGGGAACAGCTTGGAAGAGAGATCAAAGAGATCCACCAAAAAGAGAAGATAACGATTTTGTTTGTCACACACGATATTGACGAGGCACTCTATCTTGGGACAAAGGTGCTGGTCCTTGATCAAGGTCTGATCCAGCAGTACGACAGTCCAACAAATTTGATCACGCACCCTGCGAATGAGTTTGTAAGAAAGCTGATCGGTCACAGACAGATGGCACAATCAGTTTGAAAGACTGTTTTTTTCGTGATATAATACCCAAAAACCACAACGAGGTGACGAAAATGAAGAAACAATACGATGTCGTTGCGATGGGGGAAATGCTCATTGATTTTACGATGAACGGGCAGAGCACACAAGGAAACAATTTATTTGAGGCCTGCCCGGGAGGTGCGCCTTGCAACGTACTTGCAATGCTTAGCAAGCTGGGACGGAAGACCGGATTTATCGGAAAAGTGGGAAACGACCAGTTCGGACATCTTCTGAAAGAGACAATTGAGGAAATCGGTATTGACTCCAGCGGGCTTGTGATGGACGACAAGATCCATACAACGCTTGCATTTGTACATACCTTTCCGGATGGAGACCGGGAGTTTTCCTTCTACAGGCAGCCAGGTGCAGACATGATGTTAAAGGAGGAAGAGGTGGATTTTGGACTGATCCAAAATGCAAGGCTTTTCCATTTTGGAACACTCTCCATGACAGATGAGCCGGCAAGGAGTGCCACATGGAAGGCGCTTGAAGTGGCAAGGAAAGCAGGATGTCTTATTTCTTTTGATCCCAATCTTCGGGAACCGCTTTGGAGTTCCATAGATCTTGCAAAAGAAATGATGGAGTACGGGATGAAGTACTGTGATATCTTGAAGATTTCGGACAATGAGATCCAGTTTATTTCCGGCCAGGAGGACTATGAGAAAGGAATCCGTTATCTTCAGGATACTTACCACATACCATTGATCCTGCTGACTCTTGGAAAAGACGGCAGCCGGGCCTACTATAAAGACATGGTTGTGGAGAGGGGCGGATTTAAACTTGACACGATCGAGACGACAGGGGCAGGGGATACCTTCTGCGGCAGTACGTTGAGCGGCATTTTGGAGAGGGATTTTAAAAATCTGACACAGAAGGATCTGGAAGAAATTTTGACATTTGCAAATGCAGCGGCAGCTCTGATCACTACGAAAAAAGGAGCGATCCGCTCTATGCCTGAAAAAGAAGAAGTAGAGGAATTGATAAAGTCATGACGATCAAAGAAATTGCCGGTTTGGCCGGGGTGTCCAGCGCAGCGGTGTCCCGATATCTGAACGGCGGGTATGTAAGCGAAGAAAAAAAAGAAAAAATCAGCCAGGTCATTGAAAAAACCGGATATCGCCCATCTGCGCAGGCAAGGATTCTTCGCACAAAGAAAACCCGTCTTGTAGGTGTGGTGGTGCCAAAGATCAGTTCTGAGAGTATCAGCAGGATCACAGACGGAATCGGGCAGGTGCTGGGGAAAGAAGGGTACCAGATGCTTTTGGCCACCACGGACAATGATCCAAAAAAAGAAGTGGAATACATGGAGATTTTTGAAAATTATCCTGTAGACGGACTTTTGCTCATCGCCACGATGCTGACAAAGCAGCACCGGAAAATTTTGAAAGAGGCAAAGGTGCCGATCGTGGTTATTGGGCAGCAGACAGATGATGCCAGCTGTATTTACCACGATGATTACAATGCTGCAAAAGAGCTTGGAATATTTGTGGGGAAAAAGAGCAAAAAAAAGATTGCCTATATCGGTGTTACCAGGGAGGATAAGGCCGCGGGAGCTGCCAGGGAAGATGGATTTCTCGCAGGGCTTGGACAGGAGGGGAAAACTGTGGAAGAGGGATACCGTATGGAGGCGGAATTTACCATGGAGTCCGGTTATGAGAAGACGAAGGCGTTACTGGAGAAAAAATGTGATATCGATATCATATCGTGCGCCACAGATACCATTGCCGCAGGGGCGATCGAAGCACTTGGAAAAGATTTTTTGGACAGGCGAAAGGATATCATGATCACTGGTTTTGGGGACAATCAATTCTTAAAAGCAGTGACGGGCGGAATCCCAACCGTACATTTTGGATACAAGACAAGCGGAATAAAGGGGGCGCAGATGCTTATTGAAATGATCGAAAAAGAGCAGGATATTCCTATGCAGGTAAAACTGGGATATCAAGTGCGCCATGCATGGTAAAAGAGACAAAAAAATGATTGGGACTTTTGAATAAATTTGAGGATAAAAAATCGGTAAAAATGCCATCTTTACAGGTGGCATTTTTTTATTTAATATAAACTTATAAAATATGAAATCGATTACATATAAATCAAAAAGGAGTGGAGGAGAACTTTATGGATTACAAGAAAACCGCAAAGGAAATCCTGGATTTGGTCGGCGGAAGTAAGAATATTGTTTCCGCAGCCCACTGTGCAACCAGGTTAAGACTCGTTATTGCGGACAATCAAAAAGCAAACAAGGCGGCGTTGGAAAATGTGGATGGAGTAAAAGGGGTGTTTGAGGCGTCTGGTCAACTTCAGATTATCTTGGGAACCGGAACCGTCAACAAGGTTTACGATGAATTTATCTCACTTGGAGGTATTACGGCCAGTTCCAAGGCAGAGGCAAAAGAGGCAGCTGCCGCAAAGCAGAATCTCTTCATGAGGGCGATCAAACTTCTGGGAGATATTTTCGTGCCGATCATTCCGGCGATCGTGGCCAGCGGATTTTTGATGGGGATCATGAACTCTCTGGATTTTATGAATGCCAATGGATTCCTGAATATTGACACGTCAAGTTCGATTTATGTATTCGCAAATCTGTTCAGCAATACAGCGTACACTTTTTTGCAGATTTTGATCGCGTTCTCAGCAGCAAAAGCGTTTGGGGCAAACCCGTATCTTGGTGCGGTCATCGGTATGATCATGATCCATCCGAATCTGCAGAATGCCTACACGGTTGCAGAGCAAGGGGTACAGGCGACACAGTCTGTCTTCTTTGGACTTTATGACATTGATTTGGTCGGATATCAGGGGCATGTGATCCCGATCATCATAGCAGTGTGGCTGCTGTCCGTGCTGGAGAAAAAATTACATAAGATCGTGCCTGAAGTTCTGGATTTGTTTGTGACTCCGCTGGTCAGCGTATTTGTGACAGGATATCTGACATTGGCAGCCATCGGACCAGTGTTCGTGTGGGCGGAAAACGCGGTTCTGGACGGTATCCAGTGGCTTTTGACACTGCCTCTTGGGCTTGGCAGCCTTGTCATGGGAGGTTTGTATGCGCCTACTGTTGTGACAGGTATTCATCAAATGTACACGGCCATCGATTTAGGGCAGATCGCCCAGTATGGAGTGACCTACTGGCTGCCGCTTGCAAGCGCGGCAAATGTAGCCCAGGGCGCTGCGGCTTTGGCAGTGGGGATCAAGTCAAAAGATAAGAAGATCAAATCTTTGGCTCTGCCGTCTTCTTTGAGCGCTTTTATGGGAATCACGGAACCTGCTATCTTTGGTGTAAACTTGCGGTTCTTCAAACCATTTATCGCCGGATGTATTGGAGGCGGATGTGGTGCGCTGTATGCATCTATCGTTCATCTTGGGGCAAAAGGAACCGGTGTGACCGGAATTTTCGGAGTGCTGCTCTGTCTGGAACAGCCGGTACAGTATCTGATTGAAATGCTGATCGCAGTAGGTGTTGCATTTGCAGTTTCCTATGTACTTTACAAAGATACAAAATCACAAACAGAGGCCGTCACTGGAGGAAACAGTGGAAATGTTCTTTTGGAAAAGCAGGAAGAAGAGAATGGGCACAAACCGGATGCACAAACAGAGGAAGTTCTCACAAGTCCTGTAACCGGAGCGGTTATACCAGTGTCAGAAGTAAAAGATGAGACTTTTGCAACAGAGATGCTTGGCAAGACGGTCGCAATTACTCCAAAAGACGGAAAAGTTGTCTCCCCTTGCGACGCCCGGGTACTCACTGTCTATGAGACAGGGCATGCGGTTTGTCTTGAAACAAAAAGCGGAGCCCAGCTGCTCATCCATATAGGAATTGATACCGTGAAGATGGAGGGGCAGGGATTTGTGAAAAAGGTATCCGATGGACAGCAAGTGGGAGCAGGGGATGTTCTTGTGGAGGCAGATCTGGATAAGATACGAAAAGAAGGCTATGAGACGACCACCATGGTGATTTTGACCAATGCAGAAGAATTTGCAAAGATAGAAAAAGGGGAAGAAAAATCCGTAACATTTACAGATGAAATCATGAGATTGAAAAAAGCTTAAATTTGGGGAGAAAAGATATGAATGCATTGACAAGAGATTTGGAAAAATTGGTGCGGGAAAAGGAAAAAGAAACAGGCTTGGGGCGGTTTCGTCAGAAACTGCACCTGATGCCTCCCACGGGATGGCTCAATGACCCAAACGGTCTGTGTCAGTTTGACAATGTATATCATGCGTTTTTCCAATACTCTCCATTTGATGTAAACGGCGGTGTAAAGATGTGGGGGCACTATATCAGCCATGATCTGACAGACTGGGAATACAGGGGAACTGCCCTGTATCCGGACCAGCCGTTTGATTGCCATGGTGTTTATTCCGGCTGTGCGTATGTGGAGCACGGAACGATGTATCTGTATTACACAGGGAATGTCAAACATGAGGATGGCGATTATGATTACATCCTGACAGGAAGAGAAGGGAATACGGTACTTGTCACAAGCGCGGACGGACATACATTTTCAGAAAAGAAACTGCTCATGAAGAATGAGGACTATCCGTCCGATTTAAGCTGTCATGTGAGGGATCCAAAAGTATGGAAACAGGATGGCCGGTATTACATGATCCAGGGAGTCCGGACAAAGGAAGATGTCGGGGAGGCACAGATCTTTGTGTCAGAAGATAAATGGAACTGGAAACCAGGAAAAAGAATCCGCACAGAGGAACCTTTTGGTTATATGTGGGAATGTCCGGATTATATGAAAATAGGAAACAGGAAGATTTTTTCCGCCTCTGTACAGGGGTTGACAGGAGACGAATGGAAAGAGCGCAATGTCTACCAGTCCGGTTACTTCTTTGTGGAGGGAGATTTGCTTTCTGATTATGAACTTTCCGAATATCATCTTTGGGATTATGGATTTGACTATTATGCTCCTCAAAGTTTTCAGGACAAGAATGGACGGACGATTCTCATCGGATGGATGGGAATGCCGGACTGTGAGGAGTACGGGAACACGCCTGCCGCAGCAGAGGGCTGGCAGCACTGTTTTACTTTTCCAAGGGAAGTATTTGAAAAAGACGGAAAAGTATATCAGCGCCCTGTAAGAGAGCTGGATACAAGAAAGCAGTTGTGGAAAGCGAAAGCAGATACTTTGAAAGAAGAAGATCTATCGGTTTTTGAAGTAAATGTCACTGAAATATTGAACAATGATTTCCATGCAGTACTTGCAGAAAAGCTTGTTTTGGAATACAAAGACAGGGAGTTTCGGATGTATTTTACAGAACAGAATAAAGACAGCGTGTCCGGTGGAAGATCCATACGAAGAAAAACCGTGGAAAAACTGGAGGATGTGAAGGTATTGGGGGATGTCTCATCTGTGGAAGTATTTCTAAATGGAGGGGAAGTGGTCTTCTCCACAAGATATTATCCGGAAAACTACAGTGTGGAAATCAACGCAAAAGGAGCAAAAATAGAGATTTTTACAATCCGGGGAATTTAATATTAAGAAAATAAGATTGCTGTCGCAGCGCAGGAAAGAAAACACAGGCGTTGCGGCAGCAATCTTTTTATGAGAAAAAGGCTGATAAAAAGAAGATAGTTTGGTATAATGAATAAAACTACCATAAAGAGGGTGAAGAAAATGGACAAACATAAAAAGAATCCTCTGTATAAAAGTTTTGGGTATGCATTTGATGGTATCTGGACAGTTGTGAAAAAAGAGAGGAATATGAAAATTCACTGTCTGGCGGTTGTGGTCGTGATTGCAGCCGGATGTTTTTTTAAACTGCCCCTGTACAAGTGGTGCATCTGTTTTCTTCTTTTTGGGCTGATCCTGGCGCTTGAGATGGTGAATACAGCGGTGGAGGCAGTGGTCGATCTGGTGACAGAGGAGAAAAAACCCCTGGCGAAACTGGCAAAGGATGCAGCTGCCGGTGCGGTGCTGATCGCGGCGATCATGGCGGTTGTCATTGCATGTCTGATGTTTATTCCCGAGATCATGGAAATATTAAAATAGATGAAAGGAGAAATGTAATTATGGAAGGGTTTGGAGAAAATGTAAAAAAACTTTTGCTGGCAGGGATTGGTGCAGTTGCTGCTACAGCAGAAAAGTCATCGGAGCTTTTAGATGAGATGGTGAAAAAGGGTGAGCTGACAGTAGAGCAGGGAAAAGCTTTAAATCAGGAGCTGAAACACAATATTAAGAAAACCGTGCAGGAGAAAACTCCTGACAAGGAAGAAAAAAAAGCAGATGATATGGATGCATTCCTTGAGCAGATGACTCCGGAACAAATGGAGAAATTAAAGGAAAAACTGGCTGCCATGGAGTCTTTGGAGAAAAAAGAAGAGGGCACAGATGAGTAAACAGGAGTCTGATGAGTACAAAGGGAGGCTGAAGGAGATGAGAGCCGTGCTCAAAAAGCACGGGATCACACGAGGGGTCACACCGCAGAAACTACGGCTGATCCTGGAAGATTTGGGGCCTACTTTCATCAAGATCGGACAGATCATGTCGATGCATTCGGATATTCTTCCAAAACGGTACTGCGATGAGCTGATGCAGCTGTGTTCAGACGTTTCGCCTATGCCATTTGAGGAAGTTGAAGAAGTGATCGAACAGTCTTACGGGTGTCCGTGGCAGGAGATTTTTGAGTATATAGAGGAAAAGCCTCTTGGGTCTGCATCCATTGCCCAGGTGCACAAGGCAGCCCTGAAAAATGGGGACAAAGTAGTGGTGAAAGTCCAAAGAAAAGGGATTTATGAGACAATGGCCAGAGATATCAGCCTGCTTCGAAGGGCGGTAAGACTTTTGCCTCCTGTCAGTCTTAAAGGAATCGTGGATTTGGATATGGTGCTGGATGAGCTGTGGACAGTCACAAGGGAGGAGATGAATTTCCTCACAGAGGCCGCCAATATGGAGGAATTCGCCAGAAAAAACGAGGAAATCGCATATGTGTCCACACCGGCGCTTTATCAGGAATACACCACGCTCCATGTGCTTGTGATGGAATATATTGACGGTGTGGCAGTGGATGAAAAAGATAAACTTCTGGAAACAGGGTATGATTTAAAAGAGCTTGGCATCAAACTTGCGGATAATTATATTAAACAGGTGATGGACGATGGATTTTTCCACGCAGACCCGCATCCGGGAAATGTCAAAGTGTATGACGGAAAGATCATCTGGATCGATATGGGGATGATGGGGCGGCTCACACAAAGAGACAGGGAGCTGATCGGTAAGGCTGTAAGGGGCATTGGCACAGGCGATGTGGGTATGATCCAGGAAGCGGTACTGGCTCTCGGTGAATTTAAAGGAAAGCCGGATCAGAGCAGCCTTTATGAGGATATCAGCGATCTTCTGTCAAAATACGGCACTATTGATCTTGGAGATATCGATGTGGCGGAAGTTATGATGGACATGATGGAGGTCATGAAGGAAAATCAGATCGTGATGCCCCATGGACTGACGATGCTGGCCAGGGGATTGACGCATATGGAAGGAGTTTTGGCTAAGATTTCACCGGAGATCAATATGGTGGAGATTGCATCCAGACATATGGCGGGGCAGTTTATCAAAAATCTTGATTTGAAAAAGGAGCTCAAAAACAGTGCAAAGGACGTGTATCAGTCCCTGCACAAAGCTGTCAATATTCCTGCACTGCTGGCAGATATGATACACGGGCATCTGAAAGGCCAGACGAGAGTCAACCTTGATCTTCACGCCTCAAAAGAGCTGGAGCGTCTTTTGCGCAGGCTTGTGAGGAATATCGTGATGGGGCTGTGGGTTATGGCGCTTTTGATCAGTTCGAGCATCATCTGTACCACGGATATGAAACCCAAAATATGGGGCATCCCGGCACTTGGAGCATTTGGGTATCTGATTGCCTTTGGGATCGTTATGTATGTATTTCTAAAACATATTTTTTCGAAAAAATGACTTTTGACGATGATAAGGAGAAAGAAATATGGGAACAGTCCGACAGCGCATTTCATTTGAGGGACGCGTACAGGGAGTAGGATTTCGATACCGGCTGGCATATCTGGCAAAAGCAGCGGATATGACCGGTTGGGTGGAAAATGAATATGACGGCTCCGTTACCGCTGAGATACAGGGAACAGAGGCTATGATCGACCGGGTGATAGAAAGGTTAAAAGATGACCGGTATATTCGGATAGACTGGATTTCAAGAAAAGACATTCCGCTGGAAGAGGAGCGGGGATTTCGTATCAGAGGATGAAAAGGAGGAATTTCTGATGGATAATAAAGCAATGTATCAGTTAAGTTACGGATTGTTTGTGGTGACTGCGAAAGAGGGAGAAAAGGATAATGGATGTATTACCAATACAGTGATGCAGGTGACCACAACGCCGAACCGCATTTCCCTTGCTGTGAATAAAGATAATTACACACATGGAATGATCATGCGCACAAAAGTATTTAATGTATCAATTATATCGGAGCAGACAGAGTTTGAGCTGTTCAAACATTTCGGGTTCCAAAGCGGAAAAACTGTGGATAAATTTGCGCATTTCACAGACGTAAAGAGGTCTGAAAACGGGCTTTACTATGTGACAAAAGGAATCAATGCATGGATATCCGCAAAAGTAGTTGAGACCGTGGATCTTGGAACGCATACGCTTTTCATAGCGGATGTGACAGATGCAGAAGTACTTGACAACACACCATCCGCAACGTATGCTTATTACCATGCAAACATCAAACCTTCTGCCTCACAGGAGACAAAGAAAGGATGGAGATGTAAAATCTGCGGATACATTTACGAAGGAGAAGAGCTTCCGGAAGATTTCGTATGTCCGATCTGCAAACATGGGGCAGTGGATTTTGAAAGAATTTAATGTTAGTCAGGAGATATAACAAGTGAAACAAGAGATTAAAAGTGAGTTGAGCAGACAGAGGATCACGCAGGCTGCCATTGAAGAATTTGGAAAGGGAACATATGATTCTGTCTCTGTGACACAGATATGTACGCGCCATCATATTGCAAAGGGGCTGCTCTACCATTATTTTCGGGGGAAGGATGAGCTCTATCTTGCCTGTGTAAAAAAATGTTTTGATGAACTGGAGGCATATCTGGCAGAGCAGAATTTGGAATTTACTCAGTTTAAGCGGGATATCTGCAATTATATGGAGAAAAGAAGGCTGTTTTTCGCTATGCATCCGGATTTGGAAAATATTTTCTTTCAGGCAATGATCTACCCACCGGAACATTTGCTTAAAAGTGTGGCTGAAGTGCGAAAAAGATTTGATCTGCTGAATCTGAAATTTTTCAGACAGCTTTTACAGTCAGTGGAATTAAGACCTGAGATAAGTGAGCAGGAGGCAGCAGATTTTTTTATGCTGATCAGGGACAGCTATCACAGTTTTATCCGGAATCATTTCGTAAAAGGGGAGTCTGTGAAGGAACTGCATGAAACATATATTGAGAGAGTGCTCGATATGATGCTTTACGGAGTTGCAAAGAAAAGTGAATAGAAGATGAAAAAGGATGCCGTAAAATCGTCAGGAAAGATGAGTTTGCGGCATTTTTTTATTTTGCCAACAATATATTGACTGTGCGGTCTATATTATATAAAATGAATATAAAAGTTGCTTTTTTATAAAAAAAGCAATAAAAATGCACAAAAGAAAGACTAACTATTAAAAGTCAAGTCTAAAATGGAGATTTTGTGAATGAATTGCGGTAACGCATTTCAGATATAGTTGTACCTTGAAAATCGCATGACAAACAG
>NZ_NFKJ01000023.1 GCF_002160325.1 Lachnoclostridium sp. An181
CCATGACCTGTATTCACAGGATAATGATACGTCCCAGAGGTGGTTTTGCTCATAGGAATGAGATTGGTTGAGATACCAGCGGAGCTTTTCCAGAGCCGTCTGTCTGCTTCCCAAAATACAGGAAAGGGGGTGTTGCAAAATAAGTGATACTGATATGCTTATTTTGCTGATATATGAACAAGACAAAAGAGCGAAAAACCAGCCAGCCGATTACTGTTGATATAGAGGGACTTTCTGCTATGCTCTCATGCGGTCATGCTACGGCAAGGAAAATCGGTGAGCAGGCAGAAGCAAAAATTGTCATAGGTCGCAGGGTTCTTTACTCCGTGGAAAGGGTCAAAAAATATCTGCTTTACCTTGCAGAATAGTACAGTCTTCTATTTATGTTCTTGCGGAAATATGGTATAATTATTTATAGGCAAACCACGCTGTGAGAACATGAAAAGAGGGCTACAAGAAAGGAATGGTTCTCATGGCAGTTAGCAGAAAAGACCCGAAAGGGAGAAAATTAAGAGAGGGCGAAAGCTGGCGTAATGACGGCAGATACAGTTATCGCTTCACAGATATAAGAACAGGAAAACGTCGCACAATCTATGCACAGGATTTACCAGAGCTTAGAGAGAAAGAAAAAAAGATTGCAAAGGATATGGACGACAACATTCTGACAGACAGTGCAATCAAGAAAATGACGTTAAACACCTTGTTCGAGCGATACATGGCGACCCGTGAACTGAAAGAGCCTACACGAGTGAATTACATTCGTGTATGGAATAATCGGGTGAAAGATGAAATCGGCAACATTAAAGTTGTCCAGATGTTACCCTCTCACATTAAAGCCTACTATTCAAAATTGTCCAAAGCTGGATATGCTCATTCTACTATCAAGTATATTAACAACATGATTTTTCCTGCGTTGGAAATGGCGGTTGATGATGATATTATCCGTAAAAATCCAGCAAAAGGTTCTATCAGCGATTATGGCAGACCAGCAGAGGAACGTGTGGCGTTGACAATCTCACAACAGGAAAAGCTCATTGATTTTGTGAAGCAGAGCAATGTCTACAATACCTATTATCCTATGCTTACGATTATGATAGGCACAGGGTTAAGGTGTGGAGAGCTGATCGGTCTTACATGGAAAGACGTGGACACGAGAGCAAGACGCTTGAATGTAGACCACCAGCTTATTTACAAGAACTATGGAGACGGCTGTCGTTTCCATATCTCTACTCCAAAGACGGACTCTGGTATTCGTGTGATACCTATGACGCAGGAAGTACAGAAAGCATTTGAAGAGCAGAGAAAAATCAACTTCATGCTGGCAAAAGATAAGTCTTATGAGGTGGACGGATATTCTGGTTTTGTTTTCACTGCTAAATCCGGCAGACCGCTTATGCCTTATGGTGTAAACAGTGTATTGTATAACATTGTAGACGCTTATAACAAAGCGGAAGTCCAAAAAGCAAAGAAAGAACACAGGAAAGCAGAACTGCTTCCAAAGGTTTCCGCTCATGTTATGCGACACACAGCCTGCACGAGAATGGCAGAGTGCCGTATGGATATTAAGGTATTGCAGTACATTATGGGACACGCTCATTTTGATGTGACTATGGAAGTGTATAACCACTTGGGCGACAGGGCAAGGATTGAAAACGAGATAGCAAAGCTGGATAGTATGGCAGTGAACTTCTGACACCAGAAAAGAAAAAATTGGTGTCAAATTGGTGTCAAACCTAAGAAAAATAACAATTTCAAGAGTGGAAAATGCTTGCAAACCATTGATTTTACAAGGTTTGCAAAAAAATATCAAAAAAATTAGCACTCACCTCTTGACAGTGCTAACAACAAGTGTTATAGTTCGTATAGAACAATGAAGCCAAAGCAGTTCTTAAGAGGAGGGACTACTATGAATATCAATAAATTTACACAAAATTCCATACAGGCGGTTCAGGCCTGTGAGAAGGTGGCCTATGATTATGGAAATCAGGAGATAGAACAGGAGCATTTGCTGTATGCACTGATGACTCAGGAGGATGGACTGATTCCAAAATTGATCGAGAAGATGGGGATTTCCAAAGAGCTTTTTCGAGAGCGCGTGGAGGAAGGGCTCCGTAAACGCACTAAGGTCCAGGGCGGCCAGGTGTACATTGGCCAGGATTTAAACAAAGCCTTGATCCATGCGGATGACGAGGCGAAACAGATGGGGGATGAGTACGTCTCTGTAGAGCACATTTTTCTCGCATTGCTGAAATATGCGAACAGGGAAGTAAAGACTATTTTTAAAGAATTTGGCATTAACAGGGAGAATTTCCTGCAGGCGCTGTCCACTGTAAGAGGAAACCAGAAAGTGACAAGCGACAACCCTGAGGCAACCTATGATACGTTGAATAAGTACGGACAGGACCTTGTGGAGAGGGCCAGGGAACAGAAACTGGACCCGGTCATTGGCAGGGATGCTGAGATCCGAAATGTGGTCCGTATCTTATCCAGAAAGACAAAGAACAACCCTGTGCTCATCGGTGAGCCCGGAGTCGGAAAGACAGCGGTAGTGGAAGGGCTGGCGCAGAGGATTGTGCGCGGGGATGTGCCGGATGGGCTGAAAGAGAAAAAGATATTTGCGCTGGACATGGGGGCGCTTGTGGCAGGAGCAAAGTACCGGGGCGAATTTGAGGAACGTCTGAAAGCGGTTCTGGAGGAGGTAAAGAACAGCGATGGAAACATCATATTGTTCATCGACGAACTGCACACCATTGTAGGAGCCGGGAAGACAGACGGAGCGATGGATGCGGGAAATATGTTGAAACCAATGCTTGCAAGAGGTGAGCTGCACTGTATCGGGGCCACTACGCTTGATGAGTACAGGCAGTACATTGAAAAAGATGCAGCTTTGGAGAGACGTTTCCAGCCTGTGATGGTGGAGGAACCGACAGTGGAGGACGCCATTTCCATTTTGCGTGGGCTTAAAGAAAGATACGAGGTTTTCCACGGAGTGAAGATTACAGACAGCGCACTTGTGGCAGCAGCGGTGCTTTCAAACCGCTATATCTCGGATCGTTTTCTTCCGGACAAGGCCATTGACCTGGTGGACGAGGCGTGTGCGCTCATCAAGACAGAGCTGGACTCCATGCCATCAGAGATGGATGAGCTTAGAAGAAGGATCATGCAGCTGGAGATTGAGGAGGCAGCCCTGAAAAAAGAGGAGGACCGATTAAGCCGTGAAAGGCTGGAGCATTTGCAGGAAGAGCTCGCAGAATTAAAAGAAAAGTTCGCAAATGAAAAAGCGCAGTGGGACAATGAAAAGACGTCCGTGGAACATGTGCGCAAAATCAGGGAAGAGATTGAGACAGTCAATAAAGAGATCCAGATGGCACAGAGAAATTATGACCTGGAAAAAGCGGCGGAATTGCAGTATGGAAGGCTCCCGCAGCTAAAAAAAGAGCTGGAAGAGGAGGAAGAGAAGGTAAAAAGCAAAGATTTCAGACTTGTGCACGAGAGCGTGACAGAGGAAGAAATCGCAAAGATCGTCTCCAGATGGAGCGGCATTCCGGTCGCAAAGCTTAATGAGAGCGAGAGGAATAAGACACTTCATCTTGACAGAGAGCTGCATAAACGTGTTATCGGCCAGGATGAGGGTGTGACAAAAGTGACGGAGGCGATCATCCGCTCAAAAGCCGGGATCAAGGATCCGACAAAACCGATCGGCTCCTTCTTGTTCCTTGGGCCGACCGGTGTGGGAAAGACAGAACTTGCTAAAGCACTTGCCGAAAGTTTGTTTGACGATGAAAGCAATATGGTGCGCATTGACATGAGTGAATACATGGAGAAATATTCCGTCTCCAGACTGATCGGAGCGCCTCCGGGATATGTGGGATACGATGAAGGCGGACAGTTGACAGAGGCTGTGAGAAGAAAGCCGTACTCGGTTGTGCTCTTTGATGAGATTGAAAAGGCGCATCCGGATGTATTCAATGTCCTCCTTCAGGTACTGGATGACGGACGTATCACAGATTCCCAGGGACGTACAGTGGATTTTAAAAACACCATTTTGATCATGACTTCCAACATCGGTTCCACCTACCTTTTGGAGGGGATTGAGGAGAATGGAGAGATCAAGCCGGAGAGCGAAGAGCTTGTAATGCAGGATCTGCGTGCACATTTCAGACCAGAGTTTTTGAACCGTCTTGATGAGATCATCATGTTCAGGCCATTGACGAAAGCAAATGTCAGATCCATCATTGATCTGCTTGTAAAAGATGTCAATGACAGACTGAGAGAAAAAGAGATCAGCATTGAGCTTACAGAGTCTGCAAAAGATCATATTGTGGAAGGCGGTTACGAGCCAATGTACGGCGCAAGACCTTTGAAGAGATATCTGCAGAAACATGTGGAGACATTGGCCGCAAAACTGATTCTGGAGGGAAATGTAGGCAGCGGAGATGTTCTGCTCATTGACGCGGAAAATGGAAAGCTTACAGCAAGAGTAAAAGGTGCGCTTATGAAAACCTATACAGAAGAATAAAGATATCAAAAGGCGCGGCACAGCAAGGTGCCACGCCTTTTGATATGCAGGAAACAGTTGGCGGACGCATTCCTTTATAGTAAAATAAGAGAAAATGATATTCAGGAGGCAAAGCGATGCGGATCATTTTTCATATTGATGTGAATTCTGCGTATCTAAGCTGGACATCTGTGGAAAGATTAAAGGAAGGCAAGTCGGATCTTAGGGAGGTTCCTTCTATTATCGGGGGCAATCAAAAATCCAGACATGGTGTGGTACTGGCAAAATCCATTCCTGCAAAACAGTATAAGATCAAGACCGGAGAGCCGGTTGCAAATGCTCTTCGTAAATGCCCAAATCTTGTCATGGCGCCTCCGGATCATAAAATGTACGCAAAATACAGCAAAGAGCTGATGAAATTTTTGAACACGTACACAAGAAAGATTGAAAAAGTGAGTATTGATGAATGCTACATGGACTTTACAGATATTGCGCACCGGTTTCACTCACCATTGGATGCAGCTTTTGAGATCAAGGACAGAATTTATGAAACATATGGATTTACAGTCAATGTTGGAATTTCATCCAATAAGCTTTTGGCAAAGATGGCATCGGATTTTGAAAAGCCAAACAAAGTGCATACCCTTTTTCCGGAGGAAATCAAGGCAAAAATGTGGCCCCTGCCGTTGTCAGAACTTTACATGGCAGGACATTCCAGCGTGGAGACGTTGAAAAAACTGGATATACACACCATTGGGGACCTTGCCAAGGCAGACGTGGAACTCATTGAGATTCAGTTAAAAAGCCATGGAAGAATGCTCTGGGAGTTTGCCAATGGAATTGATGATTCTCCTGTACAATATATCCGACAGGATGCAAAAGGAGTTGGAAATTCCACCACGCTGCCGTCTGATCTGCAAAAAAGAGAGGAGACAGAGCCTGTGTTTTTCAAGTTGGCGAAAAGCGTGGCGGAACGTCTGAAAAAAGAAGGACAGAAGGCAAATATGGTGAGCACAGAGATTAAGTACAATAACTTTTCGCGTGTTTCCCATCAAAAACAGCTTACCAAGGCATCCAACGATGTGGAGGAAATCTATGAAAATGCCATGGAATTGTTCGATGAACTGTGGGATGGGACGCCGATCCGGCTTTTGGGTATCCGCACTTCCAAACTGGTGGATGAAGGAGAGCCGGAGCAGCTGAGTCTTTTTGATATGGAGCTGCCAAAGAAAAAAGATGAACGTGAGGTAAAAATAGAGGAGGCCATGAAAAAACTGGAGGAAAAATTTGGAAAAGGAATTGTAAAAAAAGGTGTATAAAACCCGGAAACATGCACATGCTACGAAAAAGGAGCGTGATAATGATGGATGGGAATGCCGAATTACTAAATTTTGTATACCAAAATTCCCAAATGGGCGTGGACACACTGGATCAGTTAAGCACAATTGTGAAAGACCAGGAATTTAAGGATTATTTGAAAAAGCAGTATGAAGGGTATCTGGATTTCCACAAAGAAGCAAGAGAAAAGCTTTTGGAGAGCGGACACGACGAAAAGGGATTGTCTGCATTTGAAAAGATCAAGACGTACCTGATGGTCAATATGCAGACATTGACAGACCAGAGTACCTCCCACATTGCTCAGATGCTCATCACAGGCAGCAGCATGGGAGTGACAGACGCCATAAAAAAGGAAAAGGAATACAAAGACGCAAGGAAGGATATTCTTGCCCTCATGGAGAAACTTAGAAAATATGAGGAGAAGAATATCGAAAAATTGAAAGAATTTTTGTAGACTGGACAGAAACGCAAAAGTATGTCAAAACCGCAGGACGAGATAGCCAAAAGACTATGCCGTCCTGCGGTTTTTGATGCGAAATTTTGCAATCACCTGCACAAGACAGGCGCAAAGAAATGCGCCGAACGCATCGATGAACACATCCTTTACGGCTGGCCCTCTGCCGCCCACAAAAGACTGGTGGAATTCATCTGTTGCTGCAAAAGCAGCGCAGAAAAGAACGGTGATGAGAAATAGTTTCCATCCCCGGATTCGGTAAAGCCAAAGCGGAAACGTAACTGTGAGAGCAAAGACAAAGTACTCGGACATGTGCGCAAGTTTCCGGATGGGATGTTCGATTTTTTCTGCCCAGGTATGTATTTCTTTTTGGCTCAAAGAAGAGCCGGTAAGTTTGTCGGCTGCCTGCACGAGATGCCAGCTGATGCCATAGCTTAAACTGCCGGATTCCTCTCCGGTTTGGGAGGAAAAGGAGAAGATAATACACATCATAAAAATGGCAGGAAGAAACGAAAGCAGTTTCATATATTTTTTGTATGATTTCATGACAACCTCCTTGATTTCTGGAGAAAATATAGCACGTTTGGGTCATATCTGTCAAAAGAAAAGAGGGGCAAATTGGAAAAGAACGGTTGTAAGGGGTGGGGGAAGAGGATATAATGATTACCAGCAAAAGGAATTGAAACGAAGAAGGAGGTACGCATGAAGTTAGCAAAATTACTGGAGCGTTTAGAATATGAAGTCGTACAGGGAAGTGACGGGATTGAAATACAAAAGCTGGTCAATGATTCCAGAAACGTAGAAAAAGGGGATGTCTTCGTGTGCGTCAGCGGAGCGAATGTGGACGGACATGAGTTTGCGGCGGATGTATCCCGAAAAGGAGCCGCTGCCCTTATTGTTGAAAAAGAAGTGGATGCTCCAAAGGATGTGACCGTGATCAAGGTGAAGGACACAAGATATGCCCTGGCCCTGGCATCTGCAGCATACTTTGGCTATCCGGCAAACGAGATGAAGATCATCGGGATCACCGGGACAAAAGGGAAGACGACAACCACATACATGGTGAAATCCATCTTGGAAAATGTAGGACATAAAGTAGGACTGATCGGGACGATCGAGACGATCATCGGAGATAAAGTGATACCGGCAAAAAACACAACGCCGGAATCCTTTACCATTCATCAATATTTCCGCGAGATGGCGGATGCGGGCTGCGACTGTGTTGTCATGGAGGTATCCTCTCAGGGACTGATGCTGCACAGGACAGCTGGAATTTTGTTTGAGATCGGTATTTTTACAAATCTTGGGGAAGATCATATTGGCCCAAATGAGCACAAAGATTTTGAAGACTACAAAAGGTGTAAGGCCATGTTGTTCCGTCAGTGTAAAATCGGTATTGCCAACGCGGATGACCAGTATTTCAAGGATATTTTCAAAAATGCAACGTGCAAGGTGGAAACATTTGGATTTTCAAAAGAAGCGGATCTGCGGGCCAAAGGAGCAAAGCTGGTGCAAAGGCCGGGATATCTTGGAGTTGCTTACCATGTGACAGGAGTCATGGATTTTGATGTGGAGATCGATATCCCTGGAACATTCAGTGTGTATAACTCTTTAACTGCAATCGCGGTGTGCAGGCATTTTGATGTACCGGTGGAGTCTATCCAAAAAGCATTGAAACAGGCAAAGGTAAAAGGAAGGATTGAGATGGTGAAGGTGTCCGACAACTTTACCTTGATGATCGACTATGCCCACAATGCCATGAGCCTTCAAAGCCTTCTCGAGACATTGAAAGAATACCATCCAAAACGTCTGGTCTGCCTGTTTGGCTGCGGAGGAAACCGTTCAAAGACAAGAAGATACGAGATGGGAGAGGTTTCAGGGAAACTTGCGGATCTTACCATCATCACATCCGACAATCCAAGATTTGAGGAGCCGCAGGCGATCATTGACGATATCAAAGTGGGGATCGCAAAGACAAATGGAAAATATGTGGAAATCTGCGACAGAAAAGAAGCGATCCGCTATGCGATCAACCATGCTGAGAAAGGAGATGTCATTGTCCTTGCAGGCAAGGGGCATGAGGATTACCAGGAAATCAAAGGCGTCAAATACGACATGGATGAGCGGGTTTTGATCGCAGACATTTTAAGAGAGAACAAAGAGCTTGGAATTGAAGTTTAGAAAGGATTTTCTGCATGTATGCAAAAGTCATCATAGACATTACGCATGAAAAACTGGACAGAGTGTTTGAATACAGCATCCCGACCGAATTGGAAGGGATGCTGAAAATCGGTATGGAGGTTTTTGTGCCCTTTGGCATGGGCAACAGACGGATAAAAGGATACATTGTAGGATTTTCCAAGGAGAGTGAGTATGAGCCAAAGAAGATCAAAACAATCGAAAAGATTGTACCAAAAAGCGTGTCCGTTCAGTCCGAACTTGTAGCTTTGGCCGTCTGGATGAAGGAACAGTACGGTGGGACCATGATCCAGGCATTAAAGACAGTGCTGCCGATAAAAAGACAGGAAAAGAAAAAAGAGAAAAGGTATGTGCGAAGGCTTGTGTCAAAAGAAGAAGGCCAAAGAAAACTGGATGAATTTTTGCAGAAAAACCAGCGTGCAAGAGCCAGACTTATGGCAGCCCTTCTTGATCAGGATTGCATCGCTTACGATGTACTGAAAAAGGAGCAGAAACTGACTCTGGAAGTGGTACAAAGCTTGCAAAAACAGGGGATTTTGGAAATTCTCTCGGAAAGAGTGTACAGAAATCCGGTAAAAGAATACCAAGGAAGAGAAGAAAAGCTTGTACTTACTGAGGAACAAAAAGAAACAGTGGAGACATTTCTTGCCAATGAAAGACTTGGCATCCGCCCTGTGTATCTGCTTTACGGAGTGACGGGCAGCGGTAAGACGGAAGTATACATGGAAATGATCGAAGAGGTGATAAAAAAAGGAAAGCAAGTCATTGTGCTCATCCCGGAGATCTCGCTGACGTACCAGATGGTCATGCGGTTTTACAAAAGATTTGGAGACAGGATTTCCATCATCAATTCGAGGCTTTCCAAAGGAGAGCGGTTTGATCAGATGGAGCGGGTCAAAAACGGCGAAGTGGATATTATGATAGGTCCCCGTTCTGCGTTGTTTACACCGTTTGATAATCTTGGATTGATCGTGGTGGATGAGGAACATGAGAGCTCGTACAAAAGCGAACAGGTTCCAAGATACCATGCAAGGGAGACGGCCGTATTCCGGGCAAAAATGGCAAACGCCAGCGTGGTTTTAGGTTCTGCAACCCCTTCCATGGAGGCATTTTACAGATGCAGGATGGGCGAGTACGTCCTTTTGCAGCTGAAAGAAAGAGCTGCCAAACAGCGTATGGCAGAAGTGTATACTGTGGATATGAGGGAGGAGTTGAGAGCGGGAAACCGTTCTATCTTGAGCGGACTTTTGTATGAAAAGATGAGACAGCGGCTGGAATGTGGAGAGCAGACGATGCTGTTTTTAAACCGGAGAGGGTATTCCGGGTTTCTCTCCTGCCGTTCGTGTGGTTATGTAGTGAAATGTCCGCACTGCGACGTCTCTCTTTCCTACCACAACAACGGAAAAATGGTGTGCCATTACTGCGGGTATACGACAGAGCGGCCAAAAGTGTGTCCATCGTGTGGCTCCAAACACATCAGCGGCTTTCGGGCAGGTACTCAGCAGATCGAAGAACTTATCAGGCGGGAATTTCCATCTGCCAGAGTACTGCGTATGGATACGGACACGACAGGTGGGAAGGAAGGGCATGAAAAGATCCTTTCCGCTTTTGCAAATGGTCAGGGAGACATTCTGATCGGTACACAGATGATCGTAAAAGGACATGATTTTCCAAATGTTACGCTTGTGGGAATCCTCGCAGCGGATCTATCCCTCTATGTGGATGATTTCCGCAGCGGAGAGCGGACCTTCCAGCTGCTTGTGCAGGCGGAGGGGAGGGCAGGCAGAGGGGAAAGAGAAGGGGAGGCTGTGATCCAGACATACAGCCCTGACCACTATGCCATTGTCCATGCTGCGAACCAGGACTACGAAGGCTTTTACGAGGAGGAGATGGAATACCGGATGATGGCGGGCTATCCGCCGTGCGAAAATCTGATGGCAGTGTACTTAAGCGCAGAGAGCGAAGATCTTTTGGAAAAGGCAGCTTTTTATCTGAAAGAATATGCAAAGCGGATCAAAAACAGGGAAAATGTGCAAATCATCGGCCCTTCTGCACCGTATGTTGGAAAAGTTCACGATATATTTAGAAGAATTTTATATTTCAAACACCAGGAATATGGTATATTAATAGAAGTGAAAAATAAATTAGAAGAATATATAGAGATCAACCCAGGGTATCAGAAAGTAAGAGTACAGTTTGATTTTAACCCTATGGGAGGATTTTGAGGAGGAAATAAAAGATGGCAATCAGAGAAATCAGAAGAATGGGTGACGAAGTGTTGACAAAGCAGTGCAAAGAAGTCACCAAGATGACGATTCGGACAAAGGTGCTCATCGAAGATATGCTGGATACGATGTATGAGGCATGTGGAGTGGGCCTTGCAGCGCCGCAGGTGGGGATTTTAAAAAGAATCGTTGTGATAGATATCGGCGAAGGCCCGATCGTTCTTATCAATCCAAAGATCATCGAGACATCCGGCAGTCAGACAGGAGAAGAAGGATGCCTAAGTGTGCCGGGAAAGGCAGGGATTGTGACAAGACCGAATTATGTGAAGGTAAAAACACTCAACGAGAACATGGAGGAAATGATCCTGGAAGGAGAGGGCCTTCTTGCAAGAGCGTTCTGCCATGAAATCGAACATCTGGATGGTCATCTCTATGTGGAGAAGGTAGAAGGGGAACTTCACGACGTGGAGCCTGAGGAGGAATAAAACATGAAAGTGATTTTTATGGGGACTCCGGATTTTTCAGTCGGCACATTAAAGGCTCTTGTGAAGGCTGGGCATGAAGTTGTCCTGGCAGTGACACAGCCAGACAAACCTAAGGGACGGGGGAAGGAAATGCAGTACCCGCCAGTGAAGGAGACTGCCCTGTCCTACGGTATTCCGGTGTACCAGCCAATGAAGATACGCAAGGCGGAATGCATAGAAGAACTGAAAAAATATCCGGCAGACGTGATGGTCGTTGTGGCGTTTGGACAGATCCTTCCAAAAGAAATTTTGGAAATGACAAAATATGGCTGTATCAATGTACATGCATCCCTTCTTCCAAAGTACCGAGGTGCTGCTCCGATCCAGTGGGCGGTCATCAACGGGGAAGAGACAAGCGGTGTGACCACTATGCAGATGGACGAAGGCCTTGACACCGGAGATATGATGATGAAGGCAGAAGTAAAACTGGATGAAAAAGAAACAGGGGAAAGTCTTCATGATAAGCTGGCGGCCGTTGGGGCAGATCTTTGCGTGGAGACATTAAAGGCCTTGGAGGAAGGCAGGGCAACCTGGGAAAAACAGGGAGAAAGCCCGACAGCATATGCAAAAATGCTGGACAAAAAAATGGGAAATATTGACTGGAGCTGCTCAGCAGTGGAGATTGAACGTCTGGTCAGAGGCTTGAATTCCTGGCCGAGCGCTTACACATACTGGAATGGAAAAGTGATGAAGATTTGGGACGCTGATGTTGTTGAAGGGGAGAAAAAGGATGCCTGCGGCACGATCGTGCGAGTGGCAAAAGATTCCTTTGACGTACAGACCGGCGAAGGGAGATTGAGAGTAAAAAGCCTGCAGATTCCGGGAAAAAAGAAAATGCAGGCAGATGCATTCCTGCGCGGATACTGCATAGAAGAAGGAAACGTGCTGGAATCAAAACAATAAAAGAGGGGCAGGATAAAAAGAGATATTAAGGAGGAAGATTCATGTATTATCCAATGTTTTATTTTGACCCTACGTATATACTGATCGTTATCGGTGTTGTAATATGCCTTTTGGCGTCCATGAAGGTGAAACGTACATTTACAAAATATTCTACTGTGCGCAGTGCGTCCGGCCTTACCGGGAGGGATGCGGCAGAGCAGATTCTCCACGGGGCAGGGATTTACGATGTACGCATTGAGCATGTCAGAGGAAATCTGACAGACCATTATGACCCAAGGGCAAAGGTGCTGCGGCTTTCGGATGCAACGTACCATTCCCAGTCCGTGGCAGCTATCGGGGTGGCAGCCCATGAGTGCGGCCATGCGATCCAGCATGCGACCAACTATGCACCCCTGACGATACGCGGAGCAATCGTGCCGATCGCAAATTTCGGCTCAGCCATTGCCTGGCCTTTGATCCTGATCGGGCTTTTGTTTAACAGCCAAAGTTCGGCATTGTTTTTAAATCTTGGAATCCTTGCATTTTCCGCGGCAGTGCTGTTTCAGATCATCACTCTTCCTGTGGAATTCAATGCATCGGGAAGAGCCATCCGCATTTTGCGCGGTACCGGACTTTTGCGCAAGGAGGAAGTGGACTCCGCGAAAAAAGTGCTCAGTGCAGCCGCTTTGACATATGTGGCAGGTGCGCTCAGCAGTATTTTACAGCTTTTGCGTATCCTCATTCTCACAGGAGGAAGAAGAAATGACTAAATCAGTCACAGAAAGAGAGCTTGTCTTGGCTCTCCTTATGGACATTACAAAGAATCATGTGCCCTGCCACATTGCGCTTCGCAATGTGCTGGGCAAATATCAGTATATGGACAAAAAGGAACGTTCTTTTATCACGCGTGTGACAGAAGGAACACTGGAACATATGCTGGAGATAGACTATATCATAAACCAGTTCTCAAAAACAAAAGTAAATAAAATGAAACCGGTCATCCGAAATCTTATTAGGAGCGCTGTCTATCAGTTGAAGTACATGGACAGCGTTCCTAATTCTGCTGTCTGCAATGAGGCAGTGAAACTGGCAAAAAAGAAAGGATTTGCAACGCTTGGCGGTTTTGTGAATGGAGTGCTCAGAAACATTGCAAGAAATCTGGATGATATCAGGTATCCGGATGAAAGCAATCTAAAGGAATACCTGGAGATCAAGTACTCTATGCCTGCGTGGATTTTGGACCAGTGGCTGCCTGTTTACGGCAGAGAGACAACAGAGAAGATGCTTTTGTCTTTTCAGGAGGAAACACCTCTTTGTATCCGGTGTAACCTGGCAAAGACAACACCGGAGCAACTAAAGAAGGAATTGCAGGCAGAAGGGGCAGAAGTGAAGGAACATCCGTACCTTCCTTATGCGTTTTACATTTGGGGGTATGATTATCTTGGGGAACTTGCAAGTTTCCGCGAAGGTCTCTTTTATGTGCAGGATATAAGTTCCATGATGGTGGCTGAGGCTGCAAATCCCGAAAAAGGGGATAAAATCATCGATGTGTGCGCAGCGCCCGGAGGAAAATCCCTGCATCTTGCACAAAAACTGGAAGGAACAGGGGATGTGGAGGCCAGAGATCTGACAGAATATAAAGTTGCGTTGATCGAAGAGAATATTTTTAAGAGCGGACTTTCCAATATCCATGCAAGACAGATGGATGCCCTTGTAAGCGATGAAGATTCCCTGGAAAAGGCGGACATTGTTATTGCGGACCTCCCGTGCTCCGGTCTTGGTGTCATCGGAAAGAAACCGGATTTGAAGTATAATATGACAAAAGAGCAGGCAGAGGAACTTGCAGCACTTCAAAGAAAGATGCTGTCAATCGTGAAAAACTATGTGAAACCGGGGGGAACGCTCATTTACAGCACTTGTACTGTCCGTGAGGAAGAAAATATGGGAAATGTCAGATGGTTTCTCGAAACATTTCCTGAATTTTCAGCAGCGTCTGTGGAAGAAACGTTTAGTGATGTGCTAAAAGGAGAAGTCAAGGAAGGCTGTGTTCAGTTTTTGCCTGGCGTGCACAAAAGCGATGGATTTTTCCTGGCAAAATTTCAAAAGAGAGGGCAGAAATGATGGAAAAAAAGGATATCTGTTCCTATACATGGGAAGAACTGCAGGAGGAAATGCAGTCGATCGGTGAAAAGAAATTCAGAGCAGGCCAGATTTACGGATGGCTGCACGAAAAGCTGGCGGACTCCTTTGAGAGGATGACGAATCTTTCCAAAGCACTGCGCGAAAAGCTGGAAGATTCCTATGAAATCCGCCCGGTGGAGATGCTGGAGAGACAAACATCCAAACTGGACGGGACAAATAAATTTTTGTTCCGATTAGAAGATGGAAATGTGATCGAGAGTGTACTTATGCGCTATCAGCACGGGAATTCTGTGTGCATCTCCTCCCAGGCAGGATGCAGGATGGGATGCAGATTCTGTGCATCCACACTGGGAGGGCTGCAGAGAAACCTGACTCCGTCTGAGATGCTTGGCCAGATTTACCGGATCCAGGCGCTTACCGGGGAGAGAGTTTCCAATGTAGTCGTCATGGGCACGGGGGAGCCGCTCGATAATTACGAAAATCTCGTAAAATTTATCCGGATCCTCACGGATGAACACGGACTTCACATCAGTCAGAGAAACATCACAGTATCCACCTGCGGAATCGTTCCGATGATGAAAAGGCTTGCAAACGAGGAGTTTCAGATCACGCTTGCCCTTTCGCTGCACGGTTCCACCCAGGAAAAGAGAGAAAAGCTGATGCCTGTGGCTTTCAAATATCATCTTTCCGAGGTCATGGCAGCATGCGATCATTATTTTGAAAAAACGGGGCGCAGGATGACATTTGAGTACAGTCTTGTCCACGGTGTCAATGACACGGATGAGGATGCAAAGGAGCTTTCCGGGCTTTTGAAACACAGAAACTGCCATGTGAATCTTATCCCTGTAAATCCGATCAAAGAGAGAAATTACCAAAAACCGAGCAAAAAAAGTGCTTTGAATTTCAAAAATAAACTTGAAAAAAGCGGAATTAATGTTACTATAAGAAGAGAAATGGGCTCTGACATAGACGGGGCCTGTGGACAGTTGCGCAGACGGTATGCAAAGTCTTAAGGAACAGTAAGGAGGAAATATGAAAGTTTTTTCAATGACCGACATTGGCAGAAAAAGGCATACGAACCAGGATTACGTTTATACATCACAAAAACCGGTTGGGAATCTTCCGAACTTATTTGTGGTCGCAGATGGAATGGGCGGGCACAAAGCAGGAGATTTTGCGTCTAAATTTACAGTCGAAACGCTCTGCAAATCCATTGCAGGCAGTTTTAAAACCGAGCCTGAGCAGATCGTCACATCTGCGATCCAGACGGCAAATCACAGACTGATGGAGGCCGCTTTGAGCGACAACAGATTGGAAGGTATGGGCACAACTTTAGTTGTGGCCACGGTTATCGAACATACATTATATTTTGCGAACATAGGTGACAGCAGACTGTATGTCATCAACGAACAGATCAGACAGTTGTCAAAAGACCATTCGCTTGTCGAGGAGATGGTGCGTCTTGGCGGAATCAATGAGGAAGAGGCAAAACATCATCCGGACAAGAACATCATCACAAGGGCAATCGGTGCAAAAGAGCCGGTGGAGATTGACTTTTTTGAGTACCAGTTGAAACGGGGAGACGTGATACTGATGTGCACGGATGGACTGAGCAACATGGTGGAAGATGAAGAGATTTATCATATTATTAAAGGAAGACGCGATATCGTGGAAGCTGCGGAACAATTGATTGATACAGCAAACAGAAATGGCGGAAAAGATAATATAGGGGTTGTTCTGGTGGATACATTCGCAGAAGAGGTGAGTAGATGATTAGAGCAGGAGTAGTGTTGGCCGGGCGTTATGAGGTCCAGGAAAGAATCGGGCTTGGAGGCATGGCTGAAGTCTATAAGGGGAAAGACTTAAAGCTGAACCGTTTTATAGCCATCAAGATTCTCAGAAAAGAATACAGAGAAGACGAATCATTTGTAAGGAAATTTCAGCGGGAAGCACAGGCAGCAGCAGGACTGATGCACCCCAATGTGGTGAATGTCTATGATGTAGGGGAAGACAGAGGACTTTACTTCATGGTGATGGAGCTTGTGGAAGGGATCACGCTGAAAGAATATATCGAGAAAAAAGGCGTGCTGTCAGCCAACGAGACGATCAGCATTGCCATTCAGATAGCATCCGGAATTCAGGCTGCACATCAAAAACATATCATACACAGAGACATCAAACCGCAGAATGTCATCATATCCAAAGAAGGAAAGGTAAAAGTGACGGATTTTGGAATCGCGAAGGCGGCGACATCCAATACTATCAGCTCCAATGCCATGGGGTCAGTACACTACACTTCACCGGAACAGGCGAGAGGCGGGTTCAGCGATGAGAAGAGTGATGTGTATTCTACCGGAATCACGATGTACGAGATGGTCACGGGAAGAGTGCCGTTTGACGGAGACTCCACAGTTTCCATTGCGATCAAACACCTTCAGGAGGAGATCATGCCCCCTTCTGAGTATATACCGGAAATCCCATACAGTTTAGAGCAGATCATTTTGAAATGTACGAAAAAGAATCCGGATAAACGATACCCGGATATGGGGACTTTGATTGCAGACTTAAAGCGTTCCTTGGCGGATCCGGACGGGGATTTTGTGGATAATGACAATTACATGAGAAATGACGAGACCGTGATGGTCACACCGGGCGAACTGAGGCAGATCAGGCGCCAGGCTGACGATTACGATGATGACTACGATGATTACGATGAAGATGATTATGATGATGAAGACTACGAAGATGAGAATGAGGAAGAGTACTCCAAAAATTCAAAGCGTGGGAAAAAGAATTCAGATGTAGATCCAAAGATGGCAAAGATCATGAAGATTATGAAGATTGTGGTAGGAGTGATCGTGGCCCTTGTCATTGTATTTGCGGTTGGAAAAGCAGCCGGTATTCTCAAAATTGGTTCAGGCACAGACCAGGAAGATAAAAAATCAACAGTTAGTGTGCCTGATGTACGGGGAGAGACATATGCAGATGCTGAAAAAATCCTCAAGAAAAAAGGACTCAAGATAAAAAAAGCGGGCGAGGAAGCGTCCGATGAGTACGAAAAGGGAGAGATCATCAGTCAGGATCCAGGGCCATCCAAAAAGGCTGAGGTTGACAGTACAGTGGAAGTCATTGTCAGTACAGGCGAGGAAGAAGAGGAAGAGCTGCGTATTCCAAGTGTGGCAGGAGAGACGGAAGATGATGCCATGGAGATCCTTGTGGACGCGGGATTCTCCTCTTCCAATATCACACCAAGCACACAGTCAAGCGATGAGGTACCGGCCGGGAAGGTGATCGGGACAAATCCAAAAGAAGGATCCGGTGTGAGTGCGGATACACAGATCACGCTCTATGTAAGTTCAGGACCAAAGGAAAAGATGACAACAGTTCCGAATGTAGTCGGAAAATCTCAGTCAGAAGCGACAAAAATGTTAAAGGACAGCGGCCTTAATGTAGGATCGATCACAAGTGAGTACGATTCCAGCAAAAAGGCAGGAACTGTTATCCGCCAGGGTTATTCTTCCGGAACGAGTGTGAAAGAAGGTACAAGTGTGGATCTTGTGATCAGCAAAGGAGAAGAGAAGGCCATCATGCCGGACATCATTGGCTCCACACAGAGCAGTGCAAAAGATGCGCTTGAGGCAGCAGGACTTAGGCTGGGCAATGTCACATCCGAATTCAGTGATCAGGAGGCAGGAACTGTTATCCGTGCAGCGTACGGCGAAGGTACAGAACTTAGTGAGGGAACAGCCGTGGATATTGTCATCAGCAAAGGACCGCAGTCAGGTCAGGATCCGGACACACCGGCGCAGCCGGGAGATGACGGAACACAGAATCAATAGATAACCCAGGAGAAGATACATGCAGGGGAAAATAGTGAAAGGTATTGCCGGGTTCTACTACGTAAATGTAGTGGAATCCGGCCTTTATGAATGTAAAGCAAAGGGAGTATTCCGAAAAGACAAATTAAAGCCGCTTGTTGGGGATGATGTCAAAATAGATGTCCTTGACGAGGCCAAGAAGAAAGGGAATATCACGGAGATTCTCCCAAGAAAAAATGAGCTGATCAGACCGGCAGTGGCCAATATAGACCAGGCGCTTGTTGTGTTTGCGGTTGCCAGACCAAAGCCGCATCTGAACCTTCTTGACCGTTTTCTTGTGATGATGGAGGCAAAGGGGATTCCGCTCATCCTCTGTTTCAACAAGACGGATATTGCGAAAGATACCAGTATCGAGGAACTTCTTTCCATTTACAGTACAGGGGGATATCAGGTCATATTTACAAGTACAGTGGAAGAAGAAAATATTGATGAATTAAAAAAACTTCTCAAAGGCAGACTTACAGCAGTGGCAGGACCTTCCGGCGTGGGAAAATCTTCTATTATCAACCGGATACAGTCAAATGTCAATATGCAGACAGGAACCATCAGTGAGAAAATTGAAAGAGGGAAACACACGACAAGACATTCCCAGCTGATCATGATAGACAATGAGTCTTACATTATGGACACACCGGGATTCAGCTCCCTTTATACAAATGAATTTGAAAAGGAAGAGCTGAAACATTATTTTCCGGAGTTTGCCCCGTATGAAGGGACATGCCGGTTTCATGGCTGCGATCATGTACACGAACCTGGCTGCGCAGTACGGGCTGCGCTTGAGGAGGGAAAAATCGCAGAAAGCAGATATCAGAATTACCTGGAAATGTACCAGGAATTGAAAGACAAGCGGAGGTATTAGGAGTAATGAAAAGGAATATACTGGCGCCGTCGATTTTGGCTGCCGATTTCACAAAACTGGGAGAGCAGATGAAGGAGACAGAGAAAAACGGTGCCGAGTATCTGCATTTTGATGTGATGGACGGTATTTTTGTCCCGAGTATTTCTTTTGGAATGCCGGTACTAAAATCCATTCATAAGGTGACAGATCAGGTGATGGATGTGCATCTGATGATCACAGAGCCGGTCCGTTATATTCAGGAATTTGCGGATGCGGGCGCGGATTTGATCACAATTCACTATGAAACGTGCGAAGATGTGGGAAAAACCATTAAAAAAATCAAGGACTGTGGAAAAAAAGCCGGGATTTCCATAAAACCGGGGACAGCAGTTTCTGTATTGGAACCGTATCTTAATAGCGTGGATATGGTGCTTGTCATGTCCGTGGAGCCAGGGTTTGGAGGGCAGAAGTTTATCGATACATCTCTTGAAAAGATCAAAGAGCTGAGAGAGCTTATGGAGGGAAGAGATATCCACGCAGATATTCAGGTGGATGGAGGAATCTATCTGTCAAATGTGGAACAGGTGTTGGATGCAGGTGCAAATATTATCGTAGCGGGGTCGGCAGTCTTTGGAGGAGACGCCGGAGAGAATACGAGAAAGTTTATGGAGATATTAAAAGAGCATGAATAAAAAGACAGTGATCGTAAGCGGCGGAACAATAGAGGAAGAAGTCGCCCTCCCGATCATCGAGCAGATGGGAGAGCAGGACTGTTTGATAGGCGTGGACAGAGGGATGCGTTTTTTGTATGAACATAGGATCAACCCAACCTATATGGTTGGGGATTTTGACAGCCTGAAACCAGAGATTGTCTCCTATTACAAAGAGGAGACAAAGGTTCCGGTGCGTACCTTTAACCCGGAAAAAGATTTTACAGATACTGAGATTGCCGTGCAGATGGCATGCCAGCTTGGATATAAAAACATCCTCCTTTTAGGGGGAACGGGGACAAGGCTTGACCATGTGTTTGCAAACATCCAGGTGCTTATGGGGGCATATGAAAAAGGGGCAAACGCGGTGATGCTGGATAAATACAACCGGATTTCCCTTATTTCCGGGAGAACAGTGCTGAAAAAGGAGGATGCCTATGGCCCGTATTTTTCAGTCTTTCCGATAAAGAAGGAAATCCCCCATTTTAATATTACCGGAGCAAAGTATCCCTTGAAAGAGCATACGCTTTGTCAAAACAACAGTCTGTGTGTGAGCAATGAGTATGCAAAGGAAGAGGTTGTCATTGACTTTCCGGAAGGAATGGTTCTTTTGATGGAGACAAAGGATTTCTAAAAAGAGCGCACGAGTTGGAATTTGTAAAAAAATGTGATAAACTACAACCGGATAAAATATAACAAAGTCAGATTGAGAGGATAAATATATGAAACTTGGAATCGTGGGACTCCCAAACGTGGGAAAAAGTACGTTGTTTAATTCATTGACAAAGGCGGGCGCTGAATCAGCGAACTATCCATTCTGTACCATTGAGCCGAATGTGGGCGTTGTGACAGTGCCGGATGAAAGGCTGAATGTGTTGGGTGAGATGTACCACACAAAGAAGATCATTCCGGCAGCCATTGAGTTTGTGGACATTGCGGGGCTTGTAAAAGGTGCCTCCAAAGGGGAAGGGCTTGGAAACCAGTTCCTGGCCAATATCCGTGAAGTGGATGCCATTGTACATGTTGTGCGCTGCTTTGAGGACAGCAATATCGTTCATGTGGACGGAAACATTGCGCCTCTGCGAGATATTGAGACGATTAATCTGGAGCTTGTATTCTCTGATATCGAGATTTTGGAGAGAAGAATTGCAAAGACTGTAAAACTTTCAAGAAACGATAAGACAGCTGCAAAAGAACTTGCCCTCCTTGAAAGACTGAAGGCACATCTGGAGGATGGAAGACTGGCAAAGAGTTTTGAGACAGATGACGAAGAAGAAATGGAATGGCTGACAGGCTACAATCTTCTGACCTACAAACCGGTTATCTTTGCGGCAAATGTCAAGGAAGATGATCTGGCGGACGACGGCGCGGGCAATGAAGGTGTGCAGAAAGTAAGAGAGTACGCTGCATCCGAAGGCTTTGAAGTGTTTGTTGTTTGTGCACAGATTGAGCAGGAGATCGCGGAACTGGAAGAAGATGAAAAGAAAATGTTCCTGGAAGATCTGGGATTGAAAGAGTCTGGTCTGGAAAAACTGATCAAGGCAAGTTATCGTATTTTGGGATTGATCAGCTACCTTACAGCAGGAGAACCGGAAGTGCGCGCATGGACGATTAAAAAAGGAACAAAAGCTCCGGCAGCAGCAGGAAAAATCCACACGGATTTCGAGAGAGGATTTATCCGTGCCGAAGTCGTTGCGTATGACGATCTGATCGCGTGCGGAAGCCACAATGCTGCAAAAGAAAAAGGACTTGTAAGGCTGGAAGGAAAGGATTACGTTGTGCAGGACGGAGATATCATGCTGTTCCGTTTCAATGTTTAAAGTACCAAGGAGATTGGCTGAACTTAGGAAGGATTAGAAATTATGGATATGTCGATCAATTTCCCGAACCTGGGAATACATCTGGAGCATGTGGGAAAATCCATTTCCATCTTTGGATTTGAGATTGCCTACTATGGAATTATCATCGGAATTGGAATGATTGCGGGAGTCCTGATCGCGGCGGCTGAGGCAAAGAGGACAAAACAAAATTCAGAGGATTATTTTGACCTGGCAATCTTTGCCATTGTCTTTGCGATCATTGGGGCTAGATTATATTATGTCATTTTTTCATGGGAAAATTATAAAGACGATCTTCTCAGTATTTTTAATATCAGAGAGGGTGGACTTGCCATCTATGGAGGGATCATCGCGGCTGTTATCACGGTCATTGTATTTGCAAAGATCAGACAGCTGTCTGCATGGAAACTTATGGATACAGCCTGCCTTGGTCTGATCGCGGGACAGATGATCGGCCGTTGGGGGAATTTCTTTAACCGTGAGGCTTTTGGGGATTACACAAACAATGTGTTTGCAATGCAGCTGCCGGTGGATGCGGTACGTGCGTCTGACATCACGGAAAAGATGCAGGAGCATATCCGTCTGATCGACGGGGTGAGCTATATACAGGTACATCCGACTTTTTTGTATGAATCCCTCTGGTGTCTGGGCGTGCTAATTTTCCTGAACTTTTACAAACGATACAAGAAATTTGACGGAGAAGTATTTTTTATGTATCTTTTCGGATATGGGCTTGGAAGAGTATGGATCGAAGGACTTAGAACGGATCAGCTCTGCATTCCGGGCATCGGATGGCCGGTGTCACAGGTGCTGGCAGGAGTGCTTGTTGTAGCGGCTCCGGTGGTGATCTATCTGGGACGGAGAAGAGCCGGGAAAGTGCACAGGAGATTTTAAAATGTTTATCAGTAAAAGATAAGAAGAATGAAAGCGAAATGCGTTTCCTTTTTTCATTGTATACAAAAAGGAACAAGCATTTCGCTTTCTCATGTTGAATTTTAATTTTCAAACGACTATAATACAGTATATATGGGAAAAACCAATAATATTCATTTATTAAAATAAGGAGGAACATACCAATGGGAAGAAAAATGAAAACCATGGATGGTAACCATGCTGCTGCTCATGTATCTTATGCTTACACAGACGTTGCGGCGATTTACCCTATCACCCCATCTTCTGTTATGGCTGAAGCAGCTGACGAGTGGGCTACCCAGGGAAGAACAAATATTTTTGGACAGACCGTACAGATTACGGAGATGCAGTCCGAGGCAGGAGCAGCCGGTGCAGTTCATGGTTCTTTGGCAGCCGGTGCTTTGACTACTACATTTACAGCATCTCAGGGATTGTTGCTGATGATTCCAAACCTGTACAAAATCGCAGGTGAGCAGCTGCCGGGTGTCATCAATGTATCTGCCCGTGCACTTGCAAGTCACGCACTTTCCATCTTTGGAGATCATTCCGACGTTCTTGCATGCCGCCAGACAGGATGCGCAATGCTTTGCGAATCCAGCGTGCAGGAGGTTATGGACCTGACTCCTGTTGCACACTGTGCAGCGATCAAGGGAAAAGTTCCGTTCATCAACTTCTTTGACGGTTTCCGTACATCCCATGAGATCCAGAAAATTGAGACATGGGATTATGAAGACTTAAAAGACCTTGTAGATATGGATGCAATCGACGCATTCCGTAAACATGCATTGAATCCAAATCATCCATGCGAGAGAGGATCCGCTCAAAACCCGGATATCTTCTTCCAGGCAAGAGAGGCTTGCAACCCTTACTATGATGCCCTTCCGGCAGTAGTACAGGAGTACATGGACAAAGTAAATGCAAAAATCGGTACAAACTATAAATTGTTCAACTATTATGGAGCAGAAGACGCAGAGCACGTGATCGTGGCTATGGGTTCTGTATGCGATACAATTGAAGAGACAATCGATTACCTGATGGCTCAGGGCAAAAAAGTCGGTGTTGTAAAAGTACGTCTCTACAGACCATTCTGCGCAAGCGCATTGGTTGATGCAATTCCGGAAACTGTAAAACAGATTTCCGTACTTGACAGAACAAAAGAGCCGGGAGCACTTGGAGAACCATTGTACCTGGATGTAGTGGCTGCTTTGAAAGGAACAAAATTCGATGCAGTTCCGGTTTACACAGGACGTTATGGACTTGGTTCCAAAGACACAACTCCGGCACAGATTGTTGCTGTATATGAGAACACAGAAAAACAGAAATTTACGATCGGTATCGTGGATGATGTGACAAACCTTTCACTGGAAGTTGGACCAGCTCTTGTGACAACTCCGGAAGGAACGATCAACTGTAAATTCTGGGGACTTGGAGCAGACGGTACAGTAGGTGCGAATAAGAACTCCATCAAGATCATTGGTGATAATACAGATATGTACGCACAGGCTTACTTTGATTATGACTCCAAAAAATCCGGCGGTGTGACAATGTCTCACTTACGTTTCGGAAAGAGCCCGATCAAATCCACATATCTGATCCATTCCGCAAACTTTGTTGCCTGTCACAACCCATCTTATGTGAACAAATACAACATGGTTCAGGAATTGGTAGACGGAGGAACATTCCTTCTCAACTGTCCATGGGATATGGAAGGATTGGAAAAACATCTTCCAGGACAGGTAAAAGCATACATTGCAAACCATAACATTAAATTCTACACCATCGATGGTATCAAGATCGGTAAAGAAATCGGACTTGGCGGACGTATCAATACAGTTCTTCAGTCTGCATTCTTTAAACTTGCATCCATCATTCCGGAAGAACATGCGATCGAGCTTATGAAAGCTGCTGCAAAAGCTACTTACGGAAGAAAAGGTGACAAGATCGTTCAGATGAACTATGATGCAATTGATGCAGGTGCAAAACAAGTTCACGAAGTACAGATTCCGGACAGCTGGAAAGACTGCGCTGACGAAGGATTGTTTACACCGGAAGTGAAAGGCGGAAGAGCTGACGCTGTAGACTTCGTTAAAAATATTCAGGCAAAAGTAAATGCTCAGGAAGGAAACTCTCTGCCTGTATCTGCATTTACAGAATATGTAGATGGTTCTACACCATCCGGTACATCCGCATACGAAAAACGTGGTATCGCGGTAGATATGCCGATTTGGAAACCGGAAAATTGTATTCAGTGTAACCGCTGTGCATATGTCTGCCCGCACGCAGTTATCCGTCCGGTTGCATTGACAGAAGAAGAGGCATCCAAAGCTCCGGAAGGATTTAAGACAATTCCGATGGTAGGTATGCCGGATATGAAATTTGCCATTACAGTTTCCGCTCTTGACTGTACAGGATGCGGTTCCTGTGCAAATGTATGTCCTGGAAAGAAAGGCGAGAAAGCCCTTGTTATGGAAAACATGGAGGCAAATGCTTATGTTCAGGAATACTTCGATTACGGAAGAGAGATTCCAGTGAAACCGGAAGTAGTGGCAAAATTCAAAGAGACAACTGTAAAAGGAAGCCAGTTCAAACAGCCATTGCTTGAGTTCTCAGGCGCATGTGCAGGATGTGGTGAAACACCATACGCAAAACTGGTTACACAGCTTTTCGGAGACAGAATGTATATCGCAAATGCGACAGGATGTTCTTCCATCTGGGGTAACTCCTCACCTTCCACACCATATACAGTGACACCGGAAGGAAAAGGACCTGCATGGTCAAACTCTCTGTTCGAGGACAACGCAGAGTTTGGATACGGTATGCTGCTTGCTCAGAAAGCGATCAGAAATGGTCTTAAGACAAAAGTAGAATCTGTTGCAGCATCAGACAAAGCATCTGATGAAGTGAAGGCAGCATGCAATGAATGGCTGGAAACATTCGGATGCGGCGCTACAAACGGTACAGCTACAGATAAATTGGTTGCAGCACTTGAAGGATGTGACTGTGATGTATGCAAAGAGATCGTAAACAACAAAGATTTCCTTGCTAAGAAATCCCAGTGGATCTTCGGCGGTGACGGATGGGCTTACGATATCGGATTTGGTGGTCTGGACCATGTACTTGCAAGCGGGCAGGACATCAACATCATGGTATTTGATACAGAAGTTTACTCCAACACAGGCGGACAGGCATCCAAAGCTACAAAGACAGGTGCAACAGCACAGTTCGCAGCAGGCGGAAAAGAAACGAAGAAGAAAGACCTTGCAGGAATTGCCATGAGCTACGGCTACGTATATGTGGCACAGATTGCAATGGGTGCTGACTTCAACCAGACAGTAAAAGCAATCGCAGAGGCAGAGGCTTATCCGGGACCATCTTTGATCATCGCTTACGCTCCATGTATCAACCATGGAATCAAGAAAGGTATGAGCAAAGCTCAGACAGAAGAGCAGCTGGCTGTTGAATGCGGATACTGGAACAACTTCCGTTTCAACCCTGCGGCAGAAGGAAACAAATTCTTCCTTGACAGCAAAGAGCCTACAGGAGATTATCAGGAATTCTTGAACGGCGAGGTACGTTACAACGCACTTGCAAGACAGAACCCTGAGAAAGCTGCAAAACTGTTTGCACAGAATGAGGAAGAAGCAAAAGACAGATATCAGTATCTGAAGAAACTGGTAACTCTCTACGCAGATGCTGAATAATCATTCATAATAGCATTTTATAAAAGTGAATATTCCCTAACCACAACGGCTTGACCTTGATGCGAGAGCGGGAAAAATATTTTTGAGGCACAGGATAAAAATCCTGTGTCTCTTTTCGTTAAGAATAAATTGTAACCAAACCATCCAATCTCAAACAAAGAAATACTTTTGGCTGATAAAACAAAGTAAATATTAAATATAATTAAAAATAATGGGACTATATAAATATGACTTGCAAAAAAATATGATGTGGACATTAGAGAAGGCTGGAAGAGATTATAGATGTTTATATTGAAAATATACATGGGGAATCGTATACTGTTTATAGATTTTACAAGAGCATAAACCGAAAGAAAAAGGGGGAGTTGGATGAAAAACGTGACAGTAAGAGGGGTTACCTTTGGAGCCGGAATCCCTAAAATCTGTGTGCCGATCGTGGGAAAAACAAGAGACGAGATCCTAGAAACAGCAAAAGAGATCCAAAAGACTCCGGCTGACATTGTGGAATGGCGCGCAGACTGGTACGAAAAGGTATTTTGTTTAGAAGAGGTAAAACAAACGGCAAAAGAGTTGAGGGAAATTCTTAAGGACATGCCGATTCTCTTTACTTTCCGAACAAAAAAGGAAGGCGGAGAGAAGGAAATCTCTATAGAGGAATATCAAAAACTCAACCTCGAAGTAGCAAAAAGTGGCTTTCTGGATCTTTTGGATGTGGAACTGTTCACAGGGGAAAAAGTGGTCCGGGAGTTAATTGATGGCATACACAGAGAGGAAAAAGTGGTGATCGCGTCCAATCATGATTTTGAAAAAACCCCGGAAAAAGAGGAGATTGTGAAGAGGCTGGATTCCATGCAAAAACTGGGTGCAGATATTGCAAAAATTGCAGTGATGCCAAGGACACAAAAGGATGTGCTGACTCTTCTTTTGTCAACTGTGGAAAAGAGCGGACAAAAAGACAGTGTTCCTCTGATCACCATGTCCATGGCAGGGCTTGGCGCCTTGAGCAGGGTCGCAGGGGAATGCACAGGGTCAGTCATGACATTTGGAGCAGTGGGAAAAACATCTGCGCCGGGACAGATGAATGTATGGGATTTAAAGAAAGTTTTAGAGGCGGTGCATCAGGCATAATACGAAAAAAAGAAGGGAAAGAATATGGCAAGCTGGTTTTTGAATAATAAAAAATCATGGTTCATCTGTATTTTTACATTTGTGATTGCAGCAGTATCCTATTGGTTTTTGCCGGACAGGATACCAATGCACTTTAACAGTCAGGGAATTGCTGACAGCTACTCAGGGAAAGTGGAAATCTTTCTGATGCCGGTCATACAGGCTGTACTGATTTTTTTTAGTGGAAGAAAAAAAGTGAAAGACTGGTTTTTGAGTATGCCTCCGTTTGCGGATGAGGTGAAATATTATCTGTTGGTTTTTGCAGTTACAGCGATGTTGCTGGCAGGGGAACTTACAATCCTTGTATAATGCCTTGGATAGAAGAATGGCAAGTACTGTCTTTGAAAAAAATAAAGATTGAAAAAAACGTGTTTATGGGACAGAGGATTTCGATGGAATTTTCTGTCCCATAAATTTTTTGAAAAAATAGGGATTTTTAGGGAAACAACTCACTGTCTGGCTGAGATTTTTTTTGCAGTCAGATGGAAAAGGACAATTCCGATGCCAGGCAGGAACAAAATAGGGATTGTTACGTATTTATTCCACTCCTGAAACATCAGATTGACGGAAAATAATGCGTTGAGTGAGCAGTAGTCGAACATCCGAATCCCAAGAATATGGACAAAAAGCGGCAGAGCAAGCAGAACACCTGTCAGTGAGGCAGCAGGGATCGTGTGACGAAAATACAAGGATAAAATAATAATGACATACAGTACAAACACTGCCATCATGAGGCGTATCGTATAGATCAGTATGATATATCCAAGCAGAGAAAGATTTCCAAACATGGAATCTGACATAGCAGAAAGCGAGCGCAGGGGTGCAAGAAGATTGGAGAAACCATACGTTTTGTGTAAATACAGTAACTGCGGGACGTAGCACGCAAGATAGACGAAAACAGTTCCAAAAAGGGAGAGGATAAGTTTTTTCGAAAACAATTTATTTCGTCCATTTGGCAGTGTACGGATTAGTTTTACCATTCCGGAGGAATACTCGGCAGTATAGTATTCAGAGAATAGGAAAGCAATGTAGTGATATAGTAAATTTGTAACAACTTGTTCGAATAATATATTATAATATTATTCAAACCAAGGAGGACATCGCTATGTCAGTACGTTACAACGAAAACTTCAAA